>JODU01000029.1 GCA_000720845.1 Kitasatospora aureofaciens | reverse complement strand
GAGTCCGATCTGGGAGTAACGGCTCGATCCGCGCCCACTGCGCGTCGGTCAACGGCACACCAGGATCAACGATCGGCTGATCCAAACGAAACCGCCTAGGTGTCTAGGCGCTCGCATGCTTTCGGCATGGTGGGACCAGGGGTTCCGGATCGGCGGTGAGACCGCGGGTAATCGCCGATACCTGCGTGGTGCCGACAATCCGGCGCGTACCGCACCTGGGGGAGAGGCGCCCGGGTCGCCACCGTATGGCGTCTGTCAACTGCGTCGTGTCCACACCGGAGGACGGCCCGGCTCGATGGTCATGCCGGTGAACGCCGGCGCATCATCCGGTCGTTCAAGACCATTGGGCAGGCAGCAACCGACGATTCCCTGTCCCGCCCGATCCTTGCCATGAGTTCAGCCCGGCAGCCGTCCACGCAGCGCCCGTCGCATTGCACGGAGGGCCGCTCATGCCGTCGCCCGGGGCCGCGGGCCTGCGTGTGCGGCTGGTGCGCGGCGCCGTCAGTTGCCGTGTCGCGGTCACGAGGAGCCTTCATCCGACTCCGCACCCGCGTCCGGGGCGAATCGTGCCCAGACGTCGGTGAGGTTGCGCAGGTTCTCGTCATCGAGCCGGTCGAAGAACAGGGCGCGAAGGTCACTGTGCTGCTGTCGCGACGCCTTGTGCGGCCATGTCCTTCCGTCACGGGTCAGGACCGCTTCGAAACCACGGCCGTAACTGGCCGCCCGCCGCCTCTCTATTCGATCCGCGTTCCAGTGCGCCCGCGAGGCAGCCGCACAGCCCGTTCGCCAGTTCCTCTGAGCGCCCTCGGGCGCATTCGCATTGACATCCCACGCTTCTGAGTCCCAGAAACCGCAACTGTTGGATTTCTGGATCGGCGATTCCTACAGTGAACTCCGGGGAGTCGCACGGCACCGTGCGCTCACGAGAGCGTCCAGGGCGAGGAGACCCATGCAGCAGCGCACCATCGGAGACCGGACCGTTTCCGCGATCGGTCTCGGCGGTATGCCGATGTCGATCGAAGGGCGCCCGGACGCGGAACGGTCGATCGCCACCGTTCACGCTGCGCTCGACGCCGGCGTCACCCTCATCGACACGGCCGACTCCTACCACCGCGACGCGAACGAGGTGGGTCACAACGAGGAGCTCATCGCCCGCGCACTGCGTGAGTACGGGGCGGGTGCCGCCGACGTCCTCGTCGCCACCAAGGGGGGCCACCTGCGTCCCGGCGACGGCACATGGACGCGCAACGGAGATCCCGAATACCTCAAGCGCGCAGCCAGGGAATCCGCCCGCAGGCTCGGTGTTGACGCCATCGGCCTCTACCAGTTCCACCGCCCCGACCCTGCCGTCCCGTACGCCGACTCGGTCGGGGCCATCCGCGAGCTGCTCGACGAGGGCGTCATCCTGATGGCCGGAATTTCGAACGCCGACGTCACGCAGATAGACGAGGCTCGCGAAGTGCTCGGCGGCAGGCTGGTGTCGGTGCAGAACCAGTTTTCGCCCGCCTTCCGCTCCAGTCAGGGTGAACTCGAGCACTGCGCGAAGCTCGGCATCGCGTTCCTGCCGTGGAGCCCGCTCGGCGGCATCGCGAACGCCAAGGACCTTGCGACGCGGCACAGTGCGTTCCAGCGGGTCGCCGATGAGGTCGGCACGAGCGTCCACCAGGTCGCGCTCGCGTGGCAGCTCGCGCTCGCGCCCGTGGTGATCCCGATCCCCGGTGCCTCGCGCCCCGCAAGCATCCGTGACTCCGCTGCCGCGGCCGACCTCGAACTCACAACCGAGCAGATCGCGCTCCTGTCCGCCTGATCCGTCCGAGACACAGCGAAAGAGCCGCATGAAGACCTTCACTTTGCCCGGCACCGACATGGTCGTCCCCAACGTCGTCCTCGGCCTGATGCGCATCCAGGACATGGACGACGACGCAGTGCGTAACCTTGTGCACACGGCGCGCGACGCCGGCATTACCTTCCTCGACCACGCCGACGTCTACGGCTCGGGCAGTCACGGCTGCGAGCGCCGTTTCGCGGAAGCCCTGAAACTCAGCTCCTCGGAGCGCGAGCAGTTCGTCATCCAGACGAAGGCCGGCATCGTCAAGGACGGCCCGTACTTCGACTTCTCCTACGAGCACATCGTGGAGTCGGTGAACGGCTCTCTCGACGCATTGGGCACGGAGTACCTCGACATCCTGCTGCTGCACCGTCCCGACGCGCTCGTCGAACCCGAAGAAGTGGCCCGTGCCTTCGACGAGTTGTCGGCGGCGGGCAAAGTGCGTGCCTTCGGCGTCTCCAACCAAACGCCGCGCCAGCTCGATCTGCTGCGCAAGTACGTGGCGCAACCGATCGTCGCGAACCAGCTCCAGCTCTCGATCACGCACGCGCCGATGATCGCGCAGGGCATCGCAGCGAACATGCAGGGGCTCGATCAGTCGGTCGTGCGCGACGACGGAATCGTCGACTACTGCCGCCTGCACGACATCACCGTCCAGGCGTGGTCGCCCTTCCAGGCCGGGTTCTTCGACGGTCCGTTCCTCGGCTCGCCCCGCTACCCCGAGCTGAACGCGGTGATCGACCGGCTGAGCGAGAAGTACGGCGTGCCGGCCGAGGCGATTGCCGTCGCCTGGATCACGCGCCATCCCGCGCGGATGCAGGTCGTGGTCGGCACCACTACGCCGGAGCGCGTCGCCGCCGCCGCACTGGGTTCGGACATCCTGCTGACCCGGCCCGAGTGGTACGAGCTGTTCCGCGCCGCCGGCTACACGGTGCCGTAGCAGGCGGTCGGCCTCGCGGGGCCGGAGCCGCCCGCTTTCCCACCGAGGGCCTGTGCTGCGGCGCGGAGATGGCTGCCGCAGCGCGGTCGCAGTAGGTCACCCCGCCAAGGTCGAGGACCCGGCCGTGCATCCCTCGGCCGAGTCCTCTTTTCCTTCCCCGGGCGGAAGAGAGCAGCACCGGCACAGACCTGGTGAGCGGGTCGGCCCCTTCAGCCCTCACGGCCCGTGCGGCGGGCGGACCGACGGCGAAGCCACAGAGGAAGCGCGTACCAGGAGAGCGCGAACCAGACCATCACGCCACCGACGAGCAGTTTCGCCATGAGGCCCGGCACCACGACGTGCAGGATCAGAAACAGTGTGCAGCTGATGGTGACGGCCATCAGGAGCATGCCGCACATCATCAGGCGGTGCGCAGCCTGCACCATCTCGTCCTTCATCCGCTGTCCTGACAGGAACCGGTGGATGGAGACCGGAGCGATCAGGGACGCGGTGGCCGTGGCACCCGAGATGACGGTAGTGACGTAGACGGCGTGGTCGAAGGTGCCCAGGTCGCGGAAGAGCGGCGTGAACGCGACACTGAGCAGGAAGCCGAACAGGATCTGGACTCCGGTCTGAGCGACGCGCGTCTCCTGCATGATCTCGTTCCAGCGACGGTTGACCCGCTCGCGGGGCGTCTCCGGCGGCTCGTCCGGGATGGTGCCGTTGTGCCCTCCGCACGCGCGGCACGCTTCGGTTGATTCCTCGGGCCGCTCGATCGACTCCGTTGTCACGTTTGTGTCCCCCTTTCGCGGACCATTCATCTGCCCGTTGAAGCTGTTCGCATGCCGGAGGCGCGGACGATGATCGACGGTGGTGTCAGCGGCGCAACGAGACAACTCGTCGTCGGCGGCGAACCGGCTGTCGGACTTCACCTACGACTGTGCTCTGCTTTGGTGGACAGCGCGGGATCGAGAACCGCCGCCTGCTCAGAGCAGGCTGCCGATGATGTCGGCGACGGTCTGCGGCTGCGACAGGAACGGGTGGTGGCCCGCCTTCACCTCCACCACTTTGTCCGCGCGCCGGGAGAATTCGCGTTGCGCCGCCACCGAGGTGCCCCGGTCCTCCGTGCACACCAGGTACGTCGTGGGCAGGTCGTGCCATGCCGCCGCCCGTACGGGCTGGTGGGTGACGGCCAACGTCTGCCGCACCAGAAGGGCCCCTGCTGGGCGGGCGATGTCCGGCGGGCAGTCCTGGACGAACGTCTCGGCGAACAGCTCGGGCCGGACGCCGAACGTGCCGCCCTCGGGGTCGAAGCTCAGGAACGGTGGCGGAGTATCGGCGGCGAACGTCGACAGCGACTCACCCGGCTCGGGCAGATAGCTCGACACGAGAACCAGGTGACGCACCATCTCGGCGCCCACCGCCGCCTCGGCTGCGACGATGCCGCCGTAGCTGTGCGCCACGATCACGGTCGGCTCGTTCACCTCGCTCACGACTGCGCGCAGCGCGGCGACGTCCTCGGGCAGCCCCGGCCCGTGCGTTCCGGCCGGCCGGTCACCTTCGCCGCAGCTGGGCAACGCCGCGGCGACGCTGCTGATGCCGCGCTCCTGCAGGGCCGCGGCGGCCCGGTGCCACCACCAGGACCCGTCGCGAACGCACGCCCCGTGCACAAACACCACCCGCATGTCTTCCTCCCTTGATCCGGGATGTCCCGACCACTTCGATCAACGATAGACGTACTGGGAATTACGTGAAATCGTGTCGCCATGGGACGGCACAGACAGCCTGAGATCCGTGACCGAATCCTGGACGCCTGCGTCGACGAGGCACTCGCGCACGGACTGCCGGACCGCCTCGAGCCGTTCGCCAAGGCGTCCGGTGCCTCGTCACGGATGCTGATCTACCACTTCGGGAGCCGGGACCAGTTGCGCCGGGAAACCCTGGTTCGGGCGAGGCGGCGCCAGTGCGAATTCTTCGGCGAACTGCTCTCCCCAAGGCCCGGCGAGTCCTACGTCAGTACGCTGCGACGAGCCTGGCAGGTCATGACCGGCCCGGCCGGTCGCCCCTATCTCAGCATGTTCGGCAGGCTCCGCGAGGACACCGAACAGCAGTTGTGGCCGGGCTTTCGTCGTGAGGCCACCACAGACTGGCTGAAACCGCTGGAGGACGGCATGCGAACCATCGGCCGTCCCGAACTGGGCACCCTCGTACTCGCGGTCATCCGTGGTCTCATCATGGACATCGAGGCCACAGAGGATGTGTCGCGTGCGGATCAGGCCTTCGAGGACTTCCTGGCCACGCTCGCACCCCTCACCACCCCAACGAGGCAACCCGGCCCGGGCCCCCGCCGCACAGCAGGTACGAGGACTTCCTGACCGTCATCATGCGCTGGACAGGTCCACCACCCGGACCCGCGCCCGGCGCGAGGTGCCGCCGCATCTGCTTCCTGCACAGGGAGGAAGCTGGACAGCGACGCGAACACGCAACCTCCAGAGTCTCGTTGAGGACTGACCAGCACGGTCGCTGCTGGGCCGGTGAGTGGCTGGTCAGTGCACCAGCAGGTCGATCACGCCCGTCAGGTCCTCCTCGCCACTGCCCTCGGCCAGGCGGCGGCGCATCAGCGCGAAGTAGGGGCTGAGCAGTTCCGGGCTGACACCCTGCTGCTCGGCGGTACTCAGGAAGGTCGGCGTGCCGGCCACCTGCATGGCGAGATTGGAGACGACACCCTTGGTGTAGTCGCCGCTCCGCAGCTGGCCGGCAGTCTGGTGAACTGCCGGGGCCATTGCGACGAGCCAGTCGGCGAGCAGCGGGGCGAGCGCCGCGGGATCGATGTCCTCCCTGCGGATCAGGGCGAAGGCGTGTGCGGCACCGGCGAACATCCCGTACATGGCGCTGAGCAGGGCCACGTCGTGCAGAGCCGCGAAGCCCGCGTCCTCGCCGACGTAGGTGGTGCCGGCCGGGACGGCGAGGGTCTCCTGGTGCCGTTCGAACAGCTCCCGCGAGCCGCTGTAGAAGACGTAGCCGCCGGCCTCCGGGGTGCCGATCATCGGCGGGACGGCCATGATCCCGCCGTCCAGGTAGCGGGCGCCGCGCTCGCGGGCCCACTCGGCGCGGGCGCGGGCCTGGGCAGGGGTGCCGGTGGTCAGGTTGACCAGGTCCCGGCCGGCCAGATCGGTGGCGGCCAGCACCTCCTCGACCGAGGCGTCGTCCAACAGGCAAACGACGACCAGGGGGTTCGCTGCGCCCGCGACCGCCTCAGCGGGGCTGTCCGCGACCCGTGCCCCCTGGGCGGCGAGTGCCGTGGCGCGGGCCGGGGTGCGGTTCCAGACGGTGAGCGGGTGGCCGGCGGAAAGCCAGGTACGGGCCAGCGCGGTACCCATCGCACCGAGGCCCAGCAGCGTGACGGAAGTCTTCTCAACAGTGTGGTGTTCCATGCCGGTTAGGCTGGTCACGGGCACGGAAATGATCAAGTACGCACTTCGGAGTGGGTGGTTACCCCGGGGTGAGCGAGCACGTCGGAAGGGTGGGGCATGACGACGCTGAACCGGCCGAGCACACCAGAGGGACACGTCTGCGGGATCGACTCCGCGATGGAGGTGATCGGCGGCAAGTGGAAGGTGCTGATCCTCTGGGCGCTCCACGAGCACCCCTACCGCCGCTTCGGCGAGCTGCGGCGGCTGCTTCCCGGCATCACCGAGAAGGTGCTGGCCTCGCACCTACGGGAGCTGGAAGCGGACGGCGTTGTGCGCCGCGTCTCCTACGACGAGGTGCCGCCCCGCGTCGAGTACTCGCTGACCGAGGACGGCATGCGCCTCAACGACGCACTCCAGCCGCTGGCCGCCTGGGGACGCGAGCGGCCGACCACTCGAGGGCTGGAAGAGAGGGCGGGCCAGGGTCTGTTGTGAACGTGCCGGTCACAGCCCCTCGTTGATGGCCACGACCAGCTCGGTCTCCTCGTAGGGACCGCACGTCTCTCGTAGATCGTCGACGCCGCCGACATCGAGACGGAAGGGCACCTTCTGGCACCGCCTTCTCGGCGGCTCCGTCCACCGCACACCCACGCATCACCCCGTTCAGGCTCCCGGGGCCTGCCGGTGATCGTCGTACGGTCGGCCCCGGACACGTCGCTCCAAGCTGGCCCGATGGCACCTCTCAACAGATGCACCTCGACTTCGGCACCGACGACCTCGCGAGCGCCGACCGCATGGCCACCAAGCGGTGCCGTCCGCCTGCGGCCGACCGAGGAGAGTTCTGTGGACGACCACACCAGCAGCCGCGTCTACGCCAGCCCCACCATACGGATCCCCCCAACGCCCACGCCTGGGAGAACTGGTCAGAAGTGGGTGGCGATCCCGAATGCCTGCCGGAGTTGGGCCATGTCGTGACGGTCGTGGTCAGCCGGTTCGTAGCCCTGGTGGAAGTAGACCTGCTGTTCTGGCGACAGGCACGGGACGGTGGACCCCAGGATCGTGCCGGTGACGAAGCACGACGCGGGATAGGTGAACGGTTGCTCAGGGTCGGGGGACGCCTGCACCGCAGAGCCGTCCGCAGCGAAGACCAGAGGGTGAAGATCGATCTCTTGCCCTCTGGGGCCGGTGACGACGAACCGCACGGGGCGCCAGTCGAGGGTCTCGACGAATCCTGCATCCACGAGAGCCGCCACGGCAGCCGGTTCCTGGCACTCGCGGTGCATCAGGTCCAGGTCACGGTGAGGGCGGGTCTGCTTGCCGACCAGGGCATCGATGCCCCAGCCGCCGCCGATCCAGATGTCGACGCCAACCCTCCTCAGCACGGTGAGGATGGACAGTACGTCGTCGGCCGTCATCATCTCCCCAGGCTAATGCTGTGTGCGCGGAGGGGTGGTTGATGCGGTTCATGACCGAGTCGGTCCGGCGGGTGGTGCGGGGGTGGCGCAGAGGACGTGGTCGACGGCGGCGTTCAGGGTCTCGGTCTCGGCGATGAGGACGGATTCACTGGTGGGCAGGGCGCGTTCGACGGAGAGTCCGTTGAGGACGGTGACAAGGAACCTGACGTTGCGGGTGTGGTCTCCCGGGGGCAGTGCGCCTTCTTCGGCGAGCACGGTCAGCCAGTGTTCGACCCGGCGCTCCGCCGCCCGCACATGGCCGAGGTACGCGGTGCGTACCGCTTCGGTCGGCTCGGGCTCGATGAAGGCGCGATACATCCTGCCCCATGCGGTTCGCGCGTCCTCGTTGGTGCCGAGCGGTGCGAGAACCTGTCGCAGGCAGTTCAACAGCCGTTCGCGGGGCGGCAGCGTCCGGTCTCCGATCGGGTCGCCGGGCAGCAGGTCTTCGTAGATCCGCGCGAGCAGGCTGTCCTGCAGGGCCCGCTGGGTGGGGAAGTGAAACCTCAGCGAGCCGGTGCTCACTCCCGCACGCGCGGCGACCGCTCGCACGCTCAGCTTCGCTGCCACGTCCTCGGCGATCATCTCCGCAGCGGCCCGGAGGATCTTCTCGCGTGTTTCCATGCTCCGCTCTCCTTCGCTTCTCCCAGCCTCCTCACTGTACTAGCACGCCGTACTAGTACAGCGTGCTAGCGTGTTTCTGACACGCCGTACTAGCGACGGTCCGGCTGGGGTACGCAGAAGGGGCGGAACATGGCATGGAAGCAGTGGGCGGCGTCGAAGCGCCTCAGGCCGGGAGACGGCAGGGAACTGCGGCGGTTCCGCTGGTGGCAGCTCCCCCTGCGCTCCCTGTTCTGGCTGCGGCTTCCCGGCGCCGACGGGCACGCCCGCCTGCACGCCGTCGACGTGCGGCACTGGGCGCGGTTGGACACCAGCAGGATCAGGGCGCATCTGTTCCTGGACGGCAGACACGTGGCCGAGTCGAAGCTGCCCGCGGAGTTTCCCGTCGACGGGGGTGTCATCGAAGTGGCGATGAGCAACTACGGCATCAAGCGCTGCCACTATCGCCCCCTGGGCGGACAGCCCCGGCAGCTCACGCCCGACCCGGCCTCGGCGGAGGGGCGGCGGGCGAGCTTCGGCGCGCGCCATCCGGGACTGGACCGGGCGATCGGCATCGGATCGGTGCTGCTGCTCGTCGTCGGTGTGGGCCTGAACCTGTTGCAGCTCGCCGAACCCGTCTCTCGCATTCCTCCGGTCATGCAGCGGGTCGGAACGTTCGAAACGCCGATACACCTGCCGATCTGGCTGAACCTGGCCCTGGGGTGCGGGGCCGTCCTGGCGAGCATGGAGCGCGCGCTCCGCCTGCGGTACTCTGCCCTGCTCGACGCGGCCGGTCACTGACCCCCGAAGCCAGATCGGGCCGCCGGCGCGGCCGGCCGACGACTCCCGCGACCGCTGGGATCTTGTCCAACAGCGCCAGGAGCTGGGTGACATCGTTGCGGTTCCCGCCGGTCGGCGACACAGTGTTCCTGGACAGCGCGCAGGGCCATGCGGTCGCCGCGACCGCGGTCCGCCTGGACCAGGCCCTGCGTGCCGTCCAGGATCTGTAGCGGGAGCAGCCACCCTCGCGGGCGGTTGTTGCCGCCGGACGCGGCGGGGGAGCGGCGGCTCGGGGAGAACCGCTGTGTGACACGGGTCCCCGTTGTGGGCGGGGCTGGCGGGCAGGAGGTGACGACGACGATGGGGTACGACGAGTTCCTGGCCAAGGTGCGCGAGCGCGGGGAGTACGGCAGCAGCCAGGACGAGGTCCGGGAGATCCCCGGGCACGTATTCGGTGTGCCGGCGAACCGCAACAGTTTCGGTCAGATCGAGGCAGTGCGGCGCTGATCACCGTGGCCGGAACAGTTTCCGGTGGTCAGTTCAACCAGATCGTCACCCAGATGCCCTCCAGTTGCGCCGTCCTGTTCGGCATGCCCGAGCCGGCCGATTGACCCTTTGGCCCGCCGGCCGTCTCATGGGATGGGGCGGTGCCGTCTCGGACCGCGCGCTCGTGTGCTGCCGGCGTATCGGCAGCAGTGAGCGGGTGGCGCAAACCGATGGCGAGCGTCCTGTGGGCGAAACAGGGTATGCGGACGGTCGATGGGTGTGGGTGTGCCCAGGCGGGTGGTGGTAGGATGCAGTGGCAGAGGTTCGCTGAGCAGATGGCTGAGCTGGCCCGGGATCTCCTGGAGAAGGACTCAGTCCAGGAAACGCTGGACGCGATCTCGACGGCGGCGGTGGACCTGGTCGAGGGCTGTGACGCGGCCGGGATCCTGGCGGTCCGCAAGGGCAGGGGGATCACGCTGTCCTCGTGCGGAGAGATGGTCGAAGCGTCCGACCGCCTTCAGAGCGAGCTGGGCGAGGGACCGTGCTACGACCTCGCCCGACGGGAGAACGGCGAGCGCACCTACCGGATCACCGACATGACCCGCCCCCAGCCGGGCTGTCCGACCTACGCCGAAGGCGCCCGCGAACTCGGTATCGGCAGCATGACCGGCATTCTCCTCTACACCGACAAGGAGGACTTCGGCGCCCTCAACCTCTACGCCCGCCGCCCCGGCACCTTCACCGAGGACCTGGAGACCGCCGGCTGGATGCTCGCCTCCCACGCCGCCGTCGCGCTGGCCAGCGCCCGCACCATCGACCAGCTCGAAGACGCCATGGAAACCCGCCACGCCATCGGCGAAGCCATGGGCATCCTCATGGAACGCCACCGCATGAGCGAGGACGACGCCTTCGGCGTGCTGCGCCGCGTCTCCCAGCACCACAACATCAAGCTGCGGGACGTGGCGCAGAAGCTCCGCTCCGACCGTGACCGTTCCTGAGCCGACGCGAACGTGGGTCGGGGGCGGTCGTGCTCGATGAGTGTCTGCGCGCAGTGCGGCAATATCGCCGCACGAACGGCTCCTACCTCAGAGGGTCCTCCAGTTGCCCGTCCAGGGAGTAGCGGCCGGCATCGGAGGGCGGGCGGTGCTGGTCGAGATGCAGTTCGGCGGTGATCTGCTTGCCTCCGCGGGTGCGCCGCACGCGCAGGCGGCTGCTGAGGGCTTCGACGATCTCCAGACCGTGTCCGCCCACACGGTGGGGGTCGGTGGGGCGGAACAGGGGCATGGCGGGGGAGGTGTCCCAGACGGTGATCCGTACCATGCGGCCGCGGTCGGCCGACTGGAACTCCAGACGTCCGGGACCGGGAGCATGACGTGCGGTGTTGGTGAGCAGTTCGCTGACCACGAGCCGGACATCGTCGGCCGCGCGGCGAGCTACCGGGATCTGGTGCTGCAGGGCGGACAGCAGTGCGTCGGCTTCGGCCCGTGCCCGGGCGGCCGTGGGCGGAGTACCGCTCCAGGCCAGGTGCCGACGCAGTGTGTGGTCCGGTCCCTGCCCGTCCGCCTGCTTCATAAGCGGTTGGGACATGGAAGCCGTCACTCTCAGTTGGTAAAATTTTGTACTTTTAGTGCCTGCTTGCGCGCTGAGCATCGTCTACCCGATCCAGCGCGCGTTATGGGAGCTGCCGACCGGGCACAGGGGTGACGGGCGGTGACCAGTGACCTCCCTGAGGGGCTGGTATCCGCCAGGTGCCCGTGGTCCGGGGCGTCGATCTCGGTCGGAGCACTGGCTCGCGCTTCCATGCGTCACGCATCGCCCTGGGATCGCGACCGGCCACCTTGCACACTGCCACCGCGGCCGGCCAGGGGGAACGACCTGGCCCGGGCCACTGCAACCACGCCCCGCTTCAACCCACGGGGCGAGTGCGGGACACGGCGTATCCTGCGCTGTTGTGATCACCGCACGCGAACTCAACCGGGCTACTCTCAGCCGCCAGTTGCTCCTGAAGCGCGAGCAACTGACCGTCCCCGACGCGGTGCGGCGCGTGGTCGCGCTCCAGGCGCAACATCCGGCGTCGCCTTACCTGGCGCTCTGGAACCGCGTCACGGACTTCGCTCCGGGCGAGCTCGACGCTGCCTTCGTCGAGCGTGCGGTGGTCAAGGCGACCCTCATGCGGATCACCTTGCATGCCGTTCACGGGGAGGACTATCCAATCTTCCGTGCGGCGGTACAGCCCACCCTGTACGCCTCCCGGCTCGGTTTCCGCTTCGCTGAGGCGGGACTGACCCCGGGGGACGCCAACGAGCTGGTGCCGGAGCTGCTGGACTTCGCCCGTCAGCCGCGGACCGCGGCCGATATGCAGGCGTGGGTCGAGGAGCGGCTCGGTGCGGAGAAGAAGGACGGGGCGTGGTGGGGGCTGAAGGCGTATGCGCCGCTGCACCATGCCCCGACAGGCGCGGCGTGGTCATTCGGCCTCCGGCCGTCCTTCGTCGCCGCCGGGAGCGGGTCCGTGCCCGCGGGCCGGGCAGTGGATCCACAGGCCCTGCGGACGTTGATTCTGCGCTACCTGGCAGGCTTCGGACCCGCGTCGGTGGCGGACGTGGCGCAGTTCGCCATGGTCCAGCGCGCGCCCGTTCGCGCGGCGCTCCGTGCTCTGGAGGGCACTGTCGAGCAGGTTCAGGGCCCGGACGGTGACACACTGTTCGATCTTCCGGGCGCCTCCCGGCCTCCAGCGGATACTCCCGCTTCGCCTCGGCTCATGGCGATGTGGGACAGCGTTCTGCTGGCTTACGCCGACCGCGGCCGGGTGATACCCCCGGCCTACCGTCCCCTGGTCATCCGCAGGAACGGAGACGTACTGCCCACCCTGCTGGTGGACGGCTACGTCGCCGGTGTGTGGCGCGCGGTGGGCGGGGGCATCGAGGCCACCGCCTTCCACGCCCTGTCACCTGCCGCCTGGGACGGACTTGCCGCGGAGGCCCAGTCCTTGAGGGCGCTCCTCGACGGCCGCGAGGCAGAGGTCTACAGCCGCTACCACCACTGGTGGGCGAAGCTACCCGCCGCCGAGGTGCGGACGCTGTGACGAGCTGATTCGCCGCTCAGACGCCGGCGACACCCACTCGCACGCCCGGACGCGCGATCGTCGCGATCGGCGTCAACCCCCGAGCCAGGCGCCCGGTGGACGGGCCTTCCTCCCGGCAGCTGTTCGCGTGGGTGAAGCCTCGAAGGGCGCAACCGTACGATGCCTGACAGGCGTCGCACAGGGCGGCGGGTCGTCGTGTCGTCCCGCGGCCCCCTCGGTGGGCCGCTGGAAGGAAGGAACGTGCGTGGAGGTCGGCGGGTACCGGATCATCGCGCTGCTCGGTGAGGGCGGCATGGGCCGTGTTCATCTGGCGCGGTCCGCGTCTGGGCGGCCGGTTGCCGTCAAGACCGTCCACCGACACCTCGCCGCCGTCCCGGAGTTCCGGGAGCGGTTTCGTCGTGAGACGGCCGCCGCGCGGGCGGTGACCGGCGTGTACACCGCTGCTGTGCTTGACGCCGGTCCGGATGACGAACCGCCCTGGATGGCAGTGGAGTTCTGCGCGGGCCCAGGCCTGCCGGAGGCGGTGGCCGCGCACGGGCCGCTCGGCTCCGGCGATCTCGCCGCACTGGGCGCCGCACTCGCCGAGGCGCTGGCGGCGGTGCACGCGGCGGGGCTCGTGCACCGCGACGTGAAGCCGTCCAATGTCCTCATCTCGCGCGATGGACCCAAGGTCATCGACTTCGGCATCGCCAAGAGCGCCGCCGACGAGAGCCTCACCGCCGACAGCGAGGCCATCGGCTCGCCCGGTTTCATCGCACCCGAGCAGCTTGCGGGGGACGCTGCCGGGCCGGGGCCCGCCGCGGACGTGTTCGCGCTCGGCGCGGTCCTCACGGTGGCCGCGACCGGGCGAGGCCCCTTCGGTTCCGGCAGGGTGCCCGAGGTCCTCTACCGCACGCTGCACGGGGAGCCCGATCTGGTGGGCGTGCCGGGCACCGTCTGGGAGGACTTCCTCGGACTGTGTCTGGCCAGGCGCCCCGCGGACCGGCCGACGGTCGCGCAGGTGCTCGCCTGGTGCGCCGAGCGCGCGTCGGAGGAACCATGGTGGGAGCTGGAGCCGGTCGCCGGGTTGATCCGTCGCCAGGAGGACCAGGTGACGGAGCTGTTGAGGGGAGTGGGGGTGGAGGCCGCGGGGCGGGGCCCCGAGGACGCTGTCCCGGCTGCCTCCGGGGGCGACGGGGCACATCGTCCCTTCCACGAAGGCGACGGCGAGCCCCGCACCCTCAGCCTCGCCGACGACGGCGAGTCCGAGTCGGAGTCCTTGCCCTCTCGCCCCGCCGACGAGTCACCGCCCGCCTCCGGCGACGTCCGTGCGGACGCCCGTCGCGACGCTCCCGCGCCCGCCCTCCGCACCTCTCGGCGCCGCCTCCTCGCCTGGGGCGGCGCGGCCCTGGCGGCCGCGAGCACCACGACGACGGCCATTCTCCTCGGCGGCGAAGAGAGCAGCGGCACAGCCCGCGTCGGGAGCCGCCCTGAGCCCCGCCCGCCGATGGGCGCGCTCGTGTGGAGCCGTGACATCGGCGAAGTCGAGTACGGCGGCGCTCTCCTACGCAGCGGGAAAGACCTCTACGTACTCGACGACAGGGGGGTCGTCCGTCTGGACGCGGAGACCAGCACCGTTCGCTGGACCTACCCGGAGAAGGACCTGCGGGGCATCCAGGCACGCGGCGACCTGGTCTACGTCCTGCGGGACAGCCTCTTCGAGCCCGAGCTGATCGCCCTGCGTGTGGCGGGCGGCCGGGAGGCGTGGACCTCGGGTGTTCTTTCGCGCAACCCGCACCGGCCGCCCCGTCCCTTCGACGCCGCCCCGGCGACCGAACTGGAGGGCGGCCAGGGCATGTTCACCGTCTCGGACGACGTCACCTGCCTGTTCACCTACGCGCGCTACACCACCGGATGGGAGCGACGCACCACCTCGGAGCCACCTTGGCGCGCGTACGCCTTCGACTCCCGTACGGGCAAAGAGCTCTGGTTCCACGAAGGGCGCACGGCGGAAGTGATCGGCGTGGACGAGGCCGGCGGCCGCATAGCGGTGGCCTCCTCGTCCCGGGACTCCGGTGTGCCCGGCACGGACCAGTATGCCCAGGACGACCCGCTGGTCGTCCTGAAGGCGTCCGACGGAGCGGTGGAGCGGCAGATCGCGCGCGGCGCCCGCCGCCCGCAGGCCCACCCGGGGGCCGAGGGTGTCGGCTATTTCGCGTCGGAGGAGCGGATCGAGGCCATGGACCTCGCGACCCGGCGAATCCTGTGGTCTCGTCCTGCCGGCACGGTCACAGACGTCGCTCCCCGGGCCACCGGCGGCCTGGTGCTCGCCTCCTCGTCGGAGGGCGTCGAGGCGCTGGACGCCGACACAGGCAGGAAACGGTGGTCGCGGCCGGGTTACCGGGAGATCGGGAGCGGTGCGCCCCTGGCGTCGGACGGCCTGGCACTGGTCTCGGGGCCGGAGCCGGGCGGCTCGGGCGAGGGGGCGTGGGGCATGTACGCGCTGGACATACGAACGGGGGACGCGAGCTGGGCGGTTCCCGTCGAGCCCGCGTCCGACATGAGTCTGGTGACCGCGCACGACGGTCTGGTCCACATCTGCGCGGGCCGCACTCTGCACACGGTCCGGGGCCCGGGGGAGAGGCGGACATGACCACTGGCCGCGCCCACCGTCATGCGCCCCGGCACACTCCTTCGCCTCCGACGCCCCGGGCAGCGGGCGACGCCGCACTCCAGGGCAGGTGCACATGACGGAGGTCCCCCTGCTCCCGGGTGCGCCGCTGCTCCCCGACGACCCGCGTCTGCTCGGCGGTCACCGCATCATGCGGCGACTCGGGTCGGGCGGCATGGGGCAGGTCTATCTGGGGCGCAGCCCCGGCGGGCGGCTCGTCGCCGTCAAGACCGTCCACGAACACCTCGCCAGGGACCCGCGCTACCGAGAGCGATTCCGGCGCGAGGCCACCGCAGCGCGCGCCGTCACCGGCGCGCATACCGCCCCGGTGCTCGACGCCGATCCTGATTCCGTCGTGCCCTGGCTGGCCACGGCGTTCCTGCCGGGAGTCACCCTGCGCCACGCGGTCGTCGCAGGCGGGCCGTTGAACGCCCAGGCCGTGCGGTCGCTCGGTGCGTGCCTCGCCGAGGCTCTGGTGAGCATCCACGCGGCGGACATCGTGCACCGCGACCTCAAGCCTTCCAATGTGCTGCTGACCGCCGACGGTCCGCGCGTCATCGACTTCGGCATCGCCCGGGCCGCCGGGGACCTCGGTCTCACCGAGGCCGGAGCGATGATCGGCACGCCCGGCTTCATGGCTCCCGAACAGGTCGCCGGTGAGGATGCCGGGCCCGCTGCCGACGTGTTCGCGTTGGGTGCGGTCCTCGCCTTCGCCGCGACGGGCGAGCAGCCCTTCGGCTCGGGCCCCGTGGCCGTCCTGCTCTACCGAGCCACCCACGAAGAGCCGCACCTGGACGGCGTACCGGACACGGCGGGTCTGCGGGCACTCGTCTCCGGCTGTCTGCGCAAGGAGCCGTGGCGCCGGCCCTCCCTCGCACGGGTGCTGGCCCTGACCGCCTCGCCGGACGCGCCCCTGTGGTGGCGCGAGGAACCACTTCGGTCACTGATCGCGGGCGAGGGACTGACAGGTACCGAGGAGCCGTCATCCTCCGCCGGGACGGAGCGGCAACCGACACCCGAGCCTTCCCCGGCCCGGCCCACCGCCGCCCAGTCCCACCGCGCCGATCGCCTGCGTACCCTGACACGCCGCGCCTTCCTCACCACCGGTGGCGCGGGGCTCACCGGCCTGGCTGTCTGGGCCGTGGCCCGTGGTCCGAAAACGCCAGGCACAGGCGCCGAGGAGGACGGTCTCGTACTGGAGACCGGGTCGAAGCACCCCGGCCGGGAGCGCTGGAGGCTGGCCGGCCAGGACGACAGACCGGGTGACGTCACGTCCGCCCTGCTCGCCGGGGACACGGTGCTGGTGCACGGGGCGAGACCGGGCCTGGCCTCCACACAGGGACTGGTGCGCGCCGTGGGTGCCGAGGACGGGGCGAGGCAATGGCAGGACGACAAGGCGCCGGCGATCGCCGCTCACGAGCAGCTCTGGGGTGTCGCGAGCGGCCTGCTCATCGCCCCGGAGCTCCTGGAGAGGGTCTGCGAAGTACGGACAGGAGACCCACGGCTGCCGGAGCGGCCGTGGCGGGGGACCGTGAAGTGGTTCGCCGTCGCGGACGGGCGGCTCGTCACGCTGGGCGACGACGGCGGGTCGGCGGACGACCGGGTCCTGCGCTCGTTCGCTCTGCCCCCGGGCGGCTCGCGCGCCACCGAAGAACCCCGCACCCACGAGAAGGAGAAGACGCGTGACTGGCGAGCGCCCGCGGTCTCCGGCACCAGGCTGCTCCTCGTCCCGGACACCGGGGCGCTGGATCCCCGGGTCTTCTGCCTCGACGCGACCACAGGCCGGGAGCCATGGTCCTACACCGGGCTCGGCAAGACCGGGCAGCCCCAAACCGCGCCGGTCACTCTGCCCGCCCCGGACGGCCGCGGCGACGAGCGCTTCGCCCTGCTCAGCGACACCGACGAACTGCACCTCATCGACGTACGCACTGGCGACCGCCTGCACAACGAACCGCTGAGCCTCACCGCCGGGAATGGTGCCACGGCCCTCGGGCACGCCGCGGGCACCGGTCTGTTGCTGGCCGCCGGGGAGGACCTGATCGGTTTCAGCCCCGACAGCGGAAAGCGGCTGTGGAGCCACCCCACCGCCGGGCTCGACACCAGCTGGCCGTCGCTGCCGGGTGGTGGCCGACGAGGCCCCGTCGTGCGGGAGGGGGTCCTGCTCAACTGGCTGGATGCCAAGACCCTGCAGGCACTCGACCTCGCGGACGGTGGGCGACAGCTGTGGCGGACGTCGTTCGACGCCATCGCACGCTGCCCGCCCGCCATCGGAGGCGACATGGCCTACGTCACGGCCGGGCAGGTGTGCCGGGCGCTGGGACTGCGTACCGGGAAAGTGCTCAAGGAGTGGCCGGTGGACGCGGCGGTCACATGGCTCGCTGCCGACGCCAAGGGGTGGTACGCCGTGGTCGGCGCGTCGTCCCTGCGGGCGGTCAACGCGCCGTGACAACCTGACCCGTTCGGCGTAGCGGTCAGGGCTGCCGCCGCCTATGAGGTGCTGTTTGACATGGGGATCCGAGGCGTCGTGCCAGGCGGGCGGCAGCCTACTCCCACCGCCCCGGTGTGCCGCCGTCGGTGTCCACCGGGCAGCGCGAGGTGCTCGGCTTGCCGGACCTCAGCGGGCTGTCACGCCCTGTGCGTTCACCGCCGGCTGCCGAGCGCGTCGGCCCAGGCCAGCAGTTCGGGAGCGTCCAACGTCGGCAGCCACCTGTCGGCACCGGGAGTGCCGTCGCCCTTCGGCATGGGACCGACACCGAGGACCCGCAGGCCGGCCCGTCGGGCCGCTTCCACTCCGGTCAGGGAGTCCTCCACCGCGAGCGCCCGGTGCGGGGGGACACCGCAGAGCCGGGCCGCCTCGGCGTACACATCGGGGTGCGGCTTGGGACGCACGCCGTCCCCGGTGTCGGGTACGACCAGGTGCTCGAAGTGCTCCAGCAACCCGGCCCGTGCCAGGCTGCCTTCGACCACGACCCTCGGGCAGTTGCTGGCCACCGCCAGCGGCAAGCGGCCGGAGAGCAGCCGTACGACCCGGACCGCACCTGGCATCGTCACCGGTTCGTCGGTGACGAGGGCCAGGAAGTGGTCGAGCAGCGCGGCTGTCAGGTCCTCGGTCAGTTCGGGTTTGTGCACGGACTGCGCCATGAGCCGGCCGCAGTCCTCGTAGTGCAGGCCAAGGGCCTGCTCGGCGAACCCGGGCGGCGGCTGGAGCCCGTGTTCCCGGAACGCCTGGCTGCGAGCCTCCTGCCAGTGGCGTTCGCTGTCCATCAGGGTGCCGTCGCAGTCGAAGACGACGGCTTCGGGCGACCAGTCGAGCAGATCGTGGTCCGAGGGGGTCACTGGGGTCTCCCATGCTTTCGCATGTACGGGGCATTTCCGTATCCGGAGGAAACGGAAAGATAGTGATCGCTACGTTATTTCCGTCCAGGCAAATCGGGCAATAACCCTTTTCAGCGACTTGGTGTACGTCGGAAACAGGCGTATGGCTGGGCGGCGGCGACATCCGTGACGCGGCCGCCGAGGCCATCAACCCGGTTCCCGGGCACGTCGGTTGACGTGATTGCCGGACCGCGCGGGGCCCGGAGCGCCTTGCTTCCAATACCACTCGCAGGCGTTCGCATTCGAAAGAACTATGTAATCTGCGCACGAAAGTGCTCCCTTTGAACGCCAGGCGTACGCTGGCGCACTAAATTCTTGGGCGGCGTAAAAACAGAGCGAGGGCGGACGGAACATTGCAGGAACGGGCGAAGGCAACCCGCAGATCACTGCTTGAAGCGGCTGCCCAACTGTTCGCTGAGCAGGGATACGCGGCCACCAGCGTCAATGACATAAGCGCGAGGTCGGGCCGGACCAGTGGCGCGGTCTACTTCCACTACACCGGCAAGGAGGGAATCGCCGTCGCCGTCGTCGAGGACCGGTTCGCCACCTGGTCTCAGCTCGCTGCACGCTACGCAGACGAGACACTCCCCCCGCTCGAACGGCTCGTCGCCCTCAGCTACGACATCGCGCACGCCCTCACGCAGGATCCCGTGACGCGTGCCGGTGCCCGTCTGTGGGCCGAGCGCACCGTCATCAAAGCCCCCGTACCCCACCCCTTCGCGTTGTGGACCGCCGCCGCCACCCGACTGCTCGCGCAGGCCCGGCTGGCAGGGCAGGTCGACGAGCACGTCCGCCCCGGCCGCACGGCCCGCGCCCTCGTGCCCGCGTTCTTCGGCCTGTGCACCCTCACCGAGGCCCTTGAGGGTACGACCGTCCTCAACGACCGCCTCACCGACTGGTGGCACCTGACCTTGCCGTCCCTCCGGCCGCAACCGCCCCTGGAAGGATTCGTCCTTCAAACAACGGACGTCACGCTGCGGGGACGAGCGTGATCACGGCTGGGCGGCTTCTCCAGCAAGGAGAAGCGCTCCAGTCGGGATGCCGAAAAACCTTTGACGGCTCGGCGGTTGTCGGCCGATGGTGTGCAGGTCGCTTCGGTCACGAGACAGTCCTGCGGTGCCATCGGCTCTCGCACGGCGAGGGAGTTCCGCATGCTTGCTGTGTCTGCCGCTTCAGGGATGCTTGGCCGGCTCGTCGTGGATCATCTGCTGGCCCGGTGCCCTGCCGAAGACGTGGTGGTCGTGGTGCGTGCTCCCGATCGCGTCGCGGATCTCGCCGCCCGAGGAGTCCAGGTGCGCCGTGGCGACTACGACGCCCCGGACACGTTGCGCACCGCGTTCAAGAACGCCGACCGGCTGCTACTGATCTCGTCCCCGGAATTGGATCCCGCTCGCCGTGTCCGCCAGCACCGGAGCGCCATCGAGGCGGCCCGCGACGCCGGTGTCGGCGCGGTCGTCTACACGAGTTTTCTGGGTGCCGACATCCAGGCCGAGGGCGTCACTGAAGCACACCACGCCACCGAGCACGCGCTGCGGGCCAGCGGCCTGCCCCATACGCTGGTGCGCCACCCCTTCTACAGTGAAGCCTTCCTCAACCCCGGTCTGCACGCCGCCGTCCTTTCGGGCGTACTGGACGACGCGACCGGCGGCCGCGGCATCAACACCGCTTCCCGCTCCGACCTCGCCGAAGCCGCCGCACGCGTCCTGACCGAGGCCGACCACCTGGGCCGCGCCTACGACTTCACCGGCACCTTGTGGACCTATCCCCAGCTCGCCCAGGTCCTCACCCGCACTTGCGGTACGCCTGTCGTCCACCGTGTGCGGGACAGTCCCACTCCCGGTGCCCAGGGCTGGCTGGAGGAGCAAGTCCGAAGTGGGGCCCTGGAGCGGCAGACCGACGACCTCCCTCGCGTCCTCGGGCGTCTGCCCACGACACTGGACGAGGCTGTCACCAAGATCCTCGCCCGTCCCGCGCCCGGGAGCGGTGCTGCCGAGTAGCCAGACCGGGATCAGCGCGGAAGGACCGACGGGTGGAGCCGCGCGACGCGGCCAGGACCGTCGGCGCGGGGCCGGTGCATCGGTTCGGCGGCGCGCCGACGGCGGTCGTGCGCTTAAGGGGTCACGGTGCGCAGGGCGCGGCTCTCATCCGGTGTGTTACCGCCCTCTGGCCCCGACTGTGGCGTCGACGGCTCACGGCCGTGGGCGGGCGTCTGTCCCCAGTCGGGCGGTGACGTCACGTGGGGTGAGGGGGGAGTGCTCTGCGGAGCACTCGACGACGACGCGGACCGGGGCGTCGCAGTCGGTGTGACGGATGTCCAGCACCGGGCCGTCGGAGTCGAGGGCGTATGCCTCGCCCCACTGGCCGAGGGCCATCAGGACGGGCCACAGGTCCCAGCCCTTGCGGGTCAGGCGGTATTCGTTGCGGGAGCGGCTGCCGGGCTCCTGGTAGGGCACGGTCTTGAGGATGCCGACCGAGATGAGTTTGCGGAGACGGTTGCTGAGGACGGCCTCCGACAGGCCGATGTGGCGGTGGAAGTCGTCGAAGCGGCGGACGCCGTTGACGGCGTCGCGCAGGATCAGCAGCGTCCATTTCTCCCCGACCACATCCAGCGCGCGCTGGACCGGGCAGTTCTCCGTGCTCACCTCAACCCACTCCATCCCGTCATCGTAGAGCCCCTGGCTTCCTCATTGACAGTCAGATGAGTACGCGGCTAGCTTCACTTGGGAAAGTCAGATGATCAAAGGGAAGGCGCTGGGCGTGGGGCGGACACGAACGTACAGCTGGGACGATCCGGCGATCCCCGCACAGGCCGCTGCGGGCATGGCCGGCCTCGACTTCCTTCGCGAGGTGCAGGCGGGGCGGCTCGCCCCGGCGCCCGTCGGCCGGACCCTCGACTTCTCCCTGGACGAGGTGGAGCACGGCAGGGCGGTCTTCTCCCTGGTGCCGGGGGAGGAGCACTACAATCCGATCGGCAGCATGCACGGCGGCGTCTTCGCCACGCTGCTCGACTCCGCGGCGGGCTGCGCCGTCCAGTCCACGCTCCCGCAGGGGATGGCGTACACCTCGCTCGATCTGACGGTGAAGTTCTTGCGGCCGGTCACCGTGGACACGGGCCGGGTGCGCGCCATCGGCTCGGTGATCAGCAGTGGTCGCCGAACCGCGCTCGCCCAGGCCCAGTTGGTCGACACGGCGGACCGCCTGCTCGCGCACGCCACCAGTAGCTGCCTCCTCTTCCCGGTGCCCGCGTGACTCGCTGTCACGGCGGTCTTTCGAGCGCCGCGCTCCTGCTGGGGTGTGAGGCACCGAGGTGCCGGCGCGGCCACCGGCTCATCTGCTGAGGTGGCGGCGACCGGGCGCGGCACCGTCGTCGGCGAGGGGCTCGTACTCGCCGAAGTGTGTTCCTCGCCCGGGTCGGTGGAGGCCGACGGATCGTCCGCCCGCCCTGCAGTCAGAGGTTGATCATGTGGCCGGTGAGGCCGTGGAACGCCTCTTGGAGCGCTTCGCCCAGGGTGGGGTGGGTGTGGACGTTGCGGGCGAGTTCGGTGGCGGTCAGGTCCCACTTCTGCGCGAGGGTGAGTTCGGGGAGAAGTTCCGCGACGTCCGCGCCGACCATGTGTCCGCCGAGGAGCTCGCCGTGCGCGGCGTCGGCCACGAGCTTCACGAAACCGGTCGGTTCGCCCAGACCGTGGGCCTTGCCGTTGGCGGTGAAGGGGAACGTGGAGACGAGCACCTCGTGCCCCTCGTCACGGGCCTGCTGCTCGGTGAGCCCGAACGAGGCGACCTGGGGCTGGCTGAAGGTCGCGCGGGGCATCATCCGGTAGTCGCCCAGCGGCATCGTCTCGGCTCCGGCGATGGTCTCGGCGGCGACGACGCCCTGGGCCTCGGCGACGTGGGCGAGCTGGAGCTTGGCGGTGACGTCGCCGATGGCGTAGAGGTGCGCCGCGGTGGTCCGCATGTAGTCGTCGATGGCGATGGCGCCGCTTTCGGTGAGGGCGACGCCAGTGTTCTCCAGGCCGTAGCCGGTGGTGCGGGGCGCGAACCCGACGGACATGAGGACCCTGTCGGTACGCAGCTCGGACCGCTTGCCGTCGGCCGTGGTGTAGGTCACCGTGACGTAGGTTCCCTCGTCCCTGACGGCCTCGACCTTGGTGGAGGTCAGGAGGGTGACGCCGAGCTTCTTGTACTGGCGCGTGATCTCCTTCGACACCTCGGCGTCCTCGTTGGGCAGTGCCCGGTCGAGATATTCGAGGATCGTGACCTCGACGCCGTAGTTGCGCAGGACGTAGGCGAACTCCATGCCGATCGCGCCGGCGCCGACGATGACGATGGAGGCGGGCAGCCCGCGCTGAAGGATCTGCGTCTCGTAGGTGACGACGTTCTCGCTGAGTTCGACACCGGGCAGTAGTCGCACGGTGGAGCCGGTGGCGATGATGGCGTCGTCGAAGGTGACCCGCTGCGTGCCGCCGGCCGTGAGGGACACCTCCAGGGTGCCGTCGTCGGTGAAGGTGCCGTGGCCGTCGATCTCGGTGATGGCGTTCTTCTTCATGAGGAAGTGGACGCCTTTGACCCGGCCTTCGGCGACCTGGCGGCTGCGGTCGTATGCGGCGCCGTAGTCGAACGCCACGTCGCCCGAGATACCGAACTGCTTCGCCCGGTGGTGGAAGGTGTGGGCGAGTTCGGCGTTGCGCAGCAGCGCCTTGGAGGGGATGCAGCCGACGTTCAGGCAGACACCTCCCCAGTACTGCTTCTCGATGACAGCGACTCTCTTGCCGAGCTGGGCCGCGCGGATCGCGGCGACGTACCCGCCGGGTCCCGCGCCGAGGACGACGACGTCGAAGTGGGTGCTGCTCATGGGGAATCCTTCCTGCTATTCGCTGTCCGACCTGGCCATCGTCCTGCCGGGCGTACCGAGGCGCCCGGCAGGACGGTTCGCGGGCGGGGCGCGGGTCGGTGAGGCGGGCGTGGCGACAACGGCGCGCGTGGTGTCCGCCGTGATGTTCCTCGCGATGGCGGCGGTCGCCTCGTCGCCCACGCGTGCGGTCGGCGGGTTCCCCCACCGTGCCCTTGTTCAGTCTGCTTCGGTCAAGGCCGTGTGCGCGGCGGCGAGGATCTCCTCGGAGAGCGGGGAGTCCTTGGTGGCCCGGGACAGGACCAGCGCGCCGAACAGGGTGCAGAGGCGGACGATGCCGTCCTGGTCGTCACCGGCCAGGAACTCGGCGAAGTCGGCCACCCCCTCGGCGTAGACGCGACGGGCCTCGCGCCCTCCGCCCTCGCGCGCGATGTCGGTGGCGAGCGCGGCGACCGGACAGCCGTCCGCCGGGTCGTCGCGGTGCTCGACGGAGAGGTAGGCGTCGATCAGCGCCCGCTGGGCGGTGGCGCGCTGCCCGTCGTACCGATCGAGCCCGGCGCTGTAGCGCTGGGCGAGCTCGGCGAAGGCGTGGGCGGTGGCCTCGTCGACGAGCGCCTCCTTGGAGGCGAACTGCTTGTAGAAGGCGCCGTGGGTCAGGCCGGCCGCCTTCATCAGGTCGGCGACGCTCACCTGGGTGCCCTGTTCCCGGAACAGCCGGGAGGCGGTGTCCACCACCCGCCTGCGGTTCTCCTCCGCCTGCGCCTGCGATACGCGGCCCATGACCAGCTCCCATTTTGGATGTCGACTGGCATCTATCGTAGCCCGGTGTTTAGATTGGAGGCATAATCTAATTGAGGCGGGCGGCCCGACGGTCCCTGCCGGGACCAGGAGCAGACATGGAACTGAGGAACGCGGTCGCGGTCGTCACCGGTGCCAACCGGGGCTTCGGCCGGTATCTGGCCGCCCAGCTCGTCGAGCGCGGCGCCAAGGTGTACGGAGCGGCCCGGCGCCCCGAAACGGTCGACATGCCAGGCGTCATCCCGCTGCGGCTGGACGTCACGGACGAAGCGTCGATACGACAGGCCGCGCGCGTGGCGTCCGACACGACACTGCTGATCAACAACGCGGGCATCTCCACCGGCGCGACGCTGATCGCAGGTGACGCGGCCGAGGTGCGCAGGGAGATGGAGACCAACTTCTTCGGCCCCCTGGCCGCGACCCGCGCCTTCGCCCCCGTCATCGAGGGCAACGGTGGCGGCGCCGTACTGAACGTCCTGTCCGCCCTGTCCTGGTTCCATCCGGCAGGACTCGGCTCCTACGCCGCGTCCAAGGCCGCCGCCTGGGCACTGACCGGCGCGACCCGCGACGAGCTGGCACCGCGCGGGATCACCGTCTCGGCGCTGCACGTCGGCTACATGGACACCGACATGGCCGCCGCCGTGCCCGCCGACCAGAAGGTCTCCGCCGCCGACGTCGCGGCCCAGGCCCTCCACGGCATCGAGGCCGGCCTGCCCGAGATCCTCGCCGACGAGACCAGCCGGCGCGTCAAGCAGAACCTGGCCGCGGCACCCCAGCCGAACACGGCCTGACACGCACCCCGCCCGCCGCGCGACGGCCTTCCCGCCCATCGAGCAAGGACATCCCATGCGCTGCACGACCTTCGTCACCGGACCGGACTGCGCGTCTCCGAGTACGCGCTCGGCACCGCGAACTTCGGCACCGGCTGGGGCGCCGGAGCCGAGCCGGACGAGGCACGCCGGATCCTCGACCGGTTCGCCGAGGCCGGCGGCACCTTCCTCGACAGTGCGGACGGCTGGCGCGGTGCCGCTCGGCGCGCCCCACGAGGCGATCACCGCCTCCCTGGACCGCCTCCAGGGAGGCGCCGCCGCCCGCGTCATCGCCCCGGTCCTGCCCGTGGCCTGATGGGCGGGAGCGGCCGCGGCCGCGGTGCGCCCGCGCGGCAGCCGGAAAGTCAGCACACACTGCTTCGAGAAGTACGGCGGCCGAGCCCGCACCCGTGCCGCCGAGATACCCGACCTCCAGAAACACATTGTCAGGAGTACTCCGTGAAGGCCTTCGTCCTCGAGAAGTACGGCTCCCCCTTGCGGCAGGTCGAGATGCCCGTACCGCTCCCCGCCCCTCATGAGGTGCTGGTGCGCATGGCCGCGTCGGGCGTCAACCACGCCGACGAGCGGGTCCGCTCCGGCGAGTTCAAGGCGATCTTCCCGTTCCGGCTGCCCAAGGTCATGGGCGGCGAGTTGTCCGGCGAGGTCGTCGAGGCCGGCTCCGCGGTACGCGACATCGCCGTGGGCGACCACCTGTACGGCTACGTCGACCTGGCGGCCACGGGCACCTTCGCCGAGTACGTCGCGGTCGACGCCGCGTCGATGGCACCCGTGCCCCGGTCCGTGAGCCTGGTCGAGGCCGCGGGACTTCCAGTCGTCGCGCTCACGGCCTGGCAGGCCCTCGTAGAGATGGGCAGGGTGAAGAAGGGCCAGACCGTCCTCATCCACGGCGGGACCGGGGGAGTGGGATCGATCGCGATCCAGCTCGCCCGGCACCTGGGCTGCACCGTCGCCACCACCGTCTCGACGGCGAACATCGCGGCTGCCCGGGAGCTCGGTGCCGACATCGTCATCGACTACCGCCGCGACGACCTCGCCCAGCGACTCGCCGGCACGCCCGTCGACCTGGTCCTCGACACCCAGGGCGGAGCCACGCTGCGGGCTTCCCTCGGCGTAGTGCGCTCCGGTGGCACCGTGATCGGCATCACCGGCCCGCCCGACCCGGACTTCGCACGGCGCGTCGGCGTCAACCCGGTCGTCCGGCTCGCCATCCGGGCCCTGAGTGCCCGGACCCGACGCCGTGCACGCGCGCTCGGGGTCACCTACCGGTTCCTGTTCATCACCCCCGACAGCGCCGCGCTGCGCCAGGTCGCCGGGCTGGTCGACGACGGGGTGCTGCGCCCGGTCGTCGACCGGGTTCTCCCCTTCGGCCAGACCCCGCGGGCCCTCGCCGAGGTTCTCGCCGGCGGCACCCGCGGCAAGGTCCTGGTCACCACCGACGCGACGGCGGTGACCAACCGTGACTGAGCCCACCGTCCGCCCCCGGCCCACCACGTGGGCCACGGCGCCCAACCGCCGCATCGTCGTGGGCTCCCACACGCTCGTCTTCCGCGACCTCGGCCCCGAGAACGGCGTCCCACTGGTCCTGCTCACCCACTTGGGCGCCACCCTTGACGAGTGGGATCCCCGATTGGTCGACGCCCTCGCCCGCGACCGCCGTGTCCTCGCGCTCGACCTCCCCGGGGTCGGCGGATCCACCGGCCGCGTCCCGGGCACCGTCGTCGCGATGGCGCGTGCGGCGCAGGGGTTCGCGGCCGCCCTCGGCCTGACCCGGTTGGACCTGCTCGGATTCTCGCTCGGCGGCTTCGTCGCCCAGCAGGTGGCGCTCGACGCGCCGGGACTCGTGCGCCGCCTCGTCCTGGCCGGAACCGGCCCCGCCGGGGGAGACGGCATCGACCGTACGACGGGAGGGGCTTACGTCTACTGGGACATGGCTCGTGCCGCGTTGGCCCGCACCGATGCCAAGGAGTTCCTGTTCTTTCCCCGCACCCCAGCGGGCAAGGCGGCAGCCAAGGCGTATCTCGCGCGCTTGCGCGAGCGTGTCATGGACCGTGACGTCCCCATCAGCCTGTCGTCCTTCCACCGCCAGATCAGCACCATCCGGGACTGGGGCCGGGCTGAGCCGCAGGACCTCTCCCGCATCGGCGCTCCGACGCTCATCGCCAACGGCGACCACGACCGCATGGTCCCCACCGAGCTGTCCCACGACCTGCACGCCCGCATTCCCGGCAGCACGCTGATCATCTATCCAGGGGCCGGGCACGGCGGCGTCTTCCAGCACGGCGACGAGTTCGTCGACGCCGTACGAGCCCACCTCGACGGCCCTACCCGCTGAGCCGGAACACAGCTATCGGCAGCCCTGCACCTGGCCGGTTTCCACCGGGTGGCGGACGACGAGACGCTCATCGGCGGTGACCTCTGCGGTGTCCGCCCGACGCCGTTCGGCTTGCGGGTGATCGTCGGGGCCGCCACCGACCGGGCTGTGCTCAGAACTGCTTGGACGGCTTCGCCGGTGCGGCGGGCAGCACGGTGCGCAGAGCCCCCTGTCACGGCCGGTGGGAAGTCCGCCCGCCCAGCAGTACCACGCAGGACGCGAGGGACAGCAGTCCACCGGTGAGGAAGGCGCCCCGCACGTCGGCGGCCGACACGACGAGTCCCCCCAGCGCGGCGCCCGCAGCGATGCCGGCGTTGTACGCACCTGAGTTCGCCGCGAGCGCGATATCCGTGCGCCCCGGTGCGCAATGCAGCATCTCGTTCTGGGTGGTCATGAACACCGGCCCGAGCGCACCGCCCATCAGCGCCAGGAAGACCACCGCCGACACCGGATCGGTGCCGGCCGCGTACAGACCGAGCATGCCGACCGCCTGCGTGGCCACGGCCGTGACCGGCGCGGACCGGGGGAAGCGGTCGAGCAGTACCCCGGTGATGCTCACTCCGGCAAGACAAGCAAGCCCGAACACCACGAACAGGGCGCTGACCGTGCTCGGGGAGAACCCACTCACGTCGCCCAGAAACTTCACGATGTAGGTGTATCCCGCGAACGCTCCGGTGGCGGACAGGGCCCCGGCCGCCAGCACCGTCCCGAACCGACGGGTGTCGGGACGTGTTCCGTAGGCGGCCGGCTCTTCCTCCGGACGCGAGGTGGGCAGCAGCACGGCAATCGTCACCAAGGAGAGGAGGCCCAGACCCGCCGGCATGGCGACGGGCACCTCCCAGTCGCTCCGCCGGCCCAGCCAGGTCCCGGCGGGAACACCGACCACCAGGGCGAGTGAACCGGCGACGGACAGCGCCCCGACCGTACGGCCGCGGACCTCCGGCCGGAACAGGCCCACCGCCACCGGCCCCATCACGGCCCAGAACAGTGCCTGGGCGAGCGCGGTCAGCAGCCGCGCCACCAGGAGCAACCAGTAGGAGGTGGCCAGTGCCGCGACAAGACTGGATACGACCAGCGCGGCAAGCAGGCCCGTGAGCACATGACGACGAGGCACAGCGCGCACGACGTGGGCGAGCGGCACCGAGGCCACGGCCACCGTCACGCCGTAACCAGTAACCAGGAGACCGACCGCCGACACCGGCACCCGTAGGCTTTCGGAGATCAGCTCCAGGAGACCCACCGGCAGGTTCTCCGCGGTGTTGAAGGTGAAAGCGGCCAGCATCAGGGCCGCGAGTACAGCCAGTCTCCGCCATGGAGCCGGGAGCCCCGCGATCGTGCGGCCTCCTCCTGCCCTCGCCCGTTGCTCCTGCTCCGTGGCACCACCCATGGAGGTACCTCACCGGGCCCACTGGGCACACCGCAACCGAGATTGGTCTCCGGCAGGTCAGCAGGCCGGTGATCGCGATCAGCGCCGAGGTCAGGCCGTGGATGCCGGACGCGGCGGCAAGGGGGCCTCCACCGGGACGTCGTCGAACGGCGGAGGGCGCACGGGCCTTGCGGCCGCGGTGGACGGGCGTCGGCTACCTGTGGGCTGCCAGGAACGGCAGGACCACGTCGGCCATCTCGTCGGGTACTTCCTCCGCGAGGTCGTGGCCCGCGTCGAAGACGTGTCCGGTGACGTCGTGGGCCACGAGCCGCGCCTGGTCCTCGTTGCGCTCACCGATGAAGGCGGAGCCGCCGAGTGCCAGGACCGGGATGTCCAGCTTCTTCCGGGCGGCCTGCCGGTTCTGTTGGGCGTCGGTCAGCATGGCCCGGTAGACGGCGAGCATCGCGCGGATACCGCCGGGCATGGAATAGCAGCGCACGTACTCCTCGACGGCGTCGGAGGTGGCCGTGTCGGGGTGGCTGCGCTCGTTCTTGATCATGTAGGTGATCAGTTCGCGTTCGTGCCCGGCGATCAGCATCTCGGGGACGTCGGGCTGGAAGTAGAAGCCCAAATGCCACAGGTGCATGCCGCTGGAGACGTTCTCGGGGGTGAGGGCGGTGTGGTCCTCGAAGCCGAAGCCGGGAAACAGCGCCTCGGCGAAGACGAGGGCGGTGACGTGTTCGCGATGGCGGGCGGCGAGCTGGTAGCCGATCACGGCGCCCCAGTCCTCGCCGATCACGGCGTAGGTCTCGTGGCCGAGGCGGGCCATCAGCTCGGCGATGTCATCGCTCATCGTCGCGGAGTCGTAGCCGTCTGCGGGGCGGGCCGAGTCGCCGAGACCCCGCAGGTCGGGCACGACGACAGTGTGGTGGGGGGTGAGCTTCGGGACCAGGTGGCGCCAGTGGTAGCCGGTCTTGGGCACGCCGTGCAGCAGTACCACGGCGGGGCCGTCGCCGGCCGTCCGGTAGTGCAGGCTCGTTCCGTTGACAGCGGCACGTCCGGTGCGCAGGGGCGTTGTGGTGTGGTCGTACATCATGACGTGGTGCTTCCTTTCGTGGATGTGTGTGCTCGGTTGGCCGGATGCATTTTCTGTATCGAGCGTTCCATATTCGGGCCATGGGAACGCCCGGCAGGTCACGGGCAATCTCAGTCGAGAGTGGTCAGTGCGACCTCTACGAGCGGTTCGAGGCTGCGCGCGTCCGGCGTGATCTTCGAGGAGACCAGCAGTCCGTTGAGGAAGGTGATCAGGAACGCGGCGACCGTGTCCGGGTCGTGGCGCGCCGTGATCTCGCCCCGCTCCGCCGCGGCTCGCAGGACCTCCACCAATGCTTCCCGGCTGGCCTCCTGCATCTCGCGCACGGTGCGCCGGGTCGCCGCGTCCTGCGGCAGCCGCTCGCAGACGGCGTTCACGGCCAGGCAGCCCTGCCCGCCGTTCCCCGTGGCGATGCGGATCCGCTCCGTCAGCAGCGTGCGGATCGCCGCACGGGCGTCCGTGCCCTCCTCCAGGCTGCGCAGGGCAGCCGCCGCGAGGGTGGTGCGGTAGTGCTCCAGCGCGGCCCGGTAGAGGCCGTCCTTGTCGCCGAACGCGGCGTACAGGGATCCCTGTCCGATCCCGAGGTGCTGGGTGAGGTCCCGCACCGAGGTCGCCTCGTAGCCGCGCGTCCAGAAGAGTTCCATGGCGCGGCTCACCGCCGCCTCGGTGTCGAACTCCCGGTTCCTTGCCATGGCGTCACCGTAACCTATCTGGATCGACCGATCAAGAAAGAGGCTGCGCTCTGAGGGGTCGCGTGTCCCGGGCGGGGATGGTGCGGCTCGTGCCCGCGCAGTTGGAGGGCTCGAAGGGGGCGGCTCCTCGGTGCCGCCGGGAGGGCTTCGAGTGGGCGGGTGCACACTCGTCGCCGGCGCGGCCGGTGCCGCCGAGTGCGGCAGTCGGTTGACCGTCAGGTCAACTGAAACTAGCTTGGTGGCAGTTAATCGGCGGCAGGAGTCGGAGATGGCGGGGCTCAGCAGCAGGAGCGCGGTCGCGGTCCACGCGCTGGCGATGCTGGCGCACCGGCGTGGAGGCATGCTGACTTCCGCGGAGATCGCGGACAGTCTCGAGAGCAATCCCGTTCTTGTGCGGCGCGTCCTCGGTCGCCTGCGGGACGCTCACCTCGTGCGGTCCACCGAGGGGCGGGCAGGCGGCTGGTCCCTTGCCCGCGCCCCGCGGCACATCACGCTCTACGACGCGTATGCCGCCGTGGAAGGGGAGCGGATCTTCTCGGGGCACGCCCATCCGCCCAGCGAGGCGTGTGTGGTCGGCCGCAACATCGGCGCTCTGCTGGACGTCGAGTTCCAGGACGCGGAGCGAGCCCTGGAGGAGCGGCTCGGCCGGACGACGATCGCCGCCCTGCTGCAGCGGATCCTGGCCTCCGACATCGAAGCGAAGGGCCGCTGATCCGGCCGTGACACGTACGCGTCCCGCGTCATGACGCATTCCCGAACTGTAACCGGCCTGGTTGCAGTTATCTCCCAGGGCAGTGAGAGCGATGAACCAGAAAGAGGCAGCGCCCACGGGCGCAGAGGCTCGCGGCCCCGAGACCCACGACCTCGTGATCAGCCGCGCACGTGTCTTCGACGGCCGCCGGATGCTCACCGGTCTGCATGACGTCGCCGTCGACGGCACGCGGATCGCTTCCGTGTCGGCCGAACCGCTCAGGGGCAGACAGGAGGTGGACGCGGCCGGAGGGTGGGTCATGCCGGGGCTGATCGACACCCACATTCACTTCTACGACGTGCGCGCGGTCTCCGACGCGGACGCGATGCGGGACTTCGAGGAGAACGAGCTTCCCGGACGGCTCGGGTCGTTCCTCGACCACGGGATCACCACCATCAAGTCGGTGGGTGATCCGACGGACGGGATCCTGGACACACGGGACAGGATCGCCGCGGGTGAGCTGAGGGGACCGCGACTGCTGGCGACGGGGTGTGGCATCACGGGACGCGACGGTCACCCCGCCGCCACTGTCTTCCGAGACAACCCCTGGGCACGCGAACGCTTCACCGGAGAGGTCGGCAGCGTGCAGGAGATCCGCGACCTGGTGCACCACCTGGCCGACCGCGGGGTGGACGCGATCAAACTCCTGTCGGAAGGCGCGTGCGCACATTCCGGCGGGCCGAGCTACCTCTGGCAGAATCCCGCATTCCCGGATGGTGTCGAGCTGGAACGGCTCCCCCTCGATCTCCTCCGGGCCGGCATCGAGGCCGGGCACGAGCGGGGCCTTCGGGTCACCGTCCACACCACCCAGCAAGCCGCGGCACGTGAGGCGACAGAAGCCGGGGCAGACGGCCTGGAGCACGGGGTCACCGTCGAGCCCCTCACCGACCACGCGCTCATCGACCTGATGCGTGAGCGCGACATCACCTACACGCCCACGCTCTGGATCGACGACGCCCACCCCGACTCCCGCGGCAACCTCCGGAAGGTCGCCGAGGCCGGGGTGCCCATCGCGCTGGGCAGTGACACCTTCAGCGGCCGGGGCCTGTTCGGAGCCAACACCCTGGAAGAGGCCGAACTCATGGTGGCGGCCGGGATGACGCCCACCCAGGTGCTGGCCGCGGGCACCAGCGGCGCATCGAGGCAGTGCGTCCGCCCCGACCTGGGCACAGTGGCCCCCGGAAAGCGGGCCGACCTGCTCGTGCTCAACGCCGATCCCACCACGGACATCCGCAACCTGCGCGCACTCCGCCTGGTGATCCTGAACGGCGAACTCGTCGTCGACAAAAGCTAGGTGAGCCGAGCCGCTCCGGTCGCTGCCGTTCTCGACGGGCTCCGGCGGCCGATACGACAAGTACACCCACACGGGCGGCGCACTCGCCGAACGCCTGTTAGCGCCCCTAGGAGACCGCTATCAACAGTGCATGCACAAAACTGTGCTGCGCCGCCTGACTGCCGCCCCTGTCGACCTCCCTCTCGCCGCCTCCACGCCAGCTCATGCGACGGAGACGCTTGTGCCGTCCGGGAGGCCATCGCGCGCCTGCCGGTGGCGGTCGAGTCCCGTGAGGATCAGGACCGGGTCGCCTTCAAGCGCTGGAATGCCGGTGCGCACCCAGTCGGTAACAAGGAGAGGCTCATGAGTACAGCACGAAGGACACGACGGCGGGTCGCCACGCTCTCGGCCGCGCTCACGACCGCTGTCGGGCTGCTGTTGGTGACCGCGGCGCCTGCGAGTGCCGAGGTGAAGTCCACCTGCGGTACGTACATCTGCGTCGCCACCGCGTACCAGGGCCGCGACTACGTCCAGGACATCACCGTCACGACCAGGGACGGGCTGCCGGGGACGCTGCGCGGGTTCGTCGGTGACTACCGAGGGAGCAAGGCGAACGTCTCGCGGTGGCGGTTCGTCGTCAACCGGGAGATCAGGGCGTACCCGAGGCTGGCCGTCTGCGGTGGCCTCGATCGCGGTGGCCGTGTCATCGAGAACCACTGTGTGATGATCCCCTGACGGCAGTGACACGGCCCGTCTGCGTTCGGTTGAGCCCTCCTCGCGGTACACCGCGAGGTTGGCCCGGCGCAGCGGGGCGAGCTGCTGGGACAGGTGCGCGTCGCCTCCACCTCGTCGCCATCACCATGCCGTCCCTCCTCGCCCGCCTCCTTCGTGTGGCCCAATCCGCCCGGACCGAAGCGATCCTCACCAGGCGGTGAGGCGTTACGCCGACCGGCTGCCCTTGGGCGGCACGCGTCCGGCTGCCGGGTGATGGTGACACGAGCCGGTTCGATCAGCGGCGGATCCGGCACGGCAGGCGCGGGATGCGGGACGGACACACGGGACGCCATGAGCGGACGGTGGAAGGGAGGCAGGCGCGATGGCGGCGGACTGGCAGGGGCCACCGGATGAAGACTCGGTCGACGAAGCCCCGGAAGAGTCCTACACCTCGCTGCTCGACCTGCCCCTCAGCTCGGACCTGAACCGTATCGGCGAGCAGTTGCACGCCCTGGCCCGTGCCCAGAGCACCTTGCAGGAGCTGCTTCAGGCAGTGGTGAACATCACCGGAGAGCTGGAGCTGCCCATGGTGTTGCGCCGCATCGTGCGCACCGCGATGGACCTGGTGGGCGCCCGCTACGGGGCCATGGGTGTGCTCGACCAGGAGGGCAGGCTCCTGGAGGAGTTCATCCCGCTGGGGCTCACCTCCAAGGAGCTGGCCGACCTGGACGGGGTGGAACTGCCCCGGGGGCGCGGCCTGCTGGGGCACTTGATCCACCATCCGGAGCCGTTGCGGGTCAATGACATCTCGCGCCATCCGGAGTCGGCCGGCTTCCCGCCCGGGCACCCGCCCATGCGTTCCCTTCTCGGCGTTGCGATCAGCGTGCGCGGGCAGGTCTACGGCAACCTGTACCTCTCCGAGCGCAAGGACGGGCAGCCCTTCGACCGGCACGACGAGGGCGTGATCCGCGCCCTGGCCGGTACGGCCGGCGTGGCGATCGAGAACGCCCGCCTCTACCAACAGGTCCGCAACAGCAGCGAGCAGTTCCAGCGGCTGCTGCTGCCGCACCTGCCCGACCTGCGGCCCTTTTCCGCCGGCGCCGCCTACCGCCCGGCCAGCGCCCCGGCCGCCTTGGGCGGCGACTGGTACGACGCCATGCTGCTGCCCGACGGAGCCTGCGTGGCGGTGATCGGGGACGTCGTGGGGCACGACCTGCGGGCCGCCGCCACCATGTCCCAGATCCGGAACATGCTGCGGGCCCTGTACTACGACCAGAGCGCCCCGCCCAGCTCCTCCCTCACCCGGCTCGACCGCATCATGAACACCGCCCTGGACGAGACGCCCATCGCCACCGCGCTGCTCGCCCGGCTCGAACCCTCCCACTGCGCCTGGCAACTGCGCTGGTCCAGCGCCGGGCACCCGCCGCCACTGGTGCTGCTGCCCGACGGACGGGTCCGCTACCTGGACAGCGAGCCGGGGATCCCTCTCGGGGTGGCGCCCGACCTGCCCCGCCCCGACCACTGCGAGGCCGTGCCGGTGGACAGCACCGTCGTGCTGTTCACCGACGGGCTCGTAGAGGTCCCCGGCCAGCCGCTGGACCGAGGGCTGGACGCCCTTGCCGTCACCGCCTCCCGGTTCGCCGGCCTGTCGCCGGACGAACTGTGCCGGGCGCTGGTCACCAACCGCCCTGGAGACGGCCACGACGACAAGGCCGTCATCGCCCTGCGCACCCCGCCCCTGACGGGTTACGCCTGCTCCTGAATCGCTCCCAGTCCCGGCGCCTCGGACCGCCACCCCACGAGCGCAGCGCACCGGCGCGCTCCCGACACGCACGTGCTCGGGTCAACGGCTTCTCAGTCGGGCTGATCGGCGCGGAAGGCGATCAGAGCGGTGTCGTCGCGGTTGTCGGAGAGGCTGTTCTGCAGGGAGCCGAGAAGTTCGGACAGGGGCGTGCCGCGTTGGTGCGCGGCCACGGTCAGAAGTCTGTGCTGGCCTTCGTCGAGGGATGCGGCGGGGGTCTCGATGAGGCCGTCGGTGTAGAGCAGGAGGGTGTCTCCGGGGGCGAGGGTGTGGGTGTGGCTGGTACGGGGGACGGTGGCGGCGACGCACAGCGGGGGATCCTCGTCGGTGCCGGAGAGGAAGTAGGGCTCGGCCTGGGCCGGAACGAGCAGGGGCGGCGGGTGCCCGGCGTTGGACCAGGTCATGTGCCAGGTGCCGTCGGGATGACGCCGCAGGCGGGCGTGGACGGCGGTGGTGAAGGAGGCGATGTCGAGCCCCTCGGCGGCGTCCTCGAGCATGGTCAGGACGGCAGAGGGCAGGCATTCGGGGCCGTTGTTCCAGGCCAGGCCCCGGAGCATGCTGCGCAGTTGTCCCATGGCGGTGGCCGCGGTGAGGTCGTGCCCGGCGACGTCTCCGATGTCGAGAACGAGGGTGCCGTCCGCGTGGACGACGGCGTCGTACCAGTCGCCGCCGATCTCGTTCGCCGAACTCGCCGGCTCGTAGCAGGCGGCGAGGCTCGCGCCGGGCACGGCCGGCGGGCTGGTGAGATGAGCGTGCTGGAGACGCAAGGCGGTCCGGCGTGCTCGCTGCAGGTCGAGAGCCTTGCGGATGGGCCGTTCCGCGAAGTGGAAAATCCTGTGCAGCAGTTCGGTGTCGGCGGGGCCGGGAGCGGGGGCGTCCCCGTTGGCGCTGGTGACGGCGTAGCCGAGGACGATGCCCTCGGCCGCCAGCGGGTACAGGGTCAAGCTCGTGGCGTCCGCGCTCCGGAGCCATTGCTCGGTGACCGCAGGGACGACGCCTGGCGGCACTCCTTCGCCCGCCGGCAGATGGAACGTGCAGGGGGTGCGTCTGGCCAGGACGTCCCGGACCGTGTCGCTGATGACGACCTTCTGGTCGCGCAGCGGAGGCCGGGCCGGCAGACCGTGGCGGGCCGAGGAGGCGGCCCGACGGGCCGTGACAGGAGCGTGCTCGGGCAGGGGCCACTCCTCGTGCTCCAGCAGCATGATCACGCAGGCGTCGGTCAGCTCCGGAACGATGGCCTGCACCACTGCGGCGAAGGCCTCGTCCAGACCGCCTCCGGACGCCTGTGCGATCTGTGCGAGTAGGTGTTCGCGCAGCGTGGCGCTCCACGTGTCCTCGATGTCGTCGGTCGCGGCGATCCATTCCTCGGCGCGGCCGTTGCGCAGGATGGGCACGCATCGAGTCGACACATGACGGTACGAGCCGTCGGCGGCCCGCACCCGGAACGTGGTCTCGAACACCCCCGGGGGCTCCTGAGCAAGTGCGGCACGCCAGGCACGGCGAAGGCCGGCCCGGTCACGGGGATGGATATACGCGTCCCACCGCTCGTCGATCCGGCCGTGCCACGGACTCCCGGTCAGCTGCTGCCAGCCGGGGACGAGTTCCTGCGCGGAACCGTCCGCACGCAGCACCCACACCATCTGCGAGACGGCCGTCACCACCGCCTCGTACCGCTCGAGGGCCATGATCTCGGCCGTGGTGTCCAGCGCGACGACCATCGCGCCGCGGCCTTCCACCGTGGTGACAGGCGTGCAGGAGTACACGAAGTACCGGGCCTGTTCCGGAGCGCCGGGGTCGGGCTCACGCGTTTCGGGAAGCCGGCGGGGCCGCCCAGTGGCGACCACATCGTCCAGCACGGTCAGGAACTCCTCCGCGTCCGGTTCGGGGAACGCCTCCCTCGCGGGCAGTCCGACGTGCCGCGCTCCCAGCAGCCTGGCGCACGCATCGTTCTGGTAGACCAACCGGTGCTCAGGGCCCGCGAACAAGGCGATCGCCGCCACCGTCTCGTCGAAGAGCCTCACGTCGAGAGCTCTCAGCGAGCCCATCACCGACCTCCCGGGCCCTGCGCCCGGTGCACTCGTGGCAGGCCAGGAGTCCACCGGAGCAGTGTCATCACCTCGTACACCCCTTCCACCGCCGGCCGTCGTGACCGCCGTCCGACACGCCCGCACCCTGACTGCCGGCCCCGCGTAGGGGCCACGCCGTCATCGCCGTCATCCGGACCCGCCCGACCCCGCTCGACACCCTGAGGTCGTCCGCGGCCATGAGAACCATCCAATGACGAGCCCACGCGTCACGCGCGCGGCCCTACGCCAAACGGGGCCCGCCGCCCCAACTCCCGCGCAGGGCGGGCAGCAGGCCGTCACAGACCCGACCCGTCAGGACCGCTGAGCACGATTCCCTGCTGTGCACAACCGCCCCCACACCGACCGAGCAGAGCCCGGTTCGCGTTGCGCAGCGGCTGCCCACCGCTTACGACGGAGGATTGAGCGGTTGACTCTCACTGCCGCCCGAGAGGCCCAGCCGCGAGCCGTCGCCGGACCGTGTACCCGCCGATCACCAGCCCGGCACCGACCAGGGCCAGCACGATCCCGAGCCCTCCGACCGCCAGCAGCACCGGCGGAACGACGAACCCCTCCCGCACGCGCCCGAGCACCCCCGAGGCCGCGACGCTGCCCGACTGCTCGTCGAGGGAGAACCGTGAGTCGTTCGAGTTCCCCCGGTTGTCACCCAGCAGGAACAACCGCCCGTTCGGCACCCGCACGTCGTACGGGGCAGCCGAGGAGCCCGACTCGTCGCGCCGCACGTAGGGTTCGTCGACCGGCTTACCGTTCACCGTGACCCGGTCGCCAACGCTCTCCACGTGATCACCGCCCGTTCCGATGACCCGTCGCAGGACAGGTGCGCCCTGGTATCGGCCGGGCACACGGACGAGCACGACGTCGCCACGGCGTATCCCGTCGGCGCCGATGCGCTCGACGACCAGGTGCTCGCCCCGGCGGTACGTCGGCTCCATCGACTCACCCTGGACGGTGACACCTTGATGACGCGCGAAGAAGTAGCCAGCGCTTCCCAGCACCAGGACCAGCCCGAGCGGGACCAACACCCAGCCGGCGGCCATCAGCCGGCCGCCCGCTCTCCGTTGCTGCATGAACGCCCCTCCCCGGAACCGCCCCGGGCGGGCGGACCAGCAGAGGTTAAGCGGTCCCGGACGGAAACGCACCTCCCGCCGTGACCGCACCCGCGGCGCAGCATCCGCCACGGCGGCTCGGGGAACGCCTGTCGCTCACCCGACGTCGACAGGGATCTACGGAGGGGCGGTCACCGTCGGCCATGAAGACACTGCCGCGAGCCTGGCCTTCATCGTCGCCCGGAGCCGCGGCCCGCACCACACCCTGCTGGGACACGACGCAGGTCGGGGACCACCGGACGGTCGGGGACGACATGAGCCACTGCTGCGGCGTACGGCCGTACGCCGCAGGCGGAGCATCGCTCAGAGCTGGGAGCCGCCGCCGTCCACGGCGAGTTCGGCTCCGGTGGTGAAGGTGGCGTCGAAGGCGAGGAAGACCACCGTCCTGGCGACTTCGGCGGGGGTGCCCATGCGCAGCATGGGATTGTCGGCTGCCATCTGTGCCTTGGCCTGCTCGGCCGCCTCCTTGGGCATTGACTTCTCCAGGATGCCGGAGTCGATCGGGCCGGGGCTGACCGCGTTGACGCGGATCTTGCGGGGGAGCAGTTCGCGGGCCAGGCTGCGCGTCATCGAGCGCAGCGCCGCCTTGCCGGCCGCGTACGCGCTGAGCAGGGGAATTCCCAGCACGTTCGCCACGGATGTGGTGAGCACGACGCCGCTGCCCTCCGCCAACAGCGGAGCGAGCTTCTGCACCGTGAAGTACGGACCCTTGGCGTTGATGGTCAGCAGTTGGTCGAAGAGTTCCTCGGTGGTCGCCTCGAACGGCGCGAAGCCGTTGACGCCCGCGTTGGCGAACAGGGCGTCGACCGTGCCGAACTCGGTCTTCACCCGGTCGGCCAGCGCGTCGATGTCGGGCAGCGACGCGGCGTCGCTGCGGACCGCGATCGCGCCGGGTCCGAGCCGGTCGCGCGCGGAGTCCAGAGCGGCCTGGTTGCGGCCCGTGATCAGTACGTGTGCCCCTTCGTCCACGAGCAGTTGCGCGGTGGCCAGTCCGAAACCGCTGCTGCCTCCGGTGATCACCACATGCTTGCCCTCGTACGCGCCCATGTCGGACACACTCCCTCTGTGAGAACGGTTGTCGGCTTTCGTCCGAGCGGTCGCTCCCCGCCGGACACCATCGAGTCAACAGCCGTACGATCGGGGCGTCCAAGACCTGTTCCGCACCCCGTTATGCAGGATCTGCATAACGGGTACGCTGCCGGTATGTCCGACGAAGCCCCGCCCGCCACGTCGCCTGCTCCCGGCCCTGACCTGGATCTGAGACTGGTGCGGTACTTCGCGGTCGTCGCCGAGCATCTGCACTTCGCCCGGGCTGCCGCGGAGCTGCACGTCGCCCAGCCCTCCCTGAGCCGCCAGATCCAGCGGCTGGAGGACGTCCTCGGGGTGCGTCTGCTGGAGCGCACCACCCAGGGCAGTCGCCTCACCGCGGCCGGCGCGGCCTTCCTCCCGCAGGCACAGACGCTCCTGCACACGGCTCGTCAGGCGGTGCTCACCGCCCGCGCCGCCGCCCCGCCGCGTACGGTCACCATCGGATATGTCGAGGACCTCGTCATCACCCCCGCGGTGCGGGACCTGCGCAGCCGTCACCCCGACATCCACGTCCGCACGCGCCACCTGGACTGGAACGAGGCCCGTGCCCTGCCCGAGGGACGGATCGACGCGCTCGTCGTGCGCACACCGCTTCCGATCCCGGGCGACGGTCTGGACGTGACCGTCCTGTACGACGAGCCCCGGGCCCTCCTCGTGCCCGCGCTCCACCGCCTCGCCGGGAAGGAGTCGGTCACCCCGGACGACTTCGCCGACGAACCCCTCGTGGCCTGCGCCGGCATGGCCGCGCTGTGGACCGGGTTCTGGCGGCTGGACCCCCGTCCGGACGGCAGCCCGGCCCCACTCGGACCCATGCTCGTCGACACCTTCGAGGACAAGCTCGAAGTCGTCGCCGACGGCCGGGCCATCGCCCTCGTACCGGCCGACGACCGGCGCTGCACACTCCGCGACGACCTCGTCACCGTCCCCGTCGAGGGAGTCGAGCCCTGCCAGGTGGTGGTCGCCACCCGCTTCGCGGACGCCAACCCCCTCGTCGCCCACTTCCGTGAATCCGCGAAGAACTCCCTCGTCCGCGAAGCCTGAGTTCAGGCACCGTACGCCGCGATGAACCGTTCGGCGGCGTCCCAGAGCTCGGCCTCGCGCCCAGGGTCGTAGGACTCCTCGGACGACCGGGCCGCACGGGCGCGGTCCACGTAGGACCCGCTCGGCGCGCTGGTCGTGCCGAGGACGACGTCGGCGAGGTAGCGCCCGGCGGCACCGCGGCCGGTCGCGAACGGGGTGAGGGCCATGAGCGGCAGGATGCGGCGCATCGCGAACCGGGAGACGGGCCCCGCGTTCCGGGCGAGGCCGGTGCCGGGGACGAACCCCGGGTTGTAGGCGACGGAATCGATCCCGGCCGGCAGCCGGCGCGCGTACTCGTGCACCAGATGGATCGCGGCCAGTTTGCTCGTGGAGTACGCGGTACGCCCGCCTGCCGCGGTGTCCGGCTTCGGGAAGGCGCCCGGACGGGCCAGGACGTCCGGGGACTTCCATGCCGGGCCGGGCACCATGCCCAGGTTGTGCTTGAAGTCGCCGAAATGGGTGTCGCTGGCGGTGATCACGATCCGGGCGGGAGCCACGAACCGGTCCTGGAGCAGGCGGACGAACAGGTGGTTGGCGAGCACGTTGATCGCGAAGGTCGACTCGAACCCGTCGGGCCCCTCGGTCAGCGCGTTCGTGTACTGCATGCCCGCGTTGCCCACGAAGCCGCGCAGCGGAGGCAGATCACCACGCTCCAGCCGCTCACGGATCCCGGCGGCGGCCGACTTCACGCTCTCGAGCGAGCCGAGGTCCGCCGAAACGTGCGAGACCCTGTGCCCGCCCTCGCTCAGCTCCGCGGCCAGGCGTGCGCCCTGGGACCCGCGTACGACGACGAGGAGGTGCACGCCTGGTGACCGGCGCAGGATCTGCTCGGCGGCGATGCGGCCGATGCCGCGGCTCGCGCCCGTCATCACGACGGTGTGCTGCATGGGAGGCCCTGCCTTCTTGCTCGGGGTGCGAACTGGTCCGACGATGGGCGCCCGGCGGGGCGCGTCACCACGTTCGCCGCCGGGGCCGCCGCCAACCAGTGCCCGCCCCGTCACTAGGACTGGCGGTACCCAGGCTCGCCGGGGGCCGAGCGGCGAGAATGGACCCATGGCTGCCTCCCGCTCCGACTTCGGTGCACTCCTGCGTGCCTGGCGCGACCGCCTCTCACCGGCCGACGCCGGCCTCACCGCGACGGCCGGCCGCCGTGCCCCGGGACTGCGCCGCGAGGAGCTCGCGCAGCTCGCCGGGCTCTCGGTCGACTACGTCCTGCGCCTGGAGCAGACGCGCGCGATGAACCCCTCGGCCCAGGTCGTCGGCGCCCTCTCCCGGGCCCTTCAGCTCTCCCGGGCCGAGCGCGACCAGTTGTACCGCAGCGCCGGGCTCCTTCCACCGCAGGACGGCACGGTCAGCACCCATGTCCCCCCGGGCATCCAGCGGCTCGCCGCGCGCCTGGGCGACGTCCCGATCGGGGTGTTCACCGCCGACTGGACCCTGGTGTGGTGGAACGCCATGTGGAGCGCCCTGCACGGCGACCCCACCGTCCTCCCGCCGGCCGAACGGAACCTCGCGTGCGCCCTTTTCGGCGATGGCGCGGCTCACGCCGCCCTGCGTCCCGTACAGTCCGAGCGCGGACAGGACGCCTTCGAGGCGTCCATCGTCGCCGACCTCAAGGACAGTGCCTCCCGCTACCCGGCCGACGCCCGGCTCGCCCGGCTCGTGCACGGCCTCCGGGAGCAATCCGCCGTCTTCGCTCGTCACTGGGCCACGCAGACATCGGCCGCCCAGCACACCAGCGACCGCAAGACGATCCGGCATCCAGAGGTCGGCGACATCCTGCTCGACTGCGACGTCCTGATCGTCCCGGGCGCGGACCTGCGCATGGTCACCTACACGGCAGCGACCGGCAGCAGCGACGCGGGAAAGCTCGACCTCCTGCGCGTCACCGGCGGCCGCACCGCCACCGCACGCCCCTGACACCAGGCGGTTCAGGCCGACGGCGCCTGAGCCCCGTCTGCGAGGACCGGAACTCGGGTGTCGGCTGCTGGACGGCATCCCTGCCCGCAACTCGCGCGGGAGTGGCCGGTGGTCCGGAGCGCGGTGGTGGGGATCAATAGGCGACGTGGTCGGTCAGCCAGGTGAGCAGTGGTTCGAGTTCCTCGTACGTGGCCAGCACACGGTCGACGACCTCCGGCGTCCGCAGCCGTTCGTCGCAGCCGAGGTACCGCACGGCGAGCAGCGACCGATGGCGCAACAACGTCGTTCGAGGATGGTCGGCGGGATACTCCCGGGGCGCGCGCTTCAGCACGTCCCCGCTGATCTCGAACCCCTTGCCGCGTAGTTCCGCCACGACATCGCCCAATACGGAACCACTTGCCTCGGCGGCGACCGCCGATCTGAACCGGCTGATCTGATCGGAGCCGGCGTACCACCACGCACCCTGCACGTGCAGGCCGTCCAGATTGAACCGCAGCCCGATCTCGACGTTCGGGGCGATGCGTACCACGGCGGACTGGTTCTGCCACCACCACGGTGTCTTTCCGTACCGCCACACGGAATGGTCCTCGAACGCGGGATCCGCCCGTGCCAAGTCATGGAGCAGCGAGACCATCGGTTGCCGCACGAGACGTTCACGATCCTTGCGGGTCTCGCGCATCACCTCGTGTGACGGCTCACCATCAAGACGCAACAACACGTCGAATGCCGACTCGTCCCAACCGGCGAACCGCCTCGGCACATCCGTCAACTCCGGCCCTCGATCTCTTCGTCAGGGACATCGGTGGTGCCGCGCCACCGGTGTCAACGTCAACCGCGCATCGGGACCGTCTGCGGTACTCACAGGAGGCCGCGACTGCCTCACCCTACGGGGTGCGGGCCGGGCCACCTGGCTCTGTACACGAGAACGGGCTCCGGCCCACTTGGCGTGGAGAGCTCACCGGTGGTGATGTCAGTGGCCTGTGGTGAGATGGCCGCCCGAACATCTGCGGGCAGGTCAGGCGGATGGGTGCTGCACGGTCAGTGAAGGATCTGGACTGCGTAGAGCGCGCCGATTCCGGTGGCGAGGGTGCCGAGCAGAAGCCGGAGGGCCGTCTCCGGCAGGTGCGGCTGGAGGCGTGCGCCGACGTAGCCGCCAAGAAGTCCACCGGCACCGCAGGAAAGGCCCAGCAGCCAGTCGGGGGCGACGTCGCCCGTGACAGCGAGGGAGAGCAGCGCGTAGGTGGCCGCGCCAACGATCGAGGTCACGAAGGTGGAGGCCAGGGCGGCGGGTGCGGCGGTGGCGACCGGTGTGCCGCGGCCGACGAGGATCGGTCCGAGCAGCGAGCCGCCGCCGATTCCGTAGATCCCGCCAGCCACACCGACGGCCAGGGCCAGCGCCGTCGTCGCGCGAGGCGAAGGCTGGTCGCGGGTGCGGGGCGGGGCCGGGCGTACGGTCCGCAGCCACAGCCACAGTCCGAGCGGCAGGAGCAGCGCGGCTATGAGGAGGCGGAAGACGCGGGGGCCGGGAACGGCGAAGACGCGGATCACGGCGCCGACGACGACGCCGGGGACGGTGCCCGCGATCAAGAGCCGGGGCAGCGGTCCGCCGAGCTGTCCGGCCCGCCAGTAGCGTAGGAGGGCGCCGGGGCCGGCCACGACGTTGTAGAGCAGGTTCGTGGGTGTCACGGCCGGGCTGGGTACTCCCAGCACACTGACCTGGACGGGCAGCAGGAAGACCGCTCCGGAGACGCCTACGGGGGCGGTGACGACGGATATCAGGAGCCCGGCGGCGAACCCGAGCAACGCCATCGACCACTCCACGACGTCCCCCCTCGGCACTCTCGAACCGTCACCCGGAACGGGCTGAGCGGCCCGCGACCAGCACAAAAGTACGCCACCGACCACCCTGCGGTGCGGCACGTCCGTCGGGCGCACGGCAGTTCATGAACACGGGCGTCGGAACTTCCGTCCTCGGTGCCGGGGTGCGCCGTGAGCGTGGCGTGATGGGCCTCGGCGATGGAGGCGGCGACGGACAGTTTGACCGGCGACGCCACCGGAGCGACGAACCCGTCATTGGTGATTGCCACGGGCGCTCAGGCGAGAGCCTGGAGGCCGGTGGGCCACAGCAGAGTGGTGGCCGCCCAGGTGAAGCCCGCGCCGAAGGATGTCACGACGACTCGTTGCCCGGCTTTCATCTGCCCGTCGATTGCGGCGTGACTCAGCAGCAGGGGGATCGAGGCCGCGGAAGTATTGCCGACCCGGGCGATGTTGGACGGTACGCGTTCGGCCGGAATCCCCAGGGCGTGGGCCGCTGCTGCGCTGATACGTGCGTTCGCTTGGTGGACGATCAGCCTGTCGATGTCCTGGGCGGCCCATCCCGCCGCGGTGGCTGCCTCTTGAGTCACGTGGGTGATGCGGCGCACCGCATGGCGGAACACCTCGTTTCCTTTCATGCGTACGTAGAGATTCTCCAGGTCGGCAGTGGTACGTGAAGGGCTCCGAGAGCCTCCGCCGGGGATGACGAGGGCGTCCGCGTGATCGCCGTCGCTGCCCCATGCGGCCGGTCCGACGGCTCCGGGTGCGTCGGCGGGTCCGGCTGTGAGTACGACTGCACCCGCGCCGTCGCCGAAGATCGGCGCGGTGGATCGGTCGGCCGGGTCGGTGACGGCCGACAGCTTCTCCGCTCCGATGACCAGTACGGTGCCGACGGTTCCCGCGTGGATGAGTCCCGCCGCGACGGTCGTCGCGTAGACGAAGCCCGAGCATCCTGCACCGAGGTCGAAGGCAGGCACCTGACACAGGCCGAGTTGGTGGGCCACCACCGGTGCGGTGCCGGGAACGTGATGGTCCGGAGTGGCGGTGGCCAGGATCACTGCGTCGACGTGCTCGAGCTCGGCCGACTTCATCGCCCGGCGTCCTGCCTCCACGGCCAGGTCGCTGGTGGCAGTCTCCGGATCGGCGACGTGTCGCTCGGCAATACCGATACGGGTGCGGATCCATTCGTCTGTCGTGTCCAGGCGTGCTGCGAGGTCGGCGTTGCTCACCTTCAGCGGGGGCAGATAGGACCCCAGGCCGATCAACCGCGCGGCAGGCGCCGGCGACGGAGGCATGGCTCTACGTGCAAAGATCAACGGTCTGTCTTCTCTGTCCGTTGAGCTACGAGGCTGACCAGGTCGTCCATGGTGGTCGGTCTCGCCAGCTCGTTCTCGGTGATCATGACGCCCAGTCGCTCTTCGAGAATCATGGACAGCTCGGTCACCGCCAGGGAGTCGATGCCCGCTTCCGCCAGCGTCGCCCGACGGGTGATCGATTCGGCCGGGAGGTTCCCCTGGTGGACCAGGATGCCTTTGATGAAGTCGAAATCGATGGCGACTGCGGTATCACGGGCAGCGGCAGGGGCGGGGAGCGTCACGCCGGCGTGGGGAAGCTGCTCCGCTCGGCTGCCCGCCTGCGGGTCGTCGTCAGAGCGCGGGAGGTCGCCCACGGCGTCGTGGAACAGACGGGGCAGCCGGTCCAGGCCGGGGAGGGCGGCGTCGGTAACGAAGCAGATGCTGGTGGTTCCGTTGTAGCTGCAGGCCACGATCGACGCCGGCTGGTGCCGGGGGAGCCAGGTGAAGGGCTGGAGGCGGGTGACGGGGTCCTGCTTGTAGCGCAACGGCCGGTGGATGGCCAGGTAGGACGTGCTGATGCCGGCCCGGTCGGGTGTGGTCAGCCGGGTGGCCAGGGCATGGAAGGCGCGTGCGGGGACGAGGTCCATCACGGAGCGCATGGCCTTGTGACGGGCCGGGTCTCTCGTGGTGCGGGTTGCGGCGATGACGTGGTCGAGGCGGCCTTCGGCTGTCGGTTCGTGGCAGGGCAGGGGCGCGGGTGCGAAGGTGAAGAAGTTCCCCGGCCGGTCGTGTTCCCCGGCCCGCCGCAGGTTGACCATCGTGATCGCTGGGAGCGTCCTGTCGGCGCCCCGGGGCCAGGATTGTGCCGCCCATGTGCGCAGGGCTCCGCTGAGGGCGGCCAGGAAGCCGTCGTTCGTGTCGCCGCCGCGGGCGGTGGCGGCGTGCCGCAGCCGTTGGGTGGGGACATCAGCCCAGTCGATGTCGCGGTGGCCGGCCAGGGGCAGCTCGGTGTCGTTCCAGGCGTTGTTGACGGCGCTTACGGCGAGCATGCCGCGCACGGTGCTCAGGTAGGCCGCGGCGCCTGCCCGGACCGCCGGGTGCCGGGTGGGCGCGGGTGCGGCGCCGAACAAGGCGGTCAGGGTACCGATCATGCCCACACCGTCCTGGGTGCTGTGGTGCGCTCGCAGGCAGATCGCATAACGCCCCGTGGCGTACCCGGCCAGCAGCCAGACGTCCCACAGCGGGCCCTCGGCGGGCAAGGGGTGCGCGATGAGATCGGTCACGGCTGTATCGAGGTGCTGGTGGCCTGGGGGGAGGTGCTGTTCCCGGACGCGGTGGTTGAGGTCGGGGGCTGGGTCGTGGTGCCAGCGGGCTTTGAGCCCGGGGCCGTGGAGGTAGTGGGTCAGGCGCGGTTGGTCCTTGAGGTGGGAGCTGACATGGGCGCGCAGCTCGCTGAGGGTTGGAGCGGTTCCTTCCAGGTGGAGGATCACTCCGATGGTCTGGGAGATCGTGGGAAAGGCCTGGGCCATGTCGTGCATGGTCAGGTCCATGGGCGTGGGACGCGGGGGTACGGTCACGGGGTTCTCCGCGGTGGTGGTTCGGTGGGGGAGTGGGGCACAGAGGTCAGTCGGGGGCCAGTCGGTGCCCGCCGCACATCCCGCGCCCAGGCATCCGTGCCCGGGCGGGGGAGCCGGTTCGCAGGGCGGTCTCAGGGGGCTGTCCTCTGGGAGAGTTGCGCGTTGCCGTGCCGGCGGCCTGGCACGGCAACGCGTGATGGCCGGATACGAGGGGTGAGGTGGCCGAGGGCGAGAAGAGTGAACGCGTCGGTCAGTACGGGGACGTGATACGGGAAGGGACGCGGGCCGAGCATGTCGGGAATGGAGATGACGCTGCCGTCGGGACGCTGCTGCGTGAGCAGGTAGCCGGTGGCGTGCGCGGCGGGAGCAGGGTCGCGCTGTCCGGCCAGGATGATCAGGGCGTATGCGGTGCTGATGGCATCGCTTGAGGCGCCGTCTCTCTGTCCGAAGCCGCCGTCCGCGTTCTGTGTGCTCTGTACCAGGCCGGCGATCCGACCGCTCATGTGCTGCACCGCCGGAGAGATCGGCGAGTGGTGGGTGGCGAGGTAGGCCCTGAAGAGGGTGTGCAGGCGACTGCTGCTCCAGCCGGGCGGAAAGGAGCCGTCAGGCATCTGACGGTCGGCGAGGAAGCGCAGGGCAGGCTGGATGAGGTGACGGTGGCGGACTCGGGTGCTGAGCGCGTTGATCGCGGCGGCGGTCATGCACGCCTCGGAGGGAGTGCCCGCTCCGTAGGTGGGGAATCCGCCGTCGGCGCCGCGGACCGCGACCAGTGCGTCCAGGGCACGGTCGATCGGGTCGCGGTAGGCGACCGGGTCCAGCTGATGCAAGAACTCGACTGCGACGGTGGTGCAGTCCGTGTCGGGGAGCTGGGCGTGGTCGGTGTACGACCAGCCGCCGTTCGCGTGCTGAACATGTACAAGGTGTTGGGCGATGCGGTGCGTCACCTCACGTGGCGCGTCGGCACTGCTCAGCGCGAGCCCCACGAGGACGGTGCTCCAAGTGTCGGTGTCCGTGACGAAGGGCAGGCCGCCGTCCTCCCGCTGATGCCTGAGGGCAGTGTTGAGGCCGGCGTCGACGACGCTCTCCATACCGGGGACGTCCACCAGGGCATGGAGGACCGACAGGTGAATGAGGAGGTTTCCCTCCCACACCCTTCCCGGACGTTGGGTGGACGCCAGCCGGGTGACATCGTCCCAGCCGGCCCGGCGTCTGCCTGCCACCCGGCCCAGGATCGCGTTCACCGCGGCGGTCTGTACCGCGGCCCAGGGGTGCAGCGCCCTCACATCGACAGCGTGGGGAGCGATGTCGCCCGGGTCGGCCTGGTCGACAGCCACGCCCAGCATGGTGAAGATGGCCTGCGCCAGGGCTCGTTTGCGTGATCCGGTGAAGTCCGGTACCCGGCTGACAATGGCATCCAGGGTCTGGCGGCGCGCCGGCTGTCTGGTGACCCGGCCCAGGGCAGCGGCGGCTACGGTCGTATCAATGAGGTCTTCGCCGTTCTGATGGCGCTCCAGGTAGCTCACGATGCGAGCGCGCGCGTCGTGGTGGGCAGATCCACACCGGTCCATCAGCGCCAGGGCGAGCGCGGATTCGAGGACGCGGCTGCGGCACGCGTCGCGCACGGCACCGTCCGCACCCACCCGGTTCAGCACGTGCACCAGAAGACGTCCGCGTCCGGCAGGCAGCGCTGCCGGGAAGTAGGACGACAGCCAGACCGGGCGGAACTGCTTGGCGGCAGGGGGTCTCATCGGTGGGGCAGTCCTTGGAGGGCACGGGAGGGGCGGTGGGGCGTGGATCGGCAGGGAGAACGAGGGCAGTCACATCGGTCGGGTCGCCCAGCGGGCATCGAAGCGATGAGTGACGCCAAGCCAGTGCAGCGTCGCGGTCACGAAGGACCCGAGGGCCGCCACGTAACGCCGTACTCCCTCTCGCTCGGTCCCGGGAAGGGGCATCGCCGTCAGCGCGGCTGCCAGGGTGTGGAAATCCCTGACACGGTCGTCGCGCATTGCCGCGGCCTGTTCGCGTGCCGAGGACAGGGAGCAGCCGCGCTCTCGGCTCAGCACGGTCACCAGGTTGTCGCGGTCCTCCCGCAGGTCATCCTCGGCCGAGGCCAGGTCATTGCTCCAGCCGGCCACATCGGCCACGGCCCGCCGCAGGTCCCTCATGAGGTCCACGCCCATGGGCGGACCGGGCCAGGGCGCGCCGGCGGTGCACTCCAGGATGTCTGCCAGAGGCAGGGCGGTGATGGTCCTGCGACGCCGCAGCACGTAGTCGCTGAGCCCCATCGGGACCCGGTCGGTGCGACCGGCGGCCTCTTCCCGCATGGCCAGGGCGAAGTCGCGGTAGTCGGCGACGAACCGCTCCCGCCACTGAGTGGACATCCGCGGAGCTGTACGCCGCCACAAATCGTCCAGGGCCTGGTCAAGCCCGCTGACGAATCCGGCAGGACGGCCGGTGATCACGTTCAGCAGCCGGTCGAACAGCGACGTGACCGCTTCCGGCCGGATGTCGACCAGGCTGCGGTCGAACCGGTCGTCGACCAGGCAGATGAATGCCGCCCACTGCGCCGTCAGTTCCAGATCGGCGTCGCTACCCTCCGGCACCGTCAGCTCAGCGAGCTTTCCCAGTCGCATGGCAAGCAGACGCTCTTCTTCGAAAGCGTCAACCACCAGGCTCGCGTCCCGCGCCCATGCCAGCAGCGCAGCGCCGGCCTTCTCGGCCCGGACCTCACTCAGCAGGCCGGCACTGACGACGCCGGCACCAGTCTTCCCCCGCATTCGACTCAGCCCAGTCCGGGTACCGCATCGGCATGGACCGCCGGGGCAGTGGCGATCACCCTGCGACGTCGCATGAGCAAGCCTTCCGTTGGACGGCTGCCAGGATTGCCCATGGCACCCCCGGCATCGGGTGAACGAACGTTTTCGCAGCCGAAGTTCACCTGAAGGCGTGAGGTGTGGGTCGCATGCGGTGATCGCACGCTGGTCCGCCGCGACGGTGTGCGCGGGGGGTGCGTCAGCGCTTCACGCGGCTGCGTACGGCGAGGACGGCGAGACCGAGGAGGGCCGGTTCGACGAGGCGGGCGGTCATCTCGACGTATGTCCCGGTGGTGGTCAGGTCTTGTCCGGAGGCCCGGAAGATCACCGAGTTGGCCACCACTCTCAGGGACTTCTCGAAGCGGTCGGCCGACAGGCGCTTTGTGTAGGGGCCTTCCGGGTTGGCGGGCGTCGGTTTCCTGGTGGTGAGGGTGATGCGCCGGCCGTCGGTGTTGCCGGTACTGACAGGGTCGGGGTCGGCTTGCGGCAGGCCCCACAGCATCATCGTCAGGACGGTGGCCGTCATCGCCAGGACCAGCCACGCCAGGGCACGCGTGGCGCGCAGGCCGTATCCGGACAGGGCCCAGTACAGCCCCAGCAGTGTCCGTTCGCCGCGGGATGTTGTGGTGTCGTGGCGGCGCATCTCCATTTCGCCGTAGTAGAAGTCGGCTGCGCCCGGCTCGTTGCGGCTGTCCTCGAGTGCTTTGCGGAGCTGGCGGTAGACCGGCGCGAGCGTGGCGGGTTCCTGGGGGTCGGTGTCCGGTGGCGCGGGTGTCCAGCCGCGCCAGTGGTGTTCTTCGGCGAGGGTTTGGCGGCGCATCCAGCGCAGTCCGTCGGGTGGTTGGGGCAGGCGGCAGCGGCCTTCGAGGCGCAACTGGTCGAGGTGGACCGTTCCCACGAAGAGGCAGTCGGTGAGGTCGGTGTCGGCCAGTACGAGGTGCGCGGCGTCCACGCCCTTGACGGAGGTGATCCGCACGGGGAGGCCGTTGAGCAGCTTGGGTTCGGCGATCACCTCGCCGTGCGGGGAGACGAACGGACGCCGCCGGTCGGCGACGGTCACGGGGAATTCCGTCACGGCGTCGCTCAGGTCCACCGCGGCGTGCCGCAACCGCAGCGCGGCGGTGGACGCCCACCGTGTCTGCCGGCAGCGGACCTCCAGCGCGGCGGCCTCCAGCGTCAGCGCGGTCTCGAACACGGCGTGGGAGAAGTCCACCGTTCCCGGGCAGACCAGCGGGCCGATCCGGGCGGTGCGCCGGAACACCGCCCGACGGAAATCCACGCCGGCCTTCAGCCGGGCCCCGGTGAACGTCAGGTCACCGCCGATCGCTGCTCCTTCGAATGTGGCTTCGGCGGCGAAGTATGCTTCGGCGAACGGCATGTCCCCGCCGATGTCCGCCCCGTTGAAGCAGGCCCTGCTCCGGTGGAAATGCGTACCGTCGAAGCAGGCGCGGCCGGCGATCCGGGCCGCCTCGAAGTCGGCGCTCTCCTCGAAGACCGCACCGTCGAAGGCGGCCTCTCCGTCGATGACCGCCCCGTTGAAGGATGCGATGCCGCGAACCCGGACTCCGGAGAAGTAGGCGGCCCCGCAGCTCACGCCTCTGAACATCGCGGTGCCGCGGACTTCGCGGACGCAGAACCGGAGTGTGCCCGTGATCCGGGCCTGGTAGAACCAGGCGTCACCGCCCACGTCGGTGTCGTCGAACCACACGTCTTTGGCGACCTGGGCCGCGGCGAGGCGGAAGTCGCCTGCGGTACGCACTTCGCGGACGTACAGGCCCCCGTCGAAGACGGCCGAGGCGAAGGAGCAGGAGCCGTCGAAGTCGATGTCCTCGAGTTCGGCGTCCCCGGTGAACCGCGTCTCGTCGAAGGCGGCCTTCCCCGCCCGCGCCCGCCCGCTCGTCGGGTCTCTGAGGGGTGCGAGGAGTGCGTCGAGCAGGCTCTGGGTGAAGGGGGTGCCGCGGTGGTCGAGGTCGGCGCCGGGGGCCAGTGAGTCCAGGTGGGCGGCCCGTTCGGTGCTGTCCAGGTGTGCCAGGCAGGCCGTGTACGGGGCCACCCGGCGTCCCCGGCAGTGTTCCCCGGCGTGCAGGTGTCCGCACTGCGGCCAGGCGGGGGTGTCGGTCGCGGTCATCCCAGCTCCCGTCTCATACCGCCAGGACCGTCACGTCTGTGCGGTCGCGTCCCTTGGGCCGGTCGACCAGTGCCTCGACGACCCAGCGTCCGGGGGCGGCCTCCAGTTCCGCGCGGTAGCGGTCGGTCTCGTACGGGCGGAAGACGAGGGGCTGTCTGCCGGGGCGGCCCGAACGCCACATGAAGGTCCGCAGGTTGCGCCGCAGCAGGTCGTGCCCCAGGACTTCGATCACGAACGGGCGGCCGGCGGCGACGGGGTCCCGGGGCAGGTGCAGCGCGATGCCCTCCTCACCGGCGAGTGTGCCGCCGGGCGGGCGTCCCGCGCGGATCGCGAGCATCGCGTCCCGCAGTGCCGGGCCGCCGGCCAGGTCCGTGTTGCGCACGCCGGTCCACAGCATGGGGGCCGTGCCGGTCCAGCCCGCGACGGCCGACGGGCGCGGTACGGTCCCGTCGCCGGGCCCGGGCAGGCTGCCGGTGATCCGCGCCCCGTCGCCGGAGAGTACGAGCGCTTCGGGGCTCGGGAAGCCGACGCCGGCGAGGCAGTGCACGGTGTAGGGGAGGGGGCCGGCGCGCCGGTGCTCGTCGCATGCCGAGCGGAACTCCTCCTGGAAGGCCAGCGCCCGGCGGACGGCGTCGCCCGGCAGTCCGGGGACCGGGTAGCGGCTGTCGGTGATCCGCCGCTCGCGGGTCTTTCCCTCAACCCGCACGGCGGGGTATCCCACCGGCAGCATCTCGGCGACCGCCGGCACGTTGACCGCCCAGTCGCGCAGTGTCTCGTTCAGCCGTGCGGCCACGTCCGTTCCGGGGCCCGCGGCAGCGGGGACCGCGTGGCCGGCCAGCAGCCGGGCGGCCTGGACCAGCCCCTGCTGAGGGGTGCCGAGGGTGACCAGGGTCCGGGCGGTCTCCCGGCCGCCCTCGCACTCCAGGTAGTGCCGCCCGATCAGACCGCCCGTCGCATGACAGACGAGAATGACGCGCGGATCGTCGGGCCGGTCCGGGTAGTACGCGTCGGCCTCGGTACGCCACCGGTCGAGTTCCCGCGCCACCCGCGTCTTCAACTGCCGGGCCACCAGCCGGTTCGACAGCCGCCAGTCGTAGGTGAACGGCACGAACTGCGCGTCGGGCGGGTCGCCGAGGGCGGTACGGATATCGGGATAGCCCATGCAGGACAGCAGCCCGGGCACGGAGTCCGGGACCTGCAGCAGTGTGTCGGCGTCGAGGCGGAAGGGGGCCTCGGGCGGCTCATCCCCCAGCCCAGGGGGGAGGGCCACCTCGGTCAGTGCCGCGGCCGCCGAGCCGATCAGCTGCTCACCGCACCGCGCCCAGACGTCCCGGCCGTCCCGGCACAGCCGTGTGCCCAGGAACCCCGGCACGAAGACCACCAGATCGTGTCTCATGCACCCTCTCCCCGTCTCCCGGTGCCGAAGAACGCATGCGGCAGCCGGATCAGATCGCAACGGTCCTCTCCCTGCAACGCCACCACCACACCCTCCGGGTCCTGCGCGGTACGGACGGCGTGCACGCCGTACCCGCGCGGTGCGATCCCCGGCCCGTCCAGCCATTGCCGGGACCAGAGGTCCCATGCGCGGGACACCGTCTCCGGCATGCACAGCAGCAGAACCGGCCGCTCCACGGGACCGGCGAACACCAAAGACCTCACGTCGGGGAAGTCCCCCGGCAGCCGCTCCGGAGGGTGGATGCTCTCGTCGCCGGAGCAGTCCTTGACGTACACGCTGCCGTGGTCCGCCCAGGCCAGCACGGGCATCGAAGCGTCGTCCTCGTCGTCGTACAGCTCCCCGAGGGCGAGGCAGGAGGGGCCGGCCGGGAGCAGGACGCGCTGCTCGACGCCCTGCGCGCCCTCGGTCCAGACCCGCAGCTGGTCACTGAGGTCGGCGGCCATCCAGTGCGTACCGTCCCGCAGGACCCGCGTGTCGATGCCGCAGAACCCGCGGTCGGCCCGGATCTCGCGCACCGTGATGCCGGCGGACGAGACGTCGGCGGGCACCTGGTGGCGTACCAGCCGCCGGCCGTCGGCCACGCTCAGCCGCAGTGTGCCGGCGTCGGGTCCGGTGACCAGGCTCAGCGCGCGGGCGGGCTGGCCGGCGTCCCCGCCCAGCGGGATGTCCTGATGGGTGATGAGTGCCAGGCCGTCGTCCAGACGCCACAGCCGTACGCTACGGCCGGCCGCGGCGGCCACCGTCCAGCCGTCCGCCGCCCGCACGGCGGCCACCGCCGTCACCGTGTGCCCGTCGTGGGCGAGCTCGGTAGCAGCGAGGGAGGCAGGATCCCCCTGTCGCGGCCGGGAGACCCTGATCCGGTCGTGCCAGGCCCGGCACAGCAACGGCGGACCGTCCGGCACGCCGGCCAGGGCGAGGACCGGACGCTCGTTGCTCGGCCGTCGCTGGATGCCGTAGCCGGCCTCCAGCGCGGGCACCACGTCCACCACCCGGATGTACGGGCCGTCGGCGACCGCGAGCAGTCCCTGGCCGCCCGGATCGAACGCCATGGCGCCGTCCCTGGGGGCGTCCAGAGCGAGCGTGGCCTCACGCCCGGGCCGCCCGGCGGACCAGATCCGGACGGCCACCTCCTCGTATCCGGCGAGCAGCAGCTCATCGCCGCACCGTCCGAAGGCCAGGCCGCGCGCGTCGGACGGGTAGGCGGCCACCTCCGTCACGACCGGTTCGGGGCCGGGCCCGGCCTCGCACCGCCAGAGGTACACAGCGGTCCCGTCGGCCACGGCAAGGAACCCCAGCCGGGACGAGAGGGCGAACGCCGCGGCGGCCATCGCGGGCGCGGCCAGCGTCACGCCGGGAGCGGTCCGGCAGGCGCGCAGACCGTCGATCCCGTTGCGGGTGCGGTCCACCTCGAACAGCTCCACCCGCTCGGCACCCGCGGTCAGGACGAACATCCGCCCGTCCAGGGTGAGGGCCGAGAGCTGCCGCACATCAGCCGTACGGACCTCCTTCAGCCGGGTGTCCAGGTGCGTGCCGCCCTGCCAGGACCACACCCACACCCGGTCCCCGTCGGCGGCCAGGGCCACGCCCTGCCCCTCCACCTCGGCCACCGACAGGGCGCGCACACTGCCGCCCCACCGGTACTCCCGGTCAGGCGTCCGGGCACCCGCCCGCCAGAAGTACACGGCCTGATCGTCCCGGGCGACGGTGACCCAGCGGGCTCCCGCGGCCACCTCCCGCACCTCGCTCAGCGGGCGCCCACGCTCCCCGCCGGCCCGGGGCAGCCGGCGGGTCAGCAGCCGGGCGCCCGACTCGGGGTGCAGGACGTGGATCTCGCCCCGGCCACCGGCGGTCAGGGTGTCCGCGTAGGCCGGCCCCGCCGCCCCGGTCCCGGCACGCCAGCTCAGCGCCCGCGCACCGCCCGAGGGTGCCGCACGCCGCCATTCGGGGGGAGCCGGCGGGACATCGCTCCAGTACTCCTGCCAGGGCAGGAAGCCGCCGTCGCGGCGCAGCGCCCGGTAGGTCGCCTCGCGGTGGCTGATGAAGGCGGTGGCGCTGAGCAGCGCCTTGCGCTCCAGCAGGACCGATGCCGGCAGCGGGCCGGACGCGCGGGGAAACGAGCCCGCGACCCTGCCGTACAGCGCGGCGCCGTCGCAGTCCCGGGCCAGGCCCGCCGCGAGCGGCAGCATGACATCGGGGTTCGTACGCAGCAGGAAGTCCACATCCTCGAACAGCTCCCGCAGCGCGTCCGGCCCCACCTGGGCAGCGTGCGCGCCCAGGTACTCGAGGGTGTACTCGTCGCCTTCGCTCCAGCCGCCACGGGCGCGGGCACGGGTGCGCAGCGCGTCGAGCACCCTGCGGTGTGCCTCCCAGGAGGTCAGCCCGGCGTCGGAGAGGAAGAACTCGCCGTAACTGGGATGGGCCAGCTGATGACGGACCCGCCCGGCCGCCTGCCGCGAGCCGTCCTTCTGGGCGGCGACGATGCCGCCGTCCGCGCTCCGGCAGACCTGCCCCAGGTCCTCCAGCGTCAGCTCCGGGGAACCGGCCTCGCGCAGCGCGTTGGCGAGCGTCAGCCACGCCTCGTCCGGCGGCAGCCCGGGGCCCTGGACCACCGCCAGCGCCCGCAGCGCCTCGTGGGCCCGCCGCGCGCCCGGCTGCTCGCTCAGATGGCGCGTCTCCTCCGCCAGACGGGCGCGCAGGTCCACGCCGCCGTCCCGCAGCCACGCCAGCAGCTCTGCCTCGGCGGCGACCGTGGCCCGCCGGGCAAGCCCCTCCGCGGCCAGCCGGGCCACCAGGAACGAGCCGTGACTGCGTGCCGCGACGGTCTGCGCCGTCCAGTCGCGGTCCTCCTGCCGCGCATCCCCCCGGTACGGGGACTGCGCGGTGTCCAGCACGGACAGCACCATGCCGGCGATACTCGCGCGCGCCTCCTCGTCGTCCCCCAGGACCACGGGTTCGATACTGAGATCCAGGGTGTCCAGGAGCGACTCCTCCCCGGCGGGCGCGGTGGCACGCCGGCGGGGCTGCGACCGGGTACCGACGACCACCCGGACACCGGGCGTGTTCGCCAGGGGGCTCAGGACGTGCCGGGCGATCGCGTGCGCCTGGTCCGGGAGAGCCTCGTCGAGCGCGTCGAAGAGCAGGTTCACCGACCCCGCCCGCCCGACCAGCTCCTCGAACGCGGCGGTGAACTTCTCCGACGTCACCGGCTCCTCCGGCAGCGGCGGCGCCCCGTCGATGTCCGCCAGCACCTCGCGCAGATGCGCGGCCAGCGAATGGGCCGACTGGCCCCGGCAGCTCAGCGCCGCGTGAATGCTTCCCGCCCGGGGCAGCGCCGCCGGGCTCAGGTCCGGGCCGAGGGCCTCCCGCCAGCTGGGCAGGGAGGTGAGGGCCAGCCGGCCGAGCAGCGTGGTCTTCCCAGTGCCCGCCAGACCCGTCACCGCCAGCAGCCCCTTGGGATGGGTGTCCATCCAGCGCACGATCCGGCTCAGCGCTTCCCACCGGCCCGCGAAGTGGCGGCCGAGATGGCTGTTCTCCTCGAGAACGAACTGCTCCGCCTCGATCCAGGGCTTCCGCCGCGTCAGCACGGCCGGCGTGTACACCGGCCGGTCGGACTGATGGTAGTGCGGGTTGTCGAGGAAGTTGTTGGGAAGCGCCCTCACCTCCCGGCAGTCCGGCCGCTGCGCGGGTTCGTCCAGACCGTCGTCGGCGGCCCGCGCGTCCACGGCACGGCACAGATACGGCAGCGGCAGATACAGCGCGGACGGCTCGAACGGGCGGGCCTGGTCGTCCGCCACGAAGTCCGGCTTCGCCAGGGCTTCCTCCAGCCACGTCACCCAGCGGCCCGCCGGCACCTGTGCGTCCGCACCCGAGGTGCCGATGACGGCGAAGCCCTTCCGCCGGTTCTGCCGCGCCCGGACCACCGCGAAGTCCCGCTCCAGCTCCACGGCGTGCCGCACCGCCTCGCCCAGGGAGTTGTAGCTCTGCGAGGAACAGGCATCGATGATCAGCAGGGTGTCCGTCTCGTGCTCCGGCCGCAGCAGGAACCCCACCAGCTCGAGCAGGGAGACGGCCCGGGTGGGGTCGAACTCGCCCGACTGCCATGAGTCGGCGCAGGCGAGGAAGTAGCCCTCGTCGCCGCGCTGGACGCCGTGCCCCGTCCAGTAGAGGATCTTCCGCTGGGCGCCGTCGGACAGGAACTCCTCCAGCCCGGCCCACAGCTGCCGCCGGGTCGCCCCGCCCCGGTCGGCCCGGAGGGTCTTGCCGAACCCCAGTCTCTCCCGCACCGTCTGCGTGAAACGGTCACGGACCTCGGCCAGCTGCGGCCGGCCCAGCCTCTGCCGCTCCGCCGCGTCCGGATGGAGATACTCCGCCACGGCCACCGTGCCCACCAGGGAAGAAGAACGCCGCTCGGCCTTCAGCAACGTCAGCCGGCTGTCCGTGCCGCTTCGTACCATGAGATCGACAGCACCCCCCGAAAGTGTCCACCACAGCCTATTTACCAGTGGAGTTGACGATGCGAGACCGATTTACCGTGGTTGGCCGGGCGACAGGCTGTCATCTCTTCGAAGGAGACGGCACCCGGCCCGTCGACGAGGAGAACATCCACGTCAAATACACCCCCAAACGTGTGCAGTTCCCCGAGGAGATCGCCGCCTGGCGGCGCTCCATCGAAACGGAGGAGGAACGCAAGGAAGCCGGCGGGCTGCCGCACCGCTGGAACAACGCGCGCTTCGCGGTCGAGCGGGTCGTGGTCACCCGTACCCATCTGGCCGAGGACCCCGTCGTCTCCCTCACCCTGCGGGACGCCGACTACTTCGACTTCCTCACCACCTCGCTCAACCTCGACCGGCGCCAGAAGAACGGCCTCACCCTGCGCCAGCAGTACCTGGAAGGCAGCGACCCGGCCGACGCTCCCTCCTGGATGAACTGCAGCTTCGGCATCAACGTGGCCCTGGAAACCGGCAAGGACGGCAAGATGCTGTTCTCCCGGCGCAGCGCCCAGGTCGCCGGGCCCAACAGCGCACGGTGGAACTCCTCGGCCAACGAGGGCCTGGCCCAGCAGCACGACCTGCCCCGGGACGGCAGCCCGGTCAGCCTGCACGCGGTGGCGCGCCGTGCCCTCTTCGAGGAACTCGCCGTGCACGACGGCGACAACACCCAAGTGGAACTGCTCGGATTCGGGCTCGACGTGGTCAACCACCAGTGGGCCGCGTTCTTCCGCGCGGTGACGCCCGAGCTCGACGAGGCGACCCTGCGCCTGCGCTGGACACGTGGCGTCACCGACAAGTGGGAGCACGACCGGTTCGAGTTCGTGGACGCCCGCCCGGAGTCGGTGCTCGGTTTCATCGCGGACGAGCCGGAGGAGCGGTGGACCCCCTGCGCCCCGGCCCTCTTCTACCTCGCCCTGGTGCGCGGCGCCGTCGAGCGCGCCGGCGGCAACCCGGCCGCCCGGTTCGACGTGGAGCGGGCCGAGCAGCGGGTCATGGCGGAACGCGGTCTGTGACTCGGAGTCGCGATCATCAACCACCGTACGCGCCTCGTTGCCGGGACGGCACGCGGTCGGCCACTCCTCGATGAAGCGGCACGGATCTTCGGTCACCTCGACCGGCAACGTACGTAGACCCGAGCCCGGCCCCGCCGAGGGTCCGGGCTCGGGCGACGACCGCCGCGTCCGCGGGGTTCCCAGTCGGTGCCGGCGGTCAATTCGCTGAGCAGCTTGTTCGCCGATTCGGAGGCGAACCGGCGCTGGAGCTCGGCGCGGCGATCTGCTTCTTGAACTGGCCTTCGTAGCCGGTCTACCCGGCGTTGTGCATGGTGTCGGTGATCCACGTCGCGAACGCCTGCACGGAGTGCTCATCGCCGATGTCGACGGCCACGGCCTCTTGCCGGCCGCCCTCGTCCGTGATCAGGCCCACGGTCCGGCCGGCGCTGTCCTCGTCCAGGTCGAGCACGGCGACCGCGGCCCCGCGCCGGGCGAACGCGAGCGCAGTGGCGCGCCCGATTCCGCTGCCCGCGCCGGTGACGAGACCGGCCTTGCCGGCGTAACTGCTCACGCCAGCGGCTCGTGGTTGACCCAGACCGCCTTGTACGGGTGGCGGCTCTGCCAGCGCCTGATCAGGTCGACGGCCCCGGGCATGGTGAAGGTCGCGTTCAGGGCGTCGAGATCGGCCAGGCGCAACTGCAGGACGGCGCTGGCGACGGCCACCGGGGCGTGATCGTCGCCCGCGACGCGGATGTGGTGCCGGGCCGCGAACGACTCGACCAGACCGGACTCCGTGACGAGCCCCTCGAACTCACTGAGGTACTGGTCCAGCTCACTCGCGGGAATCGGATTGTCGAACGCTACGATCATCGTGTGGTGAATCATGCCTTCAGAGAACAGGCATTTTCCGTTCCTGTCCAAGACCAGTCGGTTCTCGTTCCATGCCTGATAGGAATGGAACGGACGGTAGTCTTCCCGGTATGCCCGAGCTGGAGACCCGCGAGCTGGAGTACTTCGTCGCCGTGGCCGAGGAGCTGCACTTCGGCCGCGCCGCGACCCGTCTGACGGTCGCGCAGCCGGCCCTGTCCAAAGCGATCCGGCGCCTGGAGTCCCGGCTCGGAGTGAAGCTTCTGCAGCGCTCCAGCAGACACGTGGCCCTCACCCCCGCGGGCACGGCACTCCTGCACCATGGACGGCACGCGCTCAACGCCGTCAGTGCGGCTGCGGAGAAGGCACGCCGGGCCGGCGACCAGGAGTCCCATCTGCGCCTGGTGATCAAGCCCGGCGGTGACGCGAACCTCCTGTCCGGCATCCTGGCCGCCTACGCCGGCCGCCCCGACGCCCGCCAGGTGGACATCCTCTTCGGCGGGGCCACCGACCGCGCCGACCACGTCCGCGACGGCCGCGCCGATGTCGCCCTGCTGTACGCGCCGTTCGACGACATGAGCGGCCTGGACCACGAAATCCTGACGGTCGAAGGCCGTGTCGCGATCCTGCCGCCGGACCACCGGCTCGCCTCCCACTCGGAGGTCACTCTCGCCGACCTCGCCCGGGAAACCCTGCCCCGCTGGAAGGGCGTGCGCTGGACCGGAGTACCCGAGGCAGGGCAGGGACCCGAGGTCACGGACGCAGCCGAGGTCCTGGACATGATCAGACTGGGACGCACCGTCGCGGTCCTGCCCCGTTCGCTCGCCCAGCCCATGCGCCCCGACCTCGTCTACCGTCCCGTCACCGACGCCCCGCACAGCGAACTCGTCCTCGCGTGGTCGAGGGACGACCGACGCACCATGGTCGCCTCCTTCGTCGCCGCCGCCGTAGGCGCCACGCGGATCACGTGACGGTGCGGAAGGTATGCCGTCGGGCGGGTCGTGCCGGCAGCAGCGGAGCTGTCCGGTCCCGCAGCGGTCAGCCCGACCTCAGCGGGTCGCGCTGGGCGACGCATCGGCTCCGCTGTCAGCCGCCCGCTGACGACTCAGGAACAAGGCATGCTCATGTAGAGGGCCTGTTCGCCCGATGAGGGCGTGTCCGCGTAGAGCGTCGTGTCCAGTCCACAGAAGGCGAATCCCATCCGCCGATAGGCGTGGATCGCAGGCGCGTTGAGGTTGGTGACTTCCAGCCAGATGTGCCCGGCACCGCGCTCACGGGCGAACTCGGCGGCATGGCCGACCAGGGCACGGCCGACGCCCTGCCCCCGGTAGAGCGGAGCGATCTCGATGTCATCGATGGCCAACCGCCTGTTCCACGGAACGTAGGAGACAGCGACGAAGCCCGCCAGACAACCGTCGGTGCCGACGGCGACGAAGGTGCGGCTGTTCGGATCCGCCTCGGCCGCGGAGCGGTTGCCGTCGTCGCTGTTCTCCGGTGGGAAGACTTTGTGGATGGGCGGGTCCACCGGGAGCTCCCGGAGAGCGAACCCGTCCTCGGTGATGGCCACGTGGAAGATGGTGCGGGTGGTGAAGGATCCGTCGAGTGCCTCGATGGCCTCGGTGTCCTCAGGCCGGGCAGTGCGGAACTCCATGTCGTCAACGGTCGCCATGGCATGAACCTATTGCCTACTCGGACGGTCAGTGAGCAGAGAGTTCAACGTCTGCTTCACCGCTCGTGTGATCGGGGCCGGCTCGGGATCTTGCACGAGTCCACGGGACTGCGGTTCGTCAAGCCGGGGGAGATTGATCAGCTGGATGCGGTGCTGAGCCGCGTCCGGATCTGAAGCAATGCCGGTCCAGCAGCGTCAGTGGGGCAGCGAAGTAGTCGTATATGGCGGTGGGGAGGCGGAGCGGTCGTGCGGTGCGTACTTCGTCCTTCAGGGGATCGGCTCACCATGTGCGTCGGTGTCTAGGCTGGGGCGGTGACTGATGAGCGGGAGCGGGTGCAGCCATGGGGAGTGTGGGCCACGGGGGTGGGGGTGGCCAGGGTGCGGGCGCTGGAGAGCGAGCGGGAGGACGCGCTGTTCCGGGACCCGCTGGCACAGGCCTTCGCCACCGCCGGCGGCCTGTGGCCCTCCTCGCCGCCGCCCGGTGACGAGGCCGCGCGACGCCGCAGGCTGGCCGTGTCGTTCTCCGTCGTCATCAGAACCAGGTTCCTCGACGACCTGTTGCAGCGGGCCTGCGCGTCCGGGGTCCGGCAGGTCGTGCTGCTCGGCGCCGGCATGGACAGCCGGGCCTTCCGGATGGACTGGCCCGAGGGCACCCGGCTCTTCGAGGTCGACACCGCCGCCCCACTGGACTTCAAGGCCGCGGTGCTGCGCCAGGAGCGGGCCGTCCCGCGCTGTGAGCGGGTCACCGTCGCGGTGGATCTGCGGGAGGACTGGCCAGGCGCGCTGGCCGCCGCAGGGCACGATCCGGCGGTGCCGACCGTGTGGATCGCCGAAGGGCTGCTGGTCTATCTGCCCGAGGACGCGGTGGAGTTGCTGCTGGCCCGGATCAGCGCGCAGTCGGCGCCAGGCAGTCGGATGGGGCTGACGTTGGGCCCCCGTGGTGTGATCGAGCGCTTCGGCGCGGACGCCGTGCCGGGATCGGCGGCGTCCATGTGGGTCTCGGAGATGCCCGACGATCCGGTGGGCTGGCTGGCCGGGCACGGCTGGGAGGCCGGCAGCTACACCCTGCGCGAGCGCGCTGCCGCCTACGGCCGCCCGGTCAGTAGTACGCCCGAGCGAGAGGAGCGGCCCGGCGGACTGATCTCGGCCGTCCGCCGGTGGAGCGCCCCTCCTGGTCCCCATCGAGGACGAAGGAGCTCATAACGCTGCTCTCGCCTACGGCGCGCTCCTGGATGCGGAATCCTGGCCGTCGTGGACCTCCTTCTACGACGTCGAGTGGGAGTTGCCCGCGGGGGTCGAGCGGCCGGCACGGTTTGTGATCTCCGCAGCATCCGTTCTCCCCTCGGACGGGTGTGGTGCCGCGAGTGCGCATTGTCGAGATGGTCCCGACCAGCGGTCCAGCTACGAACGGGCCGCCGGGTTGTTCGCTTCTCACCGGGGGTCTGTGGATCTGGCCCGAGCACCCCAAGGCGGCACCGACATCACCTGGTCAGCGACCTGCCGCCTCCACATCTGCTCAGTGGGTTTTCCCGCCCACAGGGCGCCTGGTCGGGGTCAGTCGGCTCCCTGCACCCCGGTGCGGTGTGCCAGGCCGTCCAGGATGAGCGCCAGGCCCGCCTCGAACGCCGACTCGTGATCGATCGCCGGCATGTCGGCCGGCAGACCCGCGCTGTCACCGGGGCCGGTGTCTGCCTGTTCCTCCAGGACGCTGCCGACGGTGAAGCGGCCGGCGGCCAGCATGGCCATCTGCGCGTCCCGCTCGGGCACGCCGGAGGTGACGAGGAAGTCCATCTTGCGGCGGATCCGGTCGAAGTCGCCGGTGGGGGTGCTGCCGGCATGGAGCCGTGCGCCGTCCCGGCGCATCAGCAGGGTGCGCCTGAAGCTGCGCGTGTTCTCCGCGAACCAGTCGCGCCAGTCGTCGCCGGGCGCCGGCAGGGGCGCGGTCGCATGGGGTTCCATCGCTGCCTCGGCCATGGCGGCGAAGAGGTCCTTCTTGGTGCGGAAGTGCCAGTAGAGCGAGGGCTGCTCCACGTTCAGCCGTTTCGCCAGCTTTCTCGTGCTGACTGCGTCCAGCCCGACCTCGTCGAGCAGGCCGAGCGCCTCAGCGACGACGGCCTCGCGGTTCATCTTGGTCACGTTGACAATCTATCGCTGATAGATGACTCTGGGAAGGAATCTTTCACTGATAGATTTTGGAGTGGTGGGCATGACGAAAGGGTCGGGCAAGCAGTCGCTGCGGGTCCTTGTCGCCGGTGGCGGAATCGCGGGGCAGGCCCTGGCCTTCTGGCTCACCCGGGGCGGCCACCGGGTGACCGTTGTCGAACGCTTTCCCGCGCTGCGGGCCGCCGGGGCCCAGGTCGACCTGCGGGGACAGGGCATCGAGGCCGTCAAGCGCATGGGGCTGCTCGACGCCGTCCGGGACAAGCTCGTGGACGAGGCGGGTGTCGCCTTCGTCGACGCACGCGGCAAGGCCCGGGCGACGATCATGGCCAACACCTCGGGGAAGGGCCGACAGACGCTCACGTCCGAGTACGAGATCATGCGCGGGGACCTGGTCCGCATCCTGCACGACGCCGCCAAGGACGACACCGAGTACGTCTTCGGCGTGCGCGTGGACGGTTTCGACCAGGACGAACACAAGGTCGTCGCGCACTTCTCCGACGGATCCTCCGGCGACTACGACCTGCTGGTCGGCGCCGACGGGCAGGGATCACGCATTCGGCAGGCGATCATCCCGCAGGACTCCGACCCGTACTGGCGCGTCGGCATCCACATGGCCTACTGGTTCGTCCCGCGCATCGCCTCCGACAGCAACATCCGGGACACCTACATGATTCCGGGCGGCCGTCAGATCATGCGCCGCAGCCACAACCCGGACGAGACCCAGGCGTACTTCGTCCTCCGGGAAGAATCTGAGGAAGCCTCGGCGATCCACCGGGCGCCCGTCGAGCGCCAGCAGGAGTTCTGGGCGAGCAGGTTCCATGACGCCGGATGGCAGACCGACCGCTTCATCGAGGGCATGAAGACCAGCCCGTTCTTCTACTCACAGGAGGTCGTCCAGGTCCGCACCGACACCTGGTCCCAGGGCCGCGTGGTCCTGGCCGGCGACGCCGCCCACTGCGCCTCCCCCTACAGCGGCATGGGAGTCTCCGGCGGCCTGGTCGGCGCCCACGTCCTCGCCGGCGAGATCAACCGCCACCCTGGCGACCTGCCGACCGCGCTGGCGAACTACGACCGTGTGCTGCGCCCCTTCGTCAACGAGATCCAGGGCGAAGTCAACCCGCGCCTGCTGCGCCTTGCCATCCCGATGACCCAGCGTGCGATCGACGCCTTCCGGGCCACCGCCGCACTCGCCTGCTTCCTGCACGTCCCCGACCTCGCCGCGCGCCTTGCGAAGGAAGACCGCGGCGGCAACTGGCAACTCCCCGAGAACCCGGCACCGACCAGCACCGTCTGAAGACGATCGTGCAGTTCGCACCGAGGGCCACCATCACCACGCCCGGTCAGCGGTGCGAACTCCGGCAGGACGAAGGCCGGCACGGCTCAGTCGAGGTCCTGTCGGGGTTGTGGACACCCCCGGCAGTTGCCGTACTTCTCCGGCAATGGGACCCACTGGGTTCCCGTCTGGAACTTGCGGGCGATCGCGTCGAACGCCCGCCACAGCCGTCGAACGCACGTCACAGCCACCGCGCATCATCGGTCCGCTCGTTGCCGAGTGCGGACGAACCGAAGCGCTGTGAAGAGGAACTCGGCTGGGCGGACCCGGCGCCCCGAACGCGGCCGGTTCAAGGGAAGGACGGCGACGGAGGAGAGTGACTCAGGAGGCGGACGGCTCGATCTCCCCCGCGAAGACGATGACTTGGTCGATGAGGCTCCGCCGCAGATGGACGACGTCCGTTCCCGCCAGGCGGGGGCCTCCATCCGGCGTCGTGAAGACCCACTGGTACCGGGCCCACTCGTCCGGCATGTCCACCGCCGAACAGCGCACCATCGTGCCGGTACCCGCGGGGTGGCGCCGGATGTCCAGCACGAACCGTTCGACCGCCTCGATCCCCTCACTGCGACCCAACGGTCCCCAGAAGACCACGTCCGAGGTGAGGGCCTGGGAGAGCAGCGCAGTCACATAGCTGTCGTCCGAGGCGTTGAACGCGGAGATGAACGTGTCGATCGCGGACCGCGCGGTCTCTTCCTGCTCTTCCTGCATGCACCAGTAATACCAGCCGCTTCGCGGACCGCGCTCGTCCCATGAGCCGTCTCCCGACCACGGTGAACCGTCCCGGTCACAGCACCAGACGCACTCACCGCCGCCGCTGCGCGTGCAGGGCGGAATCGTCGGCATCACCAGAACCCCGGCAGTACCGCAAGGACTTGGCGCGCGCCGCCATCAGCCTGCTCCTCCCGGTGCGCCCCGACCTGGACACGGCCACGCGCCGGCCTTCCTCCTCGGCGAACCGGCGCGCGGACACGCGGACGCCGCGTTCCGCTCACGCTCACCGGCGGGGCAGTGCGAGGCCTGTACCGCGCGCAGTTCTCACGCGCCCTGGAAGGCGTTCGAAGCCTCCGTCCACGGGCCCCGGAGCTTCGGCAGTCTCCCTTCAGCCCCTCGCCAGTCTCCCGGCACAGGTCGGGCGGGTCATGCGGGAGCGGGTGTGCGCAGCGCGATCATGGCGACGTCGTCATCGTTGTCGTGGGGGCGGACCTGGTCCAGCAGCAGGTCGCAGAAGGAGTTGAGAGGGCGGTGGACGAGGGAGGCCGCATGCCGGCGCAGCCGGTCGAGCCCGTCATCGATGGAGTGGTGCGGGGATTCGACCAGCCCGTCGGTGTAGAGCACGAGCGTGGCGTGCGGTGGCAGGACGGTGACGGCATCGGGGCGAGGTCTGGTGACTCCGGTGCCGAGGAGTATGCCGTGGGCCTCGTCGAGGTAGCGGGACTGACCGTCGTGGGTGATGAGCAGAGGCGGCGGGTGGCCGGCGTTCGTCCAGCGTAGGTGCCACAGAGCGTCATTCCCGAGGGTGAGCCTGGCGAGGATCATGGTGACCATGGGTACCTCGGCTATGTGCATCACGGCATCGTCGAGCCGGGTGACGACGGCGCTGGGTGCGGCCTCGGGGTGGGACCAGGCGAAGGCGCGCAGCATGTTGCGGACCTGAGCCATGCCGGCTGCGGCGTCGAGATCGTGTCCGACGACATCGCCGATGGCCAGTGCGTGGGCGTGGGCGTGGGCGGCCAACGCGAAGGCGTCGTACCAGTCACCGCCCACGGCTGAGGCGTCGGGGGCGGGTACGTACCGTGCGGTCATCTCCAGCCCTGGCAGGACGGGCAGTTGGGGCAGCAGGTGGCGTTGCATGGTCTCGGCGACTTTGCGCTGGCGCTGGTAGAGACGTGCGTTGTCCAGCGCCAGGCCCGCCCGGCGCGTGAGGTCTTCCAGCAGTGGTAGGTCGGCAGGAGTGAACGCGTCGTGGCGCTGGGCGCGGCCCAGGGTCACTGCGCCCAGTACGTCGCGCAGACCGCGAATGGGTGAGATGACGGCGGAGTGCATACCTGTCGCGGTGAACAGGCGCTGCTGTTCGACCGCGATGCCGGAGTCGGGCGGACCCTGGTAGGTGGCGGGACCGGCGAGGGAGGAGGCGGCTCCGCGCAGGGCCCGTGACAGGGGCATCGGCGACTCCGCCGGTACCGGAGGCATCGGGCCCTGCAGGTCGTCGCGTTCGACGAGAATGCCGTCCTTGTGTTCCATCACGAGAGCGCGTCGCACTTCGTCACGTTCGGTGAGCAGGTCGAACACGGCCCAGTCCGCGAGCCGGGGCACGGTCAGGGCCGCCAGTCGGCGCAGCGCCTCGTCCACATCGAGAGTGGACGTGAGCTGTGTGGTCGTCTCGGCCAGCAGTGCCAAGCGGTCCAGTTCCGTCAGCGGCGCGGAGTGCCCGCCATCGCTGTGGCGTACGTCCGGCCGCTCCGCCTCGTACAGCAGCGTCAGCGCACCTGCCCTGCTCGGGTCAGGTGCGTAGGGAGTGACCAGCCAGGACAGGCGGACCAGAGTGCCGTCCCCTCGTGCGAACCACTCGGCGTCGCCATGCCTGGTGTCGCCCGTGAGGAGCGCCTTCCTGATCTCGCAGCGCGTGCGCGGAACCGAATGCCCGTATCTGTCTCGGTGCAGCAGGTCGTGGAAGTCCTGACCAACGAGTCCTGAGGCTTCCCTGCCCAGCAGGCTTTGGGCCGCGCTGTTGACCGAGACGATGAGGCCGTCGTCATCGACCGCGATGGCGGCCCCTCGCAGGTTTCCCAGCGTTCCGTCGAGCAGGGCGCCGGAACGCGCCTGATGCCCGGACAGGGGATCACTTTCCCTGCTGGGAGCGGCGGCGTCGTCCATGTCCCTCCTCCGTTCAAGCCCGAATCAACCCGAGTACCCCAACCGGATTCCGGCATGCGCGACCCCGCCGAGAAGGCGATCGAGGCATTCGCGCGCGCCGACGGTGCCGAGTGATCCCCGCCTGGCCGTCCTGGTCCGGGCCGGTGCCCGCTTAGGACGCGGCATACTCGTCGAACGTCCCGACCAGGAGGCAGCGTGAAGCCCGAAGTCATTCGCACCGACCGGCTGACCCTGCTGCCCCTGCGGGTCGAGCACGCCGACGAGATGGCTGTCGTGCTGTCCGATCCCGGCCTGTACACCGTTATCGGTGGCGCTCCGGACACCGCCCAGGCCCTGCGCGCCCGCTACGAACGCTGGGTGGCCGGCTCGCCCGACCCCGCCGAATCCTGGTGCAACTGGGTGATCCGCCTCCGCGACGAAACCTGTCTGACCGGCACGGTCCAGGCTACGGTCACCACCGACGACCGCGGAGCCGCCGCGGAGATCGCCTGGGTGGTGGGAACCCCCTGGCAACGGCGCGGCATCGCCACCGAAGCAGCCCGTGGCCTCGTCACCTGGCTCAGGAGGCACCACTCGGTACACACCGTCGTCGCCCACATCCACCCCGACCACAAGGCCTCTGCCGCCGTCGCCACCGCAGCCGGACTCATTCCCACCGATCAATGGCACGACGGCGAGACCAGGTGGCAGCTGACGATCAGCTGATCGCGCGCTCCCGGGGTTCCGGCGCAGACCATGAAGCACCTCGTCTTCGCGGCCGGACCGTTCCGGCGGCCGCGTCGCCCTGGGCTACGTCGTCCTCGGTGGGCAGCAGCGGTCCGCACGGCAGGCGCGAGAGGGTCGTATTGCCGGAGCCGTTCTCCCGGCGCCGCACATGCAGGGAGACGTTGCTCAGGCTGGCTTCACCCGGCCGGGGACGTGGTCGAGTCCAGCTCCCTGCTCGCCTTCCGGCCGGCTTCCTGGAACGCGAGCAGGACCTCTGGTATCTGCTCGCCGCAGCGCCGGGCCACGTGGGCGACGACCTCGGACCGCACCTTGATGACCGAGATCTGGTGGGTAAGCGAGTGCCCGCGCCGCGGTGGGCTCGCGGCAGCGATCTCAGTGTCCGCTCGCGGCAAGACGCATGATGTTCAAACGTCTGATGTTTGTGTAGAGTCGTTCCCATGAAACGGATCAACGCACCGCGACGGGCCGCCAGCCTGTCCGCGCAGCTCGTGGACAGCCTCCGCTCGCACATCGAGTCGGGGGGCTGGCCGGTAGGGACGCGGATCCCTCCGGAGCAGACGCTCATCGAGGAGCTCGGCGTCGGGCGCAGCACGCTGCGGGAGGCCATCGGCGCTCTGGTGCACCTGGGCCTCCTGGAGCCCCGGGCCGGGGACGGGACCTATGTCCGTTCCTCGAGCGAGCTTCAGTCGGTCATGGTGCGGCGGGCGAGTTCCGCGCGGCGGGACAAGGTGCTGGAGCTGCGGACCGTGCTGGAGGAGTACGCCTCGGGAGCCGCGGCGCTGCGCCGCAGCGAGGAGCAGCTGAGGGAGCTGAGGGAACTGCTGGCCGACGCGGACGCGGCAAGCGCCGGCGAGGACACGGCAGCGGCCACGACCGTCGATGCGCTCTTCCACCGGGCCGTGGTCCGGGCGAGCGGGAACGACCTGTTGATCGAGGTCTACGACTACCTCGGTACGGCGCTCACCTCGTCCCTGGGCGGCCTCACCTGGGACGCCGCCCACGCCCAGGAGCACGCCGACCTGCATCGCCGGCTCGTCGCCGCGATCGAGGCCCGGGACGCGGGTGACGCCCGCAAGGCGGCAGCGGCGATCGTCCAGCTCACCCGCGACCACCAGAGCGATGCGCCACGAGCAAGCGACGCATCACCAGCAGGGGAGAACCAGTGAGTGCTCAGCCGTCGTCGACGTCCCGCCGTTACTCCGGACCCTGGCCGACGGCCGTCGGGCGTACCGAGCCCGCGGGACCCGCCGTGTCCGTCGGGCTCGTCGTCGCGATCTGTCTCGTGGCGGCGAACCTGCGCACGACTCTCACCGGTGTCGGCACACTGCTGCCGGAGATCGAGCGCGGCAGCGGTCTGACATCGAGCTGGGGCGGGCTGCTGAGCACCCTCCCGCTGCTGACCTTCGCCGCGACCTCGCCGCTGGTCGCCCGGGCCTCCCACCGATGGGGCAGCGCGCGTCTGCTGGTGGCATCGCTCGGTGTGCTGGCCGTGGGAACGGTGGTCCGTTCCCTTCCCTCCGTGATCTGTCTGTTCACCGGAACAGTGATTCTTTCGGCGGCCATCGCCTTCGGCAACGTGCTGCTGCCCGCACTGATCCGACGCAGCGTGCCCACCCACCGTATCCAGAGTGTCAGCGCCCTCTACGTGACCGTCATGGGCCTCATGGCAGCGGTCTCCTCCGGGATCTCCGCGCCGCTGGCCCATACCGTGCCGGGTTCCTGGCACACCGCACTGGCCTGGGGCGTCGCCTTCACCGTCGCGGCGTTCCTCGCCTGGCTGCCCCGGATGCGGGGTGACAAGCCACAGTCGACGGCCGGCGGGACGCACAGCCCGGTTCCCTGGCGGTCGCGGCTCGCCTGGCAGGTCACCTTCTTCATGGGGCTGCAGTCCCTGGCCTTCTACACCGCCGTCGCATGGCTGCCCAGCATCCTGATCGACCGCGGCACGAGCAGCACCACGGCCGGCTGGATGCTGTTCTACTACCAGGTGGTGTCCCTGGCGGCCAGCAGCCTCCTGCCCCTGCTCACCCGGGGGCGGCACGACCAGCGCTGGACCGCTGCCGGGGCCTCGGTCCTGGTGGCGGGTGGCTTCACCGTCCTGGTCGCCGCGCCCGCGCTGTCCGTCGTGGCGTGCACCTTGCTCGGACTCGGAGGCGGCGCGAGCCTCGTCCTGGCGCTGACCTTCCAGAGCCAGCGCGCCGGCAGCTCCGGAGAAGCCGCCGCGCTGGCGGGCATGGCGCAGTCCATCGGCTACCTCGTGGCGGCGGCCGGCCCCCTCCTCCTCGGCATCCTGCACGACACCACGCACAGCTGGACCCTTCCGCTCACGGTCCTGGCCGTCCTCGGTATCGCCACAGCCTTCGCGGGCCACGGTGCGGGACGGGATCGCCACATAACAGCCCCGGACAAGGCCGTTGGACGCAACGGCGGGTGATCACGCAGACGGCCTGGCCGTCCCTGTACGCGGCCGCCAACCCGCAAGTTCCATCGAGCCGGTTCATCGCCCGCGCGGGACGCGACCAGGACTCCGGCACCCCAAGCCCGCCCAAGCTTCCCATCGGCGTCGACGCCCCGGCGGAGGGCAGGCGGCTGTGGGTTTCGAGCGAACAGCTACCCAGTTCAAGCTACTCAGTTCAGCAGTGGTCGGAGGCACCCTCGTCTCCTCACATCGGGAGGGAGCTACGCGGCGGCTGAGTCCGTGGCCACCGAAGCGGGGTGGCCGCCGGGCCGTCTCGGTCGACTCCACGATCGTGCGGGCGCATCAGCACTCGGCCGGAGCCCGCAGAAAGGGGCTCCGGCCGGCGAACCCGGCGACCACGCCATCGGCCGCTCCGGCGGCGGACTGACCACAAAGATCCACCTCGCCGCCGATGTCGCTGCCGCCCCGGCCTCGCACCAGGCCGGACCTGGTCCTGGCCGACAAGGCGTACTCCTCCCGCGCGGTCCGCGAGAACCTGCGCAAGCGCGGCATCCGGGCCGTGAACCCCGTCCCCGCGGACCAGCGCAGGCAGCGGCTCCGTCGGGGCAGCCGAGGCGGCAGACCGCCGGCCTTCGACCGTGAGACCTAGAAGCAGCGCAGCACCGTCGAGTGGTGCATCAACCGCCTCAAGGTGCGACACGAAGTCGCACACGTTAAGTGGGAAAGCCACGAAGGAAGGAGACATGTGCTGACCCCGGATTAGTGTCCGTAATCCGTTCCCGCG
>JODU01000028.1 GCA_000720845.1 Kitasatospora aureofaciens | reverse complement strand
TGACCTTCCTGATCGCGGTCCCGACCGGTGTGAAGTTCTTCAACTGGATCGGCACGCACTTCCACTACGTGGTGTTCGGCACCGTGGTGTTCGCGATGTTCGCCGGCTTCCACTTCTGGTGGCCGAAGTTCACCGGCAAGATGCTGGACGAGCGTCTGGGCAAGATCACCTTCTGGACGCTGTTCGTGGGCTTCCACGGCACGTTCCTGGTCCAGCACTGGCTGGGCGCGAACGGCATGCAGCGCCGGATCCCGGACTACCTGGCGGTGGAGGGGCTGACGGCGCTGAACACCGTGTCGAGCGTGTTCTCCTTCCTCCTCGGCATGTCGCTCCTGCCGTTCTTCTACAACATCTGGAAGACCGCCAAGTACGGCAGGAAGATCGAGGTGGACGACCCGTGGGGCTACGGCCGTTCGCTGGAGTGGGCGACCTCCTGCCCGCCGCCGCGGCACAACTTCCGCACGCTGCCGCGCATCCGCAGTGAATCCCCCGCCTTCGACCTGCACCACTCCCCCGCGGCCGGTGCCGAGCCGGAGCTGAGCCCCCGGTGAGCGGCGGGGAGGGCCGCCCGCAGGCCGCCCGGGTGCTCATCGACGAGATCGAGGGCCATCTGCTCGTCGCGGCCACCCGTGCGCAGGGGCGTACGGCCGCCGTACGCTTCACGGCGCCGTTCGACTGGCTGGGCGACGACCGGCGCCAGGAGGTGGAGGAGCGTTTCGAGGCCGAGTACCTCGCCCTCGCCCGGAACTCCTGGCGGCGCACGGCCGAGCGTGCCGGGCGGTTGCGCGAGGAGTACGAGGAGCGGTACCGCGCGCTGCGGCGCCGGCTGCTGGCCGGATGCCTGCTGGGGGCGTGCGCGGTGCTCGGGTGCGCGGGGGTCCTGGTCCTGGGGCGGGGGTAGTCAGCGCGCCGTCGGACTCCAGCCGGGTGGGCGCAGCAGGGCCAGGAGCTGCCGGACCAGCTCCTCCACGACCTCGTCGAGGGTGGCGTCCACCCAGCCCGCGCTGTAGTCGTGCAGCAAGCCGTTGACACCGCCGATGAACGCGGTGGCGGCGAGCCGGTAGTCGCGGGGCGCCGCCTCCCCGCGTACGGCGGCCGATCGGGCCTCGGCGCAGATGAGGTCGATCCAGCGGGCGCGGCGGGCCAGCCGTTGTTCCTCCAGGCGCGGGCTGACGCCGATGATCTCCACGAAGGTGATGCGGACGCGGCGCGGGTCGGCGGTGACGTTTGCGGCGTAGGCCCGGAAGATCGCGGCGGCGCGCTCGGGGAGCGGCAGGTCGCTGGTGTCCTCGGCGGCGCCGCGGACGGCGTCCTCGGCCCAGTCGTTGACCTGGAGGTGGAGGGCGGCGAGCACGTCCTCCAGGGTGCGGAACTCCTCGTAGAACTGGCGGGTGGACAGGCCGGCGGCGTCGCTGAGGGCCGCGACGGTCGTGGCCCGGTATCCGGGGGTGTCGCCGAACAGCTGGAGCGCGGCGTCGAGGAAGCGCCGGCGGCGTTCGGCCTGGCGCTGCGCGGCCGACTTGCCGCCGTAGCGGCCCGTCGGTGCCCTGAGCCTGCCCGCCACCCGTTCTCCTTCCTCGCGCCAACTCCCCGCCGCACGGCTGATTTTGTCGTGTCCGCGGCCTTGTGGAGAAGGGCGCCCATTCCTTACTTTGCAGTAAGTTCACTCTGAAAGCGGCTGTGTTCAGATTGCGCGCTCCATCGCTCCAGCGCTCCATCGCCCCCACACCACGCCCCCTGCCGGAGGAGAGCAGCATGCCCGCGTTCACGACCAGGCACCTCGGCGCCGTCGCCGCCGCCCTCGCCCTCACCGTCGCCGCCCCCGCCGCCACGGCGTCGGCCGCCCCGGACGCCCCCGCCGACCTGCGCGAGGTGATGTTCGTCGGGAACAACTGGGACGGCACCGCGGACGTCATCCGGTCCACCGGCGACTTCGCCGGGATCGGCCGGATCGACGTGGTCCCGGACCGGGCGGAGCGGATGGCGGAGATCAACGCCGACCCGATCAAGTGGATCTACTTCCAGGCCATCCGCAACGGCGTCGGGGAGGGGCACGACCAGCTCGTCGACGACATGTACTCGACGCCGGACGGCGCCTCGGTGGTCGTCTCCCGGCCCAGCTTCGCCGATGTGGTCTCCGTCGACCTCGCCACCGGTGACATCAACTGGCGCTTCCCGGTCTCGGGGTACCGCTCGGACCACATGGCGGTCTCCCCCGACGGCACCCGGGTCGCGGTCTCGGCGTCGACCTCCAACACGGTGCACGTCCTGGACATCGAGACGGGTGAGCAGGTCGGCTCGTTCGCCACCGGCGACAAGCCCCACGAGAACATCTTCACCGGCGACGGCAGGTACATCTGGAACATGTCCATCGGGGAGGTGAACACCGCGCTCGACGCCCCCTGGCTCGACTGGACCAAGGGCGACCGGCACATCACGGTCGTGGACGCGAGGACGTACCGGCAGGTCAAGGTCATCGACATGCGGGAGCGGCTCGACGCGATCGGCCTCGGGGACCACTCGGACGCGGTGCGGCCCGCGGTGTTCTCGCCCGACGAGTCCAAGCTGTACTTCCAGGTCTCGTTCTTCAACGGCTTCTTCGAGTACGACGTCGCCACCGACCGGATCACCCGGACCAAGACCCTGCCGAAGAACCCCGCCACGAGCGAGGACCGCACCACCTGGGTGAACGACTCGCGCCACCACGGCCTCTCCATGAGCCCGGACGGTGCCAGGATCTGCGTCGCCGGCACGATGGACGACTACGCCACGGTCGTCGACCGCGGCACGCTGCGTGAGGGCCCGCTCGTGGCCGCGGCCAAGCCGTACTGGGCCACGGTCAGCGGCGACGGCAGGCACTGCGTGGTCTCCGAGAGCGGCGCCGACCAGGTCACGGCCATCGACTTCGCCACCGGCGAGAAGTCCGCCTCCGTCCCCGTCGGCGACCACCCGCAGCGGGTCAGGATCGGCCGGGTGGCGGCGGACTGGACGGGGCCGTCGGCCGGCTGAGACACCCCGCGGTCCGGGTCCGGCGGATCGTCCCCGCACGCAGGTGTGAGCCCGCCCGGCATGGGTAGTCGCCCGGCAACGGACAAGGCATGCATGTCCTTGACACCACTGCCTCGGAAGGAGGTCCGTGACAGCGCACTCCAGAAGAAGCGCCCGGGCCGCTTCCTCCGACACGGAGCGGCCCGGTCCGCACCGGGCGGCACCCTCACGGGTACCGCCCGTTCCACTGCCGGGCCCTGCTCACCGTGGCGGCAGCCGGTGCAGCTCGACGTCCCGCAGCCGGCCGTCGGCGACCGTGGCGGTCATGTAGGTGCAGTGCGGCTGACGGCGCCGGTCCGTCGGCGACCCCGGGTTGAGCAGTCTCAGGCCGGTGGCCGCGGTGGTGTCCCAGGGGATGTGGCTGTGCCCGAAGACGAGGACGTCGAGGTCGGGGAAGCGGGCGGCGCAGCGGGCCTCCCGCCCCTGCGCGGCGCCCGTCTCGTGGACGACGCCCAAGCGCAGGCCGCCGAGGTCCGCGTACGCGACCTCGGGCAAGCGGGCGCGCAGCGCGGGTCCGTCGTTGTTGCCGTGGACGCCGATGAGCCGGCGGCTGCGGCTCTCCAGCAGGTCGAGGGTGGCCGTGTCGACCCAGTCGCCCGCGTGCAGGACGACGTCCACGCGCGGGACCTCCGCCAGCAGCGGCGCCGGCAGCTCCTTGGCACGCTTGGGCAGGTGGGTGTCGGACGTGATCAGCAGACGCACACCGTCGAGTCTAATCGACAGGTAAAACTGTGCAGTCTCAGCTGGACAGTTTTACCTGTCGAATTTACGGTGGGGTCGATCGCGGCCGAACCGTGTGAGAACCATCCGAAAGGCACCACCTCATGACCGTCACCGCCCTGGACCCCCGCACCGCCCTCGTCGTGATCGACCTCCAGTCCGGCATCGTCGCCGCGCCCACCGAGCCGTACACCGGCGCCGAGGTCGTCTCACGGAGCGTCGAACTGGCCGAGGCCTTCCGCGCCCGCGACCTGCCCGTGGTGCTGGTCCGGGTCTCCTTCGCCGCCGACGGGGCCGACGCCGTGCCCGGCCGTACGGAGGCCGGCGCCGGCGGCCCGCGGCCGGAGGGCTGGGACGTCGTCGTCGACGAACTGGCCGGTCACCCCGGAGACATCACCGTCACCAAGCGCAACTGGGGCGCCTTCCACGGCACCGGCCTCGACGTCCAGCTGCGCCGCCGGGGGGTCACCCAGATCGTGCTCTGCGGCATCGCCACCAGCATCGGTGTGGAGTCCACCGCCCGCGCCGCCCACGAACACGGTTACCACGTCACACTCGCCACCGACGCCATGAGCGACATGAGCGCCGAGGCGCACCGGGGCAGCGTCGAGCGGATCTTCCCGCGCCTGGGCGAGACGGGCACGACACGGGAGATCCTGGAACTGCTGGGCAAGACGCACGGCTGACGGGCCGGACGCCGGTCACCCCGCGTCGGCGCGCCGCTTGAGCGGCTCCCACCAGGCCCGGTTGTCGCGGTACCAGGCGACGGTCTCGGCCAGCCCGGCCGCGAAGTCGCGGCGGGGGCGGTAGCCCAGTTCCTCGCGGGCCTTGCTCCAGTCGACCGAGTAGCGCAGGTCGTGGCCCTTGCGGTCCGCGACGTGCACGACCCGGTCCGGTCCCGCGCCGCAGGCGTCGAGCAGCAGGCCGGTGAGGTCGCGGTTGCTCAACTCGGTGCCGCCCCCGATGTTGTAGACCTCGCCGGCCCGGCCCCGGGTGCGCACCAGGTCGACGCCCCGGCAGTGGTCGTCGACGTGCAGCCAGTCGCGGACGTTGCGTCCGTCCCCGTACAGCGGCACCGGGCGGCCGTCCAGGAGGTGGGTGACGAACAGCGGCACGAGCTTCTCGGGGAACTGGTGCGGGCCGTAGTTGTTGGAGCACCGGGTCACCCGTACGTCGAGGCCGTGGGTGCGGTGGTACGAGAGGGCCAGCAGGTCGCCGGACGCCTTCGAGGCGGCGTAGGGGGAACTCGGCCGCAGGGGGTGCTCCTCGGTGGCCGAACCGGAGTCGACGGAGCCGTAGACCTCGTCGGTGGAGACGTGCACGAAGGGGCCCACGCCGTGGCGCAGGGCGGCGTCGAGCAGGTTCTGGGTGCCGACGACGTTGGTGAGGACGAAGTCGGAGGCGGCGTGGATCGAGCGGTCCACATGGGACTCGGCGGCGAAGTGCACCACCTGGTCCGCCCCGGCCGTCAGCTTGTCCACGAGTTCCGCGTCGCGTATGTCACCGTGCACGAACTCCAGGCGAGGATGGCCGAGTTCGAGGTTGGCGGTGGTCCCGGCGTAGGTGAGGGCGTCCAGCACGGTGATCCGCGGCGCCCCGGGCGCGTCGGAGGCGAGGAGCCCGGCGACGTAGCGGGAGCCGATGAATCCGGCGGCGCCGGTGACCAGGATGTTCATGAGCGGTTCCGTGCCTTGCGGGGAGTCGGGGCGGACGGTGCGGGGCGTCCGCGACGCTACCGGCGTGCCCTTCGTGCTCCGCGACCGGCCCGGAACGCGCACCGCGCCGGCACCGAGGCCGGCGCGCTGGGCGGGGTCACCGCCCTCGGGGCTCGCTCAGTCCTCGCCCCGGACGATGTTCGACTCCTGGCCCGGTTGCGGTGTGCGGGTGGTGCTGCCGTCCTCGACGGCCGGTATCCAGGTGCGCAGCACGCCCCTGCTCCGCAGGCGGCGGGCCTTCGACCAGCCTGTCTCCAGCCGACGGACGGCGGGTTTGCCGCCGGTGTCCGTGGTCACGGGCATCATCTTCCTTCTGGGTCCGCGTATGGTGCGCTCGCCCCTCCGGGTCCCCGGGCGGGACAGCGCAAAACCCGGGCAGACGGCTCCCCGCGGTGCCTAGGAATTGGGCCGGGCCACGCTGATGTCGCCCAGCGCCGATTCCGGGTCGCGCTCCATGGCCAGGTCGCCGAGGGAGACGATGCCGACCGGACGGCCGTCGTCGACGACCGGGAGACGGCGTACTGCGTGCTCGCGCATCAGCCGGACGGCGTGCTCCAGCTCCTCGTCGGACCGTACGGTGACCACGTCGTCGCTGCACGCGCCGGCCACGGTGGACTGCTCCGGGTCACCGCCCTCGGCGACCGACCGGACCACCAGGTCGCGGTCGGTGACCAGGCCGCGCAGCCGGTCGCCCTCCGTGACCAGGACGGCTCCGAGGCCCCGGTCGCGCATGATACGGGCCACGGCCGTGACGGAGGTCAGCGGCTCGACCGTCACCGGATCGCCGGTCATGACGTCGCGGACGTACTGGGTCATGGGGGCGTCCCTCCCTTTCCTTCCCGGCTTCTTCGCCCGCGCCCGGCTTCCCTGTTTCTCGCGCGTGGCGCGGCCGGGCGGGTACCCGGCGTCGGGGTGGCCGAACCGGCCGGGGACGCTCAGCCGCCGACCGGGATTTCGCTCCACACCTGCTTGCCCCCGCTGACCGGCAGCGTCCCCCAGGCCGCCGACAGGGCCTCGACGAGGAGGATGCCGCGTCCGCCCGTGGCCTCCCAGCCGATGCTGGTCGGTTTGACGGGCGTGCGCGGCGAGGCGTCGGCGACCGCGACGCGCAGCCGGCCGCTGATCAGGGTGAGGTCGAGCCGTACCTTGCCGTCGGTGTGCACCAGGGCATTGGTGACCAGCTCGGAGACGATCAGCAGCACGCCGTCGACGGCGTCGTCCGGTACGTCCCAGGAGCGCAGGGTGCGCCGGGTGAAGCGGCGGGCGTGCCGCACGGCCTCGGGCAGCCGCCACACCGACCAGCTCTCCCGCAGCGGGCGCAGGGCCATGCCGTCGTAGCGCACCAGCAGCAGCGCGACGTCGTCGTTGCGGCGCGCGTTGCCCAGCAGGGCGTCGGCGACCAGCCCCAGGTGGGCGGGGGCGGAGACGGCCAGGGCGTGCGCGAACCGGTCCATGCCCTCGTCGATGTCGGACTCCGGCGTCTCCACGAGGCCGTCCGTGGTGAGGGCGATCAGCGTGCCCGGCCTGAGCCGCAGCGGGCTCATCGGGAAGTCGGCCTGCGTCACCACGCCGAGCGGCGGCCCGCCCTCCACCTCCGCGATCTCCGTACTGCCGTCGGGGTGACGCAGCACCGGTGGCAGGTGCCCGGCCCGCACGCACCAGGCGGAGCCCTCCTCCATGTCGAGGTCGACGTAGACGCAGGTGGCGAAGAGGTCGGTCTCCATGCCGGTCAGCAGCCGGTTGGCGTGGGACACCACCACGTCCGGGGGGTGGCCCTCGACGGCGTAGGCGCGCAGGGCCGTGCGCATCTGGCCCATCAGCGTGGCAGCGCCGGCGCTGTGGCCCTGGACGTCGCCGATGACCAGGGCCACGTGGTGGTCGGGCAGCGGGATCACGTCGTACCAGTCGCCGCCCAGCTCCAGGCCCGCGGTGCTGGGCAGGTAGCGGGCGACGGCGACCGCGCCGGGCAGCTTCGGCAGCCGGCGCGGCAGCAGCTGGCGCTGGAGCATGCCGACCAGCTCGTGTTCGGCGTCGAAGGCGTGGGCGCGCATCAGGGCCTGCCCGGCCAGGCCCGCCGAGGCGGTCAGCAGGGCGCGCTCGTCGGGGCCGAAGTCGTGCGGGGTGTCCCAGCCGATCAGGCAGGCGCCGGCCATGCGGCCGCCCGCGGGCAGGGGCAGTACGGCCAGGCCGCCGGGGCCGACGTCGGCGAGGGCCGGTTCCAGGTCGCCGGTGCCGGCGGGCCAGATCCGGGCGCGGCCCTCGCGCAGCGCGGCGGCGAGGGTGGGCATGGCCCGTACCGGTGCGTCCGGCCACTCGGTCCGCCACTCCAGGCGCCACAGCTCGGGCCAGGACTCGGGGTCGGGCGGGTCGAGGACGGTGACGACGAGCCGGTCGTTCTCCAGCTCGGCCAGGGCGATGCGGTCGGCCCTGAGCGGTCTGCGCAGGGCGGCGACGACGGCCTGGCTGACGTCGCGGACGGTCCCGGCGGTGGCGAGCGCGGCGGCGAGGCGCTGGACGCGGGCGACGTCGGTCACGTCCGGGCGCAGCGTGGAAGCGTCGGCGACGGTGCCGACCAGGAGGGTCGGCCTGCCGTCGCCGCCGGGCAGCAGGCGCCCGCTGAGCCGCAGCCACTTCGGCGGGCCGGTGGGCTGGAGCACCCGGAACTCCAGCTCGCGCTCGCCGATGGTCATGTGGTCGGACTCGGTCACCGACATCAGTGACGGCAGGTCCTCCGGCACGGTGAGGCCGAGCAGCGTCTCGACCTTGCCGTCGAACTCCTCGGGGGCGAGGCCGAACAGCCGCAGGATCTCGTCGCCGACCTCCGCCCGGCCGGTGTCCATGGCCAGGGTGAAGGCGTCCGGCTGGAGGTCACCTGCCTCGGCGGACTCGGTGGTCGCGGCCGGGACGGGGCAGGTGATCGCCTCGGCGATCAGCTCCAGGCACGCGCGGCCGTCGGCGTCGAACCCGTCCGGGTGCTCGGTCAGGGCGAGGAGGCAGCCGCCACCGTCCCCGCGTACGGGCAGGACGGCCAGCGAGAAGCCGCTCGACGGCACGTGCCGCGACTCCGCCGATCCGGCGAACTCCTCCGGTCCGATCCACACCGCCTCGCCGGCGCGGTGGGCGTCGGCGACCGGGGAGCCGCCGGACGCGGGGTAGCTGTCGCGCACGCCGTACAGGGTGCGCGGCGCTCCGGCCGACTCGGCCAGGCAGAGCAGCTCGCGGTCGTCACCGGGCGTGTAGAGCGCGGCCAAGGAGGCGCCGGCGAAGACCAGCGCCTGTTCGAGGATCCCGCGCAGCCGCTGCTCCGGCCGCGGGCCCGCCGCGATCGCCTTCAGGGCGCCCTCGGCACGCAGCGTCCTCGGTCCGCGTTCCGCAGCGCCCTCTCTGACCACGTCGCCATTACAGCGCTTATGGGACATCCGCGCAGCCCCTACGGACCGGGTACCGCCGACCAGGAGCACTCGCGGGCACGAGGCCGGCTACTGCACGGCGCGGGCGGGGACGTGCCCGCGGGCCACGGACGGGGCGGACACACGCGGGCACCGCAGACGGCGCGGGGCGGCACGACGAGGAGTGGGGCGACGCGGCGGCACGGGGCAGGACGACACGGCGCGGGGTGGCACGGGGCAGGACGACACGGCGCGGGGTGGCACGGGGCAGGACGACACGGCGCGAGGGTCATGGTGGGGGGCGACGCCGGCGCGCAGGCCACGGCGGCGAGCGACGCCGGGCCGTACGCAGTCGTCAACGCGCTCACGCACGCGCCCCTGCTGTCGAAGGCCGCGGTGCTGGTGGCGGGGGTGGCGGACCGGGAGGTGCCGCTGTTCGCGGAGCGGACCCTCGAGCAGTGGTGCGCGGAGCACGAGCCGGAGGGCGACGGCCGCCGCGGGTCCTTCGGCCTCCGGTCGCCGTCCGGTCCCGTCGGCGGGGGCCGGGCGGCGATCCGGAGGCCGTTGTGTCAGCCCGTCAGCCCATTAGCCCCCCCGCCCCCGCCCCCGTCACCGGAGCCGTCACCCGCCTCCCCGGCATCTCCCGCACCGGAGCCGTCGTCGGCACCACCTGCACCCGAACCGTCGCCCGCGCCACCCTCGTTCCCGGCACCGGCACCGGCACCGGCGTCCTCGCCCCCGAGCGTGGCGCCGACCGCCTCCAGGGCGGTGGTGACCGGCTGGAAGAAGGTCTCGCCGCCGACCGTGCAGTCACCGCTGCCGCCGGAGGTCAGGCCGATCGCGAGGCCGTCCCGGGTGAACAGGGAGCCCCCGCTGTCTCCCGGCTCGGCGCAGACGTCGGTCTGTATGAGACCCGTGACCGTGCCCTCCGGGTAGTTGACGGTGGCGTCCAGGCCGAGGACCTGGCCGTCGGCCAGCCCGGTCGTGCTGCCCATGCGGAAGACCTCCTGACCGACCGTCGCCTCGGCGGCCCGGCTGATCGGCAGGGTCTGGTCGCCGAGGTCGACCTCGCTGGGCGCCTCGGTCGCCGGGTCGTCGTACGTGACCAGCGCGAAGTCGCCCTCGCCGGGGAAGACCGCCTGGTCGACGGTGGCGACCGGCTGCCCGCCCTGCGCGTCGGACCACTGCTCGGCCGCGACCCCGCAGTGACCGGCCGTCAGGAAGGCGGGCGAGCCGTCGCCCGCGGTGACGTTGAAGCCGAGTGAGCAGCGCGCGCCGCCGCCGAAGATGGCGTCGCCGCCCGACGCGAAGGTCTTGAAGGTGCCGGCGGACTTCCTGACCGTCGCCATGCCGGAGCCGAGGCCCTCGACGGTGGACTCCAGCCGGTCCCACCGGTCGCCGGTGACGGTGCTGTCGGCGGTCACCAGGATCTTGTTGGTGCGCGGGTCGATCGCCCACGAGGTGCCCGGGATGCCGGCCTCGGACTTCAGGGTCTGCGCGCCGCTCCGCAGCTCCCCCATGGTGTTGTCGACCTCGCGGACGTCCGCACCCGCCTTCTCGGCCTGCACGACGGCGTCGTCGTTGTCACCGGGGACGACGTTGACGACGAGCTGCCGCGCGCCGGAGTCGTAGTAGGAACCGGCGAAGGTGTCGCCGAGCAGGCCGGCGAGCCGTGAGGCGAGATCCGACGCGTCCGCCGCCTTGAGGGTCCTGGGCGTCGCGGCGGCGTCGTTGGAGGAGCCGCCGTCCTGCGAGGCGTTGGCGTTCGGCAGCAGGACGGCGGCCGCGCCGAGCGCCACCACACCGCCCGCCGCCATCGCGGCCCTGCGCTTCGGGATTCGCTTGTGACTCAACCTACTCGACCTCCTGGGACCGGGGTCCGTGCCCGCCGGTCCGGCAGCTGTTGGGGGCGCCTGGATGGCAGTTGGTACGCACGGGCCGGGCGGGGTGTTCAGCCGGAGCGCCGAGTCGCACCCGGACGACACCCTCCGCGTCCGCCCGGCGACGCACCGTTGCGATCACGGAGCGGAATGACTGCTTCAGCGAATCTGCACATCGAATGCCCAACCCGGTCACTCTCGTTGGAGCATCTGCACAAGCGGGCGGCGGCTCGTACGCCATTGGGGCCGGAGTGCCCCAATCGGCTCCCCCGGGGCAAGGGATCGCACGAGCCGATGTGGCGCAGCGTGTGAAGAAGTCGCCGCGAAGGCGTGCGCGCCCCTGCACGCTTGGGTGCCCGGGCGTCGCAAGTGCGCTGGTGGGAGGGGTGATTGATTGGAAGCCCGGACCGGCCGCGTGCTTTGATCCATCGCACCGCGGGGGCCGCGGAGGGCTCGGGAAACGGGCACTCGGCGCTCGCGGTCGCGGCCGTCATCTGTCCCCAGAGGGGGCCGCTCCCCCCTTGTGAAATGGCTATACGAAGGGAAGTTCCATCATGAACTCCACCCCCCAGGTTGAGACCGTCGAGATCTCCGACGCCGACCTCGACAACGTCTCCGGCGGCCTGAACGTGAACGCCGTCGGCACCGTCACCGGCCTGGTGGACGGCATCGCCCCGGTCTCCGGCCTGGTCAACACCGTCGTCGGCACGGTCGAGGGTGCCACCGGCCTGAACACCGCCCCGGTCACGGGCCTGGTCGCCGGTCTCTGATCGCGCCCTTGCGTCGCTGAGTCCCGGAGCCCTCCAGGCTCCGGGACTTTTCGGCCGTTCTCGCCTTTCGGCCGTTCCCCCCTTCGGCCGTTCGCGCCTTTCGGACGTTCTCACCGAGCCCTGGATACGTCAGCCGTGCAGTTCCGCCAACAGGCCCTCGCCAAGCTCCAGTCGCCGGAGGAGCTCGATCTCCCGGTGCGTTTCGCCCGTCCCCAGGGCTGGCTGGTGCTGTCCGTGACCGTGGTCGCGATGGCCGCCGCGTCCGTGTGGGCCGTGGGCGGCTCGGTGACCTCCACGGTCTCCGCCCCCGCCATCCTCACCCACGGGCAGGGCAGTTACCTCCTGCAGAGTCCCGCCTCGGGCCAGGTCACCGCGGTCCTGGCGCGCCCGGGGCAGCGGCTGGCCGCCGACGCCCCGGTGCTGAAGGTCCGCACCGCCGAGGGTGAGACGGTGGTCCGCTCGGTCGACGCCGGCCGGGTCAGCGCGCTCGCGGCCACCGTCGGGCAGATCATCCGGACCGGCGCGAACGTCGCCTCGGTCGAGAAGGTCGCCCACACCGGCGATCCCCTCTACGCCACCGTCTACGTCCCCGCCGAGAAGGCCGCCGCCATCCCCGCGCACGCCTCCGTCGACCTGACCGTCCAGTCGGTGCCGACGCAGCAGTACGGCGTCCTGCACGGCGAGGTGAAGGCCGTCGACCGCTCGGCCCAGTCCGCGCAGACGATCGCCGCGTTCCTCGGGGACAGCCAGCTCGGCGAGCAGTTCACCGAGGACGGCAGGCCGGTGGCCGTGACGGTGGAGCTGGCGGCCTCGAAGTCCACGAAGAGCGGCTACGAGTGGTCCTCGGCCGACGGACCGCCCTTCGCACTGTCCTCCATGACCCTGGCCTCGGGCTCGATCCGGCTGGCCGACCAGCGTCCCGTCGATTGGCTGCTGCCGTGAGCACCGCACAGGAGACCCGGGGCAGACGCCGCGCCGCCCCGCCGAGGCGGAGCGTGCCGAAGAGCCGCGCGAAGACCGTCCGTACGCCGACCGTGCTGCAGATGGAGGCGGTGGAGTGCGGCGCGGCCTCTCTCGCGATGGTGCTGGCGCACTACGGCCGCCATGTCCCGCTGGAGGAGCTGCGGATCGCCTGCGGCGTCTCCCGCGACGGCTCGCGCGCCAGCAATCTGCTGAAGGCCGCCCGGAGTTACGGCTTCACCGCCAAGGGCATGCAGATGGACCTGGCCGCCCTCGCCGAGGTGACGGCACCGGCCATCCTCTTCTGGGAGTTCAACCACTACGTCGTCTACGACGGCATGGGCCGCCGGTTCGGGCGGCGCGGGGTGTTCATCAACGACCCGGGCAAGGGCCGCCGTTTCGTGTCCCTGGAGGACTTCGACGGCAGCTTCACCGGAGTCGTGCTGACCATGGAGCCGGGCGAGGACTTCACCCGCGGCGGCCGCAAGCCGGGCGTGCTCGGCGCGATGCCCGCCCGGCTGCGCGGCACGGCCGGGACCCTGCCCGCCGCCGTACTGGCGAGCCTGCTCCTGGTGGCGGTCGGCGCGGCGGTGCCCGCGCTCAGCCGCACCTACATCGACATGTTCCTGATCGGGGGGCAGACCTCGCTGCTCGGCGTGCTGTTCGCGTCGATGGGTACCTGCGTGCTGCTCACGGTGGTGCTGACCTGGCTCCAGCAGGCCAACCTGCTGCACGGTCGCATCATCTCCTCCACCCTTTCCAGCGCCCGCTTCCTGCGGCACCTGCTGCGGCTGCCGGTGACCTTCTTCTCCCAGCGCAGCCCTGCCGACCTGGTGCAGCGGCTGCAGTCCAACGACGCGGTCGCCGAGACACTGGCCCGCGACCTCGCCGCGGCGGGCGTGGACGCGATCGTGGTCGTCCTGTACGCCGTGCTGCTGTACACGTACGACCCGCAGCTCACCTTCGTCGGCATCGGCGTGGCGCTGCTCAACATCCTCGCGATGCGGGTCGTCATCCGGCTGCGCGCGACCCGTACGGCGAAGCTGCGGGCGGACACGGCGCGGCTGACCAACACCGCCTACACCGGTCTCCAGCTGATCGAGACGATGAAGGCGACCGGCGGCGAGGACGGCTACTTCCGCAAGTGGGCCGGCCAGCACGCCACCACCCTGGAGGAGCAGCAGCGGCTCGGGGTGCCGGGTGCCTGGCTGGGCGTGGTCGCGCCGACGCTTGCGACGCTGAACAGCGGGCTGATCCTGTGGATCGGCGGCATGCGCGCGGTCGAGGGCCACATCTCGGTCGGTCTGCTGGTCGCCTTCCAGGCGCTGGTGGTCCGCTTCACAGCCCCACTGACCCGGCTGAACGGCGTCGCGGGCCGCATCCAGGACTTCGCGGCCGACGTGGCCCGGCTGAAGGACGTGGAGAACTTCCGGGCGGACCCGCTCTACGACCGCCCCGGCGGCGGCGACTCCACCCGCCGACTGCGCGGCCACGTGGAATTGCAGAACATCTCCTTCGGCTACAACCCGCTCGACAAGCCCCTGCTCACCGGATTCGACCTGACCGTCGGGCCGGGGCAGCAGGTGGCCCTGGTCGGTGGTTCGGGCAGCGGCAAGTCGACGGTGTCGCGGCTGATCTCGGGCCTGTACGCGCCGTGGGACGGCGTGATCCGCATCGACGGGCAGCGGCTCGACGACATCCCGCGCGGGGCGCTGGCCTCCTCCGTCTCCTTCGTCGACCAGGACGTGTTCCTGTTCGAGGGCTCGGTGCGCGACAACGTGGCGCTGTGGGACCCGTCGATCCCCGACGACGCCGTGGTGGACGCGCTGAAGGGCGCCGCGCTGTACGACGTGGTGATGCGCAGGCCGGGCGGCGTCCACAGCCCGGTCGAGCAGGACGGCCGCAACTTCTCCGGCGGGCAGCGCCAGCGCCTGGAGATCGCGCGGGCCCTGGTGCGCCGGCCGAGCATCCTCGTCCTGGACGAGGTGACCAGCGCGCTGGACGCGGAGACCGAGCTGGTGGTCATGGACAACCTGCGCCGGCGCGGCTGCGCCTGCGTGGTGATCGCGCACCGGCTCAGCACCGTGCGGGACAGCGACGAGATCGTCGTCCTGGAGCACGGCACGGTGGTGGAGCGCGGGCGGCACGAGGAACTGGTGGCGCGTGGTGGCACCTACGCGGCGCTGGTCAGGGAGCGCTGAGATGACGACCGTGCACGAGGGACAGGGCGACCTGGTCCTGGGGGCGCTCGGCTCGCTGGGCACGCGCGTCGACTGCGCCGGGTTCAACCGCCTCGACCTGGAGGGGCCGCAGGTGCTGTGGCTGGTGGCGTCCGGCGCGGTGGACCTGTTCGCGGTCGACGCCGGGGAGCAGGGCCACTGGCACCACCTGGGCCGCCTGGAGGCGGGCTCGGTGCTGCTCGGCCCGGTCGCCGGGCCGCAGCACACCCTGGTGGCACGCCCGCTGCGGGACTGCGTGGTGCACCGCATCGCACTGCGCGAGCTGTACCAGCCGGCGAACACCCAGACATGGTCCTACGACGCCTACGGCAACCCCCAGTACGTGCCGCCGACGACGAGCCCGCTGGAGTACGCCCTCGCCCTCGGCGTGGGCCGCGGCCTCACCGTCCTCTTCCAGGCGCCGATGGCCGGCGAGCGGGCCGCCGCACCCACCGACGACGACGTGTTCTGGATGCAGGTCCCGCCGGGCAGCGTGCAGTACGGGGCGGTGTACGGCGAGGAGGCGGCCGCCGACCTGCTGATGGACCCGGCGCTGTGGCAGAGCCTGGTAGACCAGCAGTACCGGCTGCTGACCACCCTGGACCGCTGGATCGAGCAGTTGGAGCGCACCCACGAGACCCGGACGGCGGCCGGCATCAAGGCCGGTGAGGCGGTGCGCGCCCAGGCCGACCGGACACTGCTGGCCTCCATCGGCAAGGGGTCGGCGCGGCGCACCACGTCCGCCGACGCCGACGCCACCTACGCGGCCTGCGCACTGGTCGCGCGCGCCGCCGGTATCCCGCTCGCCGAGCCGGCCCGGAACGGCACCGAGAGCGACCGGCTCGACCCGGTGGAGCGCATCGCGCTCGCCTCGCGCGTGCGGACCAGGTCGGTGCGGCTGGAGGACCGCTGGTGGCGGGAGGACGTGGGGCCGCTGGTCGGGCACCGCACCCTGTCGGGGGCGCCGGTGGCGCTGCTGTGGCGGCGCGGGGGCTATGTGGCCGTGCATCCGGCGACCGGTCGTGAGACACCGGTGGAGAAGGCGAACGCCGGGGAGTTCGAGCCGCGCGCGGTGATGTTTTACCCTCCGCTGCCGGAGCGCCGGCCGAGTCCGCTGCGGCTGCTGCGGTTCTGCCTGGCGGGCACGCGCCGGGACCTGACGTCCCTGCTGCTCGCCGGTCTGGTGACGGTGGCCCTCGGCGCGCTGGTACCGGTCGCGACGGGCCGGGTGCTCGGCGAGTTCGTGCCGAAGGCACAGACCGGGCTGATCGTGCAGGTGTGTCTCGCGGTGATGTTGAGCAGTGTCGTCGCGGCGGCGTTCATGCTGCTGCAGAACCTGACCATCCTGCGCCTGGAGGGCCGGATCGAGGCGACGCTCCAGCCCGCCGTCTGGGACCGGCTGCTGCGGCTGCCGACGAGGTTCTTCACCGAGCGTTCCACCGGTGAGCTGGCGAGCGCGGCCATGGGCATCAGCGCGATCCGCCGACTGCTGGCGGGGGTGGGCCCGACGGTGGCCCAGTCGGTGACCGTCGGGGCGATGAACCTGGGGCTGCTGCTCTGGTACAGCGTGCCGATGGCGCTGGCGGCGCTCGGCATGCTGGTGGTCGTCGCCGGGGTCTTCCTGGGCCTCGGACTGTGGCAGGTGCGCTGGCAGCGGCGGCTGGTCAAGCTCACCAACAAACTGAACAACCAGGCGTTCCAGACCCTGCGCGGGCTGCCCAAGCTGCGGGTGGCGGCGGCCGAGAACTACGCCTACGCGGCATGGGCGGAGCGGTTCGCGCACAGCCGGGAGCTGCAGCAGCGGGCGGGGCGGATCAAGAACCTGAACGCGGTGCTCGGCGCGGTGTACCTGCCGCTGTGCACGCTGCTGATGTTCATGCTGCTCGCCGGTCCGGCGCGGGGTTCGATGTCGGCGGCGGAGTTCCTCACCTTCAACGCCTCGGTGACGATGCTGCTGACCTCGGTCACCCAGCTGACCGGAGCGTTCGTGTCGGGCGTGGCGGCGCTGCCGCTGTTCGAGGAGATCCGGCCGGTCCTGGACGCGACGCCGGAGGTGCGCACGGCGAGCACCCGGCCGGGGCCGCTGTCGGGGGCGATCGAGGCGCGTCGGCTGTCCTTCCGGTACACCGACGACGGGCCGCTGGTCCTGGACGACGTGTCCTTCGAGGTGCGGCCCGGCGAGTTCGTGGCGGTCGTCGGCCCCAGCGGCTGCGGCAAGTCGACGCTGCTGAGGCTGCTGATCGGCTTCGACCGGCCCCTGTCGGGCAGCGTCCTGTACGACGGCCAGGACCTGGCGGCGCTGGACCAGTCGGCGGTACGCAGGCAGTGCGGGGTGGTGCTCCAGCACGCGCAGCCGTTCACCGGCTCGATCCTGGACGTCATCTGCGGGACCGAGCCGTACACGCCCGAGGAGGCGATGGCGGCGGCCGAGATGGCGGGGCTCGCCGAGGACATCAAGCGGATGCCGATGGGCCTGCACACGATCGTGTCGGGCAGCGGGGCGGTCTCCGGGGGCCAGCGACAGCGGCTGATGATCGCTCAGGCGCTGATCCGCCGGCCGCGCATCCTCTTCTTCGACGAGGCGACCAGCGCCCTGGACAACGAGACGCAGCGGACGGTGATCGAGTCCACCAAGGCGCTCAACGCCACCCGGATCGTGATCGCGCACCGTCTGTCCACGGTGCTCGACGCCGACCGTGTGATCGTGATGGAGGACGGCAAGGTCGCCCAGCAGGGCCCGCCCGTCCGGCTGCTGGCGGACACCGGCGGCCGGCTGCACGAGTTGGTGCGGCGACAGCTGGCCTGATCGGCGCTCAAATGGGTACCTGTTGCCCTCATGCGTATCAGCGTGGTGGACGTGGGATCGAACACGGTCCGGCTCATGGTGGCGGACGCCGAGGGCGGCGTCCCGCTTCCGGTGCACACCGCGAAGTGGCGGCTGCGGCTGTCGGAGCAGGTCAGGCCGGGTGGGCCGGTCCCGGAGGAGGCCGTGGAGCGGCTCGTCGAGGCGGTCGCCGACGCGAGCCTGACCGCGGACCGCTGGGGCGCTTCGGGGCCGCTGGCCTTCGCGACCGCGGTGGTGCGTGCCGCGCCGAACCGGCGTGAGGTGCTACGCACCGTCCACACCCGCACCGGCGTGCCGCTGTGCACGCTGCCGGGCGAGGTGGAGGCGGAGCTGACGTTCCTCGGGGCCCGGCGGTGGATGGGCTGGCGGGCCGGACCGCTCGCCCTGCTCGACATCGGCGGCGGCTCGCTGGAGGTCGCGTTCGGGCGTGGCCGGCTGCCCGGCTTCGTGGCCTCGCTGCCGCTGGGCGCGGCCCGGCTCACCCACGAGTTCCTGGCGGGCGGCCAGGACCCGGCGTCGCGGGACCAGGTCAGGGCCTTGCGCCGCAGGGTCCGTCACCAGCTGAGGGACGTCGCGGCGCGGATCCGCTGGGAGGGACCGCGGACCGCGGTGGCCACCTCGCGGACCTTCCAGCAGCTGGGGCGGCTGTGCGGGGCCCCGCCGGGCCGGCACGGGCCCTTCACCGAGCGGCGGATGCTCTGCTCGGACCTGGGGGACGCGGTGGGCCGGCTGGCCGCGCTGTCCGCCCCCGAGCGGGCCCGGCTGCCGGGCATCTCTGCGCCGCGCGCGGCGCAGAGTCTGGCCGGCGCCGTGGTGGGGCACACGGCGATGAAGCTGACCGGCCTGGAGTCGGTGACGCTCTGCCCCTGGGCGATCCGCGAGGGCGTCCTGCTGCGCCACATCGAGGACGGCCCGTCCTGGTGGGCCGAGGTCGTCCGCCGCAGCGACGAGGCCGCTCCCCCGGCGCCGGTGCCGCTGCGCCTGGCGGCCACGTCGAACTGAGCGATCCCCGGCTGAGCGATCCCCGGCACGACCCGTACGAGGAGAGAAGGAGGACCCCGTGTCCCACAACGGCGAGCACGACCACAAGCAGCCCGAGACCGCCATCGAGGAGGTGCTGCGCGAGATCGAGGAGGCCAGGCCCCGCGACGCGGAGTCCGACGAGGGCGAGCACCGGGGCGAGGCCGGTGACGCCACCTCGCCGAACACCGGTGCCCAGGAGGACGCCGAGGGCGAGTGAGTGCCGCTCCACGCGGCCGGGGGTGCCACGGCGCCGTCCGGGTACTCGCGGCGCATGGAGTACGACCGCGAAGGACCACAGCTGCCGACGGCGCGGGGACCGGTCTCCGAGGCCGTCGGCGCACATCTGCTCGGCACGGGCCCGCTGCCCTCCCCCGAGGCCGTCGCCGCCGCGCCCGTGTACGGCGACGACCTCCAGCTCGCCCTGTACCAGTGCTACGAGCTGCACTACCGCGGTTTCGCGGGTGTGCGCCCCGACCTCGAGTGGGACCCCGGCCTGCTGGGCGTCCGGGCCGGTCTCGAGCGGCGTTTCCTGGCCGCCCTGCGGGCCGGCACCCCCGTGCACGACAGCGTCGCGGACGCGGTCGGGGCGCTGCTCGTCGAGCCGGTCCACGGCAAGGGGGTCAGCCACTTCCTGCGGGACGAGGGCGAGTTGTGGCAGCTGCGCGAGTACGCGGCCCAGCGCTCGCTGTACCACCTGAAGGAGGCCGACCCGCACGCCTGGGTGCTGCCCCGGCTGTGGGGCCGCGCGAAGGCGGCGATGGCGGCGGTGGAGTTCGACGAGTACGGCGGCGGGCGCGCCGACCGGGTGCACGCCCGCCTGTTCGCCGACCTGATGACGGACCTGGACCTGGACACGACGTACGGGGCCCATCTCGACGCGGCCTCGGCCGAGTGCCTGGCCACGGTGAACATGATGTCCCTGTTCGGCCTGCACCGGTCGCTGCGCGGCGCGCTGGTGGGGCACTTCGCGGCAGTGGAGATCACCTCGTCCCCCGGTTCCCGGCGGCTCGCCGAGGCGATGCGCCGCACCGGTGCCGGTCCGGCCGCCGAACACTTCTACGACGAGCACGTCGAGGCCGACGCGGTGCACGAGCAGATCGTGCGGCACGAGGTCATCGACGGGCTGCTGGAGCAGGAGCCGCAGCTCGCGGCGGACGTCGTGTTCGGCATCGACGCCACCGGGTACCTCGAAGAGCGCCTCGGCGCCCGGCTGCTCGCCGACTGGCGCGCGGGAAGGTCGTCCCTGCGTACGCCCCTGCCCGCCCCTCGCCGCACGCAGGGAGAAATCTCTCATATTTCGTGACGGCCGGGGTACCTGGGGTCCGTGAATTTCATGGTGCTACCGGGCGTCTATGCCCCTCAGGAGGACACCGCCCTGCTGGCCGGGGCGCTGTCCGACGAGTCGCTCCCGCCGGGCGCGGCCGTGCTCGACGTGGGGACCGGCACGGGCGCCCTCGCCCTGGCGGCGGCACGGCGCGGCGGCCGGGTGACCGCGGTGGACGTGTCCTGGCGCGCGGTGTGCGCCGCGCGGCTCAACGCGGCCCGTGCCGGACTGCGGATCCGCGTCCGGCACGGCAACCTCTTCACACCCGTACGCGGTGAGTCGTTCGACCTGGTGCTGGCCAATCCGCCGTATGTGCCGGCGCCCGCCTCCGGCCGACGGCCGCGTGGTGCCGCGCGGGCCTGGGACGCGGGCCACGACGGCCGGATGGTCCTGGACCGGATCTGCCTGGAGGCGCCCCGGCTGCTGCGCCCCGGCGGGGTGCTGCTGCTCGTGCAGTCGGCGCTCAGCGATCCCGCGAGGACCGAGGGGCTGCTGCGCGAGGCGGGCCTGAAGGCCGCGGTGATCCGGCGGCGGCGGATCGCGTTCGGCCCCGTGCTGCGCGGCCGGGAGCGCTGGCTGCGGCAGCGCGGGCTGCTGTCCGTGGCCGACTACGAGGAGGAGTTGGTGGTGGTCCGTGCCGAACTCCCCGTCTGACACCCCGCGCCCGCCGGACGCCCCGCGCCGGATCAAGGTCCAGCGCCGGGGGCCGCTGCTGGTGGAAGGGCCGGTGGAGGTGGAGCTGGAGGACGGGACGACGGTGTCCTCCGACCGCTTCCGGGTGGCGCTGTGCACGTGCCGGCGCAGCCGGCGCTATCCGTGGTGCGACACCAGTCACCGGGCCCGGTCGTCCGGCGCCGGCGACGGGCCGGACGCGAAGGACTGACCGGACGGGTCCGGGGCCGCAGCTCTCCGGTCCGGGAGGGCGGCGGACGGCCCCACTCCGTCCGCCGCCCCCGGTGCGGGCCCGCGGGACCCGTACGGCGGCGGCTCGCACTCCCCAGTAGCGAGCCGCCGGTCACGCCGCACGGTCCCGGCGGACCCGGTCCTCAGAACGTGAAGACGCTCGCGCTTCCCGCGTTCTTCACGCACTCGTTGGCGAAGGTGCGTTCGTAGGAGAGGCGCCGGCCCTGCCAGACCCCGTCGACGGTGACGACCACGGGGGCGTACTCCCGCGTGCACATCACCGTGTCCTCGGCGGCCAGCGCGCTCGGGTCCCCGTGCGCCGCGCGCAGTTCGGCGCAGGCCGCACCGGCCGCGGGGTGGGTGCCGGAGGCCGTCGGGGCGCAGGTCAGGGTGACCGCGCGCAGGGGTGCGGCGGTGGTAGCGCTCTCTCCGTGCCCCACGGTCAGCACGAGGGCCGAGGGGGCGTAGAGCGACGCGGGGGCGGTGGCCGGGGAGGCGAGGGAGGCCCCGGCGAGGGGCCCGCAGACGGCGGTGGCCGTCAGGCCCAGAGTCGCTGCCCAGCGCGCGGTGTTCCGCATTGTGTGCATCCTTCCGCTCGTTTCGAGGGTGGTGCCGGCCCGGCCCGGTCGGTGTCGGAACGGCGAGCGCGAGTCTGCCGAGTCCGCCACCGAAACTCATCTCGACCCCACGGGTTTCGGTAACCTTGCGTATTGAATCAGTGGCGTGAAGTCACGAAATTAGAACGTTCCAAGTCCGGAACTGGGCGTTTCTTGATCGATTATTGCGACCGGAACTGGCCTGATGGCGTGATCCGCGCCTTCGCCAATAGGCCTGAAACACCCCTGAAACAGGCCCGCCGACCCTGTCGGCCACCCCCGGCATACCCGCGGGTATGGTGCCCGCAGCGCGAGCTCGACGACGAGAGGCGGACGTGGGATGCCGAAGCACTGGGCGGACTTCCAGTACGAGATCTATCTGAACGGCATGACGGGCGCGGTGCCTCGGCTGCCCACCGACCTGACCCGGCTGGAGGAACTCACCGAACGGCGCCTCGGCCCCGGCCCCTTCGGGTATGTCGCGGGCAGCGCGGGCGACGGCAGCACGGCCCGCGCCAACCGGGCGGCGCTGGCCAGGCGCCGGATCGTCCCGCGCATGCTGCGTGACGTGCACGAACGCGACCTGCGCGTCGAAGTGCTCGGGCGCGACCTGCCCGCACCGCTGGCGCTGGCGCCGGTCGGCGTCCTGTCGATCATGCATCCGGACGCGGAGCCCGCCGCCGCCCGGGCCGCGGCCGCGCAGGGCGTGCCGTACATCCTGTCCTCCGCATCCAGCACGCCCATGGAGCAGGTCGCGGAGGCGATGGGCGACGCCGAGCGCTGGTTCCAGCTCTACTGGCCGAAGGACCGCGAGGTGGCGCGCAGCTTCCTGGGCCGCGCCCGGGCGGCCGGGTACACGGCGCTGTTCGTCACGCTGGACACGCCGCTGCTGTCCTGGCGTCCGCGCGACCTCGACCAGGCGTACCTGCCGTTCCTGCACGGGGTGGGCACCGCCAACTACTTCTCGGACCCCGCCTTCCGGGCGGGTCTGGCCAAGCCGGTGCACGAGGATCCGAACGCGGCGGTGATGCATTTCGTCGGCATGTTCTCCGATCCCGCCAAGTCCTGGCCCGACCTGGTGTTCCTGCGGGAGAACTGGGACGGTCCGATCGTGCTGAAGGGCGTCCTGCACCCGGACGACGCCCGGCTCGCCGCCGACGCCGGGATGGACGGCGTGGTCGTCTCCAACCACGGCGGCCGTCAGGTGGCCGGTTCCGTCGCGGCGGCCGACGCCCTGCCGCGCGTGGTGGACGCGGTCGGCGACCGGCTGACCGTGCTGTTCGACAGCGGCGTGCGCACCGGCGACGACGTCTTCAAGGCGCTCGCGCTCGGCGCCCGTGCGGTTCTCCTGGGCCGCCCCTACGTCTACGGACTGGGCCTGGACGGCCAGGCCGGCGTCGAGCACGTGATCCGCTGCCTGCTCGCCGAACTGGACCTCACCCTGGCCCTGTCCGGACACGCCTCACCGGCAACACCGGGCCCCGCCGACCTGGTCGAGGACCCGGTGTGAGGGGACGGCGGCACCGTCCCCTCGGAAGGTGCGGGGCCCCTCAGCCGCCGGAGAGTTCCACGGCCCGCGCGCCCGGTGCGTCGGTGCGGGCGATCGACAGGGAGCCCTCCGCCGTCGGCACCGGGTCGGTGCGCCAGCGCTGGGCCTCGGAGCCGTCGTGCACCTTGACGACGATGTCGGCGTCCGGGGCACCGGTGGTGGCGGCGAGCGCGAGCAGCTTCTGCCCGCGCGGCACCAACTCGCCCCGGCCGGTGAGGTCGTAGCGCACGTCGTCGCCGCGCTCGGTGCCCTCGTCGGCGCAGGTACCGAGGATGACGACACCGGCGTCCGCCCGCGAGTCCAGGCACAGCCCCGGGTCGGCGACGCTGCGCAGCAGCCCGTCGTCCTCGTGGGTCCACTGCTGGGTCCACGCCTCGGAGCACTCGGCCAGCCGGGCACCCGCCCCGGCCTTCGGCTCGCCCCGGACGTCGAGGCAGAGGCCGGCACCGACGTTGCGCAGCCGGGCGCGGTCCGCCGCCGTGGGCATCCCGGCCGCGTCGGGCGGTTTCGGGCGGCTCGTGGCGGACGTCTCGCCGTCACCGTCCACGGCGCTGGTGGAGGCGGCCGGATCGGCACTGCCGCCGTCGTACGACCACACGCTCACCACGAGCACGACGGCCAGCACCCCGGCGGAGGCGGCGCCGAACTGTCTGAGCAACGACCGTCCGGAACGCGGCCTGCCCTGCCCCCTGCGCACGGGCACCGGAATCCGGGCCAGCAGCCCGGGGCGTGCGCCGCGGTGCCGGGCGGCGCCCTTGGCCAGGGCGCCCAGCGTCGCCCGCGTCGGACGGGAGTCGAGATAGCGCCGGGCGCCCCAGCCGAGCACCGCCTCGGCGATCAGCGTGCCCAGCTCGCGCTCGAAGTGGCCGAGTTGGTCGGCGGCGTGCCGGCAGTGACGGCAGTCCGCGAGATGTTTGCGGACATCCGGCAGCAGGGCGCCGCCCCGGCGGATCGGGACGTCGAGCAGCCGGCTGTGGAAGCGGCAGTCCTGGCTCGGCGCCAGCTGCCGGTGGGCGTGCAGACAACCCTCGCGGAATTTCTCACGCGCTTGTTCGAGAGTGGCCGACGCGGTGTCGGTGTCCATGCCCAGCAGGCCGGCCGGGACACTTATCGACTCGCCTTCGACCTCCGTGTGCCACAGCAAACAACGGGCCGGTCCGGGAAGAGACGCGAATGCCCGGGCGGCCAGCGTGCGGTTTTCCGGGGTCAAGGACTTCGCCGCCCTCATACCCCGTCCGCCGGCGGGTTTGAGCAACTGCGGCAGGGCACCGGATATCGCGTCGTCGGCGGACCACTGGCGGACCGTGTCGCGCACGGCCACCAGCAGCCGCGGGCGCAGCGCGGTGGCCGGTTCGCCCTCGGCGAGCCGGGCCAGCACCCGGTGCCAGGCGGCGGCGGTGACCATGGCGGTGACCTGGGCCGAGGTGGCGAGGCAGATGGTCGCGTAGTCGTGCGCGGGCTGCCAGTGGCGGGCCATCAGCAGCGCGGCGATCCGGGCGGTCTCGGTCTCCGGGCCGTCCCGGAGCCGCGCGGCCAGCAACTCGTCGGACTCCCCGGGGTCCCCGCCGGAGGGCGGGTAGGCGGGCCGAGGGGGGTGGGGGGTGGGCACTGAGATGTTCCTTCCCACGCGCAGGCGACTCAGAAGTTCCGATCGCCGAAAAGGACCCACGGATTGGTGTGTACCTCTTGGGCGGAGCGCGGGAGGTGTGAATTCGCCATGGCGAAATCGGACCCGGCCCGTCAAAGCGCGTGCGAGACCCGGCCTTTACCCCCCGCACGGGTGCTTCACTCTCGCACAAACCACTCATGGTCAACAAGGCGACCGGGCAACATCGGCGGCCTTTGAAAGAAGGTCAGAAACTCCGGCATGCCGAGAGGGCCGCACCGGCATTCCGTTTTCTCCCGCGGAAGCGGCGCGGCCCTCGACGGGGGCGGGGTCAGCCGGTCAGCCCTGGTCCGCCACGAAGGAGGCGATCCGGGCCAGCGCGGCGTTCCAGTTGATGGTGTGCTCGTTGGTCGACCAGGACTGGATGTCGTCGATGAAGCAGAACTGGCCGACACAGCCCTGGAGTTTGCTCTGTGCGTAGGGGTCCTGGATGCTCGAGTTCGGACCGCCGGACAGGGTGCCGTCGGGCGGCGCGGGCAGGGCGGGGTCGAGCTGGTGGGCGTACCAGCGGCTGTGCTGGTTGTGCGCGTTGACCTCGCCGTATCCGGTGACGTACGACATGTTCAGCGCGTTGCGGCCCAGGATGTAGTCCATGCTCTGCACGGCCCCGTCACGGTACTTGGAGCCGCCGGTGATGTCGTAGGCGCCGGCGAGGACGACCGCGTTGTTCAGGATCTGGTGGCTGGAGCCCCAGTCGTACACGTTGCCCTCGGGTGCGTAGGGCATGCCGTACGGGTGCGCCTTCAGCGTGGCGAGGTAGCCGTCGGCGCCCCGGACGACGGAGCGGCGGACCCGGTCCCGGCCGGGCAGCCGGCTGGGGACCGTCGCCAGGTCCAGGCGGGCGGCGGCCGCGGTGCGCGCCCAGTCGAAGCCGATCGGGCCGAAGATGTCGGCGGTGTGCACCGGGGAGTCCAGCACGTACTCCTCGAAGTCCCGCTCGCCCGTCGTCAGGTACAGCTCGGCCGCGGCCCAGTAGAACTCGTCGGCGACCTCGCCGTCCGGGTAGGCGCCGCCGCCGATACCGTCGTTCTCGTCGGCGAGCAGGTCCGGGTGGGCGAGCGCCGCGGCCCAGGCGGTGCGGGCGGCGTCGAGCGCCTTCGCGGCGAACTGCCGGTCGTAGGGCCGGTAGAGGCGGGCGGCCTGCGCGGCCGTCGCCGCCAGGTTCAGGGTCGCCGCGGTGGTCGGCGGGTGCAGCTCGCGCTTCTGCGGGTCGTCGCTCGGCAGCAGCGGCAGCCCGGTCCACTGCTCGTCGTGGATCTTGTGGTGGGCCGTCCCGGCCAGCGGCTGTCCCTGCGGCACCTGCATCTTCAGCAGGAACTCCAGCTCCCAGCGGGCCTCGTCGAGGATGTCCGGCACCTTGTTGCCGCTCTCGGGGATGTCGAGCGAGCCGTCGCCGAGTTTCGCGGGCTGCCCGGTGCGGGCGTGCAGCGAGCGCTCGTAGGTGCTGAGCAGCTCCCAGGTGGAGATGCCGCCGTTGACGACGTACTTGCCGTGGTCGCCGGCGTCGTACCAGCCGCCGGAGACGTCGAGGGTGTAGTCGCACACGCCGGGTTGGCAGGGCACCTCGGTGTCACCCTGGTTGGGCGCGGTGCCCACGTGTCCGGCGGGGCGTCCGTAGCCGGGGCGGAGTTCGTCGCTGATCGCGGTGCCGCTGCGCTGCGTGTAGTAGTACTTCGCGGAGTCCAGGCGCAGCCGCTCGTAGGCGGCGGTGCCGATGTCGAAGGGGCGGCTGGTCTCGCCGTCGGCGACCAGGGTGTAGCCCTCGCCGCGCTTCTTGTAGCGGCCGAAGTCGATCGAGTGCACGTTCTGCCCGGAGGAGGCGTCGACACCCCGGGGCGCGCTCCAGCCGTGGTCGACGACCCGTCCGGCGTCGTTCTTCAGCTGCCAGGGCAGGCGGGTGGTCGCGTCGGTGACGAGCGTGGCGTTCTTCGGCCCCGACGGCAGGTAGCCGACCTGGTTGACCCGCACCCGCGGCCCGGTGTCCGGCACGTACGGCTCCGGCGCCACGCCGCCCAGCAGGGACACGTCGTCCACGCAGAACCGCCAGGCGTCGGGCGTGCCGCCGAGCTGGAAGCCGACCTGGCCCTGGGTGGTGTCGACGGGCGAGGTGAAGGTGTACGAGTAGGAGTTGCCCGAGACGCTCAGCTGCGGGCTGATCTCGTAGTAGGTGTCGTACGGGGACACCGACAGGCCGACGATCGCCCGGACCACGTGGTCGGCGGGCGTACCGGTGGCGGTGAAGGAGAACTTGTACGACTCCCCGGCGACCAGGGTGATGTCGTTCTGCCCGACGGCGGCGTCCCAGCGGTTGGCGGTGCCGCCGGGGGCGTCGGCGCACAGCCGGCCGTCGGTCACGGCCGCGGTGACGTTGCTGCTCGTCCACCAGGAGTCGGTGCCGTTGTCGAAGGTGCCGTTCCTGACCTGCTCGGTCTCCTCGGCGCCGGCCGGGGCGGCGGGCAGCGCGGTGACAGCCGCCGCCAGCAGTGCCGTCAGGGAGACGAGCGCGGTTCTGCGTCTTTTCACGTCCGGGCTCCTCGGGGGAGGTGGCGCTCGCCGGAATGGGAGCGCTCCCAAATACGGTCGCAGGCCATGCTTGTGGCAGACATGACACGCCGTCAACGGTCCGGACGGGACCGGTTTCCCCACCGGCTCCCGTCCGGACCGTGCTACGGCGGCTCAGGCGGCGGGTGCCTCCAGACGGCTGACGCGGATCGCTCCCCGCGCCTCGCCGGGGTGACGGCTGGTCAGCGTGAGGCGGACCCGGGAGCCCCGCAGCGGCCGGAAGCCGATGACCGTGGGCGTGTCGGAGGCGGTGGCCCAGTCGGTCCGCACCTCCTTCGCCGCACGCCAGGCCCGGCCGTCCCAGACGTCCACCTCGACGGTCGCGGGCAGGCTGTGCCCGTCGTCCACGGTGAAGGAGACCTCGACCCGGTCGTAGGCGCGCGTGCGCCCGTGGTCGACCGAGATCCAGTCCTCGGCGCGGGCCCCGTCGAAGGCGGGCAGCAGGGCCGTGGCCGCCTTGTGGAAGCCGTTGGACCAGCCGGTGGCCGGGTCGCCGTCGAGCACGGCGGCGGGCAGGGTGTCGGGTCGGCCGGAGTAGCTCGCGTCCGCGTGCGGGTGGTCCACGGGAGCGGGGTGCTCGGGGCGGAACTCCGGGGCCGGTGTGGTCGCCCGGTCCGCGGCCCGCCGGGCGCGGACCGTCGCCGTGCCGGTGCGCAGTCCGTCCGCGCGGGCGGTCACGCGGACGGCGCCCGGGCGGGTGGCGGACCGGACGATCGCCAGCGCCTTGCCGTGGAAGGCGGTGCGGGTGCTCGCCTGGTAGCGCTCGGCACTCTCCTGGCGGCCGTTGTCGAGCCCGGCCAGCGAGCCGCCCGCGACGTCGAAGGAGATCAGGTGCTCGGCGCCCGGCACCACCACCCCGTGCCGGTCGACCACCTCGGCGGTGACGAAGACCAGGGAGCGGCCGTCGGCGTCGACGCTCTCGCGGTCCGGGGTGAGGCGCAGGGCGTGCGGCGCCCCGGCGGTGCGTAGGACGTCGGTGGCGACCGCCCTGCCGCCGCGCCGGGCGACGGCCTTCAGCTCGCCCGCCTCGAAGGGCACCCGCCAGGTCAGGTGCAGCTTGCCCGCGCTGCCGTTCGGGCTGGTGTAGCTGCCGGGGTGGGGGCCGTCGGTGAAGGTCTTGTCGTCGCCGGTGGCCTCGGTGGTCTCCAGGTAGGTCCGGCCGTCGACGGTCTTCTTGGTGTCGAAGCGGCGGGTGCCGAGCGAATTCCCGTTCAGGTACAGCTCGACGGTGTCGACATTGGTGTACGCCCAGACCTCGACGGTGTCGCCCTCGCGGTGGTTCCACGTCGTCGGCAGCAGGTGGACCATCGGCTCGTCCGTCCACTGGCTGCGGAACAGGTGGTACATGTCCTTCGGGAACCCGGCCGTGTCGACCGCGCCGAAGAAGGACGCCTTCACCGGGAAGACGTCGTACGGCGTGGGCTCCCCGATGTAGTCGATGCCGGACCACAGGAACTGCCCGGCGAACCACCTGCGGTCCCGGTCCTTCTTGTGGCCGTACTCGCCGCTCATCGTCCAGGAGGCGAGGTTGTTGTCGTAGGAGGAGGTGGCCCGCCCGCCCGGGGTGTGGTTCTCGCCGGTGTTCAGGTGCTCGGGCTCCTGGTAGGTGCCGCGCGTGGAGGTCTCGGAGGACGACTCGGACTCGAACAGGAACAGGTGCGGGTAGGCCGCGTGCAGGTCGTCCACCGACTTGGCGGTGTTGTAGTTGAGGCCGAGTCCGTCCAGCTTGGCCAGCATGAGGTCGGCCGCGGAGCCCTTTGCGGGCAGCCGGCGGTACTTGTCGGAGCCGATGACCAGGGGGCGGGTGTCGTCGGCGGCGCGGATGGCGTCGATGATCCGGTCGGCCATGGCGAGTCCGGCGGTGGCGGTGGAGTCGGGGACCTCGTTGCCGATGGACCACATGACGACGGCGGGCGAGTTGCGGGCGGCGAGCACCATCTCGGTGGCGTCCTTCTCGCACCACTCGTCGAAGAACCGTCCGTAGTCGTAGCGGTTCTTGCCGGTGCGCCAGCAGTCGAAGGCCTCCACCAGCATGATGATGCCCATCTCCTCGCAGACCTCGATCATCTCGGGCGAGGGCGGGTTGTGCGAGGTGCGGAAGGCGTTGACACCCATCGACTTCATGATCGTCATCTGGCGGCGGATCGCGTCGACGCTGACGGCGGCGCCGAGCGCGCCGAGGTCGTGGTGCAGGTCGACGCCCTTGATCTTGGCGTACCTGCCGTTGAGGTGGAAGCCCTCGTCGGGGTCGACGCGGAAGGTGCGGATGCCGAAGGGAGTGCGGTACGTGTCGACGGTCCGGCCGCCGACGCGCAGTTCGGTGTGCAGGGTGTAGCGGTGCGGGCTCGCGAAGTCCCAGAGCCGCGGGCGGGCGACGGTGAGTTCATGGGTCTCGGACGCCGCGTCCGTGACGTCCACCGTGGAGGCGGTGCGGGCCACGGTACGTCCGTCCGCGTCCTTCACCACCGAGCGGACCTCGACCTCGCGCGCGGTCCCCGAGGCGTTCACCACCGACGTCTCCACCCGGACGACGGCGCTGTCCTCGCCCACCCGCGGTGTGGTGACGTACGTGCCCCAGCGCGGTACGTGCACCGGCTCGGTGACGACCAGGCGGGCCTCTCGGTAGATGCCGCTGCCCGAGTACCAGCGGCTGCTCGGCAGTTGGTTGCGCACCCGCACCGCGAGGACGTTCTCGGTGCGGCCGTCGGTGTGCACCAGGTCGGTGAGGTCGAGGGCGAAGCCGGTGTAGCCGTAGGGGTGGTGGCCGGCCTTACGGCCGTTGCAGTGGACGACGGAGTCCATGTAGACGCCGTCGAACTCGACCGAGATCCGCTTCCCGGCGAGGGCGGGCGACAGCGTGAAGGCGAGGCGGTACCAGCCCAGGCCGCCCGGCAGGAAGCCGGTGCCGCTGGTGGTGCCGTGCTCGGTGGTGGGTGTCTGCTCGATGCTCCAGTCGTGCGGTACGGCGACCTCGCGCCACGCCGAGTCGTCGTGGGCGGGGTCGGCGGCGTCCGTGGTGTCCTCGGCCGCGCCGTCGAGGTCGACCAGCCGGAAGCGCCAGCCGTCGCGCAGGGCGACGGTGCTGCGGCCCGCGGCGCCGCCGGTCGCGTCCGCGGCCCACGCCGACGGGGCGGCGAGCGCCATCCCGGCGGCGGGTGTGGCGGCGGAGGCGATCAGAACCGATCTGCGCGTGACCGTCATGGCGGATCTCCCTCATCAGAACTCATCGAGGCTCATCAGAACTCAGAAGTACTCACAAGCGATCGCGAACAAACAGATTCTGACGTCGAGCCATACGCGCCCGTCAAGGCCACGGAAAGCACTTTCTGTCCCGCCCCGACCGGCCCGCGCGGTGACCTGCGCGGCGGCCGGTCCCCGTGTGCCCGGTGGGTTCGGGTCCGCCCGAGGCCCGAACCCACTAGGCTGGGAAGAAGGTGACGCGCTGATCACTGTGAGTGTGCGCAATGGAGTGGCGACGATGAGTCCGGTCAACCCGTTCGACGATGCCGCCACGGCCCGCGCCGTCGTCGACGGCTCCGGCACCTTGCGGGAGTGGAACGAGGGCGCCCGCCTGCTGCTCGGCCACCCGGCCGCCGAAGTCGTCGGCCGCCCCGCCGCCGACCTGCTCGCGGACGACCGCGACGGCACACCTCCCGGACACGACGACGACCGGTGGAGCGGCACCCTGGACCTGCGCCACCGCGACGGGCACACCGTGTCGGTCTGGGTGCTCGCGCACCGCAGACCGGCGGCGGACGGCGCCCCACCCACGTGGCTCGCCGTCACCCCCTTGCGATCCGGTCCCGAGCCGGAGGACGACCCACTGGTCAGAGCGGCCCTCACCCAGTCGCCCTGCGCCATGATGATCTTCGACGACCGGCTCCTGCTGCGCGGGGTCAACGACGCCATGGCGCGGCTGCTGGGGCTCCCGCCGGACCGTGTGCGCGGACTGCGGGCCACCGACTTCGGCGACCGGCCGCAGAACGCGGAACTGGAGCGGCAGATGCGGCGCGTGCTGGCCTCCGGTCGCCGGCACGACATGCAGGCCAGTCTCAAGGCCGTGGGCCAGAGCCGCGCCCACGCGTGGAACGCCCGTATCGCACCGCTGACCGACGCCGGCGGCCAGGTACTCGGCGTGTGCGTCAGCGCCCACGACTTCACGGAGCAGCACCGCGCCCGCGAGCGGCTGCAACTGGTCAACGAGGCCAGCGTGCGCATCGGCACCACCCTCGACGTCACCCGTACGGCGCAGGAGCTGGCGGACGTGTGCGTCCCTCCGCTCGCCGACTTCGTCAGCGTCGACCTGCTGGACCCGCGCGAGCACGGCGGCGAGCCCGCCACCGTGGTCGAACCGCCGGTCGGCCTGCGCCGCACCGCGCACCGCTCGGTCTCCGCCGACTGCCCGCAGTCGGTGGCCGAGACCGGGCAGCTGGACGTCTATCCGGCCGGCTCGCCCCAGGCCGAGTGTCTGCTCTCGGGCCAGGCCATCGTGGCCTCGGTGGCCTACGGCGACCTCGAACGCTGGCTCCAGTGGGACCCCGCCCGCCTGCGACGGGTGCGGGAGTACGGCATCCACTCCACGATGTCGGTGCCGCTCCAGGCCCGCGGCACCACCCTCGGCGTCGCGGTCTTCACCCGGTTCCGGCGCCCCGACCCCTTCACCCACGACGACGTGCTGCTGGCCGAGGAGGTCAGCGCCCGCGCCGCGGTCTGCATCGACAACGCCCGCCGCTACTCGCGCGAGCGCGAGGCCACGCTGACCCTGCAGCGCAGCCTGCTGCCCCGGTGGCTGCCGCCAACCGCCGCGGTGCAGGCGGCGTCCCGCTACCTCCCCGCGGCCCGCTCGGGCGTCGGCGGCGACTGGTTCGACGTCATCCCGCTGTCCGGGATGCGGGTGGCCATGGTCGTCGGGGACGTGGTCGGCCACGGCATCCCCGCCTCGGCCACCATGGGACGGCTGCGGACCGCCGTGCGCACCCTCGCCGACATCGACCTGACGCCCGAGGAGTTGCTCACCCACCTCGACGACCTGGTGGTGCGGCTGTCCGAGGAGTCCGGCGACGACCGGGCGGGCGAGGTGGGCGCGACGTGCCTGTACGTGGTGTACGACCCGGTGTCCCGGCGCTGCTCCATGGCCCGGGCCGGACACCCGGCGCCCGTCCTGGTCCCGCCGGACGGTCCGCCCGAGCAGGTCGAGCTGCCCTCCGGGCCGCCGCTGGGCGTGGGCGGGCTGCCGTTCGAGTCGGCCGAGCTCGAGCTGCGCGAGGGCAGCGTGCTGGCGCTGTACACCGACGGTCTCGTCGAGAGCCGGGACCGGGACACCGACGCCGGCCAGGCGCTGCTGCGCGAGGCGCTGGCCGCCCCCGCCGACTCCCTGGACGCCGCCTGCGACCGGGTGCTGCACCGCCTCCTGCCGTCGGGCAGTTCGGCCGACGACGTGGCCCTGCTGCTGGCCCGGACCCGGGGACTGCCCGCCGGTCAGGTCGCCACCTGGGACATCCCGGCCGACCCGGCCCTGGTCGCCCCGGTTCGCAAGCAAGTCCTCGAACAGCTTTCCGACTGGGACCTGCTGGAGGCCACCTTCACCGCCGAGCTGGTCGTGAGCGAGCTGGTCACCAACGCCATCCGGTACGGTTCCCCGCCGATCCGGCTCCGGCTGATCCACGACACGGCCACCCTGATCTGCGAGGTCTCCGACACCAGCCACACCGCGCCGCATCTGCGCCGGGCCAGGACCTGGGACGAGGGCGGGCGCGGTCTGCTCCTGGTGGCTCAGCTCACCCAGCGCTGGGGCAGCCGGCACACGGCCGAGGGCAAGACCATCTGGGCGGAGCTGGGACTGCTCGACGACGAGGAGTGAGCCCCGCTCGACGGTGAGCCCCCTCGATGCGGAGTGCGCCCCCTCGTTTCCCGGACCGCGCGGCGGGACACTCGGCAGTACGGGCGTACGGGCGCCGGCTGCGCCGGGACCGTGCGCGAGAGCCTGACGGGAGTGTGGAGAAGCGATGGCGAACACGCCCCAGCCACTGCGCCGGACGGCCCTGCTCGCGAGCGGGGTGGCGCTGCTCGGTCTGCTGACCGCCTGCGGCGACGAGAGCGCCACGTCGAGCGGCACCCCGCAGCCGAGCGAGGCCGTCCGCACGGTCGGCGCGGACCCGGGCAGCGGTACCGCGACGCCCGGCGACACCGCGCCGTCGCTCGGTGCCAAGCCCACCGACACCGCGGGCTCGGCCTCCGCCTCGGCCCGCACCGACGCCCGCTGCCACACCTCGGAGCTGCGGGCCGCCGTCGGCCGCGTGGACCCGGGGGCCGGTCAGCGCAACTTCCCCGTCGTCCTGACCAACACCTCCGACCGCACCTGCACGGTGTACGGCTATCCGGGCGCCGCCTTCGTGGACGCGTCCGGCAAGCAGCTGGGCCCGGACCCCGAGCGGGCGCCGGGCTCCCCCGACACGGTCACACTGACGCCGGGCAAGAGCGCGTGGGCCGGGCTGTCGTTCTCCAGTCCGCAGATCAGCGGGGCCCGCACGGCCACCCCAGCGGCGCTGCTCGTCACCCCGCCGGACGAGCGGGAGCCCCTCAAGGTGAAGTGGACGGCCGGCGAGGTCCCGGTCGGCGGCAACGCCTCGTCGGTGTCCGTCACCGCCCTGGACGCGGGCACCGGCCCCTGAGACGCCGGTCCCCTGGTCAGTGACCGGCGATCGGGTGCGGCGCGTAGGGCCGCTCCAGTTCCTCGGTCTCCTTCTCGGTGAGCGTCAGTTCGACCGCCGCCACGGCGTCCTCCAGGTGGCCCGGCCGGGAGGCACCGACGATGGGCGCGGTGACCGTGTCCCGGTGCAGCAGCCACGCCAGGGCCACCTGGGCGCGCGGAACACCGCGCTCGCCGGCGATGCGGGTGACGGCCTCGACCACGGCGCGGTCGCCCTCCTGGTAGAGGGTGCTGCCGAAGGTGTCGGTGGTGCTGCGCTCGGTGGCGGTGTCCCAGTCGCGGGTGAGGCGGCCGCGGGCGAGCGGGCTCCAGGGCAGCACGCCGACGCCCTGGTCCGCGCAGAGCGGCAGCATCTCGCGCTCCTCCTCGCGGTAGACGAGGTTGTAGTGGTTCTGCATGGACACGAACTTCGTCCAGCCGTGCCGCTCGGCGGTGTACTGCATCTTGGAGAACTGCCATGCGTACATCGAACTGGCCCCGATGTAGCGGACCTTGCCCGCCTTCACGAGGTCGTGCAGGGCCTCCATCGTCTCCTCGACCGGGGTGTGCGGGTCGAAGCGGTGGATCTGGTAGAGGTCGACGTAGTCGGTGCCCAGGCGGCGCAGGCTGTGGTCGATCTCGGTCATGATCGCCTTGCGGGACAGTCCGGCGCCGTTCGGGCCGGGCCGCATCCGGCCGTTCACCTTGGTCGCGAGCACGATGTCGTCGCGGCGGGCGAAGTCGGCCAGCGCCTTGCCGACGATCTCCTCGCTGGTGCCGTCGGAGTAGACGTTGGCCGTGTCGAAGAAGGTGATGCCGGCCTCCAGCGCCTGCCGGATCAGCGGGCGCGAGGCCTCCTCGTCGAGGGTCCACTCGTGCGTGCCGCGGTCGGGAACGCCGTAGGTCATGCACCCCAGGCAGATCCGCGACACGTCCAGGCCCGTCGAACCGAGCTTCACGTACTGCATCGTTGCCGCTCCTGTCTTCGTCGATCACCGCTACCAGGGCGAGCGTACGTCGTCGTGCGGGCTGGAACCTGGTCCGGGTCAGTGCCGTTCGAGCAGGTCCAGGGCTCGTTGCCAGCCGAACTCCGGGCGCCCGCCGTCCTCCCCCGGGTCCCCGGTGTACGGGTCGCCGAAGCGCACGCCCATGCCGCGCAGCCGGGCCAGGCTCTCCCGGTACGCGGGGTGGGAGGCCAGTGCGTCGGCCACGCACGGCAGGACGGCGACGGGGACACCGAGGCCGCACGCCTCGCACAGGGTGGCCACGGCGAGGGTGTCGGCCAGGCCCGCGGCCCACTTGTTGACCGTGTTGAAGGTGGCCGGCGCGACCACGACGGCGTCGGGCGCCGGGAAGGGCCGCGGCTCGCCCGGCGTGCGCCAGGCCGAGCGGACCGGGCGGCCGGTAAGCGCCTCGACGGCGGCCGCGTCGAAGAAGCCGCCCATGGCGACCGGCGTCGCGATGACCCCGACCTCCCAGCCGCGCCCCCGCGCCGCGTCGATCAACCCACCGACGCCCTCGGCCACGCCCGCGGCGCAGACGACGACGTAGAGGAAGGGCCTCGCGGCCCGGTCGCTCCCGCTTCCAGCCTGTTCGCTCACCCAGGAACCCTACTGGGCGGGCCCCGGGTTGAGGTTGCGCCGGTCCCGCCCGTGGACTCGTACGGGAACCGGACGGCGACAAAAGGGGGACGCGCCGATGTCAGCGGGCGCCCGGAAGGGTCCCGGCGTCCTCGGCGTCCTCGGCGGTCTCGACGCCGATCGCGCCCACGGGGCAGGCGCGGGCCGCCTCCCGTACCAGCGCGCTGCCGCCGCCGTCCTCCCGTCCGGGCCGCAGCGTGCTGTAGCCGTCGTCGTCCTGGGTGAAGACGTCAGGGGCGGTCAGGGCGCACTGTCCCGCGCCGATGCAGGTGTCCTTGTCGATGGCGATACGCATGTCCGGAGCCTCCTACCAGGCCACGGGGAGTTCCAGCATGCCCTGGATCGTGTCGCCGGGTTTGAAGGGGATCTCGTCGGCCGGTGCGGCCAGGCGCAGCGCGGGCAGCCGGTCGAAGAGGGTGTGCAGGGCGATCTCCAGTTCGGCGCGGGCCAGGTTCTGGCCGAGGCACTGGTGGATGCCGAAGCCGAAGGCGACGTGGTGGCGGGCCGGGCGGTGCCAGTCGAGGGCGTCCGGGTCGGGGTAGACACTCTCGTCGCGGTTGATGACGGAGGTCGAGAAGACGACCCCGTCACCGGCCCGGATGGTCTGCCCGTCGACGTCGATGTCCTCGGTGGCCATCCGCAGCAGCCCGTCGGCGATCGACAGGACGCGCAGCAGCTCCTCCACGGCGTCGGGCAGCAGCGCGGGGTCCGCGCGCAGTTCGGCCAGCCGGCCGGGGTTGGTCAGGAGGGCGTAGGTGCCCAGCGAGATCATGTTGGCGGTGGTCTCGTGGCCGGCCACCAGCAGGATCACCGCGAAGGCGATCAGCTGCTCGCGGTCGATCGCGCCGTCGGACGACTGCCGCCGGACCAGGTCGTCCAGCAGGCCGTCGCCGGGTGCCCGCCGCTTGCGGTCGACCAACTCCCCCAGGTACGCCTCCAGTCGGTCACGGGCGTCCGCCGTGTCGGCGGGCAGGGGGCCGCGCAGCAGCCGGCGGGACTGTTCCTCGAAGAAGTCGTGGTCGGCGTAGGGGACCCCGAGCAATGCGCAGATCACCATCGACGGCACCGGCAGCGCGAAGGCCGTCACCAGGTCGGCGGGCGGGCCCTGGGCGATCATCGCGTCGAGTCGTTCGTCGACGATCCGCCGGATGCGCGGGCGCAGCGCGGCGGCGCGTTTGAGGGTGAACTCCGGGAGCACCATCTTGCGCTGGGCGCGGTGCTCGGGGTCGTCCACTCCCAGCAGGGCGGTCCTGCGCCCGCGTACGGCGGCCAGGCGCGCCGAGGTGGCGGGGAAGCCGTCGCGGGTGCGGTCCGTCGACAGCCGCTGGTCGGCCAGCAGCCGGCGGGCGGCGGTGTGCCCGGTCACCAGCCAGGCCGGGCGGCCGTCGAAGAGCGTGATCCGGGTCAGCGGCCGGGCGGCGCGCAGCGGGTCGTAGCCGGCGGGCGGCTGGTAGGGGCAGGTCCGGTCCTGCGGGAAGGCGACGGCGGGCGCCGCGCCCTCGTCCCGCGCCGGGTCCGGGTTCGCCGTGGTGCCGGTGTTCGTCGTCGTGTCGGTGTTCGTCGTCGTGTCGGTGTCCGTCATGGAAGACCTCGCAGACGAAGAGTGCGTCGTGATCTTCATTAGATGCCCCAGGCATCTATGAGGCGACGTCAAGTTCGGCCAGATCGGTGGCGGGAGCAGACTGGCCGGGGAACACCGGTCGGGGGCGGCCGGGCCCCACCGTGCCGGTCGGGTGCGCGTCGCACGTGGCTCGTTCGCGACCTCCGGCGGCCCCGGCGGTGCCCGCGGACTGGCCGAGCGGCACGGTGTGCCGACCGGCCGCCGGACCCGCTCCGTCCGGTTGCCCGCGCGGCCCTGGGGTACGAGGGGCAGGATGCGGTAAGGATGGTCACGCGCCGGTCGGGGGCGCCCATCGGTCCGGCCGGCCTGACGACACGACGACACGACGACACGGACGGATGCACATGCCTCTTGACGGTGAATACGAACCCAGCCCGACGCAGTGGGTGCGCGAACAGGTCGAGTTGTACGAGAGCTCGGGCGGCACCGAAGGCACGACCCTGATGGACACCGGTCTGCCCGTGATCCTGCTGACCACCCGGGGCGCGCGGAGCGGCAAGCTGCGCAAGACGCCGCTGATGCGCGTCGAGCACGAGGGCCGGTACGCCGCGGTCGCCTCCCTCGGCGGGGCTCCCAAGCACCCGGTCTGGTACTTCAACGTGACCGCCGATCCCCGGGTGGAGCTCCAGGACGGCCCGGTGAAGCGGGACATGACGGCCCGTGAGGTCACCGGCGCGGAGAAGGCCGAGTGGTGGGAGCGCGCGGTCGCGGCGTTCCCGCCGTACGCCGACTACCAGAAGAAGACGGACCGGGAGATCCCCGTCTTCGTCCTGGAGCCGTCCGACGCGGGCTGAACCGGGTGCGCCGAACTTTCCCGGATCGGCGCGCATGGACCGGCGGGTGCCGGGAAGACGTCGCTCAGGCCCCGCCGCGTTCCCCCGTCGCGGCGGGGCTTTCCGCCGTCTCCCGCGCCAGCCGGTCGGTGACGTCGAGGAAGACCTGCCCCGCCTCGGGGACGGTGCGCGCGATCGACCTCTTGATGCGCACGGCGACCTCCTCCACCCGTTCGCTGTCCAGGCCCGGCACCAGGTCGACGCGGGCCGCCACCAGGGTCGAGTCCAGGCCGGTCTTCATGGTGAACAGCGCCTCGACGCTGTCGATCTCCGGCTGGGCCCGCAGCAGCGCCCTGATCCGGCCGCTGGCCTCCGGGTCGGCGGCCTCGCCGATCAGCTGGTCGCGGGCCTCGCGGCCCAGGCGGTAGGCCACGTAGACGAGCAGTGCCCCGATGGCGAGCGAGGCGCAGGCCTCCCACACCACCTGCCCGGTGACCATGTGCAGCACCATGCCGGTCATGGCCAGGCAGACGCCGAGCACCGCGGTCCCGTCCTCGGCGACGACCGTGCGCAGCGCCGGGTCCCGCAGTCCGTCGGCGAGCCCGCCCTGACCCCGCACCTGGTGCAGGGCCCGCAGCAGGGAGCCGCCCTCCGCGAGCAGGGCGACGCCGAGCACGATCAGTCCGGCCACATAGCCGCTGAGCTTCTCGTCCGCCCCCGTGCGCAGGGCCTCGACGCCCTGGAAGAAGGAGAAGCAGCCTCCCATGACGAAGATGCCGACGGCCGCGAGGAGCGACCAGAAGAACCGTTCCTTGCCGTAGCCGAAGGGGTGCCGCCGGTCGGCGGGGCGGCGGCTGCGGCGCAGGGCGGCGAGAAGGAAGATCTCGTTCATGCTGTCCGCGACCGAGTGTGCCGCCTCCGACAGCAGCGCGGGCGAACCCGCGACGAACCCGCCCACCGCCTTGGCGGCGGCGATCACCAAGTTGGCCACCAGGGCCACGAGCACGGTGACGCGCGTCCTGCGGTCGGCCTTCCGGCCCGGCTTGTCTTCCCCACCTGTCCCACTCACGAAGCCCCGACTGCCCCGGCCGGCGCGACTCACACCCCGCTTTGCGGGTGGCCGCCAGTGCCGACCGGCGAAAACGGGGAACGCCTACACAGGGACACACGGACAGCGGAAGGGCAGGGCCATGAGCGGCGACGACGGGACGCCCGGGAACAGCGGCTACGGAAGGAAGGCGTTCAAACGGTCCCGGAGCCACTTCGCGGACCGGATCACGGCGGACGGCAGGGACGGCTGGCCGGTGGCGGCCGGCCGCTACCGGCTGGTGGTGAGCCGCGCGTGTCCGTGGGCGAGCCGTGCTCTGGTCTCGCGGCGGCTGCTCGGCCTGGAGGACGCCCTGTCCCTGGCGGTCGCCGACCCGATCCAGGACGACCGCAGCTGGCGCTTCACGCTGGACCCGGACGGCCGCGACCCGGTCCTCGGCATCCGCTACCTCAGCGAGGCCTACGACCGGCGGGAGACCGGCTACCCGGGCGGGGTGAGCGTGCCCGCGGTGGTGGACGTGCCCAGCGGGGCCCTCGTCACCAACGACTACCAGCAGATCACCCTCGACCTCGCGACGGAGTGGACCGCCCTGCACCGGCCGGGCGCACCCGACCTGTATCCGCGGGCCCTGCGCGACGAGATCGACGAGGTGATGGCCGGGGTCTACGAGGACGTCAACAACGGCGTGTACCGGGCGGGCTTCGCCACCGGCCAGGAGGAGTACGAGACCGCGTGCGCGGGTGTGTTCCGACGCCTGGAGCAACTGACGCCCCGGCTGGAGCGGCAGCGCTACCTGGTCGGGGACACGATCACGGAGGCGGACATCCGGCTGTTCACCACCCTGGTCCGCTTCGACGCCGTCTACCACGGCCACTTCAAGTGCAACCGCTGGAAGCTGACGGAGAACCCGGTGCTGTGGGCCTACGTCCGTGATCTCTTCCAGACGCCCGGGTTCGGGGACACCGTCGACTTCGACCACATCAAGCGCCACTACTACCAGGTGCACACCGGCATCAACCCGACCGGCATCGTGCCCATGGGCCCGGATCGGACCGGCTGGCTCACGCCCCACCACCGGGAGGAGCTGGGCGGGCGCCCGTTCGGCGAGGGCACCCCGCCGGGACCGGTCAGGGCCGACGAGGAGGTTCCGGTGCGGGGCAGGCCCTGACACTCGCACCGGAACACGAACGACCACTCGACAGATACGGCCATTCAGCGCACAGCAGGCAAGGAGATCCTCATGGCGAAGCTGAAGAAGAAGAAGAAGCTCCCCCTCGCCTACAAGCCCGTCGGGTTCGCGCTCGGCTGGCTCGGCGGCACCCTGGCCGGGATGGCGTTCCAGAAGACCTGGAAGATCATCCGGGACGAGGACGACGCGCCCGACGCCCTGGACCCGGACCGCGGCTGGGGCGAGATCCTGCTGGCCGCCGCGATCCAGGGCGCCATCTTCGCCGCGGTGCGCAGCGCCGTGGACCGCACCGGCGCCAAGGCCATCCAGCGCTCGACCGGCACCTGGCCGGTGCCCGACAAGGGCGGCCGGGACTGACCGCCTAGCCCTGTTTGGGCGCCGTCGGCGCGAGGGCGTTGCGGAGGGTGAAGGAGTGCCCGGCCGGGTCGGAGAAGCCGCGCTCCTCGTGCGGGCCGGCCGGGTCCTTCGCCTCCACCGGGCGCCCGCCGAGCCCCACGATCGCGCGCTCGGCCTCGTCCAGGTCCGCCACCACGAAGTCCAGGTGGACCTGGAGGGAGTTCTCCGGGCGCGGCCAGCTCGGCGGGGTGGCGTTCACGTCCCGCCGGAAGGCCATGCGGAAGCCGCCGGGGCCCTCGATCTCGATGCGGTTGGCGCTCACGTCGCTCTCCTCGGCGCCCAGCAGCTCCTTGTAGAACTCGGCGAGCCGCTCGGGTTCGGCGCAGTCGAGCACCACGACGCCCGCGTTGACCAGTGCCATGTCTCCTCCGAAGGATTCCGGGCGCGGGGCGTCGTGCCCCGTGCCCTGTACCTTGCGGATATCCCGGCCCGGCCGAAACAGTCGGTGGGCAACCGCCCCCGACGCCATGACCGGTTGGTCACGACGGTGCCGCGGCGGGCCCGCCCCGTCCCGGTCGCGTCGGCCCGTGCTGCCGGGTGGCCGCGGGAATGGCACGATCACTTCGGAGGTTGCAGTGCCTGCCGCCCGTTCCGTCCCCTAGTTGCGAGGTCCCGATGAACACCATGCGCGCCGTCGGCCAGGACGTCCTGGGCGGTCCCGAGGTCCTGAAGGAGGTACGGCCCGAGCGTCCCGAGCCGCGCCCGAACGAGGTGCTGGTGCGGGTGCGCGCCGCCGGGGTGAACCCGACGGACTGGAAGCACCGGGCCAACGGCGGCTTCCTCGGCGAGCCGCCCTTCGTGCTGGGCTGGGACGTGTCGGGCGTGGTGGAGTCGGTGGGGATCGGCGTCGCCGCGTTCCGGCCCGGTGACGAGGTCTTCGGCATGCTGTCCTATCCCTTCGGCCACGGGTCGCACGCGGAGTTCGTCACCGCTCCCGCGCGCACCTTCACCCACAAGCCGTCGGGGATCGACCACGTCCAGGCGGGCGCCCTGCCCCTGGTCTCGCTGACGGCGTGGCAGGCCCTGGTGGAGCGCGCGGACGTACAGCCGGGGCAGCGGGTGCTGATCCACGCGGCGGCCGGCGGTGTGGGCCATGTGGCGGTGCAGATCGCCAAGGCCCGGGGTGCTCACGTGATCGGCACCGCCAGCGCGGGCAAGCACGAGTTCCTGCGCTCGCTCGGGGCGGACGAGACCGTGGACTACCGGGAGACGGACTTCGCCGAGGCCGTCAAGGACGTCGACGTCGTCCTGGACACGATCGGCGGCGACACCTCCCTGCGGTCCCTGCGCGTGCTGCGCCCGGGTGGAGTCGTGGTGTCGATCCTGCCGGTCGGGTCGGACGAGTTCTTCGAGGAGGCCGACCGGCTGGGCGTGCGGGCGGTGCGGATGCTGGTCGACGCCGACCGGGCCGGCATGGAGGAGATCGCCCGCCTGGTCGAGTCGGGGAAGCTGCGGGCCACGATCGCACAGACGTTCCCGCTGGCCGAGGCGGCACGGGCACACGAACTGGGCGAGACCGGCCGCACCACGGGCAAGCTCGTCCTCGTGGTCGACTGATCGTTCACCCCTCCCGGTCGGCGGGCCGGCGGTGCCGCTGTGAGATTTCGATGACATATGTCAATCGAACATGCTCAAACTCGCTCGATCGGGGTAACTTTCCGAACGGACTGGGTAGTTGAGCCCCCGGAAGCAGGCCGGAAAGGCCGCGACAGGCTGGAGGCAAGGTTCGTGCGGCAGGAATCCGCGTCGCCCACCCGGCATCTCCGTGTGCGCCACCACCGAGGGCACACGGTGCTGGAGTTCCGGGGCGAGATCGACATCGCCTCCGCGGCGGAGATCGCCCCGCACCTGGACCGGGAGACGGCACGTCCCGGCGCCCGGGTCGTGCTGGACCTCGGCGGCATCGAGTTCTTCGACTGCTCCGGGCTGCGGCTGCTGTACCGGGCCCGCAGCCAGGTGCTCGACCGGGGCGGGCAGGTGCGCCTGGTGTGCGCCCACCCGCTGACCCTGCGCATGCTGCGGATCACCGGTCTGGCGCGGCTGCTGCCGCCGTGGCCGACCCTGGAGGAGGCCCTGGGCGTCAGCCGGCCGGCCGGGCGTCGAACAGGGCGCTGACCGACTCGCCGTTGTGGATGCGGCGCACCGCCTCGGCGAGCGCCGGGGCGATGGACAGGATCCGCAGCTTGTCCGTGTGGTCGTCCACCGGCACCGGCACCGTGTTGGTGCACACGATCTCCAGCACGTCCGGCTGTTCGCTGAGCCGGCCGAGCGCCCCGGCCGCGAACAGCCCGTGCGTACAGGCGAGGCGGATGGTGCGCGGGCCCGACTCCCGGAGCCGGTCGAGGAGTTCCAGCACCGTGCTGCCCTTGGCGATCTCGTCGTCCAGCACGATGACGTCGCGCCCCGCGACGTCCCCGATCACCGCGCTGATGCTGACCCGGTCGTCGGCGTACCGCTGCTTCGCGCCGGCCGCCACCTGGGCGCCGAGCATCCGGGCGAACGCCGCGGCCTCCTTGGCGTTGCCCAGGTCCGGCGAGACGACGGTCGCCCGGGACAGGTCGTACTGCCGGAAGTGCGCGGCCAGCTCCCGCAGCGCGTGCAGGTGGTCGACCGGGACCGAGAAGAAGCCGTGGACCTGGGGCGAGTGCAGGGTCATCGCGAGGACCCGGCCCGCCCCCGCCGCCACCAGCAGGTCGGCCACCAGGCGCCCGCCCAGCGAGATGCGCGGGGCGTCCTTCTTGTCGGAGCGGGCGTAGGAGTAGTGCGGCATGACCACGGTGATGCGGCCGGCCGACGCCCCGCGGGCCGCGTCGCACATCAGGAGCAGCTCGACGAGGTGTTCCTGGACCGGCTTGACCAGCGGCTGGACGAGGAACACGTCCCGCTCGCGGCAGTTGGCCATCAGCTGCACCTCGAGGCAGTCGTTGGCGAACCGGCTGACCCGGGTGGGGCTGAGCGGCACGCCCAGCTGGGCGCAGACCTCCTCGGCCAGGTCGGGGTGGGCACTACCGCTGAACACGGCGATGTCTCGCACGGACCGCTCCTCGGGTGTTCCTGTCCGGCCGGAATCCCCAGCTTACGGAAATCCTGTTGCGCCGCTCCCGGGGCCCCGGGCCATGATGGCGCGGTCCGTGCCCCGCCGCTCCCCTCACGTCAGGAACCCGCACATGCGCCGACTCCTCGGAATCCCCCAGCGCCCCTTCCGGCTCACGGCTTTCGAGGACTCCGCCCCGCATGCGCACTTTGAACATCGGCATCCTGGCCCACGTCGACGCAGGTAAGACCAGCCTCACCGAACGGCTCCTGTTCGACCACGGCGCCATCGACCGGCTCGGCAGCGTCGACGCCGGCGACACCCGTACCGACGACGGCGGCATCGAGCGCCGCCGCGGCATCACCATCCGCTCCGCCGTCGCCGCCTTCACCGTCGGCGACACGCGGGTCAACCTGATCGACACCCCGGGACACTCCGACTTCGTCGCGGAGGTCGAGCGCGCCCTGGAGGTGCTCGACGGCGCGGTGCTGCTGCTGTCCGCCGTCGAGGGCGTACAGGCGCGGACCCGCGTCCTGATGCGCACCCTGCGGAGGCTGCGGCTGCCCACGCTCGTGTTCGTCAACAAGATCGACCGGGCCGGGGCGCGCACCGACGGTCTGCTCGACGACGTCCGGCGCCTGCTGACCCCGCACGTCGCGCCGCTGACCGAGGTGGCGGACGCCGGTACCCCACGCGCCCGGGTCACCCGGCGCCCGCCCGACGGACGGACCGCGGAGGCGCTGGCCGAGGTCGACACGGACGTCCTGACGGCCCTGGTCGACGGACCCGAGCCCAGCGCAGAGGACCTGGCGGCCGCCCTGGCCTGCCGTACCGCCGACGGCTCGTTCCACCCGCTGTACCACGGCTCCGCGCTCGGCGGCCAGGGCGTCGCGGAGCTGGTCGAGGGCCTGGTCGGTCTGGTCCCGGCCGCCGCGCCCGGCACGTCCCGCGGCGCGGAACCGCGCGGCACGGTCTTCGCGGTGCGCCCGGGACCCGCGGGTGAGCGCACGGCGTACCTCAGGCTGTACGACGGTGAGGTGTGCCCCCGCCGGCGGCTCACCTTCCTGCGGCGCGAGTCCGACGGACGGACCACCGAGGTCTTCGGCCGGGTGACGCGCCTCAAGGTGGTCGGCGGGGACGCCACGCTCACCGCCGGGAACATCGCCGCGCTCACGGTTCCCGGGGGCCTGCGCGTCGGCGACCGGCTCGGTGAGCTGTCCGACCGCGCGCCGCAGTTCGCGCCGCCGACCCTGCAGACCCTGGTCCGGGCGGTGCGCCCGGAGCAGGCGGCGCCGCTGCGCTCCGCCCTGCTGGCGCTGGCCGACCAGGATCCGCTGCTGCACGCCCGCCGGGCGGCGTCCGGCGCCACCGCCCTGCTCCTGTACGGCGAGGTCCAGCTGGAGGTGCTCGCGGCGACGCTGTCCGAGGACTTCGGCATCGAGGCGGAGTTCACGCCGGGCCGCGTCCGGTTCCTGGAGCGTCCCGCCGGTACCGGTGAGGCGGCGGAGGAGATGCCGTGGCTCGACCACACCCGCTACTGGGCGACGATCGGGCTGCGTGTCGAGCCGGGTGCGCGGGGCTCGGGCGGGGAGTTCGCCCACGAGACGGAACTCGGCGCGCTGCCCCGCGCCTTCCACCAGGCCGTCGAGGAGACCGTGCACGCCACCCTGCTGACCGGGCTCACCGGCTCGGCGGTCACCGACTACCGGGTGACGCTGGTCCGCTCAGGTTTCTGCTCGCCGGTCAGTACGGCCGCCGACTTCCGCGGGCTGACGCCGATCGTGCTGCGCCGTGCCCTCGCCCGGGCGGGGACCGTGCTGTACGAGCCGTACCTGGCCTTCGAGGCGGAGGTCCCGGCGGACACGCTGGCCGCGGTGACGGCCCTGCTGGCCTCGCTGGGCGCGGACTTCACCGGTACGACGGGCGGCGACCCGTCCTGGACCGTCACCGGGGAGCTGCCGGCCCGGCGGGTGCGGGAGGCCGAGCTGCGGCTGCCGGGGCTCACGCGCGGGGAGGCGGTGTGGACGTCCCGCCCTTCCGCGGACCGTCCGCTGAAGCCGGGAAACGGTGGGCCTGGCAAGGGAGTTGGGGGGCATCAGGGTGAGTAGGAAGGAGGGCCGTCGCCATGACGACTCCCGTCAAGAAGCCCACGCCTCCCGCCGAGAGGCCCGCGCGCCGCATGCCCGGCTGGGCGAAGGCGCTGACCGCGCTGGTGCTGGTGCTCGTCGTGCTGTTCGCGGGACTGCGCCTGAGTGTCGTACCGGGGCTGAAGGACCTGTTCGGCTCCGAGACGCAGGACCGTTCGGGCCCGGCGCTGCTGAAGTCCGTCCAGGACATCAGCCGTTACGACGCCGCGTCGGGCAACTTCCAGGTCGTCGTGGACCTGGAGAAGGACGCCAAGTTACTGCCCGACGCGATCCGCGGCACCCGCACCCTGTACGTCGGGGCCGGCACCGTCGACGCCTTCGTCGACCTCGGGAAGGTGGGCGAGGGCGACGTGACGGTCAACGGCGAGCGGACCTCGGCCACGCTGCGGCTGCCGCACGCGGCGCTGGGCGAGCCGGCGCTCGACCCCGACCGTTCCTACGCGGTCTCCAAGCAGCGCGGGCTGCTCGACCGGCTCGGCGACCTGTTCTCGGACAACCCCAACGGCGAGCAGGCCGTGCAGAAGCTCGCGGCCCGGCACATCGGCGACGCGGCGAAGGACAGCGAGCTGAAGGCGCGGGCGGAGAGCAACACCACCGCCATGCTCCGGGGGCTGCTGACCTCCCTCGGCTTCGAGGAGGTGCGGGTGACGTACGGGACCTGAGGTCCGCCGTGGGCACCGTCGCGCTCCCCCGGAGAGGATTCCGGGCGGCGCCAGCGCGCCGAGCACGGTGGTGCCCACCAGCAGCCAGGCCACGTAGTCGCCGATGTGCCCGGACTGCGGCCGCCCCGGGGGCGGCACCCGGCCCGGCGCGGCGAGCAGCCCCGGCCGCCCGACGGCGCCGGCCGCCAGTGCCACGGCCGGCACGGTCGACGGGAGTCCCAGGCCGACACCCAGGGCGTCCAGCGCACGGAGGTGTGGACCGGCCCGGCGGAGCCGGCCTCGCTCACGGCATGTGCCACCGCGTTGCCGAAGGCCGGAACCGCACCGGCCGCGAGGGCCCCGGCCAGCGGCAGCGCGGGGCCCGCAGTCATGGTGTCCGGTACGCGGCCGAGCCGCTGCCGGGTCTCGGGCTCGTTGACGTGCCGCCGGTGCCGGCGCACAGGTTCCGGGTGGCGGCGCGGCCCGCAGGTCACCACGCCCCGCACCGTGGCGCCGATGCCGCCGGCGAGTACGACTGCGGCGACGAGGGTCCAGCCGTTCACCGGCCGGTCACCGCCCGCCGCGGAAAACCGGGCGCCGGTGGGCGGGGCACGCGGTACGGCGGGCATCCTCGGCGGATCGGCGGGTAAGCGCCCTACCACGCGGGGACGTTGACGACTGGAGGACCGACATGACTCGTGCCGTCTCGAGGCCCCGTTCTTGGCCGCGCCCCCGCCCCGCCAAGCCCCCGGAGGACGACCGTCGCGAACGGCACACGCTCGCCCTGCCGTTGCGGCTGCTGGCGACGGCGTGCGCGTTCGTCTTCATGGTGGCCTTCGCGGTGGTGCTGGCGCGGCTGACCCTGCAGCCCTCCCCCGCGTCCGAGGCCCTGACGCACACCAACCTGCACCCCGGCCGCTCGCTGGAGGCCTATCTGGACCAGCCCGCCCTGCGCGACGCGGTCAAGCAGATCGGGGGGAACATCCTGCTCGGCGTGCCGTTCGGTGTCCTGGTCCCGGTCGTCGCCCCCCGCACCCGCGGTGTGCTGCGGGTGCTGCTGCTGACGGCCGTGGTGATGCTGCTGGTGGAGTCCGCCCAGGGCGTCCTGGTCACCGGGCGGGCCTTCGACGTCGACGACGTCATCCTCAACACCGGTGGGGCGCTGATCGGTTACCTGCTCCTCGGCCGGCGGATGAGCCGCACGGTGCACGCGCGCGGGGGACGTACCTGAGAGCGGGCCGTCCGGTCCGTACCAAGGTATTGACCCGCCCTTATCTCACTACTTGAATAAAGAGGCGACACCTCCAACCCCCACCTCGGTCGGCGCCTCCGTGCGAGGCGCCGTACGGAAGGGAGAGCCGTGGCCCGCCCACGCCTGCTCCGCAGATGTCTCCTCGCCGCCGCCCTGTCCGCCGGACTGGCCGCCTCCCTCGTGACCGGCCCCGCCCAGGCGGCCCCGGAACCGTCCCGGGCCGCCGGGAGCGTCGGCGACTCCTCCTCCGCGGCCGCCGCCGTCGCCTTCTCCGACACCTTCGACGGCCCGGCCGGCGCGGCCGTCGACTCCTCGAAGTGGCAGATCGAGACCGGCGACAACGTCAACAACCACGAACGGCAGTACTACACCTCCGGCAACCGGAACGCGGCCCTGGACGGCCAGGGCCACCTGGTGATCACCGCCCGCAAGGAGAATCCGGCCAACTACCAGTGCTGGTACGGCACCTGCCAGTACACCTCGGCCCGGCTCAACACCTCCGGGAAGTTCACGGCGCAGTACGGGCACGTCGAGGCGCGGATGAAGGTGGCGCGCGGGCAGGGCATGTGGCCGGCCTTCTGGATGCTGGGCACCCCGGTGAACTGGCCGGACTCCGGCGAGATCGACATCATGGAGAACGTCGGCTTCGAGCCCTCCACCGTGCACGGCACCCTCCACGGCCCCGGCTACTCCGGCTCGGGCGGCATCGGCGCCGGCTACACCCTGCCGGGCGGCCAGGCCTTCGCGGACGCCTTCCACACCTTCGCCGTCGACTGGGCGCCCGACTCGATCACCTGGTCGGTGGACGGCACCGTCTACCAGCGGCGCACCCCGGCCGACCTGGGCGGGAGGCAGTGGGTGTTCAACAGGCCGTACTTCCTGATCCTGAACCTGGCGGTCGGCGGCTACTGGCCGGGCGACCCGGACGGGTCCACGGTCTTCCCGCAGACGCTCGTCGTCGACCACGTCTCGGTGACGACGGGCGACTCACCGGCCGGCGGCGCGATCCGGGGACTGGCCGGCAAGTGCGTGGACGTCGCCGCGGCGAACACCGCCAACGGCACGCCGGTGCAGCTCTACGACTGCAACGGCACCGCGGCCCAGCAGTGGACGGTGGGTTCCGACGGCACGGTCCGGGCGCTCGGCAAGTGCCTGGACGTCAGCGCCGGCGGCACGGCGGACGGCACCGTCGTCCAGCTGTGGGACTGCAACGGCAGCGCCGCCCAGCGCTGGGTCGTCACCGCCGCGCGCGACATCGTCAATCCCCAGGCCGACAAGTGCCTCGACGTCACCGGCAACAACTCGGCCAACGGCACCCGGCTGCAGATCTGGACCTGCACGGGCGGCGCCAACCAGAAGTGGACGGTCGGCTGAGGCACGGGGCCGGGGCCGGCGCCGTGGCTCCGCCTAGTGCGGCATCCAGGTGAACTTGTCCCCGCCCACCCAGCGGACCACGTCCGGGTCGTCCAGGTCGTGGACCGTGATGCCGAACGCGGCGGCGGCCTCCAGGACGTCGGTGACGGCCTTGGCCTCACCGACCACCTGGCCGTCGATCTCCACGATCCGGAACGGGGGCGGCCCCGGCTGCACCCCGAGCACGAGGATCCGCGGACTGCCGATGTGCGGGCTGTCGATCTCGGTCATGTCTAGAGGGTAGGCCGCAACCCGTGGGAGCGAGGACCCCGCCGCGTGGCAGGCACGGGCGCGGCCGCCCGGCTCGTGGTGCGGGTCCCGGTGCTCTGGGGAACCCTGGACATGCCGGTGGAGGCCGGTGGGGACCGGCCGAGGTCGCACGAGGAGGTGGCGATGGACCCCGTCGAGGCGCTGGAGCGGATCGCGTTCCTCCTGGAGCGGGCCCAGGCGCCGACCTACCGTGTCCGTGCCTTCCGCACCGCGGCGGGGGTGCTCGGCGGGCTGTCGGCGGCCGAGCTGCGCGAGCGGGCGGGATCACTGGAGTCGCTCAAGGGGGTCGGGCCCAAGACGGCGCAGGTGGCGCGCGAGGCGCTGGACGGACAGGTGCCCGGCTATCTCGCCAAGCTGGAGAGCGAGGCGGACACCCCGCTCGCCCGGGGCGGTGAACGGCTGCGGGAGCAGTTGCGCGGCGACTGCCATCTGCACTCGGACTGGTCCGACGGCGGCAGCCCGATCGAGGAGATGGGCCGGACCGCGGCGGCGCTCGGCCACGAGTGGGCGGCGCTGACCGACCACTCCCCGCGGCTGACGGTGGCCCGCGGCCTCTCCCCCGCCCGGCTGCGCGAGCAGTTGGACGTGGTGGCGGAGCTCAACGCGACCTGGGCTCCCTTCCGGCTGCTGACCGGCATTGAGTGCGACATCCTCGACGACGGCTCGCTCGACCAGGAGCCGGAGCTGCTGGAGCGGCTCGACGTGGTGGTCGTCTCCGTGCACTCCAAGCTGCGGATGGACGCCCGCTCGATGACCCGCCGGATGGTGACCGCCGTCCGCGATCCGCACGCGGACGTGCTCGGCCACTGCACCGGGCGGCTGCTGACCGGGCGGGGGCGGCCGGAGTCGGAGTTCGACGCGGACGAGGTCTTCGCCGCCTGCGCCGAGTCGGGCACGGCCGTGGAGATCAACAGCCGCCCGGAGCGGCTCGACCCGCCGCGGCGGCTGCTGCGCCGGGCGGTGGCGGCCGGCGTGCTGTTCTCCGTCGACACCGACGCGCACGCGCCCGGTCAGCTGGACTGGCAGATCCACGGGTGCGCGCGGGCCGAGGAGTGCGGGGTGCCCCCGGAGCGTGTGGTCACCACCTGGTCCCTGGACGAGCTGCTGGCCTGGACGCGTGAGGGCCGTACACCGTCCGGAGTGGCAGGCCGCTGACGTGGTACCCGCCCGCCGATCAACGGGCCGGAAGGGACCAGGAAGGGGACAGTCGCATGGAACGGGCGGCCGTGTTCGACGTCGACGGAACCCTCGTCGACACCAATCACCTGCACGTGACGACCTGGTGGGAGGCGTTCCGGCAGGCGGGGCACCGGGTGCCGATGCACGCCGTCCACCGGGCGGTGGGGCTCGCCTCCACCGACCTGATCGCACACCTGCTGGGCGAGGACCGGGACGCGGACCAGGACGCCGGGCTGAGCGCGGCCCACAAGGCTCTGTACGGACAGTACTTCGACCGGCTGCCCCCGCTGCCGGGCGCCGGGGACCTGCTGCGCCGCCTCGCCGGCGACGGCTGGACGGTGGTCCTCGCCACCTCGGCGGGCGGGGCGGAGCTGGGTGCGCTGCGGCGGGCCATCGACGCGGACGACGCGATCGCCGCCACCGCGAGCGCCGACGACGTGGACGCGGGCAAACCGGCGCCGGAGCCGGTCGAGCACGCCCTGGAACTGGCCGGGGTGCCGCCCGAGCGGGCCGTCTTCGTCGGCGACACCGTGTGGGACATGCGCGCGGGCAGCAGGGCCGGGGTGCGCTGCGTGGGCGTGCTGTGCGGCGGTCTGCCCCGCGCCGACCTGGAGGAGGCGGGCGCGGAGGCGGTCTACGCCGACCCGGCCGGCCTGCTGGCCTCCCTCGGCGGGAGCCCGCTGGCATGAGTCACGGGCCCTCGTACCTCACACCCCGCACACCCCCCGTCGATACGAGTCCGCCGGTCACGCCGGCACCCGGTACCGCATGAGCGCTGTGACACACACCCTCCGGGAGGCACTCCGGGGCCGGCGGCCCCTGGCCGCGGTGTGGTGGGAGGCGTGTGCCGTCGGACGGGCCGCCCGAGCCGCCTGGCAGGGGCCGGGGCGCGAACGCGACCTGGTGGTGCAGTCGCTGAAGGCCGCGGGCGCGGCACTGCTCGCCTGGGCCGTGGCGGGGGTGTGGCTGGACGATCCGATGGCCCTGATGGCGCCCTGGGTGGCGCTCGTCCTCGTGCAGGCCACCGTCTACAGCTCGGTGCGGCAGGCCGGGCAGCAGTTCGCGGCGATCTGCGTCGGCGCGCTGGTGGCGTCGGCGGCGCAGGCGATCACGGACGACAACACGGGAGCGCTGGTGCTGTCCCTGCCGGTGCTGATGCTGGCCGCGAACTGGTCCCGTTTCGGCCCGCAGGGCATCTACACGGCCACCACGGCGGTGTTCGTCCTGGCCTCCGGCACCACGGTGTCGGCAGCCGCGGTCGGTCACCGGGTGGGACAGGCGGCGCTCGGGGCGGTCATCGGCGTGGCGGTCAACGCGCTGGTGCTGCCCCCGGTCCACCTCCGGGACGTACGGGAGAACCTCGCGGCGCTGGCCCGGGAGTCGGGTGACCTCCTGCACTCCGTCGCCGCCGATCTGCGGGAGACCCAGTGGGACGCGAGCGCGGCCGACTGGTCCCGGCAGGCCGCGTGGCTGGAGCGGCGGCTGGAGGCGCTGCACTCGGCCCGGTCGTGGAGCCGGGAGAGCCTGCGCCTGACCTCGGGCCCGCTGCGCCGGCTGACCCGCCGGCCCAAGGATGTGCCGTCGGAGGACGAGGACCGGCGGTGGAGCCGGGTCACCGGGAACCTCACCGCGCTGACCCGGGCCCTGGCCGTGGCGGCCGACGAGGACCGTACGCCCGCGCCGCCCGAGGGGCCGGTGCTCGAACTGTACGCGCGCCTGCTGCGGCTGATCGGCGACGCCTGCCACGCCGAGGGGGCTCGGCTGTTGGGCGAGCGGGCCGGGGCCGATCCGGAGGAGGCCACCGGGGAGACGATGGAGGAACTGCACCAACGGTTGCAGGAGGGCCTGCGGGAGCAAGCCGGACACGGCGCCGCGCGGACCGCGGTGCTCGGCGCCCTGCTCCTCCAGGCGGAGAACCTGTGGACCGAGGTCGTGCCCGAGCCCCAGGAGCCCGCCGAGCAGTGACGCACATCACCCCAAACCGCGACAGACGGTGGAACACCGGCCGGTCGTCCACCGTTGAACAGACCGTGGGTACGGATGGGACAGTGTCCCCGGGCCTCACCTATTGCCCACAGGGACGATCGTTCGGCTGAAGCCCTGTGGAGCCTTTCGCCGAGAGGCGACCGCCATCCGTATCCGCCCCAAGCCGCCCCGGCCGTGATTCCCCCGTCGCGGTCGGGGCTTCCCCATGTCCACCCACTCCCTGCCCGCTCCGCGCGTGCCCTTCCCGGGCCGCGGGTACCCGGTGCTCTCCGCACGGGCGTACGGCCGAGAGGAGCACAGGGTGAGCAGCGCGACGGGCAGCAGGATCGTGGTCACGGGTGCCACGGGCAACGTGGGCACCAGCGTGGTGCGGCTTCTCTCCGAGGATCCGGAGGTGGGGTCCGTGCTGGGGCTGGCCCGGCGGATCCCCGGCTGGTCGCCCGCGAAGACGGAGTGGGCGGCGGTCGACCTGGCCTCCGAGCAGACCGATCTGACCGGCCACTTCGCCGGCGCCGACGCCGTCGTCCATCTGGCCTGGGCCTTCCAGCCGACGCACGACCCGGCGACGACCTGGCGCACGAACGTACTCGGCTCCCTCCGGGTCTTCGAGGCGGTGGCCGCGGCCGGGGTCCCGGCGCTGGTGCACGCCTCGTCGGTCGGCGCGTACTCGCCGGGGCCCAAGAGCCACGCGGTGGACGAGTCGTGGCCGACGCACGGCTGGCCGGACGCCGCGTACTGCCGGGAGAAGGCCTATCTGGAGCGGACGCTGGACACCTTCGAACGCGACCACCCGGGCATCCGGGTGGTGCGGATGCGGCCGGCCTTCCTCTTCAAGCGGGAGTCGGCCAGTGAGCAGCGCCGGATCTTCGGCGGCCGGTTCCTGCCGGGTCCGGCGGCTCGTCCGGAGCTGCTCCCGTTCCTGCCGGACGTCCCCGGTCTGCGGGTGCAGGCCCTGCACACGGACGACGCGGCCCGGGCCTACCGGCTGGCGGTGCGGTCCTCGGACGCCCGGGGCGCGTTCAACCTCGCGGCCGAGCCGCCGGTGGACGCCGAGCTGCTGGGCGAGCTGATCGGGGTGCGCCCGGTCCGGCTGCCCCGCACCGCGGCCCGCTCGGCGGTCGCCGCCGCGTGGGGGATGCGGCTGCTGCCGGCCTCACCGCACCTGTTCGACGCAGTGCTGCGGCTGCCGCTCATGGACTGCACACGAGCCCGGGTGGAGCTGGGCTGGCACGCGACGCGCACGGCCACGCAGGTGCTGGAGGAGTTCCTGCGGGGCCTGCGGCAGGGCGCGGGGGCGGACACGGAGCCGATGCGCGGGCGCAAGGTGGGCTGATCAGCCCTCCGGGGGGCGGCGCGTTCGGGTCGGCGCTCCCCGATGCCCGCGCAGGCGCGTGCGGTGCGCTCAGCCGGAGGACTCGTCGGGCACCGGATGCTCGGGGTGCACGGCGCCCGAGTGCGGCTCGCCCGTGCGGCCCGTGCCCGCCTCGTCGGTGTCGGGCACGTCGGGCGCGGGCCGGGTCTCCGCGTCGCCGGAGGTCTCCCCGTCGTCCTCGGGCCGTTCGTCGTCCAGGCCCTGCCGGTGCTCGCGCTGCTCGCGGGTGGGCGAGGCGGCCTCCCACGGGTCGTCGTGGTCGCCGGCCTGCTGGTCCGGCATGTCGCGAGGGACGGGGGCACCGCTCTCCCCCGGTCCTTCGTGGCGGTGGTCGGACACGGCGCGCTCCTTTTCCCGCGGTTCTCCTGGTGCTCCGGTCGCCCGACGGCCGTACGGGATCGTCCGACGGTCCTCGGAGCGACGTCGGGTACCTCCGCGGTGACCGGCGAAACCTCAGTGCGGTGCCCGCTCCTCGAGCGCCGTGCGCCAGGCGGGGACCGGGTATTCGGGGGCCGGTTCGGGGCGCCTGCCGCCGCGTGCGAAGAAGTCGGCCAGCGGCAGGATCGCGGCGCCGACGGTGACGGCGTCCGGGCCGAGGCGCCCCAGGTCGACGGTCACCTTCCGGGCGGGGTGGCGCAGCGCGTAGGACACGGCGTGGCGGCGAACGGCGGGCAGGAAGCGGGTGCCGAGCTGCAGACCGGCCCAGCCGCCGATGAGGATGCGCTCCGGCTGGAAGAGGTTGATCAGGTCGGACAGGCCGGCGCCCAGGTACTCGGCGGTCTCCTCCAGCACGGCGAGTGCGACCGGGTCGGGCGCCTCGCCGTCGGCCGGGTAGGCGGCGGCGAGCATCGCGGTGAGGGCGGTCTCCTCGTCGGTGCCCTCCGGCACCCGGCCGTCCTCCTCCCGCCAGCGGGCCAGCAGCGACTCGGCGCCCGCGTACGCCTCCAGGCAGCCGAGCGCTCCGCAGCGGCAGCGGCGGCCCCTGACCCGGACCGTCAGGTGCCCCCATTCGACCGCCCGGCCCTGCTCGACCTCGGGGGTGACGAGGCTGGCACCGACACCGGAGCCGAAGAGGACCACGACCGCGTTGCGGGCGCCGCGCCCGGCGCCGAACCACATCTCGGCCTGGCCCAGGGTCTTGGCGCCGTTGTCGATGAGGTACGGGACGGTGTCGGGCAGCGGGGAGCCGGCGCGCAGCAGGGCCTCCAGCGGGACGGCGTCCCAGCCAATGGTCTGGCCGTGCACGACGGCGCCGCGGTCGGCGGTGTGCTCCACGATGCCGGGGACGCCGATCCCGGCGCCCAGCAGCCGCTCGGGCGGGAGTCCGGCCGCGGCCAGCACCTCGGCGACGCCCTCGCGGATGTGGCCGACGATGACGCCGACGTCGTAGCGCTGCGGGGCCAGCGGGCGTTCGGCGCGGGCGAGTTCGGTGAGCGTCAGGTCGAACAGCTCGACCCGCACCCGGGTCTCGCCGACGTCCACGCCGATCATGTGGCCGCTGGCGGGGGCCACGCGCAGCAGGGTGCGGGGGCGGCCGCCGTCGGAGTCGACGCTGCCGGCCTCCTCCACCAGTCCGTCGGCGACCAGGTCGGCGACCACGTTGCTGACGGAACCGGAGCTGAGTCCGGTCGCCGGGCCCAGCTCGAAGCGGCTGAGCGGTCCGTCGAAGTAGAGCCGTTGCAGCACGGCCGTACGGTTGGCCCTCCTCAGGTCACGCACCGTGCGCCCGTTCCGCCCCGCCATGTGGTTCCTCCCGTACCGTGCCCGGTCTGCAAGATACCTCTGCCGTACGACCGTACGCGACTTCCCTTGGCACTTAATTCATGCTATGAACCCGCCTCCCGGAAATACGGTGGCGACTCTCCCCGTAGACTATCTACGCTAGGTGAAAACCTAGAGATCCTAGGTTGCCATTCGACCAAGGGGAGGCTCCCGTGAGAGCACTCGACGAGCAGGACGTCCGCGGCTCCTTCATCAACTGCTCGAAGGGCGAGGCCAAGCGCCTGGCCGTCCCCCGCGACCTGGACGAGCGCCCCTGGGACGATCTCGACTTCCTCGGCTGGCGGGATCCCGGGGCGCCCGACCGCAGCTATCTGGTCGCGGACCTCGACGGGCGGCTCACCGGTGTGGCGCTGCGCTTCCAGCCGGCCAGGAGCGGCTTCTTCCAGCGCAGCATGTGCGCGCTCTGCCTGACCACCCATCCCCGGGGCGGTGTCTCGCTGATGACGGCACGCAAGGCCGGAGCGGCCGGCCGTGAGGGCAACTCGGTCGGCCTGTACATGTGCACCGACCTCGCCTGTTCCCTGTATCTGCGGGGCAAGAAGGTGTCGCAGAGCGGCGCCCGCTTCGAGGAGAGCCTCAACCTGGACGAACAGGTCGCCCGCACGCTGGGGAATCTGTCCGCGTTCGTCGCCAAGGTGACCGGCTGACCCGTCCGGCGGCGCCCGGCGCGTGAGAGGGGGTCCGGCCGCCCGCGTCCGGCTACCGTCCTGATCGGACACGTTCGAGGCGCCTGCGGAAGGGAACAGCCCGAGGATGCGGGATGTGCTTGAGGCCGCGAGGACGGCTCTGCGGCGGGTGAAGTGGCTGAGGGACCCCATGGTCGTGCAGGCCCTGCGCTCCGCCGCCGCGGCATCGATCGCCTATGTCATCGCGGTACGGCTGAGCCCCGACAAGTCGGCGGCGCCGCTGACCGCGCCCCTGACCGCGCTGCTGGTCGTCCAGGTCACCCTGTACGCCACGCTGAAGATGAGCTTCCGCCGGGTGAACGCGGTGGTCGCCGGTGTCCTGGTCGCCATCGCCTTCAGCCAGTTGGTCGGGCTCAGCTGGTGGAGCCTGGGTCTGATCATCGTGGCGGCGCTGGGCGTCGGGCACCTGGTGCGCGCCGAGGAGTTCACCGCCGAGGTGGCGATCAGCGCCATGCTGGTGCTCGGCGTCACCTCGCACGGGAGCCTGGCGTGGGCCCGGGTGGTGGAGACCCTGATCGGGGCGATCGTCGGTCTGGTCTTCAACCTGATCCTCGCCCCTCCGGTCTGGGTGGAGCAGGCCGGCGAGTCGGTCGTGGGACTGGCCCGGCAGGTGCGCCAACTGCTGCTGCGGATGGGCGAGGAGGCGGCCGGCAGCACGCCGTTCCACGAAGCGGCGGCCCGGCTGCACGAGGCCCGCCGGCTCGACCACGACATCGGTGAGGTGGACGAGGACCTGCGCCAGGCCGAGGACAGTCTGCGGTTCAACCCCCGGGTGCGCGAGGGACTGCTGCACCGGGTCGTGCTCCGCACCGGCCTCGACACCCTGGAGATCTGCACGGTGGTGATGCGGGTCCTCGCGCGCAGCTTCACCGACCTGGCCAAGGAGCGCGAGCCGGAACCCCTCTTCGCGCCGGAGACGGGGGCGGCGATCCAGCAGTTGCTGTCCGAGATCGCCGATGCCGTGGTGAGCTTCTCGGTGCTGGTCACCAGCAGCGTGAGCGAGAACGCCGAGTCCGCGGAGGAGCGTCTGTCCACCGAGCTGCGACAGGCCGCGAGCACCCGGGACAGGCTGGCCGACCTGCTGCTCGACGAGGTCCGGCGCGACTCCCGGCAGTGGCAGCTGCGGGGCGCGGTGCTGGCCGAGGTGAACCGGATCATCGACGAGATGGACACCGAGCACCGCTCCCGCCGCCTCCTGGAGGAGCTGGACCGCCACACGCGCGAGCAGCGCGAGCGCATGCCGCGGCTGACCCGGCTGCGGGACCGGGCGCGCGCCGGGCTGCGCAGGCGGAACCGCGGCACCACCGCGCGGCGTTCCTCTTGAGGACGGCGAACAGCGCACGGCCGACGAAGGCTCGTGAGCGGCGAATGAGGGGGCGTTCGGATGACCGACACCAGTGTGCGGATCGACGGGAACCGGCTGTCACTGCCGGGAGGTGCGACGGTCCGCTTCATACGCACCCTGCGGCTGCCGGAGACGGGCACGCATCCGCTGCCGCCCGGGCTCGGGGAGTTCCCGGTCCGCCGGGTCTCCGACTACGCCGACCGCGTGCCCGACGCGTGGCGGGCGCGCGGCGGCGTGATGCTGCCGGTGTACCTGCGTGAGGCCATGTGGCTGAGTTTCGCGGGCACGAGGGAGCCCGCCGCGCTCCAGGTGGGGGTGGGCAAGGTGTGCGCGGTCTCGGGCCGGCCCTGGAGCGACCGGCTGTCCCGGGCCCCGCAGAACTACGTGGTGCTTCCCCGCCAGCCCTGGCTGGACGGCATCAACTCCGGCACTGGCACGGTCCGTCAGTTCGTGGCGGTGCCGCTCGGCATGGGGGCGACCGTCGAGGGCCAGGTCACCGGCGAGGAGGTCTGGGGCGGCGTCCAGTTGCAGGCGTTCACCCTCAATGACACGGAGCTGGCCCGCTGGCGCGAGGAGGAGCGGCGCCGCGCGGAGTCGGCCCGCGTGGCGGCCCGTTCCGGCGGCGCCTTCGGGGCTCCGGCACCGGCGTCGGCCCCGGCCGCCCCGGGCTCGGCCGCTGGGTACGGCGGTGCGCCCCGGCCCCTGTCCGCGCCCGCCATGGGGCTCGGCGTCGGCGGCTCCATGCGCCAGGAGGTGTACCGCGACCAACGGCCGTCGACGGACTGGGCCGAGCGGCCGGCGGGCCGGGTCTTCGTGCACCTGGTGACGCCGCCCCAGTGGCAGCGCATCACCGGCGAGGCGCCGCCGCCGTCCCCCGTGGACCGGGCCGCCTACACCCGGGCCGGTCTGCCCTGGTACGACTACTACGACCAGGACGCCCACGATCTCGCGCCCACCGGACCGCTCCAGGACGTGCAGCCGGTCGGGGACTGGATCGGCGACGACCACGAGCCCTGGCAGCCGCCCGCGCCCCACCAGGTCCACCCGCTGGGGGACGCGACGGGCAAGCCGGTGCAGGACGGGGACTGGTAGCCGGCAGGACCGGTGGAGACGGGACCGGTGGAGACGAGCGCCGCCCCACGGACGCGGACCGGCACGGGAGGGCCGTATGAGCGGTGACGGATGGAGCAGGCGGCGCTTCGTCGGGCTGCTCGGGCGCACGGCCGCCGCGACCGCGGCCCTCCCCACGCTCGCGGCGTGCGGCGGCACGGGAGGAGCACAGGCGCCGTCCGCGACGCCCACCGCGCCCCGGGCGAGCGGTGGTGCGTCGGGCAGGGAGCGGGAGGCCTCCGGCCCTCGCCCGCTCCTCCTCGGCACCTACACCTCCGTCGAGGGCGGCGGCAAGGGCATCGCGCTCGCCGAGTACGAACCGGACACGGGCCGGATCACCGGCCGCGGTGTCCTCGCGGAGGTGGACGATCCCTCGTACCTGGCGGTGCGTCCCGACGGCCGGACCCTGTACGCGGTCGAGGAGCGCGAGGACGGGGCGGTGACCGCCGTCCGGCTGTCGGACCGCAGGGTGCTGGGCAGCCGGAGCACCGGCGGCGCGGCGCCCTGCCATCTGTCGGTGCACCCCGGCGGGCGTTGGCTGTTCAGCGCCAACTACGGCTCCGGAAGCGTCGCCGTGCACCCGATCGACGCCTCGGGCGCGCTGGGCGAACGCACCCACCTGGTCACGCACTCCACTCCCCCGCCGGGCCCGGGACAGCGGGGCCCGCACGCCCACCAGGTCGTCACCGCGCCGGACGGGAGCCATGTCCTCGCCGTGGACCTCGGCACGGACACCGTGTACACCTATCGCCTGGACGAGGGCGCGGGGAGACTCACCGAGGTCTCGCGGGCCCGGACCCTGCCGGGCGCCGGGCCCCGGCACCTCACCTTCCACCCCGGCGGCCGCCACGCCTACCTCGCCAACGAGCTCGACGACACCGTCGCGGTCTGCGCGTACGACCCCGCGACGGGACGCCTGACCATCGGCGAGGCCCAGTCCACCGGGGCGGGCACGGGCCGGGCGCGGGGCACCAACTACCCGGCGCAGCTCCTGGTCACGGCCGACGGCGCGTACGCCTTCCTCGCCAACCGGGGGCACGACAGCCTCACGCGGTACGCGGTGGAGGCCGACGGCGCCCGGCTCCGGCTGCTCGGCACGGTGCCGGTGGGCGGCGGCTTCCCGCGGCAGATCGCCTTCTCCCCGGACGGCGGGCTGCTGTTCGCGGCCAACCAGCGCTCCGGCACCGTCACCGCGTTCCGCGTGAGCGCGGACGACGGCGGGCTGCACCCCGCGGGAGAGCCGTTCGCCTCACCCGTCGCCGTCTGTGCGCTGCCGCTGTAGGGCCCGCGGGCAGGAGGCGGCGCTCGCCCGGGCGAGCAGCACGTGCACCCGCTCCGTCAGCTGCGCGATCTCGTCGGCGGGCGCGTGGAACGGCAGGCGTACGTCGCCGTGGTCACGGACCCGTTCGACGCGCAGGGTCAGTCCGTGCCGGTCGACGGCGAGCGGCCGCACCCGGACCGCTCCGTGCAGGCTGTCCGGGTCGACGAGCCGGGTCAGCCGCTGTACGGCGTCGCCGTGGCAGTCGGCGAGATGGGTCAGCAGCCGTGCCTCGGCCAGGGCCAGCGGATCGGGCTCGGCGGCGGTGAACTCGTCGACGTCGACCACCACGGTCCCGGACGCCCGGCGCAGCACCACGCGGGTGGGCCGGAAGGCCAGGTGCCCGTCCGCCACGGCGAACCAGCCGGCGAGCCAGAGCCGGGCCCTGATCCGGCCCCGCACCGGGACGGGCGCCACGTCGGCGAACTCCAGCACGGCGGACGGCTCCCCGCGGGGCGCGCACACCGCCGCCGCGAGCAGGGCGCTGTCCTCGGGCACGTGCAGGAGCACCCGGCCGTCGTCGGACACGGTGTGCGCGCCGACGAACTCCTCCCGGCCGCCCTCCGCGGTCACCGCGCAGGACCACGCGGCGGCGAGCACCGAGCGGGCCTGCTCCGCCGCGGCGGGCGCGGCCGTCCAGGTGTGGCTGTCACCCATCCCATCCTCCGTTCGGCAATTCATTAGGTAAGGCTCACCTAACCTATCGGAGTTCGGGGAGTGCGCCAACCATGACACCGGCCCGGCCCGCGGTCCGGCGCGGCGGCCTCAGGGCGCGATGGCTCCCAGCAGCGCCCGCGCGCACAGGTCCCGCACCTGCGCGCGAGCGGGCTCCGGGTCCCGCAGCCACTCCAGGCAGACCGCGGTGGTGAAGGCCAGCCAGCCGCGCACCGCCAGCCGTACGTCGCCGCGTTCCCCGAAGGCCGGGCCGAACTCCGGGTCGGCGGCAAGAGCGGCGAGGATCTGGCGTTCCTGCGCGGCGAGCGCCTTCTGGTAGACGCGGCGCACCGCGCGGTCGCCGGCCGCGTCGGCGCGGTGGAAGGCGCGGTAGCCGTGCGCGTGGGCCCGCACGTACTCCAGGTAGGCGTCGAGGCCCGCGGTGAGCTGCTCGCGGACCGGGACGCCGGGCACGGCCGCCGTCATCCGCAGCATGCGCTCGCTCTCGCGCTCGACGACCGCCGCGAAGAAGTCCCGCTTGTTCGGGAAGTAGTGGTACAGCAGTCCGCGGGAGACCCCGGCGATCTCGGCGACCTGCTCGATCCAGACCTCGTCGTAGGGGCTCTCCGAGAACAGTCGCGCGCCCACCGAGAGCAACTGCTCCCGGCGCTCGCCCGTGCTGAGCCGGCGGCGGGTGCGCTCGCCCTGGTTCGCGGCCATGCCCGCACCTTACTTGACGCCGGTTCAACAACGGGTCGAGACTGGGGCGCGTTATTGAACCCATGTACAACACGCTCGCCTCGGCTCGTGCAACACGCCGCTGCGTCAAGGGAGATCGCGTCATGGCCCAGACAGCGAGGGAACCGGCCCGGGACGGACTGCCGAAGGGCTTCCGCAGCGCCGAGCTGGGCTGGCCCGAACTGCACCGCATCCCGCACCCCCCGTACCGGCTGCCCCTGCTCGGTGACGTGGTGGGCGCGAGCCGGCGCACGCCGATGCAGGACTCGTTGCGGTACGCGCGGCGGCTCGGGCCGATATTCCGGCGGCGGGCCTTCGGCAAGGAGTTCGTGTTCGTGTGGGGCGCCTCCCTCGCCGCCGACCTGGCGGACGAGACGCGGTTCGCCAAGCACGTGGGCCTGGGCGTGGCCAACCTGCGCCCGGTGGCCGGGGACGGGCTGTTCACGGCGTACAACCACGAGCCCAACTGGCAGCTCGCGCACGACGTGCTGGCGCCCGGGTTCAGCCGCGAGGCCATGGCCGGGTACCACGTGATGATGCTGGACGTGGCCGCGCGGCTCACCGACCACTGGGACCTGGCCCAGGCGTCGGGCCGGGCGGTGGACGTGCCCGGCGACATGACCAAGCTGACGCTGGAGACCATCGCGCGCACCGGTTTCGGGCACGACTTCGGCTCCTTCGAACGCCCCCGCCTCCACCCCTTCGTCACGGCGATGGTCGGCACGCTCGGATACGCGCAGCGCCTCAACACCGTGCCCGCTCCGCTCGCCCCCTGGCTGCTGCGCGACGCGAGCCGCCGCAACGCCGCCGACATCGCGTACCTCAACCGCACGGTCGACGACCTCGTCCGGGCACGCCGGGCGGCCGGTGGTTCCGGCGGCGGGGGCGACGGGGGCGACCTGCTCGACCGGATGCTGGAGACGGCCCACCCGGAGACCGGTGAGCGGCTGTCGCCGGAGAACGTGCGCCGACAGGTCATCACCTTCCTCGTCGCCGGGCACGAGACCACCTCGGGCGCGCTCTCCTTCGCCCTGCACTACCTCGCCCAGCACCCCGACGTCGCGGCCCGGGCCCGCGCCGAGGTGGACCGGGTGTGGGGCGACACCGAGACGCCCGGTTACGAGCAGGTGGCCAGGCTGCGCCAGGTGCGCCGGGTACTGGACGAGTCGCTGCGGCTGTGGCCGACCGCCCCCGGTTTCGCGCGGGAGGCCCGCGAGGACACGGTGCTCGGCGGCACCCACCCGATGCGGCGCGGGGCCTGGGCTCTGGTGCTCACGGGCATGCTGCACCGCGACCCGGAGGTGTGGGGTCCGCACGCCGAGCGGTTCGACCCGGACCGCTTCGAGGCGAAGGCGGTGCGGTCGCGCGCCCCGCACACCTTCAAACCGTTCGGGACGGGGGCGCGGGCGTGCATCGGGCGGCAGTTCGCGCTGCACGAGGCCACACTGGTCCTCGGACTGCTGCTGCGCCGCTACGAGCTGCGGCCGGACCCCGGCTACCGGCTGCGGGTGACCGAGCGGCTGACGCTCATGCCGGAGGGGCTGCGCCTGCACCTCGACCGGCGGACCGCGTCGACGCCCGCACCCGCTTCCCGCACGGACGTCCCCGGGGAAGCGGGCGAGGAAGGCGCCGGGAACGCCGGCTCAGCGTCCCGCTGTCCAGTGCACCGGGCGGGTGACTGAGTCCGGCAGCCTGGTGCCGGGACCGCCCTTGGCCGCGTTGACCTGCGGCTGGGTCAGGAAGAAGGCGCCCGTGAGGTCCGCGTCGGACAGGTCGGCGTCGCGCAGGTCCGCGCCGATCAGATCGGCGCCGCGCAGGTCGGCCCCGGTGAGGTCGGCGGCGATGAGGCAGGCCCCGCGCAGATCGGCCCCGGCGAGGTCGGCGCCTTTCAGGCGGGCGCCCAGCAGGTCGGCGTTGCGGCGGTTCTTCTTCCGGCCGCGGGTGCCGGCCCGGACCAGTTCGCTGGTGCGCAGCAGGAGCACGTTGACCCGCTGCCGGTGCGCGGCCACGTCGAGGACGGCCAGCTCTTCCGGGGTCCCCCCGGCGAGGCGTTCGGTGTCGGCGAGGGCGCCGCTCAGGTCGGCGTGGACCGGGCGGGCGGCGGGCAGGGTGAGGGCCTCGGTGAGGTACCGGAGCAGTTCGTGCAGTTGGCGGACGACCGGGAACACGTCGAACATGCGCCGGGTCCGCTCCGGCGGGCCGGTGCGCCAGTCCCGGCCGCCGAAGGTGACCTGCGAGACCCGCTGTCCGGCGCCGAAGCAGTCGTAGACCGTGCAGCCGGCGAAGCCGCGCTCCCGCAGCGTCGCGTGGATGCCGCAGCGATGGTCGGTGCGCAGGTTCGCGCAGGGGGTGCCGGCGTCCTTGTCGACCGCGAAGTCGGCCGAGCGGGCGAACGGCAGGGCCACGCAGCACAGGCCGAAGCAGCTCCCGCAGTCGCCGCGCAGTTCCGCACCGGCCTCTGTGCCCGGCCGGTCCGCCGTGTGTTCTCGCATGTCGTCGAGGATACTGGCCGCCGGCACCCGGGCCGCAGGACGGCCCGGCGCGACCGGTCAGGTCTCCAGCGCGGACAGGTCCAGCCGGGCCAGCCGCTCCGGGTCGGACAGGATGTACAGGCCCGTGATGAGACCGTCGGCGACGGTGACGTAGGTGACCGACCGCGCGTGCCCCTCCGACACGGCGACGGTGCCCACCGCGCCGTTGACCAGGACGACGCGGGCGAGTCCGGCGAGGTGGCGGAAGTGGAACGCGCCGGTGGCGACCGTGCGCGCGCCCCGCACCACCTTGGAGGCGGCCACGCCGCGGGCCAGGGCACCGGCGTCGGCCCGCAGCACCACGTCCGGGTGGAGCACGGACACCAGCGCCTCGAAGTCACCGGCGCGGCTCGCGGCCAGGAACGCCTCGACCGCCCGGCGCTGTGCGCCGAGGTCCGGTTCGGCGGCGGGGGTCGCGTCGCGCACCCGGCGCCGGGCCCGGCTGGCGAGCTGTCTGGTGGCGGCCGGGGTGCGCTCGACGACCGGCGCGATGTCGTCGAAGGGCACGGCGAACATGTCGTGCAGGACGAACGCCAGCCGCTCGGCCGGTTCCAGGGTCTCCAGCACCACCAGCAGGGCGATGCCCACCGAGTCGGTGTGCAGGGCCTCCGCCTCGGGGTCGGCCTGGGGCAGGGCCCGCAGCACGGGGTCCGGCACGAAGGAGTCGAAGCCCTCGGTCATCGGCTCCTCGCGGCGCGCGGTGCGCGAACGCAGCAGGTCCAGGCAGATCCGGCCGGTCACGGTGGTCAGCCAGGCGCCGAGGTTGTCCACGCCGTCCCCGCCGGAGCGGCTGAGCCGCAGCCAGGCTTCCTGCACGGCGTCCTCCGCCTCGGCCTGTGAGCCGAGCATGCGGTAGGCCACCGCCTTCAGCTGTCCGCGGTGCTCCTCGAACCGCTCCGCGAGACGCTGCTGTCCCCGCGCGTCCTTCACGTCCTGCTCCCCTCGCACGCCCCGCTCCCCCGTCACGCCGCTACCGTCCGAAGACTTCGAAGGTCACCGCCGGCTTCCCGCCGAACCGCTCCCCGGCGGCCCGGGCGAAGCCGGTGAGGAACCCACGCGCGTACGTCTCCGGGTCCTCCTCGGTCAACACCTCGATGTACGTGCGGTGTTCGAGCAGCGAGCGCACCGCGCGCTCCAGACCCGGTGTGGCGTCCACGGCGTGGGTGGGCGAGGAGGATCCGGCGACCGCGACCCAGCGCACGCCGTTCCAGGGTTCGAGGCCCTGCTCGGTCAGCTCCGGGAAGATCCACCGGTTGCCGGCGTCGGCCGCCGCGTCGAGCGTGGCACGGCCGACGGCGACGTGGTCCGGGGTGTTCCAGGCGACACCGCCCCAGGTGTCCCGGTGGTTGAGGGTGATGACCAGTTCGGGCCGGTGACGGCGGATCGCGGCGGCGATGTCGCGGCGCAGCGCGGTGCCGTACTCGATGACGCCGTCCCGGTGGTCCAGGAACTCCACCTCGCTCACCCCGACGACGGCGGCGCTGGCCCGCTGCTCCCGTTCACGCAAGGGGGCGCACTCGTCGGGCGGCAGCGTGTCGATGCCCGCCTCGCCCCTGGTCGCGAGGACGTAGGCGACCTCGCGACCCTCGTCGGTCCAGGCCGCGATCGCCGCCGAGCAGCCGTACTCCAGGTCGTCCGGGTGCGCGACCACGGCGAGGGCGCGGTGCCAGTCGCCGGGCATGGGCTCCAGTTGCGTGATCGTCGGCTCTGTCATGCCCGCACACTAACCCGCGCCGCCGGCGTCCCGCCCGGAAGGGGAACGCGTCGCCGTTCAGGCCTCGTCGCGGGCGAGCGCGAGCAGCCGGTCCAGGACGCGGGGGCCGCCGGCCCGTACGCCGTCGTGCTCGAACTCGTCGGTGACCCAGGTGCGCAGGCCGCGGATCGCGCGGGCGGTGGTCAGCGCGTGGGCGGTGTCGACGTACATGTCGTCGTGGTAGACGGCAGCGGCGGCCGGCACCTCGTTGACGGCGAGGCGGGCCGGATCGTACAGCGGGGTCCAGTCGGTGCGGGCCGCGAGCAGGTCGGCGGTCTCGCGCAGCGGGCGCAGTGCCGGGTCGCAGTCGAACATCCAGGGGTGGACGGACTCGCCGGTGAAGAGCAGCGGTTCGTCGCCCGCGAGCGCCTTGGCGGCGTCGAAGCGCGGGAACTCGGCGCGGACCCGCTCGGCGGACCAGTCGGTGGGCCGGGCGTCCTGGCCGTAGATGGCCTCGTGGACCAGGGCGTACAGCGGGTGGCCCGCGTACGACAGCAGGCCCTGTGCCTCCTCCTGGAAGGCGTCGGAGAGTTCGTGCCCGTTCGGGGTGCGGACGAAGGCGTCCTCCAGCAGGAAGTGCAGGCGGTGGCTGCCCTCGCTGCCGCCGAGCATGATGCCGAGGGACTGGAACGCCTCCACGGTGAGGCGGTAGCCGTTCGGGAGGACCACGTCGTGGGTCAGGAGGTGGTCGGCGATGCGGCGGGCGCGCTCGACGTCCTGCGGGTAGCGGGCGTAGTGCGCGGCGACCTTGCGCTCGATGCGGGGGTAGGCGGCCCGGTAGACGTCGTCCGCGTGGGCGTCCAGGGAGGGCAGACCGCCGGTGATGAGGGCCGCGCTCAGTCCCTGGGGGGCCAGCGACAGGTAGGCGACGGTGCAGAAGCCGCCGAAGCTCTGGCCGAGGACGGTCCAGGGTGCGCCGCCGGTGACCTGGGGGCGGATGGCCTCGCAGTCGCGGACGATGGCGTCGGCGCGGAAGTGGGTGAGGTAGTCGGCCTGCTCGGCGGGGCCGCCGCGCAGCGGGAGCGTCTGGCGGTTGGCCGGGGTGGAGGCACCGGTGCCGCGCTGGTCCAGGAGCAGGACCCGGTACTCCTTCAGGGCGCGGCCGAGCCAGGCGGGACGGCCGATGAAACGGTTCGCCCCGAAGCCGGGTCCGCCCTGGAGGTAGACCAGCCAGGGCAGGTCCTTGTCGGCCTTGTCGCTCGCGACGGCCTCGCGGGCGTACAGCTCGATCGTCTCCCCGGTGGGGTCGGCGTGGTCGAGGGGCACGGTGAAACGGCGGTCGGTGAGGACGACGCCTGGCTGGCGGTAGCTGACGCTCAAGGGGTCTCCCGGGGCGGACGGATCTGGCGGCCGATTCTTTCGGCCGTGTCCCAGTTCAGCACACCGTCCTGCGGCCGCCGACCCCCGGGATCATGGAATCGTGCTGACCGGCCGGTCAGCGGGCGGCGAGGCTGGAGCGCCGTACCACCAGCTCCGGCTGGAGGACGACCCGCCGGTGCGGGTGGGTCCGGTCCGTGCCCTCCAGCTCGGTCTCCTCCAGGAGCAGCTCGGCGGCCATGGCGCCCATGGTGACGGCGGGCTGGCGCACCGAGGTGAGCGGGACGGCCGCGGCGGCGGCGAACTCGATGTCGTCGTAGCCCACGATCGCGAGGTCGTCGGGGACGCCGATCCCGGCGGCGTACATGGCCTGGAGGACGCCGAGGGCGAGCAGGTCGTTGGCGCAGAAGACGGCGGTCGGCCGATCCGCGAGCCCCAGGAGGCGGGCGCCGGCGTCGCGGCCCGCGGCGACGTCGAGGCGCTCGGTGGGCAGTTCGCGCAGCGCGTCGGGGCCGAGCCCGGCCTCGGCGAGCGCGGCGAGGGCGCCGGTGCGGCGGTCGCGCACCTGGTTGAGGCCGGGCGGGCCGCTGACGTAGGCGATGGAGCGGTGTCCGGCGTCCACGAGGTGGCGTACGGCCAGCGCGCCGCCCGCGACGTCGTCGACGGACACCGAGCACTCGGTGGTGCCCTCGGCGACCCGGTCGACCAGCACGAAGGGGATGTTGTGGCGCCGGAAGCCCTCGATGTTGCGGCCGGTGGCGTCGGCGGGGGTGAGCAGGACGCCCCGGACCCGCTGCTCGGCGAAGAGCGAGAGGTACTCGGCCTCCTCCCCCGGGTTCTGCGCGCTGTTGCAGACCATCACGCCGAGTCCGGCGTCGCGGGCGGCGCGCTCGGCGCCGCGGGCGACGTCGACGAAGAACGGGTTGCCCATGTCCAGGACGAGCAGCCCCATGATGCGGCTGCGGCCCGCGCGCAGCTGGCGCGCGGACTCGCTGCGGACGTAGCCCAGCCGGTCGATCGCGGACAGCACCCGCGCGCGGGTCTCGGTCGCGACGGTGTCGGGGCGGTTGATGACGTTGGAGACCGTGCCCACGGAAACTCCGGCGGCGCGGGCGACGTCCTTGATACCCACGGAATGGGCCATCGGGCAGGGACCTCCGAGGTCGGGGTGGGTGTGGGAGGGGCGGCCGCGGGACCTTCACACAGTACCCGGACCGCCCCGGTGCGACCCCCGTCAGGCGAGGTGGAACACCTCGGTGAGGGGCTTCATCGCCTCGTCGGGGCGGGCCCCGTCGAGGGACTCGAACAGCGGGCCCATCTCGGCCTGCCAGCGGGCGTTGACCTCGGTGGCCTCCATGCCGGCCCGGGCGGCGGCGAAGTCCTCGGTCTCCAGGTAGCCGACGAGCAGGCCGTCGTCACGCAGGAAGAGCGAGTAGTTGTGCCAGCCGGTGGCGGAGAGCGCCTCGCACATCTCCGGCCACACGGCGGCGTGGCGTTCGCGGTACTCCGCGATGCGGTCCGGACGGACCTTGAGCAGGAAACAGACGCGCTGCATGGACTGCCGCTCCGTACAGGGGGTGGTGACTCAGGGGTGGTGACTAGAAGTTGAACTGGTCGACGTTGTCGGCGGTGAACACGGTCGGCTTGCCGAGGTTGATCACACCGTCCTTGCCGATGGTGTACTCGCCCATGGCGCCCGCCTTGAAGGTCTCGCCCTCCTTGCCGGTGATCTGCCCGGAGGACAGGGCGACGGCGGTGCGCGCGGCCAGCTCGCCGAGCTTGGCCGGGTCCCACAGCTCGAACGCCTCGACGGTGCCGTTCTTGACGTACTTGCGCATGTCGTTGGGGGTGCCGAGGCCGGTCAGCTTGACCTTGCCCTTGTACTTGGAGCCGGACAGGTACTGGGCGGCGGCCTTGATGCCGACGGTGGTCGGGGAGATGATCCCCTTCAGGTTCGGGTGCTCCTGGAGCAGGCCCTGGGTCTGCTGGAAGGACTTCTGGGCGTCGTCGTCGCCGTAGGCGACCTTGACCAGCTTGATGTCCTTGTACTTCGGGTCCTTCAGCTCGTCCTTCATGATCTCGATCCAGGCGTTCTGGTTCGTCGCGGTCTGCGCGGCGGACAGGATCGCGATCTCGCCCTTGTTGCCGATCTGCTCGGCCAGCTGCTGCACCTGGGTGCGGCCGATGTCGTCGGCGGACGCCTGGGAGATGAAGGCGTTGCGGCACTCGGGGTTGGTGTCCGAGTCGTAGGTGACGACCTTGATGTCGTTCTTCATCGCCTGCTTGAGCGCGGTGCACAGGGCGCCCGGGTCCTGCGCGGAGACGGCGATGGCGTCGACCTGCTGCTGGGTGAGCGTGTTGACGTAGGAGACCTGGCCGGCCGTGTCGGTGCCGCTGGAAGTGCCGACCTCCTTGTAGCTGGAGCCCAGCTCCTTGACGGCCTTCTCACCGCCCTTGTCCGCGACGGTGAAGTAGGGGTTGTTGACCTGCTTGGGCAGGAAGCCGACGGTCAGTCCCTTCTTCGTCTCCGCGTTCGGGTCGGCCTTGCCCGCCGCGGCGGCCTTGCCGCCCTCGTCCTTGACGTCCTCCTTCGTGGTGCCGCCGCAGGCGGTGGCGGCCAGGGCGAGGGAGGTGACGGCGGCGAGGGCCGCGCAGGTACGGCGGATGGACGACTTGCGCATGGTGGGTTCCTTACGAGGGTGGACGGAGCCGGTGACGGGTTACGGGGTGGGGACGGGCGCCTTGGACGGGGGCGTCGGTGCCGCCCTGCGTCCGGCCCTCGCGAGGGAGAGCTGCCGGGCGAGGCGGGGGCCGAGCACGGACAGGACGAGCAGGACGCCGGTGACGACGATCTGCGACTGTGCGGAGACGTCCTGCAGGCTCATCACGTTCTGCAGCGCGCCGAGCAGGAACACGCCCGCGATCGCCCCGCCGAGCGTGCCCTTGCCGCCGTCGAAGTCGATGCCGCCCAGGAGTACGGCGGCGACGACGGACAGTTCGAGGCCGGTGGCGTTGTCGTAGCGGGCGCTGGCGTAGTGCAGGGCCCAGAAGACGCCGGTGAGGGACGACATCAGGCCGGTCAGCGTGAACAGGATCAGCTTCTGCCGCTTGACCCGGATGCCGGCGAAGCGGGCGGCCTCCTCACTGGCGCCGATGGCGAACAGCGACCGGCCGAACGGCGTGGCGTGCAGGGCGACCACGGCGATGGCCAGCAGCACCAGGAAGGGCAGGAAGGCGTACGGCAGGAAGGTGCCGTCGACGCGTCCGGCCGCGAAGTCCAGGTACTGCGAGGGGAAGTCGGTCACCGCGTCGGAGCCGAGCACGATCTGCGCGATGCCCCGGTAGGCGGCCATGGTGCCGATGGTGACGGCGAGGGAGGGCAGTCCGAGCCGGGTGACCAGCAGGCCGTTGATCAGCCCGCAGACCACGCCGAGCAGCAGGCAGACCGGGATGATCGCCTCGATGGTCATGCCCTGGTTCCACAGGGCGCCCATGAGCGCGCCGGACAGGCCCGCGGTGGAGGCGACCGACAGGTCGATCTCGCCGGAGACGACCAGCAGCGTCATCGGCAGGGCGATGAGGGCGATCGGCAGGGTGTTGCCGATCAGGAAGGACAGGTTGAGGGCGTTGCCGAAGCCGTCGACGAAGCCGAAGGAGAGCAGCAGGACGACCACGAGGAGGGCGCCCACCACGGTGTCCCAGCGGACGGCGCGCGTCAGGGAGGTGTCAGCCATGGCGGGCGTTCCTCTTCTTCAGGGCGTTGGCCACGCGCAGCGCGACGATCCGGTCGACGGCGATGGCGAGGATGAGCAGGATGCCGTTGATGGCCAGCACCCACACGGAGCTGACGCCGAGGGCGGGGAGCACGCTGTTGATCGAGGTCAGCAGCAGCGCGCCGAGGGCGGCGCCGTAGACGCTGCCGGAGCCGCCGGTGAAGACGACGCCGCCGACCACCACCGCGCTGACGACGGTCAGTTCGTAGCCGTTGCCGGTGCCGGAGTCGACGTTGCCGAACCGGGCCAGGTAGAGCGCGCCGGCGAGTCCGGCGAGGGCGCCGCAGAAGGTGTAGGCGGCCAGGATCCGCTTGCGGACCGGGATGCCGGCCAGCCGGGCGGCCTCGGGGTTGGAGCCGAGCGCGTACAGCTCGCGCCCGCTGCCGAAGTGCTTGAGGTAGTACGCCGTGGCGAGGAGCACCGCCAGGGCGATCATGGCCAGCCAGGGCACGGCCGAGAGGCCGCCGGAGCCGAAGTCGACGAAGCCGCCGGGCAGGTCGGCCGCGGTGATCTGGCGGGAGCCGACCCAGATGGAGTCGATGCCGCGGATGATGTAGAGGGTGCCGAGGGTGACGACCAGGGCGGGCACCTGGCCGAGGCTGACCAGAAGGCCGTTGAGGAGGCCGAAACCGATGCCCAGCAGCACGGCGAGCAGCACGGCCACGACGGGGTTGCCGCCGCCCTGGAGGTAGGTGCCGGCGGCGAAGGCGCTGATGCCGAGGGTGGAGCCGACGGACAGGTCGACGTTGCGGGTGATGACGACCAGGGACTGTCCGGTGGCGACCAGGACCAGGATGGTCGCGTTCAGCAGCAGGTCCTTGATGCCCTGTTCGGACAGGAACTCGCTGTTGCCGGCCTGGGTGATGGCGATCATCACCAGGAAGACCAGCAGGATGGCCAGTTCGCGCATCTTGAAGACGCGGTCCACCAGCCGGGTGGCGCCCGCCTTGGGTACGTCGGCCGCGGAGGCCTTCTCGGGTGCGGTGACCGTCATGCGGCGGCCCTCCCCGTGGCTGCGGCCATCACGGTCTCCTCGGTGGCGTCGGTGCGGGGTATCTCGGCGGTCAGTCGGCCCTCGTGCATCACCAGGACGCGGTCGGCCATGCCGAGGACCTCGGGCAGGTCGGAGGAGATCATCAGGACGGCCACGCCGTCGGCGGCGAGTTGGCTCAGCAGCCGGTGCACCTCGGCCTTGGTGCCGACGTCGATGCCGCGGGTGGGTTCGTCGACGATCAGCACCTTGGGGCCGGTGGCCAGCCACTTGGCGAGGACGACCTTCTGCTGGTTGCCGCCGGACAGGGTGGCGACGGTGTCGGCGATGCGGGCGTACTTGACCTGGAGCTTGACCGCCCAGTCGAGGGAGCGGCTGCGCTCGGCGCCCCGGTCCATGAGCCCGGCCCTCACGGTCGTCCGCAGCCCGGTGAGGCCGATGTTGCGCTCGATGGACATGTCCATCACGAGGCCCTGGGCGCGGCGGTCCTCCGGGACGAGCGCGAGGCCGGCGGCCATCGCGGTGGAGGGGGCGCCGTTGACGAGCGGCTTCCCGTCGACCTCGACCTCCCCGGCGTCCCAGCGGTCGACGCCGAAGACGGCGCGGGCGACCTCGGTGCGTCCGGCGCCGACCAGTCCGGCCAGCGCGACGATCTCACCGCGCCGCACCTCGAAGGAGACGTCGGTGAAGACTCCCTCGCGGGTCAGCCTGCGTACCCTCAGGGCGGTCTCGCCGGGCGTGACCTCCTGCTTGGGGTACAGCTCGTCGAGGTCGCGCCCGACCATGCGGCGCACCAGGTCGTCCTCGGTCATGCCCTCAAGGGGCTCGCTGGCGATCCAGGCGCCGTCGCGCAGGGTGGTGACCCGGCGGCAGATGCGGAAGATCTCCTCCAGGCGGTGGGAGATGAACAGCACCGCGGCGCCCTGTTCGCGCAGGGTGCGCACCACGCCGAAGAGCCGGGCCACCTCGCTGCCGGTGAGGGCCGCGGTCGGCTCGTCCATGATCAGGACGCGGGCGTCGAAGGAGAGGGCCTTGGCGATCTCGACGATCTGCTGGTCCGCGATGGACAGGCCGCGTGCGGGCCGGTCGGGGTCGAGCTCGACACCGAGGCGCCGCATCAGCCGTGCGGTGGCGTCGTGGGTCGCCTTGTGGTCGATGCGGCCGAGGGCGCGCCGCGGCTGGCGGCCCATGAAGATGTTCTCGGCGATCGACAGGTCGGGGAAGAGGGTGGGCTCCTGGTAGATCACGGCGATGCCGGCGTCGCGGGCGTCGCCGGGGCCGTGGAAGACGACCGGTGCGCCGTCGAGCAGCACCTGGCCGGCGTCCGGCCGGTGCACTCCGGCCAGTGTCTTGATGAGGGTCGACTTTCCGGCGCCGTTCTCTCCGGCGAGGGCGTGCACCTCGCCGGGGAACAGCTCCAGGGAGACGTCCCGCAGCGCACGGACCGCGCCGAAGGACTTGGAGACGTCCCTGAGCGCCAGAACCGGGGCCGTACCCGTGTCGGACGGGTGGGTCATTGGGGGCTCCTCGACGACGCCGGCGGGACGGCCCTCACGGCGTCGTGAAAGGTTTCAACTAGGTTGCCGGGGACGTTAGGCAGCGAGGCCATGTCACGTCAATGGTTCCGGGTCGAAAAACTTCCGATCTCCGAAGGTCACGGCCGAGTCACAACGAGCGGGACCGGCCGGAAGGGTTGACACCCCTTCGGGAGGCTCATAACTTCGCGTTCTGAATCGTTTCACAGACCGGTCGGGCTCACAGCGGGCCACGACCCGATGCCACAGGAGCCCCGAAGTGACCGAGCTCGCCGCGGTGAAGGCCGCGCTCAGGACCCAGGCCGTCGAGACGCCGTCGTGGGCGTACGGCAACTCGGGCACCCGCTTCAAGGTGTTCGCCCAGGCCGGTGTCCCGCGCGACCCGTTCGAGAAACTGGACGACGCGGCGAAGGTGCACGAGTTCACCGGCGTGGCCCCGACCGTGGCCCTGCACATCCCGTGGGACCGGGTCGAGGACTACGCCGCGCTGGCGGCGCACGCCGAGAAGCGGGGGGTGCGGATCGGCGCGATCAATTCCAACACCTTCCAGGACGACGACTACAAGCTGGGCAGCGTCTGCCACCCGGACGCGGCGGTGCGCAGGAAGGCCGTCGACCACCTGCTGGAGTGCGTCGACATCATGGACGCCACCGGGTCGCACGACCTGAAGCTGTGGTTCGCCGACGGCACCAACTACCCCGGCCAGGACGACATCCGCTCCCGGCAGGACCGGCTGGCCGAGGGCCTGGCCGAGGTGTACGAGCGGCTCGGCGAGGGGCAGCGGATGCTGCTGGAGTACAAGCTCTTCGAGCCGGCGTTCTACACGACGGACGTGCCGGACTGGGGCACGGCCTACGCGCACTGCCTGAAGCTGGGCGAGAAGGCGCAGGTCGTGGTCGACACGGGGCACCACGCGCCGGGCACGAACATCGAGTTCATCGTGGCGACGCTGCTGCGGGAGGGGAAGCTCGGCGGGTTCGACTTCAACTCCCGGTTCTACGCGGACGACGACCTGATGGTCGGGGCGGCCGACCCGTTCCAGCTGTTCCGCATCATGTACGAGGTGGTGCGCGGGGGCGGGTTCAACTCCGACGTGGCGTTCATGCTCGACCAGTGCCACAACATCGAGGCGAAGATCCCGGCCATCATCCGGTCGGTGATGAACGTGCAGGAGGCCACGGCGAAGGCGCTGCTGGTCGACGGTCCGGCGTTGGCCGCGGCGCAGGCCGCGGGGGACGTGCTGGAGGCCAACGCCGTGCTGATGGACGCGTACAACACGGATGTGCGGCCGTTGCTTCGGGAGGTGCGGGAGGAGTCGGGGCTGGACCCCGAGCCCATGAAGGCGTACCGCTCCTGCGGGTGGGCGGAGAAGGTCGTCGCCGAGCGGGTGGGTGGGCAGCAGGCCGGGTGGGGCGCCTAGTCCGTAAGCGTCTGCCGGATTTCTGTTGTTCGCGGGCTGCGGGTCGTTCGTGGTTGATCGCGCAGTTCCCCGCGCCCCTTGCAGGGGCGCATCTCCGCCCGTCGATCGAAAAGGCACCGTCATGACATCTCACCCTGAGGCCTCCGCCCTCCTCGCCCGTTCCCGTCGGCTCGGCGCCGATCCGCGCAACACCAACTACGCCGGTGGCAACGCGTCCGCCAAGGGCACCGGAACCGATCCCGTCACGGGGGGTGATGTGGAGCTGATGTGGGTCAAGGGGTCCGGCGGGGACCTCGGCACGCTCACCGAGGCGGGACTCGCCGTGCTGCGGCTGGACCGGATGCGGGCGCTCAAGGACGTCTACCCGGGCGTCGAGCGCGAGGACGAGATGGTCGCCGCCTTCGACTACTGCCTGCACGGCAAGGGCGGTGCCGCGCCCTCGATCGACACGGCGATGCACGGGCTGGTCGGGGCCGCCCACGTGGACCATCTCCACCCGGACTCCGGGATCGCGCTGGCCTGTGCGGCGGACGGCGAGAAGCTGACCGCCGAGTGTTTCGGCGACACCGTGGTGTGGGTGCCGTGGCGGCGGCCCGGGTTCCAGCTCGGCCTGGACATCGCGGCCGTCAAGGAGGCCAACCCGCAGGCCGTCGGCTGCGTGCTCGGCGGACACGGCATCACCGCCTGGGGCGACACCTCCGAGGAGTGCGAGCGCAACTCGCTGCACATCATCCGCACCGCCGAGGCCTTCCTGGCCGAGCGCGGAAAGGCCGAGCCCTTCGGTCCGGTGATCGACGGTCACCAGGCGCTGCCCGAGGCCGAGCGGCGGGAGCGGGCGGCGGCGCTGGCCCCGTACGTCCGTGGGCTGGCCTCACGGGACCGGCCGCAGGTCGGGCACTTCACCGACGCGGACGTGGTGCTGGACTTCCTCTCCCGCGCCGAGCACCCGCGGCTCGCCGCCCTCGGCACCTCCTGCCCGGACCACTTCCTGCGCACCAAGGTCCGGCCGCTGCTCCTGGACGTGGCGCCGACCGCTCCGCTGGACGAGGCCGTCGCACGGCTCAAGGAGCTGCACGCGGCCTACCGCGAGGAGTACGCCGCCTACTACCGGCGGCACGCCGGGCCGGACTCCCCCGCCATGCGCGGCGCCGACCCCGCGATCGTGCTGGTGCCGGGCGTGGGCATGTTCAGCTTCGGCAAGGACAAGCAGACCGCCCGGGTGGCCGGCGAGTTCTACGTCAACGCGATCAACGTGATGCGCGGGGCCGAGGCGGTGTCGACGTACGCGCCGATCGAGGAGTCGGAGAAGTTCCGCATCGAGTACTGGGCGCTGGAGGAGGCCAAGCTCCAGCGGATGCCGAAGCCCAAGCCGCTGGCCACGCGCGTCGCGCTGGTGACCGGCGCCGGCAGCGGGATCGGGAAGGCCATCGCGCGGCGGCTGGTCGACGAGGGTGCCTGTGTGGTCGTGGCCGACCTGAACGTGGAGAACGCGGCGGCGGTCGCCGACGAGCTGGGCGGGGCCGACAAGGCCGTCGCCGTGGGCGTCGACGTCACGTCGGAGGAGCAGATCGCGGAAGCGTTCCGGGCCGCGGTGCTCGCGTTCGGCGGGGTCGACCTGGTGGTCAACAACGCGGGGATCTCCATCTCCAAGCCGCTGCTGGAGACCACGGCCAAGGACTGGGACCTCCAGCACGACATCATGGCCCGGGGCTCCTTCCTCGTCTCGCGCGAGGCGGCCCGGGTGATGACCGCGCAGGAACTGGGCGGCGACATCGTCTACATCGCGTCGAAGAACGCGGTGTTCGCCGGTCCCAACAACATCGCCTACTCCGCCACCAAGGCCGACCAGGCCCACCAGGTGCGCCTGCTCGCCGCCGAGCTGGGCGAGCACGGCATCCGGGTCAACGGCGTCAACCCCGACGGCGTGGTGCGGGGTTCGGGCATCTTCGCGGGCGGCTGGGGTGCCCAGCGCGCGGCGGTGTACGGGGTGCCGGAGGAGAAGCTGGGCGAGTTCTACGCGCAGCGGACGCTGCTCAAGCGCGAGGTGCTGCCCGAGCACGTCGCGAACGCCGTGTTCGCGCTGACCGGCGGCGACCTGACCCACACCACCGGACTGCACGTCCCGGTCGACGCCGGCGTCGCCGCCGCGTTCCTGCGATGAGCACCGCCGTGGACGTGGGGGCGTACGCCGCGGTCGACCTCGGCGCGTCCAGCGGGCGCGTCATGGTCGGCCGCGTGGGTCCCGACCGGCTGGAGCTGGCCGAGGCGCACCGCTTCCCCAACCGGCCGGTCCGTACGCCCGACGGGCTGCGCTGGGACGTCCTCGCGCTCTACGCCGGTGTGCTGGACGGTCTGCGGGCGGCGGGTCCGGTGGACTCGGTCGGCGTGGACAGCTGGGCCGTCGACCACGGCCTGCTGGACGCGGACGGGGCGCTGCTCGGCAACCCCGTGCACTACCGCGACGCCCGCACGGAGGGCGTCGCGGAGCAGGTGTGGGCGACGCTGCCGGCCGGGGAGCTGTACGCGGCGACGGGCTTGCAGTACGCGCCCTTCAACACCCTTTACCAGCTCGTCGCCGCCCGGGGTACGGCCCAGTTCGCGGCGGCGCGGCGGCTGTTGCTGATCCCCGACCTGCTGACCTACTGGCTGACCGGCGAGCAGGGCACGGAGCTGACCAACGCCTCCACCACCCAGCTGATCGACCCCCGCACCCGGGACTGGTCGCGGGAGGTGGCCGACCGGCTGGGGATCGATCTCGGTCTGTTCGCGCCGCTGCGCCGGCCCGGTGACGCGGCGGGGCTGCTGCGTCCCGAGGTGCTGGAGGAGACCGGGCTGGCGGGCCCCGTGCCGGTGACGGCGGTCGCTTCGCACGACACCGCCTCCGCGGTGGCCGCCGTACCCGCCTCGGGTGAGCGCTTCGCCTACATCTGCACCGGCACCTGGTCGCTGGCCGGTCTCGAACTGACCGCTCCCGTGCTGTCGGAGGAGAGCCGGGCCGCCAACTTCACCAACGAACTCGGCCTGGACGGCACCGTCCGCTATCTGCGCAACATCATGGGCCTGTGGCTGCTCCAGGAGTGCGTACGGGCCTGGGGCGACCCCGATCTGGGTGACCTGCTGCTCGCGGCGGCGCGGGTGCCGGCGCTGCGGTCGGTGGTGGACGCGGGTGACCCCGCGTTCCTGGCGCCGGGGCGGATGCCGGAGCGGATCGCCGAGGCGTGCCGCGTCTCGGGGCAGCCGGTGCCGCGGACGCCCGCCGAGGTGACCCGGTGCATCCTCGACTCGCTGGCGCTGGCCCACCGCGCGGCCGTCGAGGAGGCACAGCGGCTCGCCGGGCACCCGGTCGACGTCGTGCACGTGGTCGGCGGCGGCACCCGGAACGCGCTGCTGTGCCAGCTGACCGCCGACGCCTGCGGCCTGCCGGTGGTGGCGGGGCCGACGGAGGCCGCCGCGCTCGGCAACGTCCTGGTGCAGGCCCGCGCCCACGGCCTGGTCGGCGACCTCGCCGGGATGCGCCGGCTGCTGGCGCGCACCCAGTCGCTGACCCGGTACGAACCGCGCGGCGGCACGGCCCGCTGGCGGGCGGCCGCGGCCCGACTCGCCGACCGGTAACCGGGGCTCCCGCGAGCCCGGTCGGCCGACTAATCTGCACTCATCATTCATCCGATGATCGAACACAAGGAGCCGCGATGCGTGTCGCACTGTTCCTGACCTGCGTCAACGACACGCTCTATCCGGACACCGGCCGTGCCGTGGTAAAGCTGCTCACCAGACTCGGCGTCGAGGTCGATTTCCCGATGGCCCAGACGTGTTGCGGGCAGGCGCACTACAACACCGGCTACCGGCACGAGGCCGAACCGCTGGCCCGGCACTTCGCCGGCGTCTTCACGGACTACGACGCGATCGTGACGCCCTCGGGCTCGTGCGGCGCGATGGTGCGGGAGCTGTATCCGCGGATGGGTGAGCGGGCCCGGGCGGAGGGGCGCGGGGACACGCTCGCGGCCACACTGGCACCGGTGGTGCCGAAGACGTACGAGCTGACGGAGTTCCTCGTGGACGTGCTGGGAGTGACGGACGTGGGGGCCTACTACCCGCACACGGTGACGTACCACCCGACCTGCCACGGGCTGCGGAGCCTGGGCCTGGGCGACCGGCCGCGGCGGCTGCTGGAGGCGGTGAAGGGGCTGGAGCTGGTGGGGCTGCCGGGCGCCGAGGAGTGCTGCGGGTTCGGCGGCACCTTCGCCGTGAAGAACTCCGACGTGTCGGCGGCGATGGGCGCGGACAAGGTGCGCAACGCGGAGTCGACCGGCGCGGACGTGCTGTGCGCGGCCGACAACTCCTGCCTGATGCACATCGGCGGGACGATGACGCGGCTGCGCACGGGCATGCGTCCGGTGCACATCGCGGAGATCCTGGCGAGCACCGAGGAGGTGGCGGCCGGATGAGCGGGACCTTCGTGGGGATGCCGGCGTTTCCCGAGGCGGCGCGGGAGGCGGTGGGCAACACGACGCTGCGCGGCAATCTGCGCCACGCCACCCACACCATCCGCGAGAAGCGGGCCCGCGCGGTCGCCGAACTGGACGACTGGGCGGCGCTGCGCGAGGCCGGGAAGCAGATCAAGGACCACACGCTGCGCCACCTCGACCGGTACCTGGTGCAGGTGGAGGAGGCGGTCACGGCCGCGGGCGGCACCGTGCACTGGGCCGCCGACGCGGACGAGGCGAACGAGATCGTCACCCGGCTGGTCCGGGAGACCGGCGAGTCGGAGGTCGTCAAGGTCAAGTCGATGGCGACGCAGGAGATCGGTCTGAACGAGGCCTTGGAGGCGGCGGGCATCCACGCCTACGAGACCGATCTCGCCGAGCTGATCGTGCAGTTGGGCAAGGACCGGCCCTCGCACATCCTGGTGCCGGCCATCCACCGCAACCGGGGCGAGATCCGCGACATCTTCCGCTCCGAGATGGGCGAGTGGGGCCGTCCGGCGCCCGAGGGCCTGACGGACACCCCCGCCGAACTCGCGGAAGCGGCCCGGCTGCACCTGCGGGAGAAGTTCCTGCGGGCCAAGGTCGGCATCTCCGGCGCCAACTTCGTGGTGGCCGAGACCGGCACGCTGGTGGTCGTGGAGTCCGAAGGCAACGGGCGGATGTGCCTGACCCTGCCCGAGACGCTGATCTCGGTCGTCGGCATCGAGAAGGTCGTGCCGAGGTGGCAGGACCTGGAGGTGTTCCTGCAGACCCTCCCCCGCTCCTCGACGGCCGAGCGGATGAACCCGTACACGTCGATGTGGACCGGCACCACCGACGAGGACGGCCCCAGCACCTTCCACCTGGTCCTGCTGGACAACGGCCGTACCGACACCCTCGCCGACGAGGTCGGCCGCCAGGCGCTGCGCTGCATCCGCTGCTCGGCCTGCCTGAACGTGTGCCCGGTCTACGAGCGGGCGGGCGGCCATGCCTACGGCTCGGTGTACCCGGGCCCGATCGGCGCGATCCTCAGCCCGCAACTGCGCGGCACCGGGAGCGAGATCGACGCCTCCCTGCCGTACGCGTCCTCGCTGTGCGGTGCCTGCTACGAGGTGTGCCCGGTCGCCATCGACATCCCCGAGGTGCTGGTGCACCTGCGGGAGCGGGTGGTGCAGGGCGGACCGGCCGTCCGGGGCGGCAACCGGGTCGTCCTGAAGCCCGCCAAGGGGCACGCCGCCGAGCGGGCGGCGATGCGGGCTGCGCAGTGGACGTTCACACACCCCGGCGCGCTGCGGACCGGGCAGCGGCTGGCCTCGCGCACCCGCCGGCTGCATCCGCGCACGCTGCCCGGTCCCGGCCGGGCGTGGAGCGGCAGCCGGGACCTGCCGGCGGTGCCCGCGGAGCCGTTCCGGGACTGGTGGCAGCGCACGCACGGCGGGAAGGGCGGAGCGAAGTGAGCAGCAGGGAACGCGTACTGGGCCGGGTACGGCGGGCGCTGGCGGACGTGCCGGACGACGCGAGGCCCTACGAGGAGGCCGTCGCCAGGAACTATCTGCGCGAGCACGGGCGGCGGTCCGTCGCGCAGACTGTGGACCTGCTCGCCGAGAACCTGGCGGACTACCGGGCGGTCGTGCACCGCGCTGACGAGGAGGAACTGCCGCTGCTCATCATGCGGTTGCTCGCCCAGCGCGGTCCCCGGTACGTACTGGTGCCGCCGGGCCTGCCGCCCGCGTGGATGTCGGCCGCCGATCCGACGCGCGTGCACGACCGTGCGGTGAGCACGCCGCACGAGCTGGACCGGGTGGAGAGCGTCGTGACCGGCTGCGCCGTCGCCGTCGCCGAGACCGGCACCCTCGTCCTGGACGGCTCCCCCGACCAGGGCCGCCGCCGCATCACCCTGGTCCCCGACCACCACATCTGCGTCGTACGGGTGCCCGACCAGGTCGTGTCGTCGGTTCCCGAGGCCCTCGAACGCCTCGACCCGAGGCGGCCGTTGACATGGATCTCCGGTCCCTCCGCGACCAGCGACATCGAGCTGGACCGCGTCGAGGGGGTGCACGGCCCGCGCACCCTGGAGGTGGTGCTGCTGAGCGGCTCGTAGCGCTGCCGGGGTGTCGCTGACTACACCCCCCGATACGGGTCCTGCACCCAGTGTGGTCCGGCCCCACTCTCCGTAGCGTCTTCCACGAGGCACCGCACAGGGCGTGCCACACGGAAGGTGATCACGATGTTTCGCTCCGGCGCACGAGGCAATCACGACCCGGGCCCCGCCTCCGAGGCCCTCCGGCTGGTCAAGGTGACCCGGACGTACGGCTCGGCGGAGAACGCCGTGACCGCCCTGGACGGGGTGACGCTGAGCCTGGGGCGCGGCACGTTCACCGCGGTGATGGGGCCGTCCGGCTCGGGCAAGTCCACGCTGCTGCAGTGCGCGGCGGGCCTCGACCGGCCGGACGGCGGCATCGTGTGCGTGGACGGCAAGGAGCTGACGGGTGGCGGCGAGGCGGAGCTGACGAGGTTCCGGCGCGGCCGGGTCGGGTTCGTCTTCCAGCAGTACAACCTGCTGGAGACGCTGACCGTCGCGCAGAACACGGTGCTGCCGCTCAAGCTGGCCGGGCGTCGCGTCGACCGCAGGCGGGCGCGGGAGGTCCTGACGTCGGTCGGTCTCGGGGACCGGCTCGGTCACCGTCCCGACCAGCTCTCCGGCGGTCAGCGGCAGCGGGTGGCGATCGCGCGGGCGCTGGTCACCGAACCGCGGGTGATCTTCGCGGACGAGCCGACGGGCGCGCTGGACACGCGCAGCGCCCGGCAGGTGCTGCTGCTGCTCCAGGAGGCGGTGCGGGTGCACGGGCGGACCGTGGTGATGGTGACGCACGACCCGGTCGCCGCCTCGTACGCCGACTCGGTGGTCTTCCTCGCCGACGGCCGGCTGGCGGGGCGGATGGACGCGCCGACGCCGGACGCGGTCGCGGAGCGCCTCGCGCACCTGGGCGACGACGTGCCGGCGGGGGTGTGAGCGATGTTCGTACTGGCTCTCCGGTCGATCCGGCGCCGTCCCGGACGGTTCCTGGCGACGCTGCTGTCCGCCTTCCTGGGGGCGGCCATCATCATGACGTTCAACTCGATGCACGACACGGCCGGGCAGGGCGGTGTCGACCCGGTCAGCTCGGAGACGCTGGGCACGGCGGCGGGGGTCGTCGGCGGGTACGGGACCCTGCTGGTGTTCTTCGCGGTGGCCTCGACGCTGACGGTCAACGTGCGTCAGCGCACCGCCGAGCTGGAGCTGCTGCGCTGCTCGGGGGCGACCCCGGCGCAGCTCAAGCGGATGGTCGTGGGTGAGGCGGTGGCCGTGGCCCTGGTGGGCGCGGTGCTGGCGATCGGCCCGGCGATGCTCGGCGGGCGGGCGCTGCTGGACGTGTTCAAGGACAGCGGCCAGGTGGCCCGGTCCGTGGACTACTCCTTCGGCCCGGTCGCACTGCTGACCGGCATGGACATCACCCTGCTCGCGTCCGCCGGCGCCGCGTTCCTGGCGGTACGGCGTCTGACGCGGGGCAGCCGGGGGCGGGCCGGGACGAAACGCTTCCTGGCGTACGCCGCGCTGGGCACGGGGGCCGTCAGCGCCTGCTCGACCTTCTTCTTCTCCGCGACGGACGAGGCGCTGATGGCGGCACCCGCCTACGGGGCGATCCTGCTGTCGGTCGGTTTCGCGCTGCTGTCGCCGCGGCTGCTGAAGGGCGTGCTCGACCGGCTGCCGCTGAGCGGCGCGAGCGGCTGGCTGGCCGTGCGCAACCTGCGTGAGCGGGCGAGTCATCTGGCCGGGATCCTGGTCTCGCTGATCCTGTTCACCGCGGTGTCCACGGCGACGCTGACGATGCAGTCGGTGGAGAGCGACGCGGTGCGGGCGTCGGGGCTGGTCAAGTCGGTCGACGCCAAGAACCTGGAGACGCTGAACCTCACGGTGGTCGGCATCATCGCGGTGTTCGTCTGCGTGATGCTGGTCAACTCGCTGTACGCGGCGACGACGTACCGCTCGCGGGAGTTCGGCCAGCAGCGCCTGGCCGGGGCGACGCCGGGGCAGGTGCTGGGCGTGGTGGCCGCCGAGGGCGTGATCCTCACGGTCACGGGGGTGTTCTTCGGCACGAGCCTGGGCACGGCCCGGCGGGTGCTGCGCACCCCCGCGGGGGGCGCGGGGACGCTGGGCGCGTGAGCGGCGGGGGGGGGGGGGGGGGGGCCGGGGGGGGGGGGGGGGGGGGGGAGGGGGGCGCCCGCCGTGGCGGTCGCCCCCCTCTCCTCGCTGTCTTCCGGACGTCCGGTCAGTCGGCCTTGGCGTACTCCTTCGCCATACTGCCGGCGAAGTCGTACACGACGCACTGTCCGTCGCCCACGACCCAGGCGTCGTGGCCCGGCGAGCAGACGAAGACGTCGCCCGGGCCCACCTCGCTCTCGGTGCCGTCGTCCATGCGGACGCGCATGCGTCCCTCGACCACGTAGCAGTTGTGGTGGATCATGCAGCTGTCGGTGCCGGCGATCGGCGCCACGGACTCCGACCAGCGCCAGCCCGGTTCGAACGTGGCGACGGCGAAGTCGAGCCCTTCCATGTGTACGGCCTCGATGTGCCCGCGGGGGAAATCGCGCCGCTCGTCCGGCTTGTCGAGCGTCTTTGCCTGCAGCATGACGCTCCTCCTTTCCCTGGCCCCACCCTTCCATCGTCCGCCTGTCAACTCGGCGCCGCCATTCGGGGCAGGCGCGTCGTCAGCGGGGCGGGCCGCAGAGTTCGGCGAAGCGGGCGGCGTCCACGTTGCCGCCGGACAGGATCACGCCGACGCGGCGGGGCAGGGCGTCGGTCCGGCCGCTCAGGAGGGCGGCCAGCGGGGTGGCGCCGCTGGGTTCCAGGACGGTCTTCAGGCGTTCGAAGGCGAACCGCATCGCGTCCCGGATCTCGTCGTCGGACACCACCACGATCCCGTCGAGCAGCCGCCGGTTGACGGAGAAGGTCAACTCGCCGGGGGTGGGCAGGGCCTGCCCGTCGGCGATGGTGCGCGGGACCGGCACCGTGACGCGCCGGCCCGCCGCCAGGGAGCGCCTGGTGTCGTCACCGGCCTCCGGCTCGACCCCGATCACCCGGGTGCCGGGGTGCAAGCCCTTGACCGCGGTGGCGCTCCCGGCGATCAGTCCGCCGCCGCCGACCGGTGCGACCAGCGCGTCCAGCTCTCCCGTCTCCTGGACCAGTTCGAGGGCGGCGGTGCCCTGGCCCGCGATGACGTGCGGGTGCTCGTAGGGCGGGATCAGGGTCAGCCCCCGGTCGGCGGCCAGGGCCTCGGCGATGGCGACGCGGTCACCGGTGTAGCGGTCGTAGGTGACGATCTCGGCGCCGTAGCCCGCGGTGGCGTCCCGTTTGGAGGGCGGTGCGTCCTCGGGCATGACGATCACCGCGGTGGTGCCCAGCTCGCGGGCGGCCAGGGCGACGGCCTGGGCGTGGTTGCCCGAGGAGTAGGCGGCGATGCCCCGGGCCAGCTGCTCCGGGGTGAGGCGGGAGGCCGCGTTGTAGGCTCCGCGGAACTTGAAGGCGCCGACCCGCTGGTGGTTCTCGCACTTGAGGAAGACCTCGGCGCCGACGAGGGCGTCCAGGGTGCGCGAGCGCAGTACGGGAGTGCGGTGCGCGACGCCCTCGATGCGGGCGGCCGCGGAGCGGACGTCGTCCAGGGTGACCGGCGGGGTGGTGGTCGTCACGGGTGTCCTGTCCTCAGGGGGTGTCGGCGGCCGGGCCGGTCACGGCGCGGGCCTGGGCGAGGTAGTGGTAGGCGGAGGCGCGGGAGATGCCGAGCCGGGCGGCGACGTGCTCGACCGAGCGGCGTACGGCGAAGACGCCGCGCCCGTCGAGGTCGCGGAACAGTTCGAGGCGCCGCTCCCGGTCCAGCGCGGCCCAGCTGGTGTCCCGGCGCAGCGGGTGGGCGTCCACGATGGCGTCGACCACGGCGTCGATGTCGTCGCCGAAGGTGGTCGCCGGGACTTCGGCGGGGGTGCGGGCGGTCCCGGCGAGGGCGCCGAGGAGGGCGTGGGCCCGGTCGACGGCGGTGACGTCCAGATTGACGCACAAGGCGCCGAACACGGCGCCCGAGGAGTCGCGCAGCACCATGGTGGAGGACTTGACCAGCGTGCCGTCGGCCGTGCGCGTCACGTAGTTCAGCTCGTCGTGCGCCTCGTCGCCGCGGGCGAGCACGCGCATGCCGATCTCGCTCATCGCCCCGCCCACCGTCCGTCCGGTCACGGACCCCGCGACGGCCACGACCGACCGCTCGGGGCGCCGGTAGTCGTGGAGCACCGCCTCGCAGACCGGCCCGAACGTGGCGGCGATCCCGTCGACGACGGGGCGCAGCGCGGCGAGCACGGCGTCGCGTTCGGCGTCCAGTGTGGTTTCACTCATCCAAATCAGACTACACGTCCAGGCTCTGGACCGTGAGTCCACAAAGGTGCCGTTTGGCATCGGGACGGGATCTGATCATGCTTCTACTAATGAATTAATGAAAGCATGGAAGGTGACGTGGTCGAGTACCGAATCGATCGGCAGAGCGGCATCCCGGCGTACGTGCAGATCGTGCGGCAGACGGAGCAGGCACTCCGGATGGGTGTGTTGCGGGTCGGGGACAAGCTCCCGACGGCCAAGGAGGTCGTCGCCGCCACCGCCATCAACCCCAACACCGTGTTCCGGGCGTACCGCGACATGGAGCAGGCCGGTCTGGTCCGCTCGCGGCGCGGGCTCGGCACCTTCGTGACGCGGTCACTGGCGCGGCCCGGGGCGGAGGACGACTCGCCGCTGCGGGCGGAGCTGGCCGAGTGGGTCGCACGCGCCCGGTCGGCCGGGCTGGAACGGGACGACGTACTCGCCCTGGTCACGGCGGCCCTCGACGAGCACGAGCACGAGCACGACAAGCAACACGAGCAACACGAGCACGACCCGGGTGACCGGGGACGGAAACAGGAGGACGCATGACCGGGCCTGACGAGCCCGCAGCGCTGCACGCCACGGAGCTGGGCTTCCGCTACCGGGCACGCGGCGGCCGGGCGCTGCGGGACTGCGGGTTCACGGTGCCCCGCGGCCGGATCACCGCCCTGGTCGGCCGCAACGGCGCCGGCAAGAGCACGCTGCTGCACCTGGCCGGCGGGCTGCTGCGCCCCACGCACGGGGAGATACGGGTCCTGGGCGCAGCGCCGGACAGCGCCGCGGCACGCACCCGGGTCGCCCTGCTGACCCAGGACAAGCCGCTCTACCCCCGCTTCACGGTGGCCGACACCCTGTGCATGGGCGGCAAGCTGAACTCCTCGTGGGACCAGGCGCTCGCCGAGCGGGTCGTGCGCGAGGGCGGCATCGCCCCGACGGCCAGGGTGGGCGAGCAGCCGGTCTGCTGACGCGCCGGGTGCTGTCCGCGATGGCCTGGACGCTGCTGGTCACCGGCGCGGTGGCGGTACTGGTGCAGTGGACGCACCGGGCCCGCCTGCTGGTACCGCCGCACCGCTACGTCAGCGACGGCTGGCAGCCCAAGGAACCGATGGGCGACAAGTGGTCCACCGGGCAGTACGGCCTGATCACCGGTTACGGCCGCCGGGACTCCGTGCTGGAGTGCGCCTTCCCCTCCGGGTCCCAGTTGCGGGAGTGCATGGCCCGGCACGGGTATGTCTCCCGCTACTACGAGGCCAACCCGTCCGGCGACTACTGGGCCTTCCAGTGGACCGACACGGTGCTGCTCGGCGGCCTCGCCCTCGCTCTCGTCCTCGTCACGGTCCTGCTGCTGCGCCGCCGGGTCTGACACCCCCGCCCGGCACCGCTCACTGTCCGAGTCCCTCGTACGGAGGTCGTTCCCCCATGCCCAAGGACGCCAAGTCCCCGAAGAAGCTGCGCAGCAACCGTGCCGCGCTCACCCACAAGGTCGGGTACGCGCTGCGCCACCCCGAGCGCGTCGCCCCCTACGTCCGCCGGGCCGGCCGGGACGCGTGGCTGCGGGTCAAGCACCCGGACCACGTCGGCTACTACCGGGCGGTGATGGCCTCCGACACCCGGCGCAACCCGGAGGCCGCGGTCGGCAGCCGGACCCACGACCGCTGGCTGGCGCTCGGCCGGATGCAGTTCGACTACCTGGTCGAGCACGGGCTGCGCCCCGAGCACCGCATGCTCGACATCGGCTGCGGCAACCTGCGCGGCGGCTGGCGTTTCATCGACCACCTCGATACCGGCCACTACTACGGGATCGACATCTCGCCGGACATCCTGATCGCCGCCAAGCAGACCCTGACCGAGCGTGGACTCCAGGCCAAGCTGCCCCACCTGACCATCACCGGAGACCTGCGGCTGGAGTTCCTGCCCGACGACCACTTCGACGTCATCCACGCGCACAGCGTCTTCTCGCACTCGCCGCTGAGCGTCATCGACGAGTGCCTCGCGCACGTCGGACGCGTCCTGACGGAGACCGGGTTCTTCGACTTCACCTTCGACCGGACGGAGGGCACCGAGCACCAGGTGCTCCGCGAGGACTTCTACTACCGCACGGACACCCTGCTCACCCTGGCCGCCCAGCACCATCTGCACGCGCGGTTCATGGAGGACTGGGAGAAGCGGCCGCACGGCCAGTCCAAGATCCGGGTGAGCCGCTCACCGCTGCCGTAGCAAGCCGCCGGTCGCGTGACCCGAGGGGCCGGACCGTTCTTCCGCCCCTACGGGCGCGGGTTGACGCGCCGCCAGGCGGGCCGGGCGTCCGCGCCACGGCGGCCGGCCGCGGCGGCGCAGCGGGGGCAGACCCGGCGGACGGCGTCGGCGGCGCCGCCGGACTCGGGCAGCGCGTCGGTCCAGGTGACCGCGGAGAACCGGGAGAGCCGCGAGCGGTGGAGGGACAGACCGCACACGGTCTCGTTCCTGCCCGGCTCCCAGGCGTGCACCTCACCGGCCGGCAGCCAGCGGTTGTCGTCCTCGTCCCACCAGCGGCCGGAGGCCGCCACGTCGTAACGCCGTGTCCTGGCCATGGCCTCCGGGTGCCCCGGAGGGAGCGGGCCCACACGCGCGTACCTCCTCCTGTGTGATCACTCCGCAAGCCCTGCCCGTTTAGGGAGTTTTGTCTGCTTAGCATGCGGGGTCCGCGCATCGCCCCGTTGTACGAGAGGACACCAGATGGCGCCCACGGGCCGTCCCAGCGCACTGGCCGAGCACGCCTTCTCCCCGCACGACGCCGTGATGGGCGCCGCCGCCCGGCACCTCGGCCGTCGGCGCTTCCTCACCGTGACCGCGGCCGCCGCCGCGCTCGCCTTCTCCACCAACCTGCCGGCCCGCGGCGCGGTCGCCGCCCCCGAACGCAGCGCCCGGATCAGCAAGGACCCCTTCACCCTCGGCGTCGCCTCCGGCGACCCGCTGCCGGACTCGGTGCTGCTGTGGACCAGGCTGGCGCCCGAGCCGTTCCTGGAGGACGGCGGGATGGGCACCGAGCGGGTCACGGTCGAGTGGGAGGTGGCCCTCGACGAGTACTTCGCGGGCGTCCTGTTCCGGGGCACCGCCGACGCCCACGCCGAGTACAACCACAGCGTCCACGTCGACGTGAAGGGCCTGACACCCGGGACCGTCTACTACTACCGCTTCCGCGCCGGCACCTGGCTCAGCCCGGCGGGCCGCACCCGCACCGCCCCCGCGGCGGGCAGCGCCACCTCGTCGCTGAAGCTCGCGGCGGTCGCCTGCCAGGCGTACATGGACGGCTACTACACCGTGCTGCGCCACGTCTCCCAGGACGACGTGGACGTGGTGTTCCACCTCGGCGACTACCTGTACGAGTACGCGGTGAACTCCGAGGGCGGGGAGCGCCACTACGCCGACGTCACGCTGCCCGACGTGTTCAACCGCGAGACGATGACCCTCGCGGACTACCGGCTGCGCTACTCGCTCTACAAGAGCGACGAGGACCTGCGGGCCGCGCACGCGGCGCACCCGTTCGTCGTCGCCTGGGACGACCACGAGACCGAGAACAACTACGCGGGCAGCATCCCCGAGAACGACATCCCGCCGTCCGAGTTCCTGCTGCGCCGGGCCGCCGCCTACCGCGCCTACTGGGAGAACCAGCCGCTGCGCGCCGCCCAGCTGCCCCAGGGACCGGACGCCCGGCTGTACCGCCGGCTGCACTGGGGCACGCTCGCCCAGTTCGACATCCTGGACACCCGTCAGTACCGCTCCGACCAGGCCTACGACGACCGGCCGCACGCCCCCGGGGCCGAGTCGGACGATCCGGCGCGCACCATCACCGGCGCCGCGCAGGAGCAGTGGCTGCTCGACGGCTGGAAGGGCTCGACGGCGCTGTGGAACGTGATGCCCCAGCAGGTGTGCTTCTCCCAGCGCAAGTTCGACGTGACCGCCGACGCCGCGCTCTCCATGGACGCCTGGGACGGCTACCGCGCCTCGCGCGGCCGGGTCGTCGCCGGGGCGAAGGCCGCCGGGATCGACAACTGGTTGATCCTCACCGGCGACGTGCACGTGGGCTACGCCCTCGACGTCAAGGAGGACTTCGACGACCCGGCGTCCGCCACCGTCGGCACCGAGGTCACCTGCACCTCGGTGGCCAGCGGCCGGGACGGCGTGGAGAAGCCGGCCAACTGGGACCTGTACATGCAGGCCAACCCGCACATGAAGTTCTACAACGGCAAGCGCGGCTACGTCCGGGCCGAACTCGGCCGTCAGGCCACCCACCTGGACTTCAGGACGGTCTCCGCCATCAGCACGCCCGGCGCTCCCGTCACCACGGCCGCGTCCTTCGTCACCGAGGCGGGCGAACCGGGGTTGAAGCCCGCCTGACCCGGGCGCGCCCCCGGCGGCAGGGCGTCCGCGTACTGCACATGGCACCCCCGGCGTCCCCCATAGCGCGAAACAGACCGGGGCCGGGCATCGCGGCGGATCTTTGCGGCTAGGCCTGTGACTTCGCCGCAGGCGCACCGTGACCCACGGTCGCCCACCCAACCCCGCTGTCTCGCACAGCGTCCGAAGGAGGCACATCGCATGGTCGGCAGACATGCCGCGCGCAGCCGCCGCGCAGCCCTCACCGCGCTCGGCGCCCTGGTCCTGACCGCACTCCCCTCGGCCGCGTCGGCCGCACCGCCGCCCGTCCCCGGACCGCGGCCCGCCGTGGCCCAGGCGCCCGACGCCGCCACCGCGCCGGCGCGCATGCTGAGCGCGATGGAGCGCGATCTGAAGCTGGCGCCCGGACAGGCGGCGGCCCGGCTGGTCAACGAGGCGGAGGCGGGCACCCGCGCGGGCATGCTGCGCAACACGCTGGGCGACCGCTTCGCCGGTGCCTGGGTGAGCGGGGCGACCTCAGCCGAGCTGACCGTCGCCACCACCGACGCGGCGGACACCGCGGCCATCGAGGCGCAGGGCGCCAAGGCGGCCGTCGTCGGCCGCAACCTCGCCGAGCTGCGCGCGGTCAAGGAGAGGCTGGACGCCGCCGCGGTCCGCGCCCGGACCCGGCAGACTCCGGTCTGGTACGTCGACGTGAAGACCAACCGGGTCACCGTCCAGGCCACCGGGGAGTCGGCCGCGGCCGCCTTCGTCGAGGCCGCCGGAGTGCCGGCCGAGGACGTGGGCGTGCGCGTCTCGCCGGACCAGCCGCGGGTGCTGGAGGACCTCGTCGGCGGCGACGCCTACTACATCGACGACCAGGCCCGCTGCTCCATCGGGTTCTCCGTCACCAAGGACGACCAGCAGGGCTTCGCCACCGCCGGGCACTGCGGCGACCCGGGCGCCACCACCACCGGCTTCAACGAGGCCGACCAGGGCACCTTCCAGGCCTCCACCTTCCCCGGCAAGGACATGGCCTGGGTGGGCGTCAACTCCGGCTGGACCGCCACGCCGGACGTCAAGGCGCAGGACGGCGAGAAGATCCAGATCGCCGGGTCGGTGGAGGCGCTCGTGGGGGCGTCGGTGTGCCGCTCCGGCTCGACCACCGGATGGCACTGCGGCACGATCCAGCAGCACGACACGAGTGTCACCTACCCGGAGGGCACCGTGAACGGGCTGACCGAGACCACGGTGTGCGCCGAACCCGGCGACTCCGGCGGCCCCTTCGTGTCGGGCACCCAGGCACAGGGCACCACGTCCGGCGGCTCCGGCGACTGCACCAACGGCGGGACCACCTTCTACCAGCCGGTCAATCCGCTGCTCAGCGACTTCGGCCTCACCCTGAAGACGACCGCCGCCGCGACGCAGACACCCGCGCCGCAGGACAACGCGGCGGCGGACGCGTGGGCCGCGGGCCGGGTCTACGAGGTCGGCACCACCGTGTCCTTCGACGGTGTGCGCTACCGGTGTCTGCAGAGCCACCAGGCACAGGGCGCCGGTTCACCGGCGAGCACGCCGGCCCTGTGGCAGCGGGTCTGACGGACGGCCGGCCGGCGCGGGGCCGCTCGGAGGCGGCCCCGCGCCGGCCGTGTCCCGGGCGTCATCCCTGCGCGAGGAGCGCGTAGGCGGTCGCGATGAAGGGGTCCCGGGCGCGGAACCGCCGGGTGCACACCGCGGCCAGGGCCGTGTCCGTGTCCGGCCGGAAGCCCAGGAACGCCTGCTGGCCCAGGGTGGCGCCGCTGTGGAAGTACATGGGCCCGCCGTCCGTGGGGTGCCGGAACCACCCCACCGTGTGCACGTGCCGGTGCCCCAGCCCCCTCCGGAGCACCGGCACCCGCGCCGCGCGCAGCGCCCCGGCGGCCGGTGAGCGGGCCGGGTCGAGGTGGGCCTCCAGGAAGGTGAGCAGGTCGCCGGGGGTGGACCGGACGGCTCCGGCGGCCTGGAAGCCGCCCGCGTCGAAGGGCGGGACGGGGGTGCGGCCGTCCTTGCGGTGTCCCACGGCGTCGGTCCCGGCGCCCTCCGCCCGCAGCGCCGTTGCGCTGAGGCCGAGGGCGCGCAGCACCTGTCCGCTGATCAGGTCCTCCCACGCGGTACCGGTGGTCGCGGCGATCGCGTGGCCGAGGACGGAGACGCCGTAGTTGGAGTAGTGCCAGCGGGTTCCGGGGCGGTGCTTCGGCTCGTGGCGCAGGAAGGTGCCGGTCAGCCGCTCTGCGGGATAGCGGGCGTAGGGGTTGGTGCGCCAGGCGGGCAGGCCCCTGCGCACGAAGTCGGCGGGCAGGGCGGGCAGCCCCGACGTATGGGTGATCAGGTGCGCGAGCGTCACGGGGTGCGGGCCGACGGGATGGCCGGGGTCCAGGCAGCGGGCAGCGGCCTCGCCGCCGGTGAGCACGCCGCGCCGGATCAGACGCGTGAGCAGCAGCGCGGTGAACGTCTTGGACGCCGACCCGATCTCGTAGCGCAGGTCCTCGCGGGGGAGGTCGGGCGGCGGGGCGGTGCCGCCGCCGTACAGGGTGCGCCGCCCGCGTCGGGAGACGGCGAAGACGACGTCGGGCGCGTCGGCGGCGTCCACGGCCTCGGCCAGCCGCTCGCGCAGCGCCGCCTCGTCGGCCGGTGCGCACTCCGGCGGGACGTGCTCCTCGGCGGCGGGTTCCCCCGGCCACGGCGTACGACGGCCCGTCACGAGGCGGAGTGCGCCAGCTCGGTGAGGGCGCGGGAGGTGGCCAGCAGGGAGGCGAAGGCGGCGACCAGCGTCGGGTGGTAGACCACGTCGAAGACCGTGTCGGGGTCGCCCTCGGGCATCGTGCGTACGGCGGGCATGGCGCCGTCGGGCTGCTGGGCGGCGGCGAAGCCCTGCCAGGCGGCCTCGTCGAGGGTGGGCCGGGGCAGGCAGGCGTCCACGACGAGGAGTTCGCCGAGCAGGTCCCAGCGCTGGAGGTCCAGCCAGTCGTCGAGCCACACCGGGAGCCAGGTGGCGAGGTAGTCGGCGACGTCGGGCGGCAGGCCGCCGGGGTTCTCGCCCCAGTCGGTGAGGTGGAAGACCGTGTGGGTGATGTCGTAGGCGGTGTGGCCCTCGACCGTCCAGGGCTCGGGGGTGCCGGCCAGCCAGGTGGTCGCGACCAGGTCGGCCTCGGGCGGGCGGGCGGCCAGGCCGAAGCGGCGCTGGAAGGCGGACAGGCCGAGGCGCCGGGTGGGCGTCACCGGGAGGCGCGCCCAGCTGTCCAGCCGGTGGTTGAGGACCGTGGCGCGTTCCACCTCGGGCTGGCTGTAGCCCAGCTCCTTGAAGGGCAGGTAGACCTCGAAGGGGGCGGGCGAGAAGGGTTCGACGCGCTGGCCGCGCACCAGCATGCGGCCGCCGTCCAGGGTCTCGCGCCAGATGTGGTCGAGCAGTTGGCGCGCCAGCTGTGCCTGGCGGGAGCCGGCCACGCCCTCCCGGAAGAGCACCTTGCAGATGAGGGCGAGTTCGCCGATCGGCTTGAAGCGTTCCAGGAAACCGATCTCGGGGTCCACGTCCGGTTCGAGGCGGAATCCGTCCCGGTGGGCCCACAGCCACTCCAGGGCACCGGCTCCGACGCGGTGGATCAGGCGGGTGTCGGTCATCCCGGCGCTCCTTGTCCGGCGTGTCGCGCCGCGTGCCGCACGTCCGGCGGGCGGGCCGTGGCTGCCGTGGCGAGTGCCGCCGCGAACGCGGCCATCAGGGTGGAGTGGTAGCAGTCGGTGAAGTCGTAGGGGTCCGGTCCCGGGTCCGCTCCGGCGGCGTCCTGGGCGGCGCCCTCCTCGGGGATCGCGCCGGAGGCGGTCTGGGCGGCGGCGACCCGCTGCCAGGCGTCCTCCAGAACGGCCGGTTCCGGCGGGCGCGGCAGGCTCGCCGCCACGGCGAGCAGTTCGCAGCTCAGGTCCCACATCCGGGCATCCAGGCAGGTGTCGAGCCAGGGCGGCAGCCAGTGCACGAGGTAGTCCGCCAGGTCCGCCGGCACGCCCCGGGCCGTTCGTCCCCAGTCGGTGAGGTGGAAGACGACATGGGTGAGCGCGTAACCGGCCGCGCGTTCGAAGGTCCACGGTTCCGGCAGGCCGCCCAGCCAGGTGCGGCCCAGCGCCTGCGGAACGTCCCCGTGCGGGTCGATGCCGCTGCGCCGCTCGGCCTCCAGCACGCCGAGGCGGCGGGTGGGGTACTGCTCGGTGAGCCGCCAGCCGCGGGTGCGGGTCAGCACCGCGGCGGACGCCTCGTAGCCGGGGTGCCTCAGTCCGGCCGAGGCGAAGGCCGCGTAGACCTCCAGCGGGTAGGTGGCGAAGGGCTCCAGCGTCTGCATGAGCGGGAAGAGTTCGCCGCGGTGGGTCTGCTGCCAGGCGAAGTCCAGCAGTTCGGACACGCGGGTGTGCAGCGGGTCCCCGGGCGGTGTGCACCGGGAGACCGAGGCGCAGACCTGGGTGAGTTCCCCCAGGGGTTTCCAGGTCCGGTTGACCTGGCCGTCGGCGGCCAGCGCGTCGTCGCCGAGCGCGAAGCGGTCGCGGTGGGTCCACACCCAGTCCAGCGCGGCGGCCTCGATGCCGCGGACGCTCACAGGAGGACCCCGGCCGGCATCAGCCGCGCCGCCTCCAGTTGCAGGGCCACCCGCGGGTCGGAGCCGCCCATGAGGCGTACGAAGTCCAGGCCGGCCTCCAGGCCGAGGGTGTCCGGCACCCCGTCCAGGAGGGTGAGCCAGCGCCCGGCCCCGGCCGCCTGCTGCCAGTCGCGGCGGCGTACCGCCCGGACGAATCCGCGGGCCACGTCCACCGGGCGGGCGCGCGCCACGCGGGTCACCGCACACTCCTCGCCGGGCAGCGCGAGCGGGGCGAGGACGGCGAGCTGGTGGGTCAGGAACTGCCAGCCGGCGTCGGCGAGCCAGCGGGCGTCGGGTTCGGTGCCCGGGTCGTCGGGGGGCGGGCCCGCCAGGGGCTGTTCGGTCCGGCGCAGGGCGCGGGTCATGGCCCAGTGGCTCCACACGACGGTGGGTGCCGCGTCACCGCGCGGCGGATGGGCGGCCACGGCGTCCTTGAACACGGCCAGTTGCGCGGGGTCGGGCGGGACGCGCAGCAGGACGCTGGGCAACAGGGTGTCGGCGCCCAGGACACGTACCGCCGCACGGGCTACGCCCTCACCGGCGCCGCCTCCCGTCAGGGTGCTCCCCGCTCGCACGTGGTCTCCGCTCCGAAGAGCGGAGACCACGTCGGAAGCGAGGTCCAGCACCGTTCCCTGCAACAGGGCCGATGTGCTCGACTGCTCCATCTCACGGCTCCCGTCGGTCCGTCAGCCCTTCTTCGGGCGCGGGGTCGGCGGCGAGAGCAGCAGGTTGGTACCTCCGGACTGCAGGGCGAGCGCGGCGCACTCGCGGCTGTCGCGGAAGACTCCGTCGGGCTCGGCGGGGTCGAGTACCGCGTCGATGTCGATGTTCTCGGTGCGGGTGACTTCCTGGAGCACCTTGTCCTTGGAAGGCATTTCACCATCTCCCTCTGGTAGCCAAATGGCCTTCACACCCAAGGGTGTCCGATAAGTCCCAGAACATGCCTTTCTTCACAAAATTCTCGGGAGATAACTCGTTCAACGTCCAACTGTCCGCCGCAGGCGCCACACGTGGTCCTCGCGGAAGCCCTCGACGCCGTCGGGCGAGACGCTCGGCCGGCGCGCGGTCCTGCGGGTCTCGACACTCCACTCCCCCTCGGGCAGGGCGAGTTCGGCGAGGAGGCCGTCCAGGGTGGGGAAGACGGCGTCGAACGGCGGTTCGGTCTGCCAGGAGGGCCAGCCTGCGTGCATGACCACCAGCAGGGTGCCGCCCCGCGCCACGGCCCGCGCGGCGGACCGCAGCACCGCCCGCTGGTCGAGGGCCACCGGGGATTGCAGGTAGTGGGCGCTCACCAGGTCGAAGGAGCCCTCGGGGAACGAGGGTCCCAGCTCGTGGCGTTCCCAGACGACCCGGTCGCCGACCCCGGCCTCGACGGCGTGCCCGGACGCGCGTTCGAGGGCGGTGGCGGAGATGTCCACGCCGGTGACCCGCCAGCCGCGCGAGGCCAGCCACACGGCGTCCGCCCCTTCGCCGCAGCCGAGGTCGAGCGCGGTGCCGGGCACGAGGCCACCCGCCTCCTGGACCAGCAACTCGTTGGGGCGGCCGCTCCACACGCGGCCGGTGTCGCGGTAGCGGGCTTCCCAGAACGCCGCGGCGGGAGCCGGCGCGGGGATGTCGGTCATGGTGCCTCCTGGGGCGGGCGCGGTCGTCCTGCTCGACGGGGCGCGCGAGAGCCGCGCGGCCCGTGTGCAGGCTGCCCCGGCCGGCCGGGAGGCACCAAAAGTGTTTGCCGGAACAGCAAAGTCCGGCGTCGGCGGGTGCGGGCGTCTCCGTCAGCGCGTGAGCGCCTCCGCCCCGCCGTCGGAGGTGTCGGCGCGCACCCACACCCCCCGGCGCGGGAAGGGGATCTCGACGCCCGCGTCGTCCAGCGCCTCCTTGACCCGGCGGCGCAGCTCACGGGTGACGCCCCACTGCTGGAGCGGCGCGGTCTTGACGGCGAGGCGCACCAGCACCCCGTCGGCGTCCAGGGACTGCACGCCCCACACCGCGGGGTCCTCCAGCAGGACGTCCGCGAAGTCCGGCTCCTCGCGCAGCGCGCGGCCGGTGTCCTCCAGGACGCGGTAGACGGTGTCGAGGTTCGCGTCGTGGGCCACGGCGACGTCCAGGACGGCGCGGGCCCATTCCTGGCTGTCGTTGCGGACCCGGAGGATCTCGCCGTTGCGGATGTGCCACAGGCCGCCGTTGAGGTCGCGCACATGGGTCAGGCGCAGGCCGACGTGCTCCACTTCGCCGACGGCCTCACCGAGGTCGACCGAGTCGCCGACGCCGTACTGGTCCTCGACCATGATCAGCAGCCCTGACAGGTAGTCCGCGACCAGGCTCTGGGCGCCGAAGCCGATGGCCAGGCCTACCACTCCGGCGCTGGCCAGCAGAGGGCCGAGGGCGATGCCGACCTGGTCGAGCACCATGGCCACGCCGACCATGAACAGCACGATGGTGACGGCGCTGCTGAGCACCGACCCGATGGTGCGGGCCCGCTGTTCGCGGCGTTGCCGCGCCCGGGACCGGTCGCGGTGCAGGACGGCGGCGCCGCGGGCCGCCCTGCGGGGACGGCCGCGCTCGGCCTCGCCCGCCGACGGTTCCAGGACCCGCTGGACGACCCGGGTGATGGCCCGCTTGGCCACGGCCCGCAGCACGAGCAGGATCACGACGATGAGCGCGATGCGCAGCGGGATCCCGATCAGTGCCGTGGTGTGGTCGCCGACCCAGTCCGACCACGAGGCCGCCAGCTGCGGGTTCGTGGCCGGTTCGGCGGGCGGGGAGGTGTGCGACATCGGCTCGGCTGCTCCGTTCCTCGGGGACGACTTGTCTGCCGTCGGGGCCGCCTACCCGCCTACCGGGCGAACATGACGGCTTTCACCGGCGCCCGGCTGGGCACCCGCGGGGAGTCGTCCCACAGCGGAAGGGGCCCGCGGCGTGGTTACCGTTGCCGTCTTGCTACTGCCCGGCCTGGGGCTGTTGTTGTTCACCATGACGTATCTGGAGGACCGGCTGTTCGGGGATCCGGCGCCGCCCCGGCACGCCCGGCGCCGGCACCTGCGTCTCCTCCCGGGTGGCGGGAGCGGCCCCAGCCGCGAGGACCACGGCTCCGAGCGGGACGCCGCCTGAGCCGTCCCCGTCGCGCCGGCCCGCGCGTGCCGCGTGCGCGGACCCCGCCGTGCGGGCGTCCGGACCGCCGGGCGATGCTGTCCCGGACGGGACACACGCGGCGCGGGTGAGGAGAGCGGATGGACGCCGGGGAACAGCACGACGCGGACGACGAGTTCGTCCGGTTCTGGCAGGAGCGCCGGGTGTGCTTCCTGTCGACGCCGCGGGCCGACGGGACGCCCCACCTGGTCCCGGTCGGGGTGACGTACGACCACGCCACCCGCACGGCGCGGGTCATCACGAGCCGGGACACCACGAAGGCGCGCAACGTACGGCGGGCCGCCGGAGCGGTCGTCGCCGTGGGCCAGGTGGACGGCAGGCGCTGGTCCACGCTGGAGGGCGTAGCGACCGTGCGGGACGACGCCGGGGCGGTCCGCGACGCGGAGACCCGCTACGCCGCCCGCTACCGGCAGCCCCGGGCGAACCCGGAACGGGTCGTCATAGAGATCGACGTACGGCGTTTCCTGGGCACGGTGCGGCCGCCGGAGCGGCGTCCGCGGGCGTGAGGACCGGGCCGGGTCATTCCCGTCCCGCCCGGGTCCGGTGTCCGAGCCGCCCGGGCCACCAGGCGACGGCGCCGAGGTCGCGGGCGAGCGCCGGGACCAGCAGCGAGCGCACCACCAGCGTGTCCAGCAGGACGCCGAAGGCCACGATGAAGGCGATCTGCACCAGGAAGGCGAGCGGGATGACGCCGAGCGCGGCGAAGGTCGCGGCGAGGACGACCCCGGCCGAGGTGATCACGCCGCCGGTGGCGGTCAGACCGCGCAGGATGCCCTCCCGCACCCCGTGGTGCAGCGCCTCCTGCCGTACCCGGGACATGAGGAAAATGTTGTAGTCCACGCCCAGCGCGACCAGGAAGACGAAGCCGTAGAGCGGGACGGAGGCGTCCGTGCCGCTGAAGCCGAACACGTGGGTGAAGACCAGCGCCGAGACGCCCAGGGTGGCCACGAAGTTCAGCGCCACCGTCGCCACCAGCAGCACCGGCATCAGCAGGGAGCGCAGCAGGGCGATCAGGATGACCAGGATGATGGCGAGGACCACGGGCACGATGAGGGTGCGGTCGTGCTCGGCGGTGCGCTGGGTGTCGTACTGCTGGGCGGTGTAGCCCCCGACCAGGGCGTCCGCGCCGGGTACGCTGTGGACGGCCGCCCTGAGCCTGGCCACCGCGCTCTTGGCGGCGTCGCTGTCGGCAGGCGCCCGGAGCGTCGCGTCGACGCGTACCCGCCCGTCGACCACCTTGGGCGCGCCGCCGCCGGGACGGCCTGACGCGGTGACCGGGGCGGCGGAGGCGACGCCGGGGGTGTCACGGGCGGCCGCGAGGACCGGGTCGAGGCGGTCGGCCTCGGCGATGATCACGGCGGGGTTGCCGGAACCGCCGGGGAAGTGCCGGGCCAGCGTCCGCTGCGCGGCGACCGACGGGGTGTCGTTCACGAAGATCTCGTCCAGCGGGACGCCCTTGGAGGACAGGGTCGGCGCGAAGGCGGCGCAGGCGAGCAGCGCGGCCAGGGAGATCGCCCAGATCCGGCGCGGGGCCCGGTCCACCAGTTCCGCGACCCGGTGCCACAGCCGGTGCCCGGCCTCCGGGTCACCGGTGCGCACCGGCCTGGCCGGCCAGTAGGCGGCCCGGCCGAGCAGGACCAGGACGGCCGGCAGGAAGGTGAGCGTGCTCAGTACGGCGCAGACGATGCCGATGGCGCCGACGGGCCCGAGCGCGCGGTTGTTGGTCAGGTCGCTGAGCAGCAGGGCCAGCAGCGCGAGGGCGACGGTCGCCGCGCTGGCCACCACGGCACCCCAGGAGGCCCGCAGGGCGGCGCGCACGGCGGCGAAGCGGTCCGGGTGCCGGGCGAGTTCCTCGCGGAAGCGGGCGGTGAGCAGCAGGGCGTAGTCGGTGGCGGCGCCGATGACCAGGATGGAGAGGATCCCCTGCACCTGCCCGTCGACGCGTACGACGTCCCGCTCGGCGAGCGCGTAGACGATCGCGCAGGCCAGGCCCAGGGCGAAGACGGCGCCCAGGATGATCACCAGCGGCAGCAGCACACTGCGGTAGACCAGCAGCAGGATCACCAGGACGGTGATCAGCGCGACACCGAGGAGCAGCCCGTCGATGCCCGAGAAGGCGTCGGAGAGGTCGGCCTGGGAGGCCGCGGGACCGGCCAGCTGGGCGCGTGTGTCCGGCACCTGCCCGGCCGCGTCGCCGATCCGCTCCAGGACGTCGGGCAGTGCGTCGCCGAGGCCGGGCTCGACCTGGACGACGGCCTGGAGGGCCTCGCCGTCGTCGGAGGGCAGCGCGGGCGACGCCCGCCCGACGACGCCGGGCACGTCTTCCAGGGGGACGAGGGAACGGGTGGCCTCGGCCCGGTGGCCGGTGACGGAGCCGCCGCCGTCAGCGGTCCACACGACGATCACCGGGAGCGTCTCGTCCTGCTGGAAGGCCTTCTGGGCGTCGACGACCCGGGTGGACTCCGCACTGCGGGGCAGGAAGGCGGCCTGGTCGTTGGTGGCGACCTCGCCGAGCTTTCCGGCGTACGGCCCGAGCGCTCCGCCGATGCCGAGCCAGACCAGGAGCAGGACGACGGGGAGGAGCCAACGGGCCCGCCGGGAGGGGATGGACATCGGTGTCGGGTCTCCAGGTCTGCGGGTCGGCGTGGGGCCACGGAAGAGTGACTCGATCATAAACAATCTCAATGATTGAGTTACTTGGGACCCCTCATCCGTCATGACACACCGCGTGTGCCCCGGCCGTTCCCCCGTATGCGGTACCGCCGGGCGCCTCAGCGCTCGTCCGAGCGTACGAGGCCCAGCTCCTCGTTCATCGCCGTCAGGAAGCGGACGACGACCGCCAGTTCGTCGTCGTCGAAGCGCGCGCGGGTGGTCGCGGCGGCCTCGGCGAGCGGAAGGAAGTACGTCCGGGCCGCTTCCCGGGCCTCGGGCACGTAGCGCAGGTGCACGACCCGGCGGTCGGCGCTCTCCCGGACCCGGCGCACGTGCCCCGCGCGCTCCAGCCGGTCCACGCAGGCCGTGACCGCGCCCGAGGTCAGCCCCAGGTGCTCGCGCAGCCGCCCCGGCGTCATGGGCTCGCGCGCGTCCAGGATCGCGGCGAGCGCCTGGACGTCGGTGGCGTGCAGGCCGTGGCCGCCGGCGAATCCGTGCACGAGGCGGTTGATCTCGCCGTTCATCCGCCGCAGTTGCGCGGCGAGGACGTGCAGGTCGCCCGCCTCGGGACCGGGGCCTGTCCCCCGCTCGTGCGCGTGCTGTCCGCGCTGGTTCGCTGTCGCCACGCGATCAGCGTATAGAAGGGTCGACCTGGGCCGGGACGTGTCCGTCGCGGGCCGTCCGGGGGAAGGGGTGACGGTGACGACTGTCCCGCGAGCGACGGAGCCACATGAGTCAGGCGAGCGAAGGACCCGGCCGGACGAGCGGCGGGGGCGGTGGGGCGGGCCTGCGCTGCCTGGTCACCGGGGCGACGGGGTACATCGGGGGCCGTCTCGTGCCCGAGCTGCTGGACGCCGGGCACCGGGTGCGGTGCCTGGCCCGTTCCCCGCACAAGCTGCGCGACCATCCCTGGGCGGGAAAGGCCGAGGTGGTGCGCGGGGACGTGACCGACGCCGACTCGGTGGCGCGCGCGATGGAGGGCGTGGACGTCGCCTACTACCTGGTGCACGCGCTCGGCACCGGCGGCGACTTCGAGGCGACCGACCGACGGGCGGCACGCGTCTTCGCCGAGCGGGCCGAGGCGGCCGGCGTACGGCGCATCGTCTATCTGGGCGGCCTGACCCCGTCCGGGGTGCCGGAAGGCGAGCTGTCACCGCACCTGCGCTCCCGCGCCGAGGTCGGCCGCATCCTGCTGGCCTCCGGCGTGCCCACCACCGTGCTGCGCGCGGCGGTCGTCATCGGCTCCGGGTCGGCCTCCTTCGAGATGCTGCGCTACCTCACCGAGCGGCTGCCGGTGATGGTCACGCCCAGCTGGGTCCGCACCCGCATCCAGCCGGTCGCCGTCCGGGACGTGCTGCGCGTCCTGGCCGGCAGCGCGACCATGCCGGCCGAGGTCTCGCGGACCTTCGACATCGGCGGCCCCGACATCCTCACCTACCGGGACATGATGGTGCGCTACGCCGAGGTCGCCGAGCTGCCCAGGCGGCTGATCCTGCCGGTGCCGATGCTGTCCCCCGGGCTGTCCAGCCACTGGGTCGGGCTGGTCACGCCGGTCCCGGCGGCCATCGCGCGCCCGCTCACCGAGTCACTGCGGCACGAGGTGGTGTGCGGCGAGAACGACATCGTGCGGTACGTTCCGCCCCCGCCGGGATACCCGCTCGGCTTCGACGACGCGCTGCGGCTGGCCCTGCGGCGGGTGCGGGAGGCCCGGGTCACCACCCGCTGGTCGTCCGCGTCCGTGCCGGGGGCGCCCAGCGACCCGCTGCCCACCGACCCCGACTGGGCCGGCGGCAGCCTCTACACCGACCACCGCGCGCTCACGGTCGACGCGCCGCCCGACGCGCTGTGGCGGGTCATCGAGGGCATCGGCGGCGACAACGGCTGGTACTCCTTCCCACTGGCATGGGCGGTACGGGGCTGGCTCGACCGGCTGGTCGGCGGGGTGGGCCTGCGCCGGGGGCGCCGGGACGCCGCGCGGCTGCGGGTCGGGGACTCGCTGGACTTCTGGCGGGTGGAGGAGATCGTCCCCGGGCGGCTGCTGCGGCTGCGCGCCGAGATGCGGCTGCCGGGGCTCGCCTGGCTGGAGATGTACGCCGAGACCGACGACGCGGGGCGGACGCGGTACCGCCAGCGGGCGCTGTTCCATCCCCGCGGGCTGGCGGGCCAGGCCTACTGGTGGAGCGTGTGGCCCTTCCACGCCGTGGTCTTCGGCGGCATGGCCCGCAACATCGCCCGCGCCGCCGCCCGCGGCGCCCGCCCTCCGGACCACGGCTCCTGAGCCCATCCCGCGCCGGCACGGTCGGCCGTCCCGGGAGCGGCCGCGCACGTGCGCGTCCTCGCGCAGGAGGCGCGGTGGTCCGGTAGCGTCGCCCGACAACCCCGCGAGGAGTGCCATGGCCACGTCGGTCGTCCTGTTCACCCGCGATCTGCGGCTGCACGACCATCCGCCGCTTCGTGCGGCCCTCGGCCGCTCCGCCGAGGTGGTGCCGCTGTTCGTGCGTGACCGGGCCGTGGACGCCGCGGGGTTCGCCGTGCCCAACCGGCTCGCCCTGCTCGCCGACTGTCTGCGGGACCTGGACTCCGGGCTGCGGGACCGGGGCGGTCGGCTGGTGGTCCGCTCCGGCGACCTGGTCGAGGAGGTGTGCGCGGTGGCCGGGGAGGCAGAGGCCGACGAGGTGCACCTGGCGGCCGACGTGAGCGCGCACGCGCACCGGCGCGAGGAACGCCTGCGCTCCGCCCTGGCGGCGCGGGGCTGCCGCCTGCACGTCCACGACGCCGTGACCACCGTGCTGGCCCCGGGGTCGGTCACCCCGGCCGCCTCCGACCACTTCGCGGTCTTCACCCCGTACTTCCGGCGCTGGAGCGAGCGTTCTGTCCGCGAGCCGCTGGCCGCCCCGCGCCGGGTGCGTGTACCGGACCGTGTCGGCTCGGAGCCACTGCCCGCCCGCGGGGACCTGACGGGTCTGTCCCCGGGGCTGCCCACCGGTGGGGAACGGGCGGCCAGGAAGCGCATGACGGCCTGGCTGCGCGGCGGCATCGCCGGCTACGCGGATCGCCACGACGACCTGGCCGGGGACGCCACCTCCCGGCTCTCCCCCGACCTGCACCTCGGCGCCCTCTCCCCCGTCGAGCTGGTGCACCGGGCCCGGCGCGAGGGCGGTCCCGGCGCCGAGGCGTTCGTACGGCAGCTGGCCTGGCGGGACTTCCACCACCAGGTGCTGGCCGCCCGCCCGCACGCCTCGGCCGTCGACTACCGCACCCGGCACGACCGCTGGCGCACCGGCGCGGACGCCGAGGCCGACGTCACCGCGTGGAAGGAGGGGCGCACGGGCTACCCGGTCGTGGACGCGGCGATGCGCCAGCTGCGGCACGAGGGCTGGATGCACAACCGGGGCCGCCTGCTGGTCGCCAGTTTCCTCACCAAGACGCTGTACGTGGACTGGCGGGTCGGCGCCCGGCACTTCCTGGAGCTGCTCGTGGACGGCGACGTGGCCAACAACCAGCTGAACTGGCAGTGGGCCGCGGGCACCGGAACCGACACCCGGCCGCACCGCGTCCTCAACCCGCTCACGCAGGCACGGCGGTTCGACCCCGACGGGGCATACGTCCGGCGCTGGGTGCCGGAGCTGTCCGGGTCCGCGGGCCGCTCCGTGCACGAGCCCTGGCGGCTGCCGGAGGCGGAGCGCTCCGTCTGCGGCGCCTATCCCGACCCGATCGTCGGCCTCTCCGAGGGTCTGGACCGTTTCAGGCGGGCCCGCGGACGCGACTGAGCCCGGGCGGGCGGACCCGGGCGGCCGTCAGGTGCGGGGGCCGTCCGGACGGGACGTGTGGTCCGGGTGGTTCCGCGTCCGGCGGGCCTCCTTCAGCTCCGCCTCGTACAGGTGCCTGCGGCCCTGGGCGAGGCGCGCCACCGCCTCCCGCTCCAGGTCCCGGAACGGCTGGTAGTACGTCCGGTCGTAGGCGTCGACGATCTGGAAGGTCCAGTGGCCGGGGATGACGTTGCGGCCCAGGATCTCGGTGCGTACGCGCTCCGCCAGCTCCGGGTGCCCCGCGGCGCGCAGCAGCTCGACCGCGCGGTCGAGTTCGAAGTCCGCGGAGCCGGTGTGCTGGTGGAAGGCGAACAGGTGGCCGCGGGCGCACTCGGTCGTCTCCAGGGCCTTGGACAGGGATCCGAGGGCCTGGACGGTCTCGTCGCTGACGCCCGCGGGGCGCCGGTGCGGGTCGTCGTCATCCATGGCGTGCCAGGGGGTCGTGGCCCCAGTTCATGAGCGAGTACCGCCACCGGGTGTCCTCGACGTCGCCCGAGGGGCGCTGGGCGAGGTGCCGGCGGACATAGCCGACGACCTTGCGCATGTGCTCGTAGTCGTCGTCCGAGAGGTCGCCCTCGTTCTTGTGCAGGATCTCGACGATCCGGCGGCCGGACGCGTGCCCGACGGACTCGCCCCCGTCCTGGTGGTGCCCGGCGTCCCGCGACTCGTCGGTGTCGAGCCACCGGTCCAGTTCGGCCGGTGTCATGTTCACCAGGTCGTGGAAGGCGTCCCGGGTCTCGTCCTGTTCGTCTCCGTCCATGACGCCTCACTCCCTCACTTCTTCTTCAGCGCGGACGGCTTGTGCACCGCCGGCCTGCCCGACTTGTCGCTGCGGACCTGGTACTGCGGGTCGTCGGACGAGGCGTCCACGGTGCGGCCGGCCGCCTCGGTGCGCTGGGTGATCTTCTTCTCCACCTCACCCTCGGTGCGGGAGCCGTGGCTGTTCCAGGTGACCTCGTCACCCTTCCTCAGGTCCGCGCCGCCGTCGCGCTTCTTCGCCATCGCGGTACTCCTTCGCCTGGGCGCCGCCTTCGGTCTGCCGGACGGTCAGGGTTCCCAGGCGGGGGCGTCCCACTCGGGCCGGGGAGTGATTCGCCGCCGAACTATCCTGGTCGCGGCCCCGGCGGCCCCGGCGGCCCCGTCCCGGCCCGCCGTCGTCCTCGTCACCGCCGTCGTTCCAGGAGCAGCCCGTTGAACACCAGCACAGCGACCCCGGACAGCTACTACGAGCGCATCGACGAGCACCGCTACAAGCCGACCCCGCACGCGGGCGGCGCGTGGAGCTCGGACGAACAGCACTTCAGTCCGCTCGGGGGTCTGATCGTGCACGCCGTCGACCGCCATCTGGCGGGCCGTGCCGGCGCGGCGATGTCGATGAGCCGGATCAGCTTCGACATCCTGGGCCGCCCCGCTCTGGACGAGTGCGAGATACGGGTGGAGACCGTCCGGCCGGGACGCACCATCGAGCTGGTCGAGGCGACCGTACTGATAGCGGACCGGTCGGTGGCGCGGGCCAGGGCGTGGCTGCTGGCGGACGGGGACACGAGCGCCGTCGCCGGTGGCGGTGCCGCCCGGCTCACCGGGCCGGACTCGCTCGCCCGCTGGCCGATGGACGCCGAGTGGCCCGGTGGGTACATCGCCTCCCTGGACGTACGCCCGCTCGCCCCTCCGCGTCCGGGACGCGCCACCGCCTGGATCTCCACCGGCCTCGATCTGGTCGCCGGGGAGAACGCGAGCCCGCTGGCCTCGTACGTCGCGCTGGTCGACACGGCCAACGGCATCGCGGTGCGGCAGTCGCCGCGGGAGTGGATGTTCCCGAACGTGGATCTGACCCTGCACCTGCACCGCGCGCCGCGGGGCCGCTGGACCGGCCTGGACACCACCGTCGTCTTCGGGCCCACCGGCCAGGGCGTCACCAGCACCGTGCTGCACGACCTGGACGGTCCCGTGGGCCACGCCCAGCAGCTGCTGACCGTCCGTCCGCAGCCCTGAGCGGTCCCGAGGGGTCTGCCGGACGCGTCAGCCCCGGCCCGGGCCCGCGGGCGGATCGGCGAGAATGCCCTGCAGCAGCCCGGTGGCCTGGCCGACCTCGATCAGGTAGCCGTCGGGGTCGCGCAGATAGCACCGCAGTTCGGCCTTCCGGTCGATCGGCGGGGTGAGGAACTCGGCGCCGAGCGCGCTCCACTCGCGGTGGCAGCGCTCGATGTCGGCCACCCGGATGTTGAGGAAGCTCGTCGCCGTCCCGGGGTCGTCCGGCGGTCGCAGGGTGACGTCGGGTTTGTCCGGCGTCGGCCCTCCGCCCGGGTTCATGATGATCCAGCTGTTCGCGAGCTTGACGATGCACGGGTTCTCCGCGAGCACGACCTCGCCGCCGAGCACCTCGGAGTAGAAGGCGCGCGAGCGCGGCACGTCGGCCACGGTGAGGAAGTGGGTGAGCAGCAGCCCCGACTCCGGGGCGGGCAGGTCTTCACGGCGCATTCCTGGACCCCACGCTCTTGTGGACGGGCTTGCGGACGTCTCCCTCGTGTCCATCATGGACCGGGCCCGCCCGGCCGGAAAGACGATCAAGCGGGCGTGAGGACCAGACGCCCCCGCACGTCCCCGGCCTCCAGTCTGCGGTGGGCCTCGGCCGTCAGCGACAGCGGCAGCCGGTCGGCGACGCGCGGACGCCACGGGGTGTCCGCGAGGACGCCCACGACGCCCCGTGCCGCCTCGGCGAGGTCGGCGGTCGTGGCGTTGCTGATGGCGAAGCCCACGATGCTCGCGTCCCTGGTGTAGAGCCGGCTCACGGGCAGAGCGGCGGGCCCGCCGCCCAGTCCCACCATCGCGACCAGGCGCCCGCCTCGGGCCAGCGAGTCCACGGCGTCGGCTAGCACCCCGTGCCCGGACGTGTCCAGGTGCACGTCGTAGCCGTCGGGAGCGGCCCGGCGCGTGCGCGCGTCGAGGTCGGGCGCACGGTGGTCGAGGACCTCGGCGGCGCCCAGGCCCCGCACCGCGTCGGCGTCCTCCGCGCGCGCCGTGGCGATCACGCGGGCCCCGGCCCGGGCGGCCAGGGCGACGGCGGCGCCGCCCACGTTCCCGGCGCCGCCTGCGACGTAGACGGTCTCCCCCGCGCGCAGCCGCCCGTGCCGGAACAACGCGAGCCAGGCGGAGGCGGCCGGGTGGGCCGCCGCGACGAGGTGTTCCGCGTCGATGCCGGGCGGCGCGGGGTAGAGGCGTTCGGCGGCGACCGTCGCGTACTGGGCGAAGGACCCCTGCCGGCCCGCGTGGCCCAGGCTGTTGCACCACACCCGCCGCCCGACGGTGAAGCCCGCGGCGCCGGGTCCGGCGACGGCGACCTCGCCCACCAGGTCGCGGCCGACCACGAAGGGCGAGGGCAGCGGGGTGGCGTAGGCACCGGACCTCACGAAGGTGTCCACGGGGTTGGCGGCGACGGCCGTCACCCGCACGAGCACGTCCGTGGGACCGACGGGCGGCACGGGCAGTTCCCCGTGCCGGATGGCGTCGGGCGGGCCGACGGCGTCGATGTACGCCGCCCGCATCGTGTCGGGCACTGAACCGTTCATGATCCCATGCTACGAACCGCCCGGTGGCGACGCGGCAAGGACGCCGCACCGCCGGGTCCGTCCCGGTTCACCCTCCGCCTGAGCGGGTGAGCGGCGGACGGACGCCCGCGGGACGCGCGCGCAGCCGGTGACCGCGCCGGGTGAGTCCCCAGGGCTTGAGGAGCGAGATCACCGTCATGAAGACGTAGGCGGACAGGGAGACCACCGGCCCGAAGAGCACGTCCCCCGCGTCGGGCAGCGACTCGCCGGCGGCCACGGCCGCGACCGCCGAGTCGACCCCGGGGCGCAGCGCGAAGAACGTGGCGACGGTCGTGCCCAGGGTCAGCCAGAACTTCGTGTACACCCACCGGTGCCGGGCGAGCCCCCACGGCGTGCCCAGCGCCAGCACCAGACCGCTCACCAGGGTGAGCAGGGCGAGGGGGAGCAGCAGCCGGTCGGCGAACAGCTTCATGCAGCGCACGGCGCTCTCCACCGCCACTGGGGAGGCGCTGGTCGCGGCGGTGACGCCGAGCGCCAGCAGGCCGAGGGTGAGCCCGAGCCAGGCGGCCGAGGCGACGACGTGGACGACGAGGGAGGCCCTGCGTGCGGGGCGGCTGAGTTTCACCCCGCCCACGCTGCCGGTCGGCGGCCATCGAGGCGTCCCGCGGCGGGAGTAACCGCCCGTACTGAGCCGGGCGTACGGACGGAGGGCCGCCGTGACCCGATCGGAGCAGGCCCCGGACGCCCGCGCTGCGCGGGGAAGCGGCGCACCCTAGCCTGAGCGTGTCTTCGAGGAAACGCCCCTAGGAGTTCCCATGCGTCTGCCCGTCGAGCTCAGGCACGTCGCCCCGCGACTGGCCACCGGGGCTTTCATTCTCAACTCCGGTCTGGCCAAGCGCGGAGCCGATGAGCAGGCCGCCACCATGATGCACGGAATGGCGAAGAACACCTATCCGTTCCTGGGCAGACTGCGGCCCACGACATTCGTCCGGCTGCTGTCAGCCGGTGAGATCGCGCTCGGCACGGCGCTGCTCCTGCCGGTCGTACCGACGGCTCTGGCGGGCGCCGGCCTGACCGCGTTCTCGGCGGGACTGGTGGGGCTCTATCTGCGCACCCCGGGAATGCGCGAGGAGGGCAGCCTGCGTCCGACGCAGGAGGGAACGGCCCTGGCGAAGGACACCTGGATGCTCGGCATCGGAGTCGGATTCGTCGTGGACGCGGCCACGAACAGGTCGCGTTGACCGTATCCGGCCGGTGGTCCTGAGTGCCGGGGTAACGGCGAGTTGCCGGGGAATTAACGGCGGACCACGGAATCCCCAATGATGCCCCATTCCGGTCCGGGATCGTCATTTCGAGGGCGGAAACCGTACCGGTACGCACTTCAACATCACTATGCTGAAACCGCTTCGCCGAATGGGCGCAGCGGCTGCCGACGCACCCGGGGAGGGGTGCCGACCGCGGCCTTTGGGGGGTGCGGAGAAATTCGGGGGTGACGCCGTCATGTCTGGGTGCCATTTTCCCGCGGGATTCCCTTCCCGCCGCCCCGGTATCCGTGTGACGAAAGCCGAGGAATTCCCGTGAGACGTACGACCTCCGTCCTGCTGTCCCTGAGCGCCCTGCTCGCGGCGTCCGCGCTGAGTGTTCCCACCGCCGTCGCGGCCCCGCGTGCCGACGGGCCCGCCGCCGCCCCGGCCGGCTGGGAAGCGGTCGACGCGAGCGCCCTGGCGCGGATCACCGGGGAGAAGGACGCCCGGCGGGCCCCGCTCGCCGCCGGGGACACCGCCACGGCGGCGGCCGCGGAGCCCGAGCTGCTGGCCGTGCAGTCGGCCCGCAACGAGCGTTTCGTGGCCACCGAGAAGAACTACGCCGAGCCGAACACCGGTGTCCAGCGGGCCCGTTCGACCGAGTTCAGCGGCTCCTGGGAGAGCTACGCCTTCGAGTGGGACGAGGCCACCGGGACCTACGCGCTGCGGTCCCTGGCGAACAACCGCTACGTGGCGGTGGAGAAGAACTACACCGGTAGCGCGCAGAACGTCCTGCGCGCCCGCTCCACCAGCGTGGGCGGCTGGGAGCGGTTCGTCCTCTACTACAACGAGGGCCTGGACCGCTGGGCGCTCCAGTCCACGCTCAACGGACTGTTCGTCGCCATGGAGAACGGTTACACCGGCTCGCTCCAGTACGCGCTGCGCGCCCGCTCCACCGAGGTGACGGGCTCGTGGGAGGAGTTCGCGCTCTACGACATCGGCGCCTGACGCCGGTGGCCCTGCTCGGCGAGGGCCGGCAGCAACGCTTCGACGGTGCCCTCGCCGGGCAGGGTCCGTGGGCCCGGTGACCTTCACAGCACATCCAAGTTGCGCGTTTTGCCCCATTTCTCATGGTGACCCGGATGGAGGACATCCACGTGCGACGAGGTGAGAGACATGCTGGTGCTGGGCCTCCTGCTCATGGCGGGCGCCGCCGCCTTCGCGGGCCTGCTGATCGCGTACAACCTGTCCGGCGGTCCGGACTACACCGTGACCCTGCTCGGGAGCGAGCCATTCACGATCAGTACGCTCGGGGCGTTTCTCGGCGGAATCGCCCTGACCCTGATCTTCGGCCTGGGCATGTGGATGCTCATGGCCGGGACGGTACTGGCGCGCCACCGCGGCAAGAAGCGCCGCAGCGAGCGCGAGACCGCCAGGCAGGCCACCGCCGAGCGCGACGCACTGGCCGGCCGCCTGGAGGGTCCGGGCAGCAGCACGGACACCGCGGACCAGACGGCGGGGCACCGCCGTCCCGCCGCCCACCGGCCACAGTGGCTGCGGCCGCACGGCCACCACTGACCGACCCCCGGCCGGAACACGGCCGACCGGTCCGGCTCACCCGCCGGACCGGTCGGCCGTCCGCCTCGGGCCCCGCCGCCGGGCGGAGCCTTCTCAGTGGTCAGCATGTGATCAACACGACGGAGGCGAAGCCCGAGCCGCGGCGCGGGGTCCCCGGTCGGACAGCGGGCCGACTCCGGCCCGTACGGCGCTCAGCGGAGCACCGGGTCACCGATCCGTGTGTGGCGTGATGCCGTCCCGGTGGTCATGTCGGCACCGTAGTCCAGCAGGGCGGTGGGCCGGGGCCAACTTTGCACATGTGAGACAGACGGGATGCTCCTGAGCCCGTAACCGCCCAGGGAAAGGACTCAGCCGAGTTGTGCCTTCAGCCACCGCAGGACCTCAGGTGTGACCGGGTCGGTGATGTCTGCGAACTCGTCGTGCCGCTTGAGGAACTTGGCGACGTAGGGGCAGACCGGAACGATCCGCATTCCGGATGCGCGCACGTCGACGAGTGCCTGCTGGACCAGTTGCGAGGCCAGCCCCTGGCCGGCGAAAGCCTCGTCGACCTCGGTGTGGAAGAAGACACGCTGCCCGCCCAGATCACGGTACTCGGTGAGGCCCGCGCGTTGTCCGTCGACCAGGATCTCGTACCGGTGCTCGGCGTCCGCGCGCTCGACGACCGTCGTGGTGGACTCGCTCATGGTGTGCCTTTCGTAAGGGAGAGCAGCAGGGGGATCAGCGGAAGAATCAGCGGGTCGGCGGGTTCCCGCGCGGTGTGATCACGGCGTTCGGCAGGGCCGGCGCGGGAAGCCGTCCGCCGGGGAAGTCCTCGATGACGCCGAAGCGGTCGGAGGACGCCTCCCAGTCCTCGCGAGCCTTCACCACGTCCTCGTGGCTGCGGCCGACGAAGTTCCACCACATGACGATCTCCGCCCCGAAGGGCGGTCCGCCGAGGAGGACGGTCCGCGCCGGGGTGTCGGTCTCGTTCACCATCGTCAGAGTGTCCGCGCCGGGTGGGACGTAGCCGAGTTCGGCGGGCCGCAGCACGGTGTCGATCAGACGGACGTCCCCGCTGTCCACGAGGAGACCGTGCTCGAAGGCCGCGTCCACACCGAGAGTGACCGTCGCGCGGGGTTCGACGACGATCTCGGCGCCGAGCAGCGGCGTGAAGGTGCGGACCGGGGAGGTCCGGCCCGCCAGCGACCCCAGGAAGACCCTGATGTCAGCGCCGCCGACCCGCGCGGGTTCGGGCACGTAGTGCTGGAAGTCCCGGGCGGCGTCACGGTGTTCCTCGGGCAGCGCGACCCACAGCTGGACACCGTGCAGGGCGGTGGTGTGCGGGGTGGAGACCTCCGAGTGCGCGATGCCGTGTCCGCCGGTCATGAGGTTCATCTCGCCGGGCCGGATCAGGGCGTGGGTGCCGAGGGTGTCGCGATGCTCGATCTCTCCGCCGAACAGCCAACTCACCGTCTGCAGACCGGTGTGCGGATGCGGGGGCATGACCATGCCGTGCGACGCGGTGACGTCGAGCGGGCCGTAGTGGTCGGCGAAGCACCAGGCGCCGATGAGCGTGCGCGCCCGCTGGGGCAGTGTCCGCCGCACGGGCATCGCACGGGGACCGCCGAGGGGCACCTCGCGCGCCGACAGGACATCGACACGGGGGACTCCGGCCGGCCGGCCGGGTCCGGAGGTCGCACCGCAACGCAGCACCGCGGCATCCGATTCCGTGTTGCTCACCGGGAGCACCTCCCCAATCCGGTTGTCGTGTCAACCATGATGCCACAGGGCAGGCTGCTCGGCCCTTCTTCCGCTCCGGCCGCGGACCGAGGACCCGGTACCTAAAGGTTGTCGACGTAGAAGGCGGCGAGCCGTTCGACGGCGGCGTCGACGTATTCGGGCTCGTCGTACATCTCGTAGTGGCCGGCGCCCTCGATCACCATCAGGTCGACCGGGTTGGGGGCCATCTTCCACAGCTTCATACCCGCCTCGTAGGACCCGGTGTTGCCGATGCGTCCGGCGAGGACGACCTGCAGCGGCTGGGTCATGAGCCGGTCGACCAGGTGGAAGGCGTCGTAACCCAGCAGGAGGGAGTCACCGCGCGCGAGGCGGCGGTTGGTGGAGTGCGCGTCGCCACCCCGCTCGGTGCGGTAGTAGGTGACGGCCTGGGTGGTGTCGATGTCGGTCAGACCGGCCGCCGCGGCGTCCTCCAGGGTGTCCGGCAGCCAGTTCACCCGGGCCGTCTCGCCGGAGAGTGACTCCTCGACGCGCGCATCGGCCAGGGCCTGGAGTGCGGGAACCGGGCCGTCGGGCTGGAACCCGCGGAACGAGGTGCCCATGTTGCCGGGGACCACGGTTCCGACCGCCTTGATCCGGTGGTCCGTGCGGGCGGTGTGCACGGCGTAGCCGCCGCCGGCACAGATGCCCAGCACGCCGATGCGCCACGGGTCGATGCCGGGGGTGGTGGCGAGCGCGTCGATGGCGTACGAGATGTCCTCACCGCGCCGGTAGGGGTCTTCGAGGTCCCGCGGCTCGCCCCCGCTCTGCCCCTGGTGAGCGGGATCGAAGACAAGCGCCGCGAGACCGCGGGCGGCGAGGCGGGAGGCGTAGTTCGCTCCGATCTGCTCCTTCACGCTGCTGCCGGGCGTGGAGAGCACCACGGCGCGCAGCGGCGCGGTGCCGTCGGCATCGTCGGGCAGGTGGAGGTCGGCCGCGAGATCGATCGGCCCGCGCGGGATGGTGATGTGCCGAAGCATGAACAGCGCCCTTCGTGAGACCATTACTCCAGAGCTGCACCAGTACGAAACAACACTAGTACAGCTTGGAACTAATTCAGAACGGTACCACTTGCTTGGGGACTGACATGCCGGTCGACGGTGCGCAGCTGTGGACGCTGAACCAGCGGCTGCTGAGTGTCGTGATGGACGCCTGCACGGAGGAGCTGATCGATCTCGGACTGGAGACGAAGGAGTTCTTCGTCCTGGCGGAGGTGGCCACGTCGCCGTACCCGGCGGAGATCGCGGCGGCTCTGCTGCTGCCCAAGGCCAGCGTGACGGTCTACGTCCGCAACCTGGTCGCCAAGGGGTTCATCCGGCGCGAGATCGACGACGCCGATCTGCGGCGCCACCGCCTCGTACTGACCTCCGCGGGCACGGAGGCGCGGGACCGCGCGCTGGCGGCCCTGGCGGCGGAGTACGACCGCAGGCTGGCGAGGATCACCCCGCGGGACCGCACCGAGCTGCGGCGCATCCTTCAGGAGATGCTCTCGCCCACCGACGGACCCGAGGACTGACCGCGCAGGACCGGGCTACGGCCGGTCAGTCACTGACCTTGCTGCGGGACTGGTACAGCAGGTCCTGGTACTCGGGGTGCCGGCTGATCCAGCCCGCGAAGAACGGGCACGTGGCCAGCACCCGCAGGTTCGCGGCGCGTGCCTCGTCGAGCGCGGTACGGACCAGCGCGGACCCGACCCCCGCACCCTCGTACTCCGCCCCGACCTCGGTGTGCACGAACGCGACGAGTTCCGCCGTACGGATGTACTCCGCGACGCCCGCCACCGCGGACTCTCCGTTGACACGGGCCTCGTAGCGCTTCGCCTCGGGCACGTCCATCACTTCGACCGTCATGCGTCCTCCTTGCGGGGTCAGATCCCGCTCGACTCGGCGGAATCCTGCGGGCCAGGACATCACCCTAACCTCGTGAGGTTGACGCATCAACTTATTCCGGCGGGAACGACCACGCAGAGAGTCGCGTCGCCACCACCGCCAGTAGATGAGCTGTCAACGATTTCGCTAGGCTGGCGTCATGGACGCACAGCCGCGCTGGCTCGACCCCGAGCAGAAGGTCGCCTGGGACAGCTTCATCCGCATGCAGGAGACACTCATCGGACGGTTGTCCCGACGCGTCCAGGCCGACTCCGGACTTTCAGCGGCGGACTACGTCGTGCTCGTCAGCCTCACCGAACGAGGCAACGGGAGGATGCGCTTCCTGGACCTGGCCAAGCTCGTGGAGTGGGAGAAGAGCCGGATGTCCCACCAGGTCACCCGCATGGCGAAGCGCGGACTGGTGGCCAGGGAAGAGTGCCCCGACGACGGACGCGGAGCATTCATCGTCGCCACCCCGGCCGGCTACGAGGCGATCGAGGAGGCCGCGCCCCAGCACGTCGAGCACGTCCGCCGCCTCTTCATCGACGCCCTGACCCCCCACCAGCTCAAGACGCTCGGCCGCCTCTCCCAGCGCATCCTGGACCACATGGAGAAGCAGCCGGACTGACCGGCCGCACGGCACGAAGGACAACATCCTCCCGATCGACGCCACTGGGCGGGGAGGTCAGGCTTCGTTGCCGGTGGGCGTGGCCAGGAGCTGCATCTCCCAGGTGAAGGCCACACCGCTGGCACCGCCGTGCTGCGCCTGGACCGCGGCGACACCGTCCACGGTCTTCTCGCGGGCCCAGTCCCGCTGCCACTCGCCCAGCACGGCCATCCAGGTGATCGGGACCACGCCCGCCGCGTCAACCATGAACGATCGCGGGTGCTACGGACTGCCCTTCAGGAGATCCGGAGCGGTTCCCGCGCTCGGCGGCGGGTTCAACGGGGCCCTGGTCGAAGGCGAGGAGGCCGCTGCTGCCCGACCACGCGTCACGCGATCAGTGGCAGTGACCGGGCTCGGTCGTCGGGTCGGTGCCGGTGGCGGTTGCGCCCAGGTCGTCGGAGCGGTCGGCGTCGACGCGCGGCCACTGGGCTGTGGGACGTCCACCCGGCCACTCCCGCAGCGGCGGCCAGTCGGGAGACCCGCCCAGGGTCCGAGTGGCCTGCCCGCGGCGCGGCCAGCCTGCCGGTGAGTCCTCCCAGTCCTCCTGGCGTCCGAACACCGTGAGATCCATGAGCGCGTAGCTGTAGTCCACCGCCTCGGCCCCGCGACGCCTGGTCCAGAACGTCTCGAAGACACGGTCGCCGTCGCGCAGGTAGCACACCAGGTGGAACAGGCCGAGTTCCCGGCCGACAAGGAGCGAGTCGAGCGAGGGCTGGGCGGAGTACCACGGCATCGACCAGCCCATGAAGGCGCGGTAGCGCAGGCTCTCCTCGTACGACGTCCGCGCGTCCCCGAAGCCGTAGGCCGTGTTCCGTCCCTGGCAGAACACGGCGAAGGTGATGTCGCGGGAGTGCAGGTATGCCAGCTCGCCCACGTGGCTCATCACCCAGGTACAGCCTTCGCACTGCTCAGCGGCCGGCCGTCCGGGCCACCACATGAAGTAGTAGGCGATCATCTGGCGTCGCCCTTCGAACGCTTCCAGGAGCGTCATGGGGCCGTCCGGCCCCAGCAACGGGCTGTCCGCGGCCACCTCGACCATCGGCAGCCTGCGGCGCGCCGCGGCGATCGAGTCGCCCTCACGGGTGTGGGCCTTCTCCCGCGCCCGCAGGCCCTCCAGCTGGTGCTCGAAGGTCGCGCGGTCGACGACCGGCGGTCGCGCCCTGCTCGGGTCCTCGGACATCGGTGGCTCCTGGAATCGCTGCGTCGCGACTACGGGTCACTCCTCGGAAACGTAGTCTCTGGCCGGGATCGCCGTCATGCGCCGTCCGACCTGACTCCATCGTCTCCGAACATGCCGAGGACCGCTGGGCAAGGGGTGTCGGTTCAGAAGAAGTGCTTGCGTCCACCGACCGCGCGACCGGTCGCACCCAGGATCCACAGGATGGCGCCCACCAGAATGAGAATGCCACCGATCGTCGTCAGCAGACCCATGCCGACAAGCAGCCCGATGATCAGCAGAATGAGCCCAAGAATGATCATTTCAAACCCCATCGTCAATTCCGGCCCAGACGCATGCGCGCATGGGACACACAACGGCTTGGCTTTCCCTTCGGTCGGTGGATCCCGACCTGCTCCGAATGCCAGGACCTCGGTGCGATAGCCCTTGTGCCCGCCGACAGGGCGTTCACGCACCGGCTCGGCAATCCCGTCCTGCCGGCGTCACGGGGTGATGGCCTCGGGCTGCTGGGCGGGGGTCGCGCTGCCGGGGTGCGAGGTGGCGACGATCTCGGAGCGGTGCACCGGGGTACGCCTGCCGCGTCGGTCCGCGATGAGGGTGAGGGCGCATCCGAGGACGACCCATGCGGTCAGGACCAGGGCGGGGTAGCCGGTGCCCGTCCCGTCGAAGAAGGCGTTGGCGCGCAGGAGGCTGCCCGCTGCGCCCGGCGGGGGCAACTGGCCGACGGTGGCCCATCCGTCGGGGAGCCAGTGCGGGCCGGTGGCCAGGCCCGAGAGGGGGTTGCCCAGCAGCATCATGAGGGCGGTGCCGAGGCCGAAGCCGGCGATGCCGAGGAGGGACTGCAGGCCCAGGAGGGTCGTGGACAGGGCGGTCATGCCGAGGACGACCAAGGTCAGTTTGCGTCCCGTACCGGGCCGGCCGGAGTGCTGAGACACGACGTTCCTTGTGTGATCGATGGCGCACGGGCGGGTGGCCGGCGTCGGCCCGGCCGGTCGAGGGAAGACCGGCCTCACCGACAGCGGTTCCGGCCGGTACCGCTCAGGCGAGGGCGGCCGCCGCGTCGAGGATCCGGTTCCGGAACTCGACGGCGTAGTGCCTCAGGTGGTGCTCCAGGACCTCGCCCGGGCACGCCCCGCTCGGCCAAATGTCGACCCGAGTGGCCTGTTGGGTTTCGGGTCCTTCGTCGACGGCATGTTCGGAGGCAAGGACCTCGCAGAGATCTGGCAGAACCGGAACGATCCCCAGGCACTGTTCTCGCAGGCCGCGGGCATCGCGGCCGGAGCCGTTTTCGGGGGCCTGTGCACCGCTGGGACCGCCACGATGGCGACGGCCGCAGGGATGCCCTACCTCACTCCGCTGACCACGGCACGATGCGGTATCGCGGCCGACACCGTAAGCAACGTAACCGCAGGTGCGATGCAGGACTCGTTGTCCTGACAGAAGGAGAGCACGTGGACACTGGCAACGATCAGGGAAACACGCTGGACCACGGCGACGAGGCCGGACGAGCGGTGGCTGCTACCGGATTGTGGATCGCCCTGGCCGCCGGTGTCGCCCTTGTACTCATCGGTGCCTTCGGCATGGTGGCAGGTCTGAAGCCGGCCGTCTGGGTGGCCGTGGTCGGTGTGATCTTCTCGATCGGAGTGGCGGTGGCCATCCGCTCACGGAACAAGTGAGTGGCGGAGGGAACCGATCGGCCGCCACGGGCATCGCCCGGTGCGGCCGGTGGTTCCCTCACCACCGTCTACGGCTGCGACTCCCGCGTCCGCGTCCGCGAGGTCTCCTCCACCCACTTCACCGTCACCTACTTCTACGACGGCGAGGGCAACGTCCGGAGACGCCGGCCTCCAGCGCGCACCGCCATGACGACCTTACGCAGGTCAACGGGTCCTTCCGCGAGGCTTCAGCGGGACGGCCGGCAGCTCGGGGGCGGGCAGCGGGGCGCCGTCGTAGCCCTTGACCTCACCGAACCGCGACCCTTCCATCCAGTCCCGCCGGGCCTGCTCGATCTCCTCCTGGGAGCGCCCGATCCAGTTCCAGAACATGATCAGTTCCTCCTCGAACGGCTCGCCGCCCAGGAGCATCAGGCCCGCGTCCGAGTCGGCGCGCAGGGGCAACTCGTCGCGGCCGCAGCCGAGGTAGAGCATCGAGCCCGGCACCAGGGGCACGCCGTCGACGTGGGCCTCACCGCTCATGGCCAGTACGGCGTACTCGAAGTCCCGTTCCAGCGGCAGGCGTACGTCCGTGCCGCCGGTGAGGGCCAGGTCGGCGCCGACGAGGGGGGTGTACGTGGTGCCGGGCGAGGTGGCGGTGTCGAGGGTGCCGAGGAGCACGGTGGCCGCCAGGCCCGGGGCCGTGACCCGGGGCAGCTCGGCGTGGAACTCGAAGTGGGGGTCGGTGTGCCGGTGGGCGTCCGGGAGGGCCACCCACAGCTGCGCGCCGTGCAGGAGGCGCGCGTGCGGGCGCGGGCTCTCCTCCGAGTGGCTGATCGCGCGGCCGGAGGTCATCAGGCCCAGCTGACGCGGGCGGATGGTCTGCAGGCTGCCGGTGGAGTCGCGGTGCAGTACTTCGCCCTCGTGCAGCCAGCTCACCGTCTGCAGGCCCATGTGCGGATGCGGGGGCACCTGCATGCCGGGCTCGTCGGCGATGTCGTCGGGGCCGTAGTGGTCGACGAAGCACCAGGCGCCGACCATGCGCCGGCCCAGGTTGGGCAGCAGTCGGCGGACCTCGGTGGACTCGCCGAGCTTGACGTGGCGAGGGCTGAGGAGTTCCCGTACGGGCTCCGTCACCACGAAGCCGCGGCCGCCGCAGAGACTGGGTACTGCCTCGCGATCAAGGTTGCTCATGCCGCCCAACCTAGACCCGGCGGGGCCTTCGCGTCAGACGGACGGCGGGCCGTCACCGTGGCGGGCTACGGCGCCCCTCGGCGCACCGCCATCGGTATTGGAATGTTCAACCGTGTGGTGTGGTTGCACGGGCCGAAGGAGGTCCCCAGTGGACATGACGTACTACGACCACGGAACGCCGGCGGAGCGCTGGGAGCGCGCACGGATGTTCTTCGACGCCAAGGACTACGCCGCCGCGGCGCGCGTCCTGGACGGACTGGTCGCCGAGGTGCCCGAGCAGACCGGCCCGCGGCTGCTGCTGGCGCGCTCCTACTACCACTCGGCCCAGTTGCGGCGGGCGGAGGCCGAGCTGCGGATCGTCGTCGAGCGTGATCCGGTCGAGCACTACGCCCGGCTGATGCTGGGCCGCACCCTGGAACGGCAGGGGCGGCAGGAGGAGGCCGACGCCCAGCTGCGGATCGCCTCGGCCCTCGCGGGCGACTTCGCCGAACTCTGAGCGCGAACCCCGGGCGTGGCATCCTGGCGCGATGGGAACCGCGCTGGGAACTCCGAGTGATCGCCCCCCGCTTGCCGAGCGGGTCGAGGAACTGCTCGCCGTCGGCGGCCCGTTGCCGATCGTCGCGGCCGGGGATCCGGTGCTGCGGCGCACGGCCGAGCCGTACGACGGGCAGTTGGCGCCCGCGCTCTTCGAGCGGTTCGTCGAGGCGCTGCGGCTGACCATGCACGCGGCGCCCGGTGTGGGTCTGGCCGCGCCCCAGGTCGGGGTGGGACTGAGGGTCGCGGTGATCGAGGACCCCGCGCCGGTGCCCGAGGCAGTGCGGGTCGCACGGGGGCGGGTGCCGCAGCCTTTCCGGGTGCTGGTCAACCCGTCGTACGAACCGGTCGGCGTCGGGCGGGCCGCGTTCTTCGAAGGCTGCCTGAGCGTGCCGGGCTGGCAGGCGGTGGTGGCACGCCATGCCGAGGTGCGGCTGCGGGCGCGGGACGAGCACGGGCGGTCGGTGGACGAGGTGTTCACGGGCTGGCCGGCCCGCATCGTGCAGCACGAGACGGACCACCTCGACGGCACGCTGTACCTGGACCGGGCCGAACCGCGCTCGCTGGCCTCGAACGCGGCGATGGCGGACCTCTGGTCCCAACCGACGCCGGAGCGGGCGGCGGCGGCGCTGGGCTTCGACCTGCCCGGCCCGACGGCCTGACCGACCCCCGCGACGTGCCTGCCCGACTACCTGGACCGGTCACGGGACCGCCCACCAGCACCGCCAGCCCGCACCGGCCGCGGGACCGCCTGCCAGGACCCGCCACCGGCACCGACCTCCCGCACCGGCCACCGGAACCAGCCCACCGGCGCCCGCCGCCGGTTCCGGGCCGGCGCGGCGCGGCGGGTCAGTTGTCCCGGTACGCCTCCAGCAGCCTCAGCCACACCTCGCTGATCGTCGGGTACGACGGGACCGCGTGCCACAGGCGGCTGACCGGTACCCGGCCGGCGACGACCACGGTCGCGGAGTGGATCAGCTCGCCGACGCCGGGGCCGACGAAGGTGACGCCGCGGACGATCTCGTCCTCCAGGTCGACCACCATGCGGGCCCGGCCCTTGTAGCCGTCGCCGTACAGGCTCGATCCCGCCACCGCGATGTCGACGTCGACCGCGCGCACGCGGTGGCCGGCCTGCTCGGCCTCGGCCAGGCTCAGGCCGACGGACGCCGCCTCGGGGTCGGTGAAGACCACCTGGGGAACGGCGTGGTGGTCGGCGGTCGCCGCGTGGGCGCCCCACGGGTCGGACTCCAGGATCGGTACGCCGGAGGCGCGGGCGGCGATGGCGGCGCCCGCGATGCGTGCCTGGTACTTGCCCTGGTGGGTGAGGAGGGCGCGGTGGTTGACGTCGCCGACGGCGTAGAGCCAGTCGTGGCCCTCCACCCGGAGGCTGTCGTCGACCGGCAGCCAGGAGCCGGGCTCCAGACCGACGGTCTCCAGGCCGATGTCGCCGGTGCGCGGCGTCCGGCCGGTGGCGAAGAGGATCTCGTCGGCCTCCAGGCGGTCGCCGGTGTCGGTGACGGCGACGACGGTGCCGTTCTCGCGGGTGACGGACTCGACCGAGACGCCGGTGCGGATGTCCACCCCGGCCTCGGTGAGCGCCTCGGCGACCAGTTCCCCGGCGAAGGGCTCCATCCGCGCGAGCAGGCCGCCGTCGCCGCGCACCAGCATCGTGACCCGGGAGCCGAGGGCCTGCCAGGCGGTGGCCATCTCCACGGCGACGACTCCGCCGCCGACGACGATCAGCCGGCCGGGCGCGCTCTTGGCGCTCGTGGCCTCGCGACTGGTCCAGGGGCGCACCTCGGCGAGTCCCGGCAGCGGGGGCAGGGCGGCGGCGCTGCCGGTGCAGACGGCGACGGCGTGCCGGGCGGTCAGGCTCCGGCGGCTGCCGTCGGACCCGGCCACCTCCACGGTGCGCGGTCCGGCGAGCCGCCCCTGGCCGCGGTACAGGTCGGCGCCGATGCCCTCGACCCACTGGACCTGGCCGTCGTCCTTCCAGTGCGAGGTGAACTCGTCGCGGCGGGCGAGGACGGCCTGCGCGTCGAGGGGGTCCTGGACGGACTGGGCGAGGCCGGGCAGGCGGCGGGCGTCCGCGCGGGCGATGACCGGGCGCAGCAGGGCCTTGCTGGGCATGCAGGCCCAGTAGGAGCACTCGCCGCCGACCAGTTCGCTCTCCACGATCGCGGTGGACAGCCCGGCCGCGCGGGTGCGGTCGGCGACGTTCTCGCCGACGGGTCCCGCGCCGATCACCACGACGTCGTACGTGAGGGAATCCGATTGCGTCATGGGGTCAGTCTGGTGGGTGGTGTGCGAGGTGGCCACATGGGTACGCGCGCGGAATACCCACCAGGTCGGCAGTGTTGTGCCGACGGCTTCTCCCCCGAACCCAGGAAGAGGGATCACCTCATGACCAGCACCGTGGAACTCACCAAGGAGAACTTCGACCAGACGGTCACGGACAACGAGTTCGTGCTGATCGACTTCTGGGCGTCCTGGTGCGGTCCGTGCCGTCAGTTCGCCCCGGTCTACGAGAAGGCGGCGGAGGCCAACCCGGACCTGGTGTTCGGCAAGGTGGACACCGAGGCGCAGCCCGAGCTGGCGCAGGCCTTCGGCATCCAGTCGATTCCGACGCTGATGATCGTGCGGGACCAGGTGGCCGTGTTCGCGCAGCCGGGCGCGCTGCCGGAGGAGGCCCTCACCGACGTGATCGGTCAGGCCCGGAAGCTGGACATGGACGAGGTCCGCAAGGCGGTCGCCGAGCAGCAGGCGCAGGCCGGGCAGAACGGCGAGGAAGGCCGGTAGCGGGCGGACCGGCCGCCGGTCAGCTCGACTCCCGGTGCACCACCCTCGCGCCCAGCACCTTGTGGCGCTCGGGCGCGGCGCCGGGGTCGTGCACCGCCCGGTCGACGAGTGCCGCCAGGTCGCGGCCGGCGGGCAGATCCAGGTGGACGGTGCTGAGCCGGGGCCGCAGCAGCCGGCCCAGCATCAGGTCGTCGGCGCCGATCACGGCGGCGTCGCCGGGGATGTCGAGGCCCTCGTCCTGAAGGGCCCGCATCAGCAGCATCGCGTACTCGTCGTTGTACGCGTACACCGCGTCGAGTCCCAGGGGACGCCAGCGCGCCGCGAGGCGGGCGGCGTCCCGTTCGTCGTAGGCGAGGGGCAGTTCGGTGACGGTGGCGTCGGTGCCGGACACGGCCCCGCGGGCGCCGGCGAGGCGCGGTGCCGAGAAGACGTCGAGGCCGCCCTCCGCGGGCACGACGACGCCGATCCTGCGGCGTCCGCGGTCGTAGAGGTGGCGGGTGGCGCTGCGGCCCACCCCCTCCTGGTCGGTGAGGAGGGCGTGTGCTCCGTCGACGGCCTCGGGGCCGAGGGTGAGGACTGCCCGGGCGCCGGAGCGTTTGAGGACCTCCACCCCCTGCGGGCCGAGGCCGGAGCCGGGTACCAGGACGGCGACCGGGCGCAGTTCGGCCCAGGCACGGGCGGCCTCGTCGCCGTGGACGCCGACGGTGCCGTGCTGCACGACTGTGTAGTCGAGGCGGCCCAGCGCCCACTGGAGTTCGGTGAGGAAGCGGTTGTAGAGCGGGCCGGCGGGGAAGGACGGCGCCGGCATCAGGACCATGCGGCTGTGTCCGGCGCGCAGTGAGCGGGCCGCGGCGTGCGGGACGTAGCCGAGTTCCCGGGCGGCCTCGCGGACGCGGCGGCGGGTGGGTTCGCTGATCCGTACGGCGTCGGCGTTGTTGAGGACGTAGGAGACGGTCGCGCGCGAGACGCCGGCCAGGCGGGCCACATCGGCGCTCGTGGGGGCGGAGCGCGGTGCGGAGGGGTCGGGGGGCGGCTGATTCGGTATCTGCACCATGACGTACGGCATCCTGGCAGAAGCCGGGCGCGGGTCGGCGGGCGGGGCAACTTCGGCCGCCGCGGACCGAGTTCAGGCCGGCGGTGCGGGGGCCGGGGGTTGCGTCCCGGGGGCCGGGGTGTCGGTGCGGGTGACCCGCGCGACCAGGTCGAGCCAGCCCGCCCGCACGCGTTCGGCGGGCAGCCCGCACTGCTGGGTGAGGTGGTGGATCAGGGCGGCGTCGAGGTACGCCATGAGGGTGTGCGAGAGGAGTTCGCTGTCGGCGTCCGGCACGGCCTCCCTCAGCAGCAGCGCCACGTGATGGCGCAGGAAACGGCGTGGCGGGAAGGTGTGGCGGCGTTCGGCGCTCGGTTCCCCGGCCAGGAGCAGGTCGAGTTCGTCGATGGAGCGGCGCAGCAGCGCGCAGCCGAAGGCCCGCAGCCGCTCGACCGGGGGCGCGCCGGGGCCGAGGGGTGGCGGGCCGGTCAGGAGCGCGGCCTGGAACTTCCGCTCGGAGTGGTCGAGCAGCGCCGCGAGCAGCCCGGTGCGGTCGCCGAAGCGGCGGAAGACCGTGCCCTTGCCCACGCTGGCCGCGGCGGCCACCGCCTCCATGGTGAGGGCGCCGGCCCCGTGCTCGGCGACCAGCCGCTCGGCGGCCTCCAGGAGCCGGGCGCGGTTGCGGGCGGCGTCGGCCCGCAGGCAGGGCTCGTCCTCGTCGGTCCCGGTGCCGAGTTGCAGCAGCTCGGGCGGACCGGCGTTCTCCTGGGGCTGCGGGAAGCGCGGCGGGGCGGCGGACATGAAGCCAGCGTAAAGCATCGGGAAGAAAACTGGACCGCGGTCCGTTTGGGATGTTAGAAATTAAACGGACCTCGGTCCGGATCGTCACGGCAGTGTGTCGGTCCGCCTGCCAACCCTTGTTCAGCAGTGGGAGTACTCATGTCTGTCCGCATCCTTGCGCTCGTCGGCAGCCTTCGCGCCGGTTCGCACAACCGCCAGCTCGCCGAGGCGGCCGTCAAGTTCGCGCCGGAGGGCGCCGAGGTGCAGCTGTTCGAGGGGCTCGCCGACATCCCCTTCTACAACGAGGACATCGACGTCGAGGGCAGCGTCCCGGCCGCCGCCGCGAAGCTGCGCGAGGCCGCCCAGGGCGCGCAGGCCTTCCTGCTCTTCTCGCCCGAGTACAACGGCACCATCCCGGCCGTCCTGAAGAACGCCATCGACTGGCTGTCCCGCCCCTACGGCGCCGGCGCCTTCACCGGCAAGCCCGTCGCCGTGGTCGGCACCGCCTTCGGCCAGTACGGCGGCGTGTGGGCGCAGGACGAGGCCCGCAAGGCCGTGGGCATCGCCGGCGGCAAGGTGATCGAGGACATCAAGCTGGCCATCCCCGGCTCGGTGACCCGCTTCGCCGAGACCCACCCGGCCGACGACGCCGAGGTCGCCGCCCAGCTGACCGAGGTCGTCGCCCGGCTGCACGGCCACGCGGACGAGGCCGTCGCCGCCTGACCGGCGCACCGGCACACCTGCGGGACCGGAGCTCCGCCGAGCTCCGGTCCCGCCGTGTGTCAGGCCACCGCCGCGGCGGCCAGCGTGCGCAGTTCCTCCAACGCGGCCGCGACCGCAGCACGGCGATGACCACCGCTGCGCGTGCAGGTCAGCAGCTTGCGGTGCGGCCGGCCTGCGCAGGGCACGCGGACGATCGGCAGCTCGGGGGTCAGCCGGGCGAGCCGGGGCACGAGCGCGACACCGAGCCCGTGGGCGACCAGGTGGGCCGTGACGTTCCAGTCCACCGCGAGATGGACCACGTCGGGAGTGAACCCGGCGGCACCGCACGCCGCCACCATGTGCGTCCGGCAGGGGCTCTGCGGCATCGGCGCGATCCAGACCTCGTGGGCCGCCTCGGCGAGGTCGGCCTCCTCCCGCCCGGCCAGCGGATGGTCCGCGGGGACGACCAGGTCGAACGGCTCGTCCAGGAGCGGCCGCTGCTCGAAGCGCGCGTCGGCCGACGGCGGGCTGACCGGGGTCGCCTCCACCACCGCCAGATCGCTCTCCCCCTCGAAGAGCAGGTCGAAGCTCTCCGCCACCTCCACCTCCCGGATCCGCACCGACAGCCGGGGGTGCCGCTCCCGCAGCCGCGCCGCCATGGGGGCCAGCAGGACGGCGACGGCCACCGGGAACCCCGTCACCCGCAGCGGCCCGGCCGGGGCCCCCTCCCCTGCCCGCAGATCCTGTTCGGCCTCGTCCCAGCGCGCCTCGATCGCGTCGGCGTGTGCCAGCAGGCTCTCCGCCGCCGCGGTGAGCCGCACCCCGCGCCCCTGCGGCTCCAGCAGGTCGACGCCCAGGTCCCGGGCGAGCTGCCGGATCTGCTGCGAGGCGGCCGAGGGGGTGAAGTGCAGGGCACGGGCCGCCGCGGTGACGGTGCCGTAGTGGGCGACCGCCCGCAGCACGTGCAGCCTGCGCAGGTCAATCATGAAGTGCACGCTTCACGGTGGAGTCCGTAAAGTCAACCTGGACGTGAACGGATCCGTGGCCGCACCCTGTCAGTGGCGCCACGGTGGGACCGGCGCCCACACCAACATCCCGACGTACCACTGACGCGAGGAGTCGCCATGCCCAGCACGATCGGTGTCGTCTGCCCGCACTGCGGGTGGCCCGACGGTGCCAAGCCCTTCCAGGTGCTGTCCGCCCACCCCACCGGGGCGGGCGGCACGCTGTGGACCCGGTGCGCCTGCGGTTCGCTCCAGGCCCGCGTCGTCGACGACCACGGCACCCGGGTGGTCTCGCGCGGCAGGCCCACTCCCGCCGGCCGCTGAGCGGCCGGGCGGCCAGGCGGCCGGGCGGCCAGGAGCGGGTGGAGCGGGTGTCAGGCCCGCTCCTGCCGCCTCGTGGCCCACAGGCTGCTCGCCGTGGTGACCGCGAGGACCAGCACGATGAACCCCAGCGAGAACGGGATGCCGATCTCGGGCACGTCCACGCCCGACTCGTGCAGCGCGTGCAGCACCAGCTTGACGCCGATGAACCCGAGGATGACGGACAGGCCGTAGGAGAGGTGGACCAGCTTCTTCAGCAGGCCACCGATGAGGAAGTACAGCTGACGCAGGCCCATCAGGGCGAACGCGTTGGCGGTGAACACGATGTACGGGTCCTGGGTCAGCCCGTAGATGGCGGGGATGGAGTCCAGGGCGAACAGGATGTCGGTGAACCCGATGGCGAGCATCACGACCAGCATCGGGGTCATGACCCGCCTGCCGTTCTGCTCCACCCACAGCCGGGTGCCGTGGTACCGGTCGGCGACGCCGAAGCGGCGCTCGATCGACTTCAGCAGCTTGTTCTCCTCGTACTCCTGCTCGTGCTCGTCCTTGCGGGCGTCCTGGATGAGCTTCCAGGCCGTCCAGATGAGGAACGCACCGAAGAGGTAGAACACCCAGGAGAAGGCGGAGATGATCGCCGCGCCGGCCGCGATGAACGCGGCGCGCAGCACCAGGGCCACCAGGACGCCGACCATCAGCACCCGCTGCTGGTACCGCGAGGGCACCGCGAACTTGGCCATGATCAGCACGAAGACGAAGAGGTTGTCGACGCTGAGCGACTTCTCGGTGAGGTAACCGGCGAAGAACTCGCCCCCCGGTCCGCCACCGCCGACCACCAGCAGCCCCACCCCGAACAGGCAGGCCAGGACCACCCAGACGGCCGTCCAGATCCCCGCCTCCCGGAGGGACACGTCGTGCGGCTTGCGCCCGATGAAGAAGTCGGCGGCGACGAGGACGCACAGGCCCGCGACGGTCAGCAGCCAGACGCTGAGGGAGACGTTCACCGGTGCTCCTCGTGCGGATCGGGTCGCGTACGGGTGGTTCTTGGCCAGGGTGTTTCCGGGATGCGGCGCAGGCAACCCGGCACCGTGCGCGGCCCCACGCACCGAGACCGGCGCGCGCCGGCCGATTCCGACGTGACGGGAGTCCCCGGATGAACCTTCGGCCCTCGCATCCGCCCCCCGCCCGCCGGGGCCCGCGCATCGGCGTGCTGGGTTCCTACGGCGGCTTCAACATCGGCGACGAGGCGATCCTGACCTGCGTGCTGAGCTGTCTGCGCGCCCGGCGGCCGGACGCGCACCTCGTCGTCCTGAGCCGGAACGCGGAGCACACCCGTGCCCATCACCCCGACGCCGACGAGGTGGTGCCCTGGGAGGGGGTCAGCCGCAACCACGTCCTCGACGTGCTGCCCGGCCTGGACCTCCTCGTGCTGGGCGGCGGCGGAATCCTGTACGACGGCGAGGCGCGGCGCTATCTGCGCCTGGTGCGCGCCGCGCAGACCCGGCACGTGCCCACCTTCGCCTACGCCGTCGGCGCCGGGCCGCTGACCGACGCCGAGGACCGGGACGCGGTGCGCACGGTGCTGGCGGAGATGGACGACGTGGTGGTGCGGGACGAGGAGTCGCGGCTGGTGCTGGAGGAGGTCGGCCTGGAGCGGGAGGTCGCGGTCACCGCCGACCCGGCGCTGCTGCTGGCCCCGGAGCCGTTCACCGAGGCGATGATGCGCGACGAGGGCATCCCGTCCGGCGCGCGGCTGGTGGGGATGTCGGTGCGCGAGCCGGGGCGGGCCGCCGAGAAGCTCGACGAGGGCGGCTACCACGCGCTGCTCGCCGATGTCGCGGACTTCCTGGTCCGACGGCTGGACGCGCACGTGGTGTTCCTGCCGATGGAGCGGCACGACGTACGGCACGCGCACGCCGTGCTGTCCCACATGACGGCCCCGGACCAGGGCCGCATCCTGCACGGCGACTACAGCCCGGGGCAGGTCCTCGGCTTCATGCGCCATCTCGACGTGGCCGTGGGCATGCGTCTGCACTTCGTGATCTTCGCGGCGCTCACCGGCGTACCGGTGCTGCCGCTGCCGTACTCCGGCAAGGTCTTCGACTTCGCGCGCCGGCTGGGCGCCCCGGCGCTGGTGGGTGTGGCGCGGGAGCAGGCGGGGCTGCTGCTGGCGGAGGTGGACCGGCTCTGGGACGAGTATCCGCAGCGCCGCGACGACCTGCGGACCCGGATGGGCGAGCTGTCCGCGTCGGCGCGGGAGACCTGCGAGCGGTGCGGGTCCCTGCTCGACGAGATCGGCGCCGCACGGGGGTCGGGCGGCGCCCCCGCGGCGGACGCGGGCCCCGCGGACGGAGGCCCGGCAGGTGGGGGCCCGGCGAGTGGAGGCCCGGCGAGTGGAGGCCCGGCGAGTGGAGGCCCGGCCGGTGACGGGACGTACGGCGCCGAGCCGCGGCCGCTGAACGCCTGATCCGGAGGTGAACGATGCCGATACTGCAAGAGCCCCACGAGTCCCGCACCGTCACCCTGCCGCCCCGGCCCGCCCGGCACGGCGGCCGCTGCGACGTCCTGGTGGTGGGCGGCGGTCCCGCCGGGTTCGCGGCGGCGGTCGGCGCGGCCGACGCCGGGGCGGACGTCGTGCTGGTGGAGCGGTACGGCTTCCTCGGCGGCAACGCGACCGTGGCGCTGGTGATGCCGCTGATGTCGTTCCACAACGAGCACAAGCAGGCCGCGTTCACCGAGGACGGGGACACCTCACGGCTGCTGCCCACCGACCACGGCGAGGGCGAGCCGGTGGTCGCGGGCGTCCTGTGGCAATTGCTCGACCGGCTCATGGGCCGCGGCGGCTGTCTGCCGCCCTCTCCGAAGACCGGGTACACGGTCCCCTTCGACCCGGAGCTGTTCAAGTCCGCCCTGCTGGAGATGATGGACGAGTCGGGGGTGCGGATGCTGTTCCACTCCTTCGCCTCCGGCGCGCTGCCGCTGGAGGACGGCTCGGGCTGGCGGGTGGTGTTCGAGACCAAGTCGGGGCCGGTGGTGATCGACGCCGGGGTCGTCGTGGACGGCACGGGCGACGGCGACGTGGCGACGGCCTGCGGAGCGCCGTACGAGATCGGGCGGCCGGAGGACGGGCTGGTGCAGCCCATGACGCTGATGTTCCGCGTCGCCGACTTCGCCCGGCCCGACTTCGCCGCGTACGTGCGCGAGCACCCCGACCAGTGGCGGGGTGTGCACGGGCTGTGGGACCTGATCGAGGAGGCCAGGGCGGGCGGCGAACTGCGGCTGCCGCGCGAGGACATCCTCTTCTTCGCGACCCCGCACCCGCACGAGGTCGCCGTGAACAGCACCCGGGTGAACCGGGTCCTGGGCACCAGCGTCTGGGACCTCTCCCGCGCCGAGTACACCGCCCGGCGCCAACTGGCCGAGATCGACCGCTTCCTGCGCACCCGGGTGCCCGGGTTCGAGGAGTCGTACGTGGTGCAGAGCGGCACGCACATCGGGGTGCGGGAGAGCCGCCGGGTGCTCGGCGACTACCAGCTGACCGGCCACGACATCCTGGCGGCGCGCACCTTCCCGGACGTGATCGCGCACGGCGCCTATCCGGTCGACATCCACAATCCGCGCGGCTCCGGCACCGTCCTGAAGAGGGTGCCGCGGGGCAGCTTCTACGACATCCCGCTGCGCTGTCTGCTCCCCCGGGGCACCGACCGGCTGCTGGTGGCGGGCCGCTGCATCTCCGGGACGCACGTGGCGCACTCGTCGTACCGGGTGATGCCCATCGCCATGGCGACCGGCCACGCGGCCGGGGTGTGCGCGGCGCTGACCGTCCGGCACGGGCGCGGACCGCGAGGTCTGCCCTACCGGCTGGTCCAGCGCGAGCTGCTGCGGCAGGGGGCCCGGCTGCGGACGGGGCCCGAGTAAGAGTCCGCCGCCTCGGCTCCGGCCGGGTCAGCTCGCCCAGTCCAGCAGGCGTTCCCGGTGCTCGGGTGCGCGCAGGTGGGCGAGCGAGGCCTTCTCCAGCTGGCGGACGCGTTCGCGGGTGAGGCCCACGTGCTGGGCGACCTGTTGCAGGGTGCGGGGACGGCCGTCGTGCAGTCCGTAGCGCAGGCTGAGGATCAGGGACTCGCGGGGTGCGAGGGTGCCGACGGCCTCCCGCAACTCCGCCGCGAGCGCCTGGAACTCGGCGACCTCCGGGGCGCGCAGCACCTCGGTGTCGGGGATGAGGTCGCCCACGACGGTGTCGCCGGTCTCGTCCACGGGGGTGTCCAGGCTGACCGCGTCCCGTCCGACCCGGCGCAGCCAGACGACCTTGTCCGCGTCGATGCCGCTCTCGGCGGCGACCTCCTCGGTGGTCGGCTCGCGGTCGAGGCCCGCGCGGAGCTTGCGTTCGACCTTGGCGAGTTTCTGGAGCTGCTCCACGACGTGGACCGGCAGCCGGACCGTCCGGGCGTGGGTGGCCAGGCCCCGCTCGATGGCCTGGCGGATCCACCAGGTGGCGTACGTGGAGAACTTGAAGCCCTTGGTGTGGTCGAACTTCTCCACGGCCCGGATCAGTCCGAGGTTGCCCTCCTGGATGACGTCGAGGAGGGGCAGACCGCGGTGGGCGTGGCGCTTGGCCATCGACACCACCAGCCGCAGATTGGCCCGCACCATGTGGTCCTTGGCCTCCTGGCCGTCGTGCACGGTCTCCTGCAGCGCGCGGCGCCGCCCGGGCGCGGGGGCGGGCTCGCCGGTGTCGGCCGCCTCCAGTTCCTCCCGGGCCCGCACGCCCGCCTCGATGCGCGTGGCGAGCCGTACCTCGTCCGCGGCGGTCAGCAGGGGCGTGGCGCCGATCTGGGTCAGGTACTCGCCGAGCAGGTCGGGTTCCTCGTCGGGTTCGGGGATCCGGGTGCGCAGCCGTGCGGTGCGGGTGGTGGCGCGGCGGTCCTCCCGGGTGCGTGGTGCGGGTGTGCGTGCCGTGGGCGCCATGTCGGTCCCTCCGTCCCCCTCATCGGGTCGCTTCGTCAGTGCGGCTGGTGTCCGTTCCGCAGCCGTCGGACCACCACCAGCAGGTCGGCCGCCGCCGGCAGGGCGAGCGCCCCGCACACCACGGCGATCACCACGAGCGTGCCGCGGCCGGGACTGTCGCCGGAGGCGGTGTCGGCGGCCCACGCGCCGAAGAACGCGGCTCCCGCGAGGAACAGCGGCGGGAAGAGCGCCGACAGCAGCAGCCTCAGCCGCAGCGCGCTCCGCGCGTGGACCGGTTCGCTCATGCCGTTCCTCCCCGGTGCCGGGGTGTCAGTGGCCGGGTGCGGCCCGGCTGATGTCCGCCAGCGCGGAGTGCGGGTCGTCGGTGGCGGCGAGGTCGCCGAGGCTGACGACGCCGACCGGGACGCCGCCGTGCTCGACGACCGGGAGCCGGCGCACGGCGTGGCGGCGCATCAGCTCGGCGGCGCGGTCGGTGGTGTCGTCGGGTCCCAGGGTGACGACGGGTGGGGGCGTGCACACCGCGCCGACCGTGGTGGCGTCGGGGTCCCGGCCGTCGGCGACACCCCGGAGCACGATGTCGCGGTCGGTGAGGACACCGAACAGGTCGCAGTCGTAGGTCACGAGGACGTCGCCGACGTCCTCCTCGCGCATCAGCCGGGCCGCCCGCGTCACGGTCGTCATGGGCTCGACGGCCACCGCGGCCGGTGACATCACGTCTCGGATGCGCCGTGTCATGTCGCGCCTCCCGGGGGTGTCGGTACGGGATCGTCCGCAGGCCGCGTAGCCCGCACCCGGGCCGGTAAACCGTGCCGCGACGGCCGGTTCAGCCCAGGTCGATCAGGGCCAGGCCGATGTCGGGACGGTGGGTCCTGGCCAGCTCGGCCGGGCTGTCCCGGACGACGACCTCCAGCGTCGGCCAGACCCGGCCGGACAGCAGGTGGCCGCCGCGGGTCGAGCCGTCGGACAGGCCCAGTACGGCGTGCAGGTGCGGGGTGGGTCCGTCGTCGGCGACGGCGATGTCCCCGATGAGGGACAGCACCTCGCACTGCTCCTGGACCGGGACGCGCCGGTAGTCCTGGGCCCGCCGGTCGAACCAGCCGACGACCGCCTCGGAGAAGGCGCCCACCGCGGTCACCTGGGAGGCTCCCAGCGACCGGTCACGGGCGAAGGCGGTCAGTTCGGCGACCGCGTCCTCGCCCTGGTCGAGCACCACCACGTACACCGCGGACGGACCGTCCTGGACCTGCTGCCACTTCATGGCCCGGCGGGTACCCGGCACGGGCCGGGGCAACCCCGGTCGGCGTCCCGCCGCGGGGCCCGGCTCGGCGCGAGGTCTGTCCACGCCGGTCCCCGGCCTCGGCAGGCCCGTGACGACGGCTCGCCGCGACTCCGTCACGCGTCCAGGGTCCGGCGGATCGCGTCGAGCCATCCGTCGACCGGTCCGAAGGTGAGCAGTCCGCTGCCCGCGCCCGCGAGTTCACCGGACGCGGGCAGCAGCCTGTCGTACGTCCGCCGCAGGGCCGGGCGGTCGCCGAGTGCGAGGGCGAGTGCGGCCTCGGCGCAGCACAGGGCCTCGTAGAGGAGGTCGGGCGGAGGTTCCGGCAGGGCCCGCAGGGCGCCGCGGGCCTCGGTGTCACGGCCCTCGGCCAGCAGGGCGAACGGCTCGGCCCAGGGCCGGTACGGCCCCCAGTCCGCGCCCGGGTCCACCGCCGCGGGCCGGCCGTGGGCCAGGCGCAGGCCGAGCAGGGCGAGGGGCAGCAGCCCGCGTTCCAGGCCCGGCATCCCCGCGCCGTCGAGTCGCCCGGCGGCCGACCGGTAGGCGGCCTCGGCGCGGTCGTGGGAGTCGGCGGAGCAGTCGGCGGTGGCCGCCCGGCGCAGGGCCAGGTACCAGGCGGTGAAGACGGCCACGAGGGGTCGTTCGTGCCGTTCGGCGAGGCGGTCGACGGCGCTCGCGTGTGCGTCGGCGGCGGTGAGGTCGGCGAGGGCCGAGCGGGCCTGGAGCCGGATCAGGTGGCCGAGCACCTCGTAGTTGACCAGGCCGTGCCGGGTGCCGAGGGCGACGAGTTCGGCGCCGATCGCGTCGCGGCGGGGAGCCAGCCCGGCGCGGGTGCAGGACTGCATGAAGACGCCGTTGAGGGCGAACGCGAGCAGCGCGGGGTCGTCCAGGCGGCGGGCGATCCGCTCGGCCTCGGCGGCCGCCCGCGGCCCGCGCGGGGAGCGCACGCCCCGCGACTCCAGGGCGACGGTGGCCAGCAGGCGGCAGCGTGCCGCGTCCGTCGTGGGGCTCTCCGGCAGAGCGGCGAGGGTGCGTTCGGCGGCGGCGACGAGGCTCCGGGCCAGTTCGGGGTCGTCGCTGCGAGTCCAGTTGGCGGGGACGTCGTAGGCGCCGATCACCCGGGCCGTCAGTTCCGCGTCGCCCGTCTCCTCCGCCGCCTGGACCGCCGTCATCCGGTGTTCCCGGGCAGCCTCCAGGCCACCGCCGCCGGTGACCGCGAGGCTCCGCAGCAGGCCGACGGTGGATTCCAGGCGGGCCCGGGAACCGGCGGCGACCGTGCGGTCGTACGCCTCGGTCGCCCGGGCCCACAGCCGGGCCGCCGCGTCCGCCGGTTCGCCGGGCGGGTCCAGGTCCGGGTCCTGGGCGAGGATGCCGGCCTCCAGCCTGCGCAGCCGCGGGCCGGGGTCGATGCCCAGCCGGCCGGCCAGCAGGGCGCGGGCCCGGCGCAGCACGGCGAGGGCGTCCGCCTGCCGTCCGGTCCGGTACAGGGCGAGCGCGAGCAGGCGCCAGGACTCCTCGCGCCAGGGGTGCTCGGCGAGGTGCGCGTCCAGGTCGGGGACGGCCTCGGAGGCGCGGCCGAGTTCCACGAGCAGCTCCGCGCGGCGTTCGACGGCGCGCAGCCGCAACTCGGTGAGCCGGGAGCGTTCGCCGCGGGCCCAGTCCGCCGCGCCGAACTCGGCGTAGGCGGGTCCCCGCCACTCCCCCAGGGCCACCCGCAGCCGGTCGGGTGCCTGGGCGGCCGGCATCCGGTCCGCCTCGGCGACGGCGGCCTCGAAGCGCCACGCGTCCACGGTGGCGGTCGCCGCGCGCAGGGCGTATCCCGGGCCCTCGGTGACGAGCAGCCGGGCGGGGGCGCGCGGCGGGCGCTCCGGTTCCAGGGCGCGGCGCAGGTCCCCGACGAAGGTGCGCACCGCCCCCACGGCCCGCGGCGGCGGCGCGTCCCACAGGTCATCGACCAGGCGGGCGACCGGGACGACCCGCCGCCGGGCCAGGATCAGCCGGGCGAGCACGGCCCGGTGCCGGGGGCCCTTGAGGGCGAGCACGTCGGGGCCGCGCCAGGCGGTGACCGCGCCGAGCACACCGAACGTGACCGCTTCCATGTCCGTGTTCCGTCCGCTCCGATCCGCCACCGCGCCTGCGCTGACCACGGTACGCGTGCGGGCCGGTCCCCGGCCGGTCGCGGATCGGCTGCTGATCGGTTGCTGATCGGCGCGCGGCAGTCTCGTAGGCGTCACAGGAACGTGTGACACGAGCGGGAACAGAGAGGCATCTACCACCATGACCACCACGGAACCGGCCATCCCCGGCTTCACCCAGGAACGCGTGACCGTCGCCGACGGCGTCGGCCTGCACGTGGCCGTCGGCGGCACGGGCAGCCCCGTCGTACTGCTGCACGGCTTTCCCCAGACCCACCTCATGTGGCGGCACGTCGCCGCCGACCTGGCGGCCGACCACACGGTCATCTGCCCCGACCTGCGCGGCTACGGCGCCAGCGACAAGCCCGCCGACCCGGACGGCACCGCGTACGCCAAGCGGGCCATGGCCGCCGACGTGGTCGCCCTGGCCCGGGAGCTGGGGCACGATCGGTTCGCGCTGGCCGGTCACGACCGGGGCGCGCTGGTCGCGGTGCGCGCCGGGCTCGACCACCCCGACGCGGTGACGCACCTGGCCGCGCTCGACGTGCTGCCGACGCTGGACATGTGGGACGTCCTGCACGGCACGACGGCGGCGGTGGGCTTCCACCTGTATCTGATGGCGCAGCCGCCGGGGCTGCCGGAGCAGCTGATCGGCGCCGCGCCGGACGCGTTCTTCGGTCACTTCCTCGACGTGTGGACCCGGGACCCGCAGGCCCTGCCCGCCGACGTCCGCGCCGCCTACCTGAAGGCGTCCCGCGAGGCGGTGCCGTCCATCGTGGCCGATTACCGGGCCTCGGCCGGCATCGACGTCGAGCACGACCGGGCGGACCGGGAGAACGGCAACCGGCTGCGGATGCCGGTGACCGTGCTCCAGCAGGACTGGGGCGCCGCTCTCGGGTACGACGCCGCGGCGCTGTGGCGGGCGTGGGCCCCTGACCTGCGGCACGAGACCGTCGACTGCGGGCACTTCATGGCGGAGGAGGCGCCGGGCGAGGTCGCCGGGGCGCTGCGCAAGCTGCTGGCCCGGTAGGACGCGCGGAGCCACGCCGCACAACGATCGGTTGTACGTACTGCCCGGCCGGTTGTTTGATCCGCCCGGGCCCGGCTCGCTTTGATGTCCGGCGTGACGGAGTCGGGTGTGGCCGGGTCGGACGTGGTGGGCAGCAGCGGGTCGTTGGGACGGGGGTTCGGATGGCTGTGGGCGGCGTTCACGGTCAGCACCTTCGGCACGCGGCTCGCCTTCGACGCCTTTCCGTTGATCGCGGTCCTGGTGCTGGACGCCGGACCGGCTCGGGTGGCGGCGCTCGCGGCGGCCGGTCTCGCGGTGGGGGCGCTGGTGGCCGTGCCGCTCGGGCCGTGGGTGGAGTTCCGGCGCAAGCGGCCGGTGATGGTCGCGATGGACCTGGTCCGGTGTGCGGTGCTGCTGAGCGTGCCCCTGGCGTACGCCTTCGGCCGGCTCGGCTTCGCCCAGTTGCTGGTCGTGTCGGTCGTCGTCGCCGCGGCCGACATCACCTTCAGGTCCGCCGCCGGTTCCTGCCTCAAGGCGCTGGTACGGCCGCCGGACCTGCTGCGCGCCAACGGCCGGTTCGAGTCGACGACCTGGACCGCGGCCATGCTCGGACCCCCGGTCGGCGGGGCCGCGGTCGGGCTGTTCGGCCCGGTGGTGACGGTGGCGGTCGACGCGGTCAGCTATCTCCTGTCGGCGCTGGGCATCCGGGCGATCGGGGGCGGGGAGCCGCGCCCGCGGCGTGCGGGGGCGAGCCGGTTGCGCGCCGGTGACCTGCTGGACGGCTGGCGGTACGTGCTCGCCTCATCGGGTCTGCGTTCGCTGTTCCTCAACACGGTCCTGGTCAACGGGCTGATCATGGCGACGGCACCGCTGCTGGCCGTGCTCATGCTGGGCGACCTGGGCTTCGCGCCCTGGCAGTACTCCCTCGCCTTCGCGGTGCCGTGCGTCGGCGGGCTGATCGGCTCGCGCCTGGCCGGACCGCTCGTGGCGCGCTTCGGGGAGCACCGGGTGCTGGTCACCAGTGGCGTGCTGCGCGTGTGCTGGCCGGCCGGGCTGGCTTTCGTGGGGCCGGGGACCTCGGGGCTGGTCCTGGTGATGGCCGTCGAGTTCGCCCTGATCACGTCCGTGGGCGTGTACAACCCGGTGTGCGTCACCCGGCGGCTGGAGTTGACGCCCGCGGACCGGGTGGCGCGCACCCTGTCGGCCTGGACGGTCAGCGGGAAACTGACCACAGCGGCGCTGACCGCGGTGTGGGGTCTGCTGGCCGGCCTGACCGGAACGCGCACGGCGGTCGCCCTCGCGGGCGTCCTCCTCCTGGCGACCCCGCTGCTGCTGCCGCGACGGAGCCGCGCGTCCGCCCCCACCCCGGCCCGGCACACCGCCGACCGCTGAGGCCCACCTGTCACCCACCCGGCGCGGGCCGGGCTGAGCACCGGCTCCGACGGCTCTCATTCCGAGCCCCGTCCGCATCCGCACGGCCAGTCCCCCTCGCATCCGGCACCTCGGGGCCACCGGTACGCGGAGGGGGTCTGACCACGGTCCTGCCCGACAGCGGCGCGTGACGGCCGCGTGAACGGCCCCGGGACGCCGGTCAGCGGGCCCCGGGCACGTCCTCCGTGACGCCGTTCAGCGGCGAGGACGGGTCACTGCCGTACGGGCGGGTGAAGGCCTCCATGCCGTGTCCGGACGGGTCGGTGAAGTACACGCCCCGGCCGCCGTCGTTGCGGTTGATCCGGCGCGGGTGCCGGCCTTGTGGGTCGGCCTGGATGGGGATCCCGCCCTCGACGAGCCGGGCGAGGACGTCGTCGAACTCTTCCTCGGAGACGAGGAACGCGTAGTGCTGCACGGGGATGTCGACGTCGACGGTGGCGAAATCGAGGGTGACGCCGTTGGCGGTCGTCACGGGCAGGAACATTCCGGCCGGTTCGCCGACCTCGAGGCCGAGGACTCCGGCGAGGAAACGGGCGGACTTCTCCCGGTCGCGGGAGAGAACGATGGTGTGGTTGAACTCGACTGACACGGGTCAATGCCTCCACGGGCATCTCCGCGGCGCCTCCATGCCTCACCCAGACGGTGACCGACACGCGATGCCGCCCGAAGATCGTACACCCCGTGACCGCACCCCGGTGGCCGGGCGCGCTGTTCCGGCGCCCGGCGCCGCAGGGTCCGTCCGTCAGCCCACCTGGGAACTGTCCTTCAGGGCTCCCCAGCCGTGCCAGCGCTCCACCTCGATCCAGGCGCTGACCCGGGGACGCTCCCGGTTCGGGTACGGGTTGCCCGTGTAGTGCCGGGAGAGGCGGTCGATGCCGGAGAGGTCCTCGTCGTCGCGCATCTCGGCGACCCGGCCGATGAGGGTGACGTGGGTGTACCAGTCGTCGCCCGCGAGGACGGTGAGGGTGATGCGCGGGTCGCGGCGCAGGTGTCCCAGGCGCACGCGGCCCGCGTCGAGATTGATCAGCACGCGGCCGTCGTCGTCCCAGGCGTACCAGGTGGGCGTGGTGACGGGGGCGCCGTCCTGGCGGAGGGTGGCCATGACGCACGGGTTGGGGCGGCGCAGCAGTTCGACGGCCTCGGGCGGCAGCGGCGGCTTGGACATGCGGGGGCTCCTCGCTGTTCGTGTGGTCCGGCACCGGGTCCGGTCGCCGGTGTCGGGCTGGTCTCGTGCACCCGGTACCCCGGGTGGGCTCAGTCGGTCGCCTTCTCCTCGAAACTGGCGAAGTAGGCCGCCGCCATGTCCTCGTCGCCGTGTCCCTGGGCGGCGGCCCGGGCGAACCGCTGCACCCCGGCGGCGGCGAGGTCCAGCCGGACCCCGTTCGCCTCGCCGGCCTCGACGATCAGGCGGGCGTCCTTCTCGGCGGTGGCGACGGCGAACTGGGCGGGGGTCAGCGAGCCGTCGCGGATCAGACCGGCCTTGGCGCGCAGGTAGCCCATGTCGAGCGGCCCGCCGGCGATGGCGTCGAAGAACGCGTCCGGGTCGACGCCCAGGGCCTTGGCGAGCGAGAGGGTCTCGCCGCCGGCGTTGGTGACGGCGAGGACCCAGCTGTTGGCCACCAGCTTCAGCCGGGTCGCGCTGCCGGCCGCGCCGTCCTCACCGGTCCACACGGTGCGTGAGCCGACGGCGTCGAACACGGGCGCCACGGTGCCCCGCGCCTGGCCGGGACCGGCCGCCAGCACGAGCAGCTGACCGGCCTCGGCGGGCTGCCGGGTACCGAGCACGGGAGCGTCGAAGAAGACGAGGCCGTGCTCGTGGGCGAAGGCGGCCAGGTCGGCGACCGCGTCGACGCCCGCGGTGGTGGACTGCGCCCACACGGTGCCGGGGCTCAGCCCGGGCGCGGCCCGTCGCATGACGTCGAGGGCGGCCGGACCGTCGTACAGCATCGTGAGGACGACGTCGGCACCCCGTACGGCCTCGTCCGGGCCGCCCGCGACGTGCGCGCCGTCGGCGGCCAGCGGCTCGGCCTTGTCCCGGCTGCGGTTCCACACGCGGACGGCGTGTCCGGCGCGGGCGAGGTTGCGGGCCATCGCGGCACCCATGATGCCGGTGCCCAGGACGCTCACGGTGAGCTGGTCGGTCATGACGTCGCCTTCTGACTCGTGCCGGCTTACTGACTCGTACTGGCTTGCCGGGGCCAGCCTGCCACCGGTGCAGGGTCACCGCGCGTCCACGCGGACCCGTCCCGTACGGTACGGGCCGTGAACGCCTTCACCGACGACATCGACAGCAACGGCGGGACGGTCCCGGGCCGTTACGGCCCCTTTGCCACCACCGAGGCCGACCCGCGGGAGGTGGGCCGGGTGCGGACCGAGTACTCCCCCGCGCACGACGGCGACCCCGATCCCGGCGAGATCGTCTGGACGTGGGTGCCCTACGAGGAGGCGGACGGCCGGGGCAAGGACCGGCCGGTGCTCGTGGTGGCCCGGGAGGCGGCCGGGACGGTGCTGGCGGTGCAGCTCTCCAGCAGGCGGCACGACGGGGACCGGGAGTGGGTCGCCATCGGGAGCGGGCCGTGGGACCGCTCGGGGCGCGACTCCTGGGTCGACGTGGACCGGGTGCTGCGGCTGCACGACGCCGGGATGCGCCGCGAGGCGTGCGCCCTGGACCGGATGCGCTTCAACCTGGTGCGGCAGCGGCTGCGGGAGCGCTACGGCTGGAGCTGACCGGGGCCGCCCGTGCCCTCCGGGGAGGCCCGCTCGAACGCCGCCCGGACGGTGGCGCCGGGGGTGCGGTCCAGGATGCCGAACGCCACCCGGTCGAAGGCACCGGCGAACCGTCCGCCGGGCCCGAGCAGTGTCCGGAACGCGCCCGCCACCTGGGCGGGGTCGTTGCGGAACACGCCGCAGCCCCAGGCGCCGAGCACCAGCCGCCGGTACCCGTGGGCCACGGCGGTCTCCAGCACCCGCTCGGCGCGTGCGGCGAGGGCGGCGGGCAGATCGGCGGCGCGCTCCGGGGCCGTGCGCAGCACCACGCCCGCGTTGGGCGCGGCGGAGGTGAGGAATCCGGCCGTGAACGGTTCGTCCAGCAGGCGGCCCCGGTCGTCGCGGAAGACGGGTACGCCGGGCGAGTGGACGACGCGGTCCGTGTAGAACGGGTCGCGGTGGGCGCGGTGGTGGTCGTAGAACTCGGGCGCCCGCAGCAGGCAGGTGTACAGGGCGGAGGCCCGGCACAGGGCCTCCTCCTGGGCCTGGGCGCCGTTGAGGTAACCGCCACCGGGGTTGCGGGCGGAGGCGAAGTTGAGCACGGCGACGGCGCCGCCGAGCCGCCGGGCGGCCTCCAGGCTGCTCTCGCCCGTGACCTCGAAGACCGTGCCCACCCGGGTGGGAAGGGACACCTCGACGGGCCCCGGACCGTACATCCGGGTACCGTCCCCGGCCGCCCCGATCGCCGCCGCGAGGGACACCTCACGCCCGTCGGACGTGCGGTAGGTGCCGGCCGCGACGATCTGCTCGGTGCGCTGTGCGATGCCCCGCAGGCGCGCGCTCACGGCGCCACCCCCGTGGACGCCGTGACCGCGCGCGGCGCGGTCTCCCCCGTCGTGCTCATGCGGAGATCCTGGGTGATGCTGGGGATGCGGTGCAACGGAGTTTCCCGACCGGCGAACGACGGGGAAAGGCCCCGGGAACGGACGGATCGCGGAGATTACCGAGCGGGAACGTCCCGAAATGCATCCTTGTGCGGAGCGGCACGAGGGTCTTGGGTGGGACAGGTGTGCCGGCCCGGCCCACCGCAGAAGGGCCGGCGGCATGGTGGAATCTCAGGAGGATCCCGACATGTCCGATTCGGTTGGTGGCTGTATCCGGCCACGTACCGCTGTCAGTGAGGCCGAGGTCGAGGCGCTGGTCCACGGCATCTGCTTCAAGACCGGTCCGCCCCGGCTCCTCGGCGTCGAGGTGGAATGGCTCGTCCACGAGCTGCGCGAGCCGCGGCTCCCCGTGTCACCCGAACGGCTCCGTGCGGTGTACACCGCGCTGCGGGCCGTGCCCCTGAGGTCGGCGCTGACCGTCGAGCCCGGCGGCCAGCTGGAGCTGAGTTCGCTCCCCGCCGCCTCGCTGACGGAGTGCGTCCGCTCCGTCTCCGCCGACCTCGACGCCGTCCGCGCCGTACTGCGCGAGGACGGCCTCGCCCTGGTCGGCCTCGGCCACGAGCCCTGGCAGGCGCCGCGCCGCTATCTGCGGCAGCCCCGCTACGACGCCATGGAGTCCTGCCTCGACCGCGCCGGCCCCGGTGGCCGCTTCATGATGTGCTCCTCGGCCTCCGTGCAGGTATGCGTGGACGCCGGGCACGAGGAGCCCGGGCCGATGGGACACGTACGCCGGTGGTGGCTGGCCCACCACCTGGGCGCCGTCCTGCTGGCGGCGTTCGCCAACTCCCCGCTGTCCGGCGGCCGGCCCACCGGCTGGCGGTCCACCCGGCAGCTGCGCTGGACGCAGATCGGCGCCGGCCGGGCCGGCGGTCCCCCGCTGGACAGCGACCCGCGCGGCACCTGGACCCGGCACGTGCTGGACGCCCCGGTGATGTGCGTACGCCGCGACGCCGGCCCCTGGGACGTGCCTCAGGGTCTGACCCTGCGGGAGTGGACCCGCGAACCGGTGCCCCGGCCGCCGACCCGGGAGGACGTCGACTACCACCTCACCACGCTCTTCCCGCCGGTCAGGCCGCGCGGCCACCTGGAGCTGCGCATGATCGACGCGCAGCCCGGGGACGACGGCTGGATCGTGCCGCTGGCGGTGACCGCCGCGCTGTTCGACGACCCGGAGGCGACCGAGACCGCCTACCGGGCCGTCAAGCCGCTGGCCGAGCGCACGCTCGGCCGGCCCGCGCCGCACAACCCGCTGTACGAGGACGCGGCCCGGGACGCGCTGACCGATCCGGAGCTGCGCGAGGCGGCCGTCACCTGCTTCACGGCGGCGCTCGCCGCGCTGCCCCGGCTCGGCGCGAGCACCGAGGTGACGGACGCCGTCGCCGGGTACCGGGAGCGCTATGTGCTCAGGGGCCGCTGCCCCGCCGACGATCTGCTGGACATGCCGGGCGGCGCGGACCGTGGCCCGCACGGGAGGGAGACCCACTCATGACCGACCCCGTCGACACCACCGACACCACGGCCGCCGTCACCTCCGGTGAAGGGGCGGCCGTGGACGCCGAGAAGCTGCGGGAGCGGGCCCTGACCACGCTGGTCACCGCCCGCGCGCGCACCACGCTGCTGACCAGCTGCGTGGAGGGCCCCGACCTGACCGCCCAGGTGTCGCCGCTGATGTCCCCGCTGGTATGGGACCTGGCGCACATCGGCAACCAGGAGGAGCAGTGGCTGCTGCGCGCGGTCGCCGGACAGGAGGCGATACGCCCGGAGATCGACAGCCTGTACGACGCCTTCGAGCATCCCCGCTCCGAGCGGCCGAGCCTGCCGCTGCTGTCGCCCGCCGAGGCCCGCCGGTACGCGGCGGACGTGCGCGGACGGGCCCTGGACGTGCTGGAGGCCACCGCGTTCGACGGCACGCGCCTGACGGAGGCGGGCTTCGCCTTCGGGATGATCGCCCAGCACGAGCAGCAGCACGACGAGACCATGCTGATCACGCACCAGCTGCGTCGGGGCCCGCAGGCGCTGACCGCGCCCGACCCGGACCCGGTAGCGCTGTTCACCGGGCCGGCGGAAGTCCTGGTGCCGGGCGGCCCGTTCACCATGGGCACCTCGACCGAGCCGTGGGCCCTGGACAACGAACGGCCCGCGCACCGGCGCGAGGTGGCCCCGTACTACATCGACACCGTCCCGGTGACCAACGGCGCCTACCGGGCGTTCATCGACGACGGAGGCTACGACGACCCGCGCTGGTGGACCCCCGAGGGCTGGGATCACATCCGCCGGCACACCATCGCCGCCCCGCTGTTCTGGCGCCGCGACGGCGGACAGTGGCTGCGGCGCCGCTTCGGGGTGACCGAGGCGGTACCGGACGACGAGCCGGTGCTCCACGTGTGCTGGTACGAGGCCGACGCCTACGCCCGCTGGGCCGGGCGCCGGCTGCCGACCGAGGCCGAGTGGGAGAAGGCCGCGCGGTACGACCCGGCCGGCGACCGCGCCATGCGCTACCCCTGGGGCGACGCCGACCCGGGACCGGAGCACGCCAACCTCGGGCAGCGGCACCTGCGCCCGGCGCCCGCGGGCAGCTACCCGGCCGGTGAGTCGCCGCTCGGCGTACGGCAGTTGATCGGCGACGTCTGGGAGTGGACGTCGAGCGACTTCGCGCCGTACCCGGGGTTCCGGGCGTTCCCGTACCGGGAGTACTCGGAGGTGTTCTTCGGCCCCGAGTACAAGGTGCTGCGCGGCGGTTCCTTCGCGGTGGACGCGGTGGCCTGCCGGGGCACGTTCCGCAACTGGGACTATCCGATCCGGCGGCAGATCTTCTCCGGGTTCCGCACGGCCCGGTCGGCGGAGGCGGTCTGATGTGCCGTCACCTGGCCTACACGGGTCCCGCACAGCCGCTCGGCGAGCTTCTCGTGGCGCCGCCGCACGGCCTGTACCGCCAGTCGTGGGCGCCGCGGCACCAGCGGTACGGCACGGTCAACGCCGACGGGTTCGGCGTCGGCTGGTACGCCGAGGGGGACCCGGTGCCCGCCCGGTACCGGCGGGCGGGACCGATCTGGGCGGACCAGTCCTTCGCCGACCTGGCCCGGGTCGTACGCACCGGCGCACTGCTGGGCGCCGTACGGGACGCGACGCTGGCCGGCGCCGACGCGGAGGCGGCCGCGGCACCGTTCGCCGCGGGGACCTGGCTGTTCAGTCACAACGGCGCCGTGGCGGGGTGGCCGGACTCGCTGGCCCCGGTGGCGGCGACGCTGCCGCCCGGCGAGCTGCTGTCGCTGGAGGCGCGCAACGACTCGGCGCTCGTGTGGGCGCTGGTCCTGGCCCGGCTGCGGGCGGGGGACGACGAGGGCAGGGCGCTGGCCGAGACGGTGCCGGAGGTCGCCGCGGCGGCCCCCGCCTCCCGGCTCAACCTGCTCCTCACGAACGGCTCCACCGTCACCGCCACCACCTGGGGCGACACCCTCTGGTACCTGTCCCGTCCGGGCGGCGGCACGGTCGTCGCCTCGGAGCCCTACGACGACGACCCGCACTGGCGGGAGGTCCCCGACCGCACCCTGCTCGTGGCGAGCGGCACGGACGTGCGGATCACCCCGCTCAAGGTCCCGGGCGAAACCGCCCCGGCAGACGCTTTCGCCTCTGTGAAGGAGCCCCGCACGTGAGCCAGTTCCGTCTGACCCGGACGCTGCCCGAGGACGCCACGGACGCCGCCCTGCGCGCCGACGTCCTGGCGGGCCTGACGAGCACGCCCAAGTGGCTGCCGCCGAAGTGGTTCTACGACGCACGGGGCAGCGAGCTGTTCGAGGCGATCACCGCACTGCCGGAGTACTACCCGACCCGGGCCGAACGGGAGATCCTCGTCGACCGGGCCGGAGAGATCGCGACGGCGACCGGCGCGCACACCCTGGTGGAGCTGGGCTCCGGCTCCTCGGAGAAGACGCGCGTGCTGCTCGACGCGCTCACCGAGCGGACCGGGCTGCGCGGCTATGTGGCGGTCGACGTGAGCGAGAGCGCCCTCACCCAGGCCGGGCAGGCGCTGGTCGCCGAGCGTCCCGGCCTCCAGGTGCACGCGCTGATCGCCGACTTCACGGCCGGCCTGACGCTGCCCGACACGCCCGGACCCCGGCTGGTGGCGTTCCTGGGCGGCACCATCGGCAACCTGCTGCCCGAGGAGCGCGCCGCGTTCCTGGCCTCCGTCCGCGCCCTGCTCTCCCCCGGCGACAGCCTGTTGCTGGGCACGGATCTGGTCAAGGACGAGGGGGTGCTGGTCCGCGCGTACGACGACGCGGCCGGGGTGACGGCCGAGTTCAACAAGAACGTGCTGTCGGTGGTGAACCGTGAACTGGCGGCCGACTTCGCGCCCGCGGCCTTCGAGCACGTGGCGCTCTGGAACGCCGAACGGGAGTGGATCGAGATGCGACTGCGCTCGCGCACCGCGCAGACCGTCAAGGTCCAGGCGCTCGACCTGGCCGTGGACTTCGCGGACGGGGAGGAGTTGCGTACCGAGGTGTCCGCGAAGTTCCGGCGGGAGGGGGTGCGGGCCGAGCTGGCTGCGGCCGGGCTCGATCTGGCCCACTGGTGGACGGACGGCGGGGGCCGGTTCGCCCTGTCGTTGAGCGTGGCGCGCTGAGCGGGTCGTACCGGGCGGGCGGGCCGGGTGGTTTCGGCCCGGCCCGGCCCGCTCAGCGCGCGTTGGCGTCCAGCAGCTCGGTGACGCGGTCGGAGGCCTTGCGGGCCTCCGACTTCGCGTCCGACCCGGTGAGCACCTTCGTCATGTACTCCTTGATCGGGTTGTCCGCCTCGACCGCGCCCCACTGAGGCGTACCGGGGGTCGCCCGGCCCTGTGCGGCACCGGCCGCCATGGCCTCGATCCCCTCCTCGCCGGAGACTTCCTTGGCGAGCGACTTCTTGTTCGGGACGTAGTTCATGGTGCGGGCCAGGTCGGTGTTCCACTCGGTGCCCGCGAGCGCCTCGATCACGGCGAGGGCGCCCTCCTCCTGGTCGGTGTTCTTCGGCACGACGAGGTCGGAGCCGCCGGTGAAGACGGCGCCGGGCTCGGCGGCGTTCTTGCCGGGCACGGGGAAGAAGCCGATCTTTCCCTTGAGGCCGGGGTTCTCGCGGAGGATCGACTGGGCCTGGCCCGGCACCGCGACGATCTGGGCGACCCGGCCCTTCGCGAAGACCCCGGACTGCGGCGGGTGTTCCTCGTCGGCGTCGACCGGGCCGTCGCCCAGGGCCTGCAGTTCGCGGTAGAAGTCCATGCCGCGCAGGGCCTCCTCGGAGTCCAGGGCGCCCGTCCAGGTACCGCCCTCGCCGTCCTGGGTGGCCAGTTCGCCGCCCTCGTCCCAGATGAAGCCGGCGAGCGTGTACCAGTCCTGGCCGGCCAGGTAGATGCCCTGGTCGCCGTCGCTGTCGAGCTTCTCGGTGGCGGTGATCCACTCCTCGCGGGTGCGGGGCGGCTCGTTGACGCCGGCCTGCTCGAAGAGGTCCTTGCGGTAGATGACGACGCGGTTGGCGGCGTACCAGGGGATGCCGAACTGCTGGGACATCCACTGCCCCGGTTCGGCGAGACCCGGCAGCCAGTCCCGGATGCCCCAGTCGCGCATCGACTCCAGGGTCAGGTTCTGCAGCCGGCCGCCCTCCGCGTACTGCGGGACCTGGGTGTTGCCGACCTCGACGACGTCGGGGCCGTCCGTGCCGTCGGCCTTCAGCGCGGCCTGCACCTTGTCGCCGATCCCGGTCCACTCCTGGATGCGGATGTCCAGGTCGAGGTCGGGGTGGTCGGCCTCGAAGCCCTCGGTGAACCGCTTCAGGAAGTCCTGCGAGGCGCTGTCCTTCATCAGCCACACGGTGACGGTGCGCCGGTCGCTCCCGCCGTCCTGCGAGATCAGGCCGCAGCCGCTGAGCACGGAGGCGGAGACACAGACAAGGGCGAGGAGGCGACGTCTCACGAGGGGTCCTTCTGACTGACGAACACAGGGCGCGGGCAGGTGGGTCCTGCACATGCGAAGGGAAGCCCGACGTGGGGGACGAGCCCGAGGCTCGAACGGGTGTCTGGGATTTTGGTATGGACCAATACAAAGGTCAAGGGGAGGTACCGGACGGTTGCCACCCACGAGCCCGATGCCTCGCGCTCCGTCCCGACTTGGGGCACGGTGGAGTGACGCAGGGCACACCGCTGTCCCCGCGGAAGGGAGCACCCGCATGTCGAACCACACCTACCGGGTCACCGAGGTCGTCGGCACCTCGCCCGACGGCGTCGACCAGGCCGTCCGCAACGCCGTCACGCGCGCCTCGCAGACCCTGCGCAAGCTGGACTGGTTCGAGGTGACGCAGGTGCGCGGCCAGATCGAGGACGGACAGGTCGCGCACTGGCAGGTCGGTCTCAAGCTCGGCTTCCGCCTGGAGGAGTCGGACTGACGCCCCCGCAGCGCCCTCGGGCGGCCACGTCCCTCAGGTGCGGCCCTCGCGCTCCTGCGCCACGCGCAGCTCGGCCGACCGGGCCGCCCAGCGTGCCCTGAGCACGGGGAAACCGGCCCGTTCGGCGTCGTCGCAGACCAACTCGTCGTCGTCCACCAGGACCCGGACCTCGCGGGTCCGCGCGAGCCGCCGCAGGACCTCCAGCTTGGTGCGCCGGGCGGGCCTGCGGTCGGCGTCGCCCCGCATGTGCACGGCCCCGTCCGGCAGGCCGTGCGCGGCCAGCCAGTCGAGCGTGTCGCGCCGGCAGCGCTCGGGCCGTCCGGTCAGGTAGACGATCTCGCACTCCTTCGCGCTCTCCCGTACCAGCGCGACGCCCTCGGCGAGCGGCGGATCGTGCGGCGCGGCGGCGAAGAAGGCGTCCCAGTCGCGGGGCCGGCGCTCCAGGAACCGCTGCCGGTGCGCGGTGCCGGCGAGGGTGTTGTCCAGGTCGAACACGGCCACCGGGGGCCTGCTGCTGTCGCTCACCCGGCCACCCTAGAGCGCGCGGCCCGGAAAGGGCGCCCGGAGCCCGTGCGGCGTGCGGCTTCGGGAATCTGTGCGGCGTGCGGGCGTTGAACACCATGTGACCTCCGTACTCGCCACCACCCGCTTCTCCGTCCTCGACCGTTCCCGCATCCGGGCGGGCCGCAGTGCCGGGGAGGCGCTGCGCGACACCGTGGAGCTGGCCCGGGAGGCCGAGCGGCTCGGCTACCACCGGTTCTGGGTGGCGGAGCACCACGGCGTGCCCGGGGTGGCCGGATCGGCACCCACCGTGCTCGCCGCCGCCCTGGCCGGGGCCACGAGCCGCATCCGGGTCGGCACCGGGGGTGTGATGCTGCCCAACCACCGGCCGCTGGTCGTCGCCGAGCAGTTCGGCGTGCTGGAGTCGCTCTTCCCCGGCCGGGTCGACATGGGCCTCGGCCGCTCGGTGGGCTTCACCGACGGCGTCCGCAGGGCGCTGGGCCGGGACAAGGACGACGCCGAGGACTTCGACGCGCAACTGGCCGAGCTGCTCGGCTGGTTCCGGGGCACCTCGCCCACGGGCGTGCACGCGCGCCCCGCGGAGGGGCTGACCGTACCCCCGTTCGTGCTGGCCATGGGCGAGGGTGCGGCGGTCGCCGCCCGGGCCGGTCTGCCGATGGTCATCGGGGACCTGCGCGACCGGGACCGGATGCGCCGCGGCATCCACCGCTACCGCGCCGGGTTCCGTCCCTCCGAGTGGAGCCGGGAGCCGTACGTCGTCGTCTCCGGGTCCGTCGCGGTGGCCGCCACCCCCGCGGCGGCCCGGCGGCTCCTGGTCCCGGAGGCGTGGTCCATGGCCCACGCCCGCACGCGCGGCTCCTTCCCGCCGCTGCCGCCGGCCGAGGAGGTCGAGGCCCGGACGATGACCGGCAAGGAACGCGATCTGTACGAGGCGGGTCTCGCGGGCCACGTCGCCGGCACCGAGGAGCAGGTCGCCGACGAGCTGGAGCGGCTGGTGAAGGAGACGGGCGCGCAGGAGGTCCTGGTCACCACCAGCACGTACGACCGCGCGGCGCTGCTCGACTCCTATCGGCGGCTCGCCCGTGTCACCGGTACGGGACCGCTCGGCGCCCCGGCGTAGAATCGCGGGGTTTGTCCCGCCCACCGTACGGAGCCCTCCGCGATGCACAGCCCCCACGACCCGTACGTCCGGGTGCGCGACGCCCGCGAACACAACCTCAAGGGCGTGGACGTGGACGTCCCCCGGGACGTGGTGGCGGTGTTCACCGGGGTCTCGGGATCGGGCAAGTCGTCGCTGGCCTTCGGGACGGTCTACGCGGAGGCGCAGCGGCGCTACTTCGAATCGGTCGCGCCGTACGCCCGCCGGCTGATCCACCAGGTCGGCGCCCCCAAGGTGGGTGAGATCACCGGGCTGCCGCCCGCCGTGTCGCTCCAGCAGCGGCGGGCGACCCCGACGTCCCGCTCCTCGGTGGGCACGGTCACCAACCTCTCCAACTCCCTGCGGATGCTCTTCTCCCGCGCCGGCGACTACCCGCCGGGCGCCGAGCGGCTGGACTCCGACGCCTTCTCGCCGAACACCGCGGCCGGGGCCTGCCCTCGGTGCCACGGGCTCGGCCGGGTGCACCGCACCACCGAGGAACTGCTGGTCCCGGATCCCTCGCTGTCGATCCGGGACGGTGCGATCGCCGCGTGGCCGGGGGCCTGGCAGGGCAAGAACCTGCGGGACGTCCTCGACGCGCTCGGATACGACGTGGACCGGCCCTGGCGCGAGCTGCCCGCCGAAGCGCGGGAGTGGATCCTGTTCACCGACGAACAGCCGGTGGTCACGGTGCACCCGGTGCGGGAAGCGGGCCGCATCCAGCGGCCGTACCAGGGCACGTACATGAGCGCCCGGCGCTATGTGATGAAGACGTTCGCGGACTCGAAGAGCGCCTCCCTGCGGGCGAAGGCGGAGCGGTTCCTCACCAGCGCGCCGTGTCCGGTGTGCGGCGGCGGCAGGCTGCGGGCCGAGGCGCTCGCGGTGACCGTGGGCGGCCGCACCGTCGCCGAGCTGGCGGCGCTGCCGCTCACGGAGCTGGCCGGGCTGCTGCCGACCGAGGGCGAGACGGCCAAGGTCCTGACCGAGGACCTCACCTCCCGGATCGCGCCCGTCGTCGAGCTGGGGCTCGGCTATCTGAGCCTCGACCGGCCCACCCCCACCCTGTCGGCGGGCGAGTTGCAGCGGCTGCGGCTCGCGACCCAGCTGCGCTCCGGGCTGTTCGGCGTCGTGTACGTCCTCGACGAGCCCTCGGCGGGTCTGCACCCGGCGGACACGGAGGCGCTCCTGACGGTGCTGGAGCGGCTGAAGGCGGCGGGCAACTCGGTGTTCGTGGTGGAGCACCACCTGGGCGTGATGCGCGGCGCCGACTGGATCGTGGACGTCGGTCCGCGGGCCGGGGAGCACGGCGGGCGGGTGCTGTACAGCGGTCCGGTCGAGGGGCTGGCCCGCGTCGCGGAGTCCGCCACCGCCCGTCACCTCTTCGACCGCTCCCCGCGCCGGGCCGCGAGGTACGCGCCCCGCGCGGCTCGGTGACGGTCGGTCCGGTGACCCGGCACAACCTGCGCGGGGTGACCGCTCGGTTCCCGCTCGGGGTGCTCACGGCGGTGACGGGCGTGTCCGGCTCGGGGAAGTCGACCCTGGTCGGCGAGATCACCGAGGACCTGGCGGGGGTGGACCGGCTGGTCTCCGTGGACCAGCGGCCGATCGGCCGCACCCCGCGCTCCAATCTGGCCACGTACACGGGCCTGTTCGACGTGGTACGGAAGGTCTTCGCGGCCACCGGCCAGGCGCGCGAGCGCGGTTACGGCGTGGGCCGGTTCTCCTTCAACGTGCCGGGCGGGCGCTGCGAGACCTGCCAGGGCGAGGGATTCGTCAGCGTCGAGCTGCTGTTCCTGCCGAGCACGTACGCGCCGTGCCCGGACTGCGGCGGGGCGCGCTACAACCCCGAGACGCTCGAAGTGGCGTACCGGGGGCGGAACATCGCCGAGGTGCTGGACCTGACGGTGGAGGGCGCGGCGGAGTTCTTCGCGGACTCACCGGCGGCGGCCCGCGCTCTGGCCGCGCTGCTGGACGTCGGGCTGGGGTATCTGCGGCTGGGCCAGCCCGCGACCGAGCTGTCCGGCGGGGAAGCCCAGCGCATCAAGCTGGCGAGCGAGTTGCAGCGCGGGCGCCGGGGCCACACCCTGTACCTGCTCGACGAGCCGACGACGGGTCTGCACCCGGCCGACGTCCAGGTGCTGATGCGGCAGTTGCACGGCCTGGTCGACGCCGGGCACACGGTGGTCGTGGTCGAGCACGACATGAGTGTGGTCGCGGGCGCCGACCACGTGATCGACCTGGGGCCCGGCGGCGGCGACGCGGGCGGCCGGATCGTGGCCGCCGGAACACCCGTCGAGGTGGCGGCCGTCGAAGGAAGCGCCACCGCGCCCTATCTGGCCCGTGCCCTGGACGCCGGGAAGCGCCGGTGAACTCCGTTCACCGGCGCACGGTCCCGCGCTGAGGACGGGGGACGGTCACTCGCGGCCCCGCCGCTTGCCGCTCCGACCGGTCTCGTCCTCCGTGAAGGACTCGGTCTCGGCCTCGATGCGCTCCTTGCGGACCTGGCCGCGCACCGTCTCGTTCTCCGTGAGCTCCTCCGTGGTCATCCGGACGCGCTCCACCGGCACCGTCTCCGTCTCCACGACGGGGCGTTCCGCGTGCAGCGTGACCTCGTGCTCGGCCTCGCTGATCTCAGGCCCGGCCAGGGCCTCGTCACGGTTGGCGTCCGTGATGGGCTCGCGCACCACGCGCACTTCCTCGTGGGTCACCGGAACGGTCTGCTGGACCTCTTCGGTGACCACGTACTTGCGCAGCCTGGCCCGGCCCGACTCGTGCCGTTCGACGCCGACGTGCATCTGCTCCTCGGAGCGGGTCATGGCCTCGTCGCCGCGCATGCCCTCGCGCTCCATGGCGTCCTTGCGGCCGGTCATGCCGCCCGCGGTCCCGGCCGTGCCGCCGGTACCGGCCGTACCGCGTACGTCCTTCTCGCCGGTCCGGCCGGCCAGGCCCGCCGCACCCGCGGCTCCGGCGGCTCCGGCCGCGCCCGTCGGGCCCGGTCCCGCGGCGAAGCGGCCGTCGTCGGTGCGCTCGGCCTCGGACAGCACGCTGTCCCAGTTGATGCCGTAGTAGTCGTAGAGCCGGTGCTCCTCGGTCTCCGACAGATGGCCGCCCGCGTCGACGTCGACCGAGGGCGCGCCCTTGACCTGGTCCTTGCCGTAGGGAACCTCGAGGTGGTCCTGCACCAGCGCGGCGTCGCGGATGGGTACGAAGGACTCGGCGGAGCCGAACATACCCGTCTTGACGCTCACCCACTCGGGGCGCCCGGTCATGTCGTCGAAGAACACATGCTTCGCGTCGCCGATCTTGTTGCCGTCCCCGTCGTAGACCGGTTGGTCCAGGACGTTGGCGATCTCTTCACGGGTGATCATCTGCCATCACCCTCCTTTCGAGTGCCTGCCTTCCGGTTGTCCGCATCCAGCGGTAAGGAAACGGCACAAACCTCACAAAGAACACATACTTTTCGAAGGTGCTTTCCCGGGGTCACCGTGGACCTCGTCCTCGACGGCCCGGGCCAGGGAACGGCGGTCACGGTGACGACCTGGAGGTACGACCGGTCGCACCTCCACCTCGGCGGTCAGGCCGCGGGCCGAGGCCACCCGCCACAGGGAGGCGAGCAGCGTGTCCGGGCCGACGAACGCGGGCGTCGTGCTCACCGCCCGCTCCCCGACCCGGTAGCGGATCAGGACCGGCAGGACCGGCACCCCGGCGTCCAGGGCGGCCTGGAACACCGCCCGGCGGAAGGGGCCGTGGGCCCGTCCGCACCACGTGCTGCCCTCGGGGAAGGCGGCCACCGCGGCGCCCGCGCGCAGGGCCCGCGCGATCGCCTCGACCGTGCCCGGCAGGGCCCGCGGCCGGTCCCGTTCGATGAACAGCGCCCCGGCGCGCGCCGTCGGCCCGCCCGCCACCGGCCAGCACCGTATCTCGCTCTTGGCCAGCATCCTCGCGGGACGTACGGCGGCCAGCAGCGGGATGTCGAGCCAGGAGACGTGGTTGGCGACCAGGAGCAGCCCGCCCCCGGGGACGGCGGCCCCCGTGACGCGGACCCGGATCCCCGCGGCCCGCACCACCCACCGGCACCAGCGCCGCACCAGGGCCGCGGGCAGCCTGCGCCTGACGCCAAAGGGCGCCAGCACGACGGCGATCCCGGCGAGGAGCAGCACCGCGACCGCGGTGAGCCGCAGCACGGCCCGCGGTACGGCCGCCACGGCCGCGGTCGGCTCCACGCACACGGCGGGGGTGCAGGGCGCGAAGGGGAGCCAGCCGCTCATCAGGCCGGGGCCAGCGAGAGGAAGTGCCGCAGGTAGCGCGGGTCGACCCGGTTCATCGGCAGCAGCACGTACAGGTCCGCGACGCCGAAGTCCACGTCGTGCGCGGGCTCCCCGCAGACCCAGGCGCCGAGCCGGAGGTAGCCGCGCAGCAGCGCCGGCAGCTCGGCGCGGGCGGTGGGCGCCGCCGGGCGCGGGACCCACGGCAGCAGCGGCCGCACCCGGTACTCCTCGGGCGCCAGGTGCTTGGTCCGTACCCGGTCCCAGGCACCGGCGGCGAGGGCCCCGCCGTCGGCGAGCGGGAGTGAACAGCAGCCCGCCAGCCAGGCGTGGCCGCGGTCGGTCATGTAGCGGGCTATGCCGGCCCAGACGAGTCCGATGACCGCGCCGTCGCGGTGGTCGGGGTGCACACAGGACCGGCCGACCTCGACCAGGGAGGGCCGGATCGCGTCCAGCGCGGCGAGGTCGAACTCGCCCTCCGCGTACAGCCGTCCGGCGACCGCCGCGCGCTCCGGCGGCAGCAGCCGGTAGGTCCCGACGACCTGCCCGGTCGTCTCCTCGCGCACCAGCAGGTGGTCGCAGTACGCGTCGAAGGCGTCGACGTCGTGGCCGGGTTGCGGGCTCGCCAGCAGCGCGCCCATCTCCCCGGCGAACACGTCGTGCCGCAGCCGCTGGGCGGCCCGCACGTCGTCCTCGTCGCGGGCGAGGGCGACGGTGTAGCGGCGGGGAGCGGCGGGTTTCGGGGGACGGTCAGCGGTCAGTACGCCGGTCATGGGTGCTCTCCTGGTCGTGAGAACGCGGTCGCGGGACGGCTCGACCCAGTTCTTCCGACACCGGCTGTACTGCGCATGACGAGTGCCGGGAGCGCGGATGTGCGCTTCCTGAATGCCGGGAGCCCGGTCGCACTTCCCGGATGCCGGGTGCGCGCAAAGCGAGACGGGGCCGGGAGGAGCACCTCTCCCGGCCCCGTCCGTCCGCACCTTTCGGCGAACGTCGGTGGGGCTACTTCTTCGCCACCTTGCGCGTGGCCCGCAGCCACTCCTTGTTCATGCTGGTGATGGACACCAGCGGGATGCCCTTCGGGCAGGCGGTCGCGCACTCACCGGTGAGCGTGCACCCGCCGAAGCCCTCCGCGTCCATCTGCCCCACCATGTCGAGCACTCGTGTCTCGCGCTCGGGCGCGCCCTGCGGCAGGACGTTGAGGTGGTTCACCTTGGCGGAGGTGAACAGCATCGCCGCCCCGTTCGGGCAGGCCGCCACGCACGCGCCGCAGCCGATGCACTCCGCGTGCTCGAAGGCGAGGTCGGCGTCCGGCTTGGGCACCGGCGTGGCGTGCGCCTCCGGCGCGGCACCGGTGGGGGCGGTGATGTAGCCGCCGGCCTGGATGATCCGGTCGAAGGCCGAGCGGTCGACGACCAGGTCCTTGACGACCGGGAAGGCGGACGCCCGCCACGGCTCGATGTCGATGGTGTCGCCGTCCTTGAAGGACCGCATGTGCAGCTGGCAGGTGGTGGTGCGCTCGGGGCCGTGGGCGTCGCCGTTGATGACCAGCGAGCAGGCGCCGCAGATGCCCTCGCGGCAGTCGTGGTCGAAGGCGACCGGGTCCTCGCTCTTGAGGATGAGTTCCTCGTTGAGGGTGTCGAGCATCTCCAGGAACGACATGTCCTGCGAGATCCCGTCCACCTCGTACGTGGACATGGCGCCTTCGGCGTCGGCGTTCTTCTGGCGCCAGACGCGCAGGGTGAGCTTCATGCGTAGCTCCGCTGGGTGGGGTGGACGTACTCGAAGACCAGGTCTTCCTTGTGCAGGGTGGGGGCCTCGCCGGTGCCGGTGAACTCCCAGGCGGCGGCGTACGCGAACTCGTCGTCCTTGCGGGCCGCCTCGCCGTCCGGGGTCTGGGACTCCTCGCGGAAGTGGCCGCCGCAGGACTCGGAGCGGTGCAGCGCGTCGAGGCACATCAGCTCGGCCAGTTCCAGGTAGTCGACGATGCGGTTGGCCTTCTCCAGCGACTGGTTGAACTCCTCGCCGGTGCCCGGGACCTTGATGCGCCGCCAGAACTCCTCGCGGATCTGCGGGATGCGCTCCAGGGCCTTGCGCAGGCCGGAGTCGGTGCGGGCCATGCCGCAGAACTCCCACATCAGCTCGCCCAGTTCCCGGTGGAAGGAGTCCGGGGTGCGGTCGCCGTCGACGGACAGCAGCAGGTTCAGCCGGTCCTCGGTCTCGGCCAGCACCTCCTGCACCACCGGGTGGTCGTCGTCCACGTCGTCCTTGTGCGGGTTGCGGGCGAGGTAGTCGTTGATGGTGGCCGGCAGCACGAAGTAGCCGTCGGCCAGGCCCTGCATCAGCGCGGAGGCGCCGAGGCGGTTGGCGCCGTGGTCGGAGAAGTTGGCCTCGCCGATCGCGAACAGGCCTGGGACGCTGGTCTGGAGGTCGTAGTCGACCCACAGGCCGCCCATCGTGTAGTGCACGGCGGGGTAGATCCGCATCGGGACCTTGTAGGGGTCCTCGTCGGTGATCCGCTGGTACATGTCGAAGAGGTTGCCGTACTTGGCCTCGACCGCCCCCCGGCCCATGCGCTCGATGGCGTCGGCGAAGTCCAGGTAGACGCCCTGCCCGCCGGGGCCCACTCCCCTGCCCTCGTCGCAGACGTTCTTCGCGGCGCGGGAGGCGATGTCGCGGGGCACGAGGTTGCCGAAGGACGGGTAGATGCGCTCCAGGTAGTAGTCGCGCTCGTCCTCGGGGATCTTGTTCGGCGGCCGGTCGTCGCCCTTGGCCTTGGGCACCCAGATCCGGCCGTCGTTGCGCAGCGACTCGCTCATCAGCGTCAGCTTGGACTGGTGGTCGCCGGTGCGCGGGATGCAGGTCGGGTGGATCTGCGTGAAGCAGGGGTTGGCGAAGTAGGCGCCACGTCGGTGCGCCCGCCAGATCGCGGTCGCGTTGGAGTTCATGGCGTTGGTGGAGAGGTAGAAGACGTTGCCGTAGCCACCGCTGGCCAGGACGACGGCGTCCGCGAAGTAGGTGTCGATCTTCCCGGTGATCAGGTCCCGGGCGACGATCCCGCGGGCCCGGCCGTCCACCACGATCAGGTCGAGCATCTCGGTGCGCGCGTGCATCTCGATGTTCCCGGCCGCGATCTGCCTGCTGAGCGCCTGGTAGGCGCCGAGCAGCAGTTGCTGGCCCGTCTGGCCGCGGGCGTAGAAGGTGCGGGAGACCTGGACGCCGCCGAAGGAGCGGGTGTCGAGCAGGCCGCCGTACTCGCGGGCGAAGGGGACGCCCTGCGCCACGCACTGGTCGATGATCTCGACGGAGATCTGCGCGAGCCGGTGCACGTTGGACTCGCGGGAACGGAAGTCGCCGCCCTTGACCGTGTCGTAGAACAGGCGGTGGATCGAGTCGCCGTCGTTGCGGTAGTTCTTCGCGGCGTTGATGCCGCCCTGGGCGGCGATGGAGTGGGCGCGGCGCGGCGAGTCCTGGTAGCAGAACTGGACGACGTGGTAGCCCTGTTCGGCCAGTGTCGCGCCCGCGGAGCCGCCCGCGAGGCCGGTGCCGACGACGATGACGGTCTTCCCGCGCCGGTTGGCGGGGTTGACCAGCTTCGCCTCGAAACGGCGCGTGTCCCAGCGCTCGTTGACCGGTCCGGCGGGGGCCTTGGTGTCGGCGACCGGCTCGCCGGTCGTGTAGTCGGCGTAGGTTGTCATGTCAGCTCACCACTCCGGTCATGACGCCCACGGGTACGGCGACGAAGCCGATCGTGAGCAGCAGCGCGAGGACGTTCGCGGTCGTCTTCAGGGCGCGGTCGCGGGTACGGCTGCCCGCGCCGAGGGTCTGGGCGGCGCTCCAGAAGCCGTGCCGGATGTGCAGGCCGAGGGCGAGCATCGCGACGATGTAGATGACGTTGCCGTACCAGGTGGAGAAGGTGTCCACGACGTTCTGGTAGGGCTTGCCGCTCTCGAAGCCGCCGGTGTGCACGGTGCCGGTGGTCAGGTCGAGGATGTGCCAGACGATGAACAGGCCGAGGATGACCCCGCCCCAGCGCATGGTGCGCGTCGCGTAGCTGGAACGGGGCTTCTTGTGCACGTACTTGCTGGGCCGCGCCTTGATGTCGCGCCGGCTGAGCTGGTACGCGGACGTGGCGTGGGCGACGACGGCGACGACCAGCACGACGCGGATCAGCCAGAGCGTCCACTCGTAGTGCATGAACGGCTCGCCGACCGTGCGCAGCCAGTGGGCGTAGTGGTTGAACTCCTCGACCCCGAAGTAGATCTTCAGGTTCCCGATCATGTGGGCGACCAGGTAGAGCAGCATGACGAGACCGCTGACCGCCATCACTGTCTTCTTGCCGACGGTCGAGTCCCACACGGTGCGCGCCATGGACGGCCGTCGGTCCGTCCGCGTTGCCAGAGCCATGTCACAGGACGTTACGGGCCCGGCACCCCATCGGTCCAAGACATGGAACACCTGGTTTCCATAGGGTTTGCCTATCAAGGCCGTATGCTCGCCGTATGCAGTTGCAACAGCTCCAGTACTTCGTGGCAGTCGCCGAGACCCGGCACTTCACCCGGGCCGCCGAGGTGGTCCATGTGGCGCAGCCCTCGCTGTCGCAGCAGATCAAGGCGCTGGAGCGGGAGCTGGGCGCCGACCTGTTCCTGCGGGCGCGCGGGAACATCACGCTCACCGACGCCGGGGAGGCGCTGCTGCCGCTGGCCCGGCGCATCCTGGCGGACGCGGACACCGCCCGGCACGAGGTGCTGGAGCTGGCGCAGCTGCGCCGGGGCCGGGTCAGGCTGGGCGCCACCCCGAGCCTGTGCACCGGCCTGCTCCCGGACGTGCTGCGCGCCTTCCACGACCGCTATCCCGGCATCCAGCTGCTCATCGAGGAGGGCGGCTCGCACGACCTGGTGCGGGAGCTGGCGCGCGGCGCGCTGGACCTGGCCCTGGTGGTGCTGCCGCTGCCCACCGCCTCGCCGGCGCTGACCACGGTGGAGCTGCTGCGGGAGGACCTGGTGGTGGTGTCGTCCCCGGAGTCGCCCCGGCCGGGCGGCGGGCGCCGTGCCGTGCGCATCACCGACCTGGAGGGCGAGCGTCTGGTGATGTTCCGGCACGGCTACGACCTGCGGGAGCTGACCGTGGCCGCGTGCCGCTCGGCCGGGTTCGAACCGGACTTCGCCGTGGAGGGCGGGGAGATGGACGCGGTGCTGGGCTTCGTGCGGGCCGGGCTCGGCATGGCGGTCGTCCCGCGGATGGTGGCCGCCCGCTCCGGACGCGGACTGCGGGTGACCCCGCTGGCCCGGCCCGGCCTGCACCGGACCATCGCCCTGGCCCACCGCAGCGACGTGGCTCCGCCGCGGGCGGCGCGGGAGCTGCAGCGGATGCTGCTGGAGCGGTGACGGCCCCGGGCCCCGGGCTCGGTTCCCCTCACGCGAGCACGGCCGGCCTGAGCACCTCCTCGCACCAGCGGCGGAAGCTCGTGGGCGCGGTGTCCGGGGTGGTCGGCTCGGCGGCGCCGTAGAAGCCCTGGGCGTCCATCGCCGAGGCCATGTCGGCCAGGCCCTGGGCCCCGGCCTCGCTCGCCCCGAAGCGGAGGGCCGACGCCCGGTACTCCTCGGGCGTGGTCTCCCGTACCCGTACCGGCCGGCCCAGTACGTCGGACAGCACCTCGGCCATGCCCTCAGGGGTGAGGTCGTCGGGGCCGACGAGCGGGACGTCGGCGCGGCCGGTCCAGGAGGCGTCGAGCAGCAGCCGGGCGGCCGTGGCGGCGATGTCGGCGGTGGCGCAGGTCCGCAGGACCCGGTCGGCGGCGCAGGCCATGCGGAACTCGCCCGTGTCCCGCAGGACGGCCGCCTGCCCGAGCAGGTTCTCCATCAGGAAGGGCGGGCACAGCGCCCGGTAGTGCACACCGGTCGCCGCGATCCGGTCGTCCATGGCGAGCGAGGCGGAGATCGGTCCGGCGTCCTTCGCCACGCCGCGCCCCAGGCTGGAGACGGCGACGACCCGTTCCACGCCCTGCTGCGCGATCACCTCGCACAGCGGCAGCGTGAAGTCGCGGAAGTGGCCCTCGACGCTGTCGGCGCCGGGCGCGGGCGGCACCAGCCAGAACACCCGGTCGGCATCCTCGCAGGCCGCGCCCAGGACCTCGGCGTCGGCGTGCGAGCCCTGGAACACCTCGGTCCGCTCGCGGGCGCGGGCGGTGAGGCGGCCGGGATCGCGGGCGATGACGCGCACGGCGGTCCCGTCGTCCCTGGCGTCGAGGGCGTCCAGGACGTCGTCGAGGACCTGTCGGCCGATTCCGCCGGTCGGGGTGGTGATGACGATCACGAGCACAACTCCGGTTCAGGGAGGGAGAAGAGAGTGGGTGCGCGGTCGGGGCGGGAGGTCGGTTCGCTTCGCGCTCCGGCGCTCTCCCATCCTGTTCGCCGGGCGCCCGGAACTGAAGGATCGATCGGGTCCCGCTTGTTACCCTGAAGGCAATGCCGGGGGGCATCAAAGGAGGCGGAGGATGGAGTCGCGTTCCCTGCGCTACTTCGTGGCGGTCGCCGAGGAACTCAACTTCGCGCGCGCCGCCGAGCGGCTGGGCATCTCTCCCCCGCCCCTGTCCAGGGCGATCCGCCGTCTGGAGACGGAGCTGGGCGTCACCCTGTTCGAGCGGACCACCCACAGTGTCACCCGGACCCCGGCCGGGGACGTGCTGCTCGCCGAGGCGCGCGTCGCACTGGACGCCCTGGAGGCCGCCGGACGGCGGGCCAGACGGGCGGCCGAGGGACCGAAGCTGGTGCTGGCCGTGAAGGCCGACGGGGACGCGGGGCTGCTGGAGCCGATCCTCGCGCGCTACGCGTCCGAGCCCGGGTCCGTGCCGGTCGTCGTCCGGCTGTGCGGGTGGCAGGAGCAGCCGCGGCTGCTGCGCGCCGGCGAGGCGGACGTCGCCCTGGTCCACGCGCCGTTCGACGGGGCCGGTCTCGACACGGAGACGCTGGCCGCCGAACCGCGCGTCGCCGTCCTGGCCGCGGACCACCCGCTCGCCGCCCGCGATCGCCTGGAGCTGGCCGACCTCGGCCTCGACGCGGGCAGCGTGGAGCGGCACATCGACGAGGCGCGGCGCGGCCACGACGATCTGGCCCAGGTGCTCACGGCGGTCTCCCTCGGCAAGGTCGTCACCCTGCTGCCCGCCTCGGTGACCACCCGCTACCCCCGCCCGGGCGTCGCCTACCGCCCGGTCCCGGACGCCCCTCCGGTCGTCCTCTCCCTCGCCTGGCCCCAGCAGTCACGCTCCACGGCGACCGCGGCCTTCGTCCGCGCCGCGACCGAGGCCGCCGAAGCGACGCGCGACGGGGTGTGATCCGGTCGGCGCCGCCCGCGGCGCCCCTCAGCCCGTGGAGTCCACCAGGGCCAGCTCGTGGAGCCGCTCCGGTGGGCCCGGGCGGGCGTAGTACCAGCCCTGGGCCGTGTCGCAGCCCAGTATGCGCAGTTGCTCGGCCTGGGCGCCGGTCTCCACGCCCTCCACGGTGACCGCGAGGTCCAGGCTGTGGGCCAGGGCGACGATCCCTTCGACGATCTTCAGGTCGACGGGGTCCGCCGGGAACTGCTGCATGCTCTGCGTGAACGAGCGGTCCAGCTTGAGTACGCTCACCGGCAGCCGGCGCAGGTTGGCGAGGTTGGAGTAGCCGGTGCCGAAGTCGTCCAGGGCGATGTCCACGCCCATCTCGGCCAGCCGGCGCAGCGGTTTCAGCAGGTCGTCGTCCGCGCCGATCAGCGCCGACTCGGTCACCTCAAGGCACAGCGCGTCGGGCGCGACGCCGGTCCGCTCCAGGATCTCGACGGTGTCCTGGACCAGGCCGGGGTGGGTGAGCTGGCAGGGCGAGAGGTTGACGTTGATGCGCAGCGGGCCCGCGGCGCCGCTTTCGCCGTACCGCTCGCGCCACAGGCGGGCCTGTCGCACGGACTGTTCGAGGACCCAGCGCCCCAGCGGCACGATCAGCCCCGTGTGCTCGGCGAGCGGGATGAACCGGTCCGGGCCGAGCACCCCGTGCTGCGGGTGCAGCCAGCGCACCAGCGCCTCGGCGCCGCGCACACTGCCGTCGCCGAGATGGACCAGCGGCTGGTACTCGATGAAGAACTCGCCCCGCTCAAGGGCGGCGGGCAGCGCGGTGGTCAGCCCGTGCCGGGTGATGACACGGGCGTCGGCCTCCGGGTCGGCCAGCTCGAAGCGGTTGCCGCCCGCCGACTTGGCCCGGTACATGGTGATGTCGGCGCTGCGCAGCACCTCGGCCGGGCTGCGCTCGCCGGCCGGGCCCTCGACGATGCCGATGCTGCCCCGCACGGTCAGTTCGCGTCCGTCGACGCTGACCGGGGCGAGCAGCGCGTTCATGATGCGCCCGGCCAGCTCGTCGACCTCGTGCCGGGTGTCGGGTCCGGTGGTCAGCGCCACGAACTCGTCGCCGCCGAGCCGGGCCACCATCTCGCCGGGCGCGGTGGCGCAGGCCTGGAGGCGGTCCGCGACCTCCACCAGCAGCCGGTCGCCCGCCGCGTGGCCGAGGCTGTCGTTGACGGTCTTGAAGCCGTCGAGATCGAGGTAGCACAGGCCGAAGCGCTGGCCCGGGCCCGCGTTCAGGGCCTTCTCCAGGCGTTCGAAGAAGAAGCTGCGGTTGGGCAGGCCGGTGAGCGCGTCGTGCGTGGCCTCGTAGCGCAGCCGCAGGTTGAGCAGCCGCCGTTCGGTGGTGTCCTCCATCAGCGCGAGCTGGTACTGCGGGGTGCCGTCGGCGTCCCGGAGCAGGGACACGGTGAGGTTGGTCCACAGGACCGTCCCGTCGGGCCGGTAGAAGGCCTTCTCCACGTGGTAGTGCTCGCGCTCGCCGCGTACCAGTTCCTGGTAGAGCCGCCAGGTCTGCGGCGCGTCGTCGGGATGCGTCCACTCCGTCGCCCGGCGGCCGCCGAGTCTGGAGTCGGCGATGCCGAACATGCGCATCAACGCGTCGTTGACCTGGAGGACGTTGCCGTCCAGGTCGGCGATGCCGATGCCTATGGCGGCGCCCTCGAAGACCGCGCGGAAGCGGGCCTCGCTGGCGTGCAGGGCCTCGGCCACCACGCCCTGCGCCTTCAGGGCGGCCTGCGCGATGGCCTCCTGCTCGGCGAGGGTCCGGGCGCGCAGCGCCCCGGCGAACCCGGCCGCCATCGCGTGCTGGAGCCGTGCGGAACGGGCCCGCAGGTCCTCCGGGTCGCCGTCCTCGCCGCAGTAGAGGACCAGGTAGGCGTCGACGCAGTCCAGCGTCCGGGAGAGCGCCTCGGGGTCGGTGCAGTGCGCGTCGACGAGCGCGGCACCGACCGCCCGGGCCTCGCCGGCGTCGAAGCCGCGGGCGTGCAGCACCTCGCTCAGCCGACGGGCCAGCGGCAGCAGTTCCGCCTCGAACTCGGGCCGGGTGGACGATGTCGAGGTCACCGGGAACACCGCCCGGCTCCAGATCGTGGCGAACCGGCGCAGCCTGTCCTCCGGCCCGTCCGGCTCCGCGCTCACGCCGTACGCCCCACGCCGGCGAACCCGGAGAACGCGTACGGGTCCTCTTCCTCCGGCTCCCCCTCCGGCCTCCAGCGCGGCATCGGAACCAGTCCGGGTTCCACCATGTCGTACCCCTCGAAGAACCGCGCGATGTCGTCGCGCGAACGCATGATCAGCGGATTGCGGATGTCCTTGTACACGTCCACCGCGCCCCCGGCCCGCTCGGCGGGCAGCGGGATTCCCTCGTACGAGGCGTGCGTGAGGACGAGCAGGCTGCCGGGCGCGAGCGCGTCGCTCAACTCGGCCACCGCAGCGTACGGGTCGTCCTCGTCTTCCACGAAGTGGAGTATGGCAACCAGCAGCAGGGCGGCCGGTCGATTCAGGTCGATCAGCCGCTCCACCTGCGGGCTGGCCAGGATCTCCCGTGGCTTGAGCAGGTCGCCGGCCACCACGTCCGCGTCGTCGTTGCCCGCCAGGACGGCCTCGCTGTGCGCGACCGCCACCGGGTCGTGGTCGACGTACACCACGCGGGCGCCGGGGCGGCTGCGTCCGGCCACCTCGTGGACGTTGCCGAAGGTGGGGATGCCGGAGCCGATGTCGAGGAACTGGTCGATGCCCTCGTCGGCCGCGAAGCGCACGGCCCGGCGCATGAACGCCCGGTTCGCCTGCATGATCTTGGGCAGTCCCGGCATGAACTCCATCGCCCTGCGGGCCGCTTCCCGGTCGACCTCGAAGTTGTGCGAACCGCCCAGGTAGAAGTCGTAGATCCGGGACACGCTGGGCACCGAGATGTCGATGCTGCGAGGGGCCCAGGCGGGACGCTCCATCTAGCTCTCCAAGGCATAGGCGATCCGGTGTTCGAGCTGAGGCTACTGATCGCCCGCCAAAGGGGCGAGCCCAAACGGAAATTGACCGTCCGTTCCCGGTCACTGCCCGCGGCACGTGCCGTGGGCGAAGGCATGCCAAAGCGCACGAACGGGACCGTCCCCTCCGTCCGGGAACGGAGGGGACGGAGGGGACGGCCCGTGGTCGTGCGCTGAAGGCGGGCGGGCGGGAGGTCGCTACTTCTTCGGCGCGCCGACCGGCTTTCCGTCGGGCTTGACGGCGTACCAGGTTCCGCCCACGCCCTGACCGTTGGTGTCCCCGGCCTTCTTGTCGCCGGCGAAGGTGTAGATGGGCCAGCAGTCGATCGTCTGCTGGGCGGCGCCGTCGGGCCGGGTGAAGCTCATCAGGCCCTTCTTCTCCACGCCCTTGGTGTCGTCGGCCTCGACGGGCGCCACGACCGGCCACTTCTCCAGGCACGCTCCGGTGCAGGCCGACACCGGTTTCGGCCAGGCCTCGTCCTTCATGAAGCGGTAGACGGTCATGCCGTTCTTGTCGACGACGATCTCGCCGAGCTTCGGGTCCTCGCGGGTGGACAGCCCGGCGGCCGGTTCGGCCGTGGCCTTCTTGCCGTCGGCGGCCAGCGCGTACCACTTCTTGCCGACGCCCTGGCCCTTGACGTCTCCTGCGGCGGTGTCCTTGGCGTAGCGGTACGCGGGCCAGCCGCCGATCGTCAGCTGCTTGGTGCCGTCGGGGCGGGTGACCTCGCCGAGCAGGTCCTTGTCGATGCCCTCGCCGACGAGGGCGTCGTCCGCGGCCACGGGCGGCCACATGGTGGCGCAGTCGTTCTCGCAGGTCGTCTTGGGCGGCTGGGCGGTGTCGGCGTCGAAGCGGTAGAGGGTACGGCCCGCTCCGTCGGTCACCAGCTCGCCGATCTCGGGGTTCGCCGAGACGGACAGCTTGCCCGCGGGCTCCGGCGCGCTCGCCGAGGCCTGCCCGGCGCCCGCCCCGGTACCGAGTCCGTCGCCTGCGCCGAGGTCGCCGACGTCGCCGGGGGCGGCCGCCGTGGCACCCACGTTCTGACTGCCGGTGGCTCCGCCGCCGTCCTGGCCGCACGCCGTCGTCAGCGCCAGCAGCGCCGCGGCGCCCGCCACGAGTGAGGCGCTCCGCCAGGAGGTCTTCATCGTCAATCCCCGATCGTCACGAAGGTGTTGGGGCGCCCTGGTGGGCCGCCGCACGACACTGGGTACGCACGGGGGAGCCCGTTGTGTTCAACCGGCCGCGGGTTTTCTTCCCGCCCGCCACGGGTGCGGGGCCCCCCTCGTACAGGCTTCCGGGCTCCGGCGCGGGCGGGTCCTCCGTCGTCAAACCCCTGGTGGGGTCGTGTCCCTCCTTCGGGGCAATCGCCGGGCACTCGGGCGTGGGGCGGTGCGCCAGGCTCCATGATCTGCGTCGTGCATGGACCCGAACCGACCCGATCCGCCGCCGCCGGACGGGTGTTGGCCCTGGTGACGCTGACGTTCACCCTCGTCGGCATACCGGTCGGCCCGGCCCAGGCCGACGCCTGCGCGTACGCGTCGACCGGACCGGACGGCACCGACGCGGTGGCGGTCGCCGGGAGCGCTTCCTGGCCCACCTTCCCGCCCTGTCCCCGGCCGACTCCGACGCCCACACCCACCCCGACGCCCCGAGCCGGTCCCTGGTGGC
>JODU01000027.1 GCA_000720845.1 Kitasatospora aureofaciens | reverse complement strand
AGATCTACACTAGATCGCTCGTCGGCAGCGTCAGATGTGTATAAGAGACAGATCGCTGCGCGATGGGCAAGCGAACACCCGTGCTGCGCACGGGTGTTGCGCTCCCGCTCCGCGTGAGCGCTGGCGGGACGCTGCGCGTCCCGCTCACCAACCCGGCTGCGCCGGGTTGGTGACGCTCCGTCCACTGCGCTCCCGGAGCTGTGGGGCCTGCGGCCCCGCGAGGTGGCTTTCGCTGCGCTCCAGCCACCGGGGTGCTGCGCACCCCCGTTGGCCCGGGCAGCAAGAGGGAGGGTGGCTGGGGCCGGTGACTCTGCATCAGATGATGCAGCATGTAGCTTTGGCAGGAACGGGGCACTCCCCAGCTTCAAAGTGCAGACCCCGATTGGCTCTGGAACCAGCATGCGCCCCCGCTGCGCCGGAGAAGACCAACACAGCAGGATCGCCAAAGGATGAAGGCGCCCTACTCTGGGCTTTAGCCCCGGGCTTCTCTGTCCCCGTCCAGGGCCCGAATTGGGCCCCGTTCCCCCACTCCCAGCGCGGCGGCTCCGGCCGACGCGCAAGCAGAGTCCAGGCCGCCCGATCCCCGAGGCCGCCGCTCGCACCGCGCCCGCCCGCCTCACTCATCCTTCAACCGTGCGGGGACAAGTGGCAGCAGAGGGGATGTCAGCTCCCCGACCACGGCCAATCGCCCTTCTGACCAGCAGCGATCGGAAGCCGGCTTCCAGGCAGGTGCAGGAGATTGTGCAGGAGTTTGTGCGTGGGATGGTGCAGCAGATCTCGGTGCTGTATTATGGAACATGTTGGAACGGGGTGGCTCCCCTTCCGGCATCACCGAACGTTCGTCAACAGAAAGGCCCAACGTGGAAATCGTCATCAGCGCAGGCAAGGTGACCTCCGGTACGGCCGAGATCAACACCCCCCAGGCCCAGAAGGCGCGCGGGATCGCGAACTTCCTGCCCCGCCCGGAACTGCTCCGGGATGCCGTCATCGAGCACAACCAGGACGAGAACACCACGTCCATTCGATTCGACACCAAGGCCGGTCCCATCCGGGTTGTTCTTCCCGTCGCTCACGGGTTTGAATTCCAGATCATCCACGACAGCGAAACCGGCCCCCGAATTCTCGGCACTTTCCGGGGATCGTCCCTTCCCGTCCGAGCCGTCGCCTACCGCATCAGCGAATTCCTGCGGACACGCGGGCTGAAGTAACAGGCAAATCTCCGGGGGCCCGGCTCACCGGGCCCCCGGAGCACCGGCCCAGCACTCACATCACCCGAAGGGACAGCCACCGTGAGCATGACGAACATCGAGCCCACCCACCGCGCCGAGCCGCCGAGCGAGAGCGAGGGCGAGCAGATGGAGGCCGCGTTCCAGGCAGCCTTGGAGCAGCTTCCCCCCAACACCGGTCTGTCGCACGCCGTGCGCGAGCGGGCCCGCGCTCTGTTCGAGGTCGGATGGATCTCCGGCGTCCGCACCGGCCACACCGGGCCCGCGCTGGCCGGTGTGCCGTTGCCGCCCGAGACGTTCAGTGCGGCACTGGCGAGCCTGGCCGCCAGGAGCCAGGACAGCGGCCCCAGTATCGGCCAGTTGGTCAGCTACCACGGTTCGCAGGAGCGGGCATGGGGGCGTTACTGGGTCACGGGGATTGACCGCCAGTTCAGTCGCTGGGGGCGCGAGTACGTGCTGTACCGCCTGAGCGACTACCGGAGTGGCGTGTTCGTCACCGCCCTGTCCGGAGTCCACGCCGAGAGCATCACGGCGCTGCCCCAGTACTGGCAGAGGCGCACCTCGTGAGTATCGGGGCCTGATGGCCGGCCATTCCGGCCCGGTGGGGCGGCTGGAGTTTTAATCGGTTGCCCCACCGCCCGTACTAGGTATTATGGAACCAGTTCGGAAGGGTTGGCCCCCTACCGGACCCGCCAAAGTTCGTCACCAGGAAGGAAGCCCCAGTGGCTCACGAGATCGAGCAGTTCACCGACGGCACCGCCGCTTTCACCTCCGCCAACACGAGCGCCTGGCACAAGCTGGGCACCGTCACCGACGGCGCGATGACCGCCGAGGAAGCGATGCGCATCGCCTCCCTGTCCGGCTGGAACGTCCGGCTCCTGCCCCTGACCGCAACCGAGATCACCGCCGACGGCACCACGCCCGTCGAGGTGGCGCAGCACTTCGCGACCGCGCGCACGCACCCGAGGACCGGCCGCACGGAGACGCTGGGAGTGGTCGGCAGCGACTACCACCCGGTACAGAACGAGGAGCACGCCGAGTTCCTGAACCTGCTGGCCGACGAGTCCGGCGCCCACTTCGAGACCGCCGGATCGCTCAAGAACGGCCGTCAGGTGTTCCTCACCATGAAGATGCCGCAGACCCTCACGATCGGCGGAAGCGACGACGTTGATCTCTACATCGCGGCTTTCAACAGCCACGACGGAGGCAGCGCGTTCCGCATCGTGGTGACCCCCGTACGAGTGGTGTGCGCGAACACCATGCGCGCCGCCCTCCACGGCGCCCGCTCCAGCTTCGTGGTCCGGCACACCGCTGGAGCCAAGGCCCGCATCGCGCAGGCCCGTGACGCCCTGGGTCTGACGTTCCGCTACGCCGAGGAGTTCGAGCAGGCCGCCCAGCGGATGATCGAAGCCGAGATGACGCTCGGGGAGCTGAAGTCGGTGGTCGATCAGCTCTGGCCGGTCAAGGACAGCGACAGCCCCCGGAAGAAGACCAACCAGCGGCAGCGCTGGGGAGCGATCTCCAACCTGTTCGAGCACGCCGACACTCAGGCCGGGGTCCGGGGCACGCGGTGGGCCGGATACAACGCCCTGACCGAGTACGCGAACCACGTCGCCCCCGCCCAGGGGAAGACCGACACCGAGAAGGCAGCCGCCCGCGCCGAGCGGGTCATCAGCGGCGCCGCCAACGACCTGATGGAGAAGGCATTCGCCCTCACCACGGTCTGACCCCCTGACCGCCGGACGGGCGCCCCATCCCCTCCCCCTCGCGGGGCGCCCGTCCGGCCCCACCAACGCCCCGCCCCGGCGCCTGCCGAGCGCGCAGCGCCCCACCCGAGAGGGAGCGCGCAGCGCGCCCGCCCCGCCGCCAGGCGGCTGCGCAGCAGACCGCCCAGCCGCCCCCGGAGCGCAGCGCAGGGGGCACCCCCCACCGGCTCGCGCAGCGAGCCGCCCACTGCTCCGGGCGCAGCCCGGAGGACCCCGCTGCGCGGGGAGAGAGCAACGCCCCGCCCCCCATCGTTTCCGCTGAGGAGAGACGACCTATGCCCGCACGCCCGGATCTCGTCCGTCCCGATGACGCCGCCATTGCGGCCGCCGCGCGCCGCACCGTCTCCGCACTCGCCGCCGTGTTCGAAGCTCTCGGCACCGGTGAGCACACCCTGAATCTCGCCGTTGAGCAGATCAACGACGGTTTGGTCAGTGGCCACGCCGACGTGTCCGTCGGCATCGGTCCCGAACGGCTGGCCGTACTGGACGAGACAGAGTTCGGCACGCTGTGCACGCTGATCACTTTCGCGCTGGAGGGCAGCACCGTCCGCCGCGCCGTCCTGGTCGCCAGCACGGCCGCCGAGCCCACCCCCCGGGCCTGCGCGTGGACGGTACGGGACGGATGGCTGCGCCCCATGGACACGGCCGAGCTTGAGTTGGCCGTCCGTCCCTGCCCTGGTCTTCCGAACGTGCGCCGGGAGGTCTACAGCGCCCCGGTCCTGGACCAGCCCCACGGCCACTGAGGCCGCGCCCGTCTCTCACCTGCAACGCACACTGAGCGAAAGGCCCTGGTGCTCATGAACAGCACGGTCACCTGCGAGCTGCACGTGCGCCTCGTTGTGTCGAGTGAGTCTTCCCTGCCTATCCCGGCGAGCCTGCGCTACGACACGGCCGACCCGTACGCCGTGCAGGCTGCCTTCCATACCGGAGACGACGACAGCGTGGCCTGGGTGTTCGCGCGCGAGTCTCTCGCCGAGGGTCTCCACCGCCCCACCGGGATCGGTGACGTCCAGGTCTGGCCGTCTCGCAGTCACGGCATGGACGTCGTGTGCATCGCCCTGGCGTCCGAGGAGGGTGAGGCCCTGCTCCACGCCCCGGCGAAGGTCCTGGAGTCCTTCCTGCGGCGCACGGACGCCGCCGTGCCGCCCGGCACGGAAGGCGGGCACCTCAACCTCGATCAGGAGCTTTCGCGCTTCCTGGCAGAGAGCTAGGCGAGACCCGAAAGCACGCCGGTGCCGTCGCCTCGGGTGACGGCACCGGCCCCGAGCCTTCCCCCACCGGCCCCCGGCACCTGCCGGGGCCCTCTCCCGAAAGCCACCGCTGCGAACGCCCAGGAGACACCGTCAATGAACCGTGACAGCCTGACCGTCGCGACCCCCGCAGGCACCGTGCACGCGACCGCCGGCCTCCGCCGGGGTGACGCCGTCGTGTTCGAGCTGGGCGGCGCGATGCGCGGCAGCGTGCACGTCACTGGCACGCACCACCCCCAGCACTGGGACCGGTTCACCGCCGTCCGCGCCTGTCTCGGCCCCGTCAACGCCTACCAGACCACCGCCCCCGACGACGCGCTGCCCCGCCTCGCCCGCGGCAGCAGCGGCTACCGGGGAAGCCTCAGGCTGTACACCGACGTCGTCGGCCGCCCCGAAGTGTCGGTCTACCCGATGGAGACCGCCGCCGGGCACGAGCCGTCCCCGAAGACGGCCGCGACGCTCACCGCCGTCCTGCGTGCCTGCGCCGAGCACGTCATGCAGCGCGAGGACCTGCCCGCCATCCTCACCGCCTCCCGCCAGCGCGACACCCCCGCCCTGCTGCGCTTCCTGGACTGGTCGGTCACCCACCACCAGGCCGAAGCCGCGCGCCTCGAAGCGGAAGCCCGGGCCGCCCAACCTGCCCGACGCGCAGCCGTGGCCGCCTGGTGGACCGTTGCGCGCTGGTTCACCGCCTCCCGGCACCCGGTGCTGCTGGTGATGCTGGCCGACTACCCCGGCTCACTGTCCCGCCACGTCTCCGTCATACAGTGGCTGGCCCCCTACTGCCTCACCGCCGCCAGTCGCGAACACGACCAGGCCCGCCGCGCCGAGACCGAGGCCGCTGGCCTGCGGAACCAGCAGATTCGCCAGCGCCGTCGCGGCCTCACTGACAGCGAGCTTGTCCGTAACGATCTCACCCGCCGCTAGGCCTCCGTGACCTCAGCGCCGGGGCGACGAGCCGCCCCGGCGCCCGCCCTCGCATGCCCTTGAGCAGGAGGAGATACCTCGTGGCCACGTTCAGCCACGCCACACCGGAACGCTGCGCCCAGCTCGGCCGTGCCCTCACCGCCGCCGGCCTCACCTGGAGCGACAACGGCCAGCAAGGCGCCCCCCAGTTCCTGACCTACACCGTCACCGACTCCCACGGCCGCACATGGCGGATCAGCCCCGCGACCAGCTACCAGATCTCCCCCTCCGCCCCGGGGCAGATCTGGCAGGCCAGCTGCCCCGATCTGATGACCACCACCCCCGTCCTGTCCGCCCGCCAGGTAGCGGAGCACATCAGGGACGCCGCATGAGCAGCCCACCGCCGCCGTTCCGTCCCGAGGACTTCGACGAGCGCTGCGAGACCTGCGGCGCGCCGCCCGGCCAGCTCTGCCGGGCGTGGTGCGACACCGGATACACCGCCGAAGACGCCCGCGCCGACGCCGAGCGCCACACCACCCAGTCGTTCACGTCGCCTGCCCGACCCGAATTCTGAGGAGTTGCCATGCTGCGAGCGCTGCGCCGTGCCCTGCGACCGGGCCCGCCTACGTATCCCCTCCCGCCGCTTCACCGCCGGAATCGCGGCACTGCCGCCCACCGCCCGCGAAGCGTTCGGCACCGACGCCACCGCCGCGGAGGCCATCGCCTACAACCGCAGTCGCGTCGCCACCGCGACCGCCGTCGCCATCTACCGCAGCGGGCACGTGCTGCCGCTGCCCGACGACGACCTGGACGACGCCGTGCGCGCCCTGGACGACTTCCCGTACTCGGCCCCGAGCCCGGAGACCCGCGCCGCCATCCGTGCCGCCCTCGCCGTCCTGGAGGCCGACTACACCGTCACCGTCGCCCACTGACCCATTCCATCCCCACCAGCCTGCGGGCCGCCCGCCACCGGGGTGGCCCGCACTGAAAGGAGCTTCCGGTGTTCCTGGTCACGCCCGACCCAATCCACGGCCTGGTGGCCGCCCCCCGCTCCCCCGAAGACCTCACCCCCGGCACCGAAGAGACCCTCACCGCCCAGGGGTTCACCTGGAACAGCGACATCGAGGCCTACACCCGCCCGACCGATCACAGCTCCGAGGCCGTGGACCGCACCGCCGGCGCACTGCGCGAGCTCGGTCACTACGTCTTCTCCGCACACACGCCGCTGTCTCGCGACTGACAGCACCGGCCCCCTCCCTCCGACCGAACAGGACAACGCCCATGAGGCCTTTGGAACTTGCCGAACTACTGACCGCCCCGACCGAGCATCCAGTCCGGGAGGCTCTGCGTGAACTCGCCCCCAGGGAACTGGACGCGCTGGTCATCGCGGCACTGGCGGCCACCGAGGAGGCGTGGCGGCAGGTGCTGGTGAGCCGGGTCAAGGCATTCGCGGCCGGGCAGCCCGGGGACGGACGCCCGGCAGTGGCCGCCTACTTCACCACCACGGAACGGCGGGCGGCCGACGGCATGCGCCTGGGCTGGAGTCCCTTCGTCGCCGCCCTCGCGGCCACCAAGGCCGTTCCGGATCTCCGGCCCACCCGGACCACGGTGACCGCCGTGCCGGTGGGGGAAGCCGCGCTGGCGGAAGAGGTCTTCGCCGACCCCGAGCTGGCCGCGGCGCTCAACCGGCTCGCGGTACTGGACCCGCCCGACCACGGGGACATCCTGCGCGTCCATCTCCCCACCCGCGCGGTGACCCGCATCAGCACCTGACCGCCGGTCCGTAGCCGTCGGCGGTGGGGCAGCGTCAGGAAAGCCCGTTGCCCCACCGCCAGTAGGTATTATGAAACACGCTACGCCTGATGTCCCCACGCCGGAGCCGCCGACGGCAACTCCGCACAGACGGCTGGCCCCCGCCCAGACCCCCATTCCCGGCCATGAGAGAGGTCCCGCCATGCCCCGACCCGCCATGCCCCCGCCGGCCCTCACGGCCGATACCGACCGCAGATGCGTCGACTGCGGCCTGCCCTGCACCGAGCAGGTGGCCGCCATCCCTCGCCTCCGGGGCGGAAGCCGCGCCGTATACGCCTGCTCCGTACATGCGGCGCGGCGCCGCAAGGCGTCCTGACCTGCACTTCCACGGGCGAGGCAGTATCGAGCAATTCAGTTGCCCCACTATCAAAATGAAGTATTATGGAACACGTCGAGAGGGTGGCGCCCTCCCGACACCGCTGAAAGTCCGTCAACCCAGCACAAGGAGGCCAGACATGGCCACAGTCACCGAGTCCCCCACCGCCGAGACGGCCGAGACCGCCCCGGTCGACGCCGACGAGACGAGCCTCACCGCCGTCTTGCTCGACCCGGACGCGATCACTCGCGACGAGTGCAACGCCCGCGAGACGGACACCGAGCCCGACACCGACCTGATCAACTCCGTAAAGGCCGTGGGCGTCCAGGACCCGGTCAGCGTCCGCCCCCGCCCGGACGGCACCTACGGCGCGTTCAAGGGCTGGCGGCGCACCCAGGCCGCGCAGATCGCCAACGCCGCCGCCGAGGCGGAGGGCCACCCCAGGAGGCAGATCAAGGCGTACGTGCGCGCGGATCTGGTCGGCCGGGACGCCTGGACGCGGTTCCTGTCCCTGATCGAGAACCACCAGCGGCAGGGCATGTCCCCCAAAGACACCCTCAAGGCCGCCGAACTGTCGCTGATCGGGATGGACGAGGTAGAGCAGAAGCAGGCCGCGCGGGCCCTGGGCCTCAAGCGCGGTACCGGCAAGCGGCTGGGCCGTGCGCAGCAGCTCGATGACGCCACGCTCCGCCGGGCCTCCGCCGGGGGCATGGACCTCGAACAGCTCTCGCAGCTCGCCGAGGTCGAGGACGTGCCCCGCGCGCAGGACCGTCTCCTGCGGGCGCTGGCCCGGGACGAGGCGGAGGAGGGCGGCGGGCGCGGCCACTGGGACCAGGAACTCGCGCTGCTCAAGGCCGAACAGCACGACCTGAACGCCCGCAGGAAGGCCGTCGCGGCTCTGGAGAAGGCGGGCGTGCCCTTGCTGCCCGCGCACCGCCCGTACGGGGAGAAGGACACCGCCCGGCCGCTGTCGGAGCTGACCACGCCGCTGGGCAACCCGCTGGACGAGAAAGGGCACCAGGGCTGCCCCGGCCACAGCGCCCGGCTCGACGACGAGCACCAGCCCGTCTGGTACTGCGCAGACCCGGCCGAGCACGGTCACAAGGTGCGCCCGAAGCCGAAGCCGGTCAAGACGGCCGAGGACGAGGAGAAGGCCGCCGAGCGGGCACGCATCACCGCCTGCAACCGGGCCTGGAAGGCTGCCGCCGGGCCCCGTAAGGAGTTCGTTGCCCGGCTGGTGCGCGGCAGCAAGGCCCTGCCCGAGGAGGCATGGCGGTTCGCCCTGACCGTGCTGCTGGACCTCCCCGCCTTCTACGGCAAGTGGGCGCAGCGGCAGGAGGCCGAGGACGTCGCCCAGCTCCTGGGCGTGAAGCTGCCCGACAGCCCCTTCGAGCGGGTGCGGCTGTCGGAGCTGGCGACCCTGTCCAAGGCCCGCATGGCCCAGGTGCTGTTCGCGCACGTCGCCGCCGCCTTCGAGCGCGACATGCGTGACCCGAAGGGCTGGAACGCCGCCCGCATGCAGGTCAGCTTCCTGTGGGAGAACCCCACCCCCGAACAGGCCGCCTACCTGCTGCTACTGGAAAAGCTCGGCCAGGACGACAAGGGCAGCTACCGGCTGTCCGAGGTCGAGGAACAGGCCGTCGCCGCGCACCGGGGCCAGGCCCCGGGCGACGACTCCGCCGCCTGAACCGCCCCTGGACATCACCCCACGGCCGGGCACCACGTGCCCGGCCCCCCACCCACGCACGAGCGAGACCCGCTTGGAGTCCGTCATGCACAAGTCCGGCACCGCCGATCCCGCCCAGCCGGTCGATGGCGACCAGCCGCTCACCCTGGATGTGCTGCGGCGACTGGTCGGCAACGACTGGGCCCGTCTCCCGGGCGACACCCTGGTCGTGCTCTCCCGCGACACCGAGGGCAACCTCTACTCGCCGTTCAGCACGTACGCGATCGGCCGGTACTCCCCCGTCTACGAGCTGACCGGTGAGGTGTACCCGCTGGAGAGCGAACTCGCGGCAGACACCGAGCTGCGCGCGCTGTTCCCGAAGGTTCCGGCCGACGCCCGCGCCGCCCTGGTGCTCTACCCGCTCGGCTGACCGCCGTGCACCCGGCGGGCACCGCACAGCCGGTGCCCGCCGCCCCGGCCCACCCGTGGCGCCGGTTCCCGCCGGGCGTCTCAAGTCCGGTCCCCCGCACCACAGACCCGAGAGAGGACACACCCATGCCCACCCTTGCCGAGGTCCGCGCCTTCATCAGCGAGCTGCCCGACGTCGTCTCCGTGGCCGCCCTCCAGGAGGCCGCCACCAACCGCCTGATCCAGTTGGACGCCGCCAAGCGCCCGGTCATCACTCCCGGCCGCACCGCCCGGATCGGCACGACGATCACCCCGGCGTGCCTGCGCCTGCTGACCGGCACTGTCCAGCAGCCCAACCGCACGCGCAGCCGCTTCGACTTCCTGCTGGACGAAGCCTCCACCGAGCGGCTGCGCCGCGACCCGAGCAACACCCGCTTCCGCGTCGCCGACGGCGAGAAGCGCTACCGGCTCGCCAAGGTCCCGGCCGCCTGCATCGAGCTCACCGACCCGGCCGACTCCTGAGAACACCGGCCCCTGGGGGCAGCAGGCTGTGCTGCCCCCAGGGGACCGCGCCGGCATGCCGCCGGTTCGAGCCCGGCGATGCCAGCCGTCAGAGCACGGCCACTCCCCCGTCAGCCCTTGAGAAAGCAGAGGCACCCATGGTGATCTCCCCAGGCGTCGTTGCAGCCGCCCGAACGTACGCCAGCGACATGAGCGGTGCGCCCCTGCCCGAGCCGTCACCCGAAGACCAGGACAACGGCCCGCTGAAGCCGGCGCACGAAGCCGCGTACTACCTGGGGATGGGTGAGACGTTCCGTATCCTCACCCGTCCCGGAGAACCGGCCAGCCCGGACGTGAAGGAGCTGAGCACCGCCGTGCGGGCGGTGCCAGGCGGCGGCGCCTGGTTCCGCCGCGGCGACGAGGCCGCCCGGCGGATCGTTACCTCCGACCAGCGCATCCGCAAGCTGCCCCAGGACCCCGACCAGCTCTGGGCACTGCTCGCCGACGTGCTACAGGCCCTGGACCAGCTCGGCCAGGCCCCGCAACTGGACGGCAGCAACCTGCGGCGTACCCACCTCCTCGGCAGCCCGGCGGCGATCCGCCGCACCGACCCGACCGGCGGCTGGGGGCCCGTGCGCGTGAAGTGGAACCCGGACGGCGCCGGCCGCTGGACAGACCTCCACCACTGCCACTGGCAATGGCCCCACCCGGCAGCCGAACCCACCGCGCCGGCCCCGCAACCACACGACTGACCGCCCCCGGCCGTTCCACCCCGCCCGCCCTGTCCGCCCTGTCCGGCGGGCAGGGCGGGCGGGACGGGCCGTCACCCTCCGGCAACTGACGCCCAGTTGCCCCGCCCCGCGATCCGAGAGAGATGACAGATGCACTCGATACCCCAACGCTGTGCGCGCCGGCCGCTGGCGGGCGGGCTGGTCGTGCCGTGGGTGTCCCTGGTCCACGGCGGCCATGCCGCCTTCGGCAGCCTGGATGCCGAACGAGCCCTCGCAGCCTTCCTGCGGCGTCTGTGCCAGATATGCGGCCAGCCCCTGGACGAGCGGTGCTACCTGATCGTCCGGCCGGCCGACGTCGTCCAGGGCTGTTCCCCCGAACCGGCGCTGCACCCCGAGTGCCTGCCGTACACCGCCGCGCACTGCCCCATGCGCAACGGCACGGCGACGCACTACCGCCGCCGCCCGGTCCTGGCCGGCCACCCGGCCGGACGCCCGTGCACCGACCCGTCCTGCCCGTGCCCCTCCCGCTCCCCCGACGCAGGCCACACCGCGCGCAGCGGCAGTCCCGCCGACCGGTACGAGGCCTGGATGATCCACACGCGGACCTACCGTCTCGTCCACCCGCCCGGCAGGCCCGAGGCGCCCGCCGGCGTCAGCGTCGACGTGCCCGTCCTGCGCACACGCGTGCTGCGCGCAGGGGCACTCACTCCCGGCCAGGAACACCTGATGGACCTGGGAACGCCCTCATGAACGGGTCCTGACCACCTCCCCCATTCCTCCCCTCACCACGTCAAGGAGCTCGCCGTGCTGATCACACCGGACCCGGCCACGCCCGCAGGCGCGGCCATCATCGATCTGGCCACACTGATGGACGACCTCCAGTCCCGCACCGGCGAATGGCCGGGCGCGGAGACCGCCGACATCCTCAGCGGATGGCTGAGCCGCTTCAGCTTCGCCGTCCCCACCCCTCACGGCGCAGCGGGTCGGCCGGGCGTGGGTGCTGCGCCGGTGGGACCGGCTCAGCGAGGAGGTGACGCTCTGGTCCGACGATGCCTCCGCGCTGGCCTCACTGGCGCAGCACGTGCGCAGCTGCTGGGACAAGGTGGCAGGCACCGACGGCGTGCCCATCCTTCCTCCCGCCGACGACCGGACGGCTGTCGACGTCTACTACGGCCCAGTAGAGGATCGATGCGACGAGGACTACACGCTGCGCGCGTACGACGTCCTCCGCCACGGGGATGCAACACGCCCCCTGAGCCTCTCGGACGGCCAGGCTGCGCGGAGGCAAGGACCCCGGCGATCTCGATGCAGGGCAGACGAGCAGCTGGTCCAGGCCGACGGCACGGTCCCGGTGCAGGTGGACGTCGAGGACGCCACAGTGTTCACCCATCCCCCTGCGCCAGCGCCGACGCCGACCGGCTGATGGGCCAGCCTCGGGCGGCTCGCCCGGCGCGCCATCAGGCCCGCGGCGGCGAGCGGCGGCAGGGGGGGTGGCCCGGAGACAGTCTGCTGCTGCGAGGGTCCGGGGCCCTGCCGCAAGGGCCGGCCGCCAAAGGAACAGCGCGCCGTGTAGCACCGGGCAGAGCGGGAGCGGGCGTGGCAGCGGCTGGCCCCGCAGGGGCGGGTGCTCCCACCCGGTTGGGAGAAGGGGATGACACCCGTGCCGTTTCACGTATTATGGAACTCGTCCGGATGGTTCCGGGCACCGCCTCACGTTCGTCACATCGAGGAGCGCCCCGCATGAATGGAGAGACGACCGCCGTCATCCGCGGCCGCGTGTACGGAACCGTGCAGCTGCGCCACACCGAACGCGGCACCCCAGCGGCCCGCTTCACCGTGGTACAGATCCCGCGCGAGTACGACTACGAACAGCGCCAGTGGCGCGACGGGGAGCCGGTCCCCGTGATCTGCACGGTCACCGGCCCGCTCGCCCGGCACGTCGCCGAGTGCCTCACCGACGCCGTGCATGTGATCGCCACCGGGAACGTGGCCATGCGCAACAACGTGCTCTACCTCGACTCCGCCCAGGTCGGTGTGGATCTCGCCCACCACGTCGCTTACATCGACGACACCCTGCCCGCCGTCCTCGCCGGACGCGCTCCCGCTTCGGCCCCGCGCCCGACGGCCGCGCCCCAGGCGCCAGCCGCTCACCGGGCCCGACCGAGCCGTCCCGCCCCGGCAGCCCGACCGGCCCCGGTCCCGGCCGCCGCGACCGACTGGTGGCGGTCCGCGCCCCGCACGACCTGGGACGCCCCCGCCGCGCCCAGCCGCACCGCGCGCTGACCGCACCCACCCCCAGCTCACCGCTCCGCACGGCAGCGGCGGCATGCACGCCGGCGCCCCCTCACGGAGGTTCACCATGCCCCGCCCTGCCCGAACGCACCGCCCGTGCCGCGCTCGCCGAGCACTTCACTCCAGCTCAACTCGCCGCCGACCTAGCCACATTCAGCGCCGAGGAAGTGTGGGAGCGGCGTGTCCGCAACGACAACAGCGGGCGCCTGGCCCGGTACAAGCCCGCTGGCGAACTCGGCGACGCGCAGCTGACCTGCCAGTTCATCATCCCCTCGGACGAGGTCTGGCTCTCCGCCCTGGCCAACCTCGGGCCCGACTGCCCGCTCGGTCTGTGGACCCGGGGAGGAGACCGGCTCCCGCAGCTCACCGCCCGCATCGTCGCGGTGACCGGCAACCGCAACGCGGCCGAGCAGGCCCTGGCTAGTGCGGGCGCCTTCGCCACCCGCCGTCGCCGAGTCAGGTCACACAGTCACCGCGACACTCGCGTACGGCGTCGGCTCGGCAGCCCACCGGGCTGCCGCCCTGGCCGGACGGGCAACGCTCGCCGTCCGCCGGATTGCCGTACCGGTCGACGACGTGCTGGCGCATCGCCTCGACGGCCTTGCGACGCTCATTTGACTGACCTGCGAGGGGCGACGATTCTCCCTGGAATACCCGGTACCTAGGGGAGGGAACCCGATGACCGACCAGACGGACGCGCAGCACCCCGACGAACCCGAGGGCGGCGCGGAGCAGGCCCCGGCGCCGACGCCCGCCCAGAGCGAGAAGAAGGCGCAACGCCAGTCCCAGCGGCCGGACGTGTCCTACACCCCCGTGTCCAACGGCATGGACTACCTGGTGAGCGTCTTCCAGCACCTGACCGAAGGCGAGAAGCCGCCCGGCGCCCGCGACCTCAAGTACACGGTGCTCCACCTCCAGGCGGCCACCGAGGTACTACTCAAGGCCCGGCTCGCGCAGGAACACTTCAGCCTCATCTTCCAGAACCCGGCCGAGGCCACCCACGAGACCTGGGAGAGCGGCAAGTTCAAGAGCTGCGGCACCCTGGACGCCTTCGACCGCCTGCGCGACATCGCCCGCCTGGACCTCGATGCGAATGACCGGAAGCGCATCAAGGAGCTCGGGGAGAGCCGCAACGCCCTCCAGCACTACGGCCTGACGTACAACGCGTACGCCATCGAGTCTCGCGCGGCGAGGGTGCTCGAATTCCTGATCACGTTCATCCACCGGCACCTCATCCCAGGACTCGACCCCGCCGAAGCCCGGGGCGTCGAGAGAGACATGGACTCGTTCCGGTTGCAGCTCAAGGGCATTGAGACGCTGGTCAAGCAGCGCATGAACAACCTCCGGAGCGACCTGGCCAAGGTCGCCGACGTAACGGTGAAGTGCCCGGACTGTGAGCAGTGGGCCATGGTCGCCTACGACGGTAAGGACGAGGGTCCTAGCTGCCTGTTCTGCCATCAGGTGTGGCCGGACAATCCGGAGTCCGCCGCCGCCAACTACGCATGGATCATCCTGGGCCAGGACGAGCATTCTGCTTTCCAGGACGGCGGCGATCCGCCGGTAGTCGACTGTCCGGAGTGCGGGGTATGCGCCCTCGTGCCGGACGCGGTGACCGCGGCAGGCCAGCCCGGGGCGACGCCCCTGTGCTTCTCGTGCGGCACCGTTTTCAAGCACCTGATCGACTGTGAAGGCGGCTGCGGGTCTGTCCTCGACATAGCACCCGATGACGACTCGATCCCCATGTGCTCCGACTGCATCGACATCCGGTACGCCCGCTTCTGAGCCCGCACTCCGTAATCTGATCCACTTGAGAGGCAGTGCCATGAGTACTGGATACAGCCCGCAAGGCCATAGGCCGGAGCCGACGACGGCCTCCGCCACCGGCTCTCCGATCTCGCCGACCGAGGGCCCTGGCAGCGACGCCTACGCGGACATAAGCACCCGACTCGCGGCACTGCGGTCACCCGTCTGTGCCCTGTCCTCCTGAAGCTGCCGCGAAGTGACCAGTAGCTCACAGGACGGAGACGGCCCCCGGCCGGGAGGCGCCTGATCGGGGGCCGTATGCGCAGCGGCCACTCTCGCCCCCGGAGCGTCCGGGCTACGCGAGCAGGGCGTTGGCGTCGGTGAGGTCTTCGACCACGCCGGGGTCGAGCTCCGCGGCGCGATCCCGCAGGCGCATCTGCTGCGCGGGGGTCAGGCCGAGCTCGTCGTCGAAGGCGAGGCGCTCGAGGGCGGCGGCGATGTAGCCGGGCGCGGCTGCTGCCAGGGCCTGGCCCATGGCCTCGCCGACAACGTCTGCCGCGGGCAGGCCAGCGGAGTAGTGCGCGGCGATGCCGTATGTCTCGGCCGCCCGCGTGTTGATCCGCTCCAGAGCGGCCTGCACGTTGGTGTCACCCTGGTCGGCACGCAGGACGAGGTCCACTTGGTCGCGGCCGTTGAGGGCAGCGGTCACCGGCCGGAGACCAGACGCAGTCGGCCGCTCGGGGGCAGCCTCCTGCACCACCTCGGTGGCCGGGGTGTCCTTGGGCCTGCGTCGCAGCTTCTCCTTGAAGCGGCGCGCCCCGTCCTTGAGGTACGGGGTGGCGACCTCCACGGCGGCGACCGTCACGGTTCGAGCGACTTCCATCGCAATGTCGGTGGCGCAGTTGACGAGGAGGTTCCTTAGGCCGTCCCTGAAGCCCTCGTCGTACCGGTCGTCGGCGTCGAAGAGTTCGGCCTGGGCAACGAGCGAGTTGTCCCGGTCATCGCGGGCGGTACCCCGCATACCGCCGGAGGAGGCACGGGAACGGTCGAGGTGGGTGCCGACGGGGAACTCGACCAGCATGAACTTTCGATTCGGCTGCGGCCGTTGATAGTTGGACATGACGGAACTGTAGGGGGCCGCACCGACAGCGCGGCCGTTTTCGCCGGGTCGTCCGGACCCGGCCCGCTGCATCCCTTCCCTTTTACAGTGACAACAAGGAGATGGCCATGGACACCAACCCGACCGCTCAGCTGCTGGTCCTCGCCGCCGGCGCCCGGGAGCTCACTGACCGGGACGCATTGCGGAACCTGCTCGCCGCGGGTCACCGTGCTTGGTGCGAGGGCGTGGCCGATGTCCAGTCCGGCATCCGCCGTGAGGCCGCGTCCCTGTCCGACGCCCAGCTCGCCGAGCGATGCGCGGCTACGGGCGCTGCGTGGGAGGAGGAGATGACCCGCGGGGAGGCGGTCTCCGCTCTCGCGTTCGCGACCTGGGACGCTTCGCCTGCCGCCATGGCGTACACGGAGCTGGCAGAGCGAGCCGCGCGATTCGGCGTCAGCCTCCTGGGCGAGGAGTTCCAGTAGCCGGTCCGCGCTGGGCTGGACACGAACCACCACCTTTGGCATTATCGAACCTGTCGCGCTCGAGTGGGCGCCAGCACCACCTTGTCGATCCTGCCGAAGGGGCCCCGATGCCTACCGCCGAGCGGCTCGTGGACACCACACAGATCGTGTCCGAGTTCGGCACGAGCAAGCCCCGGATCAGCGAGTGGAGCAACAACCCGGACAGCGGTTTCCCCGCGGTCGCGCACACCGAGGGCCGCAAGCGGTTCTGGCGCTACAACGAGGTCGCCGCGTTCTTCACGCAGCGCGCCCCGAAGAAGCGCACACTGCCGGCCGCGGTGCTCGAGGCCGACCAGGACGAGCTGCTGACCAAGCGGGAGGTGGCCCAGCTCCTGGGCTACACCCGCACCTCCACCATCGACGCCTACTTCCGCGACCGGCCCGGCTACTTCCCCGAGCCCGACGAGGACATCGACGGCCCGAGGTGGCGCCGCGGCACGATCGTCGCCTGGACAGCCAACCGCCCCGGCAAGGGCCGGCGCGGATCGGCCCCCGCCGCCGCGCTGCCCCAGGTGCCTGTCGACGGAGACCCCGACGAACTGCTGGGCACGGCCGAAGTCGCAAGCCTGCTCGGCTACGGCAGCGCCGCCTCCTTCTCCAGCGCCCTCTACCAGGGCCGAATCCCCGAACTGCCCGAGCCGGAGACCCTGGAGAAGCAGCAGGGCAGCCGCGGCGGAGCCCGCAAGAAGTGGCGCCGCGCCACCGTCGTCGCCGCAGCCCGCGAACGCGGCGTCCTGCCGACCGCCGACCAGGACGAGGACCTGGTCGGCGCCGCCGAAGCCGCCCGGATCCTCGGATACGGCAACACCGACAGCTTCATCAGCGCCCTCGGCCACGGACTCCTGCCCGACCTCGAACAGCCCGACGGATTCGAGTACCGCCGCGGCAGCGCCGGCCGACCGCGCCAACAGCGCTGGAGACGCTCCCGTGTCGAGGAGCTGGCAGCCCGCCGGTCCTCGACGACCTGACAGCAGCACACCGAACCACACCCCACGGGATACCGTAGGACCGCGGCCTCTGGTTGAAGGGAACGACGAACTCCCGGCGGGCCAGACGCCGCACGATGGCCGGCATGGAGAGGCCAGCCACCTCTCCGCCGCGAAGCCTCACCGCTTCGCGGCACCGGCCATCACCGCGCTCCTGCTGAACCGCTCAGTGGGGGCTGTCTGGTACTGGGCACAGCCCGGGGCACGTGCTCACAACCGGCACCTGCACTTCGCAGGCGGTAATCCGGCTTGCCACGCCCACGGTGAACGGTGCTCGGTCGCTGGTCTTCGACGGTTCGCTCCGGCCGTCAATGAGGAGTCGGCGGTCGGTCCGGGAGCGGGCTCTACGATGGGCCGGTGACCGAGACGCTGCCCCCTGCGGGCATTGCCCTCTTCGACGCTGAACGGCTCTCGCTGACCGAAGCCGCGGAGCCGCCGCTGCCACCCCAGGACGCTGAGGCCCGAGACCGGGTATGGGACATGGCGGTCAAGGCCAACCCCACTCTCTTTGACGGGCCGGTGGTGGCGTGTGGGGGAATGGAATGGTCCGAGCCGGGCATCCTGCGCCTGTCGTGGGTGCGTGTGACCTACCGGCACTACGCCTTGCGGCGCGTTCCCGGCGCCATCGCGCTGCCCTCGTTGTTCGTGAACGTCGTCCAGCCGACTGACGACGGCCGCGTACTGACAGCGAGGATGTCACCCTTGACAGCCGCCCCGGGCCGCTGGCAACTCCCCGGCGGGTCCGTGGAGCCTCCCCAGGCCGGCGCGGTACTGGACGAGGCGGCACTGGCCGGCCAGGCCGCGCGCGAGCTAGCCGAAGAACTGGGAATCGGCACCGCAGCCGAGGAGCTGGAGCTGTGGGTCGTCACTCGCGGAGAGAACGGCAGCGTCGGCCTGACCTACCTGGCCCCCGCCCTTCCCGAGGCAACGCTGCGCGCTCACTTCACTGCTGCTGCGGCAGCCGAGCGTGTCGAGGGCCGCGAAGCTGAACTCGACAACATCGCCTTTGTGCGCTCGCCGGACGAACTGATCGGTCTAAAGGGCCCGCACGCGGATTATCTGGAGCCGATCGTCCGCCGCTTCTACGAACACCGCTGACGTCACGCGCCGGCGAGGAAGTCGCGTCCTCGTTCGTCGAGCTCGGCCACGCATCGCAAGCCCCGGGCCCGGAACCGCGCGAGGTCGCTGCGCATGCGGGCGACCGCCTTGCGGGTGCGGACGGAGCGGACACCGCCCATGTTGTCGATGGCTTTGTGCCACGTAAGGCACGCCTGCTCGATGCTGCCGCGCTTGAGGTGCATCTCCGCGCCCGCGACCAGGTCCAGGGCGACAATGCGTGCGTACGTGTCGGCCGGGCGCGCGGTGGCAGCCAGCGCGTAGTGCTCGGCGGCGGCCCGGTGGTCTCCCACGGTCTCGTGGACCTTGGCGGTGCGGGAGTACACCGATGCGGCCGGCGGGCCCCAGGCCAGTGCCCAGAACGGCACCTCGTCGCCGGGGGCACCGGTCAGCAGGGTGCGGGCATGATCGACCTCAGCCAGCGCCGCACGGTGCTTGCCGATCTTGGCCAGGGTGTGGGCGTGAACGACGCGGAAGAGGGCTTCGGTCTGGGCGTCCACCCGGCCCTTGGCCCGGTTCAGGCCAGTCTCGGCCAGGCCCAGGCAGTGCTCGGGGCGGTGGAGCTTGAGGCCTTGCATGGCCATCGTGCGCATCACGAATCCGTCGTGCCCGCGCAGACCGGATTCGGCGGCCAGGGCGTAGGACTGAAGGTAGTAGCGCTGGGCGAGGCCCTGTTGACCTGCGTCGTAGCTTTTCCAGCCCAGCAGGTGAACGCCGCGGCTGGCGGCGGAGAGCATCTGCTGGCGGACGTCGTCGCTACGGAACCGGGCCCGGCACAGCGGGGCGACGTCGTCGCGGAGGTAGGTGACCAGGGCGCTGCGGCCGTGTTGACCGCCGTGGCGTTCGTCCATTTCGGAGAAGGCATGGATCATGTCGCGGACGGCGGCGACCTCGGCCATGCCGACGGTGGAGCCGCTGCGGGCGGCCGCGGTGCGGGCGGCGATGTCCTGGACGTGGCTGAGGGGCAGGGCGGCGGCGGCCACGGAGTAGGCGGATGCCGACAGGAAGCGGCGGCGGTCCAACTCGTACCTCCACATCGGCAGCAGGGCATCCAGCGGGTCGCTCCCGAGGGACAGTCCGATGGTGTCACTGTCTGGCTCTGCTGGGCAGGGCAGGCCGAGGTCGGCGAGGGTCAGGAGGCGGCCCAGGCGCCGAGAGAGGGCGACTGCGAGGTAGCGGGGCGTGTTGCCGCGGGGCACGGATCCGCTGAGCCAGTGCTCGACGTTGGACTTGTTCGTATGTAAACGGTCGCCGCATTCGGCGGCGACGGCGCGGACTGCCTTGGCTAGCGCCTCGTAGGTGAGCCCGGATTCAGCGACAAGGGCGCTGAGCTGGGTGTTCGGTGTCCGCGTGGTCATGAGCACCTGCCCCGATATACCCGATATACCGCTTGGCCTGCCCCTCACCGTACCGCTGCGTACGGCCCGCAGGTTGACTGTTCATCAGGCCCGAGCCCGGCGGCCGAAGTGCCGCAACAGATCTGCTCCGAGCCCGCGTCTGCACACCGCATGGGATGCCGTATGCCCCGAGGAGGGATTGCCTTGCATGACCAGGACAACCAGGACGACCGCTGGATCGACGCTACGGCGTCGGCTCTGCTGACGGCGGAGTGCAAGCAAATTCCGATCGAAGCTTTGACCGTCCGGCGGCCGGATCTGTCGCTGGAGACGGCCTACCGCGTGCAGGCGGCGGCGGTGGCCCGGCAGGTCGCGGGCGGCGCCCGCGTCGTCGGCCACAAGGCCGGGGTGACCTCTCGGGCCATGCAGGAGCAGATGGGCGTCGACGAGCCGGACTCGGGTGTCCTGCTGGACCACATGATGCTGCCCGCCGGCAGCACCATGGCCCGGTGCGCGCTGATGCAGCCGCGAGTGGAGGCCGAGATCGCGTTCCGGCTCGGTTGCGACCTGACGGGCGGGAACGTGGGCGTCGAGGAGGCGCGGGCGGCGGTGAAGGAGGTGTTCCTCGCCCTGGAAGTGATCGACACCCGATTCACCAGCTGGCGTCTTACGGTCGCTGACAGCATCGCCGACAACGCGTCCTGCGCCCAGGTCGTCACCGGGCCCATGATGCCGCTCAGCGCGGACATGGACCTGGCCGCCGAGCAGTTGGTCGTCAGCGTCGACGGCATTGCCGTCGCCACCGGGGAAGGCCGAGCCGTCCTCGGCCACCCGCTCCACGCTCTGGCCTGGCTCGCCGGGCGGCTGCACCGCTGCGGCGACAAGCTGCGTGCCGGACAGCTGGTCCTGGCCGGGGCCGTGCACGCCAGCCTCCCGCTGGATGCCCGGAGCACGGTCCGCGCCTACTCGCCCCATCTGCCGCCGGTCGCACTGCACGTCCACTAACCCCCTTGGTGCCCGGCGTTCCGCCGTCTTTGCACCTCTCCAGCCCTCTTTCCGTACGAAGGAGCGTCCGATGGCCCCTGATGGACAGCGTCTGCGCGTCGCCGTACTCGGCGCGGGCCTGATCGGGATCGACCTCGCCGACAAGATCCGCCGGTCGGCGGCACTGGAACTGGCCCTGGTGGCAGGCCGTGACCGGAACAGTCTGGGCCTGCGCCGGGCGGCCGACATGGGCCATCCGACCACCGCCGGCGGCATCCGCGCCGTGGTGGAAGCCGGCCCCTTCGATGTGGTCTTCGACGCCAGCAACGCCGACAGCCACGCCGAGCACTGGGCGGCGCTGCGGCCGACCGGCACCACCCTGATCGACCTGACGCCCGCGGACCTCGGCACGGTCATCGTCCCGGGCGTCACCAGCCACCGGTCGGCGGGCCACCGGCACCTGAACCTCGTCAGCTGCGGCGGGCAGGCGGCCATCCCGATCCTGCACGCCATCTCCCAGCGCTGCGCCCCCACCTACATCGAGGTGGTCTCCACCGGGGCGAGCGCGAGCGCCGGCCGGGCCACCCGCCTGAACCTCGACCAGTACATCGCCACCACCTCGGCCGCGATCCGGACCTTCACCGGCACCCGGGAGGCGAAGGTGATGGTCAACCTCAGCCCCGCCCGGCCCGCTCCGCCGTTCCGGGTGGCCATGACCGTCCTCGCGGACGGCATCCGCCCGGCTCCGGTCCGCACGAGCATCGCGGCCGCCGCCCACTCCGTGCGCGCCTACACGCCCGGGTTCAAGGTGACCTCGCTCGCCGTCGCCCCGGGCCGGATCTCGGTCGCGGTGGAGGTGACCGTCTGCGGCGGCCGCCTGCCCCGCCACGCCGGAAGCGTCGACATCATCAACGCCGCCGCCGTCCTCCTCGCCGAGCAGACGGCCGCCGGCTCCCGATGAAGGGAAACCCGCCCATGACCGCACCCCCGCGCCCGCGGCCCCGGATCCTGCTGCACGACCCGACCCTGCGCGACGGCCACCACGCCGTCGGCCACCAGCTCGACGCCGGCCAGCTCCGCGCCTACGCCACCGTCGCGAACGCCGCCAAAGTGCCGGTGGTGGAGGTCGGCCACGGCAACGGGCTGGGCGCCTCCAGCCTCCAGATCGGCCGCGCCCGGCTGGATGACGCCACGATGCTCACCACCGTCCGCGAGGCCCTCACCTCGTCACGGATGGGCGTCTTCATGGCCCCCGGCTGGGGAACCTCCCGCGACCTGGCGGCCGCCGTCCACCACGGCGCCGACGTCGTACGGATCGCCGCCCACTGCACCGAGGCCGACGTCACCGAGCGCCACCTCGGCGTCGTCCGCGACCTCGGAGCCGAAGCCCAGGGCGTCCTGCTCATGAGCCACATGACCGGCCCGGGCGAACTCGCCGAACAGTGTGCCCTGATGGTCAAGTTCGGCGCCCAGGCGGTCGGCATCATGGACTCCGCGGGCCACTACCTCCCGGGCGACGTCACCGAGCGCGTCAACGCCATCGTCTCCGCCGTCGACGTACCGGTGATCTTCCACGGCCATAACAACCTGGGTCTGGCGGTGGCGAACAGCCTGGCCGCCGTGGACGCCGGGGCGTCGGTCATCGACGCGACGGCCCGGGGGTTCGGCGCCGGGGCCGGCAACGCCCCGCTCGAAGTCCTCGTGGCCGTCCTGGAACGCCGCGGCATCCCCACCGGGATCGGCTTGCGCCAGATCCTGGCCGCCGCCGACGTCGCCGCCGACCGCCTGATGAAGGCCCCACCGTCCATCGACTCGATCGCCGTGGCCAGCGGCCTGGCCGGGGTGTTCTCCGGCTTCAAGCGGCCCGTCCTGGAGACCGCCCGCGCCGAAGGCGTCGACCCCGTCGACCTGTTCCTCGCCCTTGGCAAGCGGCAGGTCGTCGCCGGACAGGAAGACCTGATCGGCGAGGTCGCCCGTCAGCTTAAGGCAGCCACCCGATGACCGCCGCACTCCAGCCGGCCGGGAGGGCGGCCGTCGTCTGCACGATCGGTGCAGCGCTGCCCCCGCGCACCGTCTCGAACGCCGACCTGACCGCGCGCCTGGACACCACGGACGAGTGGATCCGCTCGCGGACCGGCATCACCCGGCGGCACGTGGCCGGGGCGGACCTGTCCACGACCGACCTCGCCGCACAGGCCGCCGCCCAGGCCCTCGCCGGGGGCGAACCGGCCCCGGTTCAGGCCCTGGTGGTGGCCACGACCACCCCTGACCGATGCTGCCCGGCCACCGCCCCCGCCGTCGCCACCCGGCTCGGGCTGACCGGCATCCCCGCCTTCGACCTCGCGGCCGGCTGCACCGGCTTTCTCTACGGCCTGGCCACCGCGGCCGGGCTCATCGCCGCTGGCACCGCACGGACCGTCCTGGTCGTCGGCGCCGACCGCCTCGCCGCCCTTCCCGACCCTGGGGACCGCGCGACTGTCCCGCTGTTCGGGGACGGCGCCGGAGCCGTGGTGCTGCGCTGCGGCAGCGCGGACGAGGCTGGGGCGCTGGGGCCGGTGGTACTGGGCAGCGACGGCACCGGCGCCGATCTGATCCGTGCCTCCCGGCCCGGCGCTCTGCACATGGACGGAGCCGATGTCTTCCGGCATGCCGTCGACCGCATGTCCACCGCCTCCCGCCAGGCCGCCACCGCCGCGGGATGGGACCTCACGGAGGTCGACCGCTTGGCCCCGCACCAGGCCAACAGCCGGATCACCTCCTTCGTCGCCCGCCGGCTCGGCATCTCCGACGGCCGTCGGCTCGGCAACATCGCCGAGGTCGGAAACACCGGCGCCGCCTCCATCCCCCTGCTCCTGGCCCAATCTGCCGCGGACGGCTGCCTGAAGCCCGGCCACCGCATCCTGCTCACCGCGTTCGGCGCCGGATTGACCTGGGGCGCCGCAACGCTCACCTGGCCCGGCCTCTCCCCCACCCGCATCCCAGAAGGAGCCGGACATGACCGGTGACCTGATCCGCATCCTGATCCACGACCTCAAGCTGCCCGCCGACCGGCTCACCGACGACGCCACCCTCGACCACGCCGGATTCGACTCCCTCGCCGTCGTGGAGCTCTCCGTCCTCCTGACCGACCGCTACGGCCTCGACATCAGCGACAGCGACATCAAGGAGGCCGCCACCCTCGGCCAGCTCGACCGCCTCATCACCACCCAGCGCAACGGAAGGTGACCACCCATATGACCAGCACCAACCGTCGGCCCGGACGGGCCTGGATCATCACCCCCGGCCTGCACACAGACCGCTTCGCCGGCGCGCAGCAGTCCGGCGCCGCGGTCGCCGTCGTCGACATCGAGGACTCCGTCGCCCCGGCCGACAAGCAGACTGCCCGCACCGCCTCCGAGGCGTTCTTCGCCCTTCCCGACCCGCCGTGCACCCTCGGCATCCGGATGAACAGCCTCACGACCCTCGACGGCATCAAGGACCTCGCCGCCCTCGCCGCCTACACCGCCCGGCCCGACCTCATCGTGATCCCCAAGGTGGAATCAGACCGCGACATCGAACTCGTCGCCGCCGCCCTCGACACCAACGACTACACACCCGACATCTGGGCGCTGATCGAAAGCCCCCGGGCCTTCACCACCCTCCCCGCGATCATGCGCGCGCCCCGGCTCGGCGGCGTCATCTTCGGCTCCGCCGACTACGCAGCCTCCGTCAGCTGCGGTCTGGGCTGGGAAGCCCTCCACTACGCCCGCTCGGCCCTCATCAACGCGGCCACCGCCGCGAACCTCCCCGCCATCGACGCCCCCACCTGGAACCTCGACGACCCCGGCATCCTGCGCCGCGACGCCGAGCGGGCCAAGGAACTCGGCTTCTACGGCAAGGGCTGCGTCCACCCCCGTCACGTCCAGGTGATCAACGACGTCTTCACCCCCACCGCCGACGAAATCACCCAGGCCCGCGCCGTCGTTGCCGCCGCCGACGCCAGCGGGGGAACGGTGACCACCGTGGACGGGCAGATGCGCGGCACCCCCTTCTTCAACCGGGCCCGCGCGCTGGTCGCCGAAGCAGACCGCACGTCATGACCCCCGAACCGCCCCACGGCTACCGCCAGACCGGTAAGGACCGGATCCGCGAGAACGTCGGGCTCTCCTACCCCGAGCTCTCCCCCGGCCTGATCATCGAGCACCGGCCCGGCCGGACCGTCACCGAACTCGACAACCTCCTCGGCTCCGCCCTGAGCGGCAACGTCGCCCCCATCCACACCGACGCCCACTACAGCAGCCAAACCCCGTGGGGCCGCATCCTCGTCTGCTCCGGCGTCACCCTCAACCTCGTCGCCGGCATGACCGTCCGCAGCATCAGCGGCCTGACTACCGCCAACCTCGCCGTCGACCGGGTGCGATTCACCGCGCCCGTCCACATCGGCGACACCCTCTACGCCGAAACGAAGATCCTCACCCGCCGCACCTCCGAGAGCCGGCCCGACACCGGAGTCATCACCTGCCACACCACCGCCCACAACCAGGCGGACACCACCGTCCTGGACTTCACCCGCACCTTCCTCCTCCCCCTGGACGCCGACACCACCCGCAACGCCACCCACTACTGAAGGCGGACCATGAACCAGCAGCTGACCTTCACCCCCGCCGACGACACCCTGTGGGAGCAGTACGACCAGCTCGCCACCCGCGCCTACGGTCACCCGATCGGGGACATCACTCACCTGCGCGAGCACGCCGACCTTCAGGTCGCCGTCCGCGGCGGCCGGGTCGTCGCCGGCGGCCTCGGCCTCCTCGTCGACCAGTTCTTCGGCGGCGCCCTCGTCCCCAGCGCCTGCCTCGGCGACGGCTGCGTCGCCCCCGAAGAACGCGGCGACCACCTGGCCACCGACATGACCCGCGAACGACTGCGCCCCCTGATCGAGCGCGGGGCAGTGATCTCCGCGATCGTGACCTCCTCCACCGGCTACGCCCGCCGCCTCGGCTGGGAAGCCCCCACCGGCGTACTCGCCTGGACGGTAACCACCGACGACCTCAAACGCTCCTTCACAGGCGAAGACTTCGAGGCCGAGCACGGACTGACCGACCAAGCCGAAGCCCTCCAACGTGACCTCGCCCGCCAGTGGAACGGCCCTGTCCACCGCCCGACTTGGTGGAACCGGTGGAAGCAGGACAAGAGCAACCTCACCACCTACCGCTTCGCCCGGCCCGGCCACCCCACCGCCGGCCTGCTCAGCCTCACCACCAAACGACACGAACGCCACGGCATGACCCTGACCGTCCACGACTTCTGGGCCACAAGCCAGCCCACCGCCGCCGCCATGCTCGCCTTCCTCGGCCGCCACAACACCCGCGCCCGCACCATCACCTTTCGCCGCGGTGCCCTCCCCCCGTACCCCACACTCCTGCACGGACTCCGCCACCACCGCACCACCGCCGAAGCCTGGCACCCCTGGATGCTCCGCATCCTGAACCTCCCCGAGGCCATCCGGCTCCGCGGCTGGCCCAGCGACCTCACCACCGCCCTACCGGTCGAAATCGAGAGCGAGCACGGCCAGTGGGACCGGTGGATGCTGCAGATCAAAGCCGGAGCGGGCGAGATCGTCGCCACACAGGTCGAGGGACAAGTGCTCCTCACACAGCGCCAGCTCGCGGTCTGGTACGCCGGCGGCTACCGGTCCACCACGTCGGCCCGCATGGCCGGAGTCCACGCCGTATCGGAGAAGGCGCTCGCCACCCTGGTCCGCAGCACTGCACAGCTCGAACCCTGGCTGCCCGACCACTTCTAGGACCCTGCTGATCGCTGGCTCGTACGGACCCTGCTGGACAACGTAGAAGCTGCGTCAGATCCGGTGATCTAGGCACTCCGTGTCTGCCGGGTCTGGCGGTGGAGTGGGTTGGAGTAGGGACTCATATGCGGTACCCAGATGCGACGAAACACAGTACGAATAAAGGGGCGTGACGGGGCGCTTTAGAGCCAACCCAGAAAAGTGCGGATGTACCGGGTGCCGTGACGCCCGCTGTCGTGCTGCCGGCGTCGGCCGGGCCGGCGGGCACCACCGCGGCGACGGACGCCGCGGCGTTCAGCCCCAACGTGCTCGCCAAGCTCCAGGAGCTGGAGGAGCGCAGTGCCAAGCACGAGAAGAACCTCCGGCCGGACAACACCACCGACTCCTACACCGCCGACTGGCGACAGTGGACCCAGTTCTGCGCGCTGCTCGAACTCCCCGTCACCGCCATTACGCCCGGATCGCTGACCGCGTTCGTCGAGTGGCTGTGGGTCCAGCCCGGTTGGCGGAAGGGCACCTACACCGCACCCTCGACCATCGACCGCCGCCTGTCCGGCGTGGTCGTCACCGGCCGCGCCGACAACCACCTGGTCCTCGACAAGACCGTGGCCGCCCGCGCCCGCCGGGTGCTCAGGCCAAGGTGAAGGAGATGGAGAAGACAAGGGAGACCCGGGGCCGGGGACCGGCGCCCGCGCTGCTCGCCGAGCACCTGCGCGCCACCGTGATGGCGGCCCCCGACAACCGGCTGGGCATCCGCGACCGCTCCATCGGGCTGACCTGCTTCGCCATCGCCGGGCGCGAGCACGAAATCGCCTTCCTGCGGGTGCGCGGCTTCGTCGAGACCGAGCACGGCATGGAAGTCAACGTGCAGGTCTCCAAGATCAAGCCCCGGAAGGTGAAGGTGCCGTTCGGCTCCCGGCCGATCAGCTGCCCGGTGCGCGCGTGGCGGGCCTGGAAGGAAGAGGCCAGCCTGACCGACCCCGATGATTTCGACTACAAGCCGCTTCACAACCGCTGGCACACCGTCATGCCCGGCAGACTGGACCCGGAGACCATCGGCGACGTCATCACCCGGCTGGGCAAGTGGGCCGAGCTGTCCTTCCGCCCCACCAGGCACTCCCCGCGCCGCGGACTGGCCACCAGCTCCAAGCGCGCCGGCAACGACCGCAAGGTCATCGCCAAGCAGGACGGATGGGCCGAGAACAGCGCCGCGATGGAGGGCTACTTCGAGGACGGGGACGGCTGGGAGGAGAACGCCCTGGTCAAGGTGCTGTAGAGCGGGCAGGACGTGCCGGCAGGGCCGGACGGGTTAACCCATCCGGCCCTGCCGTTGTGCTGGACGCCGACCTTGGGCGGAGCAGCAGTCAGACATACAGTGCATACGCAGAAGCGTCTCGGCTGGCTGCCCGGACCAATCACTGGCCCCTGTGGTCGGTGCAGGGCCACCGCGGACAGCTCGTCCGTCCGCACTGCTACTGCACCGCCTGCATGCGCATCGACGTAACCATGGGAACGTTCGGCCCGGGCGTCGACCAGGAGGGCAAGACCGTCCCAGGCGCCATGGCGATCTACCCGTACAGCGCCATCCCAGGCGTGGTCGACCCGGACATGGACCGCGGCAAGCGGCCTTTCGCCCGGTTCACCTACCTCCTCAGCGAGGGCAGTTACGTCGTCATCGACGAGCGTCCGAGCGTGGGGGTGTGGCCGGTGGGCGTGCGGCACGACGATGCGCTGTTCTGTGAGACCGGAGTCACCGGAGAGTCCGGCTTTGGCGAGGTCACCCCGGCTCCTAGCGCAGATCACCAAAGCTCGGCCGAACACACAGGCGGGCGCCGGATCCACGCCCGAGGGCGATCCGGCGCCCGCCGTGAGCAGGAACGCGCCGTGCCACGCCCGCCCTCCGCGTGACGGCCGTACTTCTGCTGGTGCACGCGAGGCCGTGCCGCTCTCGACAATCTATTTTGCAACCACCTGACGCCACCAGAATCCGGTGTCTATCCTTGCTGTCATGTCTGTCACCACCATGACCCTGCGCGTCCCGGACGACCTCGCCCCCTCCATCCGGGCCGCAGCATCCGACGCTGGCCTTTCCGTGAACGCGTACGTGGTACGCGCCGCCCGCCGCGCTGCCACGCTGGATGCTGCAAAGCAGCTCGCCACGCTCGGCCTCGGCGACGACCTGGCGGGCGAGGGCGACAGTCTGTGAACCGTGGTGAAATCTGGTCGCTGCCCGACGGCCGCAACGTCCTCATCATCAGCCTGACCGGCCTCGAGGAGGCCTACGGCGCCGTCCTCGTGATCATGCTCCACGACAGCGGCCGCTACCCCGACACCGCCATGTCCGTCGTCATCGGCGACCCGTTCCCCTGCACCGCCGTCGCCGTCAACATCGTCCAGCTGCGCGTCGACCGTTTCGACGGCGCCAAACTCCTCGGCCCCGTCGACCCCGCGGCCATGGCCCGCGTGGACGCCGCCCTACGCGCAGTTCAGGACCTGTAGATCGGCCGTCGAGCACGCCGAGCCGGGACAGCGACGGTTCCAGCGACCTACGCCCACGACGAGGCTGGCGAGAGGATCGAGTGGCTGCCGGAGGCGTCCTACTGGCGCTGGCGGGACGTCGGGGTCCGTGGATATGACGTCCCAGATCCAGTTCCTCGCTCTCCGAGCAGCTCAGCTCGAGGAGGAGCTCAAGGCTCGCACGAAGGTCACCGACATCGCAGGCCGGCGCCGCATCAGCTGAACCGCACTGCTTCCGAGTGGTCCATCGGCCCCCCTAGACCCGCGCAGGGGTGCGCGGGACCGTCCCCGCGGGTGCGGGGAGCATACGAACCCGCAGGCGGAGTCCAGGGAGGGTGTGAATGGTCTGCCGTACGCCTGACGCCGATGTGCTGCAGACCGCCTACCGATTGAGGTCGAGGACCGGGGCTTCGAGCCCGTCGTAGTCGGCGGGCGCGACCGTGGCGACGACGGCACCGTCGGGTCGGTCCAGCGTGGGCTGGGTGGCGTGTACGGCGGCCCCTACGCCGAAGGGGACGTTCCGTCGATACAGATCGGCGACCGCGTGTGCCGTCGCATAGTCGGCGTCCAAGGTGTGCAGGACATCGAGGATACCCAGGTAGTCCACGATCCCGGCCCGTTCACGCTCGGCCTCCAGCACGCACACGATGGGGACCCACAAACGCACCGTGGGGTCCCCCGCGGCAATGTGGATGAGCCCGGAGACCTGCTTGTTGCCCCCCAGGGCAAGGAGTGTGCGACTGTCCAGGACGTAGTGCTCGACGATCACGCCGCCGTGCCCCGAACCCGAGCCTGACCGGCGTTCTGCGCCTGCCGCATCCGCTCACGCAAGGCGCCGGCTTCGTCGTCGCTGACCCGGTGCCCGAACTCCGCGGCCAAGAACGCGTCTGTGCGTTCGGCTCGCTCACGCAACTGCGCAGGAGTGAGCGCGGTCGCGGCGAACTCCTCGATCAAAGCCCGCATCGACATGTTCCTGGCCTCGGCCAGAGCGGCGAGCTTGTCGCGGGTCTCCGCACCGATCTTGATCGTCGTATCCACACCGGAAAGTATACCGCCATGAATACCCACGGGGTCGGGCGTCAGGTCAGTGATCTTCAGGAGGCCGCCCTGCTTCGAGCCATCAGCTGTGAAACCGTGCCGGTTCGTAGCAGCCGGTCCCCGCGGGTGCGGGGACGACGCTGTCCGGGTGTCTTCTGCGTCATGCGGTTCAGTCGTCCCCGCGCCCTCGCGGGTTGCTCCCAGCGCAGGATCGGGGCCGGAGTGCGGATCGCGTCGTCCCGGCGCCCGCGGGGGCTACTCCGACATTTGGCGCGGGTATGTCGCCGTCGTCCCCGCGGTTGCGGGGGTTGCGCCACGCCACGTGGGCGCGGTGTCAGCGCGTGGCTGTCATCCCCGCACCTGCAGAGGTTGCCCTCCGCTTCGGGCTCGCACGGCCCTTCGCACTCGCTGGCGGGTGTCGTCGGAGTGGTCATGACGTACTTCCCCCCGTCGGACCGGTGGAGGCCGTAGAGCAGGTGGTACAGCGGCCGTCGCTGTGAGGGTGGGCGCGGCGTGGGGTGGGGCCGGGGCAGGTGGAGCACAGGGGCCAGTCGAGGCAGGCCGGGCAGAGGTCTTCACCGGGGGCGGTGCCGGGGACGCCGCAGCCGGCGCACTCGGCCAGTGCGCGGTAGGTCAGGGCTTCAGTGACCGTGCGGGCCGCGGGTCCGGTGGACGGCCGCTCGACCGCCCGGTGGGCGGGCGGTTCGTCGTCCAAGACGCCGTCGTGGTGGGGGCTGGTGAGGGTGGCGGGTGGTGGGTAGGCCTGGGCGGCGCGCAGGCGGGCTGCGATGATCGCGCCGACGCTGGTGCGCACTGGGGTGGGCAGGGGGCGGCCGGCGATGACGTGGCGCAGCTGGGTGCTGGTCCAGCCGGACTCCAGCATCACGGTCACGACGCGGCCCTGGTCGGTCAGCGCCTTCCCAGTCAGTAGCAGCTCGGGGCGAGCGGCTCCGATCTCCAGCAGCAGATGGATCCCGGGATGCATCTCATCGGCCGCAGGCACCGGCGGGATGTCGGACGTAGAAGGTACTGCGGGCGAGCTGTCGGCGGGAGACGCGGACGCTGCTGCGTTGGGCCGTACCTTGCCCGAGGAGCCCGGTGCGCTGGCGGCGCGGTCGCAGGGACGGAGGGGTCTGGTCTTCTGCTTGTTCGTCTTCTTACTGATGGTCTTCTTAGTGGGGCGATTGGCCAACGTAGGTTCATCCACTGGTGGATAACCCGACTTTGGTTGTGACCTGTGGTTTTGCAGGGCTGGCAGGTCGGTGATGAAGTACACCGCCGCACCGAGCGTTCCATCTGGGCCGCGCTCGCGTTCGCGGACGAGGAAACCGTGCCGTTCCAGTTCCTTCAGCCCGCTCTTGACAGCCGCCTCGCCGTCACAGCCATGGCGGGCGAGGCCGGCAACCGTCATCCGCCAGCCCTCCTGGTGCGTGGAGAGCAGGCCGAACAGCCCCTTCGCCTTGAAGGACAATCGGCCGTCCCTGAACAAGGCGTTCGCGATCTGCGTGAACTGATCCCCCGCCATCACACCCCGGCGGATCCCCGCTCCGAACTCATCGGCCGTCCCGGCCGCCTGCGGTCCTCCAGCCACAAAGCGGGCCCCGGACGGCAGGTTACTCAAGACGGCGGGACGGTCCGTGATGCAGTAGACGCTCTCGCCGAGGGTCCCGTCGGGGTGGCGCAGGCGCTCCCGGATCAGATAGCCGTGCTCCTCCAGCTCCCTCAGAGCGGCGCGAACGGCGTCCCGGCCGTCGGGGCCCAGGCGGACCAGGTCCGCGATCGTCACCCGCCAGCCGCTGCGGTGCGTGCTGACGTGCCCGAAGATCCCCTTCGCCCGGTAGGACAACCGGCCGTCCCGGAACAGTCCGTTGGCGATCTGCGTGAACTGATCAGCGGCCATCACGCCCCGGCGGATTCCCGCCCCGAAGCCGCTCACTGCGGCACCCCGCACGCCCGGTACACGCGGCCGCCAGAGACATGGAGGCGGATCACGCCCACGGGTCGGCCCAGGCCACCGGGTGAGGAGACACACACGAGTTCCATGCAGGTCAGCCCACCGGCCCGCCCCGACCAGACAGGCGACCACAATCCCCGACCGCAGATCACGATCCGACAACAAGCGCGCTGAACAACGTGGTCGGCCCCGTGGTCGGACCGACCAGTGGATCGGGTCGGCAGGCGCGCACCGAGCCCGCGTCGCCACCCCCTCTCCCGGCCGGGCGACGACCCGGGAGAGGCTCGCCGGCGCCAGCGTCACCGTTCAGGTTCTCGGCCTCGAGAGCAGTGACCCGGAAGTCATCGGCCTGGTGTCAGTCGCAGGCGTTGAAGAGGAGTCCGCCCAAGGTGGTGCTGCCGTAGAGGCGGACCTCACGCCACTCGCCCTGCGTGAGCACTGAGGTGTCCACGCCGGAGAGCGGTGGGGGAAGCGGGCCGTCCTCCGGCCGGTAGAAAACTGTCGCCCCCGGGGCAGCGTGAAGCCGTCGTTCCCCTCGTTGACCATGCGACTCGTTATCGGCCAGTGTCCGCCCCTGAACTGCGAATTCGCTGATCAAGTTCGAGACAATTGTTCGATGTCGCAGCGTGGCTCTTTCCAGGCCGCCGACTATCACTCACTCAAGGGCTTTGCGGGCGCATCCAGGTGCTTGTCGAGGAAGCTGTTGATGAACCCCACCCCGAAGGCGTGAGTGTCCGGAGAAACGTCGGAGGGCAGCTCACCGAACCACAGAATGGTCTCCGGGCTGCGCTTGGCTTCATCGAGCCACATACGAAGCCGACCGAGACGTCCGCCATGGTCGGATCCGTGGTCGGGCCGAGCACGATGCCTTCCCCGCGTCCCGACCAGGCAGGCCGCCGTCTCCGACCACCCGCCGCGAAACACTGACCTGCCTGCTGACCAGTCTTGGTCGGCCCCATGGTCGGACCGACCAAGAGACCCCTTCGCGTGCCAGTCGGTGTGCACACTCGCGGGTGCACAGTGGCCCCGGCGCTCACTGTGCAGCCTCCTGCACAACGAGCATGGGGGACCTGCATAGTCGGCGAGCGCGAGCGAGTGTGCACAGTCGCCTCGGGCTGCACAGTCGCTCCGCCCATACGCAGCCGGGGCCGTGCTTCGTCCTCCCGCGTGCCGGCACGCGCATCCTCGCCCCGTTCGTGATGGTGAGGGGGCCCGTCCGCTGTGGACCTGTGGGGGCCATGGTCGGGGCTGTGGTCGGGCCGACCACGAGTTTCGTGACCGGTTCGTGATCGTGGTCGGGGTTGTGTGGTCGGTGGTCGGGTCGGGGCTGACGGATTACCTCAAGGTCAGCAACAACCATTCCTGACCTGGGAGTCTGACCATGCCTCTGGGCAAGAAGCCCTCGCGCAGCGAGGCCGCCCCCGCGATCGCCGCGGGGGTCGAGCTGGAGAAGATGCGGCGGCGCGTGCGCCTGTCGCGCCTGGCGCTGTTCACCGCTATCGCCGCCGGGCCCGTCGCCCTGGCCGTCGCGGTGGCCTCCGGTCCGGCCACCGCCGAGGCCGCCGTCCCTAACCGGCCGGCCCCGGTGCGCACGGCGGCTGTCGCGGCCGACCCGGCGGGCTATGCGCAGGTGTTCCTCGACGCGTGGCTGCGCAGCCGTGCGGACGAGGCGGACAGTGTGCAGGCGCGTCTTGCGCAGTCCCTCGCCCCGGACGTCGCCCTGCCGGACCCGGCAGCCGGTGCACAGCCGAAGTTGAAGTCGGTGACCGCGGTGCGCAGTGTGCAGCGCGACAAGGACGCCTGGGCCGTGACAGTCGCTGCACAGTACGCCGACAGCACGGTCCGCTACTTCACCGTCCCCGTCACCGCCGACAGGAGGGCCGCCTCGTTCGCGGTGACCGGCGCCCCGGGGGTGGTGGCGGGTCCGGCCCGGGCCACGGTGCCCAAGTCGCCGTTCACGGTGAGGGTTCCGTCCGAGGGTGCCCTGTCGTCGACGGTGGGTGAGTTCCTCGGCGCCTACCTCACCGGTAGCGGAGAGGTCGTCCGGTACCTGGCGCCAGGGGTGAGGCTCGCGGCCGTCTCCCCCGCCCCCTACTCGACGGTCACCGTCGGCGAGGTGTCGGCCGTCGAGGAAGCCGCGGCCGCCGGGCCGGTACCGGCCGAGGGAACGAGGGTCCGGGTCCGGGTGCAGGCCGAGGCGCGTGATGGTGCCGGGCGGTGGCCGCTGGCCTATGAGCTCGCGCTCACGGCCCGCTCCGGCCGGTGGGACGTCGCCGCGCTGCAGTCCGGGAGCGTGCAGGGCGGGGGTGCGCGGTGAACTCGGTGCGCGACGTGGTGCTGGCCGGGAAGATGGACGAGTTCGGTGACAGCTGGATCTCCATGTTCGAGGGCTGGGCGACCAAGGGCCTGCGGGCTGGACTGATCGTGCTGGTCGTCGTCATCATGGTTCAGCGGTTCAGCCTGAAGGCAGGGATCGGCGCCCTTCTGCTGATGATCATCGCGCTGGGCCTGTACGACTCCCGCGAGGACCTCGCGGACATGTTCACCGACGAGGTGAGGAACCCCGCCAGCGGCGCCCCCGCCGTCCCGGGACTCGTACAGGGAACCGATCCGGCCGCGCGCGCGGGCTCCCAGGGTGCGGGAGGCGCGCTGTGAGCGCGACCGCCGCGAGCAGGGTCGGGCGTTTCTACACGACCGCGCGCCGTCATCCGTGGGTGTTGGGGAAGATCGCCGACTGGAAGATCCCGCTCGGCCCCTACACCCCCGCGCAGATCGTCGTCCTCGTCGGCGGCGGGTTCCTCCTGGTCAAGACCATCAGCTGGTGGTCGTGGATGGGCCCGGTTCCCGTGGTCGCCTGGGTGTTGGCAGTGTGGGCGGTACGCCGGCCCAAGGTCAAAGGGCGTGCCCCGCTGCAGGCGGCGCTGGGCTGGGTGCTGCTGGCCTGGCAGCCGCAGGGCGGCCGGGTGGGCGGGAGGGCCGCCCGCGACCGAGTCACCCGTCCCCTGCTGGGCGGCTTCACCGTCGAAGGAGATGATCCGACCGTTCCTGCGGCGGTGCGGCAGCACGCCGCCCAAGAGCAGGGTGATGTCCGGGCCCGGACGGGCCGCCGGTCGCCGGTGCCGCCTACCCGGCAGCAGGCGCGGCCGGTGTCGGTGGCGCCGGTGTCCGGTGTGCAGCAGCTGCTGGCCCGTGTCCAGGAGACGGGGGGTGTGCGGTGAGGGTCCCCGTCCGTCACATCGCAGGCCACCTGGTCTGGTCGACCCAGGGAAGCGTGTGGGCCGTCTACCGCCTGCACCCCGGCCCCGACGCGCAGGGGCGGCGAACGGACACCGTCCAGGGCACCTACGTGCCCGCCGCAGTCCGGGAGGAGCAGCTCGCGAAGGTCACGCATCTGGTGCGGTCCCTGTCCGGGGCGCCGCGGCTGTTCGGGCTGTGCGCGCAGGTCGATCCCGGTGAGATCGCCCTGAGGATGATCGAGGGCATCGAGCCCGCCGGGCAGGCACCGGGCGAGGGTGCGCATCCGTGGGTGGAGAACGTCGAGGCGACCCTGAGCCTGCTGGACGGCCAGGAGATGCACCGCCGCACGTTGTGGCTGGCGGTGCCCCTGCAGAACGAATCGGGCGCACAGGCGGCCGCGTCGCTGGGAGCGATGTGGGCAGACGTCGCCCCCGTGCTCGGGATGCGGGCCGGACCCGTGGCCCGCCGTGAGGTGACCGCGTACCGCGAGCAGGCATCCCGGGTGACGGCCGCACTCGCCGGGGGGATCGCGTTCCGTCCGGCCCGTCCGGCGGAGATCGTGTGGATGGTCCAGCACGCCCTGCACCGCGGCCTGGCGGAGCCGCTGCTGACCGAGGCCGAGACCAGCACCCTGTACGGCGGCCAGGTCCAGGGCGGGGTGCTGCGCTCTCCCAGCTACGCCGATCTCGGCCAGGCGCGCCTGCATGAGGGGGGCATCGACCCGGCGCTGGACGAGGACGGCGAGCTGAAGGGCGCGGGCCGGATCACGCGGTCGGGCCGCACCGCCTGGTGGCGGTTGCAGGCCGGGTCGCCGCTGCGGCGGCGGTGGCTGCAGGTCGAGTCCGACGCCGGGGTCGGCTACCAGGCGCAGCTCGTCCTGGCGGAGTGTCCGCCGGCAGTCGGTGCGCAGGCCGCGGATCTGTTCGCGCAGCTGGACATGCTCGACTTCCCGGTCGACTACGCCGTCGATCTGACGCTGGTGCCCGCGGAGAAGGCCCGGGATCAGGTGCGGCGTAAGAAGAACGAGCTGATCGACCAGGCCGACCAGTACGACGCCCGGCCCACGGGCATGCCGGCCTCCCTGACCGACGCCGCCCGCGACCTGGGCGAGCTGGACGCACGCCTGTCCCGCACGTCCGTGGAGGTGGAGGTGCAGTCCGTGACGGTGCTGACGGTATGGGGGGCCAGTGCCGCCGCCTGCGACGCACGCGCCCGGGCGCTGACCGCGCTGCTCAGCGGCGCCGACTACCGGGCGGTGCGCCCTGCCGGACTGCAGGAAGCCTTGTTCACCCTGGGACTGCCCGGGACGGCGAGGCCGGGCGTGGTGCGGGAGTTCACCCAGCACCAGGTCTCCGAGGACTGGGCCCTGTCCGGCGCCTTCACCACGAGCGAGGTCGGTGATCCGAACGGGATGTTTCTCGGCCTGGACCTGGATGGCGGCACCACCCGCCCCGTGATGATCAACGTCGCGGACGCGCCCAAGCAGGACGCGTCGGCATCGATGGGGATCGTCGGGGACCTCGGCGCGGGCAAGAGTGTGCTGCAGAAACTGATCGCGGAGGCCGTGTGGGCGCGCGGCGGCTGCGCGATCTGCATCGACCGGACCCCGGTGCGCGAGTGGGCCACGTTCGCCCGCAGCGCCGCGAAGGGCCGGGTGCAGATCGTCGACGCCGCACGGGCTGAGGTGTCCATCGATCCGCTGCGGATGTTCGACGGTCCGGAGGGCCGGCACTACGCCCTGTCCTACCTCACTCTCCAGCTCGGCATCGGCCCGATGAGCACCAGCGGCGAGGTCCTCCACCACGCGGTCGAGCGGGCCGCCGCCGGCGAGCAGCGGTCCATGCAGCGCGTGCTGGACGTCCTTGAGGAGATGAGCGCGAGCGAGGCGGGCAGGCGGCAGGACGCGGCCGCCACCCTCGCCGGCCTCATCCGGGTCGTCGCCTCCAACCCGCTCGCCCGGATGGTGTTCGATCCCGCGCTGCCGCCGGTGAGGCTGGATGCTTCCAGCGCCTCCGACATGATCGTGATCACTACGGCCGGACTGAAGCTGCCGCCCAAGGCCGCCTTCGACAACCCCGAGGTCCTGCATCAGCAGCCGCTGGAAGCACTCATCGGCCGCGCGGTGCTGTATCTGATCGCGGCGCTCGCGCGGCAGACCGCGTTCGAGGACCCGCAGCGGTTCACCGCCGTCGTCCTGGACGAGCTGTACTGGCTCACCTCGTCGGCCGAGGGAACCGCCCTCGTGCACGAGATCCTCCACGACGGCCGCAAGCACGGCGCCGGCCTGATCGCCGGATCCCACGACGCCGAGGAACTCGGGCCCGACCGCGGTCTGATGGCCTACCGGGCGCTGGCCCGCACCGCCGACCGGGCACGCGCCCGCCGCGGCCTGGAGTTCATCGGCCTCAACCCCGACGACGAGGAACTGGTGCGGCTGGTGACCAGCGGACTGTCCCCCGTCGGTTACAGCGGCCGCGAAGGCGAGTTCCTGCTGACCTGCCCGCGGCAGAACACCGGACGGGTCAAGACCGTCATCCCTCGCATCGCCCGTATCGCCGCGTCCATCACCACCACCCCGGGGCATCGCAGCACCTCGACCGCAGCCACGGCGACCGATGTGCCCGAGCCGTCGGCCGGCTCTGCCGGTGTGAAGAGCGGGCAGGTCTGACCATGGCACGTCCCCCCAGTCCCGGCACGCTCCGCTCCGCCGCCATCACGGTGCTGCTCGCCGTGGTGTTCGTGATGGTCAACAGCCAGGTCGTGTATGCGGCCGGCAGCACGGGCGAGACCGGTGACCTCCTGGCGCCGCTGAACATCACCTCCTCCGAGGGCGTGCCGATCAACGGCTACGAGCTGAACGCCGAGGGCGGATCCGTCGTTGCCTTCAAGACGCAGGCTCTGGCGTTCGCGTTGTCGGGTCTGTTCACGCTGATCCGGCTGCTGGTGGGGCTGGCCGGGTGGGCGATCGAGGTGGCTTTCCGGTTCCCGCTGCTGAAGATCCTCGCCCGGCCGGCGCAGGAAGTCGCCGACGCCTACAACGATGTGGTCGTCGACGCGCTCGGGCTGAAGGGGCTGCTGCTGGCGTGGGCGTTCGTGTTCGCCGGCTTCATGCTGGTGCGGGGCCGGGTCGGCCGCGGTCTGGGGGAGATCTTCCTGACCTTGCTGATCGCGGCGTTCGCCGCCTCGGCGTTCGTCCGTCCCGACTACCTGCTGGCTGCCGACGGGCCGCTCGGCCAGGCGCAGCAGGTGGGTGCCGAGGTCGCGCAGCGCAGCGTGAACGCCTACGACTGGGGCGGCAAGATCGCCAGCAAGTCCCCCTGTGACGGCATGGCCGGCCGTCAGGAACTCACGTGCATGGAGGAGCAGAGCAAGGGGCCCGTCCCGGCGGCGGAGGTGGCCCGCCCGATCCAGGACTCCGTCACCAACGCACTGATCGTCAAGCCGTACATGCTGCTGCAGTACGGGCGGATCCTCGACCCTGCCAAGGAAGCCGACCGCAAGGCCTACACCGTCCACCTCAAGTGGATCTCCGGTGGCTACAGGGCAGGAAAGGGCGCCAGGGGCCCGGAGAAGGGGAAGGACCACTGCGACCTGATCAAAGGCCCCGCCAAGGCGTACTGCGAACGGGGACAGGAGGGAGGCGACCGCGGCGCTGAAGACCTCCCCGACACCCTCCCTGAGTCGTTCGGCGCTGGCTCCGACCTGCTGAATCAAGCGCTCGTCCCGTCGGAGGAGGAGCAGGAGTTCACCGCTTTCCTGTCGGACATGAACAAGGCCGGGGACGTCGGCAAAGCCTGCGCTGCCTACGCCGAGAAGCCCACCTGGTGGCGGGTCGGCGGCGCGCTCCTGCTCCTGATCGGCGCGTTGTTCATCTGCGGCATGCTGCTCTCGTCCGCGATTGTGCTGCTGGGCACTCAGGGCGTGTGCGCGGCGGCCGCCGCCGCAGGCGGTGTCGCGTTCATTGCGGGCATGCTGCCGGGCCCTGCGCGTCAGTCGGTGTGGAAGTGGCTGTCGCTGTGGGGGATCGCGGTCGGGGCCGTGGTCGGGATCTGCGCGTTCATCCCGTTCTTCGGGATCGCCGTTGACGCCACCGTCAGCAAAGGGCCCGACCTGCTGGTGGAGCGGATCCTGCTGATCGATGTCCTCGCGGTCGCTGGTGCGGCCGGGCACCGCAGGCTGCTGACGGGCATCGCCTCTTTCGGCCGGCGGATGGCCATGCGGATGCGCTACGCCAGGGTCGGGGGCACCCACCTGCCCGGCGACACCTCCGAACTCGGCGCCACCCTCGCCATGAACTCCCCCGCCGTCCTGGGCGGATACAGCGCAGGCGGCGGGCTGCGTGCCCTCACCGGAGGCGGGGGCGGCCGGTTCGGGATGCTCGGCACCCGGCAGCGGCTGATGGGGGCGCTCGGCTCCCTCGTCGACGGGGCGGGCATGCCCGTGGACACCGGCCGGCTCCTCTCCGACGCGACGGCCGAGGCCGGACGCGGACTCGCCCCGCTGACCGCGGCCGCCGCCCTCGGCGGAGAAGGCGCACGGCTCGGTGCCAAGGGCGGGTACGGGCTGCTGATCGGACGCCGTCCGGAGTGGGAGCAGTTGGCGAAGTGGCGCAAGCCCACCGCAGCCGGCGACCCCGACGCCGGTGGGCCCGACCGCGGCACTCCAGGCGGGCTGGGCGGCCCGGGCACGGGCGGGACGCCACGGCCCGGTAGACCGGGAGGCGTTGCGGGGCCGTCACGGCCCGGTGGTCCGCCTGACCGTTACCGCGACGAGGACGGCGAGGTCGCCGACCGCAGGACCGGGCAGGTGCTGCACGATCAAAACAGCGACCGCACGCTGCTGTCGACGCGTGCGCACAACCGGCTGGTCCGCTTTCGCGGCTACCGCCTCCTGCACCGCGGCGGCCGCACCGCCTACGCGGCCACCATCGGGCTGCCGGCCAGCGTCGGCAGGGCTCGGACACAGGGCTCCCAGTTCTCGCGCGATGCCCGCCAGCAGGTCCAGGTGTGGGGCAACACGCTGCGCGAGGACGGCCGGGCCTGGACCGCCACCGGACACCACGTCGGCCGGGTTCTGCAGGAGCACGCCGACGACCGCGGCGGACCCGCCCCGTTCACCAGCCGCAGCCTGCCGCCTGCATCCACGCCCCGGACCGGCCCGGAAGCAGCCCCGCCACGCAGTGCTCCACCCACCGGCCCTGGCCCCTCCCCGGCTTCCCGGGGCCTGTCGGCCCCCGGCCGGCGAGGAGGGTTCCGGTCCGTGAGCAGGGCGGAGGAACACCCGGCAGCGCCGTCGGCTCGCCGGACGGGCAGTGAGCCGATGCCGCAGCGCGATCACGGTGGCCCCGTCCTGCCTGGCGGTGGCAGGGCCCGCAGCCAGGCGCGGGAGGAGGCGCGGGAGCGGATGCGGGAGTTGATGCGCAGGACGGCGCCCGATGCCGAGCGTCTGCGCAGCGAACGGTCCCGGCCGGATGACCCGTCAGGCGAGGAGGGTGAGAAAGGATGAGGTCTGTCCGGCGGGGTCGCCGTCTCACGCGGTGGGGGTGCGCGGGGCTGCTGCTGTTGTTCGGTGCAGTGTGTTGCGTGGCCCCGATCGCCAACTCGGTGGGCGCGTATGTGGCCCTGGCCACCGGAGCCCAGGATGACGGCGGTGGGATCCCTGTGGGCGGCAAGGTCGCCGACATTCCGCCGCGGATGCTGGCCGCCTACCAGAGGGCGGTCCGGCAGGTCGGCAAGCATGTGCCGAAGTGCCGGGGGATGCGCTGGCCGGTCCTGGCCGGGATCGCCAAGGTCGAGTCGAACCACGCCATCGGCCGCAGTGTCGCCGGCAATGGCGACATCCGGCCCAGGATCTACGGGGTTCTCCTCAACGGCTCCGGTGCGGGTGGGAACACCACCCTCTTCCCGGACACGGACGGTGGCCGCTGGGACGGCACCGCCAGCGGCGAGCGTGCGGTCGGCCCCTTCCAGTTCCTGCCCTCCACCTGGGACGGTGTCGGCAAAGACGCTGGCGGCGACGGAACCGCAGACCCTCACAATGCCGACGACGCCGCCCTCGGTGCCGCGGTCTACCTGTGCGGCAAGGGACGCGACCTGGCGAAGGAGTCGCAGCTGAGGGCAGCGATCTTCCAGTACAACCGGTCCGCCGAGTACGTCGCCAACGTCCGTGGCTGGATCGACCAGTACACCGCCGCCGCCAAAACCCCGGCCCTGGACAACGTGACCGGCAACGCCCGGACCGTCATCGAGGCGGCGCTCGCCCAGCGGGGTGTCCCGTACTCGTGGGGCGGCGGCACCGCGAACGGGCCCAGCACCGGCATCTGCTGCTCCCCCAGCGGCAAAAGCGGAACGAACATCAAGGGCTTCGACTGCTCCGGCCTGACCACCTACGCGTACGCGAAGGCCGGGGTCCGCCTGCCGCGCACCGCGGCCGCGCAGGCCGGCGTCGGTCAGCGGATCCCCGCCAGCGCGGGAACGCGCGCGCTCAAGCCCGGCGATCTCGTCTTCTACGCCTACGCCCCCGGCCGCGACTCCACGATCTACCACGTCGGGATCTACATCGGCTCAGGCCAGATGGTCAACGCCGCCCGCCCCGGAACGGTCGTCCGGCTGGACGCGGTCGACGCGATGTCCGGCTACGCGGGAGGAGCCCGCCTGCTATGACCACAGCCGCCCCCCGCTCCCCGCGCCTGCTGCTGACCGCCACCCTCATCCTCACCGTGGCGGGGGCGGCCGTGCTGACGTGGCCGGACCAGTCCGGTCCCCGGGAAGCCGCCACCCCGGCACACCAGGCCTCCACCTTCCGCCACGGGCACCCGTCACCTTCTTCCTCGCACGCGCAGCCTGCCGCCCAGAGCACACCCAAGAAAGCCGCAGCCTCGTCGCCGTCCGGCCCGGCACTTTCACCGTCAGCGACCGTGTCGGCGCTGCCGCCGCACGGCGAGGGGACGGCGGGTGACTGGGCCATCCAGCAGGCTCTGGACACCGCCTGGCCTGCCGACCTCGACGCCGACGACGAGCGGCAGCTGCTCGCGGTCGGCCGCGCACTGCTGCGCGCTGATGCGACCGGTGTCGGCCGCGACCGCTGGCCCGCCTACTTCAGGGCCGCCAGGCGGGGGGTTGCGCCGCCGGCGTTCGCCACTGCTCGCTTCCGTATCCAGGCCGCCGTCGCCCGCCAGGACGGCGCTTTGGACCGGGCGGTGGTGCACCTGGTGTGGGCGGGCACCGACCGCGGCGGCACCCACACCGACGGCCGCATCACTGACCTGCACTTCACCCGCACCACCCCGACCACGGAAGGGGAGCCCGCGTGGATCCCGCTGCCCCGCACCTGACCCTCGCCACACCGGTCGGCGACGCCATCGGCCTGCTGTCCGGCCTGGTCGACGTCACCAGGTGGCTGCTCGCCCACTGGTATCTCCTCGGCCTGTTCGTCGCCGGGTGCTGGGCGCTGGCCGAGTGGATCCTGCGGCGCCTCGCCAGGAAGGCCTCCGCCGAGCGGATGGCGCTGGAACTCGTGCCCGCACGGCACTTCGACCCCGGTCTGGAAGAGATCTTTCGGCGCGGGGCGCAGCTCGCCCGGGCGTCGACGTCCATGCCGTGGTGGGCGCCGCGGCGTACGAAGGCCGTGCAGATCCGGCTCCGCGCCGACGGCTCCAGCCCGCTGCGCTACCGCATCGAAGGACCCGCCGGTGGTGAGCGGCTGCTGTCCATCACGCCGTTCGGGCCGGCCGTCACCGTGAAGCGGGGCCGGCCGGTCGCCGACAAACCGCGCACGCATGTCGTGCGGGCCGAGTTCATCCTGCGGGGGAAGCCCACGGCCCCGCTGCGGGACGTTCCGCTCGATCCGGACCCGCTGCAGCCCCTGGTCGATGCCGTTTCCGACCTGCGGGCCGGACTGGGAGACCTGGCCGAACTGCGGCTCGACATCCAGCGCGCCCCGAAGTGGACGCTGCGGGCCAGGCGGATGCAGCTGATGTCGGATGCCCGCCGCCGTGAGCGGCGGGAGGCGCAGCGGGCGGCGCGGTGGCTGCGGCAGGACGCCGGCGGGGTGGAGGACTCGCTGGGCTGGCAGTTGCAGCAGCTGATCGGCGGCAAGCCGGGCGGGGGTGGTGCTGGGGGTGGCCGGCGGCTGGTGATGCCGCCGGTGCCGCGCCGGGTGGAACCGGCGGAAGCGCTGGGGAAACTCGCCGACGACGACCATCTGGTGCGCGTACAGCTGCTGGTGATGTGCGCCTCCGACACCGAGGAGCGGGCCGAAGCACGCCTCGCTCAACTCCAGGCCGCCCTGGACGTGTTCGGCGGTGGCTCGCGGTGGGCGATGCGCGGCTGGCACCTGGGGCCGTGGCGGCTGGGGGCGGACCGCTGGCCCAGCCGACGCGGCTTCGAGCGCCGCTGGGAGCTGGGGCACTGCCAGCCGCCCCGCCCGAACTGGGTACGGCTGGACGAACTGACCGGTCTGCTCAAGCCGCCCACCGTGCACTGCCGGCTGCCGCTGCTCGCCGGTGACCTGCCGACGTTCGAGTTCGGCAACCCGGAACTGCTGCTGCAGGGCATTCACCAGGGCCCGGACGGCCGCCACCGCCTGGTCGCCACCTACGCCAGGGAGACGCTGTTCGAGGTGGGGGTGGGCAAAGCCGGCGGCGGCAAGACCGAGCGGGCCCTCGCGCAGGCGATCGGCTGGGCTCATGCCGGGGGCGGGCTGATGTTCGTCGACCCGCACCGTGACTCCTGGCCCCGCGCCCTGCCGTTCCTCGCCCACACCACCCTCGCCAACCGCACAGCGCTGATCGACCTGGGCGCCCACGGGCCCGTCCCGCAGGTCAGCTCGTGGAACCCGCTCGACATGCGCCAGGGCCAGGCCGCGCACGAGGTCGTCGAAGCCACTGCCGACGCTTTCGCCTCTGTCCTCGGCTGGGACGACGCCACCGCGCCCCGCGCACTGACCATCCTCACCGCCTCCCTGGCGGTCCTGGTCGCGGTCAACTCCGCCGCCTGCCAGGCCGGACGGCCCGAGGACCAGACCACGCTCTTCCATGTGCGGCCCCTGCTCACCGACCCCGCCTTCCGCACCACGGCACTGGCCGGAGTGGAAGGACGGCTGGACGACGAAACCCGCGCCTGGTGGCAGACCGTCTTCCCCACGCTTCCCGTCGACGCGTTCGCCGTCGTTCTCAACCCGCTCACCCGCCTGGCCGCCAACCCGGTCACCCGCGCCTTCCTCGGCCAGGCGGCCGGCGTCTACAACATCCGCGCCGCCATGGACGAGAGGATGATCGTGTGGGTGTGCCCCGGCGGCAACGGACCCACCGACCGGCTCATCACCGCACTCCTGGCCCGGGACCTGCTGCGCGCCGTCCGTTCCCGCCGGGACGTGCCCGAAGCGAGGCGGGTACCGTTCCGCGCCTACTTCGACGAGCTGATCACCCTCACCGGAGCCGCTCCCGAAACGATCGCGAGCATGTTCGAGGACTTCCGCAAGTACCGGGTCCACGTCCACGGCATGACCCAGCTCCTCGCCCGCCTCCCGGGCCCGGTACGGCTGTCGCTGGTGCAGAACGCCTCCACCCTCGCCTCCACCGCCGGCTCCCAGTCCGCCATCGCACCCGTCACCGCCGAATGGGGCGATGAGCCCCCACCGCACGTCGTCGCCGCCCTGGACCGCTTCGACCACTACATGTCGCTGACGGTCAAGGGCCGCCGCGTCGGCCCGGTCAAGATCACGGGGCCGCACCTCGACGACGTCTTCGCCGCCTACGCCCGCCCCGACAACACGGCTGCGTTCGAGCGCGCCGCCCGCACCACGGCCGGCACCGCGCCCCTGGACGAACTCACCACCCGCGCCCGCGGCCAGCTCGGCCGCGTCAACGCCTTCCTCGCCCAGCTCACCGCCACCACCCCACCAGACAGCCAGGAGAAGACCTACAAGTGACCACCACCGTCCATGCCGCGCCCGCCTTTCCTGCTTATGTCCCCAGCCCTGTCGAACCGCTCCCGAACCAGATTCTGACCGCACTGGGGCAGCACCGGATGGCCACCACCGGTCAGCTCCAGGCCCTGCTGCGCCCCCACGTCAGACGCCAGACCGTCAACGCCCCGCTCAATGAGCTGCGCCGCCAGGGCCTGGTCGACTGCACGGTGCTGCCCCGCTCCCGCGGGATGCGCGCCTGGTACCTGACCAGTGCCGGGGTCCGGATGGTGAAGGACTTCCCGGCCCTGCGGGGCCGGCCGGCCTACCCGATCACCTCCACCACCGCCGCCTCGCTGAAGACCCCCCACACGCTCACCGTGCTGCGTACCCACCTGGCATTCGTGGCCGACGCCCGCGAGCGCGGCGACGAGCACGGCTTTCTGGACTGGACACCCGAGGTGTCCCACTCCCTCGGCGACGGCGAGAAGGTCATCGCGGACGCGCTGTTGCACTACACCCTCACCGGCCCGGGGCAGCGGACCAAACTGAGGGCGTTCGTCGAGGTCGACCGCACCACTATGAGCAGTGAACGCCTCGCCTCGAAACTGATCGACTACGCCCGCCTGTGGTCGTATGAACCACAGCCGGTGGGACGGAACCGCTCCCGCCAGCCGGCACTTTCCGGGCCTGCCTGGCTGCGCTGGTACCCCGTCTTCCCCCGCCTCCTGTTCGTCCTCACCGGCGGCTCCCGGCACGTCCTGGACAACCGGATCAGCGACCTGCAGGCCATGACAGCGCAACACCCCCTCGTCGCCGCCATGGCCCGCACTGTGCCGCTGGGCGCCGCGGTCCTGGAGAACCTCGAGGTGCAGGGGCCGACCGGCGAAGTCTGGACACCGTTGAACCACGGGCAGCCTCGGTCATGGACCGAGCTGTGATGCAATGCCGCCCTGAAGTTGCAGGTGCGTCCCGCAAAGGACTCCGCAAAGCTACACGAAAACAAATCGACAACCTGTTTCACAAGTGACCGAATAGCACCCCCAACCTTCGAGTGAACTCACGTTTCAGACTTGGGAGTTGGCTGGCATATGCGTAATCTTGCGATCACGCAAACGCATCACCGCAGCTTGACCGAGCTGCGGGACTGCTCCTGTGTCGAGCTCCGATGCGGGCAGCGGTCCAGTCGTACGACGTTGTACGGGGAGGCACCGTGAAAGACCGTGCGCACTGCTCTGCTGTTCGTCTCCGAGAGATCACTGCCGCATCGACCGCGCTGTGTGCCGTTATCGCATTGAGTGCTTGCGGAGGCGAAGGAGGAGGTGAGAGTGCAGACGGCCCTGCATCCGCCCCCTCGGCCGCCTCTCAACCGTCCGAGGCACCGAGCACGCCTCCATCCGAGAGCTCTGATCCCCTAGTCGCGCAGAAGCGCACTGTTCTTCAGACCTACAGCAGGTTCTGGGAAGAGCAGGTGAAGGCCTACAGCCAGGGCGACGTAGACGGCACTGATGTGGCCAAGTACGCGGCTGCGCAGGCACTGTCGGCAACTAAGCGGGACCTCAGCGAGCTCAGGTCGCAGGGCATCGTGACAACCGGTGAGCCCGCCCATGACACCTCCGTTGACGAGCTGAAACCGGACAAGAAGGTCCCATACGCCAAGCTCACCGACTGCCTCGACAGCACTGGATGGAAGTTCGTCTATGCCAAGTCGCAGAAGCCCGTGGATATGCCGACGAACCGGTTGGTCCGGTACGTGACCGAAGTCGAGGCGGAGAAGTGGGGGAATCAGTGGAAGATCGTCACCGTGACTCCTCAACAGCGCACCTGCTGACCAGAGCCGCCCTGCTGAGCGCGGCCGGTGTGGTGATCGCTGCATTGTCTTCCCCGCAGGCCGTCGCTGGGGTCCCCTTGGGGGGCGGCTGCAGCGGCGCGGGTATGTGGGTGGTCTGCGAGGCCGACAACGAGTCGTCGTCCTCAGCGGGTTCGGGATCCCATACCCGGCCCTCTGGGTCCACAGGCTCAAGCAAGGCCGGCAAGCCGGTGTGCACGGTGGAGCGGCTGGACCCTCAGCCGCCCGAGGGCAGCATGTTCTGGGGTGACAGGTCACCCGAGGAAGGCGCTGTGTATCAGCGAACCTGTAACACCGGGCCAGGAGGCACTCCGGTCTCTGAACACATCGTGGCCGCCGAAGCACCGGACGTCCCTGCCGTGGACCCCGAGGTCGTCGCCCAGCAGGCCGTCAACAAGATGAAGCTCGTCGGCCCTGACATCGCAAGCCCGCGGGCCACCGGCACCTACGTCGTAGGCATGCCCATGTGGCTGTGGGTGAACAAGAATCCGACGACCTTCGGGCCAAACACAACCAGCGCCAGCGCTGGCGGCGTGACCGTGACCGCCACGGCGAAGGTGACGCGCATCGTCTGGGCGATGGGTGACGGCGCGACAGTCACCTGCATGGGTGCCGGCACTCCGTACACCGCGGCGCTCGGCAAGCGGGACTCCCCGACCTGCGGTCACACATACACGCAGACTTCCGCCTCTCAGCCCGCCGGAAAGTACAGGGTGACCGCGACCTCGACGTGGACGGTGGACTGGCAAGTGGCCGGTGGTGGCGAAGAGGGGCAGTTCACCGAGATTCGGCAGTCCCAGGCACAAGTGGCGATCGGTGAGCTGCAGGTCGTCAGATAAGGCCGGAAGGACAGAACGTTGAGCAAGACGAAAAAGACCACGTCACCGGTGCCCGGGCAGACCGTGCGCTCACAGCCCTCGGAGGCAGGTCCGGTGGCGCCTCCGCGGGTGTCCGCCCGCAGACGTCGGCCCGGCGTGATCGCCCTGTCGCTGGCGCTGATCGCGGCCGGGGGCGCGGGCGTCGCCGTCCTCCTCCTCCAGGTCGGGGACCGCACCGATGTGGTGACGGTGGTGCGCGACGTGCAGGTCGGCCAGGTCCTCACCGAACAGGATCTCGGGAAGGCCTCGGTCGCGCTGGACCCCGCGGTGAAGGCCGTGCGCGCGCACGATGTGGACTCGGTGGTGGGCAAGCGGGCGGCGGTGGAGCTGAAGCCCGGGGCGCTGCTGAGCCCGTCTCAGGTCACGAGGGACTCTCTGGTGAAGGCCGGTGAGCAGTTGGTGCCGGTCGGGCTCAAGCCCGAGCAGGTTCCGGCTACCGCGCTGGTGCCGGGGCAGAGGGTCCAGCTGGTGCACGTGCCCGCTCCGGGAGCGGCCGAGGCGGGCAAGGAGTCCGGCGCGGCCGGTCCGCAGAGCATCGCCGGCCGGGTGGTGAAGGCGTCGAAGGCGGCTCCTGGGACCGGAGTGGTGGTCGTCGACGTGGCCACGACCGCAGATGACGGTCCGACCGTCGCCGCGTGGGTTTCGGCCGACGCGCTGCGCCTGGTCCTCGATGCTCCGGAGAACAGCTGATGGCCGTGATCGCGCTGGCCGGATGCAGCGGCGCTCCCGGGGTGACCACCAGTGCTCTTGCCCTGCTGCTGTCCTGGCCGTTGGAGCCGGGCCGGCGGATGATCCTTGCGGAGTGCGACCCGGACGGGGGCGCGGTGCTGCATGGTCTGCTGCAGGGCACGCTCGGGGACCGGTACGGGTTGCGGAATCTGTCGGTGGCGGCCCGTAAGGGGGAGTTCGGTGAGGCGTTCTGGCGGCAGCTGATCGACCTGAGCGGCGAGGACGGCAAGCCGGAGTCGCCGCGCGATCGGCTGCTGCTGCCCGGGATCACCGATCCCGCCCAGGCGGCAAGCCTCAGTTCGGTCTGGAAGGGTCTCGCCACGATGTTCCGTGGCATCGACGCCGACCACGGGCACGACGTCCTGGTCGACCTCGGTCGCCGCGGGGCGGTCGGCCCGTCCGGTGTCCTCGCCGAGCAGGCCGACCTCGTCCTGGTCGTGGTGCGCAACACGTTGCGCTGCCTGCAGGCCGCCCAGAGCCGGGTGAACGCCCTGTCGGAGCGTGTCGGTGATGTCGGCCTGATTGTGATCGATGAAGGACCGTACCCGGCGGGTGAGGTGCAGCGGGTGCTGCAGGTTCCCGTCGTGGCGACCCTGCCGTTCGCGCCGAAGGAGGCCCGGGTGCTGTCCGACGGGGCCGACCAGCCCCGCCACTTCACCAAATCCGCGCTGATGAAGACTGCCCGCACCACGGGCGCCCTGCTGGCGCAGCGGGCGGCCGCCCGCCGTGCCCGACTGGGCCCGCCCGGCGCGCCGGTGAGGGGCGCGGAGGTGTCCCATGCGCGGTAGGCCCCTGCACGCCGATCCGACCGTGATGCCGCCGCCCGGCCGGCCTGCCAAGCCCTCAAGCCGGCAGGCGGCGCGCACTGCGGCCGGGTCTGCCGCGGGCACGGGGGTGCTCGGGGCCGGGCCTCAGGTCACGGTGGACTACAAGGTCGCCCGGCACATCGCCTCGCAGGTTGCCAAGCAGCGCGAGGAGCTGCTGAAGACGGCGCCCGGGATGAACCGGGCCAGTGAGGAGCAGCGCTGCCTGGACTGGATCACCGAGGCGGTTGCGGTGTGGTCGGATGCCGCGGCGATGAGCCCGCAGGAGGACGAGGGCCTGCGGCGGGCCGTGTATGACCTGCTGTACCGGGCGGGGCGGCTGCAGCCGTATCTGGACGATGAGCGGGTCGAGGACATCATCATTCAGGGCCCGGGCGAGGTGTGGCTGGACTACGGCGACGGGGAGCGCCGCATGGTCGGGCCTATCGCGGACTCCGAAGAAGAACTTCTCGAACTGCTGCGGGAACTGGCGCGGGGGTCCGGGCACCAGGAGCGGACCGTCTCCACCGCCAACCCGACGCTGGCGCTGTCGTTGCAGGACGGGTCCCGTCTGCAGGCCATCACAGGGCTGGGGCCGATGACGTATGCGGTCATCCGCCGGCACCGCGTCTCCCACGCCGACCTGGACGACCTCGTGGCCTTGGGCACGATCGACCCCGTCCTTCGCGAGTTTTTGGGTGCGTGTGTGCGTGCGGAGAAGAACATCATGATCGCGGGGAAGCAGAAGGCGGGGAAGACGACGCTGCTGCGGGCGATGCTCAAGGAGTTCGCCCCGGAGACGCGGTTCGCGACCATCCAGACCGAGGACGAGCTGTTCGCCCACGCCAACGGCTACCACCGTCAGGTCGTCTCCCTGATCGGCCGGGAGTCCAACGGGGAGAAAGACGCGTCTGGGCGCAGTGCCGGTGAGGTGACGCTGCTGGATCTGATGCATCCGGCGCTGCGGATGTCACTGGAGCGGATCGTGGTCGGTGAGGTCCGCGGCCCGGAGGTCGTGGCGATGATGCAGGCGCTGACCAACGGAGCCGGCGGCAACCTGTGCACGATCCACGCCCGGCGCCCGGACATCATTTTCGACCGGATCGCGGAACTGTACGCGCTGGCGCAGGGCAATCTGTCCGAGCAGCTTGCCTACCGGCAGACCGCCAATGGGCTGGACTTCATCGTGTATGTCGACATGACGGACGAGACGCAGATCGGCGGGCGCCGCCACCGCTACGTTTCCCACGTCCTGGAGCTGACCGGCATCGGGGAGTCCGGCCGTCCGGCCACCAACGAGGTCTTCTCCCCCGGCCTGGAGTTCGGCGAGCTGCGGGCGGTGCCGCGGATGGACCCGGGCTGCATCGACGATCTGCGCCGGGTCGGATTCGACTCCAGCCTGCTGCAACAGCCCTACGGGGCCTGGCCGGAGCCGCTGCCCCTGAAGGTCGGAGGCGTCCAGTGATCCTGCTGTGGGCGCTGTTGAGCGGGATGACCGTCGTGGGCGGGCTGGTCGGTGTCGTCGCCGGGATCGTGGGAACGGCGGCGCCGCGCCGGGCGCCGCGGTGGCAGCGGATGCTGGCCCGGCGCGGCCCCGCGGATCAGACGGAAGACGTCCGGATGCGTCGGCGGGCCCTGCTCGTCGCCGCGACCATCGTGTTCGCCGCGGTGTGGCTGGGCTCGGGGAACTTCGTCGCGGGCATCCTGCTGGGGGCTGCGGTCATCGGTGTGCCGTGGCTGGTCACCCCTGGGCAGATCGCGGCGGAACGCATCGGCCAGCTCGAGGCGCTCAGCGAGTGGACGCAGCGGCTGGCCGGTCTGCTGCGTCTGGGTATGGGCCTGGAGCAGGCGATGATCGCCAGTCGTCAGGGCGCGCCGGACGAACTCGCGGCCCAGATCGTGAATCTGTCCGACCGGCTGCGGCTGGGCTGGCGTCCCGAGGACGCCCTGCGCGCTTTCGGGGACGAGCTCGGCGACGTCACCGGCGACAAAGTGGTGGCCGCGCTGATCCTGTCGGCGGGCGACCGGGGGCCGGGCCTGGCCCAGGCACTGGAGGACCTGGCAGGCAGCGTCCGCGACGAGGTCGCCAAGAAGCGGAGCATCGAGGCGGACCGTGCCAAACCGCGGACCACGGTGCGGTGGATGACCCTCATCACCGTGGGCATCGTCGTGGCCGGGTTCTTCGTCCCCTCCTACACCGCCCCGTACTCCACGCTCCTGGGCCAGCTGGTCCTCGCGTTCCTCACGGCCGGGTTCGTCGCCACGCTGGCGCTGATGCGGCAGCTCGGCGCTTTCCGCCGCATCCCACGGTTCCTGGTCACCGATGCGGCCAGCACCGTACGGCTACCCGCCCCGACCACCACCGATCTCGATGCACCAGCCGTTGAACGCGCGCACGAAGGAGTGAGCACGTGAACCTTCTGCCCATCGTGCTGAGTGGCGGAACGGTCGGCGCAGGTGCTGCTCTGCTGGTGCGGGAGATGCTGCGCCCGCAGCCCGCTCTGGCGCCGGCCCTGCAGCGCACGGCCCCCGGCAGCCTGCCCGGGGCCGCCGAGCGGGACCTGGACCGGGACGAGGTGTGGGGGCGGTGGCTGCTGGCCCGCCTCGAGCGCCTGCCCGGCGTGCGCGTGCCCGTCACCGACCTGGCCCTGCTCGGCCAGGGGCCGGGCCAGTTCATGCTGAAGAAGACCGCGCTCGCGGCCCTCGGGCTGCTGTGCCCCGTGCTGGTCACCATCCCGTGGATCGTGGCGGGTATCTCGCTGCCCTTTTACGTGCCGGCCGTCGTCGGACTCGCCGTCGCCGCCCTGCTGTTCATCACCCCCGACCTCGCGGTGAGAGACCAGGCCAAGCGGGCCCGGGAAGAATTCGCCCACGCCCTCGTCGCCTACCTGGACCTGGTCGCCCTCAAGCGGGCCGCGGACGCCGGACCCACCGAAGCCCTGGAGAAGGCCGCCGCCGTCGGCCGCGGCTGGCCCTTCCTGTACGTGCAGGGCGCGCTGCGCCGGGCCCGGCTGGAGAAGATCCCGCCCTATCAGGCACTGTCCGAGCTGGCCGCCGAGTACGACCTGCCGGCCCTGGACGACGTCGCCGACATCATGCGCGGCTCCGCCACCGACGGCGCCGCCGTCTACAAGGCACTGCGGGCACGGACCGCCGCGCTCAGCGCCGAACTGCTCGCCGATCAGGCCGCGGAGGCGAACGCCGCCAGCGAGAAGATGACCGCTCCCGGCGCCCTGCTGGCGGTGCTGGTCATGCTCCTGATGGCCTTCCCCGCGGTGATCCGCATGCTCACCGTCTGAACCCGGGCCGGCCGTGACGGCACGCCCCTGGAACCACCTTGCTGACCGACAAGGAGAATCTCGTGACGTACACCGCCGCCCGCGTCTGCCGTGCCGTGCTCGCTGTGTCCACGCGGCTGGAGGAACGCCTCGCCGAGTTGCAGCGGCGCCCGGACCGTGGAGACATCAGCATCACGACCGTCATCATCTGGGTCGCCGCGGTCACCGGCGCCCTGGTGATCGCCGGAACCATCGCGGCGGTGATCGCGAAGTACAACGGCAGCCTGAGCGGCATCTGATGCTGGACCGTGAACGCCTGGCGGCGTGGTGGCGCGGGCGCAGACGGGCTGACGACCGCGGGGACGCGTCGATCCAGATGGCCATCGTCTACCCGTTCGTGCTGCTCGCCGCAATCGCCGTCATCCAGGCCTCCATGTGGTACTACGCCCGGCAGATCGCCCTGACCGCCGCCCGGGAAGGCGTCACCGCTGCCCGCGCCTACCAGGCCGGGCCCGCCGACGGCACCGCCCGCGCCCGCCAAGTCCTGGACCGCACCGCCGGAGACAGCCTGCGCTCCACCAGCGTGCGCGCCGGCAGCGACGGCGAACGCGTACGTGTGCAAGTCAGCGGCACCACTCAGTCCATAATCCCGGGGATTAAGGGGCTGGCCATCACGCAGTCGGCCTCCGGGCCGGTCGAGAGGTGGGTGCAGCCGTGAGGTCCTCCCCCTGGGTGATGCGACGTCTGAGCGGCACACGGGCTAGTGATGAGGGCAGTGTCGCCATCGAGGCGGCCATCGTCGTCCCGCCGCTGATCATGTTCGTGTGCCTGGCGCTCGCGGGCGGCCGCCTCGTCACCTCCGGCGCGAAAATTGACGCCGCCGCGCAGGACGCCGCCCGGGAGGCGTCCATCCACCGCACGGCCGCCTCCGCCCAGGCCGCAGCCCAGGCAGCGGCCGCCGAATCCCTGCACGACCAGGGCATTACCTGCGCCTCCAGCAGCGTCGCCATCGACACCAGCGGCCTGGGCGTGCCGGTAGGGCAGGTCGGCACCGTCACGGTGACTGTGAAGTGCACCGTGGACCTGTCTGACCTGCTGCTTCCGGGGGTGCCGGGGTCCAAGACCCTACGGTCAACAGCTACCTCCGTAGTGGACCAGTACCGCGCGCGGCAAGGTGCCCGATGATCGTGACCTGGCTGAAAGCACGAGCCACGGGGGGCCGCGATCGAGGCGGAGTCACCGTGTTCGTGGCGGTCTGCGTCGTCGCGTTGATCGGGATCATCGGCGTGGCGGTCGACGGGGGTGGCAAGATGCGGGCCACCGAGCGCGCCGATCACGTGGCCGGGGAGGCCGCCCGGGCCGGCGGGCAGGCCATCGACCCGACCGGGGCCATCAGCGGCGAGAGCATCGTGGTCAAGCCGCAGGATGCCATCGCCGCGGCACGCGCCTACCTCCACTCGGTCGGCGCCACCGGCACGGTAAGCGTGTCCGCGGACGGCAAGACGCTCACCGTGCACACCACCGGCACCTACGCCACGAAGTTCCTGCCGGTGGTCGGGATCGGTTCCATGCCGGTCGCCGGTCACGGCTCCGCCACGCTCCTGCACGGCGTCACCGCACCCGAGTAGAGGGAAATCCCTGATGCGCCACGCCCACGACTCCGCCACAGTCGGCCGTACCCCGGTCCGGGTGATCACAGGCTTGGTGAGCCTGCTCGTCCTCGCCGGCGCTCTGGTCGGGCTGCCGCTGCTGCTCGCCTGGGCGAGTCCGGTCATCTGGGCTGCCACGCACGACGATCTGTCGCATCTGCTGGACCGGCAAGACACCGGAGCCGCATTCCTGGCCCTGCTGCTCGTCGTCGGCTGGACCGGCTGGGTGCAGTTCGCGTTCTGCTCGGTGCGGGAGCTGGCAGCGCAACTGCGCGGGCATACCTGGCGGGTCCCGCGCGGGTTCGGTGCCTCGCAGCGGGCCGCGGCCGCGCTCATCGGCAGCATCCTCGTACTGCTGCCCGCCAGCTCGGCTCTCGCCACCGACGCACACGCGGCGCCCACCGCAACCGTCACCCGACTGCCCGGCCAGGCCGGCGAGCAACCCGTCACCGACCAGGTGCGGCCGGGCTCCACGACGGACTCGGCCACGTCGGTACATACCGTCCGGGCGGGAGAGAGCCTGTGGAGCATCGCCGAACAGGAACTCGGCGACGGCGAGCAGTGGCGCCAGATCGCCGCCCTGAACGAAGGCCACACCATGGACGGCGGCCTGGTCTTCCAGTCGAACAGCTTCCTGCAGGCCGGCTGGCAGCTGCAGATGCCCGCCGGCCACGCTGTCGCAGACGGTGACCGCACCCAGCTGACCGCCAAGACGACAGCCGACGACGAAGCCAGCGCGCACGTGGTCACCGTCGATGACGGCGACAACCTGTCGAAGATCGCCGAGGAGGAACTCGGCGATGGTGACGAGTGGCCCGCGCTGTTCGCCGCCAGCCGCGGCACGCCGCAACCGGACGGGCTGCCCGCGCTCACCGACCCGGACGTCATCTACCCCGGGCAGCAGATCACCGTGCCCAACCAGCAGCACGCCCAGACACCACCCTCACCCGGCGAGTCGGACCGCCAGGAGCGCACACCCCCACCTGCTCAGGCACCGGACAGCGAACAGACACCGGACAGGCCAGCTCCGGACACCGGGCAGGCGCCCGTGCCGGACCAGGCCCCGCCCTCTGCGAGCCCGCCGTCTCCCGCCTCGCCGGGCCGTCCATCTGCCGCACAGCCAAACCCCGAGCGCTCCCCTTCCGCGTCGGCTCAGGCCACGCCGCGGCCCAGCACCAGGGCTCCCTCCATCGCGCCGTCCGCGTCGCCCACGCCGACCTCGCCGGCTCAGACACCTGAGGACGCAGCCACCCCCACCGGCGGCGCCACGGCCCCACCCGCGCCGGCCCGGCCCGACGGGCCGCTGAACCTGCGCATCGTGTTCGGGTCCGGGGCGCTGCTGGCCGCCGCCGTCACCGGCGCGCTCACCCTGCGCCGCACGCTGCAACGGCGCCGCCGCAAGCCCGGCGAGACCATCGCCATCGCAGCCGAACCCTCCCCGGCCGAGGCACAGCTGGCGGCGGCCGCCGAGCCCGGCGGCGCCGCCCGCCTGGACCTGGCGCTGCGGACCCTGGCCCACCAGGCAACCCGGCAGGACGGCGGAACCGGGATGCCGGTGGTGCGGGCCGCGCGGATCGGGGACCGCACCCTCCATCTGCTGCCCGAGGACCTCTCCCCACCGCCGGCGCCGTTCGTTCCGGGTGAGGGCGGGTGGTGGGTTCTGAACGCGGATGCCGTCCTCTTGGACGAGGACGCCGCCCGTGACGTGCCGGCGCCCTGCCCGGGCATGGTCACCATCGGCAGCACCGAGAAGGGAGACCTGATACTCCTCAACCTCGCCCGGGTGCCCGCGCTGCTCCTGGACGGCAACCCCGTGCACATCACCGAGGTGTGCACCTCGCTCGCTCTGGAACTCGCGATGAGCCCGTGGGCCGGCGACATCGAGGTCGTCACCGTCGGGTTCGGCGAGGACCTGCCGCAACTGCTGCCCACCGCGCGGATCGCCCACATGCGCCATCCCGCGCACGCGCTGCGTGACCTGACCGAACGGCTCCTGGAAGCCCACCAGCTGCCCGACACCGCCCACCAGCCCTACCTGCTGCTGTGCGCGTCAGTCCTGGATGCCGACACCGCCTGGCAATTCGCCGACCTCATCGACAAGGCAGGCATTCCGGTCACCCTGGTGGCCCCGGCCAGCACGGCCGCCCCGCACTTCCCCGACGCGGAAATCCTCAACGCCTCCCTCAGCACCCCGCAGACCCTCGACTCCGCCGGCCAAGAGGTCACGGTCCAGCGCCTGGAACACGCCGCCTACCTCCAGATCACCACCGCCCTGCACGTGGCCGCACAGCCCGCCCATGAGGCCGAAGGGGCGTGGAAGGAGGTCCCGGACGAGCCCACCAGCGACGAGCCCACCAGCGTGGACCAGAGCGAGCAGGAGGCGCAGCGGGACGCGCCCGGGTCCGTTGCGGCCTCAGGCGACGCGGTGGCGAAGGACGCAGAGGCAGGCAGCGAGATCTTCCCTGCCCTGCTCGCCGCCGCCACCGATCCAGCCGGTCTGCGTTTTGTGCCTGCACCCGCACCGACGCTCCACACTCAGGGAGAACACGCTCCCAGCGCGGACACTCCAATCCCCCGCACCGCACCGTCGTCGGACCTCGAGGACGAGAACCCTGCCACTGAACAGGCCCCCGCAACGAACACGACCGTCGAGACAACAGCGGTTAAGGGCGCAGCCTGTGACATGCACGCGCCGGAAATCCGGGTCCTGGGCCCCATCGAGGTGACAGGAGTGGCCAGCACCGGTCACGGGCCCCGGCTGGCTCAACTGGCGACTTTGCTCCTTTTCCGACCAGGCGCAGCGCCCAGATCCTGTGTGCCGACATGGACCCCACCCATCCCTGGAGCCTGAGCACTCTCAACGCCCGGATGCAGGGCCTGCGCCGCTCCCTGGGCAACGACCTAGACGGCAACCCCTACGTGCCACGCCGCAGGACCGGCGACGACCCCTACCGCCTCTCCCCCGCCGTGCGATGCGACTGGACCTGCTTCCTGCAGCTCGTCGAACGCGCCATGCCCACGGGTCCCGCCGGCCTGCCCGACCTGGAGAAGGCACTCTCACTGGTCCGCGGCAAACCATTCGGTGGCACGCCGCTGCCGTGGGCCGAGCCCTACCAGCAAGAGATGACCACCCGGATTGTCGACGTGGCACACACCGTGGCCATCTACCGAACCGCCTCCGGTCCTCATCACGACCTCAGCGCCGCCCGCCGAGCTGTCGCGACCGGTCTCGACGTCGATGACACAGCGGAGCTGTTGTACCGGGGCTGGCTCCGGATCGAGCATGCGGCCGGCAACCGGCAGGGGCTGCACACAGCCATCTCTCGCGTTCAGCAGGTCAACCGGGCACTCGACTGCTCCCTGGAGACGGAGACCGAGCAACTCATCAAAAAGCTCCTCGGCGACTCTGCCAGTGGGATGCGCAAGGCCCTGTAATTACCGTTCCAGCGGCATAGGGAAGCGCCCCTTTTCCCCGGGGGTCTACATAATGACGGCGGATGGTGGCGGTCAGTAGCGGAAGCGACCACCACAGGCACCGTTCCTCAGCACGCCTCGTCAGCTTAGCCGTCGCGTATCCGAGGACCAACGAGGGAAAGCAATCTCAGTCATAAGTGGTCAAACCTGGCCACACCATCCTCGTTTGCCTCACATACTACGAGGGGATCCCTAGCAGGTTGGAGAAGAGGCATGCAGGCGTACGACGCTAGTGACTGCATCCTTCGTCCCGAGCAGACCGAACGATGGGCTTTCGCGTAATGAACGCATCTCAGGTGGAAGCTACCTAAGGAGAAAATGACCATGTGGAACCTGCGGGAGTCCAGGAGGCGCTTTTACAGTGAGCAGCAGTCCGAGGAAGTGAACTACTGGGTATCACTCTTCGAGGCCGAAGGTAAGGGCGATTTGCTCAATGGACCCGAGTTCGAGGCATTTCGACACTGGAAACCAACGAGATCGAATTGTCCCGAGCTTGCAGGGATGATGGATGACCTGATTCAGATCGCTCCAGCGACATGGAAGGCGACCTTGCGCAATATATTCGCAGCCCGGGTCGCTAATGGCGAAGCCAACGCAAGCGCTTGGTCCTCACAGCAAAGCGGGGTAATCGAGATAAATCAAGGGTTTACTAACGCGGCGATCGTCTATGCAACCTTATTCAGTCAGTTTTTTGATGCAATGAACACCATCATCACCGATATCGACTTGGAGATGGGCGACGACGAGATCCTCTGGTGGATCCTCGAAGAGGTTGACCGAGGGGCGGTCGAGCCGGTACTACTAGCCGAAGAGGCCGCGTCTATCTGGCGGCAAACTAATTCCGTCATAGTCGCCCATAAAGCACTGACAGATGTCCCAAAGCGCCGCATAGGCAGCTACCAGATAGCGATTGCCGCAGCCGAAGAGTTCACCTTGGCGCACGAAATATCACACCACCTACTTGGGCATACCGATGAACTATTTAAGCACTCCGCGAGCGTTTACCGCGAGGTATCACACTGGATCGACAGGTCTGGGATACGAGAGCTATGGAGCGCCCTAAACCGTTCGCAACGCTCCGAACTAGAGGCGGACGTAGCAGCCTTTTTGCACATATCAGGAGAGCTGGGCGGCGACCTTCAACGAGGGCGCACATATAAAGCAATTTCGGGATCTATGATACCCCTTGTCGCCTTGTCTCACATATCTGGGCACTGGCATAGTGAAGATAACACAGGAACGCATCCGGACTTCATCACGAGATACACAGCGATTGCCGCAATCGTTCACGAAATATCCAAGGAAATACCCTTGGGGGCCTACGGCGACCATCCAGAGGGGTTCCTCCTGCAGTTTCGCGGATTCATATCACTAGTTCTTCAGTGCTGGGCTTCGAGCCACATCGAAGAGATAAAGCGCCCTCATTTCCTCAACGTATTCTCCTGGGTCTTGGATGAGGCTGCTTCACTTGAGGAAAAACTTCGACAGCATGCGGGCCTAACAATGCGCCATACTGACACTTCCACTACGTCGTCTCCGTGAACCAACCTTCGATTCCTGAGTTAGGGTGCCATACCTCTGGTTCGCCCCGGCGTCTGGATCAAAGAGTGCTGTGCTCCACGGACATGGGGCAAACTCGCGAGGTAGCCGGGGACGAGGACGCCTTCGACCCACTCGGTCGGGGCGCGGAGTTCGCAGTCGTACAGCGAGCGGCAGGATGAGAAGCGGGAACTGCCACTCGCCCTCGCCGTCTCCCCCACCAGTACCCTCCCTGCCGGCCAACGCCTCGTCGGCGGAGGCCTCGCGCGGTTCGTCGCCGGTAGGGGCTTCAAGCCGTGCCGTCAGGAAGGCGCCCTTGGCATTGCGGTCCTCAATGCCCTCGAAAGATGCCGACCGGCCGGTCTAGCTCCGGGTCCCCGTCGGGTTCATCGGCCACTGCGTGACGCCTTGCGCTCCTCGTACGCCGCGTTCGCCCGCTCGGCGATGGCGAGCCTCGGCCTTCCCCTGCAAGCCGAAGAACAGTGACGGCCGCGACGGGCTGGGCATGCCCGGACGGGTACAGCCCTCAGGCGCCTCTGGATGATCCGGACGTGCTCGTGTGCTGCGTGAATGCGCGCCGCCGCCGGACCTGGAGCCGAGCCCGTCGGCCGGGCTGCTCACGCTGCCCCCGAACGCCGGCGTATCCGATGAGCACACGCCCCCGTCCAGCCTCACGGCGGGACTGAGACGTTTTGTGCATTCGTGGGGAGGCTACGCGCCAAGCGAATCGATCAGGTGGTCGTCTAGAGCAGCGAACCAATCCTCCGTCCGCCACGGCCGCAGCTGACGACGAGCCCGCTTCAGCCGGATCGATGCCACCCGGCCGCCCATCGACGACGCTGCGTCGATGCACCCGTGCAGCAGATCGGCCGCCGACTCGGGCTCGTTGAGCCGGATCCGAGCGAGTGCCTGATCGGTCACCACGATCGCTCGCTGCACCCGCTCGCGCGGCGCCCGCAGCGCTGTAACCGAGTCGGCAAAGTAGTCGTGTGCGTCGCTCGCGTCGCCGACGTACAAAGACGTAACTCCCTCAAAACCGCGCAGGTGAGCCGTAGAGAACGACGTGCCCGCGGGGTCGCCGTCGCGGTCGGCGTCCATGTCGAACCATGCGAGAGCGAGCGCCGCGCTCGCATGCTTCGCGGCACCGCGGCGAGCGGCGATCTCCGCCTGTAGCGCGTGCGCCCGGGCCCGGATCGTTACGCTGTCACCCGCGCGGGCGTCGCGCACCGCCGCGTCGACGAGCTGCTGCGGTGCGTCCAGACCTGGCGTCGAGTACAGGGTGACCAGGGCGTGACTCATGTGGACGACAGACCGACGCCACGGGACACCGACCGCGCCAGCCGCGTTGGTCGCCTCCGCGTACAGGGCGCGCGACGCCTCATCGTCGCGTGTCTCGAACGCGAGCCGGCCGCCGAGTGTGTACGCCTGTGCCGCGACCGTCTGCAGACCGGGGCGCAGAGCGTCTGGTACCGGCCCGCCGAGGAGACGGCGGCACGACTCGATCACCGGGGCGAGCAGGATCTGCAACCGCACGAACGGCAAGCTGCCGACGCGGTCGTTCACATCAGCGACAACCAGACGCAGCGCGTCGAGCGCGCCCTCATCGAGCCTGCCCGCGTCGTCGAGCGCTCTCGATAGGGCACCCTCGACCGACGGGCCGAGCAGTGCGAGCAACCCGGCGCCGCTGTCGGTCGCGGTACGCACCAGTAGCGTCCGCAGCTCTTCGAGGCGGCGCTCGCTCTCGCCGAGGTGCGCGAGCGCGTCGAGCAGCTCGGCGAAGTCACTGCCCGACCCGAGGCATACACGCCCATCGGTGCCGTAGGCGTACAGGTGGGCGAGCAGCAGTTGGTATCGCTCGCCGGGCAGGATTGGCCGGGTGCTGGACTCCCACCGTGCGACGGACCGCTGCACACTCGCGACGCTGGCGTCGAACGGCTGCCCGATCTCTGTCGCTTTGTCGATGGCGGCGCGGGCGGTACCAGCGAGGGACCAACCGCGGGCGAGTCGTAGCCGCTTGAGTGTGGCGGCGCCGACGAGTCTGTCGTGCGCGGTCATACCAACATGATGCACGGGCGTGGGCTCATACGGGCACAATCAGCCGAGGTTTCCCTCGCGTGGCCGCGTAGTTGATCGTCTGCCACGTGCCCGACCTTCCCTGAGCGTCGGCGTCGGCGAGCGGGAACCCGAGCACCATGTCGGCGTGGTCAACCATGTGCCGGTTGCGGGCATGGAACGCAGGCGACCGCAGTTCCTCAGCGCCGAGTTCGACGATCTCGTCGATCCGATCGCGGCACCGCTCGACAGCCTGCCGCGCTTCGGCCGGCTGCTGTGCGACCGTGCCAGGCACGACGATCGTCAGCCGAGACGCGGAATTGCCCGCGAGCCACAGCAGCGAAAGGCTGTCGATGCCCCGGGCACCGCCGATGTAGAACCGACTGTCGTGTGTCGCCCAAGGAGCGAGGTATCGGGCAAACAGGTCGCTGAACCATACGAGTTCCCGATGCCCGGTCTGCCGCGTACCGGTGATCGCCGCAGATAGAGCCATGATCAACTCCGTGTCATAAATTGTCAGATCCCGCGGACGCACGCCGCGAGGTGAGATCGAACCATGGACGCGATGACCGCAACGGCCATACTGGCCGAACAACTCACGGCGCGCGGGCTGTCTGTCACGAAACAGGACGGGGGCGCGATCAGCGTGACGAATCCCCTGCACCTCCGACTCGGCGAGAACCTCACCACGGGCGACGACAGCTACCTCACCGACTACGGGTACGAGATCGGGCAATACGGCGACGAGCCGGCCACCGCCAGCCGCATCGCTTTCCTGCTCGGAGTACCAGTCCCCGAGGCAGCAGGGAGTGACTCCATGATGGCTGCTCAGCAGCAGTCCGCTGATGCCGACACGATCTCGCGGCTCATCGCCGAGGCGCTCAGCGCGACGGAGATCCTGCCGCCCATAGACCGGCTCGTGCAGCTCGACGAGCTGCTGCGGGCCGAGACCGAGCGGCTCGTACCGCTCGTGTGGCGGCGAGCCGACGCCGTTTCGTTCGGGTCCCGTGACTGGTACACTCTGATCCAGACCGCCGAGCGGGCTGAGGACGCAGCACAGTTCCAGATTGGAACGACGCCGCTCGCCGGGGCGATTCATGTCGCCGAGCTCGCCCGCTGGGTGCAGGAGCTCCGCGAGGCGCATGTGAGCGAGGCGTGACGATCGCTAGTGCACGGAGCGGTCTGTCTCGGCACGGTGGGGCGGCACAGGTACGGGTGAACTTTGATGTTGAGGTTGCTCCCGACAGGGAGTTGTCGGAGTTCTCACGTGACGGGCCTCCTCTCCGCTCAGCGATCCCCCCAGCCGCCGCTGGGCGGCGCAGGCCAATTACGAACTGAGGGTTAGAACGTGACTACTCAACCCGTCTCACGGAACACCGTGCTTACGAACGCGCTCAGCGCAACCGAGGGCTTCCTTGCGCCTCGGTTACGGACCCCGCCCCTGGCGCAAGCAGCGTTCATGGTTGGCACACAGTTCACCGGCCATGTCGAGATGGAGCCGACCAAGACAACGAGCTTTGCGGAGCAGGAGCGCACGTGTCAACGCGTCCCTGCCACTACCGAAGAGCTCAGGATCCTTGCATGTGCAGGACCGTGGCTCGAGGTGTCCCTGGAACGCCGTCCCGACCCTGACAGCGGCGACATATCGGAAGCAGATGCCGCCTGGCCGCAGCGACTTCGCCGGATCGCCCGCGCAAGTCTCACCTACTGGCGTTGCCCCGACCTGGTGGACACGGCGGAACTTCTACTCACTGAGCTCGCCACCAACGCCCTCCGTCACGCGCGCGGACGGAACATCGGTGTCCGCATCTTCGCCCAGGACGACCACCTCGTGATCGAGGTGAACGACGGCTCTCCGCTGCCCCCTGTACCGCGCTGCGCTGGGCCCGACGACGAAAGCGGCCGCGGGCTGTTTCTCGTCGAAGCCCTCTCTGACGCCTGGGGCGTCAGTCCGGACGGCACAACGACCTGGTGCACCCTCCCCCTGACCGAAGAGCCTTCAACTTGAAGCCCACCGCGGTGACCGCCCCAGCCTTGCACGAGGTGCAGCTCGATCTCCCCGCGAGCGCCAGTGCATTCAAGATCGCCCGGATCTCTGGCCGCACCAGGGCCTCGATGCTCAGCTGGTCCGGCTACATCCACGCCGCGGTCGAGTGGGCGCGCCAGGAGTGGGGGAAGGTCCGCGTCAAGCTGTGCGGCGGCCTCGCCCAGGGCGTGGTGGCCGGAGACCGATTCGCGGTTTCGGACGCTGCCGGGCCGTACGAACGGAGCTTGCACTGGCTCTTCGACCACTCCAGGTTCGTCCGCGCGCCCGGCACGCCCCACCGCGCCGGCGGTAGCTCGATGTCTGCTCTCTTACGTCCCGAAGGGTTTGAACCCATGCCCCCCACCGCGACTGACGAAGCGCCGATCGCGCTGCGCGAACCCGGCCAGCTCTGGCGCCAGCCTTCCTGGACGCACGGCAGGGATGATCTGCAACGCATCGTCGACTTGCTCCGCGCCGGCCTGCCCATTGACGAAGCGTACGACGACGTCGCAACGGTCGTCGGAGACGGCAGCACACCGACGGACGAAGAGATCCCCCTGCTCATCGCGCGGTTCCGCGGCACCGCTGGCTCCCCCGGCCACCTCACGGTCTTGATCGACGCGGTCGAGAAGCGACAGCCCGGCGACGACCCGCACGAGCGAGAACGGCTCATCCTCCGGGCGCGGCAGGTCAGGGCCGAGACGGCGACCGGAGCAAACAGGACGTCGCTCGGAAACCTTCGCCGCCTGGCCTCCGCCGCAGAGGACCTGCTGGAGCTTCTTCTGCCTGACGACGAGGCGGAGGCGTCATGCCCCGCCTGAAGCCGCTGACGGAGCCAGACATCACCGTCATGCCCGCGGCCGAGGCCTACGACTTCGACTACTTCCGAGCCCGGGTCGACGCCGAGCTGTTGGCGCGCAGTATCGCTATCCGCGTCTTCCGCGTCCCTCTCCTCGCCGTACCTGTGGGCCAGACCAGGCGCGGCGGGTGGTTCGGCGTGGACGACCTCACGATCGCGCTGGCCGTCCGGACCGTCCTGGAGCCCCTCGGCGGGTTCCCCAGCCCGCGTATCACCTGGCGGTGCAGGCCCCATGGTTCGTATGTCGTCGAATGGGGCGACCAGCCGCCGGCCATGTGGCCGGACGAGAGCGAGCGCCTGGTCTTCTACGGCCTGCTCCGGCCCGGATTCGGCCGCCCTCGCACTCCCTCTTTGACAGATTTCAAACCGTGTTCCCGTTCGTGTTCGCCCACGGCACCGTGACCCGCCGAAGAGGGCCAGCTTCCCGCTCGAGAGGACAAGCACCATGTGCGTGCACAACCCGTCGTGCCCCGCGGCCGATGCTTCCGACAGAGAGGCCGCGAGACTCGCCGTGTCTCACCCTGAACAGGGCTGGAGCCTGCTGTGCAACGGGGTAGTGCTCTTCGAGGACACCGGCGAGCTGCTGCCCAGCGGCGAGACCTTCGGCCCGCAGAGGACCGCGAACCCGGTGGGGAGGGCCGCGTGACCACCGCAGCACCACTCGTCGTCCCCTACATCACCGCGCGCGCGGGCGAGCAGGCCGACTCGCTGCTCAACCTGCGCATGGGCCGAGGACCGGGCGGCCGCCCGCGGCTGGGGTACGTCGACGAGGACCCACGGGACCGCGACCTCCAAGGCGTGCTGTGGGCGCGGTACTCCATGTCGCTCGACGCCTTCGGCAACCCGGTCGGGACTCCGCACTGGAGGCTGGTCCATCCGCACCGTCAGCGAGTGACCATGTCGCTTTTGCGGTGCCAGGTGTGCGCCGTTCAGTTGCGGCGCAAGGACGGCATCCTCTTCCTGGACACCGCAGGCGACCAGGCGGACTACGACGGCCCGGTAAAGACGGCTCAGCCGCCGGTCTGCTGGGAGCACGCCCGGGTTGCGGCGGACCGCTGTCCCAGGCTCAGAAGCAAGGGGCACGTCGCGCTGCTGGCCACTCGCTTCCCCATGTACGGGGTGATCGGCCACGCGTACCAGTACGGCAGTAACGGCCTTCAGGCCCTCTCGGACGTCGACTCCCCCATCCCTTACAGCCATCCGCAGATCGGCATGTTCCTGGCCTCGCAACTCGTACGCGAACTGCGGGACTACACGATCGTCAATCTTGATGATCTTGTGTCCGCCGCGTAGACGGCCGTCCGACGGTCCTGACGTGACGGTTCGGGACCGTCGGACGGCTCTCCACCGGCGCCAGGGGTGTCTCGCCGTCCGCTACGACTGCGTCGGCCCCGGGTGAGCCGACGAGAACGGAGCACGCCCGCCCATAGCCTCCCGGCCCACCAGCACGCTCAAGCCAGCCGCCTCCGAAGACGTACAACCGAAGGAACCCCCTATGACCAACACGACCATCGAGCCTGACGAGGCGGCCCGTCTGCGGAACAGGGTGGTGAACGAGCTGTGCGCGGACGGCACGATCTCCACCCCGGCGATCGAAGCGGCGATGCGCAAGGTACCCCGTCACGCATTCATCCCGGACACTCCACTGGACGTGGCATACGCAACCTACGCCGCGGTGATCACCAAGACGGACGAGGACGGCGTGCATCTCAGCTCCGTCTCCGCCCCGCAGATCCAGGCGATGATGCTGGAGCAGGCCCAGGTGCGGCCCGGGATGCGGGTGCTGGAGATCGGATCGGGCGGACTGAACGCGGCCTACCTCGCCGAGCTCGTCGGCGAGGACGGCGGGGTCGTCACCGTGGGCATCGACCCCGTCGTTACTGACCGTGCGTCCCGGCTGCTGGAGGCGCACGGCTACGGCAGGGTCCGCGTCGTCACCGCCGACGCGGCCGAGCCCATCCCCGGCCTCGGTGAGGTCGACGTCGTCATGGTGACCGCGCAAGCCTGGGACATCGCACCGGCATGGACCACTCAGCTCAAGCAGGGCGGCCGGCTCGTGGTGCCGCTGCGAATGCGAGGCCTGACCCGGTCGGTCACCTTCACCCAGGGCACGGGTGAACACGGCACCTACTTGCAGAGCGAATCGGCGCGGATCTGCGGCTTCGTCCCAATCCAGGGCTCGACCGCTCACCGGGAGGAACTCCTCCTGGTCAACGGCGCCCCGGAGATCGGGCTGAAGTTCGATGACGGCATGCCGGCCGACCTACACCGGCTCGACAACGCCGTCACAACACCGCGCCACGAACGGTGGACCGGCGTCACCGTCCGCCCCCAGGAGCTCATGGACACCCTCCAGATGGCCATGGCGGTCAGCCTGCCGGGCTTCTGCACGATGGCCGTTGACAAAATCCTGGACACGGGCCTGGTCGCCCCCGTGAACAAGCGGTTCGCCCTCGCCGCCGTCGAAGGCGACAGCTTCGCCTACCTCGTCACCCGCCGCACCGAGGACAACAAGCACCTCGAGTACGGCGTGCACTCCCTCGGGCCGCACGCGACGCAACTCGCCGACCAGATGGCCGACGTGTTGCGCGACTGGGAGACCAACCGGCGCGGCGGTCCCAGCCCGGTCATCCGGGTCTATCCGGCAGGTACCCCCGATGACCACATCCCGGCCGACCGGATCATCGACAAGGTACACAGCCGGATCTCGCTCTCCTGGCCCCACGACGTAACGCCGGAGCCGCATCGCGAAGAGGAGCCGCATGCTTGACGCCCCGCTCGACGAACACGACAAGCCCGTCCAGAACGTGTCTGATGTCCCTCAACGGCTTCGGAATCCGGCCGCACGCCGGTGGCCGGAGCGGACGGGAGGCGTGGCACAGCATCCGCCGCAGACACCCCCGCTTGGCCATGCTCTGCGCGCCCTACGGCGCCGTCCTGTTCACCGCCGCGGTCATCGCTCTCACCTGAAACCCTCAGCCCGCAGCGGCCCTTCCGCTCGCCCCACTTCATTCCCGAGGAGGTCCCGTTGACGGTCAGGCCCCCGTTCAGGCGTCGCCCGCCGAGCGTGTACCTGAGGGCCCCTGGCGCGCCCGACGCTTGGGAAGTGATCTGGTACAGCGAGCGGCTGGCGGACCTGTCCCTGCTGGACGCTGCGGTCGTGGCCGTCGTGGACCGCGTCGGCTACCTGGCCGTACCCGTGAGCGAAACCGACGGGCAGCGGCGAGGCGGGTTCCTGGCCGTCGACGACCGCCTGACCGCCCGCTGTCTGCGCTCCGCGCTGCTGGGCCGTCCCGGCTTCCCCGCAGTGCGCGTGCGGTGGTCCAGCGACCGCAGAGTGTGCCACAACGTCGAGTGGGGCGAGGCCCCGCCGGACACCGACGACGACCAGGTGCGTGGCCACTTCTACGGATACAGCGAGCAGGCCATCGACCGGTTCGTCACGGCGCGGACCTGAAGGAACCGGCCTCCGTCGGGGCCGTCCCACAGACTCCACTCCCGGCCTGAAGCGCCATCCTCCTGGGAGGCGGCTCCCCTTCCAGGAGATGGGCGAGGTCGACGAAGCGCGTCACGGAGCGACCAGCGCGAACGCGCGCGAGAGCGCCTCGACACATGGGACGACGTGAACCCGAGCTGGCCGACGTCATCGTGACCGCGATGGACGCCGTGGCCACCACGGACGACGAGCCGGGCGATCTGCGTCCCGAGCATCTCGACGGTGCACTGCCCGAGGACTGGCGGTGCCCCGACAGTGCCGCCTCAAGACTCCCGTCGGCCCGAAGCTGTTGCAGCGGGTACGGCCCAGGGCTGCCCTACGGGCGCCGTCTGAGCCGAGGCCTGCAGAGCGACCCGCCCTCCAGGCGTACCCACCGCCGAAAGGACCGTGGAGGTTCATGTCTACGGCACAGGAAGCCGCACAGAGCACGGAGATCACCGTCGACGCGACCGACGTCGCGGGCCTGGTCGTCACCGCCGGTGACGCGCTCCGAGGACGTCGAGAGGAGGGCGGCTACACCTTCTGACCTGAGTTGGCCGGTTCGACGGTGCCCGGCCACGGCCGTGGCCGGGCAATCACCCTATAGCGCTTCCCTGGGAGACCTCGTGATTCACGTCTTCACCGGGCGCTCAGCCCGGACGATCCCGCCCTGCGACACCGGTATCTAGTGATCTGAGTCAGAGATTCGTCGGCAGTAGGCGGCGACTTTGTCGAGGATCTCGTCGGCGGTCTTTGTCCAGACGAAGGGCCTGGGGTGTTCGTTCCAGTCGGCGAGCCAGGTCCGGATGTCGTGCTCGAGGGCCTGGACGGAGCGGTGGACGCCGCGCTTGAGCTTCTTCTGGGTCAGCTCGGCGAACCACCGCTCGACCAGGTTCAGCCAGGACGCGCTGGTCGGGGTGAAGTGCAGGTGGAACCGCGGGTGAGTCAGCAGCCACTTCTTGATGTCGGGTGTCTTGTGGGTCGCGTAGTTGTCGAGGATCAGGTGGACCTGGTGGCCGACCGGTACTTCCTTGTCGAGCTTGGTGAGGAACTTCTTGAACTCGGCGGCCCGGTGGCGGCGGTGAAGCGAGCCGATGACCTTGCCGGTCGCTACTTCCAGGGCGGCGAACAGAGTGGTGGTGCCGGCTCGGACATAGTCATGGCTGCGGCGTTCAGGAACGCCGGGCATCATCGGCAGCACTGGCTGGGAGCGGTCCAGGGCCTGGATCTGCGACTTCTCGTCCACGCAGAGGACCAGCGCCTTCTCCGGCGGGTCGAGGTAGAGGCCGACGACGTCGCGGACCTTGTCGATGAACAGCGGGTCGGCGGAGAGCTTGAACGTCTGTGAGCGGTGCGGAGCCAGGGCGAACGCCCGCCAGATCCGCGAGATCGTCGACTGCGACATCCCCGTGGCGGCCGCCATCGACCTGGTCGACCAGTGGGTGGCGTTCTTCGGGGTTTCCTCGAGCGTCTTGACGATGACCCGCTCGACGTCCGCATCGGTGATCTTGCGCGGGACGCCCGGGCGCGGGTCGTCGCACAAGCCGTCCAGACCGCGTTCGAGAAAGCGGCGCCGCCAGGTGCGGACCGTGTCCGGAGTGACCCGCAGCCGACGGGACACGTCCATGATCGAGTGTCCCTCGGCGCACTCCAGCACGATCCGCGACCGCTGGGCCAGAGCCTGGGCCGTCGTGCGACGACGCACCCAGCCCTCCAGCGCGGCCCGTTGAGCATCAGTCACTGACAACGGCGGAATCTTCGGACCTGGACGACTCATGCCCAACCAACGACGAATCTTCGACTCAGGTCACTAGGAGTAGGACCGCCGATCCGGCTCGGCGACCTGTTCGACCCGCAGATCACGGCCGATGACACGGTCGTCAACATCGACGGCGTCTACCACCAGTCGCCGACCGTGCGGCACAAGGAACTGGTGTGCCGGGCATCGCGTCGACATGCGCGCACGCGATCGGAGGCCGGGACATGCGTTCCTCGGGCTCGCCTGGCACGTCTCGCAGCAGGGCGCCCGGCGCAGTCGTCGTATCCCTGCCGCAGTGACCGGCATCGTCGTCCGTCCTGCCTGCCCTGAATCAGGTCATGGCCGACTGCTTGTTCCAGACCACTCACCTCAAGACGGGGCGGACCACAAGAGGCTGTGAGCTGCGGAGCCGCGTGAACGGGCTCGGTCGGAGCTGCTCAAGCGGCGGTCGAGGAGGAAGCGCACGAGGACTTCCCTCTGGCCGGGCCTTTGGGGCTGTTCCGGGGGGAGGTGTGTCCAGGCGTGAGCGAGGGCTGCCTCGCGGAAGGCGGAGGCAGATTCGGCGTCGGGCGCGGCGGACTGGAGCAGGACGTGGTCCGGGTCGGGTGTTCGGTGGGGGCGGGTGGTCATGTCGTCGTCTTCGACCGGTCGGGCGGGCAGGGTGCCTGCGGTGGGGGCGGTGCGGTTGTCGTGTGGGTCGGTGAGGGCAGCGAGGATGATCTGGAGCATTTCGGCGAAGTAGGGGCCTGGGGCGGGGATTTCGACGTCGGGGTGGCGGCGGTATCCGTCGGTGACGGCTGCGGTGGTGTAGGACATGACGGCGAGGGTGGTGTCGCTGTAGGTGCGGTCGCTGTCGGCGGTCATCTGCACGATCATGCGCAGGACGGTGGCGGTGCTGGCCGCGTATCCTTCGCCGGGGCCGGGGTCGGCGGTGTCGTCTGTCTGGTCGAGCCAGAAGTCGGCTGTCTGGTCGTCGCCTCGGGCCCGGTGGAGCAGGGACAGGCAGTATCCGGCGCCGCGGTCGCCGGCGCCGGCGGCGTACTGCCACCAGTAGCGTGCCCCGTCCTCGGCGCCGGCCAGGTGGAGCACGCAGCCCAGGATCCAGGCGCCTTCGGGGCTGGGGAGCTGCTCGGTGATGAAGTCGGTGATCTGGGGTGCGCTGGCGTGGGTGACGGCGACTTCGCACAGGGAGCGCAGGTGTTCGGCGGCTGAGATGTCGGCGATGGTCTCTTCGGCGAGGGGGTTTTCGCCGGTCGGGTGGGAGGGGCCCGGGTGGGTGGCGAGGCAGGGAACGGTGTCCGCGGGGATGTGGGGGTTTTTCAGCAGGGCTGAGCGGGCGAGGAGGTCGTCGATGGCGGTCATGGCGGGGTGATCACTCCCGGGCTGTGGGGCGGTGGTGGAGCTGCTCGAGGGCTCCTCGGGCGTGGTGGTCGAGGGTGTGGACGTGGGCCGGGGACAGGCCGGTGGCTTCCTGTACCTGGTCGGGGGTGAATTCGCACAGGTAGCGCAGGACGACGACGTCGAACTGGTCAGGCGGAAGGTGACTGATGGCGTCGAAGAAGTCGGCGACTTCGCTGATCTCGACGAACCGGGCCACCGGGTCCTCGATCCGGCTCTGAGCGATGGTCAGGAATGCGGCAGGGCGCAGGTCGGGGCGGTCGTCCGGGTGCCGTCTGACGCGCAGGAGCACGCGTGAGCGCAGCAGCCGCCAGGCGTAGCGGGGAAGGTTCGGGCCGGCGGCCGCCTCTGTCTCCTCCCAGCCGGCCCACAGAATGTCGAAGGCTTCGCCGACGATCCGTTCGGGGCGCTCGATGTGCAGCAGGGCCCGGGCGTAGGCGGTGTAGTAGTGCTCCATCTGCTGGATGAAGCCGCGTTGTTCCACGGGCCGCTCCTCGGGCCCCAGCGGCCGGACATCGTGGATGCGCTGATTGATCCAGGTGGTGGTTTTGGAGGCCTCGTAGGCGCCGGAGGTCCACAGGCGGCACAGGGGCCAGGGCGGCAGTCCCAGGGCGTGGACGAGGCTGTAGGTGAGTTCCCAGCTGGGGTAGTACTCGATTCCGCGCAGGAGAACGGAGATGCGGCCCTTGGAGAAGCCGGTGCGCCGGGCCAGCTCCTCAAGGGTGAGTCGCTGGGCGGATATCTGGCGGCGCAGGCGTTCCAGGAGTGCCTGGTGGCTGGGGCCGATCTTCTGTGACATCGGCTCGGCGCGGCGGCCTCGGCGGCCGGGCCCGAACGGGGCTGGGCTGACGGACAGCGGGGCGTCCGGGACGTCGCCGGCAGCCGGCGGATCGTCCTGGGGCGGCGGCGAGGGCATCATGGCTGCGGCTCCTCATGGCCTGCCGGCTCCGGTGCAGGAGCGCGTGCGGGTACGGCACCGGAGCCGTGGGCGGCGGCGGTGAGTTGCTGCAGCAGCAGGCCGAGCGAGGGCAGCAGCGTCACGACCGCGGCGAGGTGTCCCAGCACGGTCATCACCGTGCTCCACGCGAGGACCACCGCCAGTAAGGCGACGGTCCACACCTTTCGACTGGGCATTGCACCTTCCCTGGATGGAGAGTGAGGGGTCTGGAAGGCCTCACGCCCCGGCGGTGCTCAAGCGCCGGGGCGTGAGGTGGTGCACAGCATTGCGGGCACCCCGGCAGACACTCAACGTGATCATGAAGTCACGGAACAAATACGTTCGATGGACCCTGCTATGAACACAGAAACGCCAATCCCGGCATCCATACGGACAGAAGCGCAACAGATCAGCCACTTCTGATCAGCATTTATGCAATTGCACGGCCGGTGGCCAAGGGTCGTCACCATGAGGGGGACGCCTCGGCGTCACACCTTCCCGTCTGGAAGGCGCGCGGGTTCCCTCGTGCTCAAGGAACCTCAGGAGGGCCCCGTGCCGCTCCCGTCCGGCACCCCGAAGCCGCCGGACGGGAGCCAACACCACACACACCGGCCCAAGCCACCTCTCCCCGAAGACAGAGAAGGGGCAGCCTCCGGGACCAGCAGCCCGGATCATGGCCCCGCCCCTCACCTAGGGTTTGCCTCTCCGATCACGACCGGAGAGACAGACCGTCGACGTGGCGTGTGCTCAGTTCCCCCGGAGGTTCTCTCGTGGAACGCCCTGGGGCGGCCGCCGCATGAGCCGGACGCAGCACCACGTCGAGCTTTTGGGTACCAAACTTCGATCGCGCGCTCGCCTCACTCGGCTGGCTACTGGAAGAGCTCGGGTACGCCCTTCTTCAGAGCTGGGAAGGTGGGCGCAGCTGGCAGCTCGGTTCGACCTACCTGGTTATCGAGCAGTCACCAGCCCTCACCGGCACAGAGCACGACCGCTGCCGGCCGGGGCTGAACCATCCGGCCTTCCACATCAAAGAGGTTATGTCCCTTGTCGTGGTGTAGGCGATCAGTCGTTTGATGCGGCCGGCAGGACGATCGTGTCGTCGGGATAGAGGGCGTCCATGCTCTCGTTGGAGAGGTAGCGGCGGGGGAAGGCAATCCACTCGTCGTGGAGTTCGGCGAGGACCGCGGTGGCCAGGCGGAGGACCGCGGGCGGGTTCGGGAAGACCTGGACGACGTCGGTACGGCGTTTGATCTCCCGGTTCAGCCGCTCGAGCGGGTTCGTGGACTGGATCTTCTTCCAGTGTTGGTGGGGGAAGTCCGCGAACGCGGTCAGGTCCTCCTTGGCCTCCAGCAGCATCTCTCTGACCTTGGGGAACTGTCGGCCGAGCATGTCTGCGACGGTGTCGAGCTGGGTGCGGACGGCGTCCGCGGTGGGCTGGGCGAAGACGGTGCGGATCGTCGCGGCGACCATCTCCGCCGATCCTTTCGGGATCACGGCGAAGACGTTTCGGACGAAGTGGACCCGGCAGCGCTGCCAGGCGGCGCCGAGCATGACCTTGCGGATCGCTTTGACCAGGCCGCTGTGGCTGTCGGAGATGACCAGGCGGACGCCATTCAGGCCGCGTTCGCGCAGGTGACGCAGGAATTGGGCCCAGAAGGCTTCGGTCTCGCTGTCGCCGACCATGACGCCGACGACTTCGCGGCCGCCGTCCTGGGTGACGCCGGTGGCGATGACGATCGCCTGGGAGACGATGCGGTGGTCGACGCGGGCTTTGACGTAAGTGGCGTCGAGGAACAGGTAGGGGAACCGGATGTGGTCCAGCGGCCGGGTGCGGAAGGCGTCGAGCTGTTCGTCCAGGTCCGCGCAGATCCGGGAGACCTCGCTCTTGGATATCCCGGTGTCGGAGCCGAGGGCTTTGACCAGGTCGTCGACGGAGCGGGTGGAGACGCCGTGGACGTATGCCTCCATGATCACCGCGTAGAGGGCCTGGTCGATGCGTCGCCGGCGCTCGAGGAGGCTGGGGAAGAAACTCCCGGCCCGCAGTTTCGGGATCGCGAGCTCGAGGTCACCGGCCTGCGTGGTCACCGTCTTCTCCCGGTGCCCGTTGCGCCAGGTGGTGCGGGTGTCGGTGTGCTCTCCCCATTCGGCGCCGATCTTCGCACTCGCCTCGGTCTCGATCAGTTCCTGCAGCAGCCGCTCGGCAACCTCTCGGACCAGTTCAAGACCATCCGCTGAACGTAGTGACTCAAGCAGACGAAGTAAGTCATGCTGGGACAAGGCCACCGTGCACCTCCCGAGGTTGAACTGCCCGTTCACCTAGGACAGTTGCACGGTGGCCTGCCAGTTGAGCAGGGAGTATTCAGCAACAGACGGTGCACTCCAGGGAGCGGAACCCGCGCACTCGACCGCGGAGATCCCCTACACCACTCAGCGGGACGCCATCCATCAAAGACGTCTTCACGGTCGAGAAGATGGTCGCCGACGCATCTCAGCACGGCTGGCGCCCGATGTTCCCCGAAAGGCATCCCTACGCCGGCGGCACACAGCACTACGCCGCGTACCTGGAGAACGACGACGGCTTCGAAGTTGAACTCGTCGCGCTCACCCCACCTGGACAGGGGGGTGTGTCAACTTAACGGCTGATCTTGGTTGTTGAGTTATCGCTGGTCGGTGGCGGTCAGGCGGCCGTCGAAGGCGATCTGGAAGGCGTTGAGCGGGG
>JODU01000026.1 GCA_000720845.1 Kitasatospora aureofaciens | reverse complement strand
GAGTTGGGGGAGAGGGGGGAGGGGGCGGTGTCGACTCAGGTTTAAAGGTCCATGACATGTCATGTCCATAGGTCCTCCGGTGAAGATCGCGGGAGGCATGGGGGGAGAGAATGACCCTCCGTGGACACCGCGCGACTTCCGTTCTTCGTCTACGGCACGCTGCGCCCCGGCGGCCGCAATCACGACGCCCTGCTGCGCGGACGCGTCCGCGCCGAGGAACCCGCCCGGCTGCACGGAGCCGTGCTCTACGAGGGGCCCGGCTACCCCTACGCCGTCGAGGCGGGCGAGGGGACCGTGCGCGGGGAGATCGTCACCGCCCGGCCGGCGGAGTACGACGCGCTGCTCGCCGAACTGGACCGGCTGGAGGAGTACGCGCCGGGCGATCCGCGCAACCTCTACGACCGCGTGGCCAGGACGGTCGTCAGGGACGGCGACGGGGCGTCCGTCCGGGCCTGGGTGTACGTCGCCGCGCCCGCGGTCGCCGGCCGGCTCAGGGCGCGCGGCCGCCGCGTCGAGGGCGGGGACTGGGCGGTGCGCTGACGGCTGCTACCGCGCCACCGTCTCCACCCGCACCGCGCACACCTTGAACTCCGGCATCCGCGAGGTCGGGTCCAGGGCCGGGTTGGTCAGCGTGTTGGCGCGGCCCGCGCCCGGCCAGTGGAAGGGCATGAACACGGTGTCGGGCCGGATGCCGGTGGTGATGCGGGCCGGTGCCACCGCTCGCCCCCGCCGGGACACGACCGCCAGCTCGTCGCCCTCCGCTGCCCCCAGCCGCGCCGCGAGCCGCGGGTGCAGCTCCACGAACGGGCCGGGCGCGGCGGCGTTCAGCTCGGCCACCCGCCGGGTCTGCGCGCCGGACTGGTACTGCGCCACGACCCGGCCCGTGGTGAGCAGCACGGGGTACTCGTCGTCCGGTTCCTCGGCGCTCGGCCGGTGCGCCACGGGCACGAAGCGGGCCCGGCCGTCGTCGGTGGCGAAGCGGTCCAGGAAGAGGCGCGGGCTGCCCGGGTGGGGCACGGCGTCGGCGTCGGCGGAGTCCGCGGCCGGCGCCGGGCAGGGCCAGAAGACACCGTTCTCCTCCGCCAGCCGGCGGTAGCCGATCCCGGAGTAGTCCGCCGGGCCGCCCGCGCTCGCCCGCCGCAGCTCCTCGAAGACCTCCTCGGGCTCGGTCGGGAAGCCCTTCTCCACGCCGAGCCGCCCGGCCAGCCCGTGCAGCACCTCAAGATCGCTGCGGACCCCGTCCGGCGGGGTGATCGCGCGCCGCCGCAGCAGCACCCGCCCCTCCAGGCTCGTCGTGGTCCCCGTCTCCTCCGCCCACTGCGTCACCGGCAGCACCACGTCCGCCAGTTCGGCCGTCTCGGAGAGCACCACGTCGCAGACGGCGAGGAAGTCCAGCGAGCGCAGCCGCTCCTCGACGTGCGCGGCGCGGGGCGCGGAGACGACCGGGTTGGACCCCATCACCAGCAGCGACCTGATGTCGGTGCCCAGCGCGTCCAGCAGTTCGTACGCGCTGCGCCCCGGCCCCGGAAGCGAGTCGGGGTCCACGCCCCACACCTCGGCGACGTGCCGCCGCGCCGCCGGGTCGGTCAGCTTGCGGTAGCCCGGCAACTGGTCGGCCTTCTGGCCGTGTTCGCGCCCGCCCTGCCCGTTGCCCTGCCCGGTCAGACAGCCGTACCCGGACAGCGGCCGCCCGGCCCGCCCGGTCGCCAGGCACAGGTTGATCCACGCGCCCACCGTGTCCGTGCCCTTGGACTGCTGCTCGGGCCCGCGCGCGGTGAGCACCATCGCCGCCTCGGGCGCGCAGAACAGCCGTACCGCCTCCCGCAGTTCGGGGACGGACACCCCCGTGATCCGCTCCACGTACTCCGGCCAGTGCGCCATCGCCGCCGCCCGCGCCTCCTCCCAGCCCGAGGTGCGCTCCTCGACGTAGTCCGCGTCGACGCGGCCCTCGGCGACGACCAGGTGCAGCATGCCCAGCGCGAGGGCGAGGTCGGTCCCGGGCCGGGGCGCGAGGTGCAGGTCGGCCTGCTCGGCGGTCTTCGTGCGGCGCGGGTCGACGACGATCAGCGTGCCGCCGTTCTCCCGCAGCTCGGTGAAGTAGCGCAGGGACGGCGGCATCGTCTCCGCCGGGTTGGACCCGACGAGGATCACGCACCCGGTCCTCGGGATGTCCTCCAGCGGGAACGGCAGCCCCCGGTCGAGTCCGAACGCCCTGGTCCCGGCCGCCGCGGCCGACGACATGCAGAACCGTCCGTTGTAGTCGATCTGCGAGGTGCCCAGTGCCACCCGGGCGAACTTGCCGAGCGCGTACGCCTTCTCGTTGGTCAGCCCGCCCCCGCCGAACACCCCGAGCGCGTCCGCGCCGTACCGCGCCCGCGTCCGCTCCAGGTTCCCGGCGATCCGGTCCAGCGCCTCGTCCCAGCCGGCCGGCACCAGCGCGCCGTCGTCCGACCGCACCAGCGGCGAGGTCAGCCGCGCCCCCGGCGCGAGCAGCTCCGGCGCGGTACGCCCCTTGCCGCACAGCGCGCCCCGGTTCACCGGGAAGTCCGCCCGCTCGGACACCTCGACGGTGCCGCCCTCGACGGGCGTCAGGTTCATCCCGCACTGCAGGGCGCAGTACGGGCAGTGCGTGGGCGTGGACGTGGCGGTGCCCGGGGCGGCGGTGCGGTGCGTGCCGGTGTTCTGCATGCCGCCCAGCCTGCGGCTTCCGTGTTACGCGACCGGGCGGCGCTCTGTTACACCGCCGGGACGGCGACCTCCCCGCCGCCGCCGGGCCGCGGTGAGGCAGGCGTCATCCGGCGTCGGCCAGGGCCCGCGCCACCCCCGGCTCACGGGGACCGAGGAAGTGCGGGTCCGGCTCGAAGACCGCGTCCAGCGCCGCCTTGCCCGCCGCGAGGATCTCCCGGGCACCCCCGTAGTACCAGGTCACGTCGTGCTCGTCGGCCACCCCGACCCCGTACGACGTCACCCCCGCCTCCTGGCACAGGGCGACCGCCCGCCGGATGTGGAAGCCCTGGCTGATCAGCACCGCCCGGTCGACGCCGAAGATCCGCTTGGCCCGGACGCAGGAGTCCCAGGTGTCGAACCCCGCGTAGTCGCTGACGATCCGCCCGTCCGGGACGCCGTGCCTGACCAGGTAGGCGCGCATGGCGTCCGGCTCGTCGTACTCCTCGCGGCTGTTGTCCCCGGTCACCAGCACCACCTCGATCCGGTCCGCCCGGTACAGCCGCGCCGCCGCGTCCAGCCGGTGCGCGAGGTACGGCGACGGCTCCCCGTCCCACAGCCCGGCGCCGAAGACGACCGCGACCTCGGTGCGCGGCACGTCGGCGACGGTGCGCAGCCGGTCGTCCGTGACCAGGCGCAGCCACGTGGCGGGCAGCAGGGCCAGCACGCACCCGGCCACGACCGCCCGTACCAGCCGCCGCCGCCCCTTCCGGGTGCGCGGCAGGCGCGGGCGGCGAAGTCTCGGGCGGCGCATCGAACGGTCCCCTCCTCGGTCGGTCCCTGACACCAGGGACGTCCGGGCGGGCCGTCCGGTTCACCCGGCATCGCTCACACGAGGGGGGCGGTGCCGTGTGAACCGACGGAAAATCCCCGTGACACCCACGCAACCGGGAGGCAACGTCCGGCGGCCACTCTCGGTACATGACGGCGACGACAGTGACGAGCAACAGGACCAGAGCGGCCACCGGCGGCACCCCCGCCCTGGTCGTCGTCGCCCACGGCAGCCGCGACCCCCGCGCGCTCAGCACCGTACGGGCCCTCCTGGACCGGGTCCGCGCCCTGCGCCCCGGACTGCCGGTGCACCTCGGCCACATTGAACTGAACGCCCCGCTCCTCCCCGACACCCTGGCCGCCCTCGGCGACGGGGAGGCGGTCCTCGTCCCCCTCCTGCTCAGCCGCGGCCACCACGTCGGACGGGACATCCCGGAGATGGCCGCCGCCGCACCGGCCCGCACCCGCGTGGCCGCCCCGCTCGGCCCGCACCCCCTGCTCGTCGACGCCCTGCACGACCGCCTCACCGAGGCCGGGTGGCCCGCGCACGCGGGCCCGGAACACGCCGTCGTCCTCGCCTCGGCGGGCTCCCGCGCCCCGGCCTCCCGCAGGGACACGGCCCGCACGGCGGCGCTCCTCGCCACCCGCCTCGGCGTCCCGGTTGTCCCCGCGTACGCCTCGGCGGCGACCCCGACGGTCCCGGAGGCCGTGCGCGCGCTGACCGCCCGGGGCCACCGCAGAGTGGCCGTCGCCTCCTGCTTCACGGCCCCGGGCCGCTTCGCGACCGAGTGCGCGGCGGCGGCCCCGTGGATCGCATCGGCCCCGTTGGGCACCCACCCGTCGATGGCCCACCTGCTCCTGCGCCGCTACGAAGAGACCAGGAAGACGCGCGGCACTTCTGAATGCCTGGCGATGGCCGCCCCCTGAGCGGCGCGGGGAACCGCGCGACAAGCCACGGACGGCCCGTGGTCGCACGACTGCAGAACCCGGCGGACGAGCAGGCCCCCGACTGTCACACCTTCCCCTTACTGTTCATGACATGGAAGGCACCGCACCCCCCACCCCGTACGACCCCGCATCAGTGGCCCGCTACGCCCCCGAACCCGACAAACGCCCCGGCCGCACCGCCTTCCAGCGCGACCGCGCCCGCATCCTGCACTCCTCCGCGCTGCGCCGCCTCGCCGGGAAGACACAGGTCGTCGCGCCGGGGGAGGGCAGCCCCGTCTGGGACGCCAGCCCCCGCACCCGCCTCACGCACTCCCTGGAGTGCGCCCAGGTCGGCCGGGAGCTGGGCGCCGCCCTCGGCTGCGACCCGGACCTCGTGGAGGCGGCCTGCCTCGCGCACGACCTCGGCCACCCGCCCTTCGGACACAACGGCGAACAGGCGCTCAACGCCTTCGCCGAGGACTGCGGCGGCTTCGAGGGCAACGCCCAGTCCCTCCGCCTGCTCACCCGCATCGAGCCCAAGCGGTTCACCGAGGACGGCTCCGTCGGGCTCAACCTCACCCGCGCCACGCTCGACGCCGCGACCAAGTACCCGTGGCCGCGCGGCGCCCACCCGCACGACCCGCTCTCGCCCAAGTTCGGGGTGTACGACGACGACCGCCCCGTCTTCGAATGGCTCCGCAAGGACGCCCCCGACGCCCGCACCTGCTTCGAGGCCCAGGTCATGGACTGGGCCGACGACGTGGCGTACTCCGTGCACGACGTCGAGGACGGCCTGCACGCCGGTCACGTCGACCCGAACTGCCTGCTCGCCGACCCCGAGCGCGAGGCGGTCTTCGAGGCCGCCGTCGGCCGCTACGTCCCGGCCGGCACCGACCACGCCGAACTCGCCGCCGCCCTCGACCGGCTCCTCGCCCAGGACTGGTGGCCGCACGGCTACGACGGCTCCGCGGTCGCCCAGGCGCGGCTGAAGGACGCCACCAGCCAGCTCATCGGCCGTTTCTGCCTGGCCGCCGAGGCCGCCACCCGGGCGGCGTACGGCGGCGGCCGGCTCACCCGGTACACCGCCGAACTGGTGGTGCCCCGCGGGACCCGCATGGAGTGCGCCGTCCTCAAGGCGGTCGCCGTCCGCTACGTCATGCAGCGCACCGAGCAGGAGCGGCTCCGCGCCGACCAGCGGATCGTCGTCGCGGAGCTGGCCGAGGCGCTGACCGCCCGCGCACCCGACGGACTCGACCCCCAGTTCCGCGCCCTGTTCGACGCGGCCGACGGCGACCGGGCGCGCAAACGGGTGATCGTCGACCAGATCGCCTCCCTCACCGACGCCTCGGCCCGCTCGCTTCACGCCCGCCTGACGGGGCATCCATGAGACTGGCGGCGGGACGGGTGTGACCCGGCGGCGCCACGATCGCCCGGAAGGCGGTACTCGGGCGGTCGGAACGCTTCAGGTCGTGGCCTGATCGGGTCGTTCCCCCTTCCCGCACCACGCCGCGTGCGGGACGCTCGCATGTGGCGGCACCCTGACGAGGAGGCAAACAAGTGGTCGACGCGGATCAGACATTCGTCATCGTCGGAGGCGGCCTGGCGGGCGCGAAGGCGGCCGAGACACTCCGCACGGAGAGCTTCACCGGCCGGGTGATCCTCGTCTGCGACGAACGCGACCACCCCTACGAGCGCCCGCCGCTGTCCAAGGGCTTCCTGCTCGGCAAGGAGGAACGGGACAGCGTCTTCGTGCACGAGCCCGCGTGGTACGCGCGGCACGACATCGAGCTGCACCTCGGCCAGACGGTCGTCGCGATCGACCGCGCCGCCAAGACCGTCCACTACGGCGACGACGGCACCCACGTCAGGTACGACAAGCTGCTCATCGCGACCGGCGCCGAGCCCCGTCGCCTGGACGTCCCCGGCACCGACCTCGCGGGCGTCCACCACCTGCGCCGCCTGGCCCACGCCGAGCGCCTCAAGGGCGTCCTCGCCTCCCTCGGGCGGGACAACGGGCACCTGGTGATCGCCGGCGCGGGCTGGATCGGCCTGGAGGTCGCGGCCGCGGCCCGTGAGTACGGCGCGGAGGTCACCGTCATCGAGCCGTCCCCGACCCCGCTGCACGGCGTCCTCGGCCCCGAACTGGGCGCCGTCTTCGCCGAACTGCACGAGGCGCACGGCGTCCGCTTCCGCTTCGGCGTGAAGCTGACCGAGATCGTCGGCCAGGACGGCATGGTGCTGGCCGCCCGCACCGACGACGGCGAGGAACACCCCGCGCACGACGTGCTCGCCGCGATCGGCGCCGGCCCGCGCACCGCGCTCGCCCAGGCCGCCGGTCTGGAGATCGCCGACCGCGTGCACGGCGGCGGCATCGCCGTCGACGAGAACCTGCGCACCTCCGACCCCGACGTCTACGCGGCGGGCGACGTCGCCTCCTTCCACCACGCCCTCTTCGGCACCAGCCTGCGCGTGGAGCACTGGGCCAACGCCCTGAACGGCGGCCCGGCCGCCGCCCGCGCGATGCTCGGCAAGGGCCTCGCCCAGGACCGCGTGCCCTACTTCTTCACCGACCAGTACGACCTGGGCATGGAGTACTCCGGCTGGGCGCCGGCCGGGTCGTACGACCAGGTGGTGATCCGCGGGGACGCGGCGAAGCGCGAGTTCATCGCCTTCTGGCTGAAGGAGGGGCGGGTGCTGGCCGGGATGAACGTCAACGTGTGGGACGTCACGGAGCCGATCCAGCAGCTGATCCGCTCGAAGACCCGGGTGGACCCGGAGGCGCTGGCGAACCCGCACGTAGCGCTGGAAGGCCTCGTCGCCTAGCTGCCGTACCGTCGCCGACCCCGACTCCCGGGGACAGCCCCCGGACCCCCGGCCGAACCCCGGGGGTACCGCGCCGGACAGCCGCCGCGCGGCGAGACGCACCGCCGGCGGAGCCCGCCCGGCCGGGCCCGGACATGTCGGTGCCGCCCCGTAGACTTCACGCGTGGCAGGACGGATCAACGACGAGGACGTGAAGGCGGTACGGGACGCGGTCCCGATCGACGCCGTCGTCTCGGAGTACCTCCAGCTGCGCAACGCGGGCGGCGGCAACCTGAAGGGGCTGTGCCCCTTCCACGACGAGAAGTCGCCGTCCTTCCAGGTCAGTCCGAGCAAGGGGTTCTTCCACTGCTTCGGCTGCCAGGAGGGCGGCGACACCATCACGTTCGTGATGAAGATCGACCACCTCACCTTCTCGGAGGCGGTCGAGCGCCTGGCCGGCCAGGCCGGCATCACCCTGCGGTACGAGGAGGGCGGGTACAACCCGGCGCACCAGCGCGGCGAGCGCATCCGCCTGGTCGAGGCCCACAAGATCGCCGCCCAGTGGTACGCGGAGCAGCTGGCGACCGGCCCCGAGGCGGACACCGGCCGCGCCTTCCTCGCCGACCGCGGCTTCGACCAGGCCGCCGCCGAGCACTTCGGCGTCGGCTACAGCCCCCAGGGCTGGGACCACCTCACCCGCTACCTGCGCGGCAAGGGCTTCAGCGACAAGGAGCTGCTGCTCTCCGGCCTTGCCCAGGAAGGCCGCCGCGGCCCCATCGACCGCTTCCGCGGCCGGCTGATGTGGCCCATCCGCGACATCGGCGGCGACGTCGTCGGCTTCGGCGCCCGCAAGCTCTACGAGTCGGACAACGGCCCGAAGTACCTGAACACCCCCGACACCGCGATCTACAAGAAGTCCCAGGTCCTCTACGGCATCGACCTCGCCAAGAAGGACATCGCGAAGGCGTCCCGCGCCGTGGTCGTCGAGGGCTACACCGACGTCATGGCCTGCCACCTCGCCGGGGTCACCACCGCCATCGCCACCTGCGGCACCGCCTTCGGCGGCGACCACATCAAGATCCTGCGCCGGCTGCTGATGGACAACGGCTCGGCCCGCGTGATCTTCACCTTCGACGGCGACGCGGCCGGACAGAAGGCGGCCCTGCGCGCCTTCGAGGACGACCAGAAGTTCGCCGCCGAGACGTACATCGCCATCGCCCCCGACGGCATGGACCCCTGTGACCTGCGCCTGGCCAAGGGCGACGACGCGGTCGCCGACCTGGTCGAGCCGCGCACCCCGCTCTTCGAGTTCGCCCTGCGCCAGATCGTCTCCCGCTACGACCTGGACACCCCGGCCGGCCGCGCCTCGGCGCTCGACGAGGCCGCCCCGGTCGTCGCCCGGATCAAGAACAGCGGCGCCCAGCACGAGGTCGCCGTGCAGCTCGCCGGGATGCTCGGCATCCTCGACACCCAGTTCGTGGTCAAGCGGATCGCCCAGCTGGCCCGCTGGGCCCGCGACCGCGGCGGCAAGGGCCCCGCCCCCGACCAGCGGCAGCGCGGCAGCGGCCCGCAGCAGCAGGCCGGGCCCGCCCGGACCGCCCCCCGGGGCCCCGCCCTCAACCTCCGCAACCCGGTCTTCGCCACCGAGCGTGAGCTGCTCAAGCTCGCCCTCCAGCGCCCCGAGCTGGTCTCCCCGGCCTTCGACGCGTACGGCGTCGACGAGTTCACCGCCCCGCCCTACGCCGCCGTACGCGAGGCGATCATGGAGGCGGGCGGCGCCGAGTTCGGCGTCCAGGACCCGCAGGACTACCTGGTCCGGGTCCGCGAGGCCGCCCCCGACGACGCCGTCCGCGCCATGGTCACCGAACTCGCGGTCGAGGCGATCATGCTGCACCGCGGCGTCAAGGGCGTCGACGAGGTCTACGCGGGCGCCCAGCTCGTCACGGTCCGCCGCCGGGCCGTCGAGCGCCGCATCCGCGACATCACCGGCCGCCTCACCCGCCTGTCCGGCCACGGCGACCCGGCCGAACTGGCCGCCGTGCAGAACGAGCTGTGGATCCTCCAGCAGTACGACCAAAACCTGCGCGAACACGGCGCCGCCGCGCTCTAGGACCGACCCGGGGAACACCCGCGGGCCACCCCTCGGTCACGGCGCGGACGCAAAAAGTCACCGCACGCCCCTCGTGGCGGTGATGTGTCGTACCCCACACTGGGGGCGGTGCCCGAGGGCACGCGTGCGAGGCGGACAGCGGCGAGCGAGCCGGCTCCGCCCCCGTCGTACCGCCGCCGGCCCCCGCCGGCCGCGTCCATCCTGGAGGTCGCCCCCGTGCAGACCCAGACCCTCACCCAGACCGACACCGGTACCGGCGGCGCGGAGCCGGACGCGGAGCGCGACGTGCTCGTCGCGATGCCCGCGCAACCCGGTGCCGGGGCGGCCGGACACCACCCCGGCGCCCCCGAGGACGTGCCCGAGCCCCCGGAACCGCCGCCGCCCACCCGTACGGAGTCCGGCGGCCCCTCCTCCGACCTGTTCCGGCAGTACCTGCGCGAGATCGGGCGGATTCCGCTGCTGTCCGCGGCCGAGGAGGTCGACCTCGCCCGGCGGGTGGAGGCCGGGCTGTTCGCCGAGGAGAAGCTGCGGCGCACCCCCGACCTCGACAGCCGCCTCGCCCACGACCTCGACCGGCTCGTCGTCATGGGCCGCCTCGCCAAGCGCCGCCTGATCGAGGCCAACCTGCGGCTCGTGGTGTCGGTGGCCAAGCGGTACGTCGGCCGCGGGCTGACCATGCTGGACCTGGTCCAGGAGGGCAACCTGGGCCTGATCCGGGCGGTCGAGAAGTTCGACTACGCCCGGGGCTACAAGTTCTCCACCTACGCCACCTGGTGGATCCGCCAGGCCATGTCCCGCGCCCTGGCCGACCAGGCCCGCACCATCCGCGTCCCCGTCCACGTCGTGGAGCTGATCAACCGGGTCGTCCGCGTCCAGCGCCGGATGCTCCAGGAACGCGGCTACGAGCCCACCCCGCAGGAGGTCGCCGCCCACCTGGACCTGGCCCCCGAGCGCGTCGGCGAGGTGCTGCGCCTGGCCCAGGAGCCGGTGTCCCTGTACGCCCCGGTCGGCGAGGAGGACGACGTCGCCCTCGGTGACCTCATCGAGGACGGCGACGCCGCCAGCCCCGTCGAGTCGGCCGCGTTCCTGCTGCTGCGCCAGCACCTGGACGCGGTGCTCTCCACCCTCGGCGAACGCGAACGCAAGGTCGTCCAGCTCCGCTACGGCCTGGTCGACGGCCGCCCCCGCACCCTGGAGGAGATCGGCCGCCTCTTCGGCGTCACCCGCGAACGCATCCGCCAGATCGAGTCCAAGACCCTCAACAAACTCCGCGACCACGCCTACGCGGACCAGCTGAGGGGCTATCTGGAGTAAGAGCGCGGTCAGCCCACCTCGGCCACCGCCTGCGCGAACTGGGCCTTGTACAGCCGCGCGTACGCACCCCCGGCCGCGAGCAGCTCGGAGTGCGCCCCCTGCTCCACGATCGCCCCGTCCTCCATCACCAGGATCGTGTCCGCGTCCCGGATCGTCGACAGCCGGTGCGCGATCACGAACGACGTCCGCCCGTGCGCCAGCTTCGCCATCGCCTTCTGGATCAGCACCTCCGTCCGCGTGTCCACGGACGACGTCGCCTCGTCGAGGACCAGGATCACCGGGTCGGACAGGAACGCCCGCGCGATGGTGATCAGCTGCTTCTCACCCGCGCTCACCCCCGTGCCCTCGTCGTCGATCACCGTGTCGTAGCCGTCGGGCAGCGTCCGTACGAACCGGTCGGCGTGCGCCGCCCGCGCGGCCTCCTCGATCTCCCCGCGGGTGACCTCCCGCGACGCCCCGTACGCGATGTTCTCCGCGATGGTGCCGCCGAACAGCCAGGTGTCCTGGAGCACCATGCCGATGCCGGCCCGCAGCTCGTCCCGGGACATCTTCGCTATGTCGACGCCGTCCAGGGTGATCCGGCCGCCGGACACCTCGTAGAACCGCATCAGCAGGTTGACCAGCGTGGTCTTGCCCGCGCCCGTCGGGCCGACGATGGCGACCGTGTGACCCGGCTCCACCTTCAGCGACAGATCCTCGATCAGCGGCTTCTCCGGGTCGTAGCGGAAGGACACGTGGTCCAGCTCCACCCGGCCGCGCAGGTCCTCGGGCCGCACGCCCGGGATCGGGTCCGCCGACTGCTCCTCGGCGTCCAGCAGCTCGAAGATCCGCTCCGCCGACGCCACGCCGGACTGCACCAGGTTCGCCATCGAGGCGACCTGCGTCAGAGGCATCGAGAACTGCCGGGAGTACTGGATGAAGGCCTGCACGTCGCCGATGGACAGCTGGCCCGAGGCCACCCGCAGCCCGCCGACCACCGCGACCAGCACGTAGTTCAGGTTGGACACGAACATCATCAGCGGCTGCATGATGCCGCTGTTGAACTGCGCCCTGAACCCGGCCTCGTAGAGCGCGTCGTTCTGCTCGGCGAACTGCTCGGCCGACTCCTCCTGCCGCCCGAACACCTTCACCAGCGCGTGCCCGGTGTACATCTCCTCGATGTGCGCGTTCAGCTGCCCCGTCGAGCGCCACTGCTGCACGAACTGCGGCTGCGACCGCTTGCCCACCCGCGTGGCCACCACGAACGACAGCGGCACCGTCACCAGCGCGACCAGCGCCAGGATCCAGGAGACGTAGAACATCATCGCCAGCACACCGATGATGGTGAGCAGCGAGTTGATCAGCTGGCCCATCGACTGCTGGAGCGTCTGCCCGATGTTGTCGATGTCGTTGGTGGCGCGGCTGAGCACCTCACCGCGCTGGCGCTTGTCGAAGTACGACAGCGGCAGCCGGGACAGCTTGGTCTGCACGTCCTCGCGCAGCCGGAACATCGTCCGGTTCACCGCGCGGTTCACCAGCCGCGTGGCCACCGCCATCAGCAGCCCGGCCACCGCGAACGTCGCCAGCGCGAGCAGCAGCACCTCGCCCACCGCGCCGAAGTCGATGCCCTGGCCCGGGGTGAAGTCCGTGCTGCGGAGCATGTCGGCGACATTGCCGTCACCGCGCTCCCGCATGGAGGCGAGGACCTGCTCCTTCGTGGCACCCGACGGCATGTCCCGCCCGACGATGCCCGCGAAGACCAGGTCGGTGGCCCGGCCGAGGATCTTCGGCCCCACCACGTTGAGGCCGACGCTGACGACGACGCACGCCAGCAGCGTGAACAGCGTCGCCCGCTCCGGCCGGAACTGGGCGACGAGCCGTTTGCCCGACCCCTTGAAGTCCATCGAACGCTGGTCGGGTCCGCCCCCGGCCATCATGCGACCCGCAGGCCCGGCCATCAGGCAGCCTCCGCTTCCGTCAGCTGGGAGAGCACGATCTCCCGGTAGGTCTCGTTGTCCGCCATCAGCTCGTGGTGCCGGCCCACGCCGACCACCCGCCCCTCGTCCAGCACGACGATCCGGTCCGCGTCCCGGATGGTCGCCACCCGCTGCGCCACGATCACCACCGTCGCCTCGGCGGTCTCCTGCGCCAGCTCGGCCCGCAGCGCCGCGTCGGTGGCGTAGTCGAGGGCGGAGAAGGAGTCGTCGAAGAGGTAGATCTCCGGGCGCTGGACCAGCGTCCGGGCGATGGCGAGCCGCTGCCGCTGACCGCCCGACACGTTGGTGCCGCCCTGCGCGATCGGCGCGTCGAGCCCGCCCTCCAGCTCGGAGACGAAGTCCTTGGCCTGCGCCACCTTCAGCGCGTGCCACAGCTCCTCGTCGGTGGCGTCCGGATTGCCGTAGCGCAGATTGGTCGCGACCGTGCCGGCGAAGAGGTACGGCTTCTGCGGCACCAGGCTCACGACCTTGGCCAGCGTCTTCGGGTCGACGGTCCGCACGTCCACCCCGTCGACCAGCACCTCGCCCTCGGTGGCGTCGAAGAGGCGGGGGACCAGGCCCAGCAGCGTCGACTTGCCGCTGCCGGTCGAGCCGATGACGGCGGTCGTCTCGCCCGGCTTGGCCACCAGGCCGATGTTCCTGAGCACCGGCTCCTCGGCCCCCGGGTAGCGGAAGCCCGCCTCCCGGATCTCCAGGTGCCCGTGCCTGCGCAGCTCGGTGACCGGGGCCAGGGGCGGCACGACGCTGCTCTCGGTCTCCAGGACCTCCTGGATGCGCTCGGCGCACACCTCCGCGCGCGGCACCATCATGAACATGAAGGTGGCCATCATCACGGACATGACGATCTGCATGAGGTAGGCGAGGAACGCGGTCAGGTCGCCGATCTGCATCCCGCCGCTGTCGATCCGGTGGGCGCCGAACCACACCACCGCGATCGACGACAGGTTCACCACCGTCATGACCACCGGGAACATCAGCGCGAGCAGGTTGCCGGTGCCGAGGGCCACCTCGGTCAGCTCGGTGTTGGCCTTCCGGAAGCGCTGCTGCTCGTACTCGTCGCGCACGAAGGCGCGGATGACGCGGTTGCCGGTGATCTGCTCGCGCAGCACCCGGTTCACCGTGTCGAGGCGCACCTGCATCTTCCGGAACAGCGGGCGCAGCCTCCGCACGATCAGCGTGACGCAGATCGCCAGCACCGGCACGACCCCGAGCAGCACCCCGGACAGCGGCACGTCCAGACCGAGCGCCATCACGATGCCGCCCACGCACATGATCGGCGCCGACGCCATCAGCGTGAACGTCATCAGGGCCAGCATCTGGACCTGCTGGACGTCGTTGGTGGTCCGGGTGATCAGCGAGGGCGCGCCGAAGTGGCCCACCTCGCGCGCCGAGAAGGACTGCACCCGGTCGAAGACGGCACCCCGCACGTCCCGGCCGAGGGCGGCCGCGGTGCGCGCGCCGTAGAAGACGGCACCGATGTTGCAGACCACCTGGGCCAGCGAGATGCCGATCATCAGGGCGCCGTAGCTCAGGATGTAGCCCGAGTCACCCTTCACGACACCGTCGTCGATGATGTCCGCGTTCAGGGTCGGCAGGTAGAGGGAGGCACAGGTCTGCAGGAACTGCAGCGCCACCAGCAGGGCGATGGGTTTCTTGTAGGGCCTGAGATAGGTCCGCAGTAGTCGTATGAGCACACTGAGTCTCTCGGAGTCGGCGACAGGGGCCGCGGTTGGTTGCCCCTGGCCCCTATCGTCGAACACTCCACCCGCGTTACCTCAACCGATTAACCCAAGAGCGCGGCAAATTCCGGCCTACGGGCGGTAAGCCTCCGCTTCACAGCGCGCCGGGGTGCGTCTGCTCGCGCACCGACACGAACTGCTGGCGCACGGCCTGCCCCACCGCCAGCTCCTCGCCCGGCTCCAGGACCTGCGCCACCGCGCCCCGCCAGACCGGGGGAGTGCGCGGGTCCAGCGTGCCCCGGGAGACGCCCAGCGCCCAGGCCGCCTGGCGGGCCGAGCCGATCGCCGCGTAGTCCGCCGGCTGCGGCACGACGACCTGCGTCCCGAACAGCGCCGGCGCCGCCGCCTGCACGGCCGGCAGCTCGGCCGCCGCGCCGAGCAGGAACACCCGCCGTACGTCCACGCCCCGGCCGCGCAGTACGTCCAGGGCGTCGGCGAGACCGCACAGCATCCCCTCGAACGCGGCCCGCGCCAGGTGCTCCGGCCTCATCGACTCGCGCCGGAGACCGGCCAGGGTGCCCGCGGTGTGCGGCAGGTTGGGCGTCCGCTCACCCTCCAGATAGGGGAGCAGCACCAGCCCGTGCGACCCGGGCGTCGACTTCATCGCCAGCTCGGACAGGCTCTCCAGGTCCGGCACCCCGAGCAGTTCGGCGGTCCCGCGCAGGGCACGTACGGCGTTCAGGGTGGTGACGACCGGCAGGTGCATGCCGGTGGCGTCCGCCAGGGCGGTGATCATCCCGGACTGGTCGACGAGCGGCTCGGTGTGCACGGCCATCACGGACCCGGACGCGCCCAGCGACACCACCGCGTCGCCGAGGCCGATCCCGAGCCCGAAGGCGGCGGCCTGGGTCTCACCGGTGCCCGCGGAGATCAGCAGCCCCTCCGGCGTCGTACCGGCCGCGTCGGCCGGGCCGATCACCTCCGGCAGCACCGCCTGGTGCCCGAGCGCCAGCTCGACCAGGTCCGGCCGGTAACCGCCGGTCGCCGCCGACCAGTACCCGGTGCCCGACGCCCCGCCCCGGTCGGTGCTCCGCCGGGCCGGCCGCCCGAGCAGCTGCCACACCAGCCAGTCGTGAGCCTGCAGCAGTACGGCGGTCCGCGCGGCGGCCTCCGGCTCGTTCCGCGCCAGCCAGCGCAGCTTCGTCACCGGCTGCCCGGCCTGCGGCACCGAGCCCACGGCCTGCGCCCAGGCCTCCCGCCCGCCGAGCGCGTCGATCAGGTCGGCCGCCGCCACCTGGGAGCGCTTGTCGCCGCCGACCATGGCCGGGCGCACGGTGTTGCCCTGCGCGTCCAGCGGCACGACCGAGTTGGCCTGCGCCGACACGCCGATGGCCTGCACGCCCTCCAGGAGCCCGCCGCCGGCCGCCTCCCCGAGGGAGAGGAGCCAGGCCTGCGGATCGACGTCCGCGGGCCTGCCCCCGCCCTCGGGGCTCTCCAGCGGGTGCGGCGCGTAGCCCTGGCGCAGCACGGCACCCGTGTCCGAATCGCAGACGACGATACGCGTGAAATCGGGCGAACTGTCCAACCCGGCGACTATCCCCATACCCGAAATTCTGCCGCACCGGCTGAGGTCCCCGTACCGGGACCTCAGGTGTTGCTGGTGCCCCAGTCGTCGGGACCGCTGCCGTTGCTGCCGCGCTCCCGCAGTGAGCGGACCCGGTGGGCCACCGAGTCGGGCATCCGGTCACCGACCTTGTCGCTCACCACGTGGTACGCCTTGTCGGCGAAGTGCCTGCCCTGCTGGGCCGCGGACTCCGCGGTGTTGCGCACGGCCGGGTTCTGCGCGACCTGCTGCGCGGACTTCCGCAACTGCTCGTAACGCTCCCGCCCGGCCTTCGTGCCGAGCACGTAACCCACCGCTAGTCCGACGACGAACGTGAGCCGGTAACGCATGGCGGCCACCCTTCCCTTCACTGGCTCCGGGGTGCTGGCGAGTACCGATTGGCGGAGCACCCCCCTGCTTGCGCTAATGTATGTGTCGCAGCGAGCGCGCGCCCCCTGGCGAATACCCAGGCTGACGCGTTCGATGCGACACCGACATTCCTCGGTAGCTCAATTGGCAGAGCAGCCGGCTGTTAACCGGCAGGTTACTGGTTCGAGTCCAGTCCGGGGAGCTCGGTCCTCCGTAGCTCAATTGGCAGAGCAGCCGGCTGTTAACCGGCAGGTTACTGGTTCGAGTCCAGTCGGGGGAGCACCGTGAACGAGGACCCTTCGGGGTCCTTTTTCATGTGCCCCTCATGTGTTCTCAAGTCCCGGGAACCACGCGGCACGCTGCGGAGTCTTCAAGGTCATGAAGGCAGCCGTGGAAGCCGACCATCCGAGGCAGGAGATCGTATGAGCGGCTATGCTGCGGCAGACGGCGCGCACAGGTGTACGCGACACGCCGCTATGGGGCGGTAGCTCAGCCGGTTAGAGCAGCGGACTCATAATCCGTCGGCCGTGGGTTCGAGTCCCACCCGCCCCACTCCGCATCACCTCTGCAGAAACCTTCTGGCCCGCGGTGGCGCCGCGTCACCGGGATTCCGGTTCCTTCTCGGTGCTCTCGGCGTTCACAGCGCTCCCGGCTTCGTCCTCGCGTTCGCCCTCCGCCTGGGAGGGAGTGGTGTGCGGCACGTCCGGGGTGTCGGGCTCGTCGTCGCGTTCGCCCTCGGCCTGGGACGGGGTCGACTCGCTCATCGTGCTACCTCCTCCTGTGGGGCGGTCACGGGACGGGTACCCCCTCCGGGAGGCCGGCACCATCCGCTAGAGCGGCGCCCACCACGTGACCGTCGTCCCCCGCGCCTCGGCCCGCCCGTCGTCGACGAGGACGCTCAGGCGTACGCCCTCCCGGCCCTCCGGCAGCGTGGCGGGTGTCTCCACGGTGACCTCGACGCGGGAGACGTCCGGGCGCGCGGAGGCGTCCGCCAGGGCCCGGCGGAGGGCGGTGAGGAGGCGGTCGGCGACCCGGTCGGGGACCAGGGCGTCGACGGGACCCCTGAAGCGGGCCGACGGCGTGGTGCCGAGCCGGGCGGCGGCGGAGGCGGTCTCGCGCAGGACCCGGCCGCGCAGCCCGGTCGACGGGTCCGCGGGCGGCTGCTGGAGCGCGAAGATGGTGGTGCGGACCTCCTGGACCGTGGAGCGCAGCTCGTCCACCGCACGGCCGAGGATGTCGCGGACGTCGTCGGCGCCCGGCCGGCGCTGGGTGGACTCCAGCATCAGGCCGGTGGCGAACAGCCGCTGCACCACCAGGTCGTGCAGGTCGCGGGCGATCCGGTCGCGGTCCTCGTAGACCGCCAGCCGCTCCCTGCCGCGCCGGGCGTCGGCCAGGACGAGGGCGAGTGCCGCCTGTGAGGCGAACTGCGTCGCGAGCAGCCGTTCCAGGTCCGTGTACGGGCGCCCGCCGCGCCGGCGGGGCAGGGCGAGGGTGCCGATGAGCCGGCCGCCCGCCCGCAGCGGCAGCATCATGCTCGGCCCGAAGCGGTGCCGCACATGGGTCGTCATGCGGGGGTCGGTCGCCGAGTCGTCGATGAACACCGGCTCGCCGCCGAGCAGTTGCTCCAGTACGGGGCTGCCCGGCGCGATGGTCGCGCCGACGATGCCGTCCGGGTCGTCGGGCGTCGAGGCGGTCACGATCGCCATGCCGCCCTCGGCGGTCGGGTGCAGGATGACGCCCGCGGAGGCCCCGGCGAGCAGCCGGGCCCGTTCGGCCACCGTGGTCAGCGCGTCGTCGGCGCCCTCCTCGGTGAGCAGCGCGGTGGTGACGGCCGCCGCGCCCTCGATCCAGCGCTCGCGCTGCCGGGCCGTCTCGTACAGCCGGGCGTTGCCGATCGAGACACCGGCCTGGGTGGCCAGGACCCGCAGCAGCTGCTCGTCCTCGACGGTGAACGGGGCGTCGCCGGGCCGCCGGGCCAGCCGCAGCTCGCCGAACTCCTCGTCCCCTACGTGGATCGGCACCCGCAGCAGGGGCGCCGTCCCCGGTGCCGGATCCGGGCCCGGGGTGCGGATCTCGGCGAGGCCGCCCCCGGCGGGGTCGGCGACTTCCAGGGCCGCGCGGGCGGCGCCGGTCAGTTCGGCGGCGCCGTCCACGATGTGCTGCAGGACGCTGCGCAGATCGAGCGCGGTGCCGACGTCCAGGAGGGCTTCGAGGAGACGGGTCAGTCGGGGCGCGGGCTGCGCGGTCATGCGTCCGGCTTCCTCGGCTTCCTCGGTCCTTGGGCCCTCTCGGCCCGCCCGCGTCCCTCCAGTGCCCCGGGCGCATCCGCCGTCCGGGGCTCCGGGCGGCGGATCAGTCGGAGTCGGCGGTCGTCGGGTGCAGGACGAGCGGCTCGACCCGGCCCTCCAGCATGCTGCCGAGGCCCTGGACCGCGCACACGTCGGGCCGCTCCGCGATGTGCACCGGCATGCCGGTGGCCTGGCGCAGCATCTGGTCGAAGCCCGGCAGCAGCGCGCTCCCGCCGACCATCATGATCCCGCGGTCGGCGAGGTCCGCCACCAGGTCCGGCGGGCAGTCCCGCAGCACCTTGCCGATGCCGTCGAGCACGGCGGTGAGCGGCGTCTGGATGGCGTTGCGCACCGTGGCGGTGTCGACCCGCACACTGCGGGCCAGCCCGGTCGCCACGTCCCGGCCGTGGATCTCGGTGGACGCCGGCCCCTGCGGGGTCAGCCCGTTGCCGGACAGGGCGAGTTGCAGCGGGCGCACGGACTGGCTGGGCAGCACCAGCTCGTGCTGGTGGCGCAGCAGCTGCACGATCGCGTGGTCCACGGCCTCGCCGCCCACCGGGATGCGCTCGGCGGTCACGATCGAGCCGAGGGAGAGCACCGCGACCTGCGTGGCGTGCGCGCCGCACACCATGATCATGGTGGCCTCCGGCTGCTCCACCGGCAGTCCGCAGCCGACCGCCGCCGCGATGAGCGTGTCGACCAGCTCCACGCGGCGCGCGCCCAGCCCGACCAGCGTCTCGATCGCCGCGCGCTGGGACAGCGGGTCCGCGTCGTGCGGGGTGCAGACGGCGGCCCGCAGCCGGGGCTTGCGGCGCAGGGCCCGGCGGACCCGGTCGCCGAGCAGGTGGCGCAGCATGCGCTGGGCCATCTCGATGTCGACCACCGTGCCGCCGGAGACCGGTCGCACGACGCGGATGTAGCCGGGGGTGCGGCCGGTCATCTTCTCCGCGAGCTCGCCGACCGCGATGAGCGCGCCGGTGCGGGTGTTGACCGCCGCGGCGGACGGCTGGTCGACGACGAGCCCGGCACCCTTCACGTAGACGCGGGTCCGCGCCGCGCCCAGGTCGACGGCGAAGTGGCAGCGGCGCAGCGCCTCCAGACTGGCGGTGTTGGCAGTACTGGCGGTCATGGCGAATCCTCCCGAGAGCGCGGACCGTGCGGGACCGCCCGGTGGACGGCCTCCTAGGCACCGATCGTGCGCGGCCCAGCGGGCGGGCGCCCGCTGGAGGGGGCCGGGCGGGGTGCCGCTGAACGGGGGGCGCGCGAGGCGTTCAGCGGTTCCGGGTGGCCGTGGGCGCCTCCCGGGTGCCGGCATCGCCGACCAGGTGGTACCAGCCGGTGTCGTCGGGCAGCGGTCGGAAGAGGTCCGGCGGGAAGACGGGGCCGTCCTGGCCCTCCTCGCACACCTCGTCGTAGTAGAGGGAGTCGGAGAGGGCGACGACCGCCCGCGCGGGGGAGGCGTCGAGGACCGCGCCGACCGACTCCTCGGCGGCCCGGAAGGCCTGCTCCCCGATGCCGTCCAGCCAGAACTCCAGCTGCCAGAACTCCGCCCGCAGCCGTCGGCCGCCCAGGTGCGGCAGCAGCCCGGGCAGGCCCGCCACGGTCGCCCTCAGCAGCGGGGCGGCCTCGGCGCGCGGCGACAGCAGCACCAGCAGGCCGCCGTCGTCGTCCAGGAGCTGGTAGGAGGCGCCGTCCATGCCGCTGCCCGCCAGCAGGTCAGCGACCACGCCGTGCAGGGCCGCGCGGGCACCGGAGTCCACCGGGGTCCCCGGGCTCCCACGGCTCTCCGGCTCTGCGGCGAAGGCGTAGCGGGCGCAGGCGCGGAAACCGGTGTCGAGGTCGTACTCCGGGTCGTCCGGTTCCCCGTCCCCCGGGTCGGGTCCCGGCTCCCCGTCCAGTTCCGGTTCCGGTTCCGGTCCCTCGTCCCGCATCGCGTCCCGCAGCGCTGCCCGTCGTGCCTCGCGCTCCTCCCTCTCCTCCCTCTCCTCCCGCTCCGCCCTGTTCTCCGGGGCCCGTGCCGTGTCGTGCTCCGCGTCGTCCGCCAGCAGCGGTGTCCACAGGCGGTCCTCCGTGGGGAAGGGGCCCTCCGGCAGCTCGTCCGGCGCGGCCACGACGGATTCGGTGCCGTCCGGGCCCTGGGGCCGCTCCTCGTACTCCGACCACGGCGCGTCGTCCGCCGGCCCGGCGTGCTCCTCGCGCAGCTCCCGGCCCAGCGCCGTCAGGGCCGGGCTGCGTCCCCCGGACAGCTCGTACTCCTCGTACACCTCCAGGGCCTCCTCGCCCCGGCCCTGGCGGCGCAGCGCGATCAGATACAGGCGGCGGAAGTCCTCCCGGTGGGGGTGGGACCGCAGCAGTTCGGACAGTTCGGTGGAGGCCCGGTCGTACTCGCCGAGGGCCAGGTCGAGCTCGGCGCGCTTGGTGTGCAGGGCGAGCCGCAGCCGCAGCAGACGGGTGCGGGCGGTGCGGGCGGCGGGGCCGGGCACGTCCGCCAGGGGCGCGGCGTCGTGCCACAGCGCCAGCGCCTCGGTGACCAGACCGTGGGCCTCGGTGAGCGCGTCCCGCAGCCCGGCCGCGTCGGCGCGCCGCACCAGCTCGTCGCAGCGCACCAGGTCCAGGTCGTCGGCGCTGGTGTGCAGGGCGTAGCCGTGGGCGGACTTCGCGAGGACGCCCGGGCCCAGGACGTCCGCCAGCCGCGTCGCGAGGCGGGTCACCTCGGCCCGGGGGTTGCGGGGCTCGTCGCCCGGATCCCACAGCCCCCACCGCAGCTCCTCGTGCGTCACCGTGCGGCCGTGCTTGAGCAGCAGCATCGCGAGCAGCGCGCGCAGCTCGGGGCCGGGGCCGGACGAGCCGTCCGGGAGGGCGACCCGCAGCGGGCCCAGGGCACGGTAGCGGCGCGGCCGGTACGCCTCCTTCGCCCGGGCCGGCAGGTGCGGGTCCGCGAGCAGTTCCAGACCGCGGGCCTGCGCCGCCGCCGAGGGCGACATCAGCTGGTCGAGGGCGTGCGCGTAGTGGATGCGCAGGGCGTGGGGCAGCCGGTCCAGGCGGCGGGAGTCGATCGGGACGGTCAGGTGCGAGGAGCCCGAGGTCAGCCCCAGCAGGAGGTCGCACAGGGCCCGCAGGTCCGCGGAGCGCCTGCCCGGGCCCGAGCCCAGCGTCGGCTCGAAGAGGCTGAGCCGGACCGTGCCGTCCGGCAGGAGGACCACGCGGGACGCCTCCAGACCGCCGTGGGCGAGGCCCGCCCCGTGCAGGGCGGTGAGCGCCCGGGCCAGCTGCGCCCCCACCGACACCGTCAGCGGCACCGGCAGCAGCCGGCCGTCGGACCGGGTGAGGGCGCCCAGCGCTATGCCGTCGAGATGCTCCATGACGACGTAGGGGACGTCGTCCTCGATGCCGGCGTCGAGCACCGTCACCAGGTTCGGGTGGGACATCCGCGTCAGCCGCGCCGCGTTGCGCAGGAACGTCCGGCGCGAGGCAGGGTCGGTGTCCGCGTCGTGCAGCCGGATCGCCACCGTCCGGTTCGTCGGCGACGGGTCCGGAGCCGTCCGGTCCGGCGCCGCCCGCTCCGGTCCGGTGTCCTCCGCCAGCCAGATCCTCCCCGACGGGGTGAGCCGGCGCGTGGGCCGGTAGCGGGCGCCGAGGGCGGGCGGGAAGGGCGCCGGGACGGCGGGCCGCGCCCGCACCGTCAGCTGCCGGGCGCTCTCCTCGCTGATCGCCGCGAACGACTCGCTCCCGTCGGCCCGCTCGGTGCCCTCGCGGGAGGGGATGAGCGCCCGGAACTCGCCGGGCGAGCGGCCCGCCCGCTCGTCGATCAGGCCGCCGGTGCGCAGCAGCAGGTCGTGGGTGCGGTTGCGGGCGGTGCGGGGCAGCCCGCGCAGGAGCAGCTCGCGCACGCCGGGGCGGAAGGCGTAGGAGCCGGGCGGCCCGGGGACCGTGGTGAGCAGTCCGCCGAGGATGACCTCGGCCAGGTGCTGGGGCCGCGGGTCCGGCTCGACCGCCGCCTGCACCAGCCGCATCACCGGCAGGTCGGGGCGTCCGAGCGCGAGGTGGCCGGCCAGCCGGTAGGCCTGCGGGGAGGCGCTGGCGCGAAAGCGCAGGACGAGTTCCCCGGGCGACAGCCGCGCGAGGTCGGTGCGGTCGTCGGCGTCGGCGGGCAACGGCTGGTGCAGCGCTGCGGCGGCGCCCGGGTACGGGGTGCCGCCCGGGCTCGCCACCAGCGCGGCCCAGTTCGCCAGCCACTCGGGGCCCGGCTCCAGCACGGGGACGTACACGGCGCCCTCTGGGGCCCGGGGCGCGGTGCCGTCGTAGGGGGTGAAGGCGAGCGAGGCGCTGGGCGCGGCCCGGTGCGGGGCGGACAGCCGGCCCGGGACCGGCGGCAGGGCGGTGTCCCGCCACAACTGCTCGGGCAGCGGCTGGAGAACGGCCAGCGGTGTGCGGCGCGCCCAGCGGCGCAGCGTGCCGAACCAGCGGGTACCGGCCGGGCCCTCGCGCCACTGCGGCCCCATGCAGTCGCTGATCAGCAGCATGACCGTACGGCCGTCGGCGGGGATCTGGGCACCGTCCCCGCGGACGGTGCCGTCGGGTTCCGCGCGGTGCAGGGTGACGGTGCGGAAGACGCCCGACTGGGCGAGCGCGGCGTGCAGTTCGCGTACCAGGGGCTGCCAGACGGGCATCGTGGGGCCCGCGTCGTGCACCAGGTGCAGGCGCAGCCACCGCTCCCGTACGGGGCGCAGCACGGGCAGCCACCACTCGGGCCCGGCACCGAGGCGTGCGATGCGGTCGGCCGTCGCGGACTCGTCCACCTCCTGGCCCACGGGTGCGTCGCTGCGGCGCTTCAGTGGACGCAGGGAGCGCTGCAGCGCCAGCGTGTGGCGCAGCATCGGCGGCGCGGGCGCGAGCAGGGCGCTGTGCGGCTGGGCCGCCGAGGTGCCCGGGGCGGGGGCCGGGGACGGCAGGCGCAGGGGGGTGCGGGGGGCCTCGGACGGGGGAGGGGGTCCGGCCGGCCGGTCGTCCCGGGAGCGGCGCCCGTGCGGGTCCCGGTCCCGGTCCCGGTCCGGGCGCCGGTCCGCCCGGTGGTCCCGGTGCTGCTCGGGGGTGGCCGCACGGGCCGGGGGCGGTTCCTCCGGTCGGGGCCCGGACGCCGGGGGGTTCGGGGAATCGGGCGCCGTGGGCTCCATCTGCCCGGCCAGCCACAGGAGTTCGGCCAGCTCCAGCGGGGTCGGCCGGTCCCCCGTGGCCGCCGACCGGCCGAGGATGTCGGCGAGGCGGGGCAGGGGTGGCGGGTCCGGTGCGCCGGGGCGGTCGGTGGGCATCAGAAGGCGTCGGGCTGCGCGGACCGGCCGAGGTACGGCATCAGCTGCTCGGCCAGCCCGTCCAGGGAGTCGGCGCCCAGACCGGAGGAACGGGCCAGGTAGATGGCGTTGAGCAGCTGGTCCGTGGCCAGTTCGCCGCTGCCCACCCGGGACAGGAACCGGTGGATCAGCTGCCGCGCGTACCCGTCGGGCTCGCCCAGGTGGGCGCGGACGATCTCGGCGAGGTGGTCGTCGTCCGGCTGCCGCAGCCGCAGCGAGACGCAGCGGCGCAGGAAGGCGGGCGGGAACTCGCGCTCGCCGTTGCTGGTGAGGACGACGAAGGGGAAGGCGTTGCAGCGGACCCGGCCGCGCTCCACCGGCACCCGCTGGTCGGCGCCGTCGATCAGGACCTCGGCGTGACCGCCGGGGATGTCCCGGGAGGCACGGACCAGTTCGGGGATCTCGTACTGTCCCTCCTCCAGGACGTGCAGCAGGTCGTTCGGCAGGTCGAGGTCGCTCTTGTCGATCTCGTCGATGAGCAGGGCGCGCGGCCGGGCGTAGGGCAGCAGGGCGGTGCCGAGCGGGCCCAGCCGCAGGTGGTCCTCGACGCCCGTGGCCGCGGCGGGGGCGTCGGACGGCTGCGTGGTGTGGCGCGCCGCGTACAGGCGGGAGAGCGGGTCGTAGGTGTAGAGGCCGTCACCCAGGGTGCTGCGGCTGGTGATGTTCCACCTCAGGACCGGGCCGAGCCGCAGCTCACGGGCGACCGCGTAGGCCAGCGACGACTTCCCGGTGCCGGGCGGCCCGGTGACCAGCAGCGGCCGCCGCAGATACAGGGCCGCGTTGACCAACTGCACCGTGTCCTCGGTGGCCTGGTAGGTCGCGGCCCGGTGGGCGCGGTCGGGCGAGGCGGCAGCGGCGTCGCCGTCCGCGTCCGGCGGATCGAGCAGGGGCCCGCCGTCGAAGGCCCGCCAGGGCGGGGGCGGGGGCAGCCGGGTGATGCCGTCGTGGGGGGCAGGCGCGCCGGTGTAGACGGGCCACAGGGGCATGGGTTCTTCTCTCCGGGCGGTTGGTGCGGCGGGTACGTCGTCGGGTCCGGCGGTCGGTTCGTCGCGGTCGCGGTTCGTCGGGGTGCGTCGGTGCATGGGCGCGGCGGGCGGTTCAGCCGACCGGGGAGTGGAGCAGGGCGGGCGGCTCGGCGAAGCAGCGGGGATCGTCCCACAGGAGCTGTACGTCACGCGCCCAGTGCTCGTCCGGGGCGTCCGCCGCGTCCGCCGTCTCGCGCAACTCCATCACCAGCCGGGGGAGTTCGGACGGCGGCACGCCCGCCACGGACGCCGCCAGCTCGTCGAGGAACGCCGTGCCGGCGCACCGGCCGTCGGGACCCTCCTCGCCGGGGCAGTCCCGGCGCGGCCACAGCAGCACCGGGACCGGGAGGTTGAGGCCGACCTCGAAGTACTCCGGCGCGGCCGAGGGCGGGGTGGCGAACCCGGCCAGCTCCGCGTCGTCCCGCAGCCGTTTGCGCAGTCCGGCCGGCCGCTCCCGGGTGTCGCAGTCCACCCGGTGCAGCCTGCCGCCCGGACCGGAGCCGAGCCGGTGCCACTTCTTCCGCAGCTGGTGGCGCAGGCGTCCGCTGCGGTGGCGGTACCGGTCGGTGACCACCAGCGGGTAGGCGCAGCCCAGCGGCGTGGAGTCGTCCTCCCCGCACTCCCAGTGCGCCACCGGTTCGTTCAGCCACTCGCGCGGGAGCACGAAGGTGAGCAGTTCGTCGGCGCCGGGATCGAGCTGGGCGCAGGCCTCGTCGATGCGTTCCTGCACGAAGGAGCGCACCGCGCCGCGGGGCAGCCGGCGCGAGCCCACCGGGCGGCGCTGCCCGTCCCGGTAGGCGGACACCTCGACGGTGACCTGGTCGGCGCCTGCCCCGCTGTGGTCGATCTCCACGACGATGGGCGACCAGGTCGCGGGGCGCGGCGGCGGGGCGTGCAGCCGCTCCGCCAGCCGGTCGGCGAACCGGGCCACGGCCGCCGGGTCCGGCACCTCCCACTGCACGTACGCGGCGGCCTCCCGCAGGGAGGCGAAACCGCCCTCCGGCAGCGGTGGGTCGAAGGCGTCCATGGCGGAGACGTACAGCCGGTTCGGATCGCAGTCCAGGCCGACCTCCTCGGCCCGGCGCACCAGCGCGTACAGCCGCCTGCGGGCGTCCGCCCGATGGCCGGGGGTGGGCACCAGCTCGCCCAGCTCCGGCCAGTAGCGCGCCATGACCTCGACGGGCAGCATCCTGCCGACGCGCACGTCCCGGGCGCCGGCGACGGCGGAGACCATGCCGACGACCGTGCCGTCGGCCAGCGTCAGCGCCGCGCCGCTGAACCCGGCGGCCAGCGGCTGCCCGTGCGCCGTGAGCGCCTCCAACTGGACCCACTCGCCGGAGATGAGCGGTCCCGGCAGGGCGCGGTAGGAAGCGAGCATGCCCTCGTCGTACCCCTTGGGGAAGCCGTAGGCGATCAGCTCGGGGGCGGGTGCGGTCCGCTCCGTGCCGGGTCGGGCGAAGACGGCCGGGGCCAGCGGCACCTCCCGGTCCAGTTCCAGTACGGCCAGGTCGCCGAGGTCGGCGGCGCCGTCCCGCCAGCCGCCGTGCACGGCGACCGTGCAGGACAGCTCGCCCAGCTCCCGGCGCCCCGGGAAGGTCACCGTCACCGGCGCGCGGTCGGCCCACCTGACGACATGGGCGCAGGTGAGCAACCGGCGGGCGGAGACGAGGAATCCGGCACCGACCTCCTTGCCGCACTCGACGCGGGCGTGCCACTCGGCACCGCTCATGACAGCGCGGCGGCGTCCGGGGTCTCGGGACCCGCCGGGGACGGCCGCGGCTCGGAACGGGCCGGGGACGGCTGTGGCGACCAGCTCAGTCTCACCACCAGATGGCCCTCCGCCGAGCCCTTGGCGATGACCGCGCCGGCCTCCGCGCTCAGCTTGACCCCGAACTCCAGCTCCACCGCGTCGGGTCTGAGCGTGCCGTCCCGGAAGACCCGCAGCGCGGACGCGGCCGCCGCCCGCACACCATCCAGGGAGTCCTCGAAGGTGCGGGCCGCGCGGGCCGGGCCGTCGCCGCGCGAGACCAGCCGCGCGCCGTCCTCGTCCTCGACGCCCTCGACGACCACCCGCACGCCGTCCTCGGTCTTGAACTCGACCAACCCGTCCATGACGCCGCTCGCTCCCCGTGTGCCGTACGTGTCCGTGCGCAGCACCATTGTGACGGACGGTACTCGGCCGTGTCCCCTCCCGTGCCGCCGGGCCGTCCGGCCGCTGGCGGGAACCCGCCAGGGCGACTAACCGCCGCCCCTGGTCAACTCCCCTGCCCCACGGGCCCCCTGAGACTGCTCACAGCACTCGTCACAGCACTCTACGACGACACGAAGAGAGACGTGGATGAGCACAGGACCAGTCAGACGTGAGGCGACCCTCCTGTCGGCGGGGCTCGTGATCGCGCTGCTGCCGGCCGGGACGGCGGCGGCGCAGGATCCGCCCCCGGACCCGCCGCACCCCCGGACGGCGGCCGCCCGCGCGGCCGGCGCGGCCCGCACCGTCACCCTCGTCACCGGCGACCGGGTGACCGTCGCCGATCTCGGCGGCGGCCGGAAGACCGTCACGGTCGAGCGGCCCGAGGGCGCCACCGGGGCCGTGCGCACCAGCAGTTCCGGCGGCCGGACCACCGTCGTACCGGACGAGGCCCTGCCCTACCTGCGCGACGGCAGCCTCGACGCACGGCTTTTCGACGTCGGTGAACTGCTGGAGCAGGGGCTCGCCGACAGCGAGACCGGCGAACTGCCGCTGATCGTGACCTACGGCAAGGGGGTGCGGGCAGCCACCCCGCGGGGCGTCGAGCGGACCCGGTCGCTGCCCAGCGTGCGCGGGGCCGCCGTCGAGGCCGTCAAGGGGCGGGAATTCTGGCGGGAATTCACCCGTGGCGGCACCGGTGTCGACGGGGTGTGGCTCGACGGGCGGGTCACCGCGGCCATGGCCGAGTCCAACGCGCAGATCGGCACACCCGAGGCCTGGCAGGCCGGACTGACCGGCAAGGGCGTCACCGTGGCCGTGCTGGACAGCGGCGTCGACGCCGGGCACCCCGACCTCGCGGGGCGGATCGCGCAGAGCCGGAGCTTCATCCCGGGCGAGGAGGTCGCCGACCGGCACGGTCACGGCACGCACGTCACCTCCACCGTGGGCGGCAGCGGCGCGGCCTCCGACGGCAAGGAGAAGGGCGTCGCGCCCGGCGCCACGCTCGCGGTCGGCAAGGTCCTCGACGACGAGGGCTTCGGCAGCGAGTCGGAGATCATCGCGGGCATGGAGTGGGCGGCCCGGGACGTGGACGCCGACATCGTCTCCATGAGCCTCGGCTCCACCGAGCCCAGCGACGGCACCGACCCGATGGCCGAGGCCGTCGACACCCTGTCCCGCGAGACCGGCGCCCTGTTCGTGATCGCGGCCGGGAACACCGGTTCCCCGTCCTCCATAGGCTCGCCCGGCGCGGCCGACGCCGCCCTCACCGTCGGCGCCGTCGACTCGGCCGACCAGGCCGCCTGGTTCACCAGCGCGGGGCCCCGGTACGGGGACAACGCGCTCAAGCCCGACCTGTCGGCACCGGGTGTCGGCATCCTCGCCGCCCGCTCCCGGCTCGCCGAGGGCAGCGGCGACTACACCAGCATGGACGGTACGTCGATGGCGACGCCGCACATCGCCGGGGTGGCCGCCCTGCTCGCCGAGGAGCACCCCGACTGGAGCGGCGCGCGGCTCAAGGACGCGCTGATGTCCACGTCGAAGGAACTGGACGCCTCCGTCTACCAGTTGGGCGCGGGCCGGGTGAGCGTGCCCGACGCGGTCCAGGCCGACGTCACCGCCACCGGCAGCGCCGACCTGGGCTTCCACTCCTGGCCGTACGCGTCGAACGAGCCGGTCACCAGGACGGTCACGTACACCAACTCCTCGGACGCCGCAGTCGAGTTGAAGCTGTCCGTGCGGGGCGCCCCCGAGGGCGTCGCCACCCTCGCCGACACCTCCCTGACCGTGCCCGCGCACGGCACCGCCGCCACCACGGTCACCGGGGACGGGTCCAGGGCGCCGGTCGGCACCACGGGCGGGCAGATCGTCGCGGCCGACGCGAGCGGGAAGACCCTCGCGCACACCGCGTTCGGGCTGGTCAAGGAGGACGAGCGGTACTCGCTCACGGTGCACGTCAAGGACCGCTCCGGCGCCGCGACGCCGGCCGACCTGACCGTCCAGCGGCTCACCGAGGGCGTCGATCCCGTCCCCGCGCACGTCGGGGAGTCCGGCACCCTGGAGCTGCGGCTCCCGCGCGGGACGTACAGCCTGTCGTCCTTCCTCGACGTGCGCGGCAGCCACGGCGCCGACTCCCTCGGCCTCGGCTTCCTCGCCGCACCGGAGGTCGTCCTCGACCGGGACCGCGAGATCACCCTGGACGGCCGCGAACTGCGTGAGATCAGCGCCGACGTCGACCGGCGCACCGAGACCCGGCAGCTCCTCATGGAGTACGACCGCAGCGCGAACGGCTCCGATCTGTTCGGAGCCGTCCAGGTGCCGCTGACGTACGACAGCGTCTTCGCCGCGCCCACGAAGAAGGTGACCCAGGGCGGCTTCGAGTACCGGACCGTGTGGCGGCTCGGCAAGCCGCTCCTCGAGGTCGAGGGCATCGGCGAGGCCGTCGTCCAGTCCGGCGGCACCCTGATCGAGGGCCGCACCCGGCTGCCCCTGGTCGACGTCGGGGACGTCGGGGCCGGGCCCTTCCCGGGCGGTGTACGCGGCAAGGCGGTCCTCGCCCGGCTCACCGAGGGGACGGAGCCGGCCGCGCTCGCCCAGGCCGCGCAGGACGCGGGCGTCAAGGCGCTGTTCGTGACCGACGACGCCGCCGGACGGCTGATGTCCTGGTGGGGCACCGACGACAACGCCGACCGGCCGCTCCAGATCGCCACGGTCTCCGCGGCCGACGCCCGCCGGCTGCACCGGGCCGGACGGGTCGACATGACCGGCACCCGCAACACGCCCTACGTGTACGACCTGTCCGAGGGACACAAGGGCGCCGTGCCCGACCGGGACCTCACCTACCGGCCGGGACACCGCGACCTCGCCGTGCTGCACACCAGGTACCACGCCGCCCGACCGGCGAGCGGCGGCGAGTTCCGGTACTCGATCACCGACACTTTCCCGATCGGCCTCGGCTTCCGGGAGCGGATCGACTACCCCGCCGAACGCACCGAGTACGTGTCCACCGGGCCCGGCCAGCTGTGGCACGAGACCGTGACGAGCGCCGGCGAGGCACTGGAGGAGCGCGGCGGACTGGTCGACTACCGGGGCGGCTCGCGCGCCGAGCTGGACTGGTTCAAGCCGGTGTGGCACCCCTACCTCGGCACCGGGCTCGGCTGGGGACAGCAGCGCGCCGGGAACCGGCTCCAGTTCAACGCGCCCGGCTGGGGCGACTCGGGACCCGACCACACCGGCTTCGGCGACGTGTGGAACGAGGACAGCGGCATGTCGCAGACCACGTCGGTGTACCTGGACGGTGAACTGGCCGACCAGGGGCCGAGTTCCGCCGCGTACGTGTGGGACGCGCCGGCCGACGAGCACACCTACAAGCTCGTCACCGACACCGCGCTGGACGCGGCACGCTGGCCGCTCGCGACGAGGGGCCACGCGGAGTGGACCTTCCGGTCGGCGGCCACGCCGGACGACCGGTGGACCTTCCTGCCGCTGATCAACCTCTCCTTCGACGTGGACACCGACCTCGCGGGGAAGGTGCGCGCCGGCAAGAAGCTGCCGATCGGGCTCGGCGCCGGGTACGTGGCGGGCGCCCCGGACACCGGGACGATCGGCGGCGGAAAGCTGGAGGTGTCGTACGACGCGGGGAAGACCTGGCGGCAGGTCGCGCTGCGCGGCGGTGACGGGAAGGCGTCCTGGCAGGGGACGCTGAACGTGCCGCGCGACGCCGAGCACGTCTCGCTGCGGGCCTCGGCGCGCGACGAGAGGGGTGGCTCGGTCACCCAGGAGATCGTGCGGGCGGTGGCCGTGCGGTAGGCCGCACCGCATCCGCCCGCCCACACGCGGACGGCGCCGCCTCCCTGGGACGGGGAGGCGGCGCCGTCGGTTTCTCGGACCGTCAGACCAGCCAGCCGACGAAGTGGACGAGACCGGCGAGGATGTCGGTGAGAAGGTTCATGATCGTGCAGCTCCTTGCGCTGTTCATGTGTGGGACCTACGTGGGACAGATGCGCGACTACGGCCTGCAGCCCGTCGCTCGCACACCGTAAGTATCGTTGGTCCCTGCAGTCACATGCGCTCTTCAGAGCGACGATCACCTGTTCCAGGGAACACCTGCTCGCTTGTTCGGATCACGCCAAGCTGGGCCAAGTCCTGCGGGCGCAGCCGCAGTTGACCGGCCGTCGCCTCCACCTCCTCGGGCGGGCGCTTCAGGATCGCCGCCGCGTGCTCCGGCGCGATGACGGAGAAGTAGCTGTCCGGGGTCGCCCAGGTCCTGCCCGGCGCGGCCAGGGCCAGCGCCCCGCCCGAGCCGCCCTCGCCGATCACCAGCGTGGTGACCGGCGTGCGCACCGAGGCCATGGCACCGAACAGGTCCGCGACCGCCGGACCCACCCCCGCCCGCTCCGCCTCCGCGTCGTTGGCCGCGCCCGGGGTGTCCACCAGGGTCAGCACCGGGATGCCGAGCCGGTCCGCGAGACGGAGCAGCCGGGTCGCCGTGCGGTACCCGGCGGGCCGGGTCGCCGTGCCCGTCTGGGCGGCGTACGCCACCGTCCGGCCCGCGTGCGTGCCGAATCCGCAGAGCATGCCCTCCGCGTCCCGGCCGCCGCAGCGGTCGCCTGACAGGGCGACGCGGTCGGTGAAGTAGGCGTCCAGGTAGGCCCCCGCGCGCGGGCGTCCGGCGGCGCGGGCCCGCCGTACCGCCTCCCAGCCGTCGGCCGGCAGGTCCCGCACGCCCAGCGGCCCGGGCACCGGCGCCGGACCGTCCGACGGCGCCGCCAGCAGCCGCAGCCACCTCCCCAGCGTCGCGCGCAGCTCCCCGGGCGGTACGACGGCGTCCACGCTGCCCGCCGCCAGCTGGGCCTCGGCCGTGTACGCCGCCGGGTCGGCGTCGGGCGGCCTGACCCGCGAGCCCGCGAAACCGACCTGGGCGCCGGGCAGGGCGAGGACCACGTCGGCGCCCGCGCCCAGCGTCGCCCAGCCGCCCCCGGTCGCCGGGTCCCGCACCACCGCGATCTGCGCCAGCCCCGCCGCCCGGGTGAGCGCCGACTGCCGGGCCACCCGCTGCAACTGGGTCAGCGCGAGCATCCCCTCCTGCATCCGGCTGCCGCCGGTGGCGACCAACGGCACGACCGGCAGCCGGTGTTCACGGGCGTACGCGTACGCCGCCTCGATCCGGTCGCCGGTGCGGTGGCCCAGGGAGCCGCCCAGGAAGCCGAACTCGAAGGAGACCAGCACGGCCCGGGTGCCCTCGACGCGGCCGGTGCCGCAGACGGCGGACTCCGCCTCGCCGGTGCGTTCGGCGGCACGGGTCCGCGAGGCGTCGTAGCCGGGCCAGCCGAGCGGGCCGTCGGGCGGCCAGGCGCCGTCCGCGTGGGGGAGTTCGGCGAAGGTGGCGTCGTCGGTGACGAGGGCGAGGAACTCCCGCGCGGTCAGGCGCTCAGCCACGGTCCAGCGCCCGCTTCATGATCTTCCCCATGTCGTTGCGGGGCAGCGCGTCGAGGTACCGGACGACCCGGGGCCGCTTGTGCGGAGCGAGCCGGGCGGCGACGTGGTCGGCCAGCGTGCCGAGGGCGGGCGGCGCGGCGGGGTCGGCCGGGACGATCCAGGCCACGATCCGCTCCCCGAGGTCGGGGTCGGGCTCCCCGGTGACCGCGGCCTCCCGCACCCCGGGGTGTTCGAGCAGCGCGTTCTCGATCTCGCCCGCCCCGATCTTGTACCCGCCGCTCTTGATCAGGTCGGTGGCCTTGCGGCCCACGATGCGGACATAGCCGTCGGGGTCGCGCACCGCCATGTCGCCGGTGCGGAAGAAGCCGTCCTCGGTGAAGGCGGCGGCGGTGGCGTCGGGGCGGCCCAGGTACTCGGTGAACAGGTTGGGGCCGCGCACCTGGATCTCGCCGACGCTCTCCCCGTCGAGCGCCGCGATCGGGGTGCCGTCCTCCTCCACCAGCCGCAGCTCCACGCCGGGCAGCGGCACGCCCACCGTCCCGGCGCGCGGCTCGCCGTCGGCGCGCACGCTGGTGTTCATCAGCGTCTCCGTCATGCCGTACCGCTCGACGACCCGGCGGCCCGTGGCGGCGGCGATCCGCTCGTGGTCGTGCACCGGCAGCGCGGCCGATCCCGACACCAGCAGCCGGGCCCCGGCGAGTGCCTTGGCCAGCTCCGGGTCGCCGGGGAGCGATTCGGCGATCCGGTGGTACATCGTCGGCACGCCGAACAGCATGGTCGCGCCGTCGTTCAGCTCCCGCGCCGCGCCCTCGGTGGAGAACCTGCCCAGGTGCCGCACCGACCCGCCCCGGCGCAGCGGGCCGAGGATGCCGAGGACCAGCCCGTGCACGTGGAACAGCGGCAGCCCCTGCACCAGCACGTCGTCGCCGGTCCACTGCCAGGCGTCGGCGAGCGCGTCCAGGGTCGCCGCGAGCGCCCGCCGGGGGATGACGGCGCCCTTGGGCGGCCCGGTGGTGCCGGAGGTGTAGACGACCAGCGCGGGGTCGCCCTCGTCGGCGCGGTCCTCGGGGACGCTCCCGCGGGCCCGCACGTCGACGTCGACGCGCTCCAGGGCGCCCAGGGCGGACGGGAGTTCGCTGCCTGGGGGTGCCAGGACCAGGGAGGGCGCGCTGTCGGAGAGGATGTGCGCGAGTTCCCTGTCGCCGGACTTCGGGTTGAGCGGCACGGCCGCGACCCCGGCCAGTAGCGCCGCGACCACGGCGACGGCGGTCTCCATCGCCGGGGCGGCCCAGACCGCGACCCGGCCGGCCCCGCCGATCCGCCCGGCCGTGGCGCCCGCCGCGGCGGCGAGTTCCGCGTACGTCAGGGAGCGCTCGCCGAACCGCAGGGCGGGCCGGCCGGCCGGAGCGCCGGCCGGGGCCGGGGAGAGGGCCGGGAAGAGAGAGGACACGCGTCGTACTCCTTAACTGTTGCCCGAGTGCTGTTGCCCGAGTGCTGTCGTTCAAGGCTGCCGGATCGCGCCGGATCCGCGAGGCGGGCCTACCCGAATCCGGGCACGACCAGTACGAGCCACGCCAGCGCCGGCACGGCGGCCACCACGATCCCCCCGTAGACCATCAACTGCCGGAAGAAGCGCTCCCGGTCCACGTCCGGGGCGGCGGCCAGCACCAGCGCGCCGTTCGTCGAGAACGGGCTGACGTCCACCACCGTCGCCGACACCGCCAGCGCCGCCACCATGCCGGCCGCCCCGATCTCGCCCTGCGCGAGGAAGGGCACCGCCAGCGGGATCAGCGCGCCCATGATGCCCACGGAGGAGGCGAAGGCCGACACGATGGCGCCGATGTAGCAGAGCAGCACGGCGGCCAGCAGCGGCACGCCGATGCCGCCGACGCCCTCACCGGCCCAGGCGATGGTGCCCATCTCCTCCAGCACGCCGACGTAGGTGAGGACACCGCAGATCAGCAGCACCGTGGACCAGGCGATCTCGCCGACGGCGCGGCGGCTGTCGTCCGGCCAGGCGGTGCTCAGTACGACGGCCAGGGTGACCGCGGTCAGACCGGCGTCCAGGTCGAAGCCGAGGACGGCCACGACCAGGGCGACCAGGGCGACGAGGGTGGCGATCCGGGAGGGGGTGAGACGCAGGCCGGTGTCTTCGGGGCCGCCGGTCGCCCGGTCGGGCCGGACGGCCACGGCGGCGGGGGCGGCGCCGCCGGTGCCCGCGTCCTTTCCGGTGCCGGTCCCGGTGCCCGCGCCGGTGGGTTCCGCACCCTCGCCGGCGGCGGTGCCGCCGTCCTCGGGCGGCACCGCCCCGCGCGCCCACAGCTTCCGCCCGCCGAGCACCGCGAACAGCACGGCCGCGATGAGGAGGTTGGCGACCAGGGAGGCGAGGAAGAGGCCGATCTCGCTGCCGGGGAGCTTCTCCCGCTCCACGATGCCGTTGACGATCGAGCCGTAGATGCTGATCGGAGAGAAGCCGCCGGCCTGCGCGCCGTGCACCACCATCGTGCCCATGAGCAGCGGGCTGATCGAGTACCGGGTGGCGAAGCTCAGGGCGATCGGCGCGACGATCGCGACCGCGGCCGGGCTGACCGCGCCGATCGCCGTGAGCGCGCCGGTGAGCGCGAACATCACCCACGGGATCAGCGCGAGACGGCCCCTCACCAGCCGGACGGCCGCGTGCACCAGCCAGTCGGTGGTGCCGTTGGCCCGGGCGATGGCGAACAGGTAGGTGACGCCGACGAGGACGACGAACAGGTCACCGGGGAAACCGGCGAAGATGCCGTCCGCGTCGAGGTCGGCGACGAGCGTGCCCACCCCGAACGCGGCGGCGAAGGCGAGCGCGCCCATGTTGACGGAGCGGGTGGTGGCGATGACGAACACCACGACGAGGACGAGGATCGAGATGAGTTCGGGGGACATGCGGGGGCTCCCGAGTGCTGACCTGGTTGTTCGGGCGGGTGACTGCCGGGGTGGCCGGGCTGGGGACGAGTGGCCGAGTGGCTGAGCCACTTGAACAGTGCGGTTGGCTGGTCAGCGTGGGCCCGGCCCCCGGCCACGTCAAGGGGTCGCGCAATAATTGGCTCAGCCACTCGGCCACCAGGCCACCGTCGGCCCCGGTGCTACGCTCCCGGCGAGAGGGGGGACCTCATGACCGACGCCCTGCGTCCCATGACCAAGCAGCGCCTGTACGAACAGGTGCTGGAGCGGCTGCGCCAGTACGTCACCGACGGCGGCCTGCGGGCCGGCGACCGGCTTCCGCCCGAGCGGGACCTCGCCCAGCGCCTCGGTGTCAGCCGCGCCTCGGTGAAGCAGGCGATCGTGGTCCTGGAGGTCCAGGGCCTGGTGGAGGCGCGGCACGGCGGCGGGACCTATCTGGTCCGGGACAGCCTCGACGTCGAACCGGTCGAGAAGATGGTGGAACGCCGCCGGCGCCTCCCGGACGTCCTGGAGGCCCGCGAGGCCCTGGAGACCAAGCTCGCCGAACTGGCCGCCGAGCGCCGCACGGAGGACGACCTCGCCGCCATGCGGTCCGCGCTGGCCGTGATGGCCGAGGAGATCGACGGGGGCGGGCACGGCGTCGAGGGGGACCGGCTGTTCCACGCGGCGGTGACGGCGGCGGCGCACAGCAGCCTGCTCGCCGAGTTCATGCGCTCCATCGCCCACCAGATCGCCGAGAGCCGCACCGAGTCCCTGCGCCAGCCCGGCCGTCCCGGCCGCTCCCTGGCCCAGCACCGGGCGATCCTGGACGCGGTGGCCGACCGGCAGCCCCGGCAGGCCGCCACCGCGATGCGCCGCCACGTCCGTACGGTTGCCAAGGTCCGCCTGCTGGACTGGGACCCGGAGGGCGAACGCTGACGCTCCCCCGCGGGGCCCGTCTCACCCGCCGACCGCGGTGCGCTGCAACAGCCCCCAGGTGAACTCCGCGACCACCTGGTGCCGTAGGCCGTCCCGGTCCGGGGCGGCGAAGGCCAGCCCCCACCGGGTCGGGGCCGAGCCCTGGAGCGGCCGGGCGGGGGCGAAGGCGCGGGCCGCCTCGTCGACCGTGCACGACCAGGGCGTGAGGTCGTCCAGCGTGCGCAGCTCGGGCCCGCTCGCGCCCGGCGCGCGGACCAGCCACTCGTTCCAGACCACGCCCTTGTCCGCGACCAGCACCTCGAAGCGCAGGTCCGGCCACAGGGGCAGCACCCACTGCCTGGCCTCGCACTCCAGGTCGCCGATCCGGCGGGCGGCCACCGACTCCGGCTCCCCCAGCACGGAGCGGTAACGGGCGGCGGCCGAGCGGGACCGGGGGGAGCGGAGCATCGCCTGCCAGCGCCGGTTGGCCTCGCGCATCTGCGCGACCGACGCGCCCAGCTCGCGGCGGGCGTCCTCCACCGGGCCGGGGTTGTGGTCGGCCATGCGGCGCAGCAGGACCAGCTGGAAGTCGCGCGGGGTGAACGGTCCTGCGGGCTGCTTTCCGGTCGGCATGGCAGCCATCATCGCGGACGAGGCGGACCATGGGGGGTATGGGGGCGGACCCGGGCTCCCGCCGGCCCATTGCCCAGGCAAACGCGATATGAGTAGCCTGTGTTCGCTATTCCGATCGCCTGTTGAAATCTCGAACATATCTAGGGAGGGGGCTGACATGGGTCGTCTCGTGCCGGCCGTGACCCGGGCTCTCGACATACTGGAGCTCTTCCTCGACGGGGACGGCACGCTCTCCGCCCCCGACATCGTGCGCAGGCTCCAGCTGCCGCGCACCACCGTGCACGAGCTGGTCACCACGCTCGCCGCCCGCAAGTACATCGTCCCGGTCCCCGGGCAGTCCGGACGGTACCGGCTCGGCGTGCGTCCGTACCAGCTCGGCGCCCGCTACGCCGAGCACCTCGACCTCGCCGCGGAGGGCCAGCAGGTCGCCCGGACCGTCGCCGAGACCTGCGACGAGACGGTGCACGTGGCGATCCTGGAGGACACCGACGTCATCTACATCGCCAAGGTCGACTCCACGCACGCGGTGCGCATGGTCTCCGCGGCCGGGCGCCGGCTGCCCGCGCACTGCACGTCCGTCGGCAAGATGCTGCTGGCCTCCCTGCCCGAGCCGGAGGTCGCCGCGCGCTTCCCGGACGGCGCCGAGCTGACCGCGATGACGCCGAACAGCATCACCGACCCGGCCGCCCTGCGCGAGGCCCTGGCCGCGATCCGCGAGCGCGGCACCGCCGTGGAGAGCCGGGAGTCCAACCCGGACGTCTCCTGTGTGGCCGCCCCGGTCCGCGACCGCACCGGCCGCGTCGTCGCCGCGCTGTCGATCTCCGTGCCCATGATCCGCTGGAGTGAGGAGCGCCGCGCCGAACTGGAGCAGCTCGCCGTCAAGGGCGCCGCGGACCTCTCCGAGCGGCTCGGCCACCGGAGCGCGGCATGACGGCGACCGGCACGGCCTTCGACGTGGCCGTCCACGCGGCGGCGTCCCTCGGCGAGGGCCCCACCTGGGACCCGGCGACGGGCCGCCTGCTGTGGCTGGACATCCTGAACTCCCGCGTCCACACCTTTGACCCGGCCACCGGCCGGCGCACGCTGCGCCGCACCGACCAGCACGTCGGCGCCGTCAAGCCCCGCGCGGGCGGCGGCCTGGTCCTCAACCTGCGGGACGGGATCGGCCTGCTCGACCCGGACGACACCTTCCGCTGGCTGCACCGGGAGCCCGTCCCCGGCCGCCGCGGCAACGACGCCGCCGTCGCCCCCGACGGCAGCCTGTGGGCGGGCACGATGCGCTACGACGAGGCACCGGGCGGGGGCACGCTGACCCGGTTCACCGGCGACGGCGGCGCCGAGACCGTCCTCGACGACGTGACGGTGAGCAACGGCACCGGCTGGAGCCCCGACGGCACGCTGATGTACTACGCCGACACCCCGACCCGCCGCGTCGACGTCTTCGACGTCACGGCCGAAGGCCGGATCGCGAACCGCCGTCCGCTGGCCGTGATCGAGGACGGCGCGGGCTTCCCCGACGGGCTGTGCGTCGACGCCGACGGCTGTGTGTGGGTCGCCCTGTGGGACGGCGGCGCGGTACGCCGCTACACCCCGTCCGGCGACCTGGACCGGGTGGTCGCCCTCCCTGCCCCCCGGGTCACGGCCTGCGCCTTCGGCGGCCCGGACCTCACCGACCTGTACCTCACCACGGCCCGCGTCGGCCTGCCGGCCCCGCACCCCCTGGCGGGCTCGCTGCTGGTGGTGCCGGGCGCGGGCCGGGGGGTGGCGCAGCCGGCCTTCGCGGGGTGAGGGGCGCCGCCGGCCGGCCGTGACGAACCGCGGCGGCCGCCCCCGGGCGCCCGGCCCGGCCCGGCGCGGCGGCGGCCCGCCGGTGTTCCCGCTTCCGACCGGCGCGGGTGTCACGGCACGCCGGTGCGCGTGCACACCGTGCCGCGGGACGGCAGCGCCACGGTGCCGCGCCCGGGCGCGAGCTTCGCCGGGTGCGCGACGCTCCCACGGCCGGGGTCGTCCGTCACGCGGACGCTGGGGGCCGGTCGCGGGACCGGCCGCTCACACCCCCGTGCGGTCGAGTCCGGCGAGTACCTCGCGCTCGCCGGGGGTCAGCGGCGGGCCGGTGAGCACGGGGAGCGGGGGGCCGGCGAGGGCGGCCAGGAGCGCCGACGGGTGGAACATGCGGGTCGGCGGGGTGCGCATGCTGGTGACGTCCCAGATCGCCGAGGCCGCCGCGAAGTTGCCGGTCGCCGCCCTCGTCATGCGCCGCGTGTACGCCGTCACCGCCCGGTCGGCGATCCCCGGGCGCCCGCCGCGCGTGCCGGGGTAGAGGACGTCCTGCCCGACGGCCATGGCCCAGGCCGCGTCCACCGGGCGTGCCGCGCCCCGCAGTACCCGCCGGGCCAGGCCGGGCGTGCCGAGATCTCCGGCCCGTTCCAGCTCCCGGCCCAGGACGCGGGCGCCGAACGCCGCCACCGACATGCCCTGCCCGTAGGCCGGGTTGAAGGTGCCGAGCGCGTCGCCGAGGACCACCAGGCCCTCCGGCCAGTGCGGCGCCTTGTCCAGGTAGTGCCGCACATTGCTGGTGGACCGGCTCAGGTGCACGTCGGTGAGCGGTTCGGCGCCGGAGATCAGCCGGCCGACGATCGGGTCCGGCAGGTCGAGCGTGTACCGCAGGAAGCCCTCGGGATCGGCGGGCGGCTCACCGCCGCGCGTGCCGCCGCAGCTGACCAGCCAGCGGTCCCCCTCGACCGGCATGACCATGGCGCTCCGGCCCGGCCGGGACACGTACGGATCGGCCTGCACGATCGTCAGCGGGAACCGCTCCGCCCCGGCCGGTACCCGGTACATGCGCGAGGCGTTGACCAGCCCCGAGTCCACGGTCCGCGTCCGGACGCCGGACAGCCCGAGCCCCTCCAGCCAGGTGACGATCCGTGTGCCGCGTCCGCCGGCGTCGACGACCAGGTCGGCGTCCAGGTCCGCCTCCCCGTCCGGCCCCGAGACCCGCACGCCCCGCACCCGCCCCGCGGACCCGGTCAGCCCGACCGCGGCCACCCGGCGGACCTCGACCCGCGTGTCTTCGAGCACCGCGGCCCGTACCGTCCAGTCCACCAGCGCCCGGGTGCAGGTGAGCATGACGGGCCCCTCGCGCCGCCACCGGCGCAGCCAGCCCTCGGGGGTGCGGGCCAGCATGCCCGAGCTGAGGGATATCTCGTGGGCCCCGGCGGCGAGCAGCCGTTTGCGCAGGCCGACGCCCGGCACGAGCTCCTCCATCGCGGTCAGCCCGCCGGTCATGAGCAGGTGCGCGTGCCGCCCCTGGGGCAGCCCGCGGCGCTGACGGGGACCGTCGGGCAGTTCGTCGCGCTCCAGTACGACGACCTCCTTCACGCCCGCGTCGGCCAGTACGGCGGCGGCCAGCATCCCGGCCAGTCCGGCACCGACGACGACTGCTCTACGCGACATGGGGCTCCTCGGGTTCGGTCAGGGTTCCGGTCAGGGAAGACGGGCCGGTGCCGCCGGGCGCGGTCGCCGGGCCGGGCGGGCGGTGCAGTGCCTGGGACAGTTCCACCAGCCCGCTCGGGCCGGGCACCTCGGTGGCGTGCAGCCGGTAGGACCCGCCGGCGTCGGGCGGTTCCTCGTGGGCGGCGGCCCGGCGCGCCGCGTCGGCGAGCATCACCGCCTCCGCCGCCAGCCGGGCCTCATGGGGGGAGTGGCCGGCCCCCAGGGCGGCGTCCCGCGCCCGTTCCCGGACCCGGTGGTCGAAGTACGGGGCCAGGGTGAGCAGGGCGTCGTGGATGGAGACCTCACGCCACTGGAGCCGGGCCCGGGGGAGCTGCCACCAGGCGGACGGCTGCCTGGGGGCGGTGGACGCCGACTTCACCAGCGACCACAGCGGACCCAGCCGCCGGTAGTCGTCCAGTCCCCGCCAGTGGGCGAGCACGGACGGCAGCAGCCGGGGCAGGGCGAAGCCCACCGAACACACCAGTGCCGCCAGCGACGCCATCGGCGGGGCCACCGTGGTGGACAGGAAGTCCAGGTCGTGGCCCGCCCACCGGGCCGCCACGGCCGTGTACTTGGTGAGCTGGAACCCCACCAGGTCCAGCAGCGCGCCGAGCAGGATGAGCCGCAGCCCGGCCCGCAGCAGGCCGTCCACCTCACGGCTCCACTTGACGCAGACGACGCACATCACCAGCATCGCCGCGCTGTGTCCGAGCAGGTACAGCAGGATCATCTCCCGCATGAACGGGGTCCCCGCGTAGTACGTGTCGAGGTCGGTCAGCCGCTCGGTGTCCGCGTCGGCGAGCAGGAACAGCACGACGATGGCGGCCACCAGCAGACCGTAGGCGGCCATGCTGCGGATCACCGCGCGCCGCACCACCGGCCGGGGGCCGCCCCGCCAGTTGATCAGCAGCACCAGCACCGCGCAGCTGTACGCGGAGAGCATGCCGTAGGTCAGCGGGGCCCCGAAGTTGGTGACGCCGGTGAGTGCGTTGACGGTGCCGAGGGTGGCCGGGGCGGCGCACACGAAGACCAGGGCACCGAGGACGATCGCCACGCACGTGGACAGGGTCAGCGGATTGCTCATGGCGGTGCGCGGGCGGCGGAAGAGCAGGACGGAGGTCATGCCGAACACCACTGCCGCCAGGTAGACGACGAGACTCACGTCCGACCACTCCTCTCGTGCGGGACTCGAGCGTCCCGGCCGTGCCGGGTGCCCGCGCGGCCGCCCGTGTCACCGTCGGTGAAGCCGCCGGCCGTCACGCGGTGCCCGCCGTCGTCGTACCGCTCGGCACGGCGGACGCGGCCGGTACGGGCACGGCACCGGCGAGCACGTCGGCGATCCTCGCGAGGGTCGCCGGGTCCGGCGACGGGGCCGGGGGGCGACCGGCGCCGGCGGCGGGCGGCGGCCATGGCCCGGGGTCGGCCTCGCGCCGCAGCGCGTCGAGGATCACCGCGGCCCAGGCACTGGCCCCGGCCAGTTCGGGATCGCCCGTCGCCGCCAGCGTGTCGGCGCGGGTGCGGTCGTACAGGTCCCGGTCGCCGTACGCGTCCAGGTGACCGAGTGCGTTGTGGATGCTCGTCCGGCGCCACATCAGGAGGGTGACGGGCGAGGCGAACCGCGGGCGCGGCAGCCGCAGCGCCCGGCGGACGAGCAGGTCGTCCAGGGCTCGCTCCAACGGCCGGAGCCGGGCGTACGCGCGCCCCGCCCGACGCCACTCGGCCACCCGCGGCGTCACCAGCGGCACCAGCACCCCGACGACCACCAGCAGGGCGCCGAGGCCGGCGGCGGCCGGGGAGACCGTGGTGCCGAGCACCGGCCAGTCGTGCCCGGACCAGCGGGCGCTCACCGCGACGAGCTTGGTGACGCTGTAGCCGGCCCCGCACAGCGAACCGGCACCGAGCAGTGTGAGGCCCGCCCGCAGCCCGCCGCGCACCTGCCGGGCCCAGCGCAGCGCGGACACCGCCGTGACGGTCACCGCGGTCAGGTGCGCGACCAGGTACAGCACGATCATCTGGGCGATGAACGGGGTCGTCGCGTAGTAGGTGTCCAGATCGGTGCGGCGCTCCACGGGCGCGTCGCCGAGCGCGAAGGTCACCGCGATGCCGAGGACCACGGCGGCGTAGGCGAGCGTCCACCGGCGGGCGGTGCGGCGGACCCCGGGTCCGCCGCGCCAGTGGACGACCAGGACCTGGGAGGCGGCGCAGTAACCGGTGATCGCCGCGTAGGTGAGCGGGGCCGCGAGGTTGGGCACGCCGCTCAGCCGGTTGACGGCTCCGACCGTCGGCGGTGCTCCGAGCAGGAAGCAGAGCCCGGCCAGTCCCAGCACCGCGCACAGGGCCCGCAGATACGGATCGTGCCGGTGCCGCAGCAGGTCGGGGGCCCGTACCGCGAGGCCGAGCCAGAGGGCTCCGCAACTCGGGTAGTTGATCAGGCTGTTCATCTGGCCGTCCCGCGGTAGTTGAGCGCGGCCCCGATGCGGCCGGCGAGGCTCTGCGGGCTGTCCGGGCCGCCGCCCTCCGCGGCGAACACCGAGTCGGTGGAGGCGTCCAGCCAGGTGCGCAGCCGGCTGCCCATCAGCATGCCGAAGCGGTCCGCCTCCTGTTCCTCGGCCAGGGAGAAGTCGGTGCGCGCGGCCACCGGCCGACGACGGTCGCCCGCCAGGTCGTCGGCCTGGGCGCTGTCCTCGGCCTGACGGCGGCTCATGTGCCACACCTCGTGGCAGAGGATCACGATCTGGTGCCAGACGGCAGCGCGTTCGTCCACCACCACGTCGTCGTGGCTCTCGCGCTCCAGCCACAGTCCACTCGCGGTGTGCGGCGGGAACGCCGCCCGGTGCACGACGACCTCCCGTCCCCGCCACGCGCTGACGGAGGCGACGAGCGCCTCGAACAGCACCTCGGGGTCCGCCGGCACGGCCACCTGGATGGGGTCGATGAGGGCGTCAGCGAGACGACGCATCTCCTTCCTGGTCCGCACCGCTGTCTCCTCGTCCCCCCGGCCGTCCGTCGGTCACCCCTGCAATATGCCAAGACGCGCGGCCTCCCGGCCAGTTCCGGGGACCCGTCGTTCGCCGGGTGGCCGAGACGGAGCCCTCGTCACGTCCCCGCCTTCCCGCGAAGTGCGGCCCGATCCTGCCCGAACCATTGACGGGCAAGCGCTTCCCACCTACGTTTCCCGTTCGAAGTTACGAGCAGCATCCGAAATACCGAACGACGACTCCCGAATGACGACAGATGGGGCAGGGCATGGGACGACCTGGCCTGAATCGCAGGCACTTTCTGGCCGCGGCCGGCGGGCTGACGGTCGCGGGCAGCTTCGGCTTCGCGGCGCTCGGCACCGGCGCCGACGCACTCGCCTCCGGGGCCGACACCCGGGTCCGCTACTGGAACCTCTTCAGTGGCGGCGACGGCTACAACATGATCGCGATGCTGGACTCCTTCCGTAAGGACAACCCCGGCATCGACGTGAAGGACTCCACCCTCCAGTGGGGCAGCCCCTTCTACACCAAGCTCGCCATGGCCGCCGCCGGCAACCGCGCGCCCGACCTCGGCGTCATGCACCTCGGCCGCGTCACCGGCTTCTCGCCCGGCCGCCTCCTCGACGCCTGGGACCCGGCTCTGCTCGCCAAGTACGGCGTGCGCGAGGAGGACTTCAATCCCGAGCTGTGGAAGCGCGCCGTCATCGACGGCAAGCTCTACGCGCTGCCGCTCGACGTCCACGTCCAGCTCTGCTTCTACCGCAAGGACGTGCTGAAGAAGGCGGGCCTGCTCGGCGAGGACGGCCGGATGGTCCCCGTCACCTCCACCGACGAGTGGTTCGACGTGCTGAAGGAGGCCAGGAAGGCCACCGCGAAGGGGCTGCAGACCATCGGCCTGTGGCACAACGACCAGAACTTCCAGTGGTGGTTCTTCGTCGCCTTCTACACCCAGCTCGGCGGCACCTGGTTCAACCGGGCCAACACCGAGGTCACCTTCGACACCGACAAGGCCGTGCGGGTCCTGGAGTTCCTGCGCAAGCACGTCGCCGACGGCTACGCCAACCCCTCCTTCGGCGGCAACGCGGGCGCCGAGCAGTTCGTCAACGGCTCCCCCTTCGCCTGGGAGGGCAACTGGTCCGTGCCGGTCTTCGACGCCGCGAAGCTCGACTACGGCGCCACCCCGCTGCCGCCCGTCTTCGGCGAGCGGGCCACCCACGCCGAGTCCCACTCCTTCGTCCTGCCGCACCAGGCGGGCCGCGGGGGCACCACCAACGAGGGCGCGCACCGGCTCGCCGCCTACGTCGTCAAACACGCCCGGCAGTGGGCGGCCGGCGGGCACATCCCCGCCTACACCCCGACCCTGTCCACGGCCGCGTACCAAAAGCTCCAGCCCCAGAACGAGTACGTCTCGGCCATGGACCACCAGGCCACCGAGCCCAAGGTGTGGTTCGCCGGGTCCACCGGCATCCTCGCCCAGCGGGTCGGCCCGGTCGTCGTCTCCTCGACGACGGGCTCCGCGAAGCCCGAGGCCGCCGCCCGCCGGATGAAGGGCACGCTCACCGAACTGCTCGCCATGAAGAACCCCATGGACGGCCGCACCGCCGCACAGGGAGGTGCCGGCGCATGACCACCACCAGCGCCGAGACGATCGTCCGCCCGGCCCGCGCGAGGACCGCCGCCGACAGCGCAGGCCTGCGGCGACGGCAGGGATTCCAGCACGGCGGCTGGTTCGTCGCCCCGTTCCTCGCCCTGTTCGCGCTCTTCGTGGTCTGGCCGCTGCTGCGCGGCCTCTACCTCAGCTTCACCGACGCCAACATCTCCGGCGACGACGCGGGCTTCGTCGGCCTCGACAACTACCGCGAGGCGCTGAAGGACCCGCTGATGTGGGACGCGCTCGGCCACAGCGCGTACTTCACGCTGCTCGTCGTGCCCTGCATCACGGTCCTCGCCTTCCTCCTCGCGATGCTGGCCCACCACATCGAGCGCGGCAAGTGGCTGTGGCGGCTGTGCTTCTTCCTGCCGTTCCTGCTGCCGTCCACCGTCGCCGCCAACCTGTGGCAGTGGCTGTTCAACCCCGGCACCGGCATGGTGAACCACGTCTTCGGCCTCGACACACCGTGGCTGACCGACAAGTCGTACGCCATGCTGGCGGTCGTCATCACCACCCTGTGGTGGACCGTCGGCTTCAGCTTCCTGCTCTACCTCGCCGCGCTCCAGGGCATCCCCGCCCACCTCTACGAGGCCGCCAAGCTCGACGGCGCCAACGCCTGGCACCGCACGGTCCACATCACGCTGCCGATGCTGCGCAACATCACCGGCCTCGTCGTCGCCCTCCAGATCCTCGCCTCCCTCCAGGTCTTCGACCAGGCCGTCGTGATGCAGGACTTCGGGCCGGGCCCGGAGGACTCGACCCGCACCTTCGTGCAGTACACGCTCGAACAGGGCTTCACCAGCTACCGCGTGGGCTACGCCTCCGCGATCTCCATCATCTTCTTCGTGCTCATCGCGGCCGTCGCCCTCGCCCGGATGTGGCTGCTGCGCAACCGTGAGGAGGGCGGCCGATGACCACCGCCGCGGCGCAGACGACCCGGACCACCAGGCCGCGCAGGGCCTGGACGCCCGCCCAGATCGTGCTCACCCTGCTGGGCACCGCCGTCGCCGCGGTGTTCCTCGCCCCGCTGGCCTGGGCCCTGTTCACCTCGCTCAAGTCGGAGACCGAGGCGGTCGAGGTGCCCACGCACTGGCTGCCCCGGGACTGGACCGGCCAGGCATGGAAGGCCCTCTTCGAGACCGGCAACATCACCAACTGGTTCGTCAACTCGCTGGTCGTGTCCGTGTGCGTGACGGCGATCGTGCTGCTGGTCGCCGCGCTCGCCGGATACGGTTTCGCCCGCACCGAGTTCCGGGGCAAGGGCGTCCTGATGGGCCTGGTGATGACCGGCCTCATGGTCTCCCCGGCCGTGCTCGGCGTCCCGCTGTTCACCAGCGTCCAGCAGATGGGGATGGTCGACACCTACTGGGGCATGATCCTGCCGCAGTGCGCGCCCGCCGCGATGGTCTACATCCTCTACAAGTTCTTCCAGGGCATCCCGCGCGAGCTGGAGGAGGCCGCCTTCATCGACGGCGCGGGCCGCTGGCGCGTCTTCTTCACGATCATCGTGCCGCTGTCGCGCCCCTCGCTCGCGGCGGTCGGCATCTTCACCTTCATCAGCTCCTGGAACAACTTCCTGTGGCCCTACATGGTCACCAACAACCCCGACCTGATGACCATGCCGAACGGCATCGCGACCGTCATGAACTCCTACGGCATCCAGTGGGCCCAGCTCATGGCCGGCGGCCTGATGGCCGGCCTGCCGCTGATCGTCGTCTTCGTCTTCTTCCAGCGCCAGATCGTGGCGGGCGTGGCCCACACGGGCCTGGCCGGCCAGTAGAGAGCCCCGTAGCGAGCCCCGTACGAGGACACGTCACCCCCCGAAAGGAAAAGATGCGCACCGCCCGCTTCACCCTCGACCCCGCCTTCACCGTCGGCGCCGTCAACCCCCGCCTCTTCGGCTCCTTCGTCGAACACCTCGGACGCTGTGTGTACACCGGCGTCTTCGAACCCGGCCACTCCACCGCGGACGCCGAGGGCCTGCGCCAGGACGTGCTGGAGCTGGTCCGGGAACTCGGCGTCACCGCCGTCCGCTACCCCGGCGGCAACTTCGTCTCCGGCTACAAGTGGGAGGACTCCGTCGGCCCGGTGGAGGACCGCCCGCGCCGTCTCGACCTCGCCTGGCGCTCCACCGAGACCAACCGCTTCGGCCTCTCCGAGTACATCGCCTTCCTGAAGAAGATCGGCCCCCAGGCCGAGCCCATGCTGGCCGTCAACCTCGGCACCCGGGGCGTGGCGGAGGCCCTGGAACTCCAGGAGTACGCCAACCACCCCGCCGGCACGGCCCTGTCCGACCTGCGCGCCGCGCACGGCGACAAGGACCCCTTCGGCATCCGGCTCTGGTGCCTCGGCAACGAGATGGACGGCCCCTGGCAGACCGGCCACAAGACCGCCGAGGAGTACGGCCGCCTCGCCGCCGAGACCGCCCGCGCCATGCGCCAGATCGACCCGGACGTCGAACTGGTCGCCTGCGGGTCGTCGAGCCAGGCGATGGACACCTTCGCCGCCTGGGAGGCGACCGTCCTGGAGGAGACCTACGACCTGGTCGACCACATCTCCCTGCACGCCTACTACGAGCCGCACGACGGCGACGTCGACTCCTTCCTCGCCTCCGCCGTCGACATGGAGTCGTTCATCGAGAACGTCGTCGCCACCTGCGACCACGTCGGCGCCCGCCTCAAGTCGAAGAAGCGGATCAACCTCTCCTTCGACGAGTGGAACGTCTGGTACATGAGCCGGACCGAGGCCCAGGTGAGCGCCCTGGACTGGCCGGAGGCGCCGCGCCTGCTGGAGGACAACTACAGCGTCATGGACGCGGTCGTCTTCGGCTCACTGCTGATCGCCCTGCTGCGGCACGCCGACCGCGTCACCGTCGCCTGCCTCGCCCAGCTCGTCAACGTCATCGCCCCGATCATGACCGAGCCGGGCGGCCCGGCCTGGCGCCAGACGACCTTCTTCCCCTTCTCCCAGGCCTCGAAGTACGGCCGCGGCGAGGTGCTCGACGTGCGCGTGGACTCGCCGGTCTACGAGACCGCCAAGTACGGCGAGGCCGACCTGCTGCACGCCACCGCCGTACGCGCCGAGGACGGCTCGGTGACCGTCTTCGCCGTCAACCGTTCCCGCACCGAGGCCCTCCCGCTGGAGGTCGCCCTCGGCGGCCTGGAACTGACGGAGGTCGTCGAGCACAGCGCCCTCGCGGACGACGACCCCGACGCCCGCAACACGCTCGCCGAGCCCGAGCGGGTCGTCCCCCACCCGGTGGACGGCACGGCCCTGAGCGAGGGCAGGCTCACCGCCGCCCTGGAACCGCTGTCCTGGAACGTGATCCGGCTGCGCTGAGCCGGACCCGCCCCTCTTGGCCGTCGGCCGCGCGGTCCGTCACCCGCGGGGCCGGGCCGGGGAGGGAACGGGCTTGACCGGTACCCCTCCGGCCGCGCGGCCCAGCAGCTCCAGGCGCACCGGGCCGGGGCCCGACGGAGTGTCGCCGCCGGACAGGACCGCGAGGGCCAGGGTGTTGGCGGCGGCGCGGGTGCGCAGGATGCCGTTCGGCAGCACGAAGGTGTGCGGGGCGCCTTCGCGGCCGCCCGCGTACTCGCCCATGTTCCAGCCGTTCAGGAAGACCTGGACGCGCACGTCGCGGTCCGGGGCGCCGTCGAGGACCAGGCCGACGGAGGCGTCGGTCTCCGGCGGGACGTCCAGGCGGAACGTGGTCCGGTACCAGGTCACGCCCTGGTGCCGGTCCCCGTCCGGGGAAGCCGCCGGGGACGCCGGCTCCCAGGCGCCGTCGTCGTACCCGGGCAGGTGCCAGCCGTGGCGTTCCCCGTACAGGCCACCGGTGTTGAGCGGCCCGCGCACCGGGTCGGGGGCGGCCGCGCCCATGATCCGCCAGCGCACCTCGGGCGAGGCGCCCTCGAAGCGGACCGACGCCAGCCCGCGGGCCGACCGGTACGCGTCCTGGTCGTGCTGCGTGCGCCGGACCAGGACGGAGAGGACGGGCGCGGCGCCCTCGCCGCTCCGCCCGCGCAGCGCCGCGCGCAGGGACCGGGGCAGCGGGAAGTCCGCCGTGGCCGTCCAGGTGCCCGCGCCGTCCTTCCGCCCGCCGGACCGGTCCACGCGGTGCGTGCCCAGCGGCTCCCCGTCCAGCCAGGCCATCAGCAGGCCGTGCGCGCCCGTGCGGTACGACAGGGACACCGACTCCAGGCCCGAGGCGTCGCTGAGGCGGCCGCGGTACCAGACGTCGCCGTAGTGGAAGCCGTAGTCGTCGGCGAAGAGCACCGGCTGTCCGTCGGGGACCGGGGTCGTGCCGTGCGAGGTGCGCCGGTCGGCGACCGTCCAGCCCTCGTCGCCGTAGTCGGGCCGCGACTCGAAGTTCTCCGTGCGCCGCCGCCAGCCGTCGAGCGCGGGCAGCACCAGGTCGGGCACTCCGGGCAGCGGCCACACGGTCATCAGGCTCAGGGCGCGGCCCAGGCCCGACTGCACCGGCTCGCCGTTCCAGGTGATGTCGGTGATGCCGGGCGGTGCCCACACCTCCAGCTCACGCTCGTCGACCGTGTCACCGGTCAGCCGGACGGTCGCGCCGTCCAGGACGGCCTCGCGCAGCAGCTCGGGGCCGCGCACCAGGACCCGGCCCGACGGGGTCTCGTACGGCCACAGCCGCAGGGAGGCGGCGTCGTCGGCGAAGAGCAGCAGCAGGGTGCGGTCGGACGCGCCGCTGCGCACCCGCACCCGGGTCAGCCGGTCCCGGGCGAGCGGCACCGTCACGTGCAGCCGGCCGCGGTCGAAGGCCCAGGCCGCCTCCTCGTCCAGCCGGGTCGGCCACGGCTCGTCCGGGCAGTCCAGGACCAGGTGTGCCATCTCACCGGCCCGTCCCACGAACGCGGCGATGTCCAGCTTCCCGACGCTCAGCGACAGCATGGGCTGCACGGTGGCGTACCCGAGCTTGCGCCCCGCGCCCAGGTGGAGGCCGGTGGCGAACAGCTTGGCGTCCCGGGCCGGGACGGTGACCTCCACGTCGGTGCCGCCCATCGGCAGCTTCGAGGTGACGTCGGCGGCGGAGTCGTTGCGCAGCACGTAGGCGTGCGCGCCGGTGTCCGGGTTGGCCAGGTGCCGCACCCGGATCCGGGGATCCGCCGCCCGGACCGCCCGTGCCTCGGTCATGCGGGTGAAGTCCGGTACGTGGCGCAGGAGGTGGCCGATCTGGTGGAGCGGCGCGAGCTTGTCCGTCGGCCGCCGCGCCTCGTCGATCGCCGCGGTGGGGTCGTACGTCGGGGAGGGTGCCGACGGCGCGGGCAGCCACCCCCACGAGGTGCCGCCGAACGCCATGCGGACGTTGTGCAGGGTGCCGCCCCGCGCCACGCGGTCGAGGTGGGCCCGCCGCGCCTCGGCGGCGTCCCGGGTCCGCTCCGGCTCCTGCCAGGCCAGCGGGGAGCCGGCGTGCAGCAGCGGCACCTCGATGCCGTCGGTGCCGAGCCGCTCGCGCAGGTGGTCCAGGCCGGCGCGCCCGGGGGTGTCCGCCCGGTAGAGCAGCACGGTGCCGGTGCCCCGGGTGAACTGGTGCCGGGCGGCGATCGCGTTGACCCGGCCCAGCCATTCGTCGGCGTGGCGCAGATGGGCGGGGTCGGTGGTCCTGGCCCGCCCCTCGGCCGTCGTCAGCCAGCCGGGCAGGCCCCCCGCGTCCACGTCGGCGCCGATGTACGGGCCGGGGTGCAGGACGACGTACAGACCGCACTCGGCGGCCGTGCGCAGGAACAGGTCGAGATCGCGGACGCCGGTGAAGTCGTACCTGCCCGGGGCGGGGGAGTGCTGGTTCCAGGCGAGGCGCACGCTGACCGCGTTGTGGCCGTACGCCCGCATCTTCTGGAGCACGTCCCGCCACAGGGACGGGCTCGGCAGCCGGAAGGGGTGCAGTTCGCCGGACCACAGGGCCAGCCGCCTGCCGTCCACCAGGAGGGAGTACCGGTCCAGGGCGACCCGGTGGCGCCGGCCGTCGGCGCCGGGCGGGCCGGGCGGCGGCCCGGTGGGCACGGGGCCCGGAGCGCCGGAGGCGGGCAGCGCCGCGCTGCTCACGCTGCCGCCGAGCGCGAGACCGAGGACGGTGGTGCCCGCGAGGGCGCTGAACGCTCGTCTGCCGAGCTTGCTGGGCCTGCTGAGCTCCAAGGGAGCCTCTCCTGTTGCGCGCGTACCTCTGGTCCCGTCAGCTGCGCGGGACGCCTGTGCCGGGCCATTGTCCCAGCGCGCGCCACAATGGTCGGCATGAGGATCTCGGCGCGTGCGGACTACGCGGTACGGGCGGTACTGGAACTGGCCGTCCGGCAGGACGATGCCCCGGTCAAGGCGGAGGACGTGGCCGCCGCGCAGGACATTCCGCACAAATTTCTGGAGGGGATCCTCGGGGACCTCAGGCGCGGCGGCGTCGTGGAGAGCCGGCGCGGCGGGGGCGGCGGGTACCGGCTGGCGCGCGGGGCGGCGGCCATCACGGTGGCGGACGTGATCCGGGCGGTGGACGGCCCGATCGTCTCCGTGCGCGGGGAACGGCCGACGGGGCTGGTGTACACGGGCACGGCGGGGCCGCTGCTGCCGCTGTGGGTGGCGCTGCGCGCCAACGTGCGCAGGATCCTGGAGGGCGTGACGATCGCGGACCTCGCGGCGGACGCGCTGCCGGCCCCGGTGCGGGAGCTGGCGGCCGAACCGGCGGCCTGGGAGAACCCGTAGGCCGGGCCCGCGAAGCGGAGCCCGCGGTCCCGCCGCCGGGCAACTCGCGGGGTCACCTCCCGGCGGGCGTGCCGTCCGGCCGGCACAGCAGCGGCTTGTCCAGCTCGGCGCAGGGGCGGTGGCCCTTGGAGCGGATGACGTCCTTGCCGACCTCGTCGGCGAGGTAGCGCAGGAAGCCCGCCGCTACGGAGTCGGCCGGCGGTTCGCCGTAGGTGTAGGCGATCTCCGTCTGCCAGTACGGGTACGCCCCCTGGTCGGCGCCCTCCAGGGTGGCCGGGTAGCCGTCGATGCGGACCTGCCGGACGTGGTCGTGCGCGGCGGCGGCGCCGACCTCGCTGTGCCCCAGGGCCCCCGGGGTCGAGGCCACCGTGTCCAGCAGCGTCCCGGTGCCGCCCACCTCGCAGCGCCCCGGCCGGCCCCGGTCGAGCCCGGCGCAGTCGGGCGTGGTGACCGCCGGGAGGGGGCGGCCGCCGAGGACCTGCCGTTCGAGCGTGGTGCGGGTGCCCGAGCCGGGGTTCCGGCTGACCAGGTGGATGGGGACGTCGTTGCCCTTGACCTGGCTCCAGTTGGTGACGTGCCCGGCGTAGATGTCCCGCACCTGCTTCAGGGACAGGTCCTCGACCCCCGCGTCCTCGTGCACGACCAGGGTGAACAGGGACAGCGCGACGGGCCTGGGCAGCAGCCGCGGGCGGCCGTCGGACTTCGGTCCGTCGCTGAACGCCAGCCGGTCGCCCAGGCCCCGGCCGTCGGGGAGCCGGGCGCCCGCACCGGCCGCGGCGAGTGTGTCGAGCCCGTCGACACTGCCCTTGAAGGAGGTGGCGGTCAGCGGGATGCGGGCGTCCGGGCAGGTCCGTTCGTACTGCCTGGCGGCCTCCCTCAGCACCGGCGCGAAGGCCGTGGAGCCCGACAGGTGCAGGGTCCCGGCGGCGCAGTCCAGCGGCGCGGCCGCCTCGTCGCTCCCGGCCAGGGTGAACGCGGACTGGGTGGCGCTCACCAGGATGAGCGAGGCGAGCAGCCAGCGGACCTGGCGCGAGGCGAAGGGGTAGTACGCGGTCTTCTTGATGTTCCCGCCGCGCACCCCGCCGACGACCCCCGCGGTGACCTCCGCCTCGGGGAACTCCGGCTCGGTGAAGCCCTCCTCCCGGTCCAGGACCGCCAGGACCTTGTAGTGGGCCCGGCGGTTGAGTATCACCTTGGGCAGCCTGATCTCCCGGCCCGTGGTCTCGAAGCCCTCGGCCCCCGGTACGAAGAAGGTGGGCGGGACCTGCGGGCTGCGTTCGGTGACGGTCATGCCGACCACGCGGCGGCCGGGGAAGGCGATGCGTATGCCCACGGGGTCGCTGGCGGGAGCGACGTAGTCACCGGCGACGACGGGGCTCCAGCCGGCGTTCTCGATCCGCAGCAGCACGACCGAGGGGTCGCGCAGGCTGGTGCCGTCCCACTGCATGCGCTGCAGCACCGTGGTGTCGGGCCCCGAGGCGGCCGAGTCACGGATCGTGGTGTCCAACTGGACGCGGTAGCCGAGCCGCTTGCGGCCCGCCAGCACGAACTCCCACAGCGCGGCCACGACGGGCACGGCCAGGCCCAGGACGGCGGCCACGGAACCCCAGGACAGACTCACGCCCGGCTCCCCCTCAGGACGGTGGCATGGGAGGCCATGGTGACGGGGGAGGGGCCGAAGCGGGCGCGGCCACGGTGACTGTCCGGTGCGAATTCACGCCCCGGCCATCTTCGACACCCGGTGTTTTCCGGACATCGGCCGCCGCCCGTGCCCGGGCCATTGACGCGCAAGCGCTTCGATCCTAGGTTCCGTCACTGCGCAACGTCCGACAACACGACCGTTGTTCGACATACGGAACACGATGTGGAACAGGAGCCCCCCATGCGCCGCAGACGAGCCGCACTCCTCGTCCTCCCCGCCGCCGCCCTGCTCGCCCTCGTCCCCTCCGCGGCGTCGGCCTACCCGAACCCCGGCCGGGTCACCGGCTCCGTCGTCACCCACGACCCGACGATGATCCGCACCCCGTCCGGGCAGTACCGGCTCTACGCCACCGGCGGCGGCATCAGCAGCAAGGCGTCCACGGACCGCACCGCCTTCGCCGCGGGCGCCGACGCCTTCGGCTCCCGGCCCGGCTGGTGGTCCCGCTACTCCTCCGTCCCGGAGGCCTGGGCGCCGGACATCTCCTACCACGGCGGCACGTACCTGATGTACTACTCCGTCTCGTCCTTCGGCTCCAACACCTCCGCCATCGGGCTCGCGGTCTCCACCACCGGAGCGCCGGGCAGCTGGAGCGACCGCGGCATCGTCTACACCTCGGGCTCCGCCGACGACTACAACGCCATCGACCCGAACCTCTTCGTCGACGACGACGGCAAGTGGTGGCTCTCCTTCGGCAGTTGGTGGACCGGCATCAAGATGATCCGGATCGACCCGGCCACCGGCAAGCAGCACGCCTCCGACACCGCCCGCCGCTCCCTCGCCTCCCGCCCGACCGGGACCAAGGCCGTCGAGGCCCCGTACGTCGTCAAGCGGAACGGGTACTACTACCTCTTCGCCTCGTACGACACCTGCTGCGCCGGCACCGGCTCCACCTACAAGGTCAAGGTCGGCCGGGCGACGAGCGTCACCGGGCCCTACCGGGACCGCAACGGCGTCGCGATGACGGACAACGGCGGGACACCGGTCCTGGAGTCGCACGGCGGCGTCATCGGCCCCGGCGGACAGTCGATCATGAACGACGTGGACGGCGACCTGATCGTCTACCACTACTACGACGGCAACGACAACGGCACGCCCAAGCTCGGCATCAGCCTCCTGGACTGGAGCAGCGGCTGGCCCGTGGCGTACTGAGCCGCACACCGGTACGGTCGCGCCCGACCCGCCCGAGGCCTCACTCGGTGTCGTCGTGCCCGCGCAGGTGGAGCGAACGGAGGGCCACCTCGATGGCGAAGCGGTGGTCGGGGTCGGCGAGCCGGTCGCCCAGATAGGTGTCCAGCGTCCGCAGACGGTAGCGGACGGTCTGCGCGTGCACGCCCAGCATCTCGCCGACCTGCTCCGCGGGCGCCCGGGTGGACACGTGCACGCGCAGGGTCTCCACGAGCCGGTCGCGCCGCCTGGCCGGCAACGCGTCGAGCGGGGCCAGTTCACGGGCCGCGATCCGGTCGACCAGCGCGGAGTCGGACAGCAGCCACAGGGTCGTCAGGTGGTCCTCGCAGCGGAGCAGCGGGGCGTCGGGCAGGACTTCGTCGTCGACGAGCTGCAGCACCCGGCGGGCCCAGCGGACGGAGTCGGCGGCCTGGCCGACCGGCACGGTCAGGCCCACCGCGGCGCGGGTGCCGGCCAGGGCCGTGCGGATCATGTCGAGGCGGGCGGGGGTGAGATCCCCGGGCACCAGCAGGTGCGGCTGCGGTATGTCGAGGTCGGCGAGGACGTCCCGGTCGAGGCCCGCCTGGATGTGTTCCGGCGCCGGGGACCGCAGGGCGACCAGGAAACACGACCGGGGCAGCTCCCAGGCGGCGGCCTTGCACAGTTCGGAGACGGCCGTGCGGGGCAGCGGCGAGGCCGCCAGGAGGAAGTGGAGTAACTGTCTTCGTAACGCGGACTCCTCGGAGGCGGCCCGCTCCCGGACCTCCGCGTACCCCTCGCGGGTGATCGCCTCCAGTTCCTCGACGTAGGCGAAGAGCGCGTCGGCGAAGGCGAGGATCAGCGAGGGGGAGAGGCTGTACTGCCGTCCCAGCGTCTTGGCCCGGCGCAGCGCGATGCGGGCACCGAGCCGGTAGGCGCCCTGGAGGACCTCCAGGTCGCGGCCCTCGTAGGCCTCCACCCGGCCGAACCTGCGCAGCAGTTCGTCCCGCAGCTCCGAACTGCTGGAGGGGTCGGCCACCCGGTCCACGAAGGCGGTCAGCGCCTGCTCGACGCCCTGGCGGATCGCGTCCCCGTCCGGGCCGTTGAGCAGCCTGCCGTAGACCGGATAGCTGCGGGTGACCTCGGTGCGGATCTCGTTCAGCAGCCCCGGAAGCAGCGGGCGCATGAAGGCCGCGAACTTCTTGGGCAGGGGGTCGAGCGGTTCACCGAGCACCGAGGGACGCGCGATTGAGGGCATGAGTGATCCCTTGCCGTCGACATGTCCGGTGGGTGGGCCGACCGGGCCCCGCCCTCGGCGGGCGGAGCCTGGACCGGCCCACTGGTCGTTCACCGGTCTGGCAAGCAGACGGTAAATCAACTTTGTTGTGTTGTACATCTCTTGGGGAGGAATCGTGTCACGGTTGTGTACGTCGCCAACCCCCTTGCTGTGAGGGCTACTTGGCGGCGGAGTGCCAGTTCCTCGAGAGGACCTTGCCGGCGTCGGGGACGACCGTCCCAGGGGCGTTGAGGCCGGTGAGGTGGGTCCGGGTGTCGTTCAGGGTGAGGCTGTTGTTCCCGGCGGCGGAGGGCAGCCCGGTCTTCGCGTTCACCGCGGCGTTGATCAGACCGACGTTCAGGCCGCAGCCGGTGGCCCCGGGCACCGCGAAGGTGCTGTCGTTCTGGGTGGCCCCGGTGAGGTTGATCCGGCTCATCTCGCCGGCCGCGTCCTCGGTGCCGTCGCCCCGGAAGAAGGTCATGCCGAACTCGGGGTAGGTGCGGTTCTCCGGGCGCAGCACGATCGGGTTGGCGGCCGTACCGATGTAGCACTTGTCGCCCAGCAGCGGGTTCTCCAGATGGATGCGGACCGGCAGGGCGACGATGGGCTGGTCGGTGAGGACGCCCGCGGTCTGGTCGAAGGCGTAGGGCGCGCCGACCGACTCCATGGTCGCGGTGATCTTGTTGAGGCTGGAGTTCTCCAGCGACTTGCAGATGCCCGTGATCACGAAGATGTCGCTCGGGCACATCAGACCGAGCAGTCCGCCGGGCACGGCGGCGGGCTCGGCCACCAGCGCGCCGGAGGCGGGGGCGACCACGCTGCTGGTGCCGTCCGCGTTCTGCACGACGCCCATCTGGAGGTTGGTCCTGCCGGTCGTCACGGTGGTGTCGCCCAGCTTGATGGAGCCGCTCGCCGAGGTGGACACCACACACTGCGGCGTCTTCTCGAAGCCGTCGGCCGCCAGCATCGCCGGGGCGTCCACGGGGCAGCGGGTGAAGGGGGCCCACTCGCCGTTCAGCGCGGGGTCGGCCGCGGTCGCCGTGCCCAGCGAGGCGAAGGCGCCGAGCGCGGTCAGCGCGGACACGGTGGCGAGCCGGGTGCGGGTGGAGATCCGGGGCATGGTGGTGGCCTTCCGTGGAGGTGGGAGGGGTGGGGTGGGGCGCCGGGTCAGCGCTCGGCGACGGGGATCTGGGCGGGCTGGAGGTCCTCGGTGCACTCCAACGGGTTGACGTTCATGACCGCGCACGTCTGCCCCTGGACCTGCTTGATGTAGTTGCCGGGGCCGGACACGGAGGCGGTGAGCAACCGGTCGAGGTCCTCGCCGCCGGTGCCGCAGCCGGTGAAGGCCGGGATGGTCGCCTCGCCGGACAGCACACCGCCGGAGGTGAGCTGGTAGCCGGTGGCCGGCTGGCCGGTGACTTGCTCGCCGCGCCCGAACAGCACCAGGTGGTCACCGGGGAAGTTCGCGGGGTCCGGGTCGACGGAGCTGAGGGACTTCTCGGTACGGCACCCCGGACCGACGTCCAGGGGCGTCCCGTTGACCTCGAGGGAGGTCACATGAAGGACCAACGGAGCCCGGACATAGGTGTCCATGGTCGTCAGACCCTCCAGGAGGTACAACTTCAGACGCGAGTCGATCCTGACGGGGCCCGTCTGCTCCAGCACCATGGTGGCGGTCACCGGAACGAAGTCGAAGGACAGGAAGGTGCTCCGGAACGGCGGTGTCTGCTTGCGCTTCCGGTAACTGAAGTCGCCCCACGACACGGTGTCGAAGACGAGGGCTTCCGGGTCGAGCGGACCCGCCACGGGGTCGCCCTGTTCGATCAGCATGCAGGACGGCGGCAGGTACGAGGCGGCCTTCTGCTTCCGCACGTTGGTGTAGCCGGTGATGTAGGCGTTGAGCGACTTCGAGGTGGGCGGGTGCTGCTCGTCGTAGCGGCACGGCGGGACGTCGTCGCGGTCCACGGCGGCGCCGGGGGTGTTCTCCAGCACCTCCGGCGAGCGCTCGGACTGCCGCTCCCGCGTCCGGTCCCCGGGTGCCTCCCGCTGCCCCTCCCCGGCCGGCTCCGAGGCCGGCGGGGGCCCGGACGGGGAGGGCGAGCCGCTCGCCCCGGGGACGTCCGTGCCGACCGGTACGGTGGCCAGCAGCCCCTGGCCGGGCGCGTCCTCGGCGAGGGCGCAGTCGACGGTCAGCGAGCCGGGGTCCGCGGTGGCCGGGTCGGCCGCCCCGAGCGCCAGGTCGATCGCGAGGGCGCCCGCGGAGAACGTCAGGTCGCCGTCGCTCCGTCCGGCCACCGAGGGGACCTCGCCCCGCGCGACCAGCGTCAGCGGCCCCGACGCGGGCAGCGTGACCGGCTCGGAGCCGCCCCGCCAGGTCGCCGTGGCCGTGGCCGCGTTCTGGGCGACGCCGACGGTGAGCCGGGTGGCCGCCCGTACCTCGGCCGCGTCGCGCGCGGTGAGGTCCGCGACCGCCTCCGCCGGGAGCTCCACGGTGGTGGTGACGTCGGACGGCGTGAACGCCTCGCCCGCCCCGGCCCGCTCCGGGAAGTCCGCCGAGACCCGCACCGTCGCGGGCAGTCGCCCCGAGGGGAGGGTGCAGACGTAGGGGAACTCGGCCTCCACCTCCTGGGTGCCCGAGGCGGTGGCCGTGGTCGGCACCAGGGCGGCGAGCACGACGAACGCGGCGATCGACGTGGTCCGGGCCCGGGCCCGGGACGGCCGCGGGGCGGCGACTGGCTTGGCTGTCATGCGACTCCGCTCGGATGGCTCGGACGGGAGGCCGGTCCTCTCGGGCGCGGCACGGGGCCCGCGAACGCCCGGCCGGGGTGCCGGCCGGGCGGACAGGGCTGGTCGGCGGCCTACGGGTTGGAGCCGACGATGGTCGGGATGGCGCCGGTGCTGGCCACCGTGACGGCGTAGTTGCCCTTGAAGGTGGGCTTGGTGGCGGTCGTGACGATCGCGCCGCAGTTGACGGGGTTGGTGACCGTCAGTTCACCGGCGGTGCTGTTGATCGCCAGGACGCCGGTGGAGTTGGTGTACGTGCCCGAGGCCTTGCCCGTCACCGTGAACTTGCAGGCGCCGGCGGTCACGTTGGCCTTGACGTTGCCGACGTAGCCCTTGGTGACACCGGTGGAGGCGTTGTAGTCCACCGCGATGACGTCCCACGGGGTGACCGAGGTGGTGGTGACGTTGCCCAGGACGCTGGTGCACGGCGAGCCGGACGCGCCGAAGTTCATCGTGGTGATGTCGGCGACGTCCCCGGGGTTGCCGGTGGCGCTCGCCATCGTCCCGGTGGCGTTCGAGGTCGTACACGTCATGGGGATGGTGGCGGTGAGCACGATGTTGCCGACGTTCACGGCCTTGAAGGCGGCCGGCGAGGGGTTGACCGTCCACACCGTGGAGGGCACCGCCGAGGAGGGGACGGCGGCGAGGCCGAGCGCCGACGCGGCCGCACACACCACGAGGGCCGACCTTCTGATGCTCTTCTTCATGACTCGGACTCCTTGAGGGTTGACCTGCATTGCGCCGTGACGTTACTCGCCGGAAACATAGCCGAACAATGCGGAAGTCCATGATTCTTTGAAAAGTGGAACAAGCTGTTTCCGGGGTGAGTGAAACGCGATTCGGCTTAGTCATCTGCTGCCAAGGTCGAAACGTCCCGCCCGTGCCGCTCCCGACCCGTGACCGTCGCACGCGCCGGGGTTCCCGTGCTCATTCGATGACAAGTTACCGAGTGGTTCTTGTGCCCTCCCTGACAGGTTCCGGATGACCGGAGTCGGTATCCCGGAAAACTCCGATTCCGGTGTTGCCCGTCGAGGTTACCCGGCCGTAACGTGCCGGTGCGGTGCTCGGTTCCAGGTCGGTGGCCCCCGTCGGCCGGAGCCATGGCGGACGTGTCCGGGCCCTTCATCCCGTCGGGCCGGGGTGTCCGCCGGCGGGGTCCCGCGGGATCCACACCCCCCGGAACCGCGAGACCCCGCCCTGTCTCCCCGGAGACAAGTGCGGGGCGGGCGGGTTGTCTGCGCGGTGACAAGTTCCACCGGGGTGCCGGTGATCCGTGCCGCACCCGTTGTCAGTGCGCTCCGTGCCGACTTAACGTGCGGGCCCGCAGCGCGTATCCGATCGGCGTCCGCTGGAGGTGATATGGGAATCGAAGTGGTGGTCGAGGGCCTGACCAAGTCCTTCGGTAAGCAGAGCATCTGGCGGGACGTGTCACTCACTCTTCCGGCCGGAGAGGTCAGCGTGATGCTGGGCCCGTCCGGAACCGGTAAGACCGTTTTCCTGAAGTCGCTGATAGGACTGCTCAAACCCGAGAAGGGCCGTGTCCTCATCAACGGGGTGGACATGGTGAACAGTCCGGAAAGAGACATCTACGAGACCCGGAAACTGTTCGGTCTCATGTTCCAGGACGGCGCCCTCTTCGGCTCCATGTCCCTTTTCGACAATATCGCCTTCCCGCTGCGGGAACACACCCGCAAGAAGGAGTCCGAGATCCGCCGCATCGTCATGGAGCGGATCGAGGTCGTCGGGCTGCTGGGCGCGGAGGGAAAGCTTCCGGGAGAGATCAGCGGAGGCATGCGCAAGCGGGCGGGGCTGGCCCGCGCGCTCGTCCTCGACCCGCAGATCATCCTGTGCGACGAGCCGGACTCCGGGCTCGACCCGGTCCGCACCGCCTACATCTCGCAGCTGCTGATCGACCTGAACGCCCAGCTCGACGCGACGATGCTGATCGTCACCCACAACCTCGACATCGCCGCCACCGTGCCCGACAACATGGGGATGCTCTTCCTGCGCGAACTCGTCACCTTCGGCCCGCGCGAGGTGCTGCTCACCAGTGACGAGCCGGTCGTGGCCCAGTTCCTCGGCGGCCGGCGCGAGGGACCCATCGGGATGTCCGAGGAGAAGGACGCGGCCACCCTCGCCGCCGAGGCGGACGCCGCCCCCGCGGCCCCGGCCGCACCCCGGGAGATCGTGCCGCAGCTGGAGCCGTCGCCGGGCCTGCCGCCGCGCCGGGCCGTCGCCCGCCGACGCGAGCGTGTCATGGGCATGATCGACACGCTGCCGCCCGCGGCCCGGTCCGCCATCCGCGAGACGTACGCGAAGAGTTCCGAGGCGGCCACCCTGCCGATGCCCGCCGCCGGGAGCGGCGCGTGATCACCGGCGCGCTGCGGCAGACCGGGCGGCTCTTCGCACTCGCCGCCGAGGTCACCCGGGCCGTCTTCCGAAGACCCTTCCAGTTCCGCGAGTTCGTCGAGCAGTTCTGGTTCGTCGCCAGCGTGACCATCCTGCCCGCCGCCCTGGTCTCGATCCCCTTCGGCGCCGTCATCGCCCTCCAGGTCGGCTCCCTGACCGAGCAGCTGGGCGCCCAGTCGTTCACCGGGGGCGCCAGCGTCCTCGCCGTCGTCCAGCAGGCCAGCCCGCTCATCGTCGCCCTGCTCATCGCCGGGGCCGGCGGCTCGGCCATCTGCGCCGACCTCGGCTCCCGCAAGATCCGCGAGGAACTCGACGCCATGGAGGTCATGGGCGTCTCGCCCGTGCAGCGCCTGGTGGTGCCCCGGGTCCTGGCCGCCATGGGCGTCGCGGTCCTGCTCAACGGCCTGGTCTCCGTCGTCGGCATCCTCGGCGGCTACTTCTTCAACGTCGTCATGCAGGGCGGCACCCCCGGCGCCTACCTCTCCAGCTTCTCCGCCCTCGCCCAGCTTCCCGACCTCTACGTCAGCGAACTCAAGGCGCTGGTCTTCGGGTTCATCGCGGGCATCGTCGCCGCCTACCGCGGCCTCAACCCGCGCGGCGGCCCCAAGGGCGTCGGCGACGCCGTCAACCAGTCCGTCGTCATCACCTTCCTCCTGCTCTTCTTCGTCAACATGGTGATGACGGCCGTCTACCTCCAGATCGTCCCGCCGAAGGGAGGCTGAGGTCGATGGCCTCCCCGCTCGTCTGGCTCGACCGCTCCGGCGACCAACTCCTCTTCTACGTCCGGGCGCTGCTGTGGATCCCGCGGACCCTGCGCCGCTACCTCAAGGAGGTGCAGCGCCTGCTCGCGGAGGTGGCCTTCGGCTCCGGCGGCCTCGGCGTCATCGGCGGCACCATCGGCGTGATGATCGCGATGACGCTCTTCACCGGGACCGTCGTCGGACTCCAGGGCTACGCGGCCCTCGACCAGATCGGCACGGCCGCCTTCACCGGATTCGTCTCCGCCTACTTCAACACCCGCGAGATCGCGCCCCTGGTCGCCGGACTCGCCCTCTCCGCGACCGTCGGGGCCGGCTTCACCGCCCAGCTCGGCGCCATGCGCATCAACGAGGAGGTCGACGCGCTGGAGGGCATGGGCATCCGCTCCATGCCGTACCTCGTCACCACCCGCATCATCGCCGGCGTCGTCGCCATCATCCCGCTCTACGCCATCGGGCTGCTCTCCTCCTACCTCGCCTCCCGCTACGTGACCGTCCTGTTCAACGGGCAGTCCCGGGGGACGTACGACCACTACTTCAACCTCTTCCTCTCGCCGACGGACGTGCTGCTGTCCGTACTGAAGGTGCTGATCTTCAGCGTGATGGTGATCGTCGCCCACTGCTACTACGGCTACCGCGCCTCCGGCGGACCCGCCGGGGTCGGCGTGGCCGTCGGCCGGTCCGTGCGCAACGCCATCGTGCTGATCAGCGTCACCGACTTCTTCCTGTCCCTGGCCCTGTGGGGCGCGACCACGACCGTGAAGGTGGCGGGGTGAGATGAGCGGACCGAAGGGATCCACCCTGCGCCACCGGCTGGCCGGAGTGGTGTTCGTGCTGGTGCCCGCCCTGCTGATCTGGCTGGCCGTCGCCGTCTACGACAAGAAGTTCACCGACTCCGACCCGGTGGTCGTCGAGACCGGCAGCGCCGGCAACCAGATGCACCCGGGCGCCGAGGTGAAGCTGCGCGGGGTCGTCGTCGGCGAGGTCCGCGCCATCGACGCAACCGGCGACGGGGCCCGGCTCACCCTCGCCATGAAACCCGGCGCGCTGGACGACGTACCGTCCGACGTCCGCGCCCAGATGCTGCCCACCACCCTGTTCGGCGAACGGTTCGTGGCCCTCGTCCCGCCCGCGGACCCCTCGCCCGAACCCCTGGCCGCCGGGGCCGTCGTCCCCCAGGACCGGTCCGCGAACGCCATCGAGCTCCAGCAGGTGCTCGACGACGTGCTGCCGATGCTCACCGCCGTCCAGCCGCAGAAGCTCTCCGCGACCCTGTCCGCCGTCTCGCAGGCCCTCGAAGGCCGCGGACAACGGCTCGGCGAGACGCTGAGCCTGCTGGACGAGCACCTGGCCGAGTTCAACCCCAACCTGCCCGCCCTCAACCGTGACCTCAAGGAACTCGTGAAGGTCAGCCATGTCTACGCGGACGCCGCGCCCGACGTCATCACGGCGCTCACCGACTTCACCACCACCAGCGGCACCCTCGCCGAGCAGGAGGCGGAACTCGCCGCCACCCTCGGGTCCACGACTCGGACGGCCGAGGACGTGACGGCCTTCCTGCGCAAGAACAAGGACAACATCATCCGGCTCGGCGACACCGGCCGCCCCACCCTGGAACTGCTCGCCGAGTACTCCTCGGCCTTCCCCTGCACCCTGCGCACCCTCGCCGACTTCGTGCCGGCCATGGACAAGGCGCTCGGCAAGGGCACCGACCGGCCCGGCATCCACGTCGACGTCACCAGCGTCGCCTCGCGCGGGGCCTACCGGCCCGGCCGCGACAGCCCGGTGTACGACTCCGGCGGCGGGCCCCGCTGCCCCTCCGTGCCCTACCTGGGCGCCCTGCCCCGGCCCACCGCCCGGGCCGCCGCCCCCGCGGCCGAGCAGGACCTCGGGCCCGCCAACTCCCCGCAGGAGAACGACCTCGTCAACGAACTCCTCGCCCCCGCCGCCGGGAAGAGCCCCGGCGACCTGCCCGACTGGAGCAGCCTGCTCGTCGGCCCCGTCTACCGCGGTACGGAGGTGACCCTCGGATGACCGGCGCCGACCACGCCCACACCCGGCGCCGCCCGCTGACCGGACCGCTGGTCAAGTCCCTCGTCTTCGTGGTGGTCACCGCCCTCGCCACCACCGTGCTCGGGCTGAGCGTCGCCGGCACCAGCGTCGACTCCGGCGGCGGCACCAGCACCTACAAGGCCCTGTTCACCGACGTCACCGGCCTCACCGACGGCGACAGCGTGCGGATCTCCGGGGTGACCGTCGGCGAGGTGACCGACGTGCGCGTGGTGCACCGGCGCACCGCGCAGGTCACCTTCACCGTCCGCGACGACCGCAGGCTGCCCCGGTCGACCACCGCCGCCGTGAAGTACCTCAACATGGTCGGCCAGCGCTACGTCTCCCTCGCCCGCGGCAGCGGCGACCTCACCGGCAGCCTCCCGGAGGGCGGTACCGTCCCGCTGGAGCGCACCACGCCCGCGCTCGACCTGACCCTGCTCTTCAACGGCTTCAAGCCGCTGTTCGAGGGACTCTCCCCGAAGGACGTCAACGAACTCGCGGGATCGATCGTGCAGGTGCTCCAGGGCGAGGGCGCCACGGTCGACAGCCTGATCCGCCACATCGGTTCGCTCGGCACGACCGTCGCCGCCAAGGACAAGGTGATCGGCCAGGTCGTCGACAACCTCACCACCGTCCTGGACACCCTCAACGACCGCGAGGACGGCTTCGACGACCTCGTCGTCACCCTCCGGCAACTGGTCAGCGGCTTCAACCAGGACCGCAAACCCCTCGGCGAGGCCGTCACCGCCATGGGCGACCTGACCACCGTCACCGCGGACCTCCTCCAGGACGGACGGGCGCCGCTCAAGAAGGACATCCGCGAACTGGGACGGCTCTCGGCCGGTCTCGGCGAGCACACCCCGCAGATCGAGGACTTCCTGGAGAAGACCCCCGCCAAGATGACCGCCCTGGCCCGCCTGTCCTCCTACGGATCGTGGTTCAACCTCTACCTCTGCGAGGCGCGCGTGAGCGCAGTGACCACCTCCGACGGCTCGAAGCCGCCGACCGGCATCGCGATCACCGAATCGAGGTGCCACGGATGAAGCGCCCTCGCATCAGGCCGGTCAAGGAACGCAACCCCGTGGCCGTCGGCGTCGCCGGGCTGCTCGTCATCGCCCTGATCGCCCTGCTCGCCTACAACGTCGACCGGCTGCCGTTCGGCGGCGGCACCACCTACAGCGCCGACTTCTCCGAGGCCGCCGGCCTGGACGAGGGCGACGAGGTGCGCATCGCCGGCGTCAAGGTCGGCCGCGTCACCGGCGTCGCGCTCGACGGCGCCAAGGTCAAGGTCACCTTCGAGGTCGAGGACGCCTGGCTCGGCGACCGCACCACCGCCGCCATCGCCATCAAGACCGTCCTCGGCGACAAGTACCTGGCGCTCGACCCGCTCGGCTCCGGCCGCCAGGACCCGGGCAGCCGCATCCCGCTCGCCCGCACCACCTCCCCCTACGACGTGACCCAGGCATTCCAGGACCTCAGCGGCACCGTCGACGACATCGACACCGGCCGGCTCGCGGAGAGCTTCGAGACCATCTCCGACACCTTCAAGGACTCCCCGCCGCACGTGCGCAAGGCGGCCACCGGCCTGTCCGACCTGTCGAAGTCCCTCTCCAAGCGCGACGCGAAGCTCTCCGAACTCCTCAAGGGCAGCGCCCGGTTCACCAAGACGCTGGAGGACAACAAGTCCAGCTTCGAGACCCTCATCGAGGACGGCGGCCCGCTGCTCGGCGAACTGCGCGACCGCCGCACCGCCATCAGCGCCCTGCTCAAGGGCAGCCAGGACCTCGGCACCGAACTCGGCGGCCTGGTCAAGGACAACGAGAAGCAGCTCGGCCCCACCCTCAAGGCGCTCGGCCGCGTCACCAGCGTCCTGGAGAAGAACAACACCCAGCTGGGCGAGACCCTCGCGCTGGTCGGCCCCTACTACCGCCTGGTCGGCAACACCCTGGGCAACGGCCGCTGGTTCGACAGCTACCTGTGCGGCGTCGTGCCCCGCGACTACCTGCCCGCGACCTCCCAGCCCGATACCGGATGCCAACCGCCGAAACAGCCCGCGGCGGCCCAGGGGAGCGGTGAGTGATGACCCGACGCCGAAAGATCCTCACCGGGCTGCTCGCCCTCGTGGTGCTCGCCGCCGGCGGCCTGGTCGCCGCCCGGGCCCTCGAAGCCGACGGCACCCGCGTCACCGCGTACTTCGACCGCGCCATCGGCGTCTACGCCGGTTCGGACCTGCGCGTCCTCGGGGTGCGGGTGGGCGAGGTGGAGTCGGTGCGGCCCGAGGGCACCCGGGTCCGCGTCGGCCTCCGCCTGGACGAGGGGATCAAGGTCCCCGAGGACGCGCGGGCCGTCGTCGTCGCGCCCAGCGTCGTCGCCGACCGGTACGTGCAGCTCACCCCCGCCTACCGCAACGGCCCCGCCCTCGCCGACGGCGCCGTCCTGCCCGCCTCCCGCAACCACGTCCCCGTGGAGATCGACCAGATCTACGACTCGATCACCGAACTCGGCGACGCCCTCGGCCCGGACGGCGCCAACGCCGACGGCGCCCTGTCCGACCTGCTGAGGACCGGCGCCGACAACCTCGACGGCAACGGTGAGGCCATCGGCGACGGCGTCGAGGAGTTCGGCAAGGCCGCCAAGACCCTCGACGGCAGCAGCGGCGACCTGTTCAAGACGCTCTCCAGCCTTCAGACCTTCACCACCATGCTGAAGAACAAGGACACCGACGTGCGCACCGCGCAGGAACGCCTGGACGAGGTCGTCAGCTTCTTCGCCGACAACAAGGACGACCTCACCGGCGCCCTGGAGGAACTCGGCAAGGCCCTCGGCCAGGTCAAGACCTTCATCGAGGACAACCGGGGCGAGCTGAGGAAGAACGTCGACCGGCTCGTCCCCATCACCCGGACCCTGGTCGAGCAACGCGCCTCGCTGGCCGAGGCGCTGGACGTGGCACCGCTGGCCGCCGACAACGTCGTGAACGCCTACAACCCCGACACCCGCACCCTCGACGGCCGCGCCAACCTCAACGAGATCAGCGGCGGCGGCCCGCTGCTGCCGCTGCCCGTGGCCGGTGCGGCCGGCGGCACGGCCGATGCGGACAAGACGGAGAAGGGGGCCGGACGATGAGGCGCGGCAGGATCGGCGCGGGCCGGGCAGCGGGCCTCACCGCCGGGGGCCTGGTCGCCGTCGGACTCGCCCTCGCCCTGACCGTCGGCGGGGTCACCGTCGTACCGAGCGGCTTCGACGGCATCGAGGACCTGCCGCTGCCCGGCGGCGCCGACCTCGGCGACCACCCCTACACCGTCACCGCGGAACTCCAGGACGTGCTCAGCCTCGTCCCGCACGCCGCGGTACGGGTCAACGACGTCGCCGTCGGCCGGATCACCGGCATCGAACTCGGCGAGGACGACTGGTCGGCCCGCGTCACCATGGAGATCAACGGCAAGGTGCGGCTGCCCGCCGACGCCACCGCGCGCCTCGAACAGTCCAGCCTGCTGGGCGAGAAGTACGTCCAGCTCGTCGCGCCGGCCAAGGAGACCGGAACCGGCCGGCTGACGGACGGCAGCGTCATCCCGCTGTCCCGCACCAGCCGCAACACCGAGGTCGAGGAGGTGTTCGGCGCGCTGTCCCTGCTCCTCAACGGCGGCGGCGTCAACCAGCTCAAGACCATCACCCGGGAGCTCAACGCCGCGCTCGGCGGCCGCGAACCCGAGGTCCGTTCCATGCTGAGACGGGTCAACACCCTGGTGGGCGACCTCGACGACCACCGCGGAGACATCACCGACGCCCTCGACGCCGTCAACCGGCTCTCCTCGACGCTCGCCACCCGCAAGGACGACGTCGGCACCGTCCTCACCGACCTCTCGCCCGGACTGAAGACGCTGGAGGAGCAGCGCGGCTCCCTGCTGACCATGCTGCGCTCCCTCGACACGCTGTCCGGCGTCGCCGTCTCCACCGTCAACGCGAGCAAGGACGACATGATCGCCGACCTCAAGGCCGTCGCACCGACGCTGAAGGCCCTGGCCGACGCGGGCACGGACCTGCCCGACTCGCTCCAGGTGCTGCTGACGTACCCGTTCACCGACGAGGTGCTGCGCGGGGTGAAGGGCGACTACCTCAACACGTATCTGAGCATGGTCGCCGTGCCGGGGACCGAGGTGATCCCGCCGCTCGTGTCTCCGGGCACGCCTTCGCCGTCCGCGTCCGCGTCCGCGACGGCGCAGGGCGGGCCGGACCCGGCCGCGGAGAAGCGGTCCTCGGGGCGGCGGGGCTCCGCCTCGCCCCTGCCGCTGCCCTCGGTGTCCGGGGCCGGGGCGACGTCCGGTACCGCGTCGGGGGGTGAGCACGGATGATCACCCTCGCCGTACGGCTGAAGAACCTCGCCTTCCTGCTCATCGCCGTCCTCGCCCTCTCCTTCCTCGGCATCCGCTACGCCGACCTCGGCCGGTACGTGGGCGTCGCCGACTACTACACCGTGGACGTCGAACTGCCGAGCACCGGCGGCCTGTTCACCCACTCGGACGTGACCTACCGGGGCGTCTCGGTGGGCCGTGTCGGCCCGATCGACCTCACCGCCGAGGGCGTCGTCGCCGAACTCCGCATCAAGAAGTCCGCACCCCGCATCCCCGCCGACACCAAGGCCGTGGTCGCCGGGCTCTCCGCCGTCGGCGAGCAGTACGTCGACCTGCGGCCCGAGAGCGACGGCTCCCCCTACCTGGCCGACGGCACCCGCATCGACCAGGCCGACACCGAGGTGCCCGCACCCGTCACCGACGTGCTCACCAGCGTCGACGACCTCGTCGGCTCGGTCCCGCTGGAGGACCTGCGCACGGTCGTCGACGAGTTCGGCAAGGCCTTCGAAGGGCACGGTGACGACCTCCAGGTGCTGCTCGACAGCGGCAGCGACTTCGTCGAGGCCGCCGACCGCGCCCTGCCGTCCACCACCCTGCTCATCAACGACGGCGAGACCGTCCTGCGCACCCAGGCCCAGGAGTCGCGGGCCATCCGCGACTTCGCCGTCGGGGCGAAGGACCTGGCCGCCGCGCTCAAGGGCTCCGACGCCGATCTGCGCCGCCTCCTCGCGGTCACCCCCGAGGCCGCCACCCAGGTCAGCGGCCTGCTGCGGGACCTCGACCCGAGCCTCGGCGTCGTCCTGGCCAACCTCCTGACCACCTCCGAGGTCGCCGTCACCCGGCAGCGCGGCATCGAGGAACTGCTGGTGAAGTACCCGGCGGCCGTCTCCGCCGGCGCCACCGCGGTCGACGGCGGCAAGCTGGACCTCGGCCTGGCCGTCACCTTCTTCAGCCCCCTGCCCTGCACCGACGGCTACGGCGGCACGCGCTACCGCAACGGTCTCGACCTCGGCACCGCGCCCGCCCTCAACACCGACGCGGCCTGCACCGCCCCGGCGTCGAGCGGGAAGAACGTGCGCGGCTCGGCCAACGCCCCGAAGAGCGGCGCGGTGCCCGAACCGGCCACACCCGGCTCCCTGCCCTCGGGCAGCGGCCGGACCACCCCGGCCAAGGACGGCACCCCGGACCTGCCCGGCGCGCTCGCCCTGCCCGGACAGCGCGGTGAGGCACCGGCCGGCCTGGCCGGTCTCCTCGCCCCGGATTCCGGGAGCACCCGATGAGGCGGGCCCGGATCCTCACCGGGGCGGGGCTCGTGCTGGCCCTCGGCGTCTGCGGCACCGGCGCGTGGACATACGCGCAGGCCCGCACCGACGACGCGCTCGCCTACGGCCGCCAGCGGGACGAGGCGCTCGCCGACGGGCGGGACGGCATCGCCGTACTCACCACGCTCGACGCCACCACCCGGCAGCGGGCCGAGCGGAGCATCCGGGACTGGCGCACCGTCTCCACCGGGCCGCTGCGCGAGGAACTCGGCGACACCGAGGCGGCGGCCGGGACCTCGGCGCGCGGCACGGTCACCGAGGCCGCCGTCACCGCGCTCGACACGCGGTCCGGCACGGCCAAGCTCATCGCCACGGTGCGCGTCCAGGTCACCCCCGCCGGGGCGAAGAAGCCGTCCACCGACCGCAAGCGCCTGGAGGCGGTCCTGGCCCGCACGGGCGAGGGGGAGTGGAAGGTGCGGGCACTGAGCGCCGTACCGGTGGCGGAAGGGAAGGCCGAGGAGTGATGACACCGACGTGGCTGCCGCGCAGGGGCGGTGCCCCCGGGCCCGACACGGAGCCGGAGCCGGACCCGGCCCCGGCCCCGGGAGCGGACTTTGCCGACGCGCCCGCCGAGCCGCAGACCGCCGAGTCCGGGAGCGTGGCGTCCGGGAGCGTGGCGTCCGCCGGGGGCGCCTCCGGCGAAGGGCTCGGCGAAGTGCCCGGCCGCCGTGGGCCGGGCGGGCGGCTGCGGCAGGTCGCCCTGGCCGGGACCGCCGCGGTCCTCGTCCTCGGCGGCTGCGGATTCTTCTACGCCGCCCACCAGTTGGGGTCACAGGCGCCCGCCCGGAACCACGCGCTCACCGACACCGGGGCCACCTCACGCGTCGCGGGCGACGTCGGCAACGCCCTCGCCCGGATCTTCTCCTACACGCCGGACGGCACCGCGGCCGCCCAACGCTCCGCGAACACCGTCCTCGACGGCCGCGCCGCCCGCCAGTACGAGACCCTCTTCGCCCGGGTCCGCGACGACCTCACCGAGCAGCGCGTCACCCTGAGCACCCGCGCCGTGCGCACCGGAGTGATCGAACTCGACGGCGACCGTGCCCGTCTGCTGGTCTTCCTCGACCAGACCTCCCACCGGAACAAGGGCAAGGCCACCACCGCGGCGGCCCAGCTCACCGTCACGGCCCGGCTCGACGACGACCGGTGGCGGATCGTCGACATCAAGGCCCGCTGACCATGCGCGGGAGACTGGAGCACCCCATGAAACGCGCGGTCCGCCTCCTCGACGCCGGCCGTTCCCGGCCGCTGCCGGCCCTGGCCCTCGCCCTCACCCTCGCCGCGGGCGGCTCCGCCGCCTGGGCCGGTCAGGACTGGTACCGGGCGGCCCACGACGAGCAGGCCGCCTACGCCGCCCAGCGGGACGCGGCCCTCTCCGCCGGCGAGCAGGCCGTGCAGAACCTGAACACGCTCGACCACCGCGAACTGAAGCGCGGCCTGGACCTGTGGGAGTCGTCGACCACCGGCGAACTGCACGAACAACTCGCCTCCGGGCGGGGCGAGTTCGTCGACCAGGTGAAGGAGGCGAAGACGGTGAGCACGGCCCGCGTGCTCTCCGGCGCCGTCACCGAACTCGACGACCGCGCCGGACGCGCCCGGGTGCTGGTCGCCCTGCGCGTCACCGTCAAGGCGGCCGACGGAGCGAAGACCGACAAGGACAGCCGCATGCTCGGCGAACTCACCCGGACCGACGGGCGGTGGAAGCTGAGCGCCCTGGGACAGGCACCCGTGGGCGGCACATCGACCGGCTGACCCGGTCCCGTACCGCGAAGCCGGCCGCAGCGAGGAGGACACCGCACCATGTCGACGACCCGTCACCACATCAACCGCCAGCGGCGCCGCCAGGCCCGCGAGACCCGGCCCGCCGCCCCGGCCGGGCCCCCGGAAGGCACCCCGGTGCGGACCGGTGGACGCGGCGCCACGGCCGTCCTGACGCACGCGGACGCCGTCACCGCCGACTCGCCCCCGGTCGACGAGGAGGAGACCGCCCCGGCCCGGCCGCGCCGCCGCCCCCCGGTCCTCGTACTGCTCTGCGCGCTGACGGTGCTCCTCGGCGGCTTCGCGGGCTGGGCGCACGCGGAGGCCGAAGGACTCAGGTCCGAGCCGGCGCGGAGCAACACCGCGCTGACCGACCTCGCCCGCACCAGCGAGATCAAGGGACAGGTCGGCAAGGCCGTCGACCGGCTCTTCTCCTACGACCACGCGGACCCTGGCGCCCTCGACGAGGCGGCGAAGGACCTCCTGACGGGCAAGGCCGTCGCCCAGCACCGCGGCCTGCTCGCCGACGTCCGCGCGCGGGCCGACGAGCAGAAGGCCGTGATCACCACGACGGTCACCGAGAGCGCGGTGGAACGGATCGACGGCGACCGGGCCCGGGTCCTCGTCTACGCCGACCAGAGCAGCGTCGCCACCACCGGGAAGAAGGCCGCGACGGACCCGAAGGACAAGGCGGGAGCGGAGGCAGCGCAGGACGAGGGCGTGTACGCCGCGGCCATGCTCGCCGTCGACGTCGTGCACCGCGACGGACGCTGGCTGGTCTCCGCCCTCGACACCTTCGGCCGCTAGGCCGCCCGCCCGCACCCCGGACCGCCTCCCGCCCCGCCCTCCCGCACCTCCGACGGAACCGACAGGAGTGACGACCATGTCCGTACGCCGTGCCCGACGCCTGTACCGCCGGCGGGCCCGCAAGGGACTGCGCACGACCGCCCTCGCGGTGGCGGCCATGGCGGCCCTCACCGCGTCCCAGGCCCCCGGCCTCACCGGCGAGGCGGAGGACACCCACGCCGGACCGGCGGCCGACGACCTGAGCCTGCCGACGGCGGACGGCCCGTACGCCGAGCCGGCCCCGCCGGGCGACGGCTCCTACCACACCGAACTCCCGCCGCTGACGACACGGGACGGCGGATCGGCCGCCCCGGCGCTCGGGCCGCAGATCCGCGCCCAGTCGGGGATCCCGGCCACCGTGCTGCGCGCCTACCGCGCCGCCGAGACGGCCGTCGGCAGGACGGACCCGGGCTGCCGGCTGCCCTGGGAACTGCTCGCGGCGATCGGCAAGGTCGAGTCCGGCCAGGCACGCGGCGGCGCGGTCGACCGGAACGGCACGACCCTCGGCCGGATCACCGGACCGCCCCTGGACGGCCGGGGCTTCGCCCTGATCCTGGACACGGACGGCGGCGCCCACGACGGCGACACGGTCTACGACCGGGCGGTGGGCCCGATGCAGTTCCTGCCGTCCACCTGGGCCCGCTGGGGCGCGGACGGCAACGGCGACGGCCGCGCCGACCCGAACAACGTCTTCGACGCGGCGCTGGCGGCCGGGCACTACCTGTGCGCCGGCGACCGGGACCTGGGCCGGGCGGCGGACCTGGACCGGGCCGTCCTCAGCTACAACAACTCCCGCGCCTACCTCGCCCTGGTCAGGCACTGGCTGGAGTTCTACAGCCGCGGAGTCCACACCGTCCCCGACGGCAAGGGCGTCGTCCCGAAGAGCCCCGGCGCGGGCGGCGCCACCCCGGCGACCGAGCCCGTCGACGGAGGGAGCGGCGGCAGCGGCGGGGGCCACGGGAACGGGAACGGTGGTGGAGGCGGGGGCGACGGCATCGACATCGGTCCGGACCCGGGCACCACGCCGGGCGGCCCCGGGTCCCCGTCCCCGTCTCCGTCCCCGTCCCGCCCCGTGCCGTCCACGGCGCCGCACCCGTCCTCCCCGACGGGCCCGGGCCACTCCCAGCCGCCCACGAAGACGCCGGACCCCTCGCCGGACCCGACCGGCCCGAGCCCTTCGCCGACGGCCACGGACGACTGCTCCCCGGAACCGGGGACCGCGTCCCCCGACCCCACGGCCTCCCCGACGGCGTCACCCTGCCCGACCCCGTCGCAGACCCCGGCCGTCCCGGCCGGGTAGGGACACCCGGCGCGGATCAGCCCGCCCGGCCCATCCCCGCCGCGTTCGGCCAGCCCGTCGCCGGGACCGACTCCAGACCGTTGGTGCCGCGGACCTGGGCGGCGGTGAGGCCGCCGCGGGCCGGCACGCCGGGCGGGGTGGGGCCGACGGGCGGTGGATACGCGGCGGCCGCGGCCGGCGCCGGAACCGGGGCCGGCGCGGGCTGCGGGGCCGGTGCCGGGTGGGGGACCGGCACCGGCCCGGGATACGGCACCGGCCCCGGATACGGCACCGGCTGGGGGCCCGGCAGCGGCCGGTGCGCCGGCGCGGGGCCGGGCACGGCGGCCGCCGCCGGGGCGACCGGCACCGCGGCGGGGAGCGGCACGCCGGTGCCGGTGCCGGTGCCGGTGCCGGGGGACGGAGCGGCGGCGAGCCCCAGGGCACCGGCACCGGCGGTCTGTGCGGTGATCGCGCGCATACCGGAGCCGTTGGTCTCGTGCATCAGGCGGTCCACCGCCGCCGTGCCCGAGCTGTAGCCGGTCCCTGTGGCCGGCCCGGGCACGGCGGCTCCCCTCCCGGCCCCGTAGAGCACCTGTTCCAGGCCGGACACCAGGCGACGTACGTCGGCCTGGGGGCGCACCACGAGACGCAGGAAGCGGCTGGACGAACCGATCTTGTTGCCGCACTCCCGGACCAGCACCCGGTGCTCGGTGAGCATGCGGTCGCGCACGGCGGTGCCCTCCGCGCCCACGGGGAGGCGGACGAAGAGGAAGTTGCCCTGGGAGGGATAGACGGTCAGGCCGGGCAGCGCGGACAGCTGGGCGGCCATCTCCAGACGGTCGCGGCGCACCTGGTGCAGGCTCCGCGCGTACTCGGGACCGTGGTCGCGCAGCATGAACACCACATGCTCGGCGAAGGAGTTGAGGTTCCACTTGGGGAGCATGGCGCGCACCCGGCCCGCGAGCGCCGGATTGGCGACCAGGTAGCCGAAGCGGATGCCGTGCAGCCCGAAGTTCTTGCCGAGGCTGCGCAGGACGACGACGTTGGGGCGCAGCATCGCCTCCTGGACCACGCTGGGTTCGGCCTCCGCGTCGGCGAACTCCAGGAAGGACTCGTCGATCACCACCAGGTCCCGGTCGGCCATCGCGTCCATGAACTGCACCAGCGCCTGCTTGTGCAGAAAGCCGCCGTCGGGGTTGTTGGGGTTGCAGACCACCACGGTCCGGGTGCCCCTGGCCCGGACGAACTCGGCGTACCCGGCGAGGTCGAGGGCGAAGCCGCCGGCCTCCTGGAGCGGGAACATGTCGACCCGCTTGCCGGTCTCCATGGGCTGGTCGGTCCAGCGGCCGAAGGTGGGGACGGGCACGGCGAGGGAGTCCCGGACCAGCAGGTGGTCGATCCAGGTGATCAGCTCCGTGGAGCCGTTGCCCATCGCCACGCACTGCGGCGGGAGCTGGAGCAGGCCGCACAGTTCGGCGGTGATGGTGTCGGCGCTGCTCGGGTAGTAGGTGATGATCTCGCGCAGCCGGCCCGCCAGCTCGTCGAACATCGCCGGGGTGGGGAAGTACGGGTTGCAGGGGATGCAGAAGTCCACCGGACCGGCGCCCGCCGCCTCGCCGCTCTCCCGCGTCAGCGCCGCCATCGAGGGGCTGTGCGCCGCGGTGCTGCGGAACAACGAGGTGACGTTGCCGGACAAGTGGACCTCCGTAAGTGGGCGGCCCGCGCGGGGAACGCGGGCCGCCCTTGAATACGGAGGCGGACGGGGCACTGTTCAACGGGTGTGAAGAAAGTGTGCCCTCACGCCGTCACGCGCCCGCCCCTCAGGCGTCGAAGGAGTGCACCGTCGACGTCCGGTAGGTCTCGCCGGGCCGCAGCACGGTCGACGGGAACGACGGCTGGTTCGGCGAGTCCGGGAAGTGCTGGGTCTCCAGGCACAGGGCGTCGCCCTGGCGGTAGAGGGAGCCGCCGGTGCCGGTGAGGGTGCCGTCGAGGAAGTTGCCCGAGTAGAACTGCAGGCCGGGCTGGTCGGTGGCGATGCGCAGGGTGCGGCCCGAGGCGTTCTCACGCAGGGTGGCGATGTGCTCGGGGCGGTCGGTGATGCCCTTGTCGAGCACCCAGTTGTGGTCGAAGCCCTTGGCGGTGACCAGCTGCGGGTGGGCGTCGCGGATGTCCCGGCCGATCGGCTTCGCCCGGCGGAAGTCGAAGGGCGTGCCGGACACCCGGGCCAGCTCGCCGGTCGGGATCAGGCCGGCGTCGGTGGGGGTGAAGCGGGAGGCGGCGATCGACAGCTCGTGGTCCTCGATCGTGCCGCTGCCCTCACCGGCCAGGTTCCAGTAGACGTGGCTGGTGAGGTTGACGACGGTGGCCTTGTCGGTGGTGGCCTCGTAGTCGATGCGCCAGTCGCCGCGCCGGGTGAGGGTGTACGTCATCTTCGCCTTGAGCGTGCCCGGATAGCCCATCTCGCCGTCGACGCTGGTGTAGTGCAGCACCAGGCCGGTGTCGGAGCCCTCGGTGAAGGGCTCGACGTCCCACACCCGGTAGTCGAAGCCCAGGGCGCCGCCGTGCAGGGAGTTCTCCCCGTCGTTGACGGAGAGCTGGTAGTCCTTGCCGTCCAGGGTGAAGCGGCCCTTGGCGATGCGGTTGCCGTACCGCCCGATCAGGGCGCCGAAGTGCGGGCTGCGGGCGACGTAGTCCTCGAGGTTGTCGAAACCCAGCGAGACGTTCGCGTACCGGCCCCGGCGGTCCGGGATCTCCAGGGACTGCACGACACCGCCGTACGACAGCACCTTCATCCGCGTGCCGCCGTTCTCCAGCGACCAGCGGTACACCTTCGTCCCGTCGGCCAGTTTGCCGAAGAGCTCCTTCACCGGTTTCCTGCCTCCCGACGCGTGCGCCGTGCCGCCGACCGCGGTGGCGGCCACGCCGGCCGCTGCCGCCGACGCGATGACCGTTCGTCTGCTCAGTTCCATGTGCGGCTCCTGTACTTCCGTGAAAAGAAGCGGGCCCCGCCGTCGGTGGCGGGGCCCGAGATCCGTTACGAACCGACCCTGCGCTTGTTCCACACGTCGAACCCGACCGCCGCCAGCAGCACCGCGCCCTTGATGACCTGCTGCCAGTCGGTGCCGATGCCGACGAGGTTCATGCCGTTGTTCAGCACGCCCAGGACCAGACCGCCGATGATCGCGCCGAGGACCGTGCCGACGCCGCCGCTCATCGACGCGCCGCCGATGAAGGAGGCGGCGATGGCCTCCAGCTCGAAGTTGAGGCCCGCCTTGGGCGAGGCCGCGTTGAAGCGGGCGGCGAAGACCAGACCCGCCAGGGCCGCGAGCATGCCCATGTTCAGGAAGACCAGGAAGGTGACCTTCTTGTCCTTCACGCCCGACAGCTTGGCCGCGGGCAGGTTGCCGCCGATGGCGTAGATGTGGCGGCCGACGATCGCGTTGCGCATCAGGTAGCCGAAGCCGACCACCAGCACGCCCAGGATGAGCAGCACGATCGGGGCGCCCTTGTAGCTGGCCAGCAGCAGCGTGACGACGAGCACCGCGGCGATCAGCGCGACCAGCTTGAGCAGGAACAGCTTGACCGGCGGCACGTCCAGGGAGAACTCCTGCTGCCGCTTGCGGTCGCGGACCTCCTGGTACACCACGAAGGCGATCAGGGCGAAGCCCAGCAGCAGGGTGAGGTTGTGGTAGTTGGTGTTCGGGCCGACCTCGGGCAGGAAGCCGTTGGCGATCTTCTGCAGGTCCTTCGGGAACGGGCCGAGGGTCTGGCCCTTGAGGAAGATCTCCGTCAGACCGCGGAAGAGCAGCATGCCCGCGAGGGTCACGATGAACGACGGTATGCCGAGATAGGCGATGAAGAAGCCCTGCACCGCGCCGGCGGCGGCGCCGATGGCCAGGCAGAGGACCACCGCCACCGGCCAGGGCAGGTCGTGGTTGACCATCAGGACGGCGGCCGTCGCGCCGACGAAGGCGGTCAGCGAGCCCACCGACAGGTCGATGTGGCCGGCGATGATGACGAGCATCATGCCGATCGCGAGGATCAGGATGTAGCTGTTCTGCAGCACCAGGTTGGAGACGTTGCGCGGCAGCAGCAGGTCGCCGTCGGACCACACCGCGAACAGCACCACGATCAGGCCGAGGGCCATCAGCATGCCGTACTGGCGCATGTTGCGGCGCATGCCGTCGAGCATCAGCTGCAGCAGGCCGCCGCCGGAGGCCGAGCCCTCTCTGCCGGGCGGCGCCGGGGCCGGGGTCTTGGCGGTCACGTCCGTGCTCATCGGCTTACCTCTTTGTCCTTCTTGTCCTTCGTCATCTGCCGCATCAGCGCTTCCTGCGAGGCCTCGGCCCGCGAGAACTCACCCGTCAGCCGCCCGGCGGCCATCGTGTAGATGCGGTCGCACATGCCGAGCAGCTCGGGCAGCTCGGAGGAGATGAACACGACCGCCTTGCCCTCGGCCGCCAGGCGGTCGATGACCGTGTAGATCTCGTACTTGGCGCCCACGTCGATGCCGCGCGTGGGCTCGTCCAGGATCAGCACCTCGGGACCCGCGAAGATCCACTTGCTGAGGACGACCTTCTGCTGGTTGCCGCCGGACAGCTTGCCGACCGGCTCGAAGACGGTCGGCGCCTTGATGTTCATCGACTTGCGGTAGCCCTCGGCGACCTGGCGCTCGCCGTGCTCGTCGACCACGCCCCGCTTGGAGACCTTGCCCAGCGCGGTCAGCGAGATGTTCCGGTTGATGGTGTCGATGAGGTTGAGGCCGTAGTGCTTGCGGTCCTCGGTGACGTACGCGATCCCGTGCCCGACCGCCTCAGGGACGGTCTTGGTACGGATCTCCTTGCCGTCCCTGAGCACCGTGCCGCCCGCGTGCCGGCCGTAGGTGCGGCCGAAGACGCTCATCGCCAGCTCGGTGCGGCCGGCACCCATGAGTCCGGCGATGCCGACGATCTCGCCGCGCCGCACCTCGATCGAGACGTCGTCGACGACCTTGCGCTGCTGGTCGATGGGGTGGTGCACGGTCCAGTTGCGGATCTCCAGGGCCGGGGCCGCGCCCTGCTCGGGCTGGTGCGGGGTCCGGTCCGGGAAGCGGTTCTCCAGGTCGCGGCCGACCATTCCGCTGATGATCCGGTCCTCGGTCGTCTCCGCCGCCTTCACGTCGAGCGTCTCGATGGAGCGCCCGTCGCGGATGATGGTCACCGAGTCGGCGACCGTGCGGATCTCGTTCAGCTTGTGCGAGATGATGATCGAGGTCATGCCCTGTTCCTTCAACTGAAGGATCAGGTCGAGGAGTTTGCCGCTGTCCTCGTCGTTGAGCGCCGCCGTCGGCTCGTCGAGGATGAGCAGCTTCACCTTCTTCGACAGCGCCTTGGCGATCTCCACCAGCTGCTGCTTGCCCACGCCGATGTCGGCGACCCGGGTCTCGGGGTGCTCGTCGAGACCGACCCGGCGCAGCAGTTCGGTGGCGTGCCTGAGGGTGTCGTTCCAGTTGATCAGTCCGCGCTTGGCGTGCTCGTTGCCGAGGAAGATGTTCTCCGCGATCGACAGGTACGGCACCAGCGCCAGCTCCTGGTGGATGATCACGATGCCGTGCTGTTCGCTCGCCCGGATGTCCTTGAACCGGCAGGTCTCGCCCTCGAAGAGGACGTCACCCTCGTAACTGCCGTACGGGTGGACTCCGGAGAGCACCTTCATCAGGGTCGACTTGCCGGCGCCGTTCTCCCCGCAGATGGCGTGGACCTCGCCCTGGCGAACGGTCAGTGTGACGTCCGACAGCGCTTTGACACCGGGAAAGGTCTTGACGATCGAGCGCATTTCCAGGACGGGTCCCGCCATGGTCGTGCCTTCCAATCCTTGATGGGGCCCGGTCAGTTGAGCTGGCCCGCGGTGTAGTACCCGCCGTCGACCAGGATCTTCTCGTAGTTGGACTTGTCGACGCTGACCGGCTGGAGCAGGTAGGCGGGGACGACCTTGGAGCCGTTGTCGTACGACTTGGTGTCGTTGACCTCGGGCTTCTTGTCGTTCAGAACCGCGTCGACCATGTTCGCGGCGACCTTGGCGAGTTCGCGCAGGTCCTTGAAGACGGTCTGGGTCTGCTGGCCCGCCTTGATCGACTTCACCGAGGCGATCTCGGCGTCCTGGCCGGTGACGACCGGCATGGCCTTGCTGCCGGAGCCGTAGCCGTCCGACTTCAGGGCGGACAGGATGCCGATGGAGATGCCGTCGTAGGGCGAGAGCACCGCGTCGACCCGGGCGCTGCGGTAGCTGGAGGTGAGCAGGTCGTCCATGCGCTTCTGTGCGGTGCCGCCGTCCCAGCGCAGGGTGGTGACCTGGTTGAGCGCGGTCTGCTTGGAGCGGACGACCAGCTGGCCCTTGTCCATGTAGGGCTTCAGCACCTTCATGGCGCCGTTGAAGAAGTACTTGGTGTTGTTGTCGTCGTTGGAGCCGGCGAACAGCTCGATGTTGAAGGGGCCCTTCTCGCCGGCCTTCAGGCCGAGCTTGTCGACGATGTAGCCGCCCTGCAGCTCGCCGACCTTCTCGTTGTCGAACGAGGCGTAGTAGTCGACGTTCTCCGTCCCGAGGATCAGCCGGTCGTAGGAGATGACCGGGATGTCGGCGTCCTTGGCCTGCTGCATGACGTTGCCGAGGGACTTGTTGTCGATCGCGGCGACGATCAGCGCGTCCACACCCTGCGTGATCATGTTCTCGATCTGCGAGACCTGCTGGTCCGGGTCGTCCTCGCCGTAGACGAGCTTGGTCTTGAGCCCCTTGGCCTTCAGTTCCTTCTCGACGTTGGCGCCGTCGGTGATCCAGCGCTCGGAGGACTTGGTCGGCATCGCGATACCGACGGTGGCGCCGTCGCTGCCACCCTTGTCCTCCTCGCTGCCGCCCTCGCTGTTCTGGCCGCAGGCGGTCAGCGTGAGGGCGAGCGAGGCGGCGGAGGCTATCGCGGCGAGTGCGGCTCTGCGGTTGCGCATGGTCATCATCCTTGATGTGAGGACTGGGTCGGCGAGGCAGGTGTGTGGGATTGTGCGCGGTCGTGTCGTCTTTTGAGAAGGGAGTTTCCGGAACGTTATGACGAGATCTCGAACCGGTTGAGCGGCCCCGGCAGCCGGGTGCCGAGCGGCGCCATGTCCCCGTCCGCCCCGTGCCGGGCGAGCAGGTCCAGGGCGAGCCGGCCGCGTCGCACCCGCTCCTTCGCGGTGGCCAGCGTCAGTTCCCGCAGGTGGTGGCCGTACGGATAGATCCCGGGCGCCTTGGACAGGCCGAACTTCAGGTACAGCGGGGCGCCGCGCCGGATCAGCTCGGCGACCTCGTACATGCGGACATAGCCGCCGAGGTCGTCGGGAGCCTCGATGTACATGTCCATCGGCGCGGCCGAAACCCGCCGTATTTCGGTCAGATGATCCAGCGTCAGATCGCTGGGCACGTTGATCGAGTCGGCGCCGAGCCGCTCGTACACCGCGTACGAGGCCGGGTTGACCGGTCCGACGAGCGCCGAGAGCTTCAGCGTGGTGTCGGCGGGCAGGAGGCCGGCGGCGCGGGCCCGGTGCAGCGTCCACAGCACGCCCTCGTCGGCGACGAGCAGGCACTTCACACCCAGCTCGCTCGCGCGCACGGCGTCCTCGACGCACCCGGCGACCGCGTCGTGGCCGCGGGCCCGCAGGCCCGCGCCGCCCGAGTCGGACCGGGTGGAGCCGCCGATGTCCCAGGTCCCGCGCGGGCCGGTGAACAGGCAGAGCTCTATGTCGCGTTCGGCGGTGGCCTCGACCATCTCGGTGATCTCGGCGTCGGTCAGCATCCACACGCCGCTGCCCTGGCTGATCCGGTGGATCGGCACGTCCAGTCGCGAGGACTCCTTGAGCACCACCCCCAGCGCCTCCGGCCCCTCGCAGGAGGGGACCTCGGTGCGCCACCGGCCGCCGCCCGGGAAGGAGTGCGGCGAGGCGTCGGCGGGATCGGGGGCGGGCGCGGCCAGGCCGAGGGCGGTGAGGGCCTGCTCACCGGGCCTGCGTGCGGCGGCCGTGGCGGATGCGTCGGTCACAAGCGTTCCTTTGTGTTCGATATGTCGGACGAAGTTCGCGGCCGTGGGCGTGGGCGGCCTGGGCGCGCGACGCCCGGTCCGGTGGGTGTACGCCGGTGCGGAGGCCGTCAGGTCGCCCCCGCACCGGCGTACGGCTCAGGGGTGGGCGTCCGGGCGCAGCAGCACCTTGCCGACCTTCGGATCGCCGGAACCCACCAGCTCGATGGCCTCCGAGAACTCCGCGAGCGGCAGTTCGTGCGTTACCAGCGGCCGCGGATCGAGCAGACCGGCCGCGAAGACCCGCACCGTGTGCGCCCAGGCGTCCGGGGGCGCCCCGAAGACCGTGTGCACCTCCAGCTGCCGTACGACGAGATCGGTCGGGTCGAGCCCGTCGGCGCCCGGCGCCGGGATGCCGGTCAGCACCAGCCGCCCGCCCCGGCGCAGCAGCGCGGCGGCGGTGCGGGCGGCGTCCGCGGACCCGGCGGTCTCGATCACGACGTCGAAGTCGTCCGGGAGCGGCCGGTCCTTGGTGCGGAAGTCGCTGGCGCCGAACTGCCGCGACAGCGCCTCCCGGTCGCCGCGCGTACCGACGACCAGCAGCTCGGCCGGGGAGGCGGCGCGCAGGAACTGCACGGCGAACATGCCGAGCGTGCCCGTGCCGACGACGGCGACCCGCTCGCCGGGCCGGGCGTTCGCCTTGAGCGCGGCGGCGGCGATGCAGGCCGCGGGCTCCAGCAGGGCGGCGGCGGTGAGGTCGGCGTCGTCGGGCAGGACGTGCAGCAGCCGCGCGGGCAGGGTCAGCGTCGGCGCCATGGCGCCCGGCTGGGTGAAGCCGGTCTCCTCGTACCCGGCGGTGCACAGCGTCGTCTCGCCCGCGTGGCAGCGGTCGCACACCTGGCAGTTGCGGAAGCCCTCGCCCACGGCCTTCCGGCCGACGAGCGCGTCCGGCACCCCCGCGCCGACCCGCTCCACGGTCCCGGACCACTCGTGGCCGGGGGTGAGCGGGTAACGCACGTATCCCTCGGGCCGGTTGCCCTGGTAGACCTCCCGGTCGCTGCCGCAGATCCCGGCGGCGTGCACCCGCACCAGCGCCTCGCCGGGCCCCGGTTCACGCGGCTCGTGCGGCACGAGCCGGTGCGTCCCCGGCGCCTCGACGACGACCGCGCCGCTCATGCCCCGGTCCCCTTGGGGTTGCGCTGCTCCCAGCCCTCGGCCCACAGGTCGAACCGCGCCTGCTGCTGCGGGAACTCGGCCGCCGCGTCGGTGTCCAGCTCGACCCCGAGACCGGGTGCGTCGGAGAGGTGGAAGCACCCGTCCTCCGGGTTCACCTGCGGCGCCCCCTTGACGACCTTCTTGATCTCGGCGTCCGCGAAGTCGTTGAAGTGCTCAAGGATCTTGAAGTTCGGCGAGGTGAACCCGACCTGGAGGCTCGCGGCGGTGAGCACGGACCCGCCGACGTTGTGCGGGGCGACCAGCGTGTAGTGCGTCTCGGCGGTCGCGGCCAGCTTCCGGGTCTCCCAGATGCCGCCGATGTGGCCGACGTCGGGCTGGATGACGTCCACCGACTGGTCCTCGAACAGCTCGCGGAACTCGATCCGGTCGTGGATGCGCTCACCGGTGGCGATGGGGATCTCGACCTTCTCGGCGACCTTCCTCAGCGCCTTGAGGTTCTCCGGCGGGACCGGCTCCTCCAGCCAGGCCGGCTTGAACGGCGCGAGTTCCCGCGCGAGCCGGACGGCCGTGGAGGGCGAGAACCGGCCGTGCATCTCCAGCATCAGCTCGGCGTCCGGTCCGATGGCGTCCCGCACGGCCTCGATCAGCGACACCGCGTAGTTCGTCTGCTGCTGGTCCAGCTCGAAGTGCCCGGTGCCGAACGGGTCGATCTTCAGCGCCCGGTACCCGCGCTCCATGACCCCCTGCGCGGCCTTGTGGTACGCCTCCGGCGTCCGCTCGGTGGTGTACCACCCGTTGGCGTACGCCTTGACCTTGTCGGTGACCTTCCCGCCCAGCAGCTGCCACACGGGGACACCGAGGGCCTTGCCCTTGATGTCCCAGCACGCCATCTCGACGACGGCGATGCCGGACATCACGATCTCGCCCGCTCGGCCGTAGTCGCCGTACTTCATGCGGCGGACCAGGTCCTCGACAGCGAACGGGTCGGAACCGAGAATGTGGTTGGCCTCGGCCTCCTTCAGATAGCCGAGGAGTGCGTCGGTGTGCCCCAGCATCCGGGTCTCGCCGACTCCGGTGATGCCCTCGTCGGTGTGCACCTGGACGTAGGTCAGGTTGCGCCACGGCGTCCCGACCACGTGTGTGCTGATTCCGGTGATGCGCACGGCAGCTGCCCTTCGCTCTGTTCGATATTTCGTCACTCGTTCGAAATGCTGGCGTGACAGTAAGGATGGGGTGCTCGGAGTGTCAATGGGTCGGACACATAACGGTTTCGGCAGTTTCACGGGCGGGGAAGAGGGAGCCCTCGCCCGCTTCCCCACACAACTTTCACAGTGGCCTCTAGGAACGCGCCCTTCCCGGAACTTAACCTTCCCGCGTCATGGACTACTGCCACCCGTGCCGACGGCACCTCAACGGCGCCCTCGCCTGCCCGGGCTGCGGCACGCCCGCCCACGAACTCCCTTCGGCGGATGACCGGTTGACGGCGAGTGAGAACCCCGGACCGCGATTCGGGACCGAGGCGGCGGCCGTGGACACCCTCCCCCGGGACCCGGGGGAGAGGCTCGACGAGGAGCCCGACGAGGAGCTCGACGAGGGTGCGGGCGACGCCGCCCCCGGCGCCCGGTCCAGCCGCCGTGACCGCAAGGCCGCCGCGCACCGCAGGCGCCGCCGCCGGACCCTGCTCGTCGCCGCGGGCTTCGTCCTGGCGGCCGGCGGACTGAGCCTCGCCGAACTCGGCATGGACGCCCCGCACTCCCCGGACAAGCCGGCCGCGGCGGGTGGCGAGACGACGGACGGCGAGGCGACGCGCGAGGTGGGGGAGGCGTCGGCGGTCCCGGCCGACGCCCCCTCGGGAACGACCACGACCTCGGACACCCCATCCCCCGACGCCTCCGCGTCGACAACGGCCTCGGCGTCCCCTTCGTCCTCCCCGAAGACCACCGACTCCGAGACGACGACCGACTCCGCCCCTCCCTCGGCC
>JODU01000025.1 GCA_000720845.1 Kitasatospora aureofaciens | reverse complement strand
CGCCACTCGATACGAGAAGACCGCCACTTCCTACGAAGCAGCGGTCAATCTCGCCTCATTCCTACTCTGGGCAAGATCCGTTTGAAGACGGACCCTAGTGAGCAGTCCCGTCTGTGGCCCGCAGTCACGGACAAACCCACCTCGGGAAGCGTCGGCAACCCGCCCTTCGAAGCCACCGTCCGCTACCAGCAGGTCCTCGACCTGTGGGAGGGCATCGACCGTCCCTGACGGGCATCGACCGTCCCTGACGCTGGCGGGACGCCATCCGGAACAGCGCACCAAGGGGGCGAAACAGAGTGAGGAACTCGGTATGAGCCAACCGACAGCAGTCGGCGACTCCGCACCAGCAACCATGCGGGCCGTCGTCGTCACCCACCCCGGCGGCCTCGACGCACTGGAGATCAAGGACGTGGCGGTGCCCGTCCGCAAGCCCGGCTGGGTGCGGATCAAGGTGAAGGCGTTCGGCGTCAACGAGTCCGAGGTCACCACCCGCAAGGGCGAGTCGGACGCGGAGGTCACCTACCCGCGTATCCCCGGCATCGAGGGCGTCGGCGTGGTCGATGAGGCCGACAAGGACAGCGGGCTGCGCCCGGGGCAGCAGGTGGCGACCATGATGGGCGGCATGGGCCGCACCTACGACGGCGCCTACGCCCGGTACGTGACCGTCCCTGCTGGGCAGGTCATCCCGTTCGAGACCAGCCTGCCGTGGGACGTGGTCGGCGCGCTGCCGGAGATGTTCCAGACCGCGTACGGCTCCCTGACCGTCGGCCTGGACCTGAAGGCCGGGCAGACGCTGCTGATCCGCGGTGGCACCTCCACGGTGGGTCTGAGCGCGGCGACGATGGCCAAGGAGATCGGCGCGACCGTCATCTCCACCACTCGCAACGCCGACCGCGCCGAGGAGCTGCGGGCCGTGGGTGTCGACCATCCGGTCGTGGACGACGGGCACGTCGCCGAGAAGATCCGCGGCCTCGTGCCGCAGGGCGTCGACGCGGCGCTGGAGCTGGTGGGCTGTTCCGTCCTCGCCGACACGCTGCGCGCCGTCCGCCGCCACGGCACCATCTGCTTCACCGGAGCCCTGGCGGGGCAGTGGTCGATCCCCGACTTCACTCCGTTCATGATCCCTGTAGGGGTGCGGCTGACGAGCTACGCGGGCGAGGCCGCCGACCTGCCGTCCGACGTCTTCGCCCGCCAGCTCCAGGCCATCGCCGAAGGGCGCCTCAAGGTCCCGGTCGCCAAGGTCTACCGCGGCCTGGAACAGGTCCGTGACGCCCAAGCCGGCGTCGAGTCCGGCACCAGTGCGGGCAAGCACGTCGTCGTCCTGGAGGACTGAGAAGCGAGCGCCCGGGGCGCAATCCGCTCACGGGCCTGTGGTGGCGCTGCGGGCTGCGAAGGCGGCCGGCGTGAGACCGGTGCGGTCGCGGAAGAAGCGGCCGAAGTTCGCGGGATCGGAGAAGCCGAGATGGGCGGCCACAGTCCGGGCATCCCACCGGGCATTTCCCAGCAGGCGCCGGGCTTCGAGCAGGCGCCGCTCGTCGATGAGCTCGCGCACCCCTTTGCCGGTGGCGTCCCGGGCGGCGCGGCTGAGAGTACGGACCGAGCAGCCCAGCAACGCGGCGTAGTCCGCCGCCCGGTGCCGTTCGCGGAAGTGCAGCTCCAGGGCGTCCGCGAACCGGCCGTAGGTGTCACCACGGCCCGCACCGGCCGACGCCGGGCCCGTGAGGGTGATGCCGGGGGCGCTGGCCAGGCGCAGCAACAGCGATTCGAGCAGGCTGCGCCGCAGGGCGTGGTGGACGTCGAGGGGGCGGCGTCCGAGCGCCCGGTGTTCGTCAAGGAGCTGCAGTGCCGTCTGGTGGAGCCAGGTGGCGTCGTCGGGGTGCGGGCTCAGCACGGCCGGGGCCTGGTGGGCAGTGAGCGGGGCCAGCAGGCGGGCGGCGGCGGGTGTCAGGACGTCCGGTTCGAACAGGATGAACGGGCCGCGGGCGGTGCCGGGCGCATGCCAGCACAGCGTGTGCCCGGGCCGCACCCACAGCCACTGGCCGGGGGCGATAGTCCGCGTGGAGTGGTCGACGTCGTGGAGCAGTTCACCCTCGGTGACCGCGATGAGGTAGTGGAAGGAGACGCGGACCGGACGGGGCGGACTCCACGGCCAGTCGTCGTGCTCGGCGAAGAAGTCCTCCACGGTGCTCACCTCCAGCCCGAAGGGCGTGCCCACCGGGGGCTGGAAGCCGTACAAGGGAACCTCGGCCGGTCCGGCCTGGCCCTTCGAGCCCGGGTGTCGCTTGTCGACCATCATGTGTCCGCAGTCTACTGCCCGTTTTAAGGTGGTTTCCGGGCAAGGATGGAGTGTGCCGCCGCAATTGCGGGGCGCGCACTCGGCGGTCTTCAGCGCCGTAGCCCGCCACCACTTCAAGGAGGACAACGCCCCATGCCTCTGCACAAGACCGCCGCCGAGTGCGCGCAGGAACTTCCCGGAGCCGAGCTGGATCACCCCTTCGGGGATGACTGGGAGGTCTTCAAGGTGCGCGGCAAGGTGTTCATGCTGATGACCGAGGTCCCCGGGCGCCCCGTCGTGATCCTCAAGTCGGACCCGGGCGAGGCCCTGGCCCTGCGGGAAGACAACAGCCACATCACTCCCGGCTACCACATGAACAAGAAGCACTGGATCACGCTGGAGGACGGGGAAGGCATCGACAAGAAGCTGGTCAGGGAGCTCGTCACCGAGTCCTACCGGCTCGTCGTCGCGCACCTGCCCACGGCCGAGCAGCCCGTCAACCCGCACACCTACGCCGGCGGCTCGCGGGCATCCCGGTGAGCGCGGCCGGCGACCGGCTCCAGGACACCGCCCGCAAGGCCGCCCTCGCCCTGCCCGACGTCAGCCACTCACGCCCCTTCACCCCCCAGCTCGACGTGTACAAGGTCGCGGGCAAGGTGTTCCTCATCGTCACCGACGACCCGGACGAGCAAATCATCACGGTCAAATGCGAACCCGAACACGCCCGCGCCCGCATGCATGCGCACGCTTCGATCACGCCAGGCCGCTACCTCGACAAACGCCACTGGATCACGCTCGGGCCGGGCCCCGGCATCACCAAGCGACTCCTCACCGACGTGATCGAGGACTCCTACGACCTGGTCGTCGAGCAGCTGCCACGCCGGGATCGCCCCCGTCCCCGATGAGTGCCCTCAGCGCGCCCACCAGCGGCTGATCCGGCACCTGTCAGCGCCCCGTACAAAGTTCACTACGCTCACCGCCGACCGAGAGACTCATGGAACCGACCCTGCCGCTCTTCGGCGAGGAGCCCGCCCGGCCCCTCGCCGACCGCCTGCGCCCCACCCGACTGGACGAGGTCGTCGGCCAGGACCACCTCCTGGCCCCGGACGCCCCGCTGGGGCGCATGGCCGCCCAGCAGCGCCTCAGCTCCGCCATCCTGTGGGGGCCGCCCGGCGTGGGGAAAACGACTATCGCCCGGCTCCTCGCCCACGTCGGCGACCTGGCTTTCGAACCGGTCTCGGCCACCTTCTCCGGCGTGGCCGACCTGCGCAAAGTCTTCGCCACCGCGCAACGCCGGCGCGGCGTCGGGCAGGGCACCCTGCTGTTCGTCGACGAGATCCACCGCTTCAACCGCGCCCAGCAGGACAGCTTCCTGCCCTACGTCGAGGACGGCAGGATTACCTTGATCGGCGCCACCACGGAGAACCCCAGCTTCGAACTGAACGGCGCCCTCCTCTCCCGCACCCAGGTCCTCGTCCTCAAACGCCTTGATGAATCTGCCCTGTCCACCCTCCTCGACCGCGCCGAACACCTCACCGGCCGCCGGCTGCCCCTCGACGACGACGCCCGCCGCGCCCTGATCGCCATGGCCGACGGCGACGGCCGCTACCTGCTCAACATGACCGAACAACTCCAAGCCCTCCCCGACACCGAGACCGCTCTGAACACCGCTGCGCTCGCCCACCACATCCAGCAGCGCGCCCCGCTCTACGACAAGGCGCAGGAGGGCCACTACAACCTGATCTCCGCGCTCCACAAGGCGATGCGCGGCTCCGACCCGGACGCCGCCCTGTACTGGCTCGCGCGCATGCTCGACGGCGGCGAGGACCCCCTGTTCGTTGCCCGCCGCCTGGTTCGCTTCGCAAGCGAGGACATCGGCATCGCCGACCCGCACGCCCTCCAGCAGGCCCTCGCCGCCTGGGACGTCTACGAGCGACTCGGCTCCCCCGAGGGCGAGCTGGCGATCGCCCAGGCCGTCGTCTACCTCGCCACCGCACCCAAATCCATCGCCGTCTACCGCGGCTTCAACGCCGCACACCGCGCCGCCCGCCGCACCGGCTCCCTCATGCCGCCCGCCCACATCCTCAACGCCCCGACCCGGCTGATGAAGGATCTCGGCTACGGCAAGGACTACCAGTACGACCCCGACACTGCCGACGGCTTCTCCGGCGCCGACTACTTCCCCGACGACATGGACCACGAGACGTACTACCAGCCCACCCGCAACGGCTACGAAGCCCAGATCATCGAACGCCTGCGCCACTGGGCCGCGCTGCGGGCGCGCAGGCGACGCGCCTGACCCCACAGATGCTGTGCTCAGGCGCTACCTACCCTGCACCGGCTCACAAGAACGTGCCCGCCATCGACGTACTACCCGTCGTCGCGATCGGAGCTGGATAGCAACAGGACGTCGAGCCGTTCGCCCCGTAAGCGGTGCAATCCGACGGTGCGGCCGCGTGCGAGTCCGCACACCTGCTGGTAGCTGTGCCGCTCCGGCGCCCCCCAAGAGCGGAGTCGACGTTCCGCGCCCCTTCCGCTGATCGCAACGCCAGACCTCGATCGAGACCAGGGGAGCCACTCCTGCATGTGGAGCCGTGCACGAGGGTTCAACACGCAGAACTTGACAGGGAACGCACCTGGTCCGATGAAACGACCCACGCCATCCACGAATCGCAGACCCTGCGCATCGAACGCGTCCACGAAACCCAGGCCCGCGAGACCGCCTGGACCGTAGCCGCCTACGAAACGCCCGTCTCCGACCGCATGTGGCACCTCACCGCGACCAGCGCCACCCCCGCCCCCGTGCTGCAGAATTTGCTGAACCACCTCGCCGACGGAGACGGCTGGGACACGGTCATCGGCGTCCCAGTGGGCGAGAGGACGGTCACCACAGCCACGCAGCCGCTCACTGAGGCCGGGTGGAAGCACACCCTGACAGGGCACGGCGGCACACGCCAGCCCCAGCCGGGCCGCGATCACAGGACCCGCCTCGCAGCCAGTGCACCGGCGACTCCGGCGGTCACGGCCGGCCGACCCGCCAGCCGTTCACGCTGATCAGCGCCCCCGCACGAGCGGGGCAACATAGCGCGGGATCGCCGGTTGGCCAAACCGGCGATCCCGCGCACCATAGATAGTCCACCGCCACGCCCTGCCCGCACGTCGAGAGGCTCCTCCCACGACCGCAGACACCACACGTAGCGCAGCCCGTCACGGGCCGGCAGCGCCTGGCGATCACGCCGCCGCGTAGCTTGCCCGGAACAGGTCCTGCGCCCGCTCCATGTCCCTGAGCGTACGGAGCTGGACCTCCAGATCACCCGTTCCGTGGTGACCGAGACCGGACACGTCCCGAGTGAAGCCCGGAACAAGATCGACGTTCTTCGGATCGACCTTCAGATAGACCAGCAGCTTGCTTCGCTGCGCGGGCACAAGCAGGCAAAGTTCCGCAGCCGCTGATACGCCCGGTAAGTCTTGCGCTCCACCCGCTTCACACCATCCCCGAGCCCAAGCAGAACCTCATCGACCGCACCCGCCAACTCGCGCATCGCCGCGCCCTGGACATCAGCCACCGACTGGGCAACCGCCTGGCGCCGTGCCCGGCGGGCCACCTGCACGCCGCCGCTCACGGAGGCCACGGTCTCAAGACCGAGCAGGTCCCTGCCGAAGAGTCGGTAGCGAACCAGGTCGATCGACCTCCGGTGCTCGCGCACGGCATGCACGTCATAGCGGGTGAAGTCGCCAGCGATGCAGATCAGGCGCGGTCCACTCCACAGGACCTGGGACGCGGCCGTCACCCCGAGCCGGTCGCGGACCAGGTGCTCGAACTCCGCCCGGTGGTCCATCAACCAGGCCAGGTAGAACAGGCCCTGGTTGATGACGCCGGCGTCCGTGCCGCGCTTGTACTCAATGATGACCGGCGATCCGTTCTCGTCCAGCCCGAGCGAGTCGATCCGGCCCCCGTGGGCGGGCCCCGTGCTGTACTCGCTCGCCAGGAAGCGGACGCCCAGCAGCGTCTCCATGTGCGCCTCGACGAGAGCCTGCACATCGGCCTCGATCTCAGCAAGACGCGGCATGACCTCCGTCATGCCGCTGTTCGTCGTGTCCGTGCGGAACAGCTTCAGGCCCGACACCTTCCCCTCCTCGGCTCGGTGATCACCAACGCCGACGGGGTGCGGGATTGTTTCCGCGAGAGCCTTCGGGGGCGTGAAGATAGTGTGAGACCCTACGTACTGCTCGACCAGGGAGCTCGCGCCCCCCGGTCACCGGGAATCCGCGATTCCCCCATGTGTCCCCCGCGACCTGGGGGACAGCTCCCGGAAGCTGCGTTTACGCAGGTCAGCCCCCGTAGCTCAGCGGATAGAGCACGTGCCTTCTAAACGCCTGCCTCAATCTGAAGAGCAGCGCTCTCCCAGTCTGCGGTACACAAGCTCCTGCGCTATGAAGCCCGGCAAGCGCCATACGGGTGCCGGGCCTCCGTACGCTTGTCAGTCAACCAGGTAGTGGGCTTCGATGTAGGCGACGGTGGAGTCGTACGGCTCCCCCACCGGCTTCAACCTGTACCGACGGAAGACTGCGGCGGTGGCGCGGCGGACGCCTCGGTTGCGAGCGTCGGCGTTATCCCATGGCCGGGCGAGGGTTTGGGTGACCACCTGGTCGATCTCTTCGGCCAGGTTCCTTTCCGTAACCGTGAGGCCAGCCGGTGCGTGGTCGAGGATGATCCGGGACAGGACGCCCACGTGGTCGTCGTCCAGCACGACGGCTTCGTCGGGGTGCTTCTCAGCGTCCACGATGGCGCGGGCGACCCGGAGTGCTTCGGACAGGAACTCCAGGGCGTCCTGGGCGCTCTGGATGATCCGGTCCCGAAGCTGCTTGATCCGCTCTGCGAGGGCGGTGTACTTCACGGAGCCTGGTTCGACACCCTTGTCGAGGGCAGCCTTGATGCGGTCCAGAATCTCCGCCGCGGACGGCGGCGTCTCGTCCTCGCCGTCGTCCTTGCCGGGCTTGGGGCGGACAAGGGCCAGTAGCTCCTTGAGTATGGCGATGCCCTGGGCGTCCAGGACGAGGGCTTCCTCCTGGGATGCGACCACGGAGAAGGAGTGAACGTGGCCATTGATGATCTCCAGGACCATCGGCCCCAGCTCGGCCAGCCGTTCCTTCCTCTCCTCGTCTGAGGACTTCTTGAACAGGGTCGTGTACACGGACCCGAACAGCCCGAAGCCGTCCCGGTACTTGGCAACCCGATTGTCGGTGCTGATGAGCGGATACAGGCGGGCCAGGAGCCGGTAGTCCTTGGAGAAGAACACTTCGGCGGCGCCCGGGTTAGCGTCCAGGAAGACGTTGATGGCTCGTACGGACTCGTATCCGTGGACCGTGAGGTCCAGGCCGTCCACGTCCACGAAGAGGTCTTCGATGCCTGCGAAGGTGACGCGGAACTCGGCGACCAGCTCGGACAGGTCGGGGACGAACCCGCCGCCCTTGCCGGCCCCCTCCGTGGTGGGTTCGTTGACGGCTCGCTGAACCTCTTCGGCCAGGCCGATGTAGTCCACCACGCCCTGCGTCTTCACGAACCCGGTCGGGAACACCCAGGTGCGGTTCGGGCGGGTGATCGTCTGGAATAGGGAGTGGGCCTTCAGCGGCTTGTCCAGATAGAGGACACCCTCGTTGGGGGCGTCGAACCCGGTCATCAGTTTCGCGGTCACCACCAGGAAGCACAGTGGGTCGTCCGGGGTGAGGAACCGGCGCTTCTGCTCCTCCTCCCCGGCCTCCGAGAGCTGGAACTTCCGCATGGCGGGGTCTTCGTCCTTGGAGTCCGAGACGGAGATGTTCACCTCGGCGGTGATCTGGTCGTGCTTCCCGACCTCGGCGAGCACCCGAGACTCCTCGAAGCCGACCAGCAGCTCGTTGATCTTGTCCGTGTATGCGACGAAGCTCCTGGCGGACTGGTGATCTTGGTCGTGAACCCGTCCACCAGGAGCTTTCTTCATGCCCGCCGCCGGCGCTGCCGGTCCAACCACCCGTCAGGTTGGAAACGGCTCACTCTCGGAAGGACAACGGCTTCTCACCGAAAGTCGCCGTTGAACGGGCCTACGGCCCTCCAGGCTCCTATCGTCGTTTCATGGGGCATAGTCGAGGCTGGCAGGCGAGTCATGATCAAGAACGTCGATCGTCGCGTTGCTACTTGTCAGCGGTCTGGTACCTGCGGGCTGCGGCGTTCGTCAACTTCCTCGCCGCGGTATGGGTCACGTTCGGCAACGACATCCGGCGGCACAACGACGACGAGTTCTTCACGCCGTACCTGCTGACGGCTGGCTTCTTCTCCGGGTCAGTCTCTGTCTTCCTAGCCGTCACCATGCGGCGCCGCAAGCGCGCGGCATGGATCCTCAATCTTCTGCTCGCTGGTCTGATCCTGGCTCTGAGCGTCCTGGCGATGGGACTGCCCGTCTACCGGCAGCACATCCAGAACTGGATTTCCATGTTCGTCACCGCATTTTTCGTCGCTGCTCTGATCGGCGGGCGGCGTGAATTCCACGCGAAAGGCGACCGCTCCAATCCGAAACTGGCAGCTTCGGTCGCAGTGGGGGGCTTCCTGACCTGTTCGCTGCTTGCCGCCGCACTGGTCACGGTAACGAACACTGACCCGGACGCCGGGCGCTCCGACTTCCTGGAACGCTGGCACTACGGGGCGCTCCGTATGTTCTCCCTCGCCTACGATGACATCCCCTTCGGAGACATCAGCACACCAAACTGGGCCAATGTTCTGATCAACGTCATGAGCACGATACTGGTCCTGCTGGTCCTGTACGCGGCGTTCCGTTCGCGACGGGCCATCGACGCAATGACCCCAGAAGATCTGAGGGGTTTACGCGCGCTGCTTGAACGGCATGGGGAACGCGACTCCCTCGGCTACTTCGCACTAAGGTGCGACAAGAGCGTCATCTGGTCCCCCTCGGGCAAGGCTGCCATCACCTACCGGGTGGTGAGCGGGGTGTCATTGGCGTCCGGGGACCCGATCGGTGACCCGGAGGCATGGCCGCGAGCGATCGACCGCTGGCTCGCCCAAGCCCGGGAGTACGGATGGGCACCGGCAGTGATTGGCGCGAGCGAGGAGGGTGGCACGGTCTACGCTCGTCACGGCCTGAACGCCCTGGAACTGGGCGATGAGGCGATTGTCGACCTCAGTGAGTTCACCCTCGAAGGCCGCGCCATGCGAAACGTACGGCAAGCGTACAACCGAATCGAACGGGCAGGCTACAGTGTCTGGATTCGCCGACACAAGGACATCCCGACACAGGAAATGGCTGATCTCATTCGTCTCGTAGACGAATGGCGTGACAGCGAGTCGGAACGCGGATTCTCCATGGCGCTGGGCCGTCTCGGCGACCCACAGGACGGGCAGTGCGTAATGGTGCTCTGTCATGACGGAAAGCGCCCACGTGGCCTGCTCAGCTTCGTGCCCTGGGGCGACGACGGGCTATCGCTAGACCTGATGCGTCGGGATCGCGACTCTGAAAACGGGCTTTTCGAATTCATGGTTCTCAAGCTAATCCAGCAGGCCGGCGAACTCGGAATGCGGCAGCTCTCCCTGAACTTCGCGATGTTCCGCTCCGTCTTCGAGCGCGGGTCCCGGCTCGGCGCCGGACCCGTATTGCGCTTGTGGCGCTCGTTGCTCAGCTTCTTCTCTCGCTGGTGGCAGATCGAGTCGCTGTATCGTGCCAACGCCAAATACCGTCCCATCTGGGAACCGCGGTATCTTCTCTTCGAGAAAAGTGCCGACCTCCTGCGCATCACCGTGGCGAGCGCCCGCGCCGAGGGTTTCCTCGAACCACCAGGTCTACCGAAATGGCTGAACCGACGACGGATAGGCGATGCAGACCCCAAGCGGTAGCCGATCCCCTGCCGGTACGGCCAACTGTCGAGGTGTCTACCCGGTGCTGTGGTGCGAGGCCGCTCCCGTAATCAGAGAACGTGACGTCGCAGACGGATGGGAAAGAGGTGGCCCATGCTGTCCGGTCTGTACCCGGTCCTCGTCGGCTGCCGCGTGGGATAGACCGCGATGTGCGTGAATGAGTGAACGTAATCTCGCCCGCCACAACGCGCCGCCCGTCCTTGTCACGTGCGCACTGGGAAAGAGATCGCACAGGTGCTTGCGAAGAAGCGTCCGGTGAGACCCGCAGCCCGTCTCCTTCGCCGGGAATGGGGCCCCGTGTGGGCGGTTGTGCGCGCTGAACTCGCCGATCGGAGGGGCCGGGCGATCCCGCTGACGCTCAGCGCACTCTGCCTCATCGTCCTTTTCCAGGTAGCGCAGCATCAGCGGAGCCCGTACTGGGGCTACGGGCTTGTGCAGGACGTCGGCTTCGTGCGGGCGGCAGACCCCTGGTGGCTAGCTCTGGCACGCACTCCCCTCTCCCTGTTCGTGCCGGCCGCCGACCTACCGGTTTGGGGAGCACTCGCGCAGGTCCTTGTGGTGTTCGGGATCGCCGAGATCGCACTGGGTAGACGACGGACACTGCTCATCGCCTACATCTGCACGCTGGCCGGCGTCGTATACGCCCGGATCGGTGTCGCAGTCGGCCCAGGCGGGGTGCTCGGGCTTCCCGCGGGCGACGCCCAGGTCGTTGACACTGGCCCGTCGGGAGCGGTAGCCGGTCTCGCGGTCTACCTCTGCCTGCGCTTCCGCGCCTGGTTCACCGGAGCACTGGTGGGGATGGGCATGTTCGTCGAGGCGATCGCCAAGCCCAATCTCGCGGGCAGGGAGCACTTGGTGGCGATCGCCGTGGCGCTGGCGATGTCCGCGTTTTCGACGCTGCGACGGCGGTGGAGGTAGGACCGCGCGCCACATCCATGGCGTCCGGCGGGCCCAACCATGAAACGGGTACACGAACTCCATGAAGCCCTGCTCCCCCATGCCTCGACGCTTGCCCTTGCCTGCGAAGTGGGCACAGACAGTGGCAACGCCGAGTCCGGAGACCGACCGCATCGCGGTCAGCCCGGCCACCGACAGCCGTCCCGAGCGTCGCACGCTGACTGTCACGACCGGAGTGCGGTCGCGTTGACCCCAGGTGCGTCTCCGTTGCGGCCGCCGGGTGAAGCCTGTCTGTCCTCGAATTGGGCGTATCCCCCGCCCTGGCTCCCATACCTCATCCCATACCGCCTTCTTCCCCACGGTGACGACCCGCTCGTCGCGCTCGGCGACTCGCACCCGGGCTTATAGCCAGACGGGCCAGGTCATGTTTCCAGGACCGTGTGCGGTAGCCGTTGGAGCCGCCCGCATCCCCGTGATCAGCAACTGGGAGGCTTGCGGGTAGTCGGCATGGCTCTGCCCGATGAAGCCGACGGATCTCCGCCCAGTCCTCCACGCTGATCACCACTCTTCCCGGTCTGACTCAGCGAGCCAGACCCCTGAAGGGGGTCAAGTTTCAAGCGTCGCCACTGGTCCACTTTTCAGCCGTCGCCGACAGGCCATGGCTGCGGAAGCCGCCGATCAGTTCCTTCCTCTTGGTGTCCACCAAAATCACCGGCTGGCAACCGGCTGGCCGACGTGTCACCGACACGAAGATCCTGGCGCTCCGACCGGAACCAACTCGGCGGCATCGAAGAACTGACTCGAGGAGCTTGACACGACACCGCCAATCTCGGGGCAGGCGCCCCCGTCGCGGGCCGATGGTTCAGGAGGTGACCGGTCCGCTTCCTGCCAAGGCATGTGTCACGCCTCGGCGAGCAGGCAGAAACGCCTGGGCCCTTCAGGTTTTGGTGGTCGCGGCCAGAGCTTGCCTGGCTGCCTGCTCCACGGATGAGACACCGTCGCTCATTGACACGCTGCCGTCCGACAGGACGGCGACAAGGTAGGGGTGTCCGTCCACGGTGATCCGGCCGACGCTGTTGACATCCCACAGTCCGGAGGTAGTGCGCTGAAGCCAGCCGTTCTTCAACGCGTAGTCCGATCCGGATACCGCCGAGACACCCCACGCCTGGTCGCTCGCGACATGGGTCATGAGGGTCCGGATGTAGGCCCGGGAGTCCTTGTTCAGCGGAGAGTCGGTCTTCAACGTCGCAGGGCCTTCGAACACGGAGAGCAAGAGTCTAATCTGGTCACTTGCTGTTGTCTGCGTCAGCCCCCACTTCGTGCCGGGACCGCCCTTGGTCGAGGTCAAACCCATGCGCTTGTTGGCCTCTCTGAGGCCGGAGGCCCCGCCAATCTCGCGCCACAACTTGTTCGTCGCCGCGTTGTCGCTCTTTCGGATCATCGGTTCGGCCAGTGCGCGTTCCGCGGCAGTGAGGTTCCTGCCCGCGTCCTGAGCCTGCAGCAGCAGTGTTGCGAGTATGTCGACCTTGACGATGCTGGCCGTGTCGTACGGCGCATCCTCACCGACCAGCACTGGCTTCCCGTTCCCTCCGTCGAGACTGAGCACCGCCGCTGTCACACGCACCTTGCTCGGGCGTTGCACAGCGGCGGCGTTCACGCCGGCCCCGGCATGGGCCTGCCCCGACGGCGACGGTACGGCCATTGCCGGTGCCGCGTGCAGTCCACCCAGGGAACTGAGAGCCGTCACCGAGGCCAGAATCACAACGGCGCAGGCGGCGGCACGACTGCTACGCCTTGATGGGCTCTTCAAATGCAGCATGTGGCTCAGATAAGACATGACAAACATACCTCGACATCTTTTTACGAAAGGGATCAGACGCCGACAATAGGAGAAATTGACGCTATAAGAAGTGACCCGCGTCACTGCAATCCTGCCGCATGCCGCTTTGTGAGAAAATCCATAAGCTTTGCCCGGCGCGCCCGTCTCACGGTGGCCGTTCGAGCAGGATTGATGTCTCGGGAGCGGACAGGACACTGAGCTACGCACGACGGTGCAGCGTAGGTGCCGTGATCCTTCTCTGTTCGACGCTGCGGCGTGACAGACCTCGCCGATGGCGTCCGCAGTGAGATCCGTCGGTGCGAAGCGATGCCAGGGAAACGATCGACAGTCTCGCCGTCTTCATCGAGCGGATGTCGATCGTCGTGCTGCAAACGGAGCTTCCGCGAGGGTCGCCAGTGTTTGAGGCCGGCCATGGCATCGCTCTGCTCGCGCCGGTACAGGTTGACGAACAAGGCGGTGAGAAGGACGGCGAACATGGAGTGGTCGTCTCCAGCGGTACGCCCACGTTGTTCGGTTGTCGCTGATCAACGTGCCGACGACGCTTTGGAAACGCCGCTTCTGCGGCGGCAGCGTTCACGGCCGGCAGATCTATGACTGCGCGCGGGTGAGGATGAGCTCGTGCAGCGGCTGTCCGTCGGCCTCGGTTCCTGACCGGTCGCCGTGTCGGCCGCCCGGGAGGACGTCTCCTGCTGGCCTACTGCCCGGCTGATATCACCATGGATGAGCTGGTACCGCTTCGCGAGCGGTCGCTGTCTGTGGAGCATTGGTCTTAGGCCGCGAAGCGGGAGTGCAGCCTGCACGGTTACCACGTCCGTCGCTCTCACGGCTGGCGCCGCAGGCGCTGGACTTCGGGGCGAACCAGCGCACCAACACTGGCTTTACGCACCTGCCCCGCTGCCCTTCGACTACCGCAAGGAGCCGGTCGGCAGCGGCAAGGGGCTCCCGGGTGCGGCCGCACGAAATCCAGGCTGCGCGCCGTGGGACCTCCCGCCGGAGTCCATCCCGTTCCCGGCCACATCTTCAAGATGCTCTCGATGGACTACAAGATGTAGTCTCATTCCGGTAACACCACCGAGGCTGGCCCCGCTCCACTGCCTGGGCTTCCCCATCCACCCGCAACCAGCGGCATATGCGTAAACGTTCGTCAACGCCATCCTCAGTAAGCCGGACGTCCGGCTGGGAGAACTCCTCAGCACCTGGCCACGGCGCCGTCGCTTCCCCAACGATCACCCCCTCGGCTGATCGCCAGACTCCGAAAGTGCGGCTTGGCCGGAGAGAAGCGACGTCAGGGATCTCGAACCCGTATGCGGACGCAGCCGCCCTGAGCCTGTGACCAGCCGAGCTGCGCCGCCGTGACAGCGAACCGCCCGCCAAGTCGGCTATAACCGCGCCGATCCTTGTGCCATCGACAGGGTCGATGTGCCGCCGTCCGCGCGCGGTTCGATTGCTACGCGTCACCACCCCGGTCGTGATGCCGTGAGCCAGAAGGGCAACGTCCGGCGACGCCGGGGCCACGACCGGCAGGATCACTCTCGTGCGGTGGAGGAGGCACCCGTGACCCCCAGCCGACGGGCACTGGCAGTGGCCGCAGCACTGACTGCGGCCCTGGCTGCCGGTGCGTGCGAGAACGTAGGCATGCATGCTGGCAGGTTGTGCGTGCAGCCAGCCGATTTCGGCACGGGCACGCTTGCAGGGGCGTGCCCGCCGATCGCGCCCAGCAGCACGCGGGCCAACCACAGAACACCAGTCGCCCCGACGGCCATCAGCCAACCGTTTCGCCCCGGCACGGACCTGCCGCCCGCGGCCACCGGATTCCGTCCAGACACCCCCACAGGCCAGCCCGCTGCGACCGATACCGAGCCGCGCTCGGCCGCTGGCAACGGGGCGACCACACCGCTCGCATCCACCACCCCGGTCCCCGTCCCGGCGGGCACCGCCCCCGGGACGGGACGACTGCCTTTCGCCTCAGCCACCACGGCCGGTCTGCACAACACCTATTCCCCGACCGCCTTCCGCTACCTCGCCCAGGGACTGGACACCGGCACCGGCATGATCGAGATCGACACCTGGCCCGACAACACCACCAAGCAGTGGAAGGTCAGCCACTCTCACCCGCACCGCAACGTCAACAACTGCACCCCCGCCACAACCGCTGCACAGCTCTACTCGGGCACTACCCACTCGAACCTGGAAACCTGCCTGGACGACGTCCGGATCTGGCTGCGCGCCCACCCGGGAGCAGGCCCACTCGTGGTGAAACTTGAACTCAAAGCAGGATTCGCAACCGGCCAGGGGATGGGACCGTCACAGCTCGACACCCTCATCGCCGCCCACCTCGGCGACATGGTCTTCCGCCCCGCCGACCTGCTCCCCAAGCCCACAGGCGGCTCGTACGCTACCGCCTCTGACGCGGCCCGCGCCGACAACTGGCCCACCCGCTCGGAACTGGCCGGCCGGGTGCTTCTCTACGCCATCCCCGGCTCCCACACCCACATCCCGACATCGAACTGGGCCGCCACCTGCGAGACCTGGCCGCCACGGGCAACATCGGACGGGCCCAGGTCTTCCCCGCCGTCCATGGCGCCACCGCTGGCGACCCGCGCACCGCTTACAAGGACACCGCCATCCGCCCCTGGTTCGTCGTGTTCGACGGCGACGCCACCACGTACCTCGACGGCCTCAACACCACCTGGTACGACACAAACCACTACCTGCTCACCATGACCGACGCCCACAAGGTCGTTCCCGCCCTCAGCGCCACCCGCCCTTCCCTCGCTCAGGCTCGCGCCCGCACCCAGCAACTCGCCACCGCCCACGCCACGATTGTCTCCAGCGACTGGCACCAACTCCCGAATGCCCAATCGCTGCTCCTCCCCCGTGGCCCCCCGCAACCGTGACACCGCCGAACGGTAGATGGAACGGGCGCAGCGTTCTGATGACGGAGACCGCCGTGGAGAACGAGCAGACCGGTGACTCCAACACCGTCAGATACCGTGTCGGACGACCAGCTAATCGCGGCTCTTCGACCGGGCCGGAATGCTGGGTGCGCCTGACGGCGGAGGGCGGGCTGTCTGCTGCAGTAGCTGCCGAGGTGGGTGCTGGAGCCGCCCCGGAAGACGAGATCGCCGGCCACGTCGGCTGCGACAAACACGCTGTCGCCGGAAGAGCAAGGACACCCGGGTGAAGATCGTGCCAGCCGACGTCGGCCCGATCGAGGTGAAGGGTCCCGCGACACCGCCGGCGTCTTCGAGCCGCAGATGGTCAAGAAGCGGCGGCAGCAGCGCCGGACCTGCCTTGACGAGGGGGTCCTGTCACTCTCGGCCCAAGAGAGGCGGCCAGCAGACAGCGGTCGCGAGTCGACGACGCACGGGCCGCCTGAGGCGGGGCAGCGGTCCGCCTCCGTGCGAGCGCTCGCAGGGCCCGCTGACGGAGGCCAGGCTTGGAAGGACGTGCCGGGCCAGTGCCGACAAGGCGAAGGGCAGCAGGAGCGGGATCAGAAGGAGGAAGATCACGGCCTCCAGCAGTTGACGCAGTAGTTCCTCGTCGTCGCGGCTGAGTTGGGCAAGGATCCGAGCGAGGACGGTGTCGCGGTCCGCGTCCCGGTCGAGTTCGGTGTGCACGCACCGGGCTGACAGCCCGGGGGCGTCCTGCACCGCGTAGCCGCGACCGTGTCGCTCGCGGTCCACGACGCCGTTTGCGCACCGGCGGCCACCACGGCGGCTTCGAGTTCGCCGACTGGTCGGCGTTCGTCCTTCGGGTCGGTCATGGAACGGTCCTCACCCCGCTACCGTCTACAGTGCAGTAGACGGTCTACAGAATTGTAGTCACTGCCAGGGTGCTGCCGCGACGCACCTGCTCCGTCGGACCGAAGGGGTCGCGAGGATGCCCACACCCATCCATCTGTCGTTGCAGCTCGCTGTCAACGTGCTCGATGCCCATTCTCTGCTGGCCGCCTTCGGGGCTCTGGGAGTGGGGGTAGTGCTGTTCGCCGAGACGGGACTGCTGGTGGGGTTCTTCCTGCCGGGCGACTCACTGCTGTTCACAGCGGGTCTGCTGTGCACGGGCTCGGACGGGGGAAGTGTGCACCTGTCCCTGGGGCCGTTGCTGGTCGCGGCCGCGACCGGGGCGCTGGTCGGGGCACAGTGCGGGTACCTGCTCGGCCGGAAGGCGGGCGGAGCGCTGCTGGCCCGCAGCCGCTCGCAGCGGCTCCACGAGGGTGCGAAACGCGCCGAGGTACTGCTGGAGCGGTACGGGTTCGCCAAGGCCGTCGTGCTGGCCCGGTTCGTCCCAGTGGTGCGGACCGTGCTCAATCCGGTGGCGGGCGCCCTCGAGGTGCCGGTGCGGACGTTCACGCTGTGGCAGGTCGTCGGCGGGCTCGTGTGGAGCGTCGGCCTCATCCTCGCGGGATACGCGCTGGGCTCGTCCGTACCGAACATCGACCGGTACCTGCTCCCGCTGGTCGCGTTGATTGTCGTCGTGTCGCTGCTGCCTCTGCTGGCCGAGCTGTACCGGGCTCACCGTGCCCGCCGGGGCGGCGATTCGGATTCGGAGAAGGAGAACAGGTGAATTCGATGGGTCGTCGATCGACGGCTCCACCTACGTGACGTGGTGGGTACCGCGGGACAAGCGCCGGGCTCGCTGGACGACACGGTGTCGCTCTGGTCGACGTACGGGCTGGTGGTGTTCGTCGTCCTCGCAGCCTTCGGCCGGTGGTGGGCACGGCGATCCGGGGGGCGGCCGCGGTGGCGGCACTCACCGTCCCGGTGGTCGCGGTCATGGCCTACGGCGCGAGCGCCGTACTCAAGCTGTTGGTCCGTGAGGAGCGGCCGTGCCAGGGCCTGCACGTGAGGACCATCAAGACATGTCCCGCGCCCGGGGACTGGTCCTTTCCCAGCAACCACGCGACCGTGTCCGCTCTGGCGATGGCCGCCTCCCGGATCTGGGTGGGCGCGCACTATCCGCACGACGTCATGGCCGGGATGCTGGTCGGCGGGCTCGTAGCCCTCTGACGCTCACCGTACTGAGCGGGTGGTCACGACCCATGGGCAGGTGGATCACTTCGAGCCGCCTTCCCCTGCTGGTCACGGCTTCATGAACCGGCCCCACACTGGTCGAACGGCCTGACGCATGAATTATCAGCAGCCCACAGTGCGCTCCCTCGTGAGCACACACAGGTAGGCCAGCATGGCCGTTCCGTCACGGTCCGGACGGTGGCGAGGGCGCAGACCCGCGAGGTGACCGGCACCAGCAGTGGCGCCGCCCCGATTTACCTGAGCGGCACCGGCCGGGCAACGCGCGCGGCAACAGAAGTGGTCCCTTGAGTCGCGTCTGAGAACGGTCAAGAAGCCTCCTCCGCCCCTCGCCGGGTCAGCCGCGCGTAGCCGCACAATGCACACGCACGCAAGAACGATGTTCTGGCCGCCGACCAGAGTTGACCTGCAATGTGAGGACAAAGTGACACACCCGACGTCTGGAACGGACTGATCGTCGGTGTGTCGGCAGCCGCCGCCCCCTCCACTGAAAGATCATCCGTATGGAGATCGGCCAACACGACAGGAGCCCGTGGTGAGCTGGAAGAGGTGTCGGCCGCGCGTTCCCTCCCGTCTGCCGGGGACTGCTGCGGCATTGATCGTCCTCGCCGTACTGGGCACCGCCTGCTCCAGTCCGCCTTATCCGACCTCGCGACCGAAAAGCCTGACACAATGCCGCCCCACCTTTGTCGGAGTGGCGCATCCCGATGACGACCTCTTCTTTCTGAATCCGGAAATCAGAAAGACCATCCGCGCTGGATGCCCGGTCGACACGGTGTATCTGACCGCCGGCGATGCCGGCAAGACGAACCGGGCCAAGGCGCTGGAGTACGTGGACCGCAGGGAATACGGCGTGCGTGCCGCCTACGCGGAGATGGCGGAGGCAGCCAACCGCTGAGAGCAGACAGATGTGCGGGCAGACGGCGTACGAATCAGGTCCTACCTGCTTGCGGACAAGGCTCGAAACTCCGATGTGCGGCTGACGTTCTTGAACCTTCACGACGGCCTGCCACGCGGTCAGCAGGAGAACAGTCTGCTCAGGCTGTTCGACGGCAGGAGAAAGAAGATCAAACCGTTCCAGGGCACCGAGAGCTATACGGAGGACCGACTGCTCACCGTGCTGACGGCGCTGGTCCGGCTCAGCGGAGCGGCGCGCATCCTGACGATGGACCACGATAACGCGTCGTTCGCCTTCGGCCTTGGCGGCAGAGTCGATCACAGCGACCACGGCGTCGGAGCCCGGTACTTCCGCAGGGTAGGCTACGCGCTCGGCATTCCTGTCTCGTCCTACCTCGGTTACACCACGTCTGCCCTCAAGGCGAATCTCACGCCAGGAGAGTCCGCAGAGAAGGACGAAGTAGCGCGCTGGTACCTCGCCAACCGGAACTGCCGGGCCACCGGATCTTGCGCCACCGTTCCCCCTTTCAGCGGCAAACTGCAGAAGGACTGGAAACTGTGGATGCACCGCCAGTACAAGCAGTCACTACGGGCCCCGCGCACCGGAGAAATCCTTGGAGATATCGGCCGGACGACGTACTTCACCGGAGGGGAGCCGGCGCAGTTGCCTCAGCGCTGCCGCCGGACCGCCGGGCCTCGGCGAGGTGAGCATCCGCAGCTGCGACGGATCAGCTTCGCAGAAGTGGGACGTGGACCAGGACGGCACGATCAGACCGCGCAACGACCGCGATTCCTGCCTGACAGCGCTCGCTCGAAAGGCCGGGCTCACGCGGTGCGCGCCTGGCCGCCCGAACCAGCAGTGGCACCGCAGTCCATGGCAGGGCACCGCATGGACGCGTAACGCCTGGCAAATCTCCGGGAGCGGAAACCGCTGCCTGTACCAGGACGACCGCAGTCTCCCGGCCCGCTGTGATGATCGCAACCGGCAAAGCCCTGAGCTGAAGCTGTCAGGCTGTGGCGCTCGTCCCCGGCCTGAACTCTACTGGCGCTGGGGAGGCTGACGGCCCGGACGCCGCCCCACCCCGCTGGCCGGCGCCGGAAGCTCAGGGCGGCCCGGCGCATCTGCTGCGACTTTGCCGAATCGTGTCAGGGCCAGTGCTCCCGCCACCGCAGCCACGAATCCCGCGGCCGCCAACCACTCAAGCCCGCTTCGGGGGCGGTCGCCCAGCCACAGAATGCCGACCACGGCGGGCCCCGCCGTTTCGACCAGGACCATGCCGGCTGTCGCCACGGTCACCGAGCCGCGCTGCAATGCCGAGGTCAGCAGAAGAAACCCCGCTGCTCCCCCAAGCAGCACAGCATAGAGAGCGGGATCGCCGAAGATCCGGGGAATATCAAGGGGTCCGATCAGCCTCACCGCCACCTCGACCACGCCAAAGCCCGCACCCGCGCCAAGCCCCAGCAGTAGGGCCCGCGGCCGGTCCGCGATCCGTCCGGCTGCTACGCCGGTGAGGAGCACGACAAGGACGAGACCGGGCAGGGACCAGCGCAGTGCGGCTGGTCCGGAGTGCTGCCCCTGTACTCCGGAGGCTGGGGCGATCATCGCCAACCCAGCGCACATCGTGGCCACGGCGGCCCATGCCACGACGCTCAGCCGGGTATCAAGGAGCCAGACGGCCACCACGGCGGTGACCGCAAGGCTGGCGGCGAGCGAGGCGCCCACCGCGTACAAGGGAAGCGACCGCAGAGCGACGACCTGAAGCAGGAACCCGAGACCGTCGAGGGCGAGACCGGCGGCGAATCGCCACTGCCGCAGGACGCGCAACAGCAGCATCGCGTCGACGCCTGAGCCTGAGCCGGTCTCCACAGCCCGTGCGGCGACGGCCTGGAGAACGGAGGCGGTGCCGAAGCAGCAGGCGGAAGCGAGTGCGCACACCATCCCCAAGGCCACGACAAGGACTGTAGGTCAGAGATCTGCGAAGAGCCGAGGTCCGGCCGCCGGACACGCGGACCGCGCCATACTGGAGACTTCCGGCATGTGGTGCCGCAGCCGCCGTCACAGGGTCGATAGCCATTGCGCTCGTCTGAACTGCTGAGGTCAGCCGCACCGGTTCGGAAGGTGCCGAGCGACGCAATGTGCGCTTAGATGGTGGAAGGCTCGACCAGGAATGATGAGCCCGCCGGAGTGGTGTGATTTCCCAACCGGCGTGCGGAGCCCTCATCGGGTGGCTCTCGCAGTAGATCAGTCGAACCGATCCAGGCCCAAGCCCTCCTCCACAGGGAACGAGGAATTGGTATGAAGTCAGTCCGCGTCCGTACCGTCGCTGTCACAGTGGCAGCAGCGCTCAGCCTCCCCGTGTCGCTGGGCGTGCTGGCGTCCCAGGCATCGGCCTCCGGCTCCTCGCCGAGTGCCACCGACACAGCGTCGCCGTCGCCGTCACCGAGCGAGCAACCCTTCGGTCCAGGCTGTTCCAAGCTGCCGCAGAGCGGCAACGGGAGTGCCGCACAGATGGCGCACGAGAACATCACAACCGCAGTGGACAACAACCCGAACCTGTCCATGCTGGCCGATGCCATCAAGAAGACCGACCTGGCGAGCACCCTGAACGGTCTCAAGGACAGTACCGTCTTCGTGCCCACCAATGACGCGTTCAACAAACTCGGCACCGCCAAGAAGGACGCGCTCCTCAACGACAGGGCACAGCTCAAGAAGGTACTCACCTACCACGTGGTCGAGCACAAGAAGATCACCAAGGCACAGTTGCCGCACGGCACGTTCACCACGCTCGAGGGCAGCACCGTCACCACTTCTGGCTCGGGTGACTCCTTCAAGGTCAACGGCAGCGTACCGATCGCCTGCGGCAACATCCCCACGAAGAACGCCACGGTATACATCGTCGACGGTGTTCTCGTCCCGCCGACCGCTACACCGTCGTCATCGTCGTCCTCCCAGGGCTGACGACGCAGGGACAACGCACTGCTTGAGCGTCTCTCAAAGAGCGGAAGACGCGCCACCGTGGGATCTAGCCGACGGTGGCGCGACCAATGAGGCCCTACCAGCCTGCCCCAGGTGCAGAGCTCGTTCCACCTCAACCGCGCACTACGCCAACCATCGGCTGGTGAGAGCGCGTCGGGCCTCTGCCAACTCGGAGGGCCTGAGTGTCACCAATAGCCACTTTCAGTAACCTCGCTGCTCGTTGGGGTCGGTCGCGGATGGCCGAGCTTGCCCAAGCGTGATTGGTGGGCTCGCTGATGCGCGGCAACCACGGAGTGCCAGGTCGAGGAGCCCTATGAGGTCTCGTGATACGGCCAATGGGTGCACTCGTAGGCGCGGCACCGCCTCACTGACCGTGGACAGGTGGAATAAATGTTGAGCGCCATGGCACTCAACCCCTGTCTGGACCAGCGGGGCCTCTGCCCGGTGCCCGTGAGAGGAAATCGCCGTACTGGCGTGTTGGTCAGGAGCCGTCCATGACGACTACTCAGCTTTCCGTGGTCGTTCCGTGCTTCAATGAAGCTGCCGTAATTGAGAGGTTTCACTCGGCCGTCGAGAACGTGCTGGGCCCGTCCAATCTCGACTACGAGATCTGCTATGTCGACGATGGCAGCACTGACCGCACACCGGACCTCATCCGGCAACTCGGCTTCGCGGACCCCCGCGTCAGATATGTGGTGCTCAGCAGGAACTTCGGCAAGGAGTCGGCGATGCTCGCCGGCCTGCGGATGTCTCGAGGGCAAGCGGTGGTCCTCATGGATGCAGACCTGCAACACCCCCCGGAACTCATTCCACGGATGCTCGAACTCCACGCGCGAGGGTACGACCAAGTGGTTCCGCGCCGAGACCGCGCAGGTGATGGTGTGGTGCGCACGCTGTTGAGCCGCGGCTACTACGCCTTGGTGCGCCACTTGATGGACGTAAAGGTGCTCGATGGCGCCGGTGACTTCAGACTGCTGTCACGGCATGCGGTGGACACCGTACTTTCGCTGCCTGAGACCAATCGGTTCTCCAAGGGCATTTTTTCCTGGATCGGGTTCTCCACGGCCACTTTTACCTACCGGAACGCACAACGACTGGCCGGCAGTTCGAAGTGGGGGAGTCGACGCCTGCTCAACTACGGTATTGACGGGCTGCTGTCTTTCAACAACCGGCCACTGAGACTGGCTATCTACACGGGCTTCTGGTGCCTTCTGGTGGCAGTCGTCTACGCGACGTGGGTTGTCATCGACGTGGCAGTCCATGGGACCGCTGTCCCTGGCTATGCGACGCTGCTGATGGTGGTGGTAGCGCTGGGTGGAGTCCAGCTGATCACCCTAGGGGTCATCGGTGAGTACGTGGGACGAATCTACCACGAGGTAAAGCGTCGCCCTCCCTTTGTTGTTCAGGAAACCGATGAATACCCCTCTCAGGGGCCGCACCCATCAAGCGGCGGAACACTCGCGACTCCTGGAACTCTTCACACAACGGCACGACAGTTCGTTACTTTCGTAGCCATCGGTTTCGTCAATACTGCGGTATATCTGGGTCTCTTCGCCGCTCTGAACCATTTGATCCCGTACCTCGTGGCGCATGCGCTCGGGTACACGGTCAGTGTCCTGTGCTCATTCTTGCTCAATTCCTACCTCACCTGCCGCACCCGTCCGACATGGCGCGCGCTCATTCGGTATCCGCTGTCCAGCATCTTCAACCTTGTGGTATCGGGCGCGCTTCTCTACGTGGCCGTGAGCCAACTCGGAATGGATAAGAATGTCGCTGCACTCGTCGCCGGAGTCGTGGTCACCCCTGTCTCCTTCCTCCTCGCGCGGTGGGCCATCAACTCCGGTCGGCAGCCGGGGAGTACCAAAGTCGCTGCGGGAGGGGTTCGGCGTACTGCTCCTGAGACGAACCAGGACGACCCCACCCTCGGCTAGAGCCGCACGCTCGGAGGGCGACGAGCGGCCTGAGGCCCGGCAGCCCGCGGAGCCGCAGGACGCAGACATCCGTGAGTTCAGCGAAGGCGGAAGGTCGACCGCCTCCTCACCACGCCTCAGCACAGTGGGCTCGGCTCTGTTGACGTTCGTTCCGCTGTCGCTTTTCGCCGGAGCCGCGTGGATCGCACGTTGGGTACGTCCGAGCGGTGACGAGTGGTGCTTTCTGCCCCGCGTGCGCGACGAAGGCTTCATGGCACTGGTGGACAAGTTTTATTCAACGGACAACGGCCGGATCGCCAACGGCTTACTCGTCGCCTCCTACTCTTCGTTCGGCGTGCCGGGACAGCAGTGGTACGCGGGCATCAGCGCCATCGTGATGCTGGCCCTCCTGTGGGCATGGGCGGCGGCGCTGCGCCGGACCAGCGGTTGGCACGTGCCCAGAGGCGTCCCCCTGTTCTCGGCTGCCATGATCCTCGCCCTCTTCTGCTTCGCCTCCACGAACACCTACAAGACGTTCTTCTGGCCGGCCTCGTCGGTCTCTCACACCTTCCCTCCCGTACTCGCGGCCGCCACGACGATCCCCGCTCTACTGGCAACCTCTCGTCGTGGACGAGCGTTTGCCGTCGCGTCCGCATGCGTCGTCGGAACCGTCATGGGCACGTTGTCGGAAGAAACGTCAGTAGTCGCCCTGACCCTTCTTGTCCTGGCCATGCTGCTCGCGCGACGGCTCTTCCCCTCGGGACGGCTCGCCTTCGTACGGGCTTGGTGTGTGTCAGCCGCAGGGGGCATTGTGCTCGGCACTGCAGTACTCTTCACCTCCCCCGGCTCACGGAACCGGCGCGCGCACAACCATGCGGGGGCCATGTTCACCCCCGAGTCGCTCGCGGCATCGCTGCGGGGGTACGTGCACATCCTTTTGACCTTCGCGACGAACTGGCAGTATCTCGGCGCGATCGCCGTCGGTACGTTGATCGGTGTCCTGGCTCGCCGTGAGGACGGGGGCATTCCCCGGCCGGATCGCCGGGCGTCCCTCGTCCTGGGCTTCGGTGTACTGGCCCTGCTGTTCTCCGGATACGTGTGCACGGTCATCACTCATCCGGTGTTCGGTTCCTCGGTCGCGACGTCCAACCGCCTGTGGAACGACTACTTGTTCCTCCTGCTCCTCGTGCTCGTCGGTGCGGGCGGTCTTCTCGGGAACATGCTGGTACGCCGGTACCGCAGTGGCACAAGACCAATGGCTGTGACCGCGGCGCTCTTGTGTGTGGCGGTCACGGTCGTGTTGGCCGTGTCACTACGCGATCTGGGGTCGGACATGCAGGCACGGGGCAAGGCGTGGGACCGCCAGGACCGGACGATGAGGAACAAGGCTGCGGCAGGAGTTACGGTTCTGCCCTACAAGCCGCTCGTTATCAGCAAGATGACAGAACCATTCGGCAACAATGGCAAAAGGTCATGGCCTGCTGCTTGCGTTGCCACCTATTATCACGTGAGTGAGATCACGGATAGATCGCGAGGCACCTGACGCGAATTCAGCCTCGGAAGTCAGCAACGTGATTCGACGCGCCCCGTGCTGTGGCAGATGCCGTGCCGACGGCAGATCTCGTTGAAGGCCGACGAAGCCTCTGGATATGGCGTGGGTGCACACGCTCGTCACATGGCCGTGATCGTCGACCAGGGCGCGCAACCCAACCCCGGTGCTCTGCCGACGGTCAGGACTTCCCCTGCCCTACGCTCCAGTCCCTGCGCGCAGGGGGCGGAAGCAGTGCAGCCATGACGTTGCCCGATCCACGGCCCAGCAGAAGGTGCACAGGCCCGAGCCGTCGGACTAGCCACCCGACATAGCCGTGTCTTCTCCGTCCTCACGGCGAGACCACCGCTGGCGCAGGAGCCGTGTGTTTGTAAGGATGAACGCCGCCACGAAACCGAGTTCGTGGGAGGACTCTCGGAACTCGTTCGAAACGCACAGTGGCGGCAGGTCAGGGTCACGTCTCGTGGTGGAGGCGATCAGGCGTGCGACGCGGCGGGCATGACCGGTTGTCTCTGGGTGATCCGCGGCCATGCCGGTGTCCGCGCCGTGGCAGTTGGTTCACGAACTGCTCAAGCGCCTGCTTGTAGCAGCCTGAACGCGGCCTGAACGCCTTCCCGGCTGTTCAGTCCGCCTGCTGCGTCACGCGCGCGGGTTCCGCGACGTCCTTGCGGCTCACGGCCAGGTACACCACCAGGCCGAGGATGACGGCCAGGAAGAGCCCGCTGGTGACGACGGTGCCGAACCCGAGGCCGCCGTCGCCAGTCGGCTGGGAGAGGTAGTCGCCGATCGAGGCGCCGAGCGGGCGGGTGAGGATGTAGGCGATCCAGAAGCTCCACACCGCGTCCAGGCCCAGGGCGAAGTGCGCGATCGCCGCGGCGGCGATGGCCAGGGCGAAGAGGACCGCAGCGAGCCAGTAGCCCAGGTCCATGCGCTCGGAGACCAGATCGCCGCCCGCTGTTCCCAGGGCGAAGGTGAAAAGTACGGCCAGCCAGTAGTACGCCTCGCGGCTGGTGGTGTCGATGCTGTGAATGGAAAGGGTGCGCTCGCGCCGGTACCAGACGACGAACGCGACGGCGAGAAGGACGGCGAACACGGCGGTGGTCGTCTCCAGCGGTACGCCCATGTTGTCGGTGAGGTTGTCGCTGATCAGTGTGCCGACGACGCTGATGAGGGCGACGCCGAGCCAATATACGCCCGCGCGGTACGCCTTGGTGCGGAACTGGATGACGAGGACGACCGCGAGCAGCGCGCTCATGAGCAGGGACACGCCGGTCAGGCCCAGGCCGGCCTTCTCGTTGAGCAGGTCGGCAGCGGTCTCGCCGACCGTCGTGCACAGCACCTTGATGATCCAGAAGTAGGCGGTGACCTCGGGGGCCTTGTTCCAGCGCAGACGGTGGGAGGGGCGAGCGGAGGCACTCGTGCCCGGTTCGGCCTCGGGAGTCTCGGAGAGTTCGTAGGTCATGGGCAGGACGTTGCCAGCGGTTACCTGAACGCATCCTGACTGCCGCGCGGCTTTCCCGGCCCGCCTGGTCCGGCCTGCTCACGATGGGGCCATGCACACCCGCGCCGCGTCCTGGCTGCGGCACCGGCTCGGCCGCGCCGTCGTCCTGTCCTACGCCCTCGCCCTGGTCCTGCCCGCCCCCGGCCTGTGGCTGCGCCGCCCCCATCCCTTGCCGCCGTCGCACCTGACCCTGCACACCGCACCGCTCCTGCTGTCCCTGGTGCTGTTCTCGGCCGGGCTCCAGGTCCCGGTCCGCGCGCTGAGCGCCCTGCTGCGGCATTCGGGGGTCCTGCTCGCCGGCCTCGTGCTGCACCTGGCGATTCCCCTGGCGGTCGTACCGTTCGTCGCCTTCCTCCTGCGGCACACCCCCGATGCCGACGGCGGCAGCGGACTGCTCACCGCGATGATCCTCGTCGTGGCGATGCCCGTCGCCGCCGGGGCGACCGTGTGGACCGACAAGGGTAATGGCGATCAGCCGACGATGGTGGGCCTCGTCCTGGCTTCCACCCTCCTCAGCCCGCTGACCACCCCCGTGCTGCTGGCGACGCTGTCGCCGCTGCTCAGCGGTGGCTACGCGCACACCCTCGCCGCCACCGGCCGGTTGTCCGAGGGCGGATTCACCCTCACCGCCGTGGTCCTTCCCTGCGCTGCGGGCCTGCTGTGCGCACTCGTCATGCCCGCGCATTGGCTGGGCCGTCTGGTCACCGCGGTGGCGCCGTCGGCCATGGCCGGTTCACTGGTCCTGACCTACGTCAACGCCAGCGGCGCCCTCGGTTCCGTCCTCGCCCGGCCACGCCCGCTGCTGTTCGCTGCCGCCCTGGCCGTGGCCGCCCTGGTCTGCCTGCTCTCCTTCGTCCTCGGCCGGGTCGCCGCCCGCCTCCTGCGGCTGGATGCGGCTACCGCCTCGTCGCTGACGCTCGCCTGCGGCATGAACAACAGCAGCGCGAGCGCGGTGCTGATCACCGCGTCCCTGCCCGACAAACCGCATCTGCTGCTGCCGGTCCTCGCCTACGGGCTGCTGCAGAAGACCGCCGCGAACCGGATCGTCACCCGGCTGCGACCGCCTCCCATCGCGGCAGGCGCCTGAACGGTCCTCAGCCGCCCTCGGGCTCGTGTCCGCGTACGGGGACGAGCAGGGTGAAGGCGGCTGGCCGACGGCCGGTCAGGGAGAGTCTGCCACCCAGAGACAAGGCCAGGTCGCGGGCGAGGGAGAGGCCGATGCCCGAGCCCTCCCCGGCGCCGGTGCGGCCGCGGTCGAACAGCCGGGACTCCTCGCCGTCCACCGCGCCCTCGTCGCTCACGTCGAAGGCGACGGCTTCCCCGAGGTCGCGGGCCGTGAGGCGTACGGTGCCTCGCCCGTGGACGCGCGCGTTCTCCAGCAGGACGCCGAGGATCTCGGTGACGGGGGCACCGAGGACGCGAATGTCGTCCCCCGTCTCAAGGGCCCCGGCTTCCAGGCGTCTGTCGTCGCGGGCGAACAGTCCGTGCCAGCGCTCCTCGGTCTCCCGCAGCAGCTGTGACACGGGCGTGTCCGGGGCGGGCCGACGCGGCAGGTCGTGGAAGCGGGACAGGCGCAGCACCTCCTCCACCGTGCGGTGCAGGCGACGCGTGGTCGCCAGGGCCTCCTGCAGGGCGGGCCGAGTCCCAGCGTCGTCGTCCTGGGCGAGTCCCGCCTCCAGGGTCAGCTGCAGCCCGGTGAGCGGGGTGCGTAACTGGTGGGAGGCGTTGGCGGTGAAGTCGCGCTCGCGGCGCAGGAGTTCGGTCAGGCTCTGCAGCATCTCGTTGTGGGTCCGCGCGACCTGGTCGATCTCGGCGACGCTGCTGGGCGCGGCCCGGGCGCTCAGGTCGCCGGCGGTGACGGCCCGGCAGTGCCGGGAGAGGTCTTCCAGCGGCGCGGCCAGCACCCGCGCCTGCCTGCGGGCGACGAGGACGGCCACCGTCAGCGCGAGGGCGCAGACCGCGGCGAGGACCGCCCAAGCGATCAGGACACGGTCGCGTACGACGGCTACGGGCGAGGAGGCCCGTACGACGCCGATCACCCGCTCTGCGTGCGAGACGGGCACCGCGACGACCAGGTCACCGCCCGGCCGGCCGCGCACCACCTCCGCGGACAGCGCCCGTCGCACGGCCGTGTCGCCGGTGCGGGGGCCGGTGCCGGCCCGCAGGCGCAGCGAGGGGTCGTACAGACCGAGACGGCCGTCGGCCGGTGGCGCGGGCATTTCCACGGGGTCACCGGTCGCGTAGTCCGGGCTGACGCGTACGGCCGCTGACAGCGCCGCCCGTTCCAGGGTGTCGCGCTGGTCGGCGTAGAGGGACGACCTGATCGCCAGGGCCAGCGGGACGGCGAGGAGGATGACGGCGACCAGGGCGGCGGTAAGGGCGACTCGCGCCACGCGCTGTCTCATGCTCCCATCCTGCGGGCCCCCGACCGGTCCGCGGGCGGTCCGCCACACGCTTTTGCCGTCCTCTAACCGTCGGCGTGCGGGGCGTTAACCGACGGCTCTCTAGCGTCGGTGGCATGGCCGGCGAACAGTTCCCGGCAGTGCCTCGAGAGGGCAATGGCATGTCGTACAAACGTACTTCCGCCGGCCTCGTCGCAGTGATGGTGGTCGCGGCGGTGATCGCAGGGTGCTCCGGATCATCGTCCGGGGCGCATTCCGGCTCGGGTTCGACGGCCCCGGCACAGGCGACCCCGGCCCCCACCGAGTCGAACCCGCCCGGGGACATCCCCGACAACCAGGTGTTCGTGGCCTACCGTCCCACCGGCGGCTTCACCGGATTCACGGTGAAGGTACCGGAGGGCTGGGCCCGCACCGACAAGGGCGGTACGACCGTCTTCACGGACAAGCTGAACAGCGTCACCATCGCCACGGCCAACGCCTCCACCGCCCCGACCGTCACCTCCGTCAAGAACACGGTCGTACCGCAATTGCGCGGGAAGGTGTCGAAGTTCGCATCGCCGAAGGTGTCGCAGGTGACCCGTAAAGCGGGCCCGGTCGTCCTTCTCACCTACCAGGGCGACTCGGCCAAGGACCCGGTCACCGGCAAGGTGGTGCGGGACGCGTTCGAGCGGTACGCCTTCTACCGGCAGGGCCACGAGGTGGACCTGACGCTGTCCGGCCCGGTCAACGCCGACAACGTCGACCCGTGGCGGATCGTCAGCGACTCGTTCGCGTGGCGGTGAGTGCGATGCCCGCCGGACCGTCCGACGAGGACGTGGTGCTGGCCGCCCGGGAGCTCTATCGCTTCTACCGGGCCGGTGAGGAGGAGACGCTCGCGTTGCGCGGGGTGTCGCTGCGGGTGCGGCGCGGGGAGACGGTCGCCGTCGTCGGCCCGTCGGGGGCGGGCAAGTCGACCCTGCTGGCGTGCCTGGCCGGGCTCGACGAGCCGTCGGGCGGCGAGGTCCGGGTGGCGGGCGTGCGCATCAGCCACCGGCCCGAAACCGAACGCGCCCGGCTGCGCGCGCGGCACGTGGGAGTGCTTCTGCAGTCCCGCAACCTTCTGCCGCATCTGACCGTGCGCGACAACATCCGACTCGCCCAGCATGCGGTGCGCGGCCGTCCCACGGTGCGGGCCGGGGCGCTGCTGGAGCAGGTGGGGCTCGGGCGGCGGGCGGGCGCGCTGCCGCGGCAGCTGTCCGGCGGTGAGCTGGCCCGGGCCGGGCTCGCCGTCGCGCTGGCCAACTCCCCGGCCGTACTGCTGGCCGACGAGCCGACCGGCGAACTCGACGGCACGACCGAGGAGTTGGTGCTGAGCATGCTGCGGGACCGAGCGGCCGACGGCTGCGCGGTGCTGATCGTGACACACAGCGCGGAAGCGGTGCGGGGCGCCGACCGAGTGATCACCCTGGACGACGGGCGGGCCTACGAGGGACGCGAGGGAACCGCTCAGGCCAAGGAGAGCAGCCATGTCCTCCCCTGACCTGCTCGTCTCCTGCCGGGGCGCCGCCCTCACCTTCGGCCGCGGCCCCACCGCCGTGGTGGCGGTGCACGGCGCCGATCTGGACGTCCGCTCCGGCGAGCGGCTGGCGATCGTGGGACCGTCCGGGTCCGGGAAGTCGTCCCTGCTCCATCTGCTGGCCGGGCTCGAACGCCCCACCAGCGGCACGATCACCCGGCCAGGACTTCCCGGGCCGCGGGACATCGGCCTGGTGTTCCAGGCCGACAGCCTCATTCCCGCCCTCGACGTCACGGAGAACACCGCGCTGCCGCTCGTCCTCGCGGGACGTCCGCAGGAGGACACCCGCCGTCGGGTCGGCGAGGCGCTCGACGTGGTCGGGGCGGCCGGGCTGGCCGACCGGCTGCCCGACGAGATCTCCGGCGGCCAGGCCCAGCGGGTGGCCGTGGCCCGCGTGCTGGCGCAGGCGCCGCGGCTGATCCTCGCCGACGAGCCCACCGGCCGCCTCGACCACGCCACCGGCGCCCGCGTCCTGGACGCCCTGCTGGCGGCGGCGGACCGGACGGGAGCGGCCCTCGTCGTCACCACCCACGACCCCGCCGTCGCCGCCCGGCTCACCGTTCGGCGGGGCATGCGCGACGGCCGGCTGCTCGCACCCGAAGCAGCACAAGCGCCGGATCCACGAGGGAGCCTCTCATGATCACCGCCTGGGCGGGCGGACTGACCCGCCACCGCATCGGACGGCTCCTGGCCGCCGTCGCCGGAATCGCTCTCGCCGTCGCCCTGGTCGCCGCGCTCGGCTCCTTCCTCACCGCGTCCAAGGCGACCATGACCGAGCGCGCGGTCCGCTCGGTCGCCGTGGACTGGCAGGTCGAGGTACAGCCCGGCGCCGACCCGAACGCCGTGCGGTCGCTGGTGCAGGCCACCGGCGGCACCCGGGCCGCACTCCCCGTCGGCTTCGCCCGCACCACCGGCTTCACCGCCACCGTGGGAGGCAGCACCCAGACGACCGGCCCCGGCGTCGCGCTCGGCCTGCCGACCGGCTACCGCAGCCACTTCCCCGACGAACTGCGCACGCTCTCCGGCTCCGGCACCGGCGTCCTGCTCGCCCAGCAGACCGCCTCCAACCTGCACGCCGCCCCCGGCGACACCATCGGCGTACGGCTGCCCGGCGCCGGACTGCGGCAGGTGCGGGTGGACGGCGTGGTCGACCTGCCCCAGGCCGACTCGCTGTTCCAGAAGGTCGGCGCGCCCCCGCAGTCCCAGCCGACCGCTCCCCCGGACAACGTCGTCCTCCTGCCCGCCGCCCGGTTCGCCTCCCTCACCCGCCAAGCCACTGACGTCACCACTCAGATCCACGTGGCCCGGGACGCGAAACTGCCGGCCGACCCGGCCGCCGCCTTCACCTCGGTCACCGGCGCCGCACACCACCTGGAGGCCAGGTCGGCCGGCTCCGCGCTCGTCGGCAACAACCTCGGCGCCGCCCTCGACTCCGCCCGCCAGGACGCCCTCTACGCCCAGATCCTCTTCCTCTTCCTCGGCGTCCCCGGCGCCGTCCTGGCCGCCGCCCTGACCGTGGCGGTCGCCTCGGCCGGCGGCGAACGGCGCCGCCGGGAACAGGGTCTGCTGCGGCTGCGTGGGCTACGTCCCCGCCAGATCACCGCGCTCGCGGGCCTGGAGGCCGCACTGGTCGGGGCCGTCGGCGGCCTGGCGGGTCTCGGGCTCGCCGCGCTGACCGGCCGCCTCGCCTTCGGCGCTGCCTCCTTCGGGGCGGGCGCGGGCACCTGGGCCCTGTGGTACGCCGTCGCCTTCGTCCTCGGCGTGGCCGTGGCCGCCGCTGCCGTGCTCGTGCCCGCCCTGCGTGATCTGCGCACGGTGACCGTCGCGGACACCAGGAGAGAGCCGCGCGGGTCGCGTTCGCCCTGGTGGCTGCGGTACGGCCTGGACTTCGCGCTGCTGATCGGCTCCTGGCTGGTCTTCCGCGCCTCCTCCGGCAACCAGTACGCCCTCGTCCTCGCTCCGGAGGGCGTACCCAGCGTCTCCGTCTCCTACTGGGCGTTCCTCGGTCCGGCCCTGCTGTGGCTGGGCGCGGCCCTGCTGCTGTGGCGGCTGACCCTGCTGGTCCTCGCCCACGGTCGGCCGGTTCTGGCCCGCCTCGCCCGGCCGCTGACCGCGACCCTCTCCAAAACCACGGCAGCCGTGCTGACCCGACGTCGGCGCCCGCTGGCCCGCTCCGTCGTACTGCTCGCCCTCGCCGTGTCGTTCGCGATCTCCACGGCCGTCTTCAACTCCACCTACCAGCAGCAGTCCCAGGTCGACGCCCGCCTCACCAACGGCGCGGACGTCACCGTCACCGAACCGCCCGGCGCACAGGTCCGGGCGAGCGCGGCCGACACACTGAACGTCTCGGGCGTCCGGCACGTCGAGCCCCTCCAGCACCGCTACGCCTACGTCGGCTCCGACCTCCAGGACCTCTACGGCGTCCGGCCCGCCACCGTCGCGAAGGCCACCTCGCTCCAGGACGCCTACTTCTCGGGCGGCACGGCAGGCCAGCTGATGCGCCGACTCGCCCAGCGCCCCGACAACCTGCTGGTCAGCGCCGAGACCGTGCACGACTTCCAGCTCTCCCCGGGCGACACCGTCAACCTCCGGATCCAGGACGCCCGTACGAAGGCCCTGCGCACCGTGCCCTTCCACTACGCGGGGATCGTCAAGGAGTTCCCGACCGCGCCGAAGGACAGCTTCTTCGTCGCCAACGCCGCCTACGTGGCGAAGGCGACCGGCAGCAACGCGGTCGGCGCCTTCCTTCTCGACACGGGCGGCAGCCACCAGCAGCAGATCGCCGCACATCTGCGCAAGCAGCTGGGCACCGGCGCCACGGTCACCGACCTCACGCAGACCCGCGGCACGGTCGGCACCAGTCTGACCTCCGTCGACCTGGCCGGACTCACCCGGATCGAACTGGCCTTCGCGGTACTGCTGTCCGCCGGGGCGGGAGGGCTCGTCCTCGCCCTGGGCCTCGCCGAGCGCCGCCGTACCTTCGCCGTGGCCACCGTCCTCGGCGCGAAGAGCGGCCAACTGCGCGGCATGGTCCTCACCGAGGCCCTGCTGCTGGCCGCCGGGGGCCTGGCGGGCGGCGCCGTCATCGGCTGGGCCCTGTCCGAGATGCTCGTGAAGGTCCTGACGGGTGTCTTCGACCCGCCGCCCGCGAGCCTGTCGGTGCCGGGCGGCTACCTGGCCCTGACCGCGGGCGCGGCCGTCGTCGCCGTACTGGCCGCCGCGCTGAACGGCATCCGCAGCGCCGGCCGGCCCGCCGTGGAGGAGCTGCGTGACCTCTGAGCGGACGGGAGCGGACGGGCCGCGCGCGTCGCCCGCTCCTACGCTGTCCAGCATGCGTACGCACGCGACCGCCGATTCCAGCCGTCACCGCATCCTGGTCGTCGAGGACGACGACACCATCGGCCGCCACCTGGAGACCGGCCTGCGCGGCAACGGCTACGCACCGACCTGGAGCCGGACGGGTTCCGCAGCACTCACGCTGGCCGCGCGGACCCCGTACGACGTGCTGCTGCTCGACCTGGGACTGCCCGACATCGACGGTCTGGACGTCGCGCGCGCCATGCGCGACCGGCATCCGGACCTGCTGATCGTCATTCTGACCGCCCGCACGGACGACATCGACGTCATCGCCGGGCTGGACGCGGGGGCCGACGACTACCTCGTCAAGCCTTTCAGCCTGACTGTGCTGCTCGCCCGGCTCCGCGCCCATCTGCGCCGCCGGGTCGTCGCCGCACCGCCTCAGGAACCCGTCCGGCTGGCCGACCTCGTCCTCGACGTCGTGGCCCGACGCTGCACGCTGCACGACGCGGACGTCGACCTGCGTCCCAAGGAGTTCGACCTGCTCGCCGTCCTGGCCCGGCACGCAGGGGAGGCCGTCTCCCGGGAGACCCTGATGGCCGAGGTCTGGGACGAGAACTGGTTCGGCTCCACCAAGACCCTCGACGTCACGATGGCCGGCCTGCGCCGCCGCCTGGCGCGGTCCGCCGACGCCTCGGCCCACCCCGGCGGCCTGCCCCGCATCACCACCCTGCGGGGTCACGGCTACCGCCTGGAACTGTGACGGGCGTCGCGGCGCGGGAGCAGCGTGCAGGCTGCGGGTCCTCCCGGCCGCCGCTCATCGGGTTCAGTCCGCGTTGGGCCGGGCGAGACCGTGGTCGTAGGCGAAGATCACGGCCTGGATACGGTCGCGGGCTCCGATCTTGGCCAGGACGCGGCCGACGTGGGTCTTGACGGTCGACTCGGAGAGCACGAACCGGGCGGCGATCTCGCCGTTGGTCCAGCCCTTGCCGACGGCGACGAGGATCTCCCGCTCGCGGTCGGTGAGGGAGCCGAGCTTCGGGTCCTCGACGGAGTCGCCCCGGTGGGCGGGGACGTACTGGGCGAACTCGTCCAGGAGGCGGCGGGTGAGGGCGGGAGCGATCACGGCGTCGCCGGAGGCGACGGCGCGGATGCCGGCGAGAAGCTCGTCGGGGCGCGCGTCCTTGAGGAGGAAGCCGCTGGCGCCGGCCCGGATCGCGGCGTGGACGTACTCGTCGAGGTCGAACGTCGTGAGCACGAGGACGCGTGAGCGGCCGCCGGCCGCGACGATCCGGCGGGTGGCCTCGATGCCGTCCATGCCGGGCATGCGGACGTCCATCAGGACGACGTCCGGGCGCGTTTCGGCGGCCTTGCGGACGGCCTCCACGCCGTGGGCGGCCTCCCCGACCACGTCGGTCTCAGGGACGGAGTCCAGCAGCAGGTGGAAGCCGTAGCGCTGCAACGGCTGGTCGTCCACCACGAGGACGGTGGTCACCGGTCACCGCCTTGGGGCGTGAGGTCGAGGACGGCCTCGACGCTCCATCCTCCGCCGCCCGTCGGCCCCGCGCTGACGGTTCCGCCGTACAGAGCTGCTCTCTCCCGCATGCCCACCAGCCCTTGCCCTGCCTCGTTCGGCGGTCCCGGCCGGGCGGCCGGGCCGGTGTCCTGGACCCGGATGCTCAGCCGGGAGCCCGTCACGACGACCGCCAGGTGCACCCGGGCGTCGCCGGCGGCGTGCTTCATGGTGTTGGTGAGGGCCTCCTGGACGATGCGGTACACCGTCAGCTGGACTCCGCCGTCCAGGGCATCGACGTCGCCGGAGGTCCGGTAGACGACCCCCAGTCCGGCGGCGCGCACCGTGGCGCACAGTGCGCCGACGTCCGCGATGCCGGGCTGCGGGCTGAGCTCGGGCCCGCCGGCCGGACCGTCCCCCGCCTCGCGCAGCACGCCGAGCACGCGCCGCAGCTCGCCGAGGGCCTGCCGGCCGGTGTCGCCGATGAGCCGCAGGGCCTCCTTGCCCCGTTCGGGGGCGACGTCCGTCGCGTAGGCACCGGCATCAGCGAGCGTGATGATGACGGACAGGTTGTGGCCGACGATGTCGTGCATCTCGCGGGCAACCCGGGTGCGTTCGGTGGCCGTGGCCAGTCTGCTGCGCTGGTCGCGCTCGATCTCCAGCCGGGCCGCCCGCTCCCGCAGACCGGCAAGCTGGGCCCTGCGGATCCGCACCATCAGGCCGAGCGCGAGGGCTGCCGTCGCCGTGCTCAGCAGGAAGAACAGCGCGTCCCAGACGGACACGGCCGAGGACGCGCGGACCGCGACCAGCAGCATGGCTCCCGCCATGACCGCACCGGCCCACGGCAACTGCCGCAGCCGCCCGTGCAGCGCCAGGCTGTACAGGGCGATGAAGAGGGCCACGTCCGCGCGCAGCGCCGCGCCCAGCGACCATTGGAGGGCGAACACCGCGGCGATGACACCGAAGGCCGCCATGGGCTTGCGTCGCCGCCACAGCAGGGGCAGCACCAGTCCTGCCTGCAGTGCCAGCATTCCCGCGACGGGCAGCTCGGTGAAGGCGAGCCGGAAGCGGCGCGGGGCGTCGCCGTTGCCCACAGAACCGCGCAGCAGGTCGGGCAGGCAGAACATCAGGAGGACCACGAGCACGACGCCGGTGTCCAGCACCCACGGATGGGCCCGGTCGGCATGCCGCAACCGCTGGCCGCCCCGGGACAGCCGGGCGACCAGCGGTCCCATCCCGCTGATGTCATCGGTGGTCACGGACGTCACCTGTCCATGGTGCGGGCGTCAGACGTCGGTGCGCGCGAGCCGGTACGCCGCGCCGCCCAACGCAAGCGCCGTCCAGCAAAGGAAGACCAGCAGCCCGGCGCCCGGCGACAGTGACGTCGAGTCGTGGGTCAGCGCGAACACCGACTCACCCGCGTTGGACGGCAGGTAGGGGCTGATGTCGTCCTGCCAGGAGCTCGGCAGCAGGGAGATCAGCCCCGGGACCAGCATCAGGACGGCGACCAACACCGAGATCCCTCCGGCCACCGACCGCAGCAGCGCGCCCAGGGCGGCGCCGATCACCCCGACCAGGCCGAGGTAGAGCCCCGCGCCCAGCAGACTCCGCAATACACCAGCGTCCGAAAGGCTCATCGCCGCGGGAGTGCCCAAGACGATTCCACTGCCGAACAGAAAGGCGACGAACCCACCCACCATCCCCACGACCAGGGCGACCAGCCCGAACACAGCCGCCTTGGACCACAGCACGGGCAGCCGGCGGGGCACCGCCGCAAGCGTGGAACGGATCATGCCGGTCGAGTACTCGCCCGCCGTGACCAGCACGCCGAGCACGCCCAAGGCCAGTTGGGCGAAGTTCGTACCGAAGAGCGACAAGCTGACGGCCGTCGAATCGGCGAAGTCCCGGTCCATGTGACCGGAGTCGATCCCCGACTTGTAGCGACTCGCGGAGATCAGGCCGAAGGCCACCAGGAACAGCAGGCCGAGGCCCAAGGTGATCCAGGTCGAGCGCAGGGACCACAGCTTGGCCCACTCGGAGGCGAGCACTCGCCGTCCCGTCACCCGGTAGGCGGGGCCAGCGGGAGTGGTCCTGGGTTCCTCTGCGGTTGCGGTGAGGGTGCTCATGCGGGCCTCCCAAGCGTCTCGATCGCAGTCGTGGAGCCGTGGTACTCCACGGCATCCCTGGTCAGATCCATGAACGCCTCCTCCAGCGACACGCTTCGCGCGCTCAGTCCGAACAGCGCGATGCCGTGTTCGGCGGCCCTCAGCCCGATCTCGCGGGCGGTCAGCCCAGTCACCTGCAGCTCCTCGGAACCGATCCGGCCGGTGACATCGACGTCCGGCCCGGCGAGTACGTCTCGCAGCCGGGCCGGATCCTGGGTGACGACCTTCACCGTGTCCCCGCCGGCCTCGCGGATCAGGTCCGCCACGGTCGTGTCGGCCAGCAGCCGCCCGCGCCCCACGATGATCAGGTGGTCCGCCACCAGGGCCATCTCGCTCATCAGATGGGAGGACACGAACACCGTCCGGCCCTGATCGGCGAGCCCTTTCAGGAGGTTGCGGATCCAGAGCACCCCTTCCGGGTCCAGCCCGTTGACCGGCTCATCGAGCATCACCGTCTGCGGATCGCCCAGGAGCGCGGCCGCGATGCCCAGCCGCTGGCCCATCCCGAGGGAGAAGGCGCCGGCCCGCTTCTTCGCCACGTTGTCGAGACCGGCGAGGCCGATCACCTCGTCGACCCGGCTGCCGGGAATGCCGTGGGTGAGCGCGAGCGCTTTGAGGTGGTTGTACGCCGAGCGGCCCGGATGGATCGACTTCGCCTCCAGCAGGGCGCCGACCTCCTGGAGCGGCGCCCGGTGGCGGGCGTAGGGGTGGCCGTTCACGGTCACCGAACCGCTCGTCGGGGCGTCGAGGCCGACGATCATGCGCATGGTCGTGGACTTGCCCGCACCGTTGGGCCCCAGGAAGCCGGTCACCGTGCCGGGCTTCACCACGAAGTCCAGCCCGTCGACGGCCGTCTTCTCGCCGTACCTCTTGGTCAACCGCCGTGCGTCGATCATTCGCGTTCTCCCTGTCGGGCTCCGGCGTCCTCACCTCCGACGCCTCACCCGCAACGCTAAGTGCCGAATCACCCGAATCGAGTGGTACCGGGAGGCTGAACTGCGATGGGCGCGTAGTACCGCCGTACTACGTGACCACCCGCGCCGCCTTTCGTGTCCGTCAGTCCCACGGCCGTCAGCAGGCACCCTCCCCAGTGCCTGCGGCGCACCGGGCCCGGCTCTACCAGGCTCTCGCCGTCCGGCGCGGCGTCGGCCAGTACCCGCGGGTCACAAGGGCCCCAGGGAGCCGCTCGTCACGCCGTCCGGCGCGGAGCAGCCCGCACGGACTCGGCTTCTTCACCGACCGCGCGGTCTGCCGCCGTATCGCCGCCCTCCAGGCCGCCCCGTCCCCGTGCCTGTGGCCGCTGACGATGCCCGTTCCGGCGCTTGGCGCCCTCACCACGCTGGGTGCCGCCGACGCAACCGGCGGCCTGCTCCGGCTGCTGGAGCCGGTCCTCGCCTGTGAATGATCGGGCGGCGGGCCGGTTGCGCATCGGGCGGTGGGCCGCCGGGGCCGAACCGGTCAGGGAGCCTCCTCGCCCTGGGCGACCTCGACCTCGTGGTGGAAGTCCGCGACGCCTGCCGCTCCTGCGGCGACGGACAGGACTGTGCAGGCCACGAGAAGGAACGCGGTACGGCGTGTGGTGCGCGGGCGCGTCCGGGCGGGTGCGAGAAGCGCTGCGACGCGTTGCGGCACCGGTCCGGTTGTCGCCCCGGGGGCGAAGTCCGGTCGGGTTGAGGGGGAGGCGTTTGTGGCGAGGGCGGCGCGGGCGATGGCCGTGGCGATCAGGCGCCGGTCTCCGGTGACCTCGGCAGCGGCCTCGTCGGCAGCCCGCTCGGCGGCCAGCCGGATGGTGGCGCGGGTGGTGCGCAGGGCGGGGTGGCAGTGGGCGGCGAGTTCAGCGGCGGCCAGGAAGTAGTGGTGCCCGGCCCGGTTGTGGGCGCGTTCATGGGCGAAGAGGGCCTCACGCTCGGCAGGTTCCAGCGTGCGCAGCATGGCGGTGGTGACGACGATGCGGTGGGGTCGGCCGGGCAGAGCGTAGGCGTCCGGATCGGGCGATTCGATCACGCACAGGTCGCCGGCGGCGGGGCGGCGGTCGGCCTGAGTGCGGGCGGTTTGAAAGGCTCGGGTCTGCCGGAGGGCCGAGCGGGCGAGGGTCCAGACGCTGAGGGTGAGCACCCCGGTGGCCGCCATGGCGGCGGGGAGGACGAAGTAGTCCGAGGGGGTCCGCAGGGGGTGGGCGAGTTCGCCGAGGGCGGCGAAGGCGGGGAGTTTGAGCAGTCCGGTCAGGACCAGCGCCCCGAGGGCGGCGACGCAGGCTCCCGCCAGGGCCAGGGCTGTGGCGGTGAGGACCCACAGGGCGGTGGCGGGGGCCAGGCGGTCGAGGGCCCGGCGGGCCAGTGCCGGCGCGAGGAAAGGCAGGACCAGCGGGAGGAGCAGCAGAGCGGTCATCGCTCGTCACCCTCCAGGAGCCGGCGCAGGTGCTGCTCGTCGCCGGGGCCGAGCTGGGCCACGAAGCGGGCCAGGACCGTCTCCCGATCGGTGTCCCGGTCGAGTTCGGTGTGCATGCGCCGGGCGGTCAGGCCGGGCGCGTCCTGGACGGGGAAGTAGGCGTAGCCGCGGCCCTGCCGTTCCCGGTCGACGACGCCCTTCTCGTGCAGGCGGGTCAGTATGGTCGCCACCGTGGTCCGGGCCAGGCCGGAGCCGAGTTCGGTCTGCACCCGTCCGGGCGTGAGGGGGGCCCCGGCGGCCCACAGCGCGGCCATGACGGCGGCTTCGAGCTCACCGGCCGGCCGCCTCTCGTCCCTCGCGTCCGTCTTGTCCCTCGCTTCGGTCATGGGAACGTTCCTCACTCCGCCATCGTCTACAGTTCAGTAGACCGTCTACAGGATTGTAGTCAGTCGCCGGATGCCGCCACGCCACCGTTCCGCCGCATCCGACAGTCCGGAAGAACGATGAAGGGGCCCCCGACGATGACCACAGCCATACACCTATCGTCGCAGCTCGCCGTCAATGTGCTCGACGCGCGGTCGCTGCTGTCCGCCTTCGGCGTGCTGGGCGTGGGCGTCGTGCTGTTCGCCGAGACCGGACTGCTGATCGGCTTCTTCCTCCCCGGCGATTCCCTGCTGTTCACGGCCGGTCTGCTGTGCACCGGCACCGCCGGGAGCGGCCTGACGCTGTCACTCGCCCCGCTCCTGGTCGCTGCGGCGGTGGGAGCGCTGGCCGGCTCACAGTGCGGCTACCTCCTGGGCCGGCGAGCGGGCGGCACCCTGCTCGCCCGAAGCCGCTCGGCCCGTCTGCACCAGGGGGCGAGACGCGCGGAAGAGCTGCTGGAACGCTACGGGTACGCGAAGGCGATCGTCCTGGCCCGCTTCGTTCCGGTGGTGCGCACGGTCCTGAACCCGATGGCGGGCGCCCTGCGGGTGCCGGTGCGGACGTTCACCGTCTGGCAGGTGACCGGCGGGCTGGTGTGGAGCCTGGGTCTCACCCTGGCGGGCTACGGGTTGGGCTCCTCCGTGCCGAACGTGGACCGCTACCTGCTGCCGATCGTCGCGGTGATCGTGGCCCTGTCGCTGATTCCGGTCGCCTCCGAGGTGTACCGCTCGCGCCGGGACGCGAAGACGAAGGAGGCGCGCGGATGATCATCGCCCTTGACGGCTCGTCGGTCGACGGCTCGGTCTACACCGACGTCGTGAACCTCGCTCGGCACTCCCCCGCCTGGCTGGACGACACGGTGTCGGCCTGGTCGACGTACGGGCTGGTCCTGTTCGCGGTGCTCATGGCCGTCGGCTGGTGGTACGCCCGGCGTGTGGGCGCCACCGCGTCGGTGACGGCGCTCGCCGTGCCGTTCGTCGTGGTCGTGGCCTTCGGAGTGGACGCGGTGCTGAAGCTGCTGGTGCGCGAGGACCGCCCCTGCCAGAGCCTGCGGGTGACCACGCTGGAGGCCTGTCCGGCGCCCGGCGACTGGTCCTTCCCCAGCAACCACGCGGCCATCGCCGCCGCGGCGGCCGTCGCCCTGCTGTTCGTCTCCCGCCGACTCGGCGCTCTCGCCGTGGTAGCCGCCTGCGCGATGGCCGTCTCGCGCGTCTGGGTGGGCGCGCACTACCCCCACGACGTGCTGGCAGGGGTCGTGGTGGGCGCCGTGGCCGCCCTGCTCGTCATGTCGGCGCTGCGCAGGCGTGCGGAGGCCGCAGCCCTACGGCTCTCGGCCACCCGTCTGCGTCCTTTGCTGGGGGTGTCGTGAAGCGCGGCGATGTCGCCGAACTGGCCGGCAGTTGCGGGCTCGGCGCGTGGACGGCGTTCGGCGTGCTGACCATGGCCGTGGTGGGCCACGACGGCATGGCGCTGTTCGCGGACGCCGACATCCTCGCGTGGTCCGTCGGCCACCGGCCCGACGTGGCGGTGGCGTTCGCCCGCGGGCTGACCGACACCGGGACCGGTCTCGTCCCGTACGCGCTGGCGGTACTGGCCGCGCTCATCGCTGGGCGCACCCCACGGCAGCGCGCGCTCGCCATCGCGCTCTGTCTGGGCTGCCTCGGGGCGGGCCAGGCGCTGCGGTACGCGGTGATGGCACTCGTCGCCCGGCCGCGACCACCCATGACGGACTGGGCGACGCATGCCTCGGGATGGTCGTTCCCGTCCGGTCACACCACCACGGCGGCCCTCACCGCGGGTTTGCTGATCATCGCTGTCCGCGTGCGCGGCCCGCGCGGCACGACCCCGCTCACCCTGGTCATCGGCGGCTGGGGCGCGTCGGTCGGCCTGACCCGCGTCTACCTCGGAGTGCACTGGTTCACCGACGTCGTCGGCGGCTGGCTGTTCGCCCTCGGGTGGCTCGGCCTGTGCCTGTGGACCGTGGCCCACTGGCTGCCCGACCGATGGACCCCCGGGACGACGGACACGGACACGGACTCGGCGCGCGGGACGGCAGAACCGACGGGCAGCACAGCAGGGGGCCGAACGCACACGGCACCGGAACAGACGGACGTGGCACGAGGGCAGAGGGAGGGCCATGCGCCAGACGATCCTGGTCGTCGAGGACGATCACGCCCTGCGTGACGTGCTGATGCGCGGACTGCGCGACGAGGACTTCGACACCGTCCCCGCACCGGACGGCGCCACCGCCCTTCGACTGGCCACCCCCGGCATCTCGGCCGCCGTGCTCGACGTCGGGCTGCCCGACGCCGACGGACGGGACGTGTGCCAGGCCATGCGGGCGAACGGTTTCCTCTCCCCCGTCATCTTCCTGACCGCCCACCACCGGCTGAACGACCGGCTGTCCGGGTTCTCGGCCGGAGGCGACGACTACCTGCCCAAGCCGTTCCACCTCACCGAACTCGCGGCCCGCCTGCGGGCAGCCCTCAAACGCGCCGCACCCCCGCCTTCCGCCACAGCGGGAGACTTGGCACTGGACGCCGTCCGGCACGTGGTCAGCGTCCGAGGCACCCGAGTCGACCTGACACCGACCGAGTTCCGTCTCCTGGCAGCGCTCATGGCGGCTTCCGGCAACATCGTGCGCCGCCGCGAGCTGGTCCGGGCAGCCTGGCCCGAGGGCGCCCAGGTCCACGAAAACACCCTCGACCAGTATCTGACCCGCCTGCGCCGCAAGCTGCGCGCAGCAGGCAGCGACCGGACCATCGGCACGGCACGCGGGATCGGCCACCGGCTGTCATGAGCGGCACCCGCCACCGGCCGCGGCCCGCCCTGACCGCCTTCCTCCACCGTCTGGCCCCCCGCACGCTGCGCGGCCGGCTCTCCCTCGTGGCCCTCACCACGGCAGCGCTGCTGATACTGATCCTCACCGTCGCCTTCAACGCCGTCGCCCAACACCGCCTCCAGCACCAGGCGGACGACGAACTGCGCACCCGAGCCGCCGCCGTCGCGACGACCATCGACACCACCGGCACGACCGTACGAGTCCTGGAAACCTCCAACGACGCCCTCCTCGACACCAACGTGTGGATCTACGCCGACGGACGCCTGCTGGAAGAGCCCCCGAACGCCGGGCCCCTCACCCGCGTCGCCGACGCCCTCGCCGGGCACGGCGGGCGGCGGTGCGTCACCGCCGGCGTCGACGGCCCTCTCCGGCTGTGCTCGCAACCGGTGTCCGGAGACAACAGCGAGGCCACGGTGGTCACCGCCCTCGGCCTCTCCCCGTACCGGAGTTCGGCCGACACCCTGCTCATGGGCTCACTCGCCCTGGACGCCGTGATGCTCGCCTGCACCTACGCCCTGACCCGGCTGGCGGTAGGCCGCGCACTGCGCCCGGTCCGCACGATGACCGACCAGGCCACCCAGTGGAGCGCCGTCGCCTCCGAAGAACGCTTCGGCCATACGCGGCACCCGTCCGAACTCACGCGCCTCGGTACATCACTGGACGCCATACTGGACCGCATCCGCACCCTCCTGCGCCACGAGCGGCAGCTCACCGGGGAACTCTCGCACGAGCTGCGCACACCCCTGAGCCGAATCATCGCCGAACTCGACTGGTGGCAGACCCGCCCCCGCACCGCCGACCAGACCCACGCCACCCACAAGGTCATCGCGGAAGCCGCCCAGTCCATGCGCACCATCTGCGACACCCTCCTCGACGACGCCCGCGGCGGCGCACCCACCGCTCCCGGCACCGCCGAGATCCTCCCCACGCTGCGACGCCTCACCGAAGTCCTCGACGCACCATCCCACTTGACGGTCACCGCCGACGGCCCGCCCCTGGAGGCCGGAGTCCCACCCGCCCTCCTCGAACGCATCATCAGCCCGCTCCTGACCAACGCCAGCCGATACGCCCGATCCAAGATCACCGTCCACGCCTACCGCGCACCCGACGGCGTACGCATCGAGGTCATCGACGACGGCCCCGGCGTACCGCCCCCGTTCGCCGGACAGCTCTTCGAGCCCGGCCGACGCGCGGATCCCGGCGACGGACACAGCGGAGCGGGCCTGGGACTGCCGCTGGCGCGACGCCTGGCCCGCTCCGCCGGAGGCGAGATGACGTACGACCCCGACCACACCCCCGGGGCACGGTTTGTGGTCAGCCTGCCTGCCGGGTGACGGCGGCGCATCTCGGGAACATCTGCCATCAAGGCATGCAGCACCTCTGCCAGGGAGACGGTCCCTTCCTGCTTCTCGACCGTGACCGCCCAGTCCTCGGTGTCGCCGCTCATCCATTCGACGTCGGCTGGATGAGCGTCACAGACCCTGATCTCCAGGCTTCCTAAGAGATAGTTGCCACGCTGGGCCATCAGCAACGAGCCAGGCCGAAGAGACCCGACTGGCCGGCAGAGGTTGAGGTCAGCGCGACGCGTCATCCTCCGAACCTCAGGCAACTGAGCGAGTGCACGGCACCAACACGCCTGTTCACTTGTGTGCCACAGAGCAGCTGTCCCCTGCGAATGACGTCGCTCTGGCAGTGAGTCTGCAGGGGCCGGTGGCGCTGCCGGCACTGTCGACGACGGGCCAGAGTTCACCCTGGTCGGGCAGGTGGCCTGCCAGTGGTAGGTCCGGTCGGCATCAGCACGGTGCGCCGTCCTCCTTGTCCGCACTCGCGACCAGACGGGCTGCGCCGGTGGGCGCTCTGGATGACTGCCCCCATTACTGTCGGCAGCAGAGGATCCGTACCGGACAGTCTGTGCCTCCTCCTCGCGGTCGCGACGAGCGCATGTGCGGGTCCCTTGTGGGTCCCGCGAACCCTCCCAAAGGCGCGTTCAAATTTACGCAAATTCTCTTGAACGCGAGGAATATCCTTGTCGTACTCTGCGGGATCGACCATGCGAACGTCACCACCTATCACTTTCAGAGCCACACGACCCTCATAGGTTCCTGCGATAAACCTGCTGTAGGTGCGACAGGGCTCCTGGGCCGAAGATGTGCTCGACCCTCCCACTCACCTCATCAGTGACCCGTGTAGTTATATGACCTTCCGCCGTCAGTCGATCGTACGTGCACTTACACATACGGAAGATGAGAATGGCTGGACGATCTCCGGAAGCGGTGCGACTCCCGCCGAATTTCGCAGCAGCGCTGAGGGTGTCCGAATCCCCGGGACTCACCCGATACGTAAACAAGTTCCCTGGCTGCCCAACAGATCCGCCACTCGAATTCGCGCGAGCCGCATCACCGCTGAGCCCATTGGCCTCGATGGAGGAGTTCCTCGCCGGTGAGGACAACGCCCACGAAGTGGCCGCCACGTATCCGCCGCTCCAGGCACCCCTGCCGCTGGTCGATGTGCCCGCAACATGCCGGCAGTTCGCCGCCCAGGGGTATGTGACCGTCGTCCGGCTGCCCCTGCTGAGCGAGGCCGCCCGGGCCGAGGTCCGGCTGCGGATGCGCGAGCTCGCGGGGGCGAAGGTACCCGTAATGCTGTTCCTCGACCGGCTCGCCGGCCTGACGCTGGAACGGCGGGCCACCGGTGGCGAGGCGGACGATCCGGATGGCGACCACGAGGCGCACGAGCGGCACGAGCTTTCCCGCTCCGAGGAGCCCTTCGCGGTGGCGCAGGACGGCGCTGGGCACGAATTTCCAGTCTCCTTTGCGACCGTGCGCCTGGGCCCGTCCGACACCTTTCTCGTGGCCCGGGGCACCGTCGAGAAGGAACGGCTGAACAGCACGCTCGCCGAGGCCGTCGGTGCCAGGCTGCTCGACGACACGTGGCAGGAGTGGAAGCGGTCCGCTGTCGTTGAGGTCGCGCTCCCGCTGCCCGCCCCACGGCGACCGCGACGCGGGCAGATCTACACCTTCCTGCCGATGGACGGGGACCAGACCGCGCCGTTCCCGGGGCACATGAACGCCCCGTTCTTCACCGACTTCGACCGCACCGGGCTCCCCTTCGACAACCCCCTCAACGTGCTACTGCTCGACGCGGTCGCCGAAACCTGTCTGGCGACCGCCGCGGTACTGCGTAACGTGCCCGATCCGTCCATGCGGCAGCTAGCCGTGGACCTGGTGAGCTGGGAAAGCGAGAAGGGCTCGCCGGGGTGGCTCCGCGCGGCGGCCCTGCGCGTGCACGCGAGCGAACTCGCCGACGTGTCGCTCGTGCCCGTCCTCGCCGCGGACGGCGCCCCGCCCGAGGCGGCTTGGGCTCCGCCCCGGGACGCGGCCCTGTGGCCGGACCTCGACCTGACCGTCCTCACGGCACACCACGCGCACAAGACCGGGATCGTGGTGGCGGACCCCGAGACCGGCGGCGACCGGCTGAAACGGCTGGCCAGCCTATGCAAGGCCCTCGGGTGCCCTTGGGAGCCGGGCCTGGAGATCCTCGCCGAGTACGTGGAACGGATCGCCCAGGGCCTTCCCCTTCCTGGGCCCGGTGAATCCCCCGAGCAGTGGAGCGCGCTGTACGAGGACCTGGCCGCCCTCTTCGCGGACAACGGGCACGTCCTGCACGGCAGGCAGTTGCTGCTCGCGGAGGACCGCACACTGCAGCACACCAACCGTCCCCCCGGCACGACAGGTACGGGCACGAGCACACGGGCACGGGGCAAGCCGGGCGGTCAGGGTGCCCGTCGCGAGGCGTTCTTCCAGCCGGTGCAAACGGAGACGAACCAGACCGAGGCCCCCTCCGTTCCCGCCCCGCTCCGCAAGCGGTTGTTCTACCTGCACCCGGGGCTGGTCTGGAAGGACCGCGGCGAGCACACGCGCGGGCGCAGTGCCCGTGCCTTCCTCGAGGAGGAAGGGCTCGTCCGGCCGTACGACACAAAGGGCTTGCTGGACCACGTACGGCAGGCACTCGGCGCGAGCACCGATCTCCGGCTGCGGCTCCAGACCCTGCGGTTCGTCTTCCGGCTGTGGCAGCCGCGGCGTTCGCTGGGCGGGATGGAGATCTCCTCGCTCGGACTGTACGTACCGTCGGCGGACGGCCGGCTGATCAAGGCGAGCGACGCCGTCTTCGGCCAGGGCTGGGGCCGCGCGTCCGCCGGTGATGACCTGGCGGCGGTGGTCGCCGCCGGGCAGGACGTGTCGAAGAGCCTCAAGGCGATCGCCGGGCGCCTCCTCGCCGCGCCCGAGGAGTTCGCCAAGCGGAGCGAGACCGAGGAGTGGCGGGCGTTCCTGCTGGAGGCCGGGGTCGCCGATGGGCTGGTCCCGGTCAGGTCCCCCGACGCCTTGAGCCGGGTAGAGCAAGGCCAGAAGCTCAACGCTCGGCGGCTGGTCCGCATGGCGAAGGTGTCTGCCGAGGTACAGGAACAATGGGAGCCGTACGTCCACTGGCCCGGTGTCTACTACCCCCGGACGCTGTACCGGGGAACCCCCGCCTGGCGGCTCCCCGGCCAGGACGTCGTCGGGCGCCTGGGGCAGGAGGCCCGGCTGGCGTACGCACGGCTTGTCCTGCATGGCCTGGCCAGCTGGGAGGACGCGAAGTTCGCCAGCCTCTGGACCAGTGCCGGCAGCCAGAGTCCCCCGGACAGGGAACGGGTCCTGACCCCGCTCGGCGCCTTCGTCAGGGAGCAGCCGTGGCTCCCGGTGCGGGGCCGCGACCGGGCCGTCCGATTCGTCCGGCCGGCCGATGCCTGGCACTGCCCGCCCGGACTGGAGGAGGAGCCCTCGTACGCGCCGACCGTCGACCATCGGCTGCGCCGCCTTCTGGAACGTGGGAAGGCGGGCGACCGCCTACGGGAAATGCGGCTGCCGACCTGGGACGACCCCCGGGACAGCGCCCGCCTCATCGCCGACCTGGGACGCCTTGCGGCGGAGGGCACGCTGGGGGCCGAGGACCGGCCCGCCGCGCAGCGCGCCAACGAACGCGCCTGGAGGCACCTCGTACGACGTCCTCGTCCCGCACTGCCCAAGGACGCCAGTCTGCTGGCTGAGTCCGGGGACCGGCTGATCAGCGTACCGCTGTCCGCCCTGGACGGCGGGGAGAGTGATGACGACGGTGATGCCCGGACCGTGCTTTACGTCAGCAGTGAACGTGACAGTCTGACGGCCCTGCTGGTACGGGAGATGGCGCGCCCCCTGCTCATCCTTCCCGGTGTCGCAGCGGAGGCCGCCGCGCTGCTGGCGGCCGGACACCCCGCTGGCGTCCGGCGCACCGACGACCTGAAGTTCACGGTGACCGTGGACGGCGCACAGGTGGATGCCGCGGCCATGGGAGAGCCCCTGGTCCAGCGGTTGCCCTGGCTCACGCTGGCCGTGGGCGTTCTCTGCGACCATCTGGCGCGTGGCCCCCGGGCGAGCGAGGCCGAGCTGAGCGAGCTGACGTCCCTGGTCCGGGGCGTACGTCTGCACCGCTACCGCTCCTGGGACATCGAGCTCGACGGCCGGCCCGTGACGTTGCCGGGCCGCCTCGGCGGAGTGCTGCCGCTGCCCGATCCGAAGCATCCGCGGGTCCTCGCTCCGGCAGGCGAGCCTGGCTGGCCGGAGACCGCCCGCCTCGTGGTGGCCGTCGCCGAGCTGCTGGGACGGCGGGAGTTCGGCGACCGACTGCGCCTCGCCGCGCACCAGCTCGCCTCCTGCCACGCCGACCTGCTCGACCCGGGCCACGAGGATCTCGCCGACGCCCTGGAAGTCACGGTCCGTCAGGTCGAGGAGACGAGCCGCCGGATCGACGGCGCCATCGGCGCGGTCCTGGAACGCTGCCGGCCCTTCCTCGTCCACCTGCTCGGCACGGAGACGGCGAACTCGCTGATCCTGCCGCCGCCCGGTGACACCCGGGAGTTCCAGGCCCACCTCGAGAAGTACGCCGCCGAGCTCCCGATCCCCGTATCCGAGTTCATCGCCAGAGCCCGCGCGGCCCGCGGTACGGACGAACTGCGGCGCGACCTGGGCATCGGATTCGCCGAGCTGAACGACACCCTGCGCGCGATGAGCCCGCCCTTGGACCCGGTCAGCCACGCCGCCGAGCATGAAGAGGCGCTCCGCACCTACCTGGACCTGCGGAAGAAGGACCTCGTCGACCGGCTGCGCTGGGCGGCGCTGGAGGACTTCGACGCGCGCCGTCCGATGCCTGACTGGCCCTCGGTCAGGGCCCTGGACTGGATCACCGCGCCGGAGGCATGGGAGTACACCGTGGACACGGCCGCCACGGCGCTCCTGGAGGAGCACGTGGAGGAGCAGCTGGCGCTGCGCCTGAGCCGCCCGGTGCCGTTGCCCCGGTCGGGTGAACGCCTGCCCGCCCCCGACCAGGTACGCGGCGCGAACCTCCGTACGATCACCGGCCTGGCCGCCGAACTTCGCGGTCCTGGTCAGGGCAGCCGGACACCCGTTGCCGGCGGCCCTGGCCGGAGGCGAGCCAGCTGGGGAGGTCACCACGCGGCTTGAGGCTGCGGGCGCGCTGGACTTCCGACCTCTGTCCCCCGCCGACGTCGTCGGCTGGCTGGCGACCCTTGGCCAGTGGCCCGACGGGATGGCGGTGGCGACGGATCCCGAACGGCACGGGCTGTCCGAGGCCGACCTGGACCGGGTGCGCAACGCAGCGGAACACGAGCGCCGCGAACGGGAGCGCAAACGGCGGTCAATCTCCGTCGGCGGCCGCGACTTCGACGTGCACTCAGGCGACTTCACCGCTCTCACCCGCGAACTCGACCGGGTCCTGCAGAGCGGCTCGGCGCCAGGCATCACCGCCGCCGGACCGCTCCGCTTCACGGACCCCCGCCCCCAAGCAGGGCGCACCCAGGCCACTGGTCGCACCCGCGGGTGGCGGTACGGGGGCGGCACGGACAGCGGGCTGACCACAGCCCAGCGGGAGGCCATCGGGTACGTGGGCGAGTGGTACGCGTACCAGTGGCTGTGCGTTCGCTACCCGGACAGCATGGACGAAACTTGCTGGGTGTCGGGCAACCGCCGCAAAGCCTTCCCAGGCCCGTCCGGCGACGACGGGCTCGGCTTCGACACTTCCAAGTCGGCTCCGGCAGCCGGCCCTACCTGTACGAGGTGAAGGCGACCGGGGGCGAAGGCGGCCGCTTCGAGCTGGGAGAAAGCGAGGTCCGCGCGGCCCGCCAGCACGCGGGCAACGACCGCTGGCGCCTCCTGGTGGTCACCCACGCCCTCACCCCGCACAAGATGGCCATCCAGATGCTCCCCAACCCCTACGGAAAGCGAGGCCGAGGCCGCTACCGCGAGGAGGGCGGGGCACTGCGCTTCTCGTACCTGCTGTGACCTTGACCTTCAACTCCAGCGCGAGATGAGTCGGGGTTGAAGGTCAAGTTCAACGAGCCCGTGCACGGTTGACGGAGAGTGCTTCCTGCCCGCGGGACCACGAGCGGGAAACAACGGAAAGGCCATTCATGCAGGTCAACGACCTGCGACGCCCAGGCATCGCAGGTCATGGCGTTGGCTGGCCTCTTCCGGGACATCTGATCAGCACGACTCAGTAGGTCCACGCTCAGCGTCGCCTGTCCTCGGCGCCCCATCGATGCTCGCCACCTTGACAGGGTCTGACCTGCCCGAAAAGGCGCCTGACGCCCCATCAGAACGAGCGTCAAATGAGCGTCACGAGCGTCATTTCAGCGTCAAGATATCACCTGTAACGCCCACACCGCACATAATGCGCACGCGCAAAGCCGCAGGTCAGGAGCCCTTCGCGGCCGGTTCGAGGATCGCCACGCACTCCACATGATGCGTCATCGGAAACGGGTCGGAGACACCCGTGTACGCCGGAGTCGAACCGTGCTTCGAAGCAGCGTCCCCGGCAGGCCGGCCCTCGTGGTGACGGTGATGTCCTGGACGTAGTCGCGGCCCTGGTATGCGGTGGCGACACAGAGGTAGGTGCCGCAGGTGGACTTCACTTCGGCACTCGCCGGCGCCCGTCACCAACAGCAGCCCCGCGGCGGCCGTGACCGTGGCGATCCCCGTCGTGTCCTTCGTGCTTTGGCCATAGTTCCTCCCGTTGTTCGCGTTCTGCTATCCCGTGGTTATGGGTTCGGCTCGTGCGTCACGGTCTGCTCCAGGCAGCCGCCCGCCACCTCGCGCAGCGTCGCCGGCTTGGCCTCGTCCGCCGACCGCGCCCAGCGGAGCTTCATGCCTTCCCACTCGGCGTGGTAGCGGCAGTGGGCCTCACCCGCCGGCGGCAGATGCTCGGCCGGGTCCTGGCCGGACTTGGACTGGTTGGAGCGTGCGGTGGACGCGACGAGGCTGGTGGCGTCTCCGAGATGGTTGGCGTACGCCTCTGGGCGCTGCGTCGACCACGTCGAGGCGCCGCTGTCCCATGCCTCGGCGAACAGCACCACGTCCTGCCTCACTCCGGTCACGGGGCCAGCTCGTACGTCACAGTCTGCTCCGGACAACGGTCCGCCACCTCGCGCAGCGCCGCCACCTCGGCTTCATCCGCCGACAGGGCCCATCGGAGCTTCGTGCTCACCCACTCCCCTACATACCGGCAGTGCGCCTCAGCTGCCGGCGGCAGCCACTGGGCCGGGTCCTGGTCCGACTTGGACCGGTTCGAACGGGCCGTGACCGCGACCAGGCTGGCGGCCGCGCCGAGGTCGTTGGCGTACGCCTCCCGGCGCTGCGCCGACCACACCGAGGCGCCGCTGTCCCATGCCTCGGCGAGCGGGCCCATGTGGTCGATGTCCAGGGCGGAGGCCGAGGTCACCCACACCTGGTCGTAGTACGACCACCAGCGGCCGCCCGTCAGGCGGCACTTCGGCCCCACCGTCGGCGGCTCCACCGCCTCCGCGATCAACACCTCCGCGCGCGTGTTGCACCCGTCGGACGGGTTCGCGCCGGCGTTCCAGTGCCTGAAGGCGTCCCGGTCGTAGCCGTCGCGGGACTCGACCGCGACTGGCAGACGCACGACGGCCTCGGACAGCGGAAGCGTCTCGACCGCGTGAGCGGGCGTGGAGACGGTCAGGGGCAGGACGGCGAGAGCAGCGGCAGCCAGGCCGCGCAGCACAGATTTGAGCATGCACCGTTCATAACGGCCCCTGAGAGGGCGCTGTCAGGCGTTTGCTGAGTGCGCCGCCCACATGGGTGTACTCGTCATACCGGCGCCTGCGGTCCGGCTCCCCACCACAGCAGGCCGACTGTACCCGAAACCGGGTGCGGGAAGGCGAGAGCCCGGGCCGGGGCTGCCTGTTCAATGGGGCGCCGGCGCCTGGCCGGATGCGTTGATGGGCTGGCGCAGGTCGAGGTAGCAGCGCAGACGGACACCTGGCTGGCCCGCATCCCGTGTCGTGCGCTCCACCCCGGTGGTCACCCACCGGGCGGCCAGCTCCGTGTGGAACGCGAACGCGGTCTCGTCGTCGGCCGCGGCGACATCGACCACGACCGACCCGGCTCCGACACATGCACTTCGTTGATCGCTTCCATGCCCCGCACGACGCGCTACTGAGTAGGCCGGTTCTGCCACAACCGCAGATTCACCCGGGCGGGGCGCGGTTAAGCACCTGACGACAAGCCGACCAGGGAATTGCCCAGGGCGCCCCGCAGGGTGACCAGGCACCGGGCACTACCGACAACTGGCAACCATAGTCACAAGTTCTTCACTTCACCGCCACACTGTCATCACTACCGGTAGGCTCCGGGCGCTCCATTCGCACCACTGAGGGGGACATCCTCATGCGTTTCCACTACGCCCTGACCGCTTCCGCCGCCACGGCAGCCGCCGCCGCGCTCGGCCTCGCCGCGGCCGTGCCAGCGCAGGCCGCCGAGTACTCTTCGGCCCTGAAGATCAAGGGCGTGCAGTACGACGCCCCGGGCCGGGACTCCAACAAGTGCTCGGGAGGCAACACCAAGAACGAGTACCTGACGATCAAGAACTACTCGAAGACGGCGACCGTGAACCTGAAGGGCTACAAGGTCAAGGACGCCGCCGGGAACACGTTCGCCTTCAAGAACAGCCACACCCTGCAGCCCGGCGACTACGTCAGCCTCCGCGGCGGCCGCGGCACCGACTCGGATGCCAAGAACGTCGTCTACCGCCAGAACTGCAACTTCATCTGGAACAACGACAAGGACACCATCTACTTCTACAAGCCGGGCGGCTCCCGCGCCGACGTTCACTCGTACACCAAGAAGACCAACGACCGCGACGGCAACGGCTACATCACCTACCACGGCTGACCGACAGCCCGCCCTGCGCGGGCAGGCGGCTGCCGGGCAGACGCCCGGCAGCCGACACCCCCGCCGCGCCTCGGACGCTCTCAGACCGAAGGGAACCAGCAGGCCGTGACGGACCAGACCGGTGAAATCGGCCGTGACGGCTGGCAGCGGCTGATCGCCGCACGCGAGATGTATACGCGGTCGGCCGGCATCCACTACGACGAGCTCCTCGACCAGGTCGCCCAGCAAGCCCAGAGCGAAGGCAGCATCGGCAAGGCCGACATTGGAGCGCTGCTGCTGTTCAAACGCCTGCGCGCCAACACCCCCTGGGTCCGCGCGCTGATGACCACCGCGGACACGGCCGTACGGCAGGCGACCGCGGCCGCCACGGCCGCCGTGCGCAACCCCTCTCAGCCGCAGCGAGGCCGCCCGTACAGGCCGGGCCGCGCTGGCCGGTCTGCCCGGATTCACCCGCGGCGACGCGCTGGCCTCCGTCGTCCTCACCGCGGCCGCACCCCACCGTATGGCCGTCTACGACCGCCGCGCCCACACCGCCCTGCGCTCCCTGGGCATCCCGCTCACCCACGCTTCTGGCCGGTGCAGCCGCTACATTGCCGCCCTCGACGACCTCCTCAGTCAAGCCCCCTCCCCCGCCCACGCCTGGACGCCCCGGGGCCTGGACCTCGCCCTGTAGCCTGCCACCCAACTCAGCTGACATGGGCAGCTCGTAGAGCCACAGGCCGGCGGCGCGCTACCCCTGGCAGGGGTGGCGCGCCGCGCCCCGAGACAGTGCCGTGCCCGACGTCCGGGCCAGGCCGTTTCCTGACCCGGCCCGGCCAGCGGCTCAGGCGCGGTGTGTCAGTGGCGGCCGCCGTGACGGTGGCGTCCCCAGGACTGGCTGTCAATGAAGCGGCGGTGGTCGTTGCGAAGAGTGGCCGTGTCGGAGCGGTTGTCCCACACGCAGTTGCGGCGGTCCTGGTAGACGTCGTGGCGGGTGTCACCGCCCTGGCCGATGTGGACACGGCCCGTGGCGCGGCCGCGGCCGTCTAGGCGATAGTGACGGAAGGTGTAGGTGTGACCGTCCTCGCCCCTTAAGGGCCAGCCATGCAGGTTGACCGCGCGGCAGGTGTTGTCAGTGATCTCCAACCACTCCTTGTTCAGCGAGCGGTTGGAGCGGGTGTCACGGCGCGGGGAGTCATACTGAGCGCGGCTGATCTCCACGCTCGGCCGCTTCGCCCGGCGATACGTTCTCATCCAGCCCGAGCGAGTCGATCCGGCCCCCGTGCACCGGGCCGGTGCCGTACTCGCTCGCCAGGAAACGGACGCCTAAGGGCTCGCAGAGAATCAACATGTTGGTTTGATCTTTGTGGGGCTGCTGTTGGCGAGGAACGCGGTGACGTCAGCGGGTGTCCCGAACCTGGCTGTCGAGGGTTGGATGGTGCAGCCGTGCTCGGTCAGAAGGGGCTGGACGTGGTGAACGGCCCTGGTGAGGGTGCTGGTGTTGACTCCGAAGAGCTGGGCGAGGAGATCGCGGGTGCCGAGTTTGCGCAGGTAGAGCACGGTGGCCAGGACTCTGTCGGCGGCAGTCAGCTTGTCCTTGGCCCCAGCGCCCCGGGCACGGATGCGTTCGCCTCCTCGCTGCCGGAGCCGTCCTTGCTCACGTAACTCGTCGATTTTCCTGTCCAGTTGGTTGATGAGTTCGTCCAGCGCCGGTTCGGGCATGCCGGTCAGCTCCGGGTTGCGCAGACACCTGGAGCAGGGCTGTGGGGACGGGGCGCCGGCTGCCCGCGGGGCCGTGTCTGCGCTGGCGGTGTCGCGAGATCGGGGGTGGAGGGTGTAGTTCCAGTCGCCGTGGAAACGGTGCCGGTGCATGGGCAGAGCGTCGATATCGCTGTCGGTGACCTTGATGCCGGTGTCGTAGGTGCCCGAGTCGAGTTCGGCATGGACGGTCAGCCCGGTGCGGGTGGTGGTCGCCGCGATGCTGTTCACGACGACGTCATGGCTGGTCAGCGGCCTGCCGCGCCAGTTCATGGAGATGTGGGAGAACAGCCTGTGCTCGATCTTGTTCCACTTTGAGGTGCCCGGCGGCATGTGGCAGACCGTAATGTCCAAGCCCGTCTCGGCGGCCAGGGCGGCGAGTTCGGTCTTCCAGGCGCGGGTGCGGTAGCCGTTGGACCCGCCCGCGTCCGCAGTGATCAGCAGACGGGTAGCGGCCGGATAGTCGTGCCGGCCCCGGGCCTGCCACCAGCGGCGGATGGAGGCGACAGCAAACGCGGCGGTGTCGTGATCAGTGCCCACGGTGACCCAGCCGGTGTTCGCGGCGATGTCATAGATCCCGTAGGGGATCGCCTTGCCCGGTCCCTGCCGGTCCAGGAAGTCGTGCGTCTTGACCAGTACCGGCTCACCGGCAGGCCGCCACTGGAGGCCCGCGTTCTTGTAGTCGCCGATGAGTTCCTTCTTCTTCGCATCCACGCTGATCACCGGCTGGCCGGCGCCCATGTGCCCTCTGGCCTGCTCGTTGATGTAGCGGAACTGGGCGTCGCGGTCCGGGTGCTGCCTGCCCTCGATGGTCTTGGCGCCAGCCTGCAGGCTGAAGCCCTCTTCCCGCAGCAGGTCACCGACCGTGTCCGCACTCACTTGGTGGCCCTGACCGGTGAGCGCGGCCGCCAGGCTCCTGGTCGACTTCACCGTCCAGCGCAGCGGCGACATCGGATCGCCCCGCTCGTCGGGTTCCACCAGGGCCAGCAGCGCAGTCCGCAGTCCCGGGTCAAGATCCGCGGACCTCTTCCGGCCACCACCGGGCCTGCGCACCCGGCCCAGGGGTTCCTCGCCGGCCTCCAGCTCGTCCACGCCTTTGCGGACCGTCGTCTCGCTGACCTGGGCTGCCCGCGCAACCGCCCGGATACCGCCGTGCCCCAGGATCCGGGCCTCGGCCCCATCGTCAGCCGCCGCTGCCGCTCATCGAGGTGCGGGAACAACATCTCGAACCTCGCAGCAAGTTGACCGCGAACCTCGTCGGAGACGCTCACACCACAACAACGAGCCGCATCACGGGAAGCAACACCATGATTCTCTGCGAGCCCTAAGCCTTGGAAACGGAAGGCAGCGCAGTCTATGAACCAAGGCGGAAAGCTTCATGGTGGGCAATGCCCCCGCGGGATACAGCAGGGCCCATGCGCCCCCGAGCGCTGCTCACTTGTGCCATGCTTCTCTCATGATCAGCCCTGATGAAATCGACTTGCCAACATTCCTCACCGAGTGGCACGGCCCGCCGACTGCGCCCGTCAAGCCGCTACCCTCAAGTTGCTCGTGGCTGCCATCCCCCCTCAAAAACTGGTACGAACTTTCGTCGCAACGTCCCACAGAGCTTGTCGTCGTCAAGGAGATGATCACCCCGAGCGATATTCACTCCGACGGGCACGTGGCCGTGTTCATGGAGGATCACGGTTACCATGAGTGGGCCTTCGGCATCAATTCCCCGGACAAGGTGTTCGAAAGAGAATCTGGCAACCCCTGGGAGGAGCTATCGGAGCCGTTGAGTGAATTTCTGATTCATAACGCCATCCACGAGGCAGCCTACGCTTCAGATTTCTGGCGCTCATGCACCCAGGTCCCTGATTCAAAGCTCCCAGAAATCTTGGCACCTATGCAGATGATCTCATTTAAAGATTGGACTTGGCCTCGTCCGAAGCAGCGAATCTTTATGGGGGATGGACTTCTAGCTAACATCGGCCCCGCCATGGAAGATCATTCCCCCTGGAGCAATAGGGCCGGCTACGTGGAGGTTCAGGCTGGCGCAACGGACCCCGCTCACCTTGAGTACCTGGATTCCATTCCCGAAATCCAATGGACGAGGCCCGCCTGGGAGTAAAATTTGCATAGCTCCAGGGGACTAAACGCTTCACCATCAAGCCCCCTGGAGCCATTCCGTCTATTCGGCAGTTCCCCTATAGACCAAGGTCGTCGTCCCGCCACTGGGCCTGCGATATGTGACGCTGAGCGTTGCACCCGAGGGCAGCATTCGCGAAAGGTTAGCATGGCAGGCCCCGCACGGCTGTTTTTTACTTCCTATGAACAGGTGGCCACTACCTGCCCCCAGCCTTCGCATTTCTGCTGCCGCCTGCGTTTCCAAATGGTGAAAGTTGCTGGTGCCGGCACCGGGCGGCCTGACGTAGTTCGGAGAAAGGTTTCCTGCCCCGCTAGAAAGCGGCATCCAGTCATCAACGTATTCGTCAAGGAAAAGGGCACCGCTAAGCTTCCCGGGCTTCGTGAAAGCATTACTCGCATCGTCTGCCGCCGCCAGGCCCCCATCGAGACAGTTACTATTATGAACGAGGACCGGCGTCTCGCCCGCCAGCACATAGTACGTGTGCAGGTCTTCGACCGTGAGGTTGTATGTCCGTGCGTGCTTGGTGTAGGCACGGTTGCTGATGACGCGGACGGTGGTGCCGTCAGGGGTTCTGAGGGTCGTGCCGACGGCGAGGTTGCGAGCCTCGACCCAGGCTCCGATCTCTGGGACCCAGAAGGGGTGTTCGTGTGTGGCGGTGAGCTTCTTGGGTCCGTCGGGTGTTTCGATGGTCAGTTCGTTGAAGTGCTTGTCATCTTCGGTGACGATCAGACGGGTGACCTTGCGGAGCCGGGTCTGCCCTGTCTCTGGGTCTGTAGCAACGACCTCGTCGCCGACTTTGATCTTCTCAATGGCCTTGGTCTTGCCCTCGGCCATGAGGACTTCGGTGCCGGCAAGGAAGCACTTACATCCCGGACGGAACCTTGCAAGCCACTTTTCGACGGCCTCCCTACCCTTTTTTACAACCGAATCAGGTACCAGTTTCGCTACCTTCGCGAAGGGAAGGTCGGAGGCGATACCGAAGTACTCCCAGCTGTCAGCCTCTCCGGAAATTGCCTTTTTCCATGCTTCCACGTCAGGGACGACGAGACCGGAAATGAATTTGAGGGCGTTCTTCTGGGCTGTCAGGTTGTATGGCTTGATGAGGGTTGTTGTGCCCATCGTCGGGTGGTAGCTGCCGGTTCGGGTGACGCTGTGGAGGTCACCCTCCGAGTCATAGGTGTAAACAGATTGTTCGTGGCGGGTGGACCAGCCTCCGTCACTGCCGGGGACCACCCAGTCCCGGTAGACGCTGTCGCCGACCTTGCAGCCTCTCCAGCAGTCGGTGACCGGCTTCATGCCGTCGGGGTCGCTGGTGCTGATGGGGCTGTTCTTGGCGTAGGCGTAGCCGTTCATCTGCAGCGGGTCCGTGATGTCCAGGAGCGGGTCCGCGCTGATGAAGCGGCCGTTGGCCTGGTCGTACTCGCGTGCGCCGATGTGGGTCAGGCCGGTGTCGGTGTCGTCGATGCCGGTACCCAGGTAGCTGCGCCTGTCCGGCCAGGAGGTCGGCTGGGGGCCGCGGGCCTCGCCGAAGGGCTTGAAGGCCCTCCTGGTCACTGGCTGGTTGGCGGCCATCTGGATGGTGGTGCTGGCGGTTCCCAGATGGTCGGCGAGTTGGATGTTGCGGGTGTGGCCGGTGCTGGTGCCGTTTGAGGTGCGGACGACTGTCGGGGCGCCGGGGTGGACGTAGTTGCGGGTTGCCTTGGTGATCTTTCCGGTGCTGTCGGTGGTGAGTTCGCCGCCGGGAAGGTAGAGGGTGGAGCCTTCGCTGGAGTTCTCCAGGAGGCGTTGGCCGCCGGTGTCGTAGGTGTAGTTGACGGTGGTGGCGCCGGTGGTGACAGTGGCGGGCTTGTTCTCGGTGGTCCAGGTGAAGTTCTGGGTGTCGTTGGCGAGGTCGCGTTTGGTGGTGTTGCCGGCCAGGTCGTAGGTGTAGGAGCTGCCGGAGCCGGTGGGGGTGGTGGAGACCCAGGCGAGGGTGTGTGGCTGGGTGGTGACCGGTTCGGTTGTGCCGCCTCCGGTGGTGGTGCCGTAGTTGGAGCGGTAGGTGATGTTCTTGGTGGGATCGGTGACGTTGTAGTCGGTGAGGGTGGAGCGGTTGCCGATCCAGTCGTAGGTGAATGCCTGGCGGTAGGCGGTGGTGGAGGATGCCACGGTGCCGGTGGCCGGGGCGGCTGCTGCGAGCGTGCTGGTCAGCGAGGCGTCTGGGCTGGAGGTGTCGGCGTCCGCGTTCGGAGCGTCCGCGACGGGGCCGGACGAGGCGGCGTAGTCGGTGCGGTAGCCGAAGGAGGCACCGTTGGCGGTCTTGCAGCCGTTGCCCGTACCGGTGGGGGCGATGTTGGAGGTCCAGGCGTGGACGAGTTCACCGAGGGCGTCGTAGGTGAAGCACTGCGTGTCCCAGGTGGAGCTCGCGGCTTCACTCAGCTTCCGGGCATGCGAGGTGATGGTGCCCGAGGCGTCGTACGAGTAGTAGCTGTCGGTGATGCGGTGCGGTGACGCCATCTCGCGGTCGGCGACGGTGCGCTGCAGCCGTCCGGTGTGGGGGTCGATGAAGTTGGTTGTCCACACGCGATAGGGCTGGGAGCCAGAGACGGTGCGCAGGACTTCACCGAACGGGGAATAGGTGACATCGGCGGTGTACCAGTCGGCGCCCGCTGTTGACTCAGGCAGACCGTCCTCGTTGTAGCGAGTGACAACCTTCTCGGAGGAGATGCCACCCTTGGCCGGGTAGGTCACCGAGAGGGGCTTGCCGGTCGGTGTGTAGCTGTAGGTGTAGCTATATGTGCCTGCAAGCCCGGCGGTCTTGGCGTTGGCGGGGATGGTGATGTCCCGCCCAGTGGGCTGGTAGTCCGTGGTGTAGCCGGTGATCCTGGTGACGTAGTCGCCGTCCGGCGTGTGACGGGTCGAGGCGACCGGCATGCCGAGGGCGCCGACAGCGTCGAAGGTGAAGGACTTGACTGGGTTGGCCGTGGCTGAACCCTCGCGGACGGCCGTCACTCGCCCGAGTGCGTCGTAGGTCGTGTGCAGGGATTTGCCGTTGGCGTTGACGGTGGTGAGGGGACGGTCGGCGCCGTCGTACGCGGTCGTTTTGGTGGTGCCGGTGTCCGGGTCGGTGGCCTCCACCACGCGGCCGCGTACGTCGTACTTGTACGTCCACTTGTTGCCTGCCGGGTCGGTGACTTCCGAGCGGTTGCCCCGGACATCGTAGGCGTAGCGGGTCGACCGGGTGGTCGTCTGGGCGGCGTCGGTGTACTGCTCGATCTCGGTGACCCGGCCGAGCGCGTCAGTGGTGGTCCAGGTGGCCGGGGATGTGTTGCCCGGGGGGTCCACGTGCACGGTGTTCGGTCCGTACGAGGTGAAGGTCTCGTACTCGAAGTCACCGTCGTGGTAGGTGGCTTGCCGGACGGTGCGGCCCATGCCGTCGTACTGGGTCTTGAGGTAGCTGGGGATGAGGGTCGTGGACCTGGGCTGGAAGAGGGTTGTGGTGGGCTGGTCCGCGGCGAGGTAGCCGTTGGTGACGATGCTGGTCCGGCCGTGGTCGTCGTAGGAGGTGTCGGTGATGATGCGGCCGGGGCCGTGGGCCTCGTTCTGGGTCTGGACGGGGCGGAGCAGGCCGTCGTAGATGGTGACCGAGGAGGCGTAGCTGCCGTCGTCCTTGATGGTCTTGGTGGTGACGGCGGCAGGGCTGGTCCTGGAGGGGGTGGCGGTGGCCTGTTGGTAGCTGATCTGGACGTCGGGGGTCTGGGTGCCGCTGGAGCGGGTCGGGGACCAGCCCTTGGCCAGGCGGCCGAGGTCGTCGTACTCGTACCGGGTCACGCGGCCGTTGGGGTCGGTGACGGTGAGCGGGAGGGAGCGGCCGGGGTCGAAGGTGGTCGTGGTGGCGTGCCCGAGGGCATTAATGGTCTTGAGGCCGGTGAGCGGGCCGCCGGTGTCTGCGGGTGTGTAGACGTTCTCGGTGGTTCCCTGACTGGGCTTGGTGACCTTGCGGACGCGGCCGAGCGGATCGTAGGTGGTGGTGGTGACGACGCTGTGTTCGTCGCCCTCGCCGTTGGATTCGGCGACGGTGGTGGGCAGGCCCTTGAGCGGCGTGGCGGCGTTAGCGAGGTTGTCGTAGCTGGTGCGGACCGATTTCAGCAGGTGCGTGGCGTAGTTCGCGCCGTCGTATTGGGCGCAGGGAACGGCGATCGTCCGGCTCAGGGAGATCAGGCCGATCAGGTGTGCGTCGGTGTTGTGGACGTAGGTGTTGCGGGTGCATTCCTGCTCGGAACGCGCTTCGCCGGTGCCGTCGGGCTTGACGACGAAGCTCTCGATCTCGGTGGCCAGCCCGTAGGTGTCGTCGACGGTGGTCAGGATGCGCTTGGACTGCCATCCGTCGTCGAGGGACTGGATGTCGTCGGTGCGTTTGATGCCGACGCGGTGGGCCAGGAGCGGTTCCATGGCCGAGCCGTCCTCCGCCTCCCGGGCGCGGGAGGCGGTCTGCTTGGACCAGGGGAAGTTCAGGGTGCGCCGGACGAGCTGCTTACCCGAGTCCTTGTAGGTGAGGGCCTCGGCGACCTGGCCCGCGTACTGGGGGGCGTCGTCGCTGACCAGGGTGTACGTGCCGGTGGTGTCCTTGACCTCGCCGCCGGTGCCGAGGAAGTAGCGGGTCTCGGAGTACGACTGCGACTGCGGGTCGTCGTTGCCGGTCTTGCTGGAAGTGGTCTTGCTGCCCTTGATGACGGAAACCTGGCGGTAGCCCTGCCAGTCGCTGTATGTGCGCAAGGCTGGTCGCTGGAACTCGTCGTCGGACTTGGCCCAGGCGGGGCCGGTGTACTTGTACTTGGTGACGATCGGCAGACCGTGATTGGTGACCTTGTCGGTCTCCACGACGGAGTCGACGACGTACTTGTTGAACCACTGCTTGGCAGGCGTCTTCTCGTCGCCGTCCGGGGACCAGCGGACGGGGTAGCAGGTTCCGTTCGCCTTGCCCTTGTCCTCGGTCGGCGGGGTGGCGCAGCCGCCGGTGTATTCGACCTCGATGTCGGCGCCGGCCTCGGTGGCGACGGTGCCGATGCGGGGGCGGGTGAAGGCGGGTCGCTGGTCCTTGGGGCCGGTGCGGACGAGGTTGGGGAGCTGGCGGTCACGCAGGCGGGACTGGAGCGGCGAGGAGGAGCCGACGCGGTACTCGGCGAAGCTCACGCCGTCCTTGGACTGGACGGTGCCGCTCGTGTCACCGGGCCCATACCCGGTTCGGGTGATCGAGTTGAGCCACAGTCCCGGGGAAGTGTCGTACCAGTCGTCGGGGAACGACTGGTGCAGGGCGTAGACGTCGACCTTGCCGAGGCCGGTCACGCCGGGGCGGGCACCGAGGGTGGTGACGGTGTCCAGACGCATCTGTGTCCAGAAGGACGGGAAGCCGGGGCAGAGCTTGGACGTCGATTTGCAGTTGAGGTTGCCGGGAGTGTCCCACCAGGGGCGGTAGGCGCCAGGGTCGTCGGTCTTGGCGAAGTTCGCCGGGTCACAGGCGGTGGTGGACTTCAGGCAGCGCTGCTTGACGCCGAAGCTGACCTGCGCGGAGGGCTTGGACAGGTCGTCCGAGCGCATTCCGTAGTCGATGGCGGTGGGGTAGGCGAAGCGCTCGTAGGCTTCCGGAGTCTTGCGCTTGTCCCGGACGGCGTAGTAGTTCGTCTCCTGCTTCCAGTTGACGACCATCACGTTGCCATGCACGTCGGCGACCTTGTCCAGGCCCCAGCGCCACGCCTGCTGCTTGCCCGCTCCACAGCGGGAGTCGGCGAACGCGGTGGCATGACACGGTTCGCCGGGATGGTTACCGAAGACGGGGACCGTGGAGACCGAGTTCGTGTCGGCGTGGCCTGCGCCGACCTCGTGCCGGCCAAAGGTGTACACGGTCCCGTCGGTGCTGGTCACCTCCCAGTACTCGCCGTCGTTGTCGCCGTTCGCCGCACCGGTCTTCAGCGTGACCCTGGTGCCGTCGTCAGACGCGGGCCGGTATGTGTTGGTGGTGCCGATGCGGACCAGCTCGGTGGTCCGGCCGGCGAGGGACATCACCGCGTTGTGCGAGACCCAGCACAGGTCGGAAGTCTTGTTGGATTTGGCAGTGTTGTTGGGGGCGCCGGCATCCAGGGTCTTCCGGTCGTCCTTGCAACTGCGGTAACGGCGCTCGATGTGACCGGGGTCGTAGTCCCAGCCTTCGCCTATCCATGAGCCTTGCGGGGAGGAAACGCCGGTACGGCCGTCCACGGACTGCGAGTTGTAGGTGAGCGCGATCTTCGGCACGGGGCCGGCCGGGGGCGCTGGAACGGTCAGCGGATAGGACCAGACGAAGGCGCCAGAGCTGCCGGCATGCGACCAGGAGCCGGTCGAGGCAAGCGGGGTCGCCTTGAACGAGCCACCAGGGCCCGCTCCGGAATCGACCGCGCCGATCACGGTGGAGTCGCCGCTGCCTTCCGCGTTCAGGAGCCGGGAGCCGGCCGACTGCGCGGAGGTGCCTTCGGAAGCGGCGGCGACGGTGTCGTCGGCGGCCGGGTCGACGGTCGCGGAGACCGTGTTGGTGTCCGGGTCGTTGACCGTCTCCAGCTCCGTATACGCCTGGCACTCCTCGGCGTCGGGAGTGGTCAGGTAGCACGCGGGGAACTGGACCAGGCGCAGGCGGGAGCCCCAGTCGGCGCCGTAGAGGTTCTCGAAGGTTCCGTAGTCCAGCGAGAGCGCGACCGGCACCGCCCCCGTGTCCGGCGGGTCGACGCGGATGACCGCACCGTCCACGCCCTGCGTGGTGACGTCGGTGCGGGCGTCCACGGTCACTCCCCACGCACCGGTGGGGGTGGGCTGCCCCTCGGCCGGGGCAAGCGTGACCGGGATCTGGTCCGAGGACTGGGGCTCGACGGTGGCGGACAGGCTCCGTGCGGCACCGGACGGAAAGGTGACCGTTGCGGTGGACGCGGGAAGTGGGGTGGCGGTGCCGGACGGTGCTTCTTGCCTGTCCTGCGGAACGTCGGTCTTCAGGCTCTCGACGTCCTGGTTGACCGGAGTGCCGTCGGCCGGAACGACTCTGTCGAGCGACTCGAGCAGCAGGGCTTCGCGCCCCGGTTCGTTGACCGGCGGGACCGGTGGCACGGCCACCGATGTCGCGGGCAGCAGACCGACGAGCACGGCGGCACCGGCTGCGGCGACGACGGCTCTGCGGACGCGCAGGCTTCGAGACGAGCGAGTTCGACCGAACACGGAGGGACCCCCCGGACCACTTGGAGCGGGGTCGGAGAGGGACCTCGCGCAGGACGAAACAGATCGGGCGAATTCTGTGAGAGGTCTGTGAAGAAACGCCAGACACTCGGAGCATTAGTGATCATCGTCACGCCATGTATCGACAAAGTCACTCACAGAGTGCGGCAAGCAGGCCATATCCCTCTGAGAAGGCTTAGATGGCGCAGTAGCCATGAGTTCACGGAATAGCATCTGATACCCCCTCAAATTCAGTTGTGAGGGGGGTATTTGATGTCGATTTGAGGACCCCACTTTACTCCTTCTCACTCATTCGCCCGGCGGGGTGGCGCACCTGTACGAAGACAAGCCAGCCGGTCCGAGCCCCGGCCGTGTGAACTCACAGGGTGACGACAGGCGGCTCATGAGTCATCATCAGCTCGCCGTGCCATGCCCGCGCCCCCGTACGGAACGGTCCGCTTCGCCATGGCCGGCCACATCGTTCCGGAGGAGCCCGCACACGTGGATCTGCGTGCCGGGCATGGGGAAGGGGACCTCTCACGATGCCAACCAGCCAGTTCCGCATGCCCGGACGGCGCACCCTGGTGTTCGCCCTCGCCGCGGCGGTCGCAGCGACCGGCATCGGCTATGCCGGGTTCGACGGCTCCGACGCACGACAGCCTGCCAAGCCTCAGCGGGCGAAGGCGGTCACGGAGAGCGCCGCCTTCGTCCAGGCCGCCCGCACAGGCAATCAGGTCGAGGTCACGGCGGACCGTACCGAGCATTCGACCACATGGGCCCGTCCCGACGGCCAGCTCGCGACGCGCTTCCACGCCTCGCCGGTCCGGGTCCACAAGGACGGCGAATGGCGTGCGATCAACACGGATCTGCGGCGCAGCGAAGCCGGCTGGGAGACCACTGCCACCAGCACCCGGATGGTGTTCACCGCAGGCTCAGGCAAGCAGACCCCCAAGCGGGCCTCGCGAGCCGGGGTGCGGCGTGTGTCGCTGGCAAAAGATGCTCCAGCCGCGGCCGCAGCCGGAGCAAGCGATCTCGTCACGCTCTATGTGGGCGATGCCGGTGAATACGCCATCCAGCTCACCTGGCCGGGCCCGGTCCCCGCTCCCGTCATCGACGGTTCTCGCGCCCTGTATCCGGAGATCTTCCCCGGCGCGGACCTGGTGCTCACCGCGGACAACGACGGCTTCGCCCAGCTCCTCGTCCTGAAGAACCGCGCAGCCGCAGCCAACCCGCTGGTGCAGCAGCTCTCCTACGGCATCACCTCCGAAGACCTGACCTTCCGCCTCGCCCCGCTGTCCGGCGTCCTGACGGCCGAGACCTTCTACGGCACCGAGGTGGCCAGCTCCGGCACCCCGCTGATGTGGGACTCCACCGGCCAGCCCGCCGTCACCGACGGTCAGGTCGGCGCCACTGCCCAGCCGACCGGCTCGGAGAGCCCCGAGCCCGGCAGCTCGCAGTCCTGGACACCGGAGCCGGTACCGGCCGAAGAAGCGACGAACGACGCCGAGTCCGACGAACAGACCGACCGGGAATCCGAAGCCCCGAGCCTGCCGACGCCCACCGACGGCCCTGAGGTCACACCGTCGGAGACCGCCACCCCCACCGCCCCCGCCGAACCCACCCCCGCCCCGTCACAGACGGGATCAGCGGCAACCCTTTCACTCCCGCTGCTCGACGGACCGGCACCGGACTCCCTGGGCAACACCGTGGAGTCCGATCTCTCGGGCGACAACTGGGTCATCACCCCGGATCTGAACTTCCTCAACGATCCGGAGACGACGTACCCGGTCTTCGTCGACCCGTCCGTCACCAAGCACATGGACAACTGGACAACCGCCTACAGCCGGCACCCCAACGCCACCTTCTACAACGGCAAGGGGTTCAACAAGGGCGGCACCCACGAAGCCCGGGTCGGCTTCGAGTCCGACACCTGGGGCACATCCCGCTCCTTCTTCAACATGAACTTCGACAAGAACCTCAAGGGAGCGAAGATCAGCAGCGCCAAGCTGCGCCTGCTGGAAACGTACTCCTGGTCCTGCAGCGCCCGGTCGATGAGCGTCCACGTCACCGGAGCAATCAGCAAAAGGACCAACTGGAAAAACGCCCCGAAACTGACCGACGGCAACAAACTGCAGACCCGTAGCTTCGCGCACGGCTACAAATCCGGCTGCCGCGACGCCTACGAGACCTTCGACGTGAAGAAGGCCGCACAGAACTACGCCGACCTCGGCCGCTCCAAAATCACCTTCGGGATGCGCGCCCGAGACGAGAAATCACAGTACGCCTGGAAGAAGTTCCAGGCCAACGGCGACAACGGGCCCGCACTCGAACTCGTCTACAACCGACGCCCCTCGTCCCCCACCAACCTCGACCTGTCCCCCGACGCCAAGTGCACCACCACCGAACCGTACGTCCGGATGGGTGCAGGCAGCGTCACCTTCACCGCGCGAGGCAAGGACAAGGACAGCAACCTCGACTATCTGGACTTCGACCTCTGGCCCACCGGCAAGTGGGGCACCACCGGCGACGTGCTCGGCTCCACGGGCAAGGTGTCCACCGGCAGTGACGGCGGCGATGCCCTGCGCTCCACGCCCGCCTTCCCCACCAGCAAACTGACCAACGGCACCCTGTACTCCTGGCGGGTCCGCAGCATCGACGACAAGGGCGCCACTTCCGGCTACTCGCCGGCGAAGACGCCCTGCCGGTTCGTCCTGGACACCACCGCACCCAAACGTCCCAAGGTCACCTCCACCGACTTCCCCGACGCCGACGGCTCGGAGAACGGCTTCGGAAACGACGCAGAGGACGCCAACTGGTCGAAGCTGAAGTTTGGTACGGCGGGCTCCTTCACCGTCTACGCCGGCTCCACCGACACCGTCCGCTTCGAATACTCCTTCAACGGTTCCAACTACAACTTCTCCAAGAGCCGTACCGCCGGAACCGCCGTCACCACCCCGACGACCATCACCGGAGCCAAACCCCCGACAGCCGGCCCCAACGTCCTCTACATCCGCGCCGTCGACGGAGCAGGCAACGCCTCCACCCCGGCCCTCTACTTCTTCTACGTCAGCCCGCGCGACGAAGCCGACAGCGCCGGCGACTTCACGGGCGACGACCTCGCCGACCTCATGGTCGTGACTGCCGCAGGCAACCTCGCCCTCTACCCGTCCCAGGCCACACCCGACCTCGCCCGCGCCAGCGGTGACCTCGACTACTCCATGCCCGGCGCCTACCGCGCCAATCCCGCCAAGGACCCCGGCTCCGAGGACGGTCTGCCGCCGTTCGTCGCCGCACCCGCCGGCCACTTCAAGGGCTCCCTGATCACACACAACGGTGACATCTACGGCGGTGACGGCCTCCAAGACCTCGTCGTCAGAGTCGGCGGGAAGCTGTGGGTCTACCCGGGCGACGGCTACGGCGCAGTGAACGTCGACAAACGCAGAGAGATCCTCCTTCCGGCAGGCGCCCCATCACCCACGTCCATGGACCAAATCATCGCCGCCGGTGACATCACCGGTGACGGGAAGACCGACTTCCTCGCCCGCGCCGGCACGGAACTGTGGGCACTGATCGGGTACCACGGAGCCACGATCAGCAGCGCGACCCGGCTGACCTCGACTCTCTGGGACGCCCGGGACATCGTCACCGTCGGGGACGTATCCGGCGACGGAGTCGCCGACATGATCTACCGCTCCGACCCCGACGCCGCCCTCCGCCTCCGCAAGGGCATCGCCAACGCCTCCGGCACCGGCGTCGACCTCAGCTCGCTGGCCTCCGGGGCCAACTCCGCAGGCGGCGCGGACATCGCGTACTCCGGCGGCGGCTGGTCCCGCGCCTCCATCCCGCACATCCTCGGCACCCCCGACGTCACCGGCGACTCCGTCCCCGACGTCTGGACCGTCCGCGCAGACGGGTCGGTCCGGATATACGCCGGAAAACCCGACGTACTCCCCGGCGCAGGATCCGAAATCATCACATCCCGCTCGTACTGGAAGGACCGCATCGCCATCGGATGACCCTCCGCCGCCGAGCGCCCGGACCGATCCCCTGAGATAACGGGTCCGGGCGCGCTGCGTGAGGTAGACACAGGCACAGCTGAGGGCCAGCCCCAGGTGCTGCCCTGCATGACCCGGTCTCGCTGGGGGGCACGCACCCTCGTCCCGTCGGGTGAGCGGGTGCGATCGCAAATCACGCACGCCAAAGAGTCACAGGCACTCGCACCGCACGAGGAACCGACCACGTCGCACGCGCCAGCTCATGCCACCTCACGGCGAAGCCGCAACGGAGTACTCGATTGCGGCTTCGCCGTTTCATCGATTCGCTGAGAAGTCCCGCCAAGAGAAGGACCTCGTTGGGGCCTCGCGATATCACCCTCCTGTCACACCGCAATCACCAACTGGGTAGACCTTCTCGGGCCAAAAGGCCCTGACCTGCAATTCCATGCCCTTGCTGGACTGGCACAGACGCCCCTGGACGGTCTCTACAACCTGTGCCATGTGGTACCGCAGATGCAGCGACTCCCATACGGCGTCGCCCTTCCAGCAAGATCCGGACCATACGCGGACCAACTGAGCCACGAAGGCTACCTTTTGCGCCATCACCACAGTTCAGGGGCGCGCAACCGCTGTACCACCAGCAGACCAAGAACCTCCTGGTGTCGTACTCGCCGAAGAAGCTGGGCTTCTTCTAGAGCCCGCCCGTCCCGCGTGGCCACCTAGGGCCCGCACGGGCGTGCGGGCCCTAGGTGGGGCGTCGCGCTCTCAGACCGCCGCCGGTGCCTGCGCCTGCGCGACCCAGCAGGCCACCTCGGAGTCCACCGTCGTGCCCGGCATCCCCAGCAGAACGGGCTCGTCGGTGCGGCAGCGGTCGACGGACAGCGGGCAGCGCGGGTGGAAGCGGCAGCCGGGCGGGGGGCTGCCCGGGTCGGGTACCTCGCCGGTCAGCGCCCGCGGGCGGGATCCGGTGCCGTCCGGTACGGGTACGGCGGCCAGCAGGGCCTGGGTGTAGGGGTGCCGCGGCGCGTTGAAGATCTGTTCGACGGTGCCCGTCTCGACGACACGGCCGAGGTACATGACGACCACCCGGTCGGCGAGCGCGCCGACCACCGCCAGGTCGTGCGAGATGAACGCGAGCGCGATGCCCTCCTCCCGCGACAGGTCGCGCAGGAGGTTCGCCACCGCCGCCTGCGCGGAGGCGTCGAGGGCCGACACCGGCTCGTCCGCGACGATCATCTTCGGACGGGAGGCGAGCGCCCGGGCGATCGCGGCCCGCTGCCGCTGCCCGCCGGAGAACTCGTGCGGGTACTTGTCCGCCGCTGTGTCCGGAAGGCCGACCCGCCGCAGCGCCTCGGCGGCCTCGCGTGCGGTCTCCGGGTCGCGTCGCCCGCGCCCGGTGCCCTGCGCGCGCTCGCGGGCGGCCACGACTTCCTGGATCTGCGCGCCGATGGTGCGCCGGGGGTTGAGCGAGGCGTTCGGGTCCTGGAACACCATCTGCAGCGGCAGCAGGCCGGCGGCGCGGCGCCGGCGTCCCATGGTCCCGACCGGCGTGCCGTCGAAGGCGACGGCGCCCGCCCGTACCGGTGCGAGACCGGTGATGGCCCGGGCCAGGGTGGACTTGCCGCAGCCGGACTCCCCGACGATGCCCACGACTTCGCCGGGCATGATCTCCAGGCCGACGCCGGCCAGGGCACGCATCGGGGGCAGCCCCTTGCGCGGGTATTCGACGACCACGTCCTCGACGCGGAGCAGCGGTGCGGTCGGGTGGCCTGCGGGCACGCTCATGCCTTCCTCCTGACGAGGGTGTCGGCCGCGGGGAGGAGGCCGGGTGTCGGTGGGGCGTCGGCGGGGCGGACGACGCCGGGCTCGGCGAGTAGGCAGGCGGCCGTACGGGCGGGGCCGATGGCGACCGGCACCGGACGGGTGCGGTCGCAGCCGTCGACCGCCGACGAGCAGCGGGGGTGGAAGGGGCAGCCGGGCACCGGAGCGTCGGCGGCGGGGGCCGAACCGGGTATGGGGCGCAGCGGCACGGCGTGCCCGACGGCGGAGCGCTCGCCGAGCGAGGCGTGCGGCAGGGCCTGCAACAGGCCGCGTGTGTACGGGTGTTGTGGTGCACTGATGACTTCTGAGACGGTGCCGGTCTCGATGACGCGGCCGGAGTAGAAGACGGCGATCCGGTCGGCGACGGAGGACAGGACGCCGAGGTCGTGGGTGACCATGACGACGGCCATGTCCGTCTCGCGCCGCAGTTCGTCGAGGAGTTCGACGATTCCGGCCTGGACGGTGACGTCGAGGGCGGTGGTCGGCTCGTCGGCGATGAGCAGGCGCGGTCCGCAGGCCAGGGCGGAGGCGATGGCGATGCGCTGGCGCATGCCGCCGGAGAACTGGTGCGGGTAGCGGGCGGCGGCCGAGGCCCCGCCGGGGATCCGCACCAGGTCGAGCAGTTCGGCCGCGCGGGCGGCCGCCTGCTTGCGGCTGACGCCCTGGTGGCGGCGGACGTGGTCGGTGAGCTGCCGGCCGACGGTGAGCATCGGGTGCAGGGCGGAGGAGGGGTCCTGGAAGACGACCGCGATGTCCCGTCCGCGTACCTGGCCCCACTCCTTGTCGTGGAGTCCGACCAGCTCCCGGCCGTCGAAGCGGACCGACCCGGTGACGGTGGCCCGGTCGGGTCCGAGGCCGACCAGGGTCATGCCGGTCACGGTCTTGCCGCTGCCCGATTCCCCGGCGATGCCCAGCACCTCGCCGGGGCGGACCTCGAGGCCGACCCCGTCGAGGAGCCGGACGTCGCGCCCGGCCCTGGGCAGGGTGACCGTCAGGTCACGCACGCTCAGCAGAGGCTCGACGGCCGTACCGGCTCCCGTCGTACCGGTGCGTGCCGTGCCCGTACCCGCGCGGGTGTCCAGCGGGGTGCGCGCGTCGGGGGTCCGGTCCACACTCATCATCGTTCTCCAGCCGTCGAGAGCTTGGGGTCGAGCCGGTCGCGCAGGGCGTCGCCGAGGACGTTGAAGGCGACCACGACCGTGACGATGGCGAGCCCGGGGACGACCGCGAGCCACCACTGGTTGAAGTACTGCGACGCCTCGGAGATCATCGATCCCCACTCGGCGGCGGGCGGCCTGGCGCCGAGCCCGAGGAAGGACAGCCCGGCGAGCAGCAGGATCGCACCGCCGACGTCGAGCATGGCCAGGACGAGGAGGGAACCGGCGATGCCGGGGACCAGGTCCACGAGGATGGAGCGGACCGAACCGACCCCGGCGAGCCGGTTGGCGTGCACGTAATCCGTCTCGCGCAGCAAGAGCACGGCGGAGCGCACGGTGCGTGCGTATCCGGGCCACCAGACGAGGGCGCCCGCGAGCACGGAGTTGGGCAGGGACGGGCCGAGCGAGGCGGCCACCGCCATGGCGAGGATGATGACCGGGAAGGCGAAGACGACGTCGGTGACGCGCATCAGGACCTCGTCGACCCAGCCGCCGAAGAAGCCCGCGACGAGACCGACGACCGTGCCGATCACGGCGGTCACCGTGATGAGCAGCAGGCCCACCGGTACGGAGAGCCTGGCGCCGTACAGGACACGGGAGAGTACGTCGCGGCCGGCGGGGTCGGTGCCCAGCCAGTGTGCCGACGAGGCGCTCTCCAGGGGCACGGCGCTCTGGTCCAGCGGGTCGTACGGTGCCAGTACCGGGGCGAGGACGATGACGACCGCCCACAGGAGGAGCACGCCGACGGCGACGCCTTGTGCGGGGTTGCGCCGTGCCCAGCGCCAGGCGCCGGCCGCCCGTCCCGTGCGGCGGCCCGGTGCGGTGACCGGGGTGGAGGTAGCGGTCATGAGAGGCGGATCCTCGGGTCGAAGGCGGCGTACAGCAGGTCGGCGACCAGGTTGACCACGACGAAGACCAGGGCGATGAGGATGGACACGCCCATCACGGCGGGCAGGTCGAGGTTGGTCGAGCTGCGGAAGGCGTACTGGCCGATGCCGTTCCAGGAGAACTGCTGCTCGATGTAGACGGTCGCGGCGAGCAGCAGGCTGAAGGAGAGGGTGGTGGCGGTGATCAGCTGGCCGGACGCCGAGCGCACCGCGTAGCCCCACAGGACGCCGCGCCCCCGCAGCCCCTTGGCGCGTCCGGCCTTGACGAAGTCGGACGACAGCGCCTCCAGCACCGCGCTGCGGGTGAAGCGCAGCACCATGCCGACGACGGACAGGGCCAGGACCGAGGCGGGCAGGACGAGATGGGCCGCTGCCGACTCGAAGGCGTCCAGGTCGCCTGCCAGGAGGGCGTCGGCCGTGTAGAAGCCGGTGATCTGGTCCGGTGGGTCCAGGGCGGGGGCGAGCCGCCCGGAGCCGGGCAGGATGCCGAGGTTCTTGACGAAGAGCACGGCGGCGACCATGCCGATCCAGAAGGTCGGCAGGGAGACCCCGGTGAGCGACAGGGTGCGGGAGATCCGGTCGAGGCGTCGGCCGCGCCCCTTCGCGGCGAGCACACCGAACAGCACACCGACGACCAGGGCCATCACGGTGGCGACGACGACCAGTTCGAGGGTGGCGGGGAGCTTTTCGGCGAGGTCGTCCAGGACCGGGCGCTGGGTCTGCTGCGAGGTGCCCAGGTCCCCGGTGAGGAGGTTGCCGAGGTAGGAGGCGTACTGCACCGGCAACGACCGGTCGAGTCCCTGCTCGGCGCGGTAGCGGGCGACGATCTCGGGGTCGTCCAGGGCGCGCTGGCCGAGGTTGGCGGTGGCCGGGTCCGCCGGGACGACGGAGCTGAGCAGGAAGGTCACCAGGGTGACGCCGAAGACGATCAGCACCGAGGAGGCGACGCGGCGCAGTGCGTACGCCAGCAGGGGCGGCATCCTGCGGCGGCCGCGGCGGGTGCCCTGCGCGGGGGCCGGCGGGCCCGCCGGTGCGGGGGCCGGTCCGGCGAGGGCGGGGCCGGGGGCGGTCTCGGTCATGGGTCACCCCTCCGAGCGGCCGAGCGCGGCCAGGTCGAGGTAGTAGAGCGGGTTGCGGACCAGTCCCGTGACCTCGGACGAGGCGACGGTGACGAAGTTCGGCTCCAGCAGCGGGACGAAGGGGCCGTCCTCGTTCATCGCACGGTTCCACGCCGTGTAGGCGGTGCGCCGGTCCTGCTCGTCGACCGAGCCGTACGCCGCCTTGGTGAGGGCGCCGAGTCCGGGGGCGTCCTTCGCGGGCCAGTGCACCCGCTTGGAGAGGAAGTCGCCGGGCGCGAAGCCGAGGACGTTCTGCGGGTCGAGGTAGTCCGGCGGGTAGGACCACAGGGCGAGTTGCGTCTCACCGTCCACGTACCGCTGCAGGGAGGTCGACGTCGGCGAGGGCCGGAGCGTGACCGTGATGCCGATCTTCCCCAGGTCGCTCTGGATGCGCTGGGCCAGTACGCCGTAGTCGAGGCCGGCCAGCCGGTGGTAGTCACTGGCGTAGTCGAGGGTCAGCTCGATCTTCTTCAGGCCCTGTTCCCTCTCGGCCTTCTCGACGAGGGCACGGGCCGCCCCGGGGTCGTACTCGGCGGCGTCCGCCTTGCCGAGGCCTCCGGTGAACACGGTCGGCAGGATGCCGGTGGCCTGGGTGGAACCGGGGCCGGCGATCTCGACGAGGCCCTCGTAGTCGATGCCGAGCCGGATCGCCTTCTGCACGTCGGCGGAGGCGGTGGGGAGGTTCTTCGCGCGGCTGACCGCGAGGTAGAGCACCTCGGCCGCCCGGCTGTCGTCGACCACGAGGTCGCCACCGTGCAGGCCCTTGGTCTGCAGCGCCGAGATGTCGAGGGCGATCTGCGAGTCGCCGGACTGCACCCCGAGCAACTGCTGCTGCGCGGACGGCACGTTCCTGATGATCACCCGGGGATACGCCGGTGCGTCACCGGCGTACTCCGGGTTGGCCTCCAGGACGATCTGCGAGGAGTTGCTGTAGCTCTTCAGCCGGTACGGCCCCGAGCCCGCGGACTGGGTGTTCAGCCAGGTCTCGGCCTTGTCCTCGGTGACCGCGTCCTTCGCGTCGGTGCCGCCGTGCGCGCGCACCGCGTCGGCGTTGACCACTCCGAACTGGGGGGTGGCGAGCATCGCGGGCACGTCGGCGCGGGGTGACTCGGTGGTGAGGACGACGGTCCGCGCGTCCTCGGCCTCGACGGTGATCCCGGCCATCAGGTAGGCCGGGCTGGCCTCGACGTGGCGCAGCCGGTCGAAGGAGAAGACGACGTCGCTCGCCTCCACGGGGCTGCCGTCGGAGAAGCGGGCGTCCTCGCGGAGGTCGAACGTCCAGGACTGCCCGTCCCGCGAGTTGGACCACGACGTGGCCAGACCGGGTACGGGTGTGCGCAGGTCCTTGCCGCGATAGGTGGTCAGCGTCTCGTACAGGGCATGGTCGACGAGGTAGTCGGTCGGCTGGTAGACGCGCGCCGGGTCGATGGACTTGGCGTTGAACGCCGTGTCGACGACCAGCGTGTGGCGTGCCGCCTCGGCGGACACTCCGGCGGTCGCGCAGGAGGTGAGCGAAGCCGTCAGGACGGAGGCCAGGACGAGGGCGGCGAGGGTACGCCGCCGGGACTCGGGCGGCGGGGGGCGGTGGGGCATCGGGGGTCTCCACTCGGAGAGACGGGCAGGGAGGAGTCGGGGGAAGTCACTCCTGGTGGCGTCCGGGGCGGGGCAGGCGCCGGGTGCGTACGGCGGGCGGCGGGTGCGGTACCGGAGCGGCCGGTCCGCGGGCCCGGGGGGTCTCCCCCGCCGGGCCCGCGCGCGTCTAGGCGGTCACGGGTACGGCCACCCGGCCGCCCTGCAGGTCCACGTCGATGGTCTGCCGGTACAGGCGCAGCCAGTTGCCGCCGCACAGCTTCTCGATCTCGGCGTCGGAGAAGCCGGCCTTGGCCAGCCCGGCGGGGATGTTGCCGAACTGGGCCGCCGTCTCGAACCACTCCGGGTCTGGCACGACCGGCGACTGCCCCGGCTTGCCCGCCCCGTACTCGGGGCCGCGCGTCCAGTGCCCCTTGCGCATCTCCACCATGTGCTCCTCGGTGAGGAAGCGCCCGAGGTCGGACCCGACGCCGACGTGGTCGACACCGATCCGCTCCACGGTGCGGGCGACTAGCTCGCACCAGCTCTCGACGGTCTCGCACCACTCGCCGGCGATGTTCGGGTACATCGTCAGGCCGAGCACCCCGCCGCGCTCGGCGAGCGCGTCGATGACCTCGGGCCGCTTGTTGCGGGCGTGGTCGAAGAACTCGCGCGGATTGGCGTGGTTGATCGCCACCGGAACGGCCGAGGCGTGGATGGCGTCGTAGGAGGTCCGGTCGCCCACGTGGGAGCAGTCGACGACGATGCCGCAGCGGTTCATCTCCTGGACGGCGTTACGGCCGAAGCGGGTCAGGCCCGCGTCGGTGGTCTCGTAGCAGCTCGCGCCCAGGGTGTTCTGGATGTTGTAGGTGAGCTGCATGACCCGCAGGCCCATGCGCGCGAACAGCTCGATGTAGTCGAGCCGGTCCTCGATCGGGGAGGCGTTCTGGGTCCCCATGAGGACGGCGGTACGGCCTTCGGCGGCCGCCGCCTCGATGTCGGCCGTGGAGTACGCGATCCGTACGAGGTCGGCGTTGTCGCGTTCCATGCCGTACCAGTCGGCGAGGGCCTGCATGGTCTCCGCCGCGTTCTCCCAGAACGCGATGGTGTTCGTCACGCAGTCCACGCCCCCGGCGCGCAGTTCCTCGAAGACCGTCCGGTTGAAGACGCCGCACTCGAGTCCGTCGATGTTCATCGCTGCTCCTGCTCCTTCTTGGCCGTGCCGCCGACGAAGTCCACGTCGTCGGTGAGATCGGGTTCGATCACGCCGTTCTCGTCGACGGCGGTCGCGCCGGCGTGCTTGAGGGAGGTGACCGACTCGGTGGACAGCGCGCGTGCGGAGTCCTCGAACAGCGACCACCACAGGACCGCGGAGGTCTCCACCCCGGTGCGTGCCGCGCGGGCGGCGGGCAGCGAGCCGACGAGCGGCAGCAGGCGCAGCAGCTCGGGGTCGTCGGGCAGTTCGGGCGCCCGGCGTTCCATGACGAGGAGTACGCCGTCCCCGGCCAGGCCGTCGGGCACCGGGGGCAGACCGGCGGCCGGTGCGTCGGCCGAGGGGGCGGGCGTCACGGTGAGGACCACGCCGCGGTCGGTGCCCTGGTGCTCCAGTACGGCGGCGAGGCCGGGGTGCTCGACGCGCCCCGCCCACAGGGTGACCCGCTCCCCGGGTTCGGCCTGGAGCAGGTCGAGCAGCGCGGGGGCGACGACGAGGGCGCTCTGGCCCATGCAGTGGACCACGAGCGCGCCCGGGGCCTCGGCCGCGATCTCCACCCGGCCGGAGCCGGCGCGGTCGGCGGCGCTCAGCCCCTCGGAGAGGAACTGGAGGGCGGGCAGTCCGGCTGCCTGGGCGTGCAGCACCAGGTCGCGCACGGCGGGTACGGCGCCGAGGGCGAGGCCCTGGGCCTGGAGCAGCCGCTCGCTGATCAGCCGCAGTTCGCGCAGTGACAGCCGGAGGGTCTCGGCGTCGGAGGCGTTCTGCCGGGTGCGGCCCAGGCGGTCGACGGTGCCGTCGCTCCCGGGGGCGCTGGTGAGCGTGGCGGAGGTCATCGGGCGGCTCCGTTCGAGGGGGCGGGTACGGGGGCTTCGAGGGCGAGGGTGTCGGCGGGGCGCGGTACGGCCGGCCAGAACCACGGGCCCGCGGCGCCGGCGCCCAGGTCGGCCGCGGTGGGCGCGCCCTGGAAGATCACGCCCCGCAGGTCGCGTCCCAGGTAGTCCTTGGTGCGTTCCAGGCCGTAGAGGGCCGCGTTGGCCAAGCGGATGATCCGCGCGGGCACGAAGGCGGCGTCGCGGATGTTGGCGTGCGGGACCCCGTACGCGTGCCCGGCGAGGGACTGGAGGCGTTCGACGGCTCCCCGCAGCTCGGGACGGCGTGCGAGCAGGCGTCCGACGGGCAGCGCCGGGTCCTCGGCGGCGAGTACGCCGTCGAGGTGCTGGACCATGCCGGGCACGTCCACGGTGAGGTCGACGGTGCCCTCGGGCAGTTCGGAGGTGGCGCCGCACCGGGGCTCCTCGGCGGACCGGGACTTGTACCAGGTGTTGGCGACCGCGCCCGGTGCGGTCCGGTCGACGGCGAGGGCCCAGGCGTACTGCTCGGCGAGCAGCGCGCGAAGCTCTCCGACGGCCGTCGAACCGTCCCGGCGAAACGTTTCGTCGACGGTGAGTTCCGCCGCGAGCCGGTCCGACTCCCCGGGGTCGAGTTCGGTGAGCACGGAGTTGACCACCTCGGCGGCCTCGTCGCAGACGCCCTCGACGCCGTCGACCAGCTCGGCCACCGTCGGCACCCGGCCGTCCGCCCCGGCCGCCGCGGCGCGCTGGGGGATCGCGGCGAGTACGCGGCGCAGGTCGGCGACGATCCGCTCGGCGGGGGTGAAGCAGGTGTACTCGTTGACGTCTTCGCTGTGGTACAGCGCGGCCCGCTCCAGCAGGGCGACCAGTGCGTCCCCGACGGCGCTGCCGGGCGCCGCTCCGAGGCCGCGGGCATGGCACAGGGCCTGCTCGCGCAGCGAGATCCAGCGGTCCACCAGCACCGGGTGGTTGCCGACCCAGAGGACCAGTCCGAGCGCGGAGCTGTTGCCGACGCCGAGGAAGCGGCGGACCTGCGGATCGAGGGCCACCGCGGTGTCCGAACGGCGGGCGGCCAGTGCCTCGACCAGGTCCGCGCTCAGCTCGCGCATCATGTAGGCGGACAGCAACTGCGCGTGGTACGGCACCGCCAGCGGGTGGTCCTCGCCGTACGCCACGAACGTCCGCGTGCCGAAGGTGCCGTTTCCGTCGAGACCGATGTTGCGCATGAGGTAGCCGACGCGGGCGAGGGCGACGGTGTCGGGTTGCCGGCCTGCGGCCAGTGCCTCCACGACGTGCTCGAAGACGCGCAGCGAACGGTTGGCGCGGCACCAGGTGAGTGTGTGCGCCGTGGCCCGGCCGTGGTAGAGGCGCGGCATCTCGTTGCGGGTGTGCTCGATGTCCTCGGCCGTGGCGGGTCCGTCGAGGAGGGCGCCCATCATGTCCCAGCCCAGGTCGAAGATGCGCAGGGTGCGCTCCTGGGACGAGGGCGGGAAGGCGAAGGCGACGAAGTCCATCACCCGGTCCGCCGTGTGGATGCGGTAGACGGCCTCGCCGCTGCCGTCCGCCTCGACGGTCAGCGAGCGCCGCTCGACGCGCCAGTCCTCGCGCAGCATCCGGTTGACCAGGGAACGGGCCGACGAGAGGCGCCCGGCCTGAAGGGAGGAGAGCGCGGTCGGGGTCATGAGCTCGGCGGCCGGCCGGCCGGTGGGCCCGGCCGGGCTGGGCTGTGGTGCCACGGATGGTTCCTTTCGTACGGGTCACGCGGTGGGGTGCCGCCGCGGGCGAGCGGCGGCCGTCGCCGGTGGAGCCGGCGATCCGGCGTGTGCGGGGCGGCAGGGCGGGTGCGGGCGGGCAACAGGGCAGAGGACAGCCCGGAGCCGGGTACGCGGAGGGTGTGAACGGGGCGACGCCGACAGGGGGTGCGGGCCGGCCGCGAGGTGGTGCGCCGGGGTGGCGGGGCACGCCCCGGTCAGGGGCGGCGGCGCCTGGATGCCGCGTGGGACCGTGTCCGGACGGACGAGGGCCGGCACGGTGCGGGTGGGGGGCAGACTGCGGACGGAGTCCGGGTCAGGACCCGGTGGCGGGGATTCGGACGGCGGCGGTCACCTGCTCCCGGAGACGATCTTGGTGACGCGGGCAGCGCAGGCCATGGCGTCGCCCGCCGCGGCCTCGGCGTCGAAGCGGACCATCGGGCCGACCACGGACAGGGCGGCCATCACCCGGCGTCTGGCGTCGAAGACCGGGGCCGCCACGGCGACCGTCGGTTCCAGCCGGTTCGGCAGCGAGATCGCGTAGCCGAGGTGCCGAATGTGCTCCAGTTCCTCGTCGCGGGCGGTGGGTACCCCCGCGTCCCGCAGCGCCGCCAGATCGTGCGGCAGCGCCCATGCGGTGAGCACCCGGCCGGAGGCCGTGTCGGAGATCGGCATCCGTGCCTCGATCCTGGAGTCGACGCGCAGCAGCCGGTCCACTTCGACCCGCTGCACTATCCGGGCGGAGTCGCCGTCGAGGACGGCCAGGGACACCGTCTCGTCGACCAGGGCGGCCAGTTCCTCCATCGCCGCGGTGGCCCGGTGGCCGAGCCCGGCCTGGGCGAACGCGGCGTCGGAGAGCCTGGAGACGCGGAGGCTGAGCCGGTAGGTCCCGTCCTCCGCCTGCTCGGCCCAGCCGCCGGCGCACAGCGTCACCAACTGCCGGTGCACATAGCCCCGGTTACCGCCGGTACGACGCGCGAGCTCGGAGACACCCACACCCTGCGGCTCGTCGGCCAGGGCGGCGAGGACCTCCAGCGTCTTGAGCGACGAGGTGAGGATCTGAGTGACCACTGCGCTGTCTCCTATAAGAGGACACTGTCTCCGATCGGGATGCGTCACTTAAACACCGCACCGGTCGGGCCGTCAATGGTCACCGGGAGAGAAACATCAGACACACCATCAGTCACGACGTCTCCCTGCGTTCGCCTTGGATTTGACCTGGATAAATCTGTCCGACTTAGGAAAGCAAGGACCTGCTGGCGGGACGAGGAGTCTCCCACCTGTCTTCTATACGGAGACGGCGAACTCTGCCGACGGCTCCGCGCTCCCGACCCACGGGCCGGTCGTGACCGAGGATGTCGAGAAGGCGCCACCGGCTGCGTCCCAGAGGTACCAGCGCCCACAGCGGCACGAGAAAGAAGGAGAAGCCAACATGGCGATTCAGCGGATGGACAACGTCGGCATCGTGGTCGAGGACATGGATGGCGCCGTCGCGTTCTTCGAGGAACTCGGTATGGAGTTGGAGGGCCGGGCGGAAGTGGGAGGTCTCGTCGCCGACCAGTGCACCGGACTCGAGGGCGTCCGCTGCGACATCGCGATGCTCCGGACCCCGGACGGTCACAGCCGACTCGAGCTGGCGAAGTACCGCAGCCCCGCGGCGATCAGTGCCGGGCCGCGCAATCAGCCGCACAACGTCCTGGGCACGCATCGCGTCATGTTCGCCGTCGACGACATCGAGGACACCGTGGCCCGCCTGCGCGGGCACGGCGCCGAACTCGTCGGCGAGTTGGCACAGTACGAGGACAGCTACCGGCTCTGCTACGTCCGCGGGCCCGAGGGCGTCATCGTCGGCCTAGCCGAGCAACTCGGCTGAAGCCCGGCGTGGGAGCCGGTCCAACCCGAACGCCTCTGGCGCATCCGGATCGCCGGCGACACGGCGAGCGTCGGCACCGGGCGGAGCCGCTCACCACCCCCTGAGACGACCCCCCTCCCGGTCCGCCTCCCCGGTCCGCACCCCGCACCCCGCCCCCCGGTCCGCGCCCCGGCCACCCAGCCGTTCACCGAGATCGTGCGCGGCGGGCCGCGGACTTCGGATCACGCAGGGATTGAGGCGAGACGGTTCGTCTTGCTATGGTGCTGTCATGGGTTTCCTTTTCTTCTTCGTCTGAGTCCGGGCACGGCCGATACGGCCGTTTCTGCTGCCCGTAGACCCTTCGTATGCCCAGGGAAAGCCCATGCGCGATCGCGCCCGTACGAACCTGCCTGCCAACGGCTCCGCCGCTGTCGCGCAGTTGTCCGTGAAGTCCGTCACCAAGTCCTACGGCACCCGGACCATCCTCGACCAGGTCTCCTTCACCGTCCGGCCGGGCGAGAAGGTCGCCGTCGTCGGTGAGAACGGTTCCGGCAAGTCCACCCTGCTGCGGCTGCTGGCCGCGGCCGAGACCCCGGAGACCGGGGAGATCACCGTGCGCTTCCCCGGCGGCACCGGACACCTCGCTCAGACGCTGGACCTCGATGCGGACTCCACCGTGCAGGACGCCGTCGACCTCGCCCTGTCCGAGCTGCGCGGCATGGAGCGAAGGCTCCGTGCCGCGGAGGAGTCCCTCGCCGACGCCTCGGACGAGGAACTCGCCTCGTACGGCGCGCTGCTGACCGCCTACGAGGAACGCGGTGGATACGAGGCGGACGCCCGGGTGGATGCCGCCATGCATGGACTCGGGCTCGCCCGGATCACGCGTGACCGCCTGCTCGGCTCATTGTCCGGCGGCGAGCAGTCGCGGCTCGCACTCGCCGGTGTCCTGGCCGCCGCCCCCGAGCTGCTGCTCCTGGACGAGCCTACGAACCACCTCGACGGGGCGGCCGTGCGCTGGCTGGAGGAGCACCTGCGCGCACACCGCGGCACCGTCGTCGCGGTCACCCACGACCGCGGCTTCCTGGAGCGCCTCGCCACCACGATCCTCGAGGTCGACCGGGACGAGCGCACCGTGCACCGGTACGGCGACGGCTGGACCGGCTACCGCGCCGCGAAGACCGCCGCCCGGCGCGGAGCGGAGCAGCGGTACGCGGACTGGGTCGAGGAGGTGCACCGCGTGGAGGAACTGCTGGAGGCCGCGGGCAGGCGGCTCGCCGGCACCGGTCGCGACCCGAAGCAGGGCTTCGGCAAGCACCGCCGCTCCAGCGAGGCGAAGCTGGGCGGCCAGGTGCGCTCCGTGCGGGAGCGCCTGGCCCAGCTGCGCCGCAACCCCGTGACGGCGCCGCCGGAACCGCTCCGGTTCACGACCCCGCTGTCGCCGGTCGACGGCGCCCCGCCCCTGGACACGCTCGCCGAACTCGACCACGTACGGGTCGGAGAACGGCTGCACCTGGACGGACTCCTGACGATCGAGCCCGCAGCGCGGCTCCTGGTCACGGGAGAGAACGGCGCCGGCAAGACGACGCTGCTTCGCGTCCTCGCAGGCGATCTGCGTCCCGACGCGGGCACCGCGCGCCGCCCCGGCCGGATCGGCTACCTCCCCCAGGAACTGTCCGTGCACACCACGCGCCTGCCGCTGCTGGCCGCTTTCGCCGCCGGGCGGCCCGGGCTGCCGGACGAGTACGCCGGACAACTCCTGTCCCTGGGCCTGTTCCGCGAGGAGGACCTGCGGGTGCCGGTCGCCGCGCTGTCCAAGGGACAGCAGCGGCGGCTGCAGATCGCGACCCTGGTGACCCGGCCCGCGGACCTCCTCGTCCTGGACGAACCGACCAACCACATCGCCCTCGACCTGGTCGAGGACCTCCAGACAGCGCTCGCGGCGTACCCGGGGGCGGTGGTCGCGGTCTCGCACGACCGCGGCTTCCGTGCCCGCTTCGCGGCCGAAGAGCTGGAGCTGCGCGCCGGCCGCGGGTGTGTGGTCGGTTCGTCCCGACGGTGAGTGCGATGTGGGTCCGCGGCGTGCTACGGGCCCACGCGGACGCCGTACAGGGCGGGGCGGCCGAGGCGGACCGGGACTCCGGGTGAGTAGAGGACGCTGACCGGGTCGGCTGTCGGGGCCGGTATCCCGGCACTCGCGACCAGGTCCTCGTCGCACGAGAGGAGCCGGGCCCGGTGCAGGGGCCAGCGGGGATGGTGGTTGGGCAGGTACGCCGCCCCGCCGGAGAACCTGTTGTGCATGCCCCAGCGGGCGGTGAGGAAGTGCTCCAGGGGCGTGGGCTCGTGGATGCGTTCGCCGGTCCGCAGGGTGATGCGGCTGTGGGCGCCGCGCGATCCCGGCCAGCGGCGTGAGCTGGTGTACGTCAGTGTGTCGCCCACGGAGCGGACGGTCATGCGGGACCACAGGTAGGGCAGCCGGAAGCCGAACCGCCCCATCAGCACCGGTACCAGCCGCGAGGCGTCCATCGACCGGAAGACCACCCCGCGCCGCCCGTGCGCGTCCACGCTGTACAGACGCACGTTCGTCTCCGGGAACGAGCCGAGGTAGGGGACTCCGGGCAGCCGGAACCAGCCGACCCGGTGCATGCGGAAGGCGACGAGCCCGACGTACGTGAGCCCGTCGTGCGTGTCGGGGACGGTGCCGCGCGGCATCAGTCCCGCCACGGCGGCGGGCTCGACGGCCCAGTGGACGAAGGCGAGGTCGAGCCACTCCTGGGTGAGGAGCGGCAGCCGTATCGGCGCGGGGGCGTCGGGGGTGACGGCGCTGGGCTTCTGCACGGCGCAAGGATGACAGACGGACGGGCCGTGCCGGACGGCCGGCCGTCCGGCCACCGCGGGAATCATCGCGTGATTGACCCTCGACCTGGTCAAGGGCTCAGAGTTCGGGACGTGGAGAGCGAGATGCGCAGCATCGGTGAGATGGCCCGCGACAGCGGACTGGGCGTGAGCGCCCTGCGGTTCTACGACCGTGCCGGCGTGCTGGTCCCCGCCTGGGTCGATCCCGCCAGTGGCTACCGCTGGTACGGCCCCGAGCAGCTCGACGAGGCCAGGTTGCTGTCCCGGCTGCGGCGGGCCGGCATGCCGCTGGCGGACATCCGGCTGGTCCTGGCCGGCTGGTCCGGCGCGGACGCGGACCTGGTGCGAAGGCTTCTCCAGGCGCACCTGCGCCGTCTCGAACGGGGGCTGGCCGAGGCCCGCGGCGAGTTCTCCACGCTCCGAGCCCTACTCGATCACCGGGAGGATCCCATGACCACCTCGCCTCGTTCCGGCACCGTCCACCTGTCCCTTCCCGCCTCCGCACTGGCGGCGGCACTCGACGCCGTCCGGTTCGCCGTCGGCAAGGACCCCGACCTGCCGATGCTCGGCGGGGTCCTGTTCGAGGTCGAGGGCGACGCGCTCCACGTCGTGGCCACCGACCGGTACCGGATGGCCGTCGCGCGCACGGATGCCGTGCGACACGGGGAGTCGCGCGAGCACGTCATCGTGCCCGCACCGCTGGTCGACGCGATGCGCGCGCTGCTGACGGACGACGAGCCCGCCCGCTTCGCCGTGGAGGGCGACCGCGTGACGCTGGAGACGGGCGAGCGCCAGGCGTCGGGGCAGCGTCTGGCCCACGACTTCCCCGACTACCGCCGTCTCGTCCAGCTGCCGCCCGGGCGGCGGGTCGTCGTCGACGTGCCCGCGCTCCGGCAGGCGCTGGAGACCGGTCCCGTCCGGGTGACCGAGGAGCGCGAGCCCGGCAGGTCCGCGCGGGACGTGAGCGTGCTGACGACGGTCGACGACGGCACGGTGACCGTCTGCGGGGACGGCGACGGGCACGGGGGCAGGAGCGGGGACGGCGACGGGCAGGGGCACGGGGACAGGGTCGGCGTCGACCGCGGGTTCCTGCTGGACGCGCTCGCCGCCGCGGACCGGGACCGGCTCGTGCTGGAGTTCGGCGCCGCCCCCACGGCACCGCTGGCGATCCGCCGGACGGACGACGAGGGCACGTTCTCGCTGCTGATGCCGGTCCGCCTGGACGACTGACCGGGGCCGGGGCCCGGCGCCCTCTCCGCAGCCCGTCCTCGGCGCTCGGTCCCCGGCGCCCACGGCGTTGTCAGTGGGCTCGCCTAGAGTCGGCAGCACTTGATCACCGCGGTGCGGGGAGGCACTCATGGGGTGGGTGACAGCCGGGGACCACGAGGTCGCCCGGGACGACGGGCAGGTGGTCTGCCGCAACGCCGCAGGACGAAGGCTGAAGCGGATGCCGGCCAAGCTCGCGGACGATCCCGCGCCCGGTCCGGACCGCCGGCACGGTCACCCGCTTCGTCACCCCGCCCGTGGAGCGGCGGAAGCCGTAGCGGAACCGCGCTCCGGCAGATTCGTGCCGTGAACCGCGTGCTCTGTGACCGCTGCCCGTCCCCACCGGAAGATCCGTCGATGACCACCACCCTCTCCCCCGGCACCGCCCGTCAGATCGTGCCGCCCGAGGACCGGTACGCCGTAGAACTGGCCTTCCTCGCCGCCTACGACGACGGTCCGCGCCCGCCCGCCTGGCGGCTCACGCCCCGCGCCGTGGTCACCTTCGTCATGGGCAGCGCCGGCCGCGCCCTGAAGCTGCCCGAGGAAGCCGAGGCGCCCGGGGGCGTACCGCGCCGGCTGGTGGTGGAGGGCAAGTTCGTGGGCGACCGGGCGCTGGTCGAACGGTGCGTCGTCACGCTCGCCGGGGAGCGCGGACTGCTGCTCGTCGGCGAGCCCGGCACCGCCAAGTCCCTGCTGTCCGAGTTGCTTTCGGCGGCCGTGTGCGGCACCAGCGGCCTGGTGGTGCAGGGCACGGCGGGGACGACCGAGGACCAGCTCAAGTACGGCTGGAACTACGCCCTGTTGCTCGCCCAGGGTCCCAGCCGGACCGCGCTGGTGCCCTCCCCGGTCCTGACCGCGATGGCCCGGGGCGGCATCGCCCGCGTCGAGGAGGTGACCCGCTGTCTGCCGGAGGTGCAGGACGCCCTGGTCTCCCTGCTCTCCGAGCGGCGCATCGCCGTTCCCGAACTCTCGGGCACCGAGGACGCCCTGGCGCACGCCGCCCCCGGCTTCAACCTCATCGCCACCGCCAACCTGCGCGACAAGGGCGTGTCCGAGATGTCCGCCGCCCTCAAGCGCCGCTTCAACTTCGAGACGGTCGGCCCCATCCCGGACCTGGACGCCGAGACGGCCCTGGTCCGCAACCAGGCACGGGCCTCGGTCGAACGGGCGGGCGCCCCCTTCGAGGTCGACGAGGCGGTCCTGGAGGCACTGGTCGTCGCCTTCCGCGACCTGCGCGAGGGCCGGTCGGCGGAGGGCTGGGAGGTCGAGCGCCCCTCCACGGTCATGAGCACCGCGGAGGCGGTGTCGGTCGCGGGCGCGCTGGGGCTGGCCGCGGCGTACTTCCCCGGGGACCGCGACGTGCTGGGCCTGCTGCCGGGGCATCTCCTCGGCGTGGTCCGCAAGGACGACCCCGCCGACGCGGCACGGCTGCGCGGGTACTGGGACGGCCCGGTCCGGCGGCGCGCCGAGCAGGGTTCCGCCACCTGGCGCACCCTGTGGGACCTGCGCACGGTCCTGGAGGGCTGAGCACCGGGTCCCGCTCCCCGTCCTCCCCCGGCTCCCTCTCCCCCACCGCCGCCTCACTCCTGTCCGCGGACGAGGCGGTCTCCGCGCCCACCGGACCCGGGGGTGCCCTTCCTCATCGGCGTACGGCACCACGCGCCGTCCCCGGCGGCCGTCTGCACGGAGGCGGCCGACCGTGCCCTGTGCGCCGCCGCCCGGGGCGCGGGTCCGCCCGGCCCGGCGTGCCTCGGCGACCCCGCCGTTCCGGCGGTCACCGGGAACGGACCGCTCGGCCGGCCGCACCCGCACGATCGGCCCGCCGAGTCCGGGCGGCTCGCCGTAGTATCGGATGATCTCGTGGGGAAGGCGGGCCGACATGGGCAGGCAGCGTCCGGGTACGCCGACGCTGGAGGAGGTGGCCGCCCTCGCAGGCGTGGGCCGGGGCACCGTCTCGAGGGTGATCAACAACGCGACCGGCGTGCGGGACTCGACACGCCGCGCCGTGCAGCAGGCCATCGCCGAGCTGGGGTACGTGCCGAACCTCGCTGCCCGTTCCCTGGCGGGGCACCGTGCCGACGCCGTGGCGCTGGTGATGACGGAGCCCGACTGGCGGCTGTTCGGAGAGCCGTTCTTCAGCGAGATCGTCCAGGCCGTCGGCGACGCCCTCACCGACACCCCGTTGCAGCTGCTGCTCACCCTGGTCCGCACGGACACCGAGCGGCAGCGCTTCGTGGAGTACGCGCGCGGCGGCCGGGTCGACGGGGTGCTGCTCATGTCCGTGCACGCCGAGGACCCGCTGCCGGACATGCTCGCCAAGGCGGGACTGCCCACCGTGATGCTGGGGCGGCGTTCCGGCGAGGAGAGCGTCACCTACGTCGACGCCGACAACGCGGGCGGTGCGCGCGGCGCGGTCACGCACCTGCTGGACGCCGGCCGCCGCACGATCGGGGCGATCAGCGGACCGCTCGACATGTACGTCGCCCAGTGCCGCCTGCGCGGGTACCGGGAGGCCCTGGAGACGGCGGGCGTGGTGGCCGGGGCGTCGCTGGTCGTCGAGGGGGGCGACTTCACCGAGGAGAGCGGGCAGCGGGCGACGACCGAGTTGCTCGCCCGGCACCCGGATCTGGACGCGGTCTTCGCCGCCTCGGACACGCTGGCCGCCGGGGCGCTCAACGCGCTGCGCGCGGCGGGCCGGCGGGTGCCTCAGGACGTCGCCGTGATCGGCTTCGACGACTTCCACCCGGCCCGTCCCACGGACCCGCCGCTGACGACGGTCCGCCAGCCGCTGAAGGAGATCGGCCGCACGATGGTGCGACTGCTGCGGGAGGAGATGGAGGACCCCGCCACCGCCTGGCGGCACGTCATCCTCCGTACGGAACTGGTGCTCCGGGACTCCGCCTGAGCGACGCGGCCTGGCGGGAGCGCTCCCGGCGGGGCCTCTCCCACCTGCGCCTTCGAGATTCGTTCGACAACTCTGGCGCGCACAGTCTTGTCAGGAACATGAACCGCTTCTACAGTCCCCATCAACCGGTAAGTGGGAGCGCTCCCATCAGTGGGGAGTTGGGAGCGCTCCCGCACCGGCCCCTCCTTCCCCCCACCCCACCCGGAGAGGCCCCATGCGAACGCTACGGCCCCAAGTCCGCGCCCCCCGCGGTCTCTTAGGCGCCCTGGGCGCGGCCCTGGCGACCTTCGCCCTCGTCGCGTCCCTGGTGACCGCCGCGGCACCGGCCCAGGCGGACACCACCCTCTGCGAACCCTTCGGGACGACGACGATCCAGGGACGGTACGTCGTCCAGAACAACCGCTGGGGTTCCAGCGCCCCCCAGTGCGTCACCGCCACCGACACCGGATTCCGGCTCGCGCAGGCCGACGGCTCGGTGCCGACCAACGGGGCACCCAAGTCGTACCCGTCGGTCTTCAACGGCTGCCACTACACGACCTGTTCGCCGGGCACCAACCTCCCCGCCCGGCTCGACACCGTCTCCGAGGCGCCGTCCAGCATCTCGTACGGCTTCGTCGACGGCGCCGTCTACAACGCCTCGTACGACATCTGGCTGGACCCGACCGCCCGGACCGACGGCGTCAACCGGACCGAGATCATGATCTGGTTCAACCGGGTGGGCCCGATCCAGCCCATCGGTTCGCCGGTGGGCACGGCCACGGTCGGCGGACGGGCCTGGGAGGTCTGGAGCGGCAGCAACGGCTCCAACGACGTGCTGTCGTTCGTGGCACCGTCGGCGATCACCGGCTGGAGCTTCGACGTCATGGACTTCGTCCGGGCGACCGTGGCCCGCGGACTCGCCGAGGACGACTGGTACCTGACGAGCGTTCAGGCCGGGTTCGAGCCCTGGCAGAACGGCGCCGGACTGGCCGTGAACTCCTTCTCCTCCACCGTCGAGACCGGCGGCACCCCGGGCGGCACGGACCCCGGCCCCGATCCCGGTGACGCTTCGGCGTGCGCGGTGTCGTACGGCACCAACGTCTGGCGGGACGGCTTCACTGCGGACGTCACCGTCACCAACACCGGTACGGCTCCCGTCGACGGCTGGCGGCTCGCCTTCACCCTGCCCTCGGGCCAGCGGATCACCAATGCCTGGAACGCGTCCGTGGCTCCGTCCACGGGCGCCGTCACGGCGA
>JODU01000024.1 GCA_000720845.1 Kitasatospora aureofaciens | reverse complement strand
CAGCGCCGTGTGCAGCACGGCCCGGTCCTCGGTGATGTTGATCCGCTCACCGCGGAACATCGCATCGCGCAGCCCGAACACGTCGGTGGCGGCGGCCAGCTCCTGGAGCAGGGCCAGCGTCTCGTCGGTGACCAGGTGCTTCGAGTAGTCGATGCGCAGGTCTCCGACGCGCACGACGTACCGCTCCGCCCGCCCGGGGTCCTGGGCGAACAGCTCGCGCAGGTCGGGGTGGGGCAGCGTGCCCTTGGCGTGGTCCGCGAGCGCGGTCCACTGGGGCCGCTGGTCGAGCTTCGGGGTGTCAGACATGGACGGGGGTCTCCTTGCCGGCCTCGCCGCGCAGGGCGATGGCGTACATCTCGTCGGCGTCGAGGCGCCTGAGCTCCTCGGCGATGAGTTCGGAGGTGGGGCGCACCTTCAGGGCGAGGGAGCGCGGGGGCTGTCCGGGCAGGGTCATCGTGGCGAGCGGTCCCTCGGGACGGTCGATGACGATCTCGCCGTTCGCCGTGCCGAGGCGCACGGCCGTGACGACCGGCCCGTCGGTGATCACGCGGTCCACGCGGACGCCCAGGCGGGCCTCCAGCCAGCGGGCCAGCAGCTCGGCCGCCGGGTTGTCCGCCTCGGCCTCCACTACCGCGGAGGTCACCGGCACCCGGGCCTGGTCCAGGGCCGCGGCGAGCATCGAGCGCCACAGCGTCAGCCGGGTCCAGGCCAGATCGGTGTCGCCGGGCGCGTAGGCGCGCACCCGGCGCTCCAGGACCTCCATCGGGCGCTCGACCGTGTAGAGGTCGGTGATCCGGCGCTGGGCCAGCGCACCCAGCGGGTCCTTCGCGGGGTTGTCCGGCGCCTCCACCGGCCACCACACCACGACCGGCGCGTCCGGCAGCAGCAGCGGCAGTACCACGGAGTCGGCGTGCTCGGACACCTCCCCGTACATGCGCAGGACGACGGTCTCGCCGGTCCCGGCCTCGGAGCCGACCCGGACCTCGGCGTCGAGGTGCGAGCGGGTGCGGTCGCGCAGGTTGCGGGGGTGGCGCTTGATGACGACCAGGGTGCGCGAGGGGTGCTCGTGCGAGGCCTCCTCGGCCGCCTTGATCGCGTCGTAGGCGTTCTCCTCGTCCGTGACGATGACCAGCGTGAGCACCATGCCCACGGCCGGTGTGCCGATGGCCCGGCGACCCTGCACCAGCGCCTTATTGACCTTGCTTGCCGTGGTGTCGGTCAGGTCGATCCTCATGGCCTGCGCCAGCTCCGTCCGTCTCGTGCGAGCATCTCGTCGGCTTCCCGCGGTCCCCAGCCGCCCGACGCGTACTGCGCGGGCTTGTCGTGCGAGGCCCAGTACTCCTCGATCGGGTCGAGGATCCGCCAGGACTCTTCCACCTCCTGGTGGCGCGGGAACAGGTTGGCGTCCCCCAGAAGGACGTCCAGGATCAGCCGTTCGTACGCCTCCGGGCTCGACTCCGTGAAGGACTCGCCGTAGGCGAAGTCCATGGACACGTCCCGGATCTCCATCGACGTGCCCGGCACCTTGGAGCCGAACCGCACCGTCATGCCCTCGTCGGGCTGGACGCGGATGACGATCGCGTTCTCGCCCAGCTCCTCCGTGGCGGTGGAGTCGAAGGGAGAGTGCGGGGCCCGCTGGAAGACCACCGCGATCTCGGTGACCCGGCGGCCGAGGCGCTTGCCGGTGCGCAGGTAGAAGGGCACCCCGGCCCAGCGGCGGTTGTCGATGCCGAGCTTGATCGCCGCGTAGGTGTCGGTGGTGGAGGCCGGGTCGATGCCCTCCTCCTCCAGGTAGCCGGGCACCTGCGCGCCGCCCTGCCAGCCGCCCGCGTACTGCCCGCGCACCGTGTGCTCGCCCAGGTCCTCCGGCAGCCGCACGGCCCGCAGCACCTTCAGCTTCTCGGTGAGCAGCGACCGCGCGTCGAAGGCGGCCGGCTCCTCCATGGCGGTGAGGGCCATCAGCTGGAGCAGGTGGTTCTGGATGACGTCGCGGGCGGCGCCGATGCCGTCGTAGTAACCCGCCCGGCCGCCGATGCCGATGTCCTCGGCCATGGTGATCTGCACATGGTCCACGTAGGACCGGTTCCAGATCGGCTCGTACATCTGGTTGGCGAAGCGCAGCGCCAGGATGTTCTGGACGGTCTCCTTGCCCAGGTAGTGGTCGATGCGGAAGACCTGCTCCGGGTCGAAGACCTCGTGCACCAGCGCGTTCAGCTCGCGGGCGCTCTCCAGGTCGTGGCCGAAAGGCTTCTCGATCACCGCGCGCCGCCAGGAGCCGTCCGGTCCGTCGGTCAGCCCGTGCTTCTTGAGCTGCTGGACGACCTTCGGGAAGAACTTCGGGGGCACGGAGAGGTAGAAGGCGTAGTTGCCGCTGGTGCCGCGGGAGGCGTCCAGTTCCTCGACGGCCTTGCGCAGCTGTTCGAACGCGTTGTCGTCGTCGAAGTCGCCGGGGATGAAGCGCATGCCCTCGGAGAGCTGCTGCCAGACCTCCTCACGGAAGGGCGTGCGCGCGTGCTCCCTGACCGCGTCGTGCACGACCTCGGCGAAGTCCTGGTCCTCCCAGTCCCGGCGGGCGAAGCCGACCAGCGAGAAGCCCGGCGGCAGCAGGCCGCGGTTGGCCAGGTCGTACACCGCCGGCATCAGCTTGCGGCGGGACAGGTCACCGGTGACGCCGAAGATGACCAGCCCGGACGGGCCCGCGATACGGGGCAGACGGCGGTCCTGGGGATCGCGCAGTGGGTTGCTCCAGTCGAGCGGTGCCACCGGCTCGACGGCCTCCTTGTCCGTGCCCTTGCTCTTCGCCCCCTTGGCGGGGCGGGCCGTCCCGGTCTTCTTCGCGCTCCGGGAGGACCCGGAGGATCCGGCCGCCTTCTCCGCCCCGGCGGCGTGGGCCTCCTCCGCCGCCTCGGCGTGCAGCGGTCCGGCCGCGTCCTGGGCGGTCCGGGTCTCCTTGGCCTCCTTCGTCGCCTTGGTCTCCCGGCCCGTCGTAGCGGGAAGCTCCTCGCTCATTCCCCGTCAACTCCCTTGCTGTCGAGGGACTTCGTCACGGCGGCGAGCAGGTCCTGCCAGGCCGCCTCGAACTTCGCCACGCCCTCTCGCTCCAACTGCTCCACCACCTCGTCGTACGACACACCGAGCCGCTCCACGGCCGCCAGGTCGGCCCGGGCCTGGGCGTACCCGCCGGTGACCGTGTCGCCCCGGACCTCGCCGTGATCGGCGGCGGCGTCCAGGGTGGCCTCCGGCATCGTGTTCACGGTGCCGGGAGCGACCAGCTCCTCCACGTACAGGGTGTCCCGGAATGCCGGGTCCTTCACACCGGTGGACGCCCACAGGGGGCGCTGGGGGTTGGCGCGGGCCCCGGCGAGGGCGGTGAAGCGGTCGCCCGCGAAGACGTTCTCGTACGCCTCGTAGGCCAGTCGCGCGTTGGCCAGCGCCGCCTTCCCGCGGAGCGCGAGGGCCTCGTCGGTGGCAAGGAGCGACAGGCGCTTGTCGATCTCGCTGTCGACGCGGGAGACGAAGAAGGACGCGACCGAGTGGATGCCGGCCAGGTCGATCCCGGCCGCCCGCGCCTTCTCCAGACCGGCGAGGTAGGCGTCCATGACCTCGCGGTAGCGCTCCAGCGAGAAGATCAGCGTGACGTTGACGCTGATGCCGGCGCCGATGACCTCGGTGATCGCCGGGAGACCGGCCTTGGTCGCCGGGATCTTGATCATCACGTTGGGGCGGTCCACCAGCCAGGCCAGCTGACGCGCCTCGGCGACGGTGGCCCGGGTGTCGTGGGCGAGCCGCGGGTCGACCTCGATGGAGACCCGGCCGTCGCGCCCGCCGGTGGCGTCGTACACCCCGCGCAGCACGTCGGCGGCGGCGCGCACGTCGGCGGTGGTCATCATGCGGACCGCCTCGTCGACGGTGACGCCCCGGGTCGCCAGGTCGGCGAGCTGGTCCTCGTAGCCCTCGCCGGAGCCTATGGCGGCCTGGAAGATCGACGGGTTGGTGGTGACGCCGACGACGTTCTTCGTCCTGATCAGCTCGGCGAGGTTGCCGGACTCGATCCGCCGCCGCGACAGGTCGTCGAGCCAGACGGAGACGCCCTGGTCGGCAAGGCGCTGCAGTGCTCCCGCGGTGGCGGTTGCTTCGGTCACAGTGATCATCTTCTCTTTCTGCGTTCGGATCGGGAGGGGATCCGGTGGGGTCAGCCGTGGGCGGCGACCAGGGATTCCCGGGCGGCGGCGGCCACGTGCCCGGCGGTGAAGCCGAACTCGGTGAACAGGGTCTCGGCGTCGGCGGAGGCGCCGAAGTGCTCCAGGGAGACGATGCGGCCCGCGTCCCCGACGAACCGGTGCCAGGTCAGGCCGATCCCGGCCTCCACGGCCACCCGGGCCCGCACGGACGGCGGCAGCACGCTCTCGCGGTAGGCACGGGGCTGCTCCTCGAACCACTCCACGGACGGCATCGACACCACCCGCGTGGCGGTGCCCTCGGCCTCCAGCTCCTCCCGGGCGGCCATCGCGAGCCGCACCTCGGAGCCGGTGGCGATCAGGACGACGTCCGGGGCGCCGGAGGAGGCGTCAGCGAGGACGTAGCCGCCGCGCGCCGCGTCCGGGTTCGGCGCGTAGGTCGGTACGCCCTGGCGGGTGAGGGCGAGGCCGTGCGGCGCGGGGTGGGTGGAGTGCCGCCTGAGGATCTCGGCCCACACGGTCGCGGTCTCGTTGGCGTCGGCGGGGCGGACGACGTTGAGGCCCGGGATGGCGCGCAGCGCGGCCAGGTGCTCGACCGGCTGGTGGGTCGGGCCGTCCTCGCCGAGGCCGACGGAGTCGTGCGTCCACACGTACGTCACCGGCAGCTGCATCAGCGCCGACATGCGTACCGCGTTGCGCATGTAGTCGGAGAAGACCAGGAAGGTGCCGCCGTAGATCCGCGTGTTGCCGTGCAGGGCGATGCCGTTCATCTCCGCGGCCATGGAGAACTCGCGGATGCCGAAGTGCACGGTGCGGCCGTACGGGTCGGCCCCGGGGAGCGGGTTGCCCTCGGGCAGGAAGGAGCTGGTCTTGTCGATGGTGGTGTTGTTGGAGCCGGCCAGGTCGGCCGAGCCGCCCCACAGCTCGGGCAGGACCGGGCCGAGCGCCTGGAGGACCTTGCCGGAGGCGGCCCGGGTTGCGACCGCCTTGCCGGTCTCGAACACCGGCAGGGCGTCCTCCCAGCCCTCGGGCAGCAGGCCCGCGACGACGCGGTCGAAGAGCGCCGCGCGCTCGGGGGCGGTGTCGCGCCAGGCGGCGATCCGCTTGTCCCAGGCGGCGTGCGCCTCGGCGCCGCGGTCCAGGGCCCGGCGGGTGTGGGCGAGGACCTCGTCGGCGACCTCGAAGGACTGCTCGGGGTCGAAGCCGAGGACGCGCTTGGTGGCGGCGACCTCGTCCGCGCCGAGGGCCGAGCCGTGGGACGCCTCGGTGTTCTGGGCGTTCGGCGCGGGCCAGGCGATGATCGTGCGCATGGCGATGATGGACGGTCGCCCGGTCTCGGCCTTCGCCGCCGTCAGCGCGGCGTGCAGGGCCTGCACGTCGATGTCGCCGTTCTCGGCGGGTTCGACGCGCTGCGTGTGCCAGCCGTAGGCCTCGTATCGTTTCAGTACGTCCTCCGAGAACGCGGTCGCGGTGTCGCCCTCGATCGAGATGTGGTTGTCGTCGTAGAGGAAGACCAGATTCCCGAGCCTTTGGTGACCGGCCATCGACGACGCCTCGGCGGAGACGCCCTCCTGGAGGTCGCCGTCGCTGACGATCGCCCAGATCGTGTGGTCGAAGGGCGACTCGCCCTCGGGAGCCCCGGGGTCGAACAGGCCGCGCTCGTAGCGGGCGGCCATCGCCATGCCCACCGCGTTGGCCACACCCTGGCCCAGCGGACCCGTGGTGGTCTCCACGCCCGCCGTGTGCCCGTACTCGGGGTGGCCCGGCGTCTTGGACCCGTGGGTGCGGAAGGCCTTGAGGTCGTCCAGCTCCACCTCGTACCCGGCCAGGAAGAGCTGGGTGTAGAGGGTCAGCGAGGTGTGGCCGGGGGACAGGACGAAGCGGTCACGGCCGGTCCACTCGGGATCGGCGGGGTCGTGCCGCATCACCTTCTGAAAGATCGTGTACGCCGCCGGGGCGAGGGCCATCGCCGTCCCCGGGTGGCCGTTGCCCACCTTCTGGACGGCGTCGGCCGCGAGTACCCGGGCGGTGTCGACGGCACGCCGGTCGAGTTCGGTCCATTCGAAGCGGTCCGCGCTGTCCACTGTCTGCTTGCTCGACTGGGTGCTCATCTTCAAGAAATCCTCGATCGGAGCGGAGTGGCTGGTCTGACGCGTTCAAACTTAAAAGTCTGACTTTTGGGAGTGAAGGTCGTGGTGTGCCAGCCTGTGGTGAAACTGGGACACGCCCCGGCCACGGGGCGCACGGGCGGGACGGCGCGAGAAGGACATGGCGGACGAAAGCATCCAAGACGGTGACGGCGGCCGAGGTGGTGACGGCGACGGGATCAGAACGTTCCCCTTCCCGGTCGATCTCAGCCTCCTCGGAGTCGGCATGCAGGTCGGTCCCATGGGCCCTGGTCGCACCTGGCGCGCACACGCGCCGCTGCACCGCGTGCACCGCATCGACTTCCACATCGTCATGCTCTTCACCGGCGGACCGGTCCGTCACATGATCGACTTCGCCGAGTACGAGGCGTCGGCCGGCGATCTGCTGTGGATCCGTCCAGGACAGGTCCACCGCTTCGCGCCCGAGGGCGAGTACCGCGGAACGGTGCTCACCATGCAGCCCGGCTTCCTGCCCCGCGCCACCGTGGAGGCCACCGGTCTCTACCGCTACGACCTGCCGCCCCTGCTCCATCCCGACGGGCCGCGGCTCGCCGGACTGACGGCGGCGCTCGACCAGTTGCGGCGCGAGTACGAGGACGCGACCACACTCCCGCTGAGCCTGCACACCGCCGTACTGCGCCACACGCTGTCCGCGTTCCTGCTGCGGCTCGCCCATCTCGCGGCCAGTTCCGCCCAGGCGGCGCGCAAGGGGCGGGCGGAGGCGCCGGGGGACAGTACCTTCACCCTCTTCCGGGACGCGGTTGAGCGGGGCTTCGCCACCAACCACAGCGTCAGCGCCTACGCCGACGCGCTCGGTTACTCCCGCCGTACGCTGGTCCGCGCGGTGCGTGCCGCCACGGGCGAGACGCCCAAGGGGTTCATCGACAAGCGCGTCGTCCTGGAGGCCAAGCGGCTCCTGGCCCACACCGAGATGCCGATCGGCCGGGTCGGCGCGGCGGTGGGCTTCCCGGACGCGGCGAACTTCTCCAAGTTCTTCCAGCAGCACACCGACCAGACACCGGCGGCCTTCCGGGCGGAGCTGCGCGGGTAAACTCCGCACGGCACGACGAAGGGGCCCCACGGCGCGTGGAGCCCCTTCGCCCTCCTGCGGGGGCCGGTTGCCGCTCAGCGGCCGAAGCCGAGCCAGTTCACGTTGACGAAGTCGGCGCTCTGGCCGCTGGTGAAGGTGAGATAGACATCGTGCGTGCCCGTCACCGAGGCGATGTTCGCCGGGATCGTGCGCCACGCCTGCCAGCCGCCCGTGTTGCCCACGGCGAAGCTGCCGACCGGCGCGTTGCCACGGCTGTCCAGGCGCACCTCGACCAGGCCGCTGACCCCGGCGGCGGCACCGCTCGCCACCCGGGCCTTGAACTGGGTCGCCGCGCTCGAACCGAACTTCACGCCCTTGTACTGCACCCAGTCGCCGTTCGCCAGCGCGCCGAGGTTGCTCCCGCCGCCCGAGTCCGAGGTGGCCTCGGTGATGGTGCCGGACTGGGCGTCGTACGACTCGGCCTCGATGGTGCCGTACGCGTCGCGGTCACCGCCGGTCGGGGGCGGTGTGGTACCGCTCCCACCGGCCGACAGCACCTGGACGTAGTCCACGAGCATCGAGTGGCCGGGCTGGGTTCCGCCGTCCGGGCCGCCGCCGAAGGCGTCCGGGAAACCGCCGCCCATCGCGACGTTGAGGATGATGAAGTAGCCGTGGTTCGTGGCGTTGGCCCACGTCGTCGCGTCGACCTGGTTGGCGCGGACGGTGTGGAAGGTGTTGCCGTCGACGGAGAAGCGGATCTCCTCGACGCTTGTCGAGCGGTCCCAGTCCACCCGGTAGGTGTGGAAGCCGGCCTGGCAGGTGGCCCCCGGACAGGGGGCGTTGCCGCCGATGCCGCTGGTCTCGTTGCAGGGGCCGCCGGGCGAGGTGCCGCAGTGCAGCGTGGACCAGACCGTGTTGAGGCCCTGCGTGTTCTCCATGATGTCGATCTCGCCCACGCCGGGCCAGTTCCAGTAGTTGCCCCGGTAGGGCGAGCCGAGCATCCAGAACGCCGGCCAGTAGCCCTTGGCCGCCGCCCCGGTGACGTTCGGCACCTGGATGCGGGCCTCCACGCGCAGCTTGCCGCCGGCCGGGGGCTCGAAGTCGGCGCGCCTGGTCTCGATGCGGCCCGAGGTCCAGTGGCCGGCGCCGTCGCGCCGCGGGGTGATGCGCAGATTCCCGCCGCCGTCCAGCGAGACGTTGTCCGGGGACGACGTCATCGTCTCGATCTCGCCGGTGCCCCAGTTGGCGGGGCCGCCGGGATACGAGGTGCCGGTGTCGTACTGCCAGTTGGCGGTGTTCACCCCGGAGCCGGCCGCGCCGTCGAAGTCGTCGGCGAAGACCTGCGTCCAGCCGGACGGGGGCGGTGGGACGGCCGCGCCCGCCGACGGGCCCGTGACGGTCGTGGCCGCCGCGGCGAGGCCGAGCGTGCCGACGACGGCCACCAGGGCCCGGCGCAGCGGCCGGCGTCTGGGCGGGTTGCCGGATGTCTGACTCATGTGGGGGTCGCCTCTCGATGCGGGAGTGGGAAGCGGTACGCCCCGAGCGCGCTCCGGGGAGACGTCTGAGAGCGCTCTCAGAGTGCGGCCAATGTGCTCCGGGGCGCCGCCGCCGTCAAGAGGTGAAGCCGAGAAAACCCTTGTGGGGCGGGGGAGTTCAGCCCCTGAACGCCATGTACGTCACGAAAGTCAGCCGGACCGCCCAGACCGTCGGTGTGGCGGGCCGCCCGGTGCCCGACCGCCCGGACCAGGCCGCCGAGCGGTTCCCGGCACACCGAACGGACGCGGTCGGTTGGTCGGTCCGTGCGGCCCGATGTGCACTGGGACAAGCTGCCCCGCCCGGCGGGCCGCGTGCTGCCCCCGGGGCGGAAGACGAATACGGAGAACCTCATGAAACGGCACATCAGGACTGTCACCACGCTCGCCTCCGCCCTGCTCGTCGCCACCGCGGCAGCCGGGTGCTCGGACGACGGCGGGGACACCGGCGCCGGTGCCGCGGAGACCCACGGCGCCGCGGACAAGCTCGACACCGACGTGGTGCCGGCGGCGACCTCGACGGCCGCCCCCGCGGTCGACGTCAAGGACGGCACCTACGGCAAGATGCTGGTCGACGAGAAGGGCAGGACGCTCTACCTCTTCGAGAAGGACACGAAGAACAAGTCGCAGTGCGATGACGACTGCGCCAAGGCGTGGCCGCCCTTCACCGTCAAGGCGACCCCGGCCGCGGGCAACGGGCTGAAGAAGGACCTGCTCAAGACCGCCAAGCGGGACGACGGCTCCGAGCAGGTGACGTACAACGGGCACCCGCTGTACCGGTTCGCCGACGACCAGAAGGCCGGCGACACCAACGGGCAGGACGTCGACGCCTTCGGCGCCAAGTGGTTCGTCGTCGACCCGGACGGCAAGAAGATCACCACCAAGCCCCGGACGAACGACGGCGGCTACTGACCTCCGGCCGGTCCGGCCCACCAGCGCTCGGAGACTCCATGCACCTCCCGCTCCCCACCGGCGCGGCCCGGTTCCTCGCGGCCACCGCCTGCGCCCTCGCCCTGACAGCCTCCGCCGGATGCTCGAACGGCGGAGGGGGCGACGGCGACCGCCCGACCGAATCGGCCACCGGCCCGGCCACGGGCGCCGGCACGGAGGTCACCATCAAGGACTTCAAGTTCCAGCCGGCCTCCCTGACCGTCTCTCCCGGGGCGAAGGTCACCGTCGTCAACAAGGACACCACCACGCACACCCTGACCGCCTCCAAGGCCGGCTCCTTCGACACCGGAGACATCGCCCCCGGCAAGAGCGCCACCTTCACGGCGCCGTCGCAGCCCGGCGACTTCCCCTACACCTGCACGATCCACCCGTTCATGAAGGGCACGCTCACCGTCGAGTGAGCCCCGGCCGGCGCGCCGTCCGCGGCGCGAATGGAGACCTGTCATGTCCTCACCGCCCACCGGCCCGCCCCCGCACCGAGGCGGTGTGGGCCGCTTCGCGCGGGGTGCCGCGCGGGTGCTCGCCGCGGCCGGTCTCGCCGTGGACGCGTACCTGCACGCGCACCTGGCCGACCGGTACGACGCCATCACCTCCAGTGTCAGCCAGGGCACCCTCTTCCGCGTCGAGGCGGCCCTCGCGGCACTCGCCGCGCTGCTCGTCCTCCTCTGGCGCCGGCCGCCGGGGGACCTCTTCGCCGCGGCGGTGGCCGTCGGCGGGCTCGCGCTGCTGCTCGTCTACCGCTACGTGGACGTCGGCGAGCTGGGACCGGTCCCGGACATGTACGAACCCGTCTGGTACGGCGAGAAGGAAGCCACCGTAGTGGCCCAGGCGGTCGCCGCGCTCGCCATGTTCTACCTCCTGCTCACCCGTGCCCGTCCCCGCCGCAGACGCGCGCGGGCGACCGGGGGCGCGTTCTGACGGGACCGGCTGCCGGCACGGTGGCAGGAGCCCGAGGTCAGGCGTAGGCGTCCTCGACGGCGACTCGGCGCACGGTGCGCAGCGTCGACCGCAGACTGTCCAGACCGGTCGAGCCCAGTGCGAGGCGAATGGCCTGTGGTGTGTGTGCCGAGGTGGTGAACGGCTCCGCCGTGGTGACCGAGATGCGTTGGCGCGCGAGGGTGGCGGTCAGCCGGTCGGCGCGTGCGTCGTCGGGCAGAGGCAGCCAGGTGAAGTAGGACGAGGGGTGGCCGATGAGCGGGAGGCCCGCCAACTCCTGCCTGGCGACAGCCTGGCGCGCTCCGGCGTCGTCCCGTTTCCGTGCTTCCAGGTGGTCCGCCGTCCCGTCGTCGAGCCAGCGGCAGGCGATGGCGGTGGTGAGGGCGGGGGTGTTCCAGGTGGTCGCCCGGACGGCGCGTTCGAGCCGGGGCACCGCAGACGGCGGGGCGAGGACGAAGCCGACCCGCAGGCCGGTGGCGATGCTCTTGGACAGTCCCGAGACGTAGACGGTGATGTCCGGCGCGGTCGCGGCCAGCGGCGGTGGAGGATCCTCGACCAGGTAGGCGTACGAGGCGTCCTCGATGATGAGCGCACCGTGCTGTCGGGCGATCCTGATCAAGCGGGCGCGGTCGGTGGCCGGCATGACCCAGCCCAGAGGGTTCTGCAGGGTGGGCATCGTGTAGACCGCGCGTACAGGGCGGGTCGCGCACAGTCTCTCCAGGGCATCGAGATCCGGTCCGCCGGCAGTGGTGGGGATGGGCTCCAGATCGAGATGGAAGGCGTGCGCGAGCACCTTGAAACCCGGGTAGGTGAGCGCGTCGACCGCGACGACGTCGCCGACGCCCAGCATGGCCATGAGGGTGATGGCCAGGCCGTGCTGGGCGCCGTTGGCGATGAGGATCCGATCCGCGTCGGCGGTGATGCCCCGGCGTCGGAGGTGCCGTGCGACGGAGGCTCTGTCCTGTGGACGCCCTCGATGCGGTTGGTAGCGCAGCAGCGAGTCGAGATCGCCCGAGGTGGCCACCTCCCGCAGGGCCTGCCGCAGGAGATCGGCCTGGCCGGGCAGCGACGGGGAGTTGAAGCTGAGGTCGACCGCGTCCGTGGCGACGGCCTGCTGATCGATTCCGTGACCGGCGGGGACCGCGATGTCGCGCACGAACGTGCCCCGGCCCTGTTCCCGGCTCACCAGGCCCATCGCGTCCAGCTCGGCGTACACCCGGGTAGCGGTCACCACGGCGATGCCCTCGCGGGCGGCGAGAGCGCGATGGGTCGGCAGCCGCGCCCCCGGGGCGAGGCGCCCGGTCCTGATGTCGGCTGCGAGCGCGTCGACCAGCCTTTTGTACCGCGAGGCCGCCATGCACCGGATTGTATCCATGACAATTCCTTGGCTGTCCTGCTCCCGGGTTCCTACCGTCGAGTCCCACCCATCCGGAAGGACAGCCGTCGTGCATATCGCCACCCTCACCTTCGAGGGCTACAACGAGCTCGACTCCCTGATCGCGCTCGGTGTGCTCAACCGCGTCAGGACCGACGACTGGCGCGTCACCCTCGCGACCCCCGGTCCCAGGGTGACGTCGATGAACGGGGTGGTCGTCGAGCAGATGTCCACGCTCCAGGAGGCGTGCGCCGCTGACGCCGTCATCGTCGGCAGCGGCGTCGCCACCCGTGAGGTCACCGAAGACCCGGAGATCATGAACGTACTGCGCGGCCTGGACCCCTCGCGGCAGCTCATCGCGGCGCAGTGCTCCGGCGCGCTCGTGCTGGCCAGGCTCGGCCTGCTCGACGACGTCCCCGCCTGCACCGACCTGACCACGAAGCCGTGGGTCGTCGCCGCCGGCGTCGAGGTGCTGAACCAGCCCTTCCACGCCCGGGACAACATCGCCACCGCGGGCGGCTGTCTGGCCTCGCACTATCTCGCCGCCTGGATCATCGCCCGTCTCAGGGGCAACGACGCCGCCGAGAGCGCGCTGCACTACGTCGCCCCGGTCGGTGAGAAGGAGGAGTACGTCGAGCGCGCCTGGCGCAACATCACCCCCTACCTGGCCACTCCCGCCCCGGCCCTCGTCTGACCAGCGGCAGGAGGCCCTGGACGGGGCACCACCCGTCTGCCCCCGCCGTGCGCCGGGCGGACCGGCCCGCCCGGCGCACGGCGGGGGTCTCAGCGTGCCGCGGGCTGGGGGAGTCGCAGCGGGGGACTCCTCGCGTACTGCGAACCGTTCGTGTGCCCGGCGCAGCGGCTTCGGGGCCCACCGGGCGCGCCGGCCCAGCAGCGCCGTCGTCGCCGGAACGAGCAGCATCCGGACGACCGTGGCGCCGATCAGCACCGCCAGGGTCAGGCCGAGCCCGATCTGCGGGATCGGCGAGCAGCCGCCCCTCATGAAGGCGCCGGACACCACCGCGAGGAGCAGCGCGGCGCAGGTCACCACCGGGCCGGACCGGCGCAGGCCGGTCACCACGGCCTCCCGGCCGTCGCCGGTCCGCACCCAGGCCTCGCGCATCCGGGCCAGGACGAACAGCTCGTAGTCCATGGCCAGTCGGAAGGCGATGGCGGTGATCAGCGGTGATGCCGTCAGGCTCAGCGCACCCAGCCCCTCGGCGCCGATCAGCCCGGCGGGGCCCGGTCGGCGAGCAGCTGCCGGAAGTCGACCAACTGGGCCGCCCCGCCGGTGACCTGGACCGGACGGACATGGGGGCTCCTCGGGGCGAGGGCCGTCCCAGTATCAACAGGTGTGCTCAGGCGCGTCCTCACCGGTGAGAGGGGTATTCGGGCGCCAGCCCAGGCCCCGCGAGATGCCGCGGGCCGCCAGCCGGACCGCCGGGACGAGCGTCGGCACCCGCGCGCCGGCGTACGGCACGACCACCGACACGGCCGCCGTCACGGTGCCGTCCGGGCCGTGCACCGGGGCGGCCACCGACAGGGCGTCGTCGGTGACCTGACGGTCGCTCACCGCCGCCCCGGTGCGCCGCACCTCGGCCAGCACCCGGCGCAGCCGTGCCGGGTCGGTGATCGTGTACGGGGTGAAGGAGGCGAGCGGACCGGTGCGGTACGCCTCCTGGAACTCCGGTTCGCCGTGCGCGAGCAGGGCGAGCCCGACCCCGGTGGCGTGCAGCGGCCAGCGGGCGCCGACGCGGATGTGCACGCCGACCGACGACCGCGCCGCCAGCCACTCGATGTAGACGACCTCGCCGCCGTCCCGCACCGCCAGTTGCACGTTCTCGTGGGTCGCCTCGTACAGGTCCTCCAGGTACGGCCACGCGACCTGGCGCAGCGCGAGTCCGCGCGGGGCGAGCGCGGCGATCTCCCACAGCCGCAGTCCGACGTGGTAGGCGCCCGACTCGTCCCGCTCCAGCGCACCCCACCGGGCCAGGGCGCCCACCAGCCGGTGCGCGGTGGTCAGGCTCAGCCCGGCCCGGCGGCTGATGTCCGTCAGGGACAGGGCCGGGTGCGCGTGGTCGAAGGCGGCGAGCACGGAGAGCAGCCGGTCGGGGGCGGTGGAGGCGGCGGGGGCGGTCACCGGGCCGAGGGTAGGTGCCCGCCCGGCCCCTGGACAGAGGGCGGGGCAGGCGCACGCGCGGGGGCACCCGGCCGTGCCATGATCGGCGCCGGACACAAGTGCGGCCGCGGGCGACGGAAGGGTGCGGACGTGAGGCTGACGATGCTGGGCGGCGGCGGATTCCGGGTGCCGCTCGTGTACGGGGCGCTCCTCGGGGACCGCGCCGAGGGACGCGTGACCGACGTCGTCCTGCACGACCTGGACCCGGTCCGGCTGACGGCGGTGACCCGGGTGCTGGCCGAGCAGGCGGCCGGGGTGCCCGACGCGCCGGCGGTCACCGCCACGACCGATCTCGACGAGGCGCTGCGCGGCGCGGACTTCGTGTTCTCCGCGATCCGCGTCGGCGGCCTCCAGGGACGCGCCGACGACGAACGGGTGGCGCTCGCCGAGGGAGTCCTCGGGCAGGAGACGGTCGGCGCGGGCGGCATCGCGTACGGGCTGCGGACCGTCCCGGTCGCCGTAGACATCGCCCGCCGGGTGGCCCGGCTGGCGCCGGACGCCTGGGTCATCAACTTCACCAATCCGGCGGGACTCGTCACCGAGGCCATGTCCCGGCACCTCGGCGACCGGGTCATCGGCATCTGCGACTCGCCGGTCGGGCTCGGCCGCCGCGTCGCCCGCGTGCTGGGCGCCGACCCGGACCGCGCCTTCGTGGACTACGTCGGTCTCAACCACCTCGGCTGGCTGCGCGGCCTGCGCGTCGACGGACACGACCAGCTCCCGCGGCTGCTCGCCGACCCGGCGCTCCTCGGCTCCTTCGAGGAGGGCCGGCTCTTCGGCCCCGAGTGGCTGCGCTCCCTCGGCGCGGTCCCCAACGAGTACCTGCACTACTACTACTTCAACCGGGAGACCGTCCGCGCCTACCAGGAGGCCGACCGCACCCGCGGCGCCTTCCTGCGCGACCAGCAGGCGCGCTTCTACGACGAGATGCGCCGCCCCGGCGCCCCGGCCCTGGCCACCTGGGACCGCACCCGCGCCGAACGCGAGGCCACCTACATGGCCGAGAACCGGGAGACGGCGGGCGCGGGCGAACGCGAGGCCGAGGACCTGTCCGGCGGCTACGAGAAGGTGGCGCTCGCGCTGATGCGGGCCGTCGCCCGCGACGAACGCGCCACCCTGATCCTCAACGTCCGCAACCGCGGCACGCTGTCCGTCCTCGACCGCGACGCGGTGATCGAGGTGCCCTGCCTGGTCGACGCGAACGGCGCCCACCCGGTGGCCGTCGACCCGCTGCCGGACCACGCCACCGGCCTGGTCGGCGCGGTCAAGGGCGTCGAGCGCGACGTCCTGACCGCGGCCGAGACCGGCTCCCGCGCGGCCGCGGTACGCGCCTTCGCCCTGCACCCCCTCGTCGACTCGGTCGACGTCGCCCGCCGCCTCGTCGACGGCTACCGGGCGGTGCACCCGGGACTGGCCTACCTCAGGTGAGCCCCACCGGCGCGGAGGCCGCCGGTGCCTGCGACGCCTGCGCCGGTGCCTGGGCGGCCGCCGGGGCCGGCGCAGGAACGGCGGGGAGGTCCGTGCGCTGGTGGGGCACGGACACCGGACGCAGCGGACGCGGCCCCGAGACCACGGCGTAGTCCTGGCCCAGGAACGGCGGCTCCAGCTCACCCGGGTCGTCGCCGAGTGCCAGCCGGACCGCCGCCCACGGCACGTTGATCCCGCACAGCGCCAGCTGGTGCAGCCCGCCGGCCGGGCGGGTGTTGACGTCCATCAGGACGGGCCGGTCGCCGTACATCCGGAACTGGATGTTGGACAGGTGGTGCAGTCCGAAGGCCTCGGCGATCCGCCGCGCCGGTGCCAGCCACTGCTCGTGCAGGGTGAACCCGCGGCGGCGGCCGTTCTTGGTGCGGCCCACGGCGAGCCGGACCCGGTTGTCGGGCCCGGTGAGGCAGTCCACCGAGACCTCCGGCTGCTCCAGGCGCGGCATCACCAGCCAGTCCACGGGCTCCTCGGCCGCCCGCAGCGCCTCGACGACCAGGGGCAGCGGCACGGACGGGCTCGGGAAGCCGTTCAGGTGCGTGAGCGAGAAGGGGTCCCGGGTGACCATCCGGAAGCCCACACCGCCCGCGCCGGAGGCCGGCTTGAAGCACGCCCGGTGGCCGCCCGCCTCCAGTTCCTCCACCGCGAGGACCAGTTCGTCGGCCGTGCGCACCCGCCACCACGGCGGCACCGGCACGCCGATCGCCCGGACCGCCTCGTAGGCGATCACCTTGTCCTCGAAGAGGGCTACCGCCTCCGGCGGCGGCGCGAGCAGCGCCGTACCGGCCGCCTCGAACTCCGCGCGGTGCGCCACGAGAGCCGACTGGTGCAGCCGGGGCACGAACACGTCGATGGCACGCCGCGCGCACTGGTCCAGCGCGTACTCGACGTACCCGGCGGGGGACAGGCCCTCCGGCTCCAGCTCGGCGGTGTCCGCGGCGGCCAGCACGGGGGAGTCCGGGTCACCGTGCGTGGCATGGATCTCGACGGCCCGGTCGGCGGGATTTCTCCGCAGCTGATCCATGAAGAAGACGTTCTCCGCGTACGTGCGGTTGAGCCAGACGCGTACGGGAGAAGCCATGCAAGCCGCCTTCCAGGGTTCGCGGGCAGGGCGGAGCGGGCCGTGCCCGGCCAGGGGTTTGGAGGGACACCGAGCCGCTCTGCGGGAAAGGAGAGTCGTGGCGGTGGTGTTGGGGCGATCATAGGGGTACGCGCGGCCCCGGGCGCAACGAGCGTCACACGGACGGCCGGGGCGGGGCTGTGATGTCGTGACGTCGAAGGTGTGTCCGGAAGGGGTGGGGGATGACGAGGAGGGCCGGTGCTCCGGGGACGCTGTGGGCCATCAGTGATCTGCACATCGGTTACGAGGAGAACCGGGCCCTGGTCGAGCGGACGCACCCCGAGTCCGACGACGACTGGCTCCTGGTGGCCGGTGACGTGGCCGAGACCGTCGCCGACATCCGCTGGGCGCTGGGGACCCTCGCGGAGCGCTTCCGCCGGGTCGTCTGGGTCCCGGGCAACCACGAACTGTGGACGCACCCCAGGGACACGGTCGCCCTGCGGGGCGTCGCCCGCTACGAGCACCTCGTCGAGATGTGCCGGGAACTGGGCGTGACCACCCCCGAGGACCCCTACCCGGTGTGGGAGGGCGCGGGCGGCCCGGCGGTCGTCGCACCGCTCTTCCTGCTCTACGACTACTCGTTCCTGCCCGCGGGATGCGCGACCAAGGCCGAAGGACTGGAGTACGCGCAGGGCACCGGCGTCGTGTGCAGCGACGAGTACCTGCTGCACCCCGATCCCCATCCCAGCCGTGAGGCCTGGTGCCGGGCGCGGGTCGAGGAGACCGAGCGCAGGCTCGCCGAGATCCCCGCGGACCTGCCGACGATCCCCGTCAACCACTATCCGCTGCACCGGCACCCCACCGACGTCCTGTGGTACCCCGAGTTCGCCATGTGGTGCGGCACCTCGCTGACCGCCGACTGGCACCGCAGGTTCCGGGTCGACACCATGGTCTACGGGCACCTGCACATCCCGCGTACCACCTGGCACGAGGGGGTCCGCTTCGAGGAGGTGTCGGTGGGCTATCCCCGCGAGTGGCGCAAGCGGCCCGGGCCGCCCGGGCAACTGCGCCGCATCCTGCCGTCGACGCGGACGCCCACCGCCCCGTCGCGCCAGGAGGTGCCCCGGTGATCGAGGAACTGCTGCCCGACACGGTCGTCGCAGTGGAGGCCTTCGGCCACGACGCCGCCGGTCACCTGCCCCTCTACCCGGAGGAGGAGGAGATCGTCGCGCGGGCGGTCGCCAAGCGGCGCCGGGAGTTCACCGTCGTGCGGTCCTGCGCCCGCCGGGCCATGGAGAAGCTCGGCGTGCCCCCGCAGCCCGTGCCGACCGGTGAGCGCGGGGCCCCGCGCTGGCCGGACGGCGTCGCCGGCAGCATGACCCACTGCGACGGCTACTGCGCCGCCGCCCTGGTCCGACTGACCGACCTGGCCTCCCTCGGCATCGACGCCGAGCCCGACGGGCCGCTCCCGAACGGCGTCCTCAAGTCCATCGCCCTGCCCGCCGAGGCGGCCCGCCTGCGGCGACTGGACGAGGCGCGGCCCGGCATCCACTGGGACCGGTTGCTGTTCAGTGCCAAGGAGTCGGTCTACAAGGCGTGGTTCCCCCTCACCGGGCAGTGGCTGGACTTCGCCGAGGCGGACATCGAGCTCTCCGTGGACCCGGTCGAACCGCGCCGCGGCACCCTGCACGCCGCCCTCCTGGTGCCGGGACCGACCGTGGAGGGCAGGCGCCTGAGCCACTTCGACGGCCGCTGGAATGCCCGGGAGGGCCTGGTCGCCACGGCGATCGCGGTCCCCCGCCCCTGACGGCGACCAGGCCGCCCGCCTCGTCAGGGACGCGGGCACCAGTCCCGCAACAGCCGGAAGAACGCCTCCTCGTTCCCCGTCAGTCCCGCGGCCCGCAGGGCCTGCTCCGCCTCGGCCAGCACGGACGGCGGGACGACGGGCGGCCGGGGCGGGCCGTCCGGACCCGCGCCGGTGTCGAAACCGGCCCGCACGGTGTGCAGGAGCCGCAGGTAGGCCTGGACGGCGGTGCGTTCGTGGTCGGTCAGTACGGCGGTGGTCATCGGTCGGCTCTCCCCACAACGACGTCAGCGGTCACGCGCCCCCGCACGGCGGCGGCACCCTCCCAGCTTGCCGTCCCCCACTGACAATCCCGTCCGGCCGCGCCCCGTCTCCCGCTCCCACCGCACCGTTGGGAGCGGGCACTTGCTCGCCGTGCCCGGTGACCGGGCCGCGGCCGAGGCACGTCCAGGGGCTCAGGACTCGGGCCGCTTGACGCTCTCCAGGAGCATGTCCAGCCACTCGGCGACCTTGTCGCGGTGCTGGTCGGTGGGCAGTTGCGCGGCCCGCCAGGCGATGCCGCGCACGCCGTGGTCCTGGAGCAGCCGCTCCAGCGGGTCGTCGGCGGCGGCCGCCTCCCGCTCCCGGTCGGCGAGTTGCTGGAGCAGTTCCTGCTCGGTGCGCTGGAGGGCGCCCGCGAGCGCCTCGGGGTCCTCGGCGGTGAGGAATCCGGCGTGCACCCGGAAGAAGCGCTGGATGGCGTCGCAGTGCTCCATGGTGGGGCGCCGGTCGCCGTTGATGAGGGCGCCGGCCTGCTGCCGCGACATCCCGGCGCCGTCGGCTATCTCCTGCTGGGTGTACTTGCGGCCGTTCGGCTTCAGCCGGGTACGGCGCAGCAGGTCCAGGCGTTGCACGAACCTGGTCTGGACATCGGGCTCCCCTGCCGGACGGCCGCCGAGCAGGGCTCCGACGACGGACTCGGGAACCCCGGAGGCGGCGGACAGCCGGCCGACGTCGAAGATCTCGCCGTGCGGCACGCCGAGCCGGTCCGCGAGTGCGCCGACCCGGGCGACGACGGCGGTCAGCGTGGTGGCCGGCATGGTGCCCGGACCTTCGAAGCCACCCGTCACCGACTGCTCTCCTACGTCTCTCACAGGCCTCACAGGCTTCTCACAAGCAGTTGCCGTGAACTTCCCGGAGAGTAGCCTGCCGCTCGAACTCACATCCAGGCATCGCCACAACTGTGGCCTATTTCAGCCGTCAACAGGCACGAAATGCCACGATAGTTGACACGCCTCGCTCCGGGGCGCCAGGATGCGGGACGCCGCGAGAAGGCCGCATAGGCAAGAGGGGTGACCTCCCGATGGCATTTCAGGCAGGAGGGCAGCGGTCGGCGCCGCGGCCCGCCCCCGCGACCCCCGAGGCCCAGGCATATCTCCAGGACTACACCACGCTCCTGGAGGCCGTCCCCTTTCCCTCTCTCGTCGTCGACCACCGTTGGGACGTGGTGCTGGCCAACGGCGCCTTCCGGACACTCTTCCAGGGCGCGGGACCGCATCCGACGGCCATGCCGGACGACAACTTCCTCAGGTTCGTCCTCTTCCACCCCGACGCCGCCACGGTCCTCGGCGAGCACGAGTCGAGCTGGTGCCTGCCCATGCTGGCGCACTTCGCCGACACCCTGGAGCGGTACGGCCACGATCCCGGCCTCCAGGCGGTCCGCCGGGACATCGCCCAGGACCCGATCATGGAGGCCGCCTACCGCCAGGGCCTGCCGCACTGGATCCGTGCCGTCGGCGACCGGGCCGTCGAACACGACGGCGCCGTACGGCCGCTGCACCACCCCGACCCGCGCCGGGGCACCACCGAGTGCCGGGTCGTGGTCGAGACACCCCGGGCCCTGCGGGAGCTGGGCTACACCCGGCTGACGCTGGTCCTGCGGGAACCGCGCCGTACCGCGCACCGGTCGCCGCGTGCCCGCCGCGCCCCCTCCCACCTCAGAGTCGTCCCCGCCGCCGAGTGACCGGCACGTGGGTGCCCGGCTCCGCGGAGCGCGGAGCCACGTCGCGACCGGGAGTGCGCCGCCGCGGAGTCACAGGTCCAGCACGAGCCGCGGGCCGCGGCACCGCGACACACAGACGAGCATCGTCTCCCCGGCGGCCCGCTCCTCCTCGGTGAGCACCGAGTCCCGGTGGTCCGGTTCCCCCTCGACGACCTCGGTCTCACACGTCCCGCAGGTGCCCTCCGCGCAGGAGTACAGCACCTCGACGCCCGCTTCGCGGACCGCGGCCAGGACCGAGACGCCGGGCGGGACGGCGACCGTACGGCCGCTGCGCGCGAGTACGACCTCGAACTCCGCCTCCGCCGCGGCCTGCGCGGCGGCCTCCTTCGGGCGGAACCGCTCCACGCGCAGGCATCCGGCCGGGCAGCGCGCCTCGACGGCGTCCAGTAGCGGACCCGGCCCGCAGCAGTAGACGAGGGTGTCCGCCGGCAGGCCGTCGAACACGGGGGCCAGGTCCAGCAGTCCCGACTCGTCCTCGGGGACGAGCGTCACCCGGTCCCCGTACCGCGCCAGCTCCCCGGTGAACGCCAGGCCGGCCCGGGTCCGCCCGCCGTACAGCAGGCTCCACTCGGCGCCCGCCTCCTCGACGGCGGCCAGCATCGGCAGGATCGGGGTGATGCCGATGCCGCCGGCGACGAAACGGTAGCGGGACGCGCGCTCCAGCCGGAAGTTGTTGCGCGGGCCGCGCACCCGGACCTTGTCCCCGGTCCGCAACTCCCCGTGGACGTAGGCGGAGCCGCCCCGCCCGTCCCGCTCGCGCAGCACCGCGATCCGCCACACCGCCCGGTCGGCCGGGTCGCCGCACAGCGAGTACTGACGCTCCAGACCGGCGCCGAGGACCACGTCGATGTGGGCTCCGGGCTCCCAGGCGGGGAGCGGTTCGTCCAGCGGATGGCGCAGGGTGAGGACGAGCACGCCGTCGGCCGCGGTCTCCCGGCGGTCGACGACGAGTTCGGCTTCGTAGCGGGTCATGAACCGTCCCCGGGCAGATCGTGTCCTTGCGGGTGGGCGAGCATCCAGTCCCACATCGCGACGGGGTCCACCGCGGTGTGTTCGGCGCCGCAGTGGCAGGTGCCGTGCAGGGTGTCGGTGCCGGGCAGCCAGTCGACGCGGTAGACCTCGCCGGTACGCCCGCTCACCGGGCCACCCGCGGCTCGGTCCCGGCGCCCTCCTCGACCAGCCGGGCCAGGATGCGGCGGGCGGCCAGCCCGCCGGTGTCGATGTTGATGCTCAGCTCCTGGTAGCCGGTGCGCTCACTGCCGAGCGTGCGCTGGAGCAGGTTGAGCGCGTCGACGTCCTGCATGACGACCGTCCGGTTGTTCTTGTACAGGAACTCGGTGACCTCGGCGTCGTCCGTCGCCCAGTCCCGGGAGACCGCCCAGAAGTCGTACACCTTCCCGTCGCCGGACGGCGTGATGGCGTAGGTGATCTCGGTGTGGAAACCGTCCGGGTCGCCGCCGTCGGGCGCGGGCAGGGCGCCGGCCGGCGCGACCCTGCTGTGCAGCACGTACAGGCAGGGCGCGTGGTACTCGATGTCCTGCCAGCGGTCGATGCGCCCGCTGATGCCGGTGGACCGGGCGTAGAACGGCGGGCACTGGGCGTCGTCCATGTGCCGGCTCACCCGGACGATCCCGGCGCCCTCGTCGACCTCGGTGGTGATCGGCGTCTCGGCGACCTCGGGCGTGCCGATGTAACCGCCGTGCAGATACGTCTCGTGGGACAGGTCGAGGAGGTTGTCGACCAGCAGCCCGTAGTCCGCGTCGATCGGCTCCATGCCCCGCACCGTGACCCAGCCCGCCGCGTCCAGGTGCCGGGCCCGCGGCACGGCCTCGGGGTCGGCCAGCGCGGGATCGCCGATCCACACCCACACCAGGGAGTCCCGCTCGGCCACCGGGTAGGAGGCGACCCGGGCGGTGCGCGGGACCCGCTTCTGGCCCGGCACGTACACACAGGTGCCGGTCGTGTCGTAGGTGAACCCGTGGTAGCCGCACACGATCCGGTCCCCGTCCAGCCGCGTCGGCGCCTCGGACAGCGGATAGCGGCGGTGCACACATCGGTCGTGCAGGACGACCGGGCTCCCGTCCTCCTCGGCGCGGTAGAGAACGAGCGGCTCCCCGAGGACCGTACGGCCCAGCAACTCGCGCCCCACCTCGTGACTGTAGGCGGCGACGTACCACTGGTTCCTGGCGAAGGCGGTCATGTGCGGCATGCGCGGCTCCCGTCGTCGTTGACGTCGTGTGGTCACACCATCGCCACGCCGCCCGGCCCCGGCAACAGGACTTCCGCCCGGCGGAAATCTCCCGCTCGGGCCTCCTCCTCCCGCGAAGTTACCCGTGCGTTCCGCACGTCGGAGTGATGACAGCGGCAACTGTGCGGGGCTGTACGCCGCGTGACAGCGTCGCCTCTGTCAGCGACCGGTGGGAGGGAGTACGCGTGAACAAGGGCTATGCCGTGTACTGCGACGCGGACCCGTACTTCTACGACGCCCCGCACCGCACGGCCGACCGGACCGGCGCACCGCGCTCCCGGTACGCCGCGGCCTCCCGGCCGGTGCCGGACGGATGGCAGCGCCACGAGAGCGGGGACTGGCTCGCGCTGCGCCCGGTCGACGCCGATCTGCCCGCGCAGGGGTGGAAGATCCATGTCTCCGCCTGCCTCGACAACGCGGAGTCCGTGCTCGACCGCGTGTGGCGGTACTGCGTCGCCGGCGGTACGGCCTTCAAGTTCGTGCCCAGCCGCTATCTGCTGCACCAGCGCAACGCCAAGTACGCGGACCGGGCCGGCAGCGGCAAGTTCGTCACCGTGTACCCGGCCGACGAGGCGGAGTGCGAACGACTCGCGGGGGAGCTGTCCGACCTGCTGGCCGGCGAGCCCGGCCCGCACATCCTGAGTGACCTGCGCATCGGCGACGGCCCCGTGCACGTCCGCTACGGCGGCTTCACCCGGCGCGACTGCTACGACGCGGACGGGCAGCTGAGGCCTGCCGTGACCGGTCCCGACGGTGTGCTGGTGCCCGACCTGCGCGGCCCGGTCTTCCGCGTCCCGGAGTGGGTCGAGCCGCCCGCCTTCCTCCGTCCGCACCTCGACGCCCGCTCCGCGGTGACGGTGAGCGGCCTGCCCTACACCGTCGAGTCGGCGCTGCACTTCTCCAACGGCGGTGGCGTCTACCTCGCCCGTGACACCCGCACCGGTGACCGGGTCGTCCTCAAGGAGGCCCGTCCGCACGCCGGTCTGGCGGCCGACGGGGCCGACGCCGTGACTCGGCTGCACCGCGAACGCCGGGCGCTGGAACGGCTGTCGGGCCTCGACTGCACGCCCGAGGTGCTGGACCACCGCACGGTTGGGGAGCATCACTTCCTCGTCCTGGAGTACATCGACGGCAAGCCGCTCAACACCTTCTTCGCCCGCCGCCACCCGCTCATCGAGGCCGACCCGGGGGAGCGGAGACTGGCCGAGTACACCGCCTGGGCCCTCGACGTCCACGCACGGGTGGAACACGCTCTCGCGGAGGTCCACGCGCGCGGTGTGGTCTTCAACGACCTGCATCTGTTCAACATCATGGTCCGGGACGACGACAGCGTCGCCCTGCTGGACTTCGAGGCCGCCCACGACGTCGACGGACCCGGCCGGCAGACGGTGGCGAACCCCGGGTTCGTGGCGCCCTCCGACCGGCGCGGCGTGGCGGTGGACCGGTACGCGCTGGCGTGTCTGCGGCTCGCGCTGTTCCTCCCGCTCACCAGTCTGCTGGCCGTCGACCGGCACAAGGCGGCGCACCTCGCCCAGGTGGTGGCCGAGCAGTTCCCGGTGGACCGGGCCTTCCTGGACGCGGCGGTCGACGAGATCACGCGCGTCGACGGGGCCCCGGCCGTACGGCGGTCCGCGCAGTCGGCGGCACCGTCGGCCGCCGGGCCGGTGCGGCCGGACGACTGGCCGGACAGCCGGGACTCCATGGCCGCGGCGATCCGCGCCTCCGCGACGCCGTCCCGCACCGACCGCCTCTTCCCGGGGGACATCGCGCAGTTCGCCACGGCGGGCGGCGGGCTGGCCTTCGGCCACGGTGCGGCGGGAGTGCTGTACGCCCTCGCCGAGAGCGGGGCCGGACGGGACGAGGACGGCGAGCAGTGGCTGCTGGAGCGGACCAAGCAACCGCCGTCGGGCATGCCGCTGGGCTTCCACGACGGGCTGGCCGGAATCGCCTGGACCCTGGAGCGTCTCGGCCATCGCGACCGCGCCCTCGACCTCACCGAACTCCTCCTCGACCAGCCCCTGGACCACCTGGGCCCGGACCTGCACGGCGGCACCGCGGGTCTCGGCCTGGCCCTGGACTCGCTGGCCGCCGCCACCGGTCAGGACGCGCTCCGCACGGCGGCGCTGCGCTGCGCCGAACTGACCGCCGACGGTGTGCCGGACGACCGCGTGCCGGCCGACCGTGTGAGCCGGGGCCGCTTCCGGGCCGGGCTGCTGTACGGCGGCGCCGGACGAGCCCTGTTCTTCCTGCGCCTGTTCGAACGCACCCGGGACTCCGCCCTCCTCGACCTCGCCCGCGACGCGCTGCGCCAGGACCTCGCCCGCTGTGTGCGCGGCGCGGGCGGCGCGCTGCAGGTCGACGAGGGCTGGCGCACCATGCCCTACCTGGGCGCCGGCAGCGTGGGCATCGGCATGGTGCTGGACGACTACCTGGTCCACCGGGCGGACGAGGAGTTCGCGCGGGCCAGGAACGAGATCGTGGCCGCGGCCCAGGCGATGTTCTACGCCCAGCCGGGCCTCTACCGCGGCGTGGCCGGAATGGTCCTGTACCTGGGCCGCACCACGGCCACGGAGCCCGGCGCGGGCCGGGAGGCGGTACGGCGCCAACTCGACGCCCTGTCCTGGCACGCCATGTCCTACCGCGACCGGCTCGCCTTCCCGGGCGAGCAGATGATGCGCCTGTCCATGGACCTCTCCACCGGAACGGCCGGATGCCTGCTGGCCGTCGCCTCCGTCCTCGGCGACACGCCCGTCGGACTGCCGTTCCTGCCGCCGCAGCGCCCGAGCGGCGGCCCCCTGACCCGGCCCCACCCGGGGTCGTGAGAAGAGCACACCCGTTGCCGTACGAAGGGAAGAGTCATGAACCTGTTCGACCTGCAGTCGATGGAGACCCCGAAGGAAGAGGCCATGGGGGACGTCGAGACCGGTAGCCGCGCGAGCCTCCTGCTCTGCGGCGACAGCAGCCTGAGCATCACCACCTGTAACTGAGGCGGGAGTTCACGGCCGCGGTGACGTGGTGAGCCATGTCGTCGGGCGCGGGGGCCCCCGGTTCCGTCCCGGGGCGCCCGCGCCTTCCCGCCCGGGACCTACGGAGGATTTCGCTGGTGCGAACGAGCAGGTCCGCGGCCCGGCCGGCGCCCGGGAGGCGGAACGGGACCGACGACGCGGCGCCCGGGCGCGCGCTGGAAGCGCTGGTGCTGCTGTGCTCGGTCGCGGCGGCCGCGACGGCCGTGGCACAGCCCCTGGTCCTCGGCCGCACACTGGATCTGCTGCTGCGCGACGGCGACGCGGGCCGGTGGCTGGCGCTGAGCGCCGGGCTGCTGCTGGGCGAACTGGTGCTGGACAGCGCGACCGCACTCTTCACCGGCCGCTGCAACGCCACCTGGACGGCGTCCGTCCGCATCCGTGCCCTGCGCGGACTGCTGCGCGCCGCACCCGAGCACGCGCGGCCGCATCCGCCGGGCGACGTCGGGACCCGGCTGACCCTCAACGCCGCGGACGCGGGCGGTGCCCCGGCGGCCCGGGCGGCGCTGGCGGCCTCACTGATCACCCCGCTGGGTGCGCTCGTGGCGCTGGCCCTCGTCGACGTGTGGGTGGCGCTCTGCGTGCTGACCGGGCTGCCCGCCCTGGCGCTGCTGCTGCGTTCCTTCGCCCGCGACACGGGCACCACGGTCGCCGCCTACCAGCGCACACAGTCCCTGATCGCCTCGCGGCTGCTCGAAGCCCTGGACGGCGCGGACACGATCGGCGCCGCGGGAACCGGCGAACGGGAGCGCGCCCGCATCCTGGCACCGCTGGCCGAACTGGCCGCCCAGGGACGGCACATGTGGGCGCTGCACGGACGGGCGCTCGGCAGGAGCGGTGTCCTGGTCCCGCTGCTGACGCTGGTGGCCACCGCCGTCGGCGGGCTGCGTCTGGCGGCCGGGGAACTGAGCGTGGGGGACCTGCTCGCCGTCGGCCGGTACGCGCAGCTCACCGCCGGTGTCGGCGCGGCGGCGTCCCTGCTGGGGGCGATCGTACGAGCCCGCGAGGCCCGGAGCCGGACCCTGGAGCTGGAACGCATGCCCGCGCTTTCGTACGGCACGCGGCGGCTGCCTCCGGGCGGTCCCGGAGAGCTGCGGCTGCTCGGCGTGCGGGTGCTGCGCGACGGCAGGCAGGTGCTGCGCGCCGACCATGTGCGGGTGCCGGGCGGCAGCACGGTCGCGGTGGTCGGCCGCGGCGGCGCGGGCAAGTCCGTCCTGGCGGCGGTGGCCGGACGGCTGATCGACCCGGACGAGGGACACGTACTGCTGGACGGCGTCCGGCTCGACAGCCTGACGCGCGAGGCGCTGCGCACCGAGGTGGCCCACGCCTTCGAACGCCCCGTACTGGGGGAGGGCACGGTCGCGGAGGCGATCGCCACCGGGGCTCGGCGGCCGTCGCGTGAGCGGGTACGGCGGGCGGCCGGCGCGGCGGGAGCCGACGGCTTCGTACGCCGGTTGCCCCACGGCTACGACACCCCGCTGCCGGAGGCACCCCTCTCGGGCGGGGAACACCAGCGGCTCGGACTGGCGCGGGCCTTCGCGCACGCCGGGCGGCTGCTGGTGATGGACGACGCCACGTCCAGTCTGGACACGGCCACGGAGCACGAGGTGGACCTGGCGCTGCGCCGCTCGGTGCGGCCGGGGACCAGGCTCGTGGTCGCGCACCGGCCCTCGGTCGCGGACCGGGCCGACCTGGTGCTCTGGCTGGAGGAGGGAGAAGTGCGCGCCGTCGGGACCCACCGCGAGCTGTGGCACACGGCCGGGTACCGGGCGGTTTTCGGCGCCGACACCGACACCGACGCCGGCACCGACGGCAGTGGCAGTGGCAGTGGTACGGGGGCCGTACCCGGCCCCGAACCCGAGGAGGTGCGTCCGTGACGGCCGCCGGTCACCGCATCGCGCAGGCACCGGACGACGAACGGCCCCGGGACGCCGGGGCCGGGGCGTTGCGCCGCCTCGCGCCCCCGGCGCGTCGCTTCCTCGCCCACCGCAAAGGCGTGCTGGTACGGCTGGCGCTGTGGTCACTGGCCGAGTCCGGGCAGGCCTTCCTGGTGGGCTACGGCGTCGCCCGCTCCGTCGACGAGGGCTTCCTCGCCGGGGACCCGGTCCGTGGGCTGCTGTGGCTCGGGGTCGCGCTGGTCGCGGTACTGTCCGGCGCCCCTGTCGTCCGGGGCGTGTTCGCACAGCTCGCCGGGGTGACCGAGCCGCTGCGCGACGGTCTGGTGCGGCGCGCGGTCGACCGGTCCATGGCCCGGGCGGCGCCGGGCGGGCCCGGCAGGGCGGACCGGGCGGCCGTCTCGCGGCTGACGAACCAGGTCGAGATCGCCCGGGACAGCTTCGCCGGTCTCGTCCTCACCCTGCGGTCCTTCGTCTTCACGGCCGCCGGCGCACTGCTCGGCCTGCTGTCCCTGCACCCCGCCCTCCTCGTGGTGGTCCTGCCCCCGCTGGCGGCCGGACTCGCCCTGTTCCTGGTCACGCTGCGACCCATGGCGACCGCCCAGCGCCGCGCCCTGGCGGCCGACGAAGCACTGGGCGACCACGCGGCGCGCGCACGGGCGGCCCTGCGGGACCTCACCGCCTGCGGGACCGGGCCCGGGGTGGAGCGACGTGGCGCCGACCTGGTCGCGGAAGCCGCCGCGGCGGCCCGGGCGCTGGCCGGATGGGCGGCGGTGCGCACGGCGGCGCTCGGCGTCGCGGGCCATCTTCCCGTGCTGGCGCTGCTGGTTGCGGTGGACTGGCTGCGCGGGCGAGGCGTGAGCGCGGGCGCGCTGCTGGGCGCGTTCACCTACCTCGTCCAGTCGCTGCTGCCCGCCCTGCACACCCTGATGACCGCGCTGGGCGCGGCCGGGTCCCGGCTGCTGGTCGTCCTCGACCGGATCCTCGGCCAGGAGCAGGAGCAGGAGCAGGAGCAGGAGCAGGAGCAGGAGCAGGAGCCGAAGCGGGGGCGGAAGCCGGAGCCGAGCACCACGGGCGCCCCGGGAGCGGCGACTGTCGCAGCGGGCGTCGCCATCCCGGTCCCGGCGGTGGAACTGCGCTCCGTCACCCTGTCCTACGGCGTCCGCGCCGAGCCCGTGCTCGACTCGCTCGACCTGCGCGTCGCGCCGGGTGAACACCTCGCCGTCGTCGGACCGAGCGGCATCGGCAAGTCGACCCTCACCCGCCTCGTCGCGGGGACGCTCGGGCCGAGCCGCGGCGAGGTGCGCGTGGCCGGCCGCGTGGTGACGGGGCGCCCCGCTGCCGAGCTGGCGGCACTGCGGGTACTGGTCCCGCAGGAGGCCTACGTGTTCTCCGGCACCGTCGGCGACAACCTCGCGTACCTGAGGACGGACGCGTGCCGTGACGATCTGGACGCGGCGGTCGGGGCGTTCGGCCTGCGGGCCCTGGTCGAACGGCTCGGCGGCCTGGGCGGCACGGTCCGTCCCGCCGAACTCTCACCTGGGGAGCGGCAGTTGATCGCACTGGTCCGTGCCCACCTGTCGCCCGCCCCGCTGCTGCTGCTCGACGAGGCCACCTGCCATCTCGACCCCGCGTCCGAGGCCCGCGCGGAGGAGAACCTCGCGAGGCGGCCCGGAACACTGCTCGTGGTGGCGCACCGGCTGTCCTCGGCCGTCCGTGCCGACCGGACCCTGGTACTGGACGGCGTACGGGCGGAGTGCGGCACGCACGACGAACTGCTCAGCCGTTCGCCCCTCTACCGGGATCTGACGGGCCACTGGCACGTGGGGCCGCCTCGCCGGCCCTGACCGCGGCCCGTCCTTCGGTGCCGTGGTCAGGGCCGGGGCGCATTCAGGTCCAGCCGGCGCTCTGGACGATGCGAATCGCGTCGATGCGGTTACGGGCCCCCACCTTCCGGATCGCCGTGGCCATGTAGTTGCGGACCGTGCCCCGGGACAGGTGCAGGAGCGCGGCGATCTCCGCGATCGGCGCCCCCTGGGAAGCCAGCGCCAGAACACCCAGCTCCCGTGTGGTCAGGGGCATCTCCGAGCCCTCCAGCAGGGCCACGGTGAGCGTCTCGTCCAGGAACCGCTCGCCCTTGGCGACCGTGTGCACCGCCGCGATCAGCCGGTGGGACGGGGCGTTCTTGTCGACCAGCCCGAGGGCACCCCCGTCGAACGCCCGGCGCAGCACGCCCGGCCGCTTGGCGGTCGTCAGGACGACGAGCCGGTCACCGTACCGGGCCCGCACCCGTGCACCGCGCCCGTCGTCCGGACCCGTCAGGCACTCCCCGTCCACGACACAGGCGTCGGGCGGCAACGCCGCACCCTCCGGGCCGTCGCCGTCGTCGGCGTCCGGACATCGCGAGGACACCTCCAACGCGTCGTCGGATCTGAGCAGTTGCACCAGTGCCGAACGCAACAGCTGCTCGTCGTGCACCACGACAACACGAACCATCTCCCCCACCTCGTGTCTGCGGCGGTCCCGTTCGGACCGCCGGCTCCGCGCCCCCGCGCCACCGGGCCATGTGCCCCTGTTCGGGACGGTGGAACACGACGCGTACGCACGTGCGAACGCCGGCGGAGGCAATTCGCCGTCGTCAGACGGCCGTCGGGGGGAGGGGCGGGGCGCCCGGCCCGGAGAAGAAGGGCGGATAACCCACCAATCCGCGGACGGCTCGGCCCGTGCGGGAACCGGACGAGGGGCACCCGCCTCCGGGACCCGGCCCCTGGCGCGCTGGCCAGGGCGGGGTCCGCTGCCCGGAGCGGGCCGTCCTCGCGGGCCCGGCCCGAACGGACCGCGGTCCGGCGCGGAGCGGGCCCGGCCCCGGACCCGGCCGAAAACCGCCGCTGTTCAATCTGGCGTGAAAAGCACCGCGCCGGGCGCCGCCGGTGACTGTCGGTGGCTGCCCCTAGTCTTTGGCCAACGCCACAGCGGAGCGTGTCGATTCAAGGCCGGGCTCGCGTGCTGTGCCGGGTGTTCCTAGTAGTGGGAGAGGCGAAGACCTGATGGGTTGGCTGGCAGCGGGCGACACCTACGAAGTCGCTCTGGTGGAGGGCCGGGTGGTGGCGCGGACCGCGTCGGCGGCGGCGACACCGGCGTCATCGGCGGTGGAGCGGAGGCGGGAGCGAACGCTGCCCGCGGAGATACGGGACCGCCCCGAGGTGGTCGAACTCCAGCGCCTCGCCGAGTGGCTGGACCGGCACGCCGCCGAATGCGTGGCGCAGGTCGACACCTGGATGGTGTCCTCGCTCCCGGTGCCGACCGGGCTGCTCGCGCGGGTGTGGCCCGACGAGGCGTGGCAGGCGGCGCTGCGTGACATCGTCGTGGTCGGCGAGGGCCCCGACCAGGTCGGCTTCCTGCGCGACGCGGACGAGTCGGACGGGCTGCGGGTGGTGAACCTGGACGGCGAGACCGTCCGCCTGACCCCCCGTACGGTGACCATGCCCCACCCGGTCCTCCTGCCCGACCTGGAAGAACTCCGTTCCTTCGCGGCCGAGTCGGAGATCGTCCAGGGGGTGGAGCAGATCCACCGGGCCACCTGGCCGGTTCCCGGGGAGACCGAGGGCGGCGACACCGACGTGGTCACCGAGTTCGCGGGCGCCGAGTACCGCTCGTGGTTCCACCTGTCCGCCCGGGCCACGTCCCTCGGCTACCAGGTCTCCGGGGGCCGCATCGTCGACCGCGTCCGGGACGCGGGCCGCATCGTCACCGCCTCCGTCGGCATGAGCGACCCCTACACCGAGGAGAAGGCCTGGACCGGCGCCCTGACCTGGAGCCACGAGGGCGAGTACCGGAGCCTGCCGCTGCGCGAGGTCGGCCCCGTCGCCTGGTCCGAGGGCATGCGCATGGCAGCGGCCCTGCACGCCGGCCGCACCGTGCCCACGGACGGTGCCGAGTGAACGCCACAGCGGTACGCACACCCACGAAAGGCACGCGATCATGAGCGACGGCACGACACGGGACGGGGCGGCGGCAGAGGTGGAGGAGCTGCTGCGCGCCGGTGCGGTACTGCCCCCGGGCACCACCGGGGGAGGCGACCGGGCCGTGCCCGTGTTCACCCGGGCCTACCGCCACCCCGGCTTGGACGACCGGGTCGTCGTACGCCTGACGCCCGCCGACCCGTCCGGGACGCAGTCCGCCGCGGGGGACGCGGCGGGCGGGGACGGCGGCGGGTTCCTCGGCCTGCTGCCCGTGGGCGCGCCGGTCGAGGTCGGCGTCGGACAGCACCGGGCCATCGGCTTCCCCGAGTGGGTGCTGGTCCGCCACCCCTCCGACGGCCATCTCGCGATGTCCCTGGTCGAGGAGATGAACAAGGTCGCGCGGACGGTGCGTGCCCGGGCGAAGAAGGCCCGCGCCAACTACGAGTCGATCGGAGCCCGCCTCGCCGGTTCCGTGCCGCACTTCCTGCCCACCTTCTACGAGGAGGCCGGCCGGGTGTTCCTGGCCGCCGGCGAGAAGGCGTACGCCTCCCAGATGTTCGTCAACGCGCGCAAGGCCGAGACGGCCCACGCCCTGCCGTTCGACGAGGCCCGCATGGACGCGGTGTTCCTGGAGTTCGCCCTCGCCGACGCCATGCCGACCAAGGTGCTCTCCAGCTACGCCAAGGGACTCTCGTCCCGGGTGCCGGCCCCCACCGCCTTCCGGCACCTGCGCGGGCTCTTCGTCCGGCTCGCCGCGCACGGCGTGGCCCCGTCGAGCCCGGGCGCGGGTGATCTGCGCAGGCTGGCGAAGGCCGTCGCGGGCAAGAACGCGCTCGCCGAGGAGATGGCCTACCTGCGCGAGGTGCTGCCGCTGCCGGGCACCCGCAAGGCACCGCCCGGCTGGTGGAAGGCCCACCGGGCCGCCCTGCTCGAACTGACCCGGCGCGAAGCCGCCGTCCGCGGCACCCTGCTCGGACTGCTCCCCTCGGAATGGGAGCACGAGGAGCTGGGACAGTGGCTCGACCTGCTGGAGAAGACCGGCGCCACCGAGGGACTGTGCGACGCCACGCTGCCCGCCGAGGCCCGGTCCCCCGACGGCACCGCCGGCTGGACGCGCCGGTTCCTCGCCCTGTGCGGCACCGACGGGCGGCGCCTCGCACCGCCCGAGCTGTACCCCCTCGTCGACCGCATGGCCGGTGCCCTGCGCGCCGAACTGAACACCGAGGGAGGCACGTTGCGGCCCCCCGTCGGCGACGTCGACCTCCTCGACCAGCTCCTCGCCCTGGGCATCCCGGTCGGGGACCCGGAGGACCGCCCGTGGCTCAACCTCCAGGACTGGGCGGCCCGCGAGCAACGGCGCGACCTCGTCGCCCTGGAGGCCGACACCCGCTTCCGAGGGGTCTTCCGGAGCGGCTGCCCCACCTACGAGCGCAAGGGCATCGACAAGCGCACCGTGGCCCGGCTGGCCGAGTCGCCGGGCGGCCGCCCGATGCTCGCCGAGTGGGTGGCCGGGGTCAGTCGCCGGTATCTCACCAGCGGACTGGGCGACTTCGCCCTCAACAGCGGCCCGTTCGAGACGCTGAACTGGCTGCCGGGCGAGATCCTGGCGACCGCCGAGCAGGAGGTGCGGGACGCGCTGGGCACCGGCATGGCGCCCGTGCTCGCCCGCGCCCTGCGCAACGGCATCGTCGACGAACTGGGCTGGCCCGCCTGGGACGAGGCGATCGGCTCGTCCGCGTCCCCCGAGCGGGCCCGCGCGACACGCGTGGTGGAGGCCTGGCCGCAGCTCGTCGTCCTGGACGGTACACACGCCCGGGTCGTCGGCGCGCAGGGCACGGTCCTCAGTCACGAGCTGCGCCTGCCGGACGACGCCGGCAGCCCCGACGTCCGGTACGTGGACGGCGGACTGCTCGTCTCCTGGTACGCGTCCGCCACGTCCACTTCGTACGGCTACTGGTACCACCCCGACACGGGTGTCTCGCCGACGACGGAACTCGTCGGCGACGTGCGCTCCTCCTACGTCTGCCACGCGGACGGCAGCGGCGGGACGAACGGCATGCCGACCCCCACCCTCCCCCTCCCCGGGGGCGGCAGGACCACCGGCCGCGGCGTGCTGCGCCCCGGGGACACCCACGTCCCCTGGCGGCGGCGGGTGATCAGCGACGGCACCTCGTACTGGGTCTGGGTCGAGGACTGGTCCCGTGAGAAGAACAGCGCCTGGCACGCCTACGAGCCCGCCGACGACACGGTGGGGGAGCGCGGCGGCCCTCACTGGCTCGCCGAAGGGCTGCGCGCCGCGCCGGAGGGCAGCACCCTAGGCACCTCCTGGCTGCTGCCCGCCGCCTCCGCCGAACCGGGCCCGGTGTGCGCCCCGGTGGACGGGCTGCTCGGCTGGCGGGTGATCATCCTGCCCGACGGCTCGCGGCAGGGCGAGGACCTGGCCGGCCGCTCGGTCGTCGTACCGTGGCGCGTCGGCGGGAACCCGGAGAACGTGCTGGTGTTCCCCGGCACCGACCGGGCCGTCACCGTGCTGCGATGGTCGAGCAACCTCCAACTGCGGGACTCGGAAACGGCGGTGCTCGCCCACCTCAACGGGGATCAGACAGCCGGTCCCTTCTCCGCGGGCACCCCCCTGCTGCCGCCCCTGCGCTACTGGCACCTGCTCAGGCCCCGCGACCCACAGGGCTCCGCCGCGCTCCGCCGGGTCGACGACGACGTCGCGGCGGCGCTGCTGGCCGCGGCCGCGGCCGAGACGACCGGGGACGGGGCGGACCGGGACGCGGTGCTCGGGCCCGTCCGCACCTTGTTCCCGGAGGCCGGCCACGAGGCGCTGCTCCGGGGCATCACCGGTGTGGCGCGCTACGCCGCCGAGCAGCAGCGTGTCCTGGACGCGCTGCTCGCCCGGCTGGACTCGGCGGTCCGGGGCGTCACCCCGGAGGAACCCCGGCCCGCGCTCGGCGACCGCCTGCTCGCCTCCGCGCTGAACGGCGTCGGCCTGACCGAACGCGACGCGCGCGGGTACTACGACTTCCGGCACGACCTCTTCGAGCTGCCGCGACTCCTCGCCCGGTCGATGAAGGGCCTGGCCGAACCGGCACCCGCCGGCATCATGCACCTGTCGCTCGCCAAGCAGGCGCCGTTGGAGCACCTGAACGGGCTGGCCCTGCCCGAACTGCCCGCCGTACTGGCGCTCAGGGCGGCCTCGGAGGCCACCGTGGAGGAACACCGGCAGGCCCTGGACACCTTCCTGGGCGAACTGGACGCGCACGGGCTGACGGAGCTGGACCCCGGCCACTGGCGCCGCGTCCACCTGGCCTTCGACCCCGACGCCTTCGACGGGCCGGGCGCCACGTACGGGTACACGAAGGGGACCGTGCTCGACCTGGATGGCGGCGCGTTCCTCGTCTTCCCCGACGACTGGTACCAGTTCGTCCGCGAGTACGGACCCTACGAGATCAAGGGCAAGCACTACGGCGCGGTCCACCACGACCCGTCCGGCCGCTTCGAGACACCCGCCCCCTACACACCGGTGTCCGAGGAGCCGTTCGTGCCGGAACCGGCTCGGGCACCCGGCTGGGTCGCCGCCTTCCGCGCCGAACTGGCCGAGCGCGGCCCCGCGCCCTGGTACCCCGGGGCCGCCGAGGAGTTCGCCCGGCTCACCGGCGTCACCCCGACCACGGCCCGGCTGGTGCTCGCCGGAATGCCGCAGATCGACGACAAGCGCGTGAACGTGCCCTCCGCGACGCTGAAGGTCATCGGGGTCAAGGCCGCCGACGCCCGCGTGTCCAAGGACGAGCTGAGGGCCCTCGACATCGGCGCCCTGCGGGCCGTGGTGGCCGCTCTGCTGCCCACCGAACCGTCCAGGCTCTGGACGCACGGCCCCGACACCGCCCGCGCGGCCGAGGTCTGGAACGAGCGGCTGGGCAGACGCACCCCGCTGCCCGAGGAGGTGCTCCACGACGCGGTCCGGACCGTCGAACCCGTGGGGTGGGCGCCCGCCGACGCCCTGCGGGGCTTCGTGGACCTGGCCACCGAGCCCCGGTTGACGACGGACCTGACGTGGAGCTTCGGCCCCTACTACCTCGAGACCGCCGAGAAGACGCCCCGCTTCGACAGCTCGGTCCTCAAGGGATCGGTGGCCCTGGCCGCATGGCTCGCCCACCGGCTCCCGTCCGGCGACCCGCTCCGGGCCACCCTGCCCGGCGTACTGACCGCGCTGCGCGAGCGCCTGGCCCACCCCGGCCTGCTGCTCGCCCTCGACCGGCGGGGGATCGACTGGGAGGCGTTCCGGCGGGCCGCCGGTGACCCCACGGAGACCGGCGACGGCTTCGAGCGCCACGGCGCGGTCGTCCTGGGCACCGAGCGGACGGACCCCCTCCCCGCCATCCGGCCGGCGCTGCTGGACGCCGCCGGTCACGACCCCCACCTGGCGGCGCTGTTCACCGGGGAGCGGCCGAACGCCCAGGAGACGGCCCTGCGCCTGGTCCACGACCGGCCGTTCGCCGAACTGCTCGCCGACCCCGGCAACCCCATGGCCGGCGAGCGCGACGCGGACGGGCTCTGGTGGCCCCAGGACCCCGCCCGTTCGGTGCCCGACCTGGTCGGGGAGGCGGCCAAGCGGTACGGCCTCGGCGAGGACGCCGCCGTCCTGTACCTGATGCTGCTCGCCATGCCGGACCCCACCGACCGCAACACCGCACGCTGGACCGGCTGGGGCGGGCAGCGCGGCGGCACCGCCCGGCTGCGCGCCGCCCGGGCCGAACTCGCCGCAACCGGCCTCGTGGTCGAGGGCAGCCGTGCCAAGGCCGGACGCTCGCTGTTCCTGCCCGGCGGCTGGACCCAGCCCGGCAATCCGCACCTGCCGCTGGAGCGGTGGAAGCTGCCGATGTACGACCTGCTGGAGGGGGAGGCGCCCGTCCTGGGAGTCGTCGTGCCCACCCGGCCCGTCGCCGCGGTGTACCGGGAGGCCTGGCGGCGCGTCCAGGACGGGGACGGGCCGCGCCTGGAGGAACTGGAGGTGCCGCGACCGCGGAAGCGCCGCCGCTGACGTCGGACGGGGGCGGGGCCGGCCGGCACCCGCGGCCGTCCCCGCCCCTTCCCGTCCGAACCCGTCCGACGCCCGCCCCACTCGTGCTCGTTGCCCGCCCCACTCCTGGCCGATCCCCGCCCAGCACCCGTCCGACCGCACCGGGACCCATGACCGCACGCGAACAGACCAGCGCTTCGACGACCCCACCGGCAGCCCGCGCGCGGCCGTACCTGATCGGCGTACGCCACCACAGCCCCGCACTGGCCGTCGCCGTCCCCAGGCTGCTCGACGCCGTGGACGCCGAGGTGGTCTGCGTGGAGCTGCCGGCCGACTTCCAGCCGTGGCTGCCGTATCTCGCCGATCCGCACACCGTGGCGCCGGTGGCCCTGAGCGGCGCGTACGAGGACGGCCGGCTGCACTTCTACCCGCTCGCCGACTTCTCGCCGGAACTGGCCGCGATCCGCTGGGCGCGGGACCGGGGCGCCGAGGTGGTCTGCTGCGACCTGCCGCTGGCGCACCCGGCGTGGTCCTGCGGGCCGCCGGACGGTACCGCTGCCGACGTCGACGAGCTGTGGGAGCGCACCGTCGAGGCACTGGCGCCCGGCGGCGCTCCCGAGGCCGTGCGGCGCGCCGCCCTCGGCTTCGGGCGGGCGCTGCGCGAGGACACCGCGGCCCACGGCGGGATCGCGGCCGGTGACCTGGCCCGGGAGGCACACATGCGCCGGGTCCTCGCCGAGGCGGGGCCGCGCCGGGTCGCGGCGGTGGTCGGCGCCTTCCACGCGCCCGGGCTGGCCGACCCGGACGAGCGGGCCGAGTCCGTGGATGCCAAGTCCGTGCAGGCCGAGGCCGCCGGGCTGCCGGGCCCCGGCTCCACGGTCGTCACGTCCCTCGTGCCGTACGCCTTCGCGCTGCTGGATCCCCGCTCCGGCTACCCGGCCGGCATCCGCGACCCCCGCTGGCGGCAGGCGGTGCTCGACGCCGGCGGCGACCCCGGGCGCGTCCGTGACGCCGCCGCCCGGTTCATCACCGAACTGTGCCGGGAGATCCGCGCGTCCGGCGACACGGCGGGCACCGGAGAGGCCGTCGAGACCCTGCGGCTGGCCTGCGACCTCGGCACCCTGCGCGGCCTGCCCGCCCCCGGCCGCGGGGAACTGCTGGAGGCGGTGACGTCCGTACTCGGCAAGGGCCGGTCCCCCGACCGGGAACTGCGCCTCGTCCTCGTCGGCCCGGGCCGCGGCCGGCTCGCGCCCGGCACCCCCCGTTCCGGCCTCGGGCCCTGGGTGGAGGCGGAACTGGCCGCGCTGCGACTGCCCGGACCGGCGGACCCGGACGGCCGGGACGTCCGGCTCGCCCCGCTCCGCTCCGACCTCGACGCCCGGCGCGAGATCCTGCTCCAGCGCCTGAGGGAATGCGGGGTGGGATACGCGGAGCCCGTCGAGGTGAGCGCGGCCGGGGAGGGCAGCGCGCTCACCACCCGCTGGCAGGCCGCGTGGACCCCGTCGGTCGCCGCCCGCCTCGACCTCGTCGGCGTCCGAGGGGTCACCGCCGCCCAGGCGGCCGACGGCACCCTGCGGGAGAACCACCGCAGGGCGGCCGAGGCCGGGCGGGTCACCCCGGCCCGGGTCGTCGCGCTGCTGGGCGCCGCCGCCCGGTGCGCGCTCGCGGACCTGCTCCAGGACGGACTCGCGGAGGCCGAGCGCGTCCTGCCGGACGCCGCGGGCCTGCCCGAACTGCTCGACGCCCTCGACCTGTCGGAGTCCCTACGCCGACGACACCTGCCCGGCACCACCGAACGCGTCCGGGCCCGGGCGGCGCGGCTCACCGGCCTCCTGCTGGAAGCCGCCGTCCGCGTGCTGCCGGGACTGGCCGGCAGCGACGAGCCCCGGGACGCCGTCGCGGTCGTCACCCTCGCCGTCCGCAGCGCCGAGGACCGGCTCGGCCTGCGGCTCGACGGCGAGCTGTACGCGCTCTCCCGCACCGGCTCCCCGCTCCTCCAGGGCGCCGCCCAGGCCGCCCGGGTCCTGCTGGACCTCGACGGCTCGGACCTGCTGGGGAGGAGGCTGGCCGGCTGGGTGGACACCGCGACGGGACCGGACGGCCGGCACCGGCTGGAACGCCGGCTCACCGGGGTGCTGCTCGCGGCCGGACCGCTGATGGAGTCCGCGTCCCCCGCCCTCGGCCCGCTGTACGAGCGGGTGGAGACCATGAGCGACCGTGATTTCCTCGACCGGCTGTACCCCTTGCGCGGCGGCTTCCGGGCGCTCACTCCGAAGGGACGGACCCGTGTGCTCGCGGCCGTCTCCGACCGCCTGGGCGACCGGCCCGGCCTCCGCCTCCGGGCCCTGGCCGAGCTGGTCGGGCGGTGGGCCGCGGCCGACGGCGAGGGATACGCCCTGCTGCGGGACCTGGGCCTGGCGGGCCTGGTGGGCGCATCGGCACCGGCACCCACCGGGGCCGCTCCGGCCGCCGCGCCGCCGACGGAGCGGCCCGCCCCCGGGCCCGTGCCCGGAGCCGGAGCCCCACGGATCGGCCCCGCCGACCGCTGGCGGCTGCTGCTGGGCCGCGACACCGCGCAACTCCCCGCGGCCCTGTGGCCGTACGCCCGCGCCCTCGACGAACTGTTCGAGCGGGAGGGCGAGGCAGCGGGCAGGGGGAGAGGGGAGACGGGGGAGGACGGGGACGGTGGGGGCGGCGGCGAGCCGGAGCCCGGCGCGGGCGGGCCCACCGGAGGCAGCGACGCCGCCGACGACCGGAGCGGCGGCCGGGGGCGCGGCTACCCCAGCGTCCGGCACTGGGCCGAGGACCTCCGGGCGCTCTTCGGCGCGGACATCCGGGAGGAAGTCCTCGGGCGTGCCGTCGCCGAGGGACGTACGGACGCCGTCGACCTCCTCGACGCGGCCACCGCGCGGCCCTCCGTGGAACTGCTGTCCACCGTGCTGTCGCTGGCCAGGGGGATGCCCGAGCAGCGGCTGGCCGGGCTGCGGCCGCTCGTGGAGCGGCTGGTCGAGGAACTCACCCGGGAACTCGCCACCCGACTGCGCCCCACGCTGACGGGCCTGACCTCGCCGCTGCCCACCCGGCGCCCCGGCGGCCCGCTCGACCTGCCCCGCACGCTGCGGGCCAATCTCGCCCACATCCGCAGGCGGGAGGACGGGCGGGCCGAGGTCGTCCCCGAACGGCCGGTGTTCAAGACCCGTACCGCGCGGCGGAACGACTGGCGGCTGATCCTCGTCGTCGACGTCTCCGCCTCCATGGAGGACTCCGTGGTGTGGTCGGCGCTCACCGCCGCGGTCCTGGGCGGAGCACCCGTGCTCTCCACCCACTTCCTCGCCTTCAGCACCCAGGTCGCCGATCTCACCGGCCTGGTCACCGACCCCCTCTCGCTGCTGCTGGAGGTGAAGGTCGGCGGCGGCACCCACATCGCGGCCGGTCTCGCCCACGCCCGCTCCCTGGTGAAGGTGCCCGACCGGACCCTGGTGGTGGTCGTCAGCGACTTCGAGGAGGGCGCCGCGGTGGAGGGGCTGCTGGCCGAGGCCGAGGCCGGGGCCCTGGTGTCCTCCGGCGTCCGGCTGCTGGGCTGCGCCGCGCTCGACGGCGGAGGAGTGCCCCGCTACTCCGTGCCGGTCGCCCGCCGACTCGCCGCCGCCGGAATGCCGGTGGCCGCCCTCAGCCCGCTCTCGCTCGCCCGCTGGGTCGGCGAGCAGGTCCGAGGAGCCTCCAGATGACCCGTGCCCGCCCGGACACCGGGCCCTCGCTCCCGCCGGTCGCACCGGAGGTGTTCGCCGCCGCGGTGGAGAGCCTGACCACCCGGCTGCGCCGCAGACTCGACCCGGCCGTCGAGTCGCTGGCCGCCACGCCCGTCGACACCGCAGCGGACGGCACGTACGGCATCCGCTTCGGCGAGGACGCGCGGGTGACCCTGACCCCCGGCCCGTCCGGCACGATCACCTCCCCCGACCAGGCCCACTGCACCTGCCTGCTGTCTCCGCGCTGCCTCCACCGCGCCGCGGTCCTGGGCGCGAGCCCGGTCACGGACGCGCTCCCGTCCCCCACGAAGGCCCCGCCCGCCGAGTCTGTCTCGTCCGCCGAGCCTTCCCCGCCCGCCGAGCCCGCACCCAAACCCCCGTCCGCCGGGCAGGTCCGTGCCGCCGGCGGGCTCTGGACGGCGGCCTCGGCCGTCCTGGCCGCCGGAGCCACCGCCGCGGGGGCCGTCCCGCAGGCCGAGTTGCTCCGGGCCGCGCACACGGCCCGCCTGGCCGGACTGCACCGGGCGGAGGCCGCGGCCCTCGGTGTCGTACGCCACGTCCGTGACGCGCGTGGCCCACAGGGGGCGCACCAGGCCCACCGTACGGGCGAGTTGGTCGCCGCCCTGCGGGAACTCCTCCTCGTCACGCACCGCCTGAAGGCGTCCGACCCCGATCCCGGCCTGATCGGTGGCGTCCCCCGCAACCACCACCCCGACCAACCCCTGCGCCTCTACGGCGTCTGCCGTGAACCGGTCGTCGGACCCGGCGGCACGGGCGGCGTCGTCACCCATCTCGTCGACGACACCGGCCGCTGGTACACCCTCCGCGACGTCGGACCGGGGGGCCCGGCGCGAGCCCGCCGCGCCGGGACCGCCCACGTCGCCCTCCGGTCCCTCCTGAGCGACCACGAGCGGCTGTCCCGTGGCGGGGTGATCGTCACCGGGGCGGTCGTCGCCCCGGACGGCCGCCTGCTCGCGGAGCGCGGTGCCCGGGCCGCCTTCGCCGCCGGACGCCCCTGGTCCGACGCCGTGCCCGCGGCCACCGCGGCCGCCGCGCCCGACGGGGCCGGGCACGCCCCGCCGCTGACGAGATGCGACGTGGAGATCGTCGCCGCCGACGGCGAGGGGGTGCTGGTCCGCGTCCTCACCGACGACGCCCCCGGGCCGGCCGTCCGGCTGGCACCGGCGCACCGGCATCCCGTCCTCGCACACACCGCCAACCTCCGGCGACTGGGCGCGTGTCCGGGCCTGCGGGTACGCGTGCTCGGCCGCGTGGACCCCGACCGGGTCACGACCCTGCGTCCCCTGGCCGTCGGGCCGGTGCCCGGCGCGGGGGCGAGTACCCTGCGCCTGCAGGGGCGGTGGCAAGACCGCGCCGACCTCGGCTACGACCTGCTGGTCGACGAGCACTTCCCGCCCGAGGCTCCCTGCCCGTCCCCGTCCCCGCTCACCGCCGCCGATGGCGGCCCGTTCGACTCGCCGCTCCGGCGCGTGCGCGACCTGGTCGAACTGGCGGTCACGGGAGGCCGCCGCGCCGCCGCGGAACCCGCGCGCGACGGCGACCGCGACGGCCACGCCGCCGCCCTGCGCCGGGGCGGGTTCACCACCGGCGCTGACCTGTTCGCCGCGCTCGGCGCGGTGGCCGCCCGGCGTCCCCGCGACGCCTTCGGGCGCCCGGCCGGGGACGACCAGGACCACTACGCGGCCCAGTGGCTGGCCACGGCCGTCTACCTCGCCGGCACGGAGGAGGCCCTGGGACGCGCCCTCTGGCACCGGTGACCCGCAACCCCGGCGCGGGAGCCCGGCGTCAGCGCTCCAGCCGCTTGTGCGCCGTCTCCGGCAGCCGCAGGTAGACCAGAGAGGACAGCAGGCACAGCACGGCCACGTACCAGGGGAACAGCCCGGCGTGGCCCAGGTCCTTGAAGAGCGTGCCCACGTACGGTGCCGTGCCGCCGAACAGCGCCACCGTGAGCGAGTAGGGGAAGCCGATCCCGGCCGCCCGCACCCGGGGCGGGAAGACCTCGGCGTTGACGGCGGCGCTGATGGAGGTGAAGCCGGTCAGCAGGACCATCCCGGCGCACTGCACGAGCAGCAGGACGGCGAAGGAGTCGCGCAGTGAGTGCAGCAGCGGCACGCTCAGCAGCGCGAACCCCACGCCGAAGAAGAGCAGCAGGGGACGGCGCCCGAACCGGTCGGAGAGCATGCCGCCGAGCGGCTGGAGCAGCGCGAAGAAGGCCAGCGAGATGGTCCCCGCGAGCAGCGCGTCCGACTTGGCGACGCCCGCGTTGAGTTCGGCGTACGTGGGCAGGTACGACGTCCACGTGTAGTAGGCGATCGTGCCGCCTGCCGTGATGCCGCAGATCAGCAGCGACTCGCGCGGATGGCGGCGCAGGGCCTCGAAGAGCGCGGGGCGCGGCGCCCGTCGCTGCTCGGCGCTGCGGGTCTCCTGCGCGCCCTGCCGGATCCAGAAGCCGACCAGGCTGAGGACGGCGCCGAACACGAAGGGGATCCGCCATCCCCAGCCGTTCATCCGGTCCTCGCTCAACGTGTCCACCAGCAGCGTCGCGATCCCGGAGGCCACCAACTGCCCCGCGGTGGTCGAGACGTACTGGAAGCTGGAGAAGAGGCCGCGCCGGCCCGGCCCCGCGGACTCCACCAGGAAGGTCGTCGAGGCCGCGAACTCGCCGCCCACCGACAGCCCCTGGAGCAGCCGCGCGACGACCAGGACGACCGGGGCGAGCACACCGGCCGCCGTGTACGTCGGGGTCAGCCCGACCAGCAGGCTGCTGCCGCCCATCAGCAGGATGGTGACGGTCAGCGCGGCCCGCCGGCCCCGCCGGTCCGCGATCGCGCCCATCAGCAGCCCGCCGACGGGCCGCATGAAGAAGCCCACGGCGAACACCGCGAACGTCGACAGCAGCGGCACCAGCGAGTTGTCCGCGCTCTCGGGGAAGACCTGGTCCGCGATGTAGGTGGCCAGGAAGGTGTAGGCGTACCAGTCGTACCACTCCACGGCGTTGCCCACCGAGGCGGCGAGGAGCTGGCGTACGGGCCGTCGGGCCGGGAGTGCGGGTGCGTCCGTGTCCATGCCTGTCATGATCGCGACCATCCCCGGACGGCGGGCCCGGCACACCTCGCGTACCGGTGACTTTCACACCAGCGCCACCGGACCCTTCCCTGACGTTTGCTGCTCCTGGAACACTCCTTTCGCGCGCATTCCGTCATCACCCGGCGCCGTCCGGCCGGTTGAACACCCCCCAAGGCGAGAGGTCCCTCACCCCATGGCCGAAGTGAACCGGCGCAGATTCCTCCAACTCGCGGGCGCCACCACGGCGTTCAGCGCCCTGTCCGCGAGCATCGACCGGGCCGCCGCGCTCCCGGCGAACCACCGCTCGGGGTCGATCGAGGACGTCGAGCACATCGTCGTCCTCATGCAGGAGAACCGTTCGTTCGACCACTACTTCGGCAGGCTGCGCGGCGTCCGCGGCTTCGGCGACCCGCACCCGGTGAGGCTGGACGACGGCAGGTCGGTGTGGCACCAGCGCAAGGGCGACGGCACGGAGGTGCTGCCGTTCCACCCGGAGGCCGACGACCTCGGCATGCAGTTCCTCGAAGGGCTCCCGCACGGCTGGTCCGACGGACAGGACGCCTACCACAACGCCAAGTACGACCGCTGGCTGCCCGCGAAGGGCACCACCACCATGGCGTACCTGACCCGCGAGGACATCCCCTTCCACTACGCGCTCGCCGACACCTTCACCGTCTGCGACGCCTACCACTGCTCCTTCATCGGCTCCACCGACCCAAACCGCTACTACCTGTGGTCGGGACACACCGGGAACGACGGCAAGGGCGGCGGCCCGGTCCTCGGCAACGACGAACTCGGCTACGACTGGACGACGTACCCCGAGCGGCTGGAGGCGGCCGGGATCTCCTGGAAGATCTACCAGGACATCGGCGACGGCCTCGACGCGGCCGGCCACTGGGGCTGGATCGACGACGCCTACCGCGGCAACTACGGCGACAACTCCCTGCTCTACTTCAACAAGTACCGCAACGCGAAGCCCGGCGACCCGCTCTACGACAAGGCCCGCACCGGCACCGACGCCAGGAGCGGCGAGGGCTACTTCGACCGGCTGCGCGCCGACGTCAAGGCGGGCAAGCTGCCGAAGATCTCCTGGATAGCCGCCCCGGAAGCCTTCTCCGAGCACTCCAACTGGCCCTCGAACTACGGCGCCTGGTACATCTCCCAGGTGCTGGACGCGCTCACCTCCAACCCGAAGGTGTGGGCGAAGACGGCCCTGTTCATCACGTACGACGAGAACGACGGCTTCTTCGACCACGTGGTGCCGCCGCTGCCGCCGAAGTCCGCCGCGCAGGGCCGGTCCACCGTCGACGTCTCCCTGGACGTCTTCAAGGGCAGCGCCACCCACCGCGAGGGCTTCTACGGGCTGGGCCCGCGCGTGCCCATGCTGGTCGTCTCACCGTGGAGCAAGGGCGGCTTCGTCTGCTCCGAGACCTTCGACCACACCTCGGTGATCCGCTTCATGGAGCACCGCTTCGGCGTCCGCGAGCCCAACATCTCACCCTGGCGGCGCGCCGTCTGCGGCGATCTGACCTCGGCCTTCGACTTCTCCCGCAAGGACAGCCGCCCCGCCCGCCTGCCGGACACCGACGCCTACGAGCCGCCGGACCGCGAACGCCACCCCGACTACCGTCCGACGCCGCCCGCGGACCCCGGCATGCCCCGGCAGGAACGCGGTACGCGCCCCACCCGCCCGCTGCGCTACGACCCGTACGTGGACGGTGCCGTGGACGCGGCGGCCGGGAAGTTCACCCTGGCCTTCGCCTCCGGCGCCCGGGCCGGCGCCGCCTTCCTCGTCACCTCCGGCAACCGCACCGACGGCCCCTGGACGTACACCACCGAGGCCGGCAAGTCCCTCGCGGACACCTGGAACTCGGCGTACTCCGCCGGTTCCTACGACCTGAGAGTGCACGGCCCGGCCGGCTTCCTGCGGGTCTTCCGGGGCGCCAACGCGGTCGCCGGACCCGCAGGGCCCGAGGTCACCGCACGGCACGACGGCGACGACCTCCGGCTGACCGTCACCCACACCGGCACCGGCACGGCCCGGCTCCGGATCGCCAACGCCTACGACGGCCGCACCCGGACCCTCACCGTGCGCCCCGGCGCCACCGTGCACCACACCGTCGACCTCGCGCGCAGCCGGCGCTGGTACGACGTGACGGTCACCGCCGAGGGCGACCCGGCGTTCCTGCGGCGCTTCGCCGGGCACGTGGAGAACGGCCGGCCGGGCACCAGCGACCCGGCGATCATCACGGACTGAGGCGACGCCGGCCCCCGACTAGAGCCGTGTGAGGTGCCCCGGCCCCGGCTGCCGGGGCACCAGCCCGGGCCCGGGCTGCCCCGGACCCTCCGGCACCGGCCCGGGCGGCGGACCGACGGGCGGCGGACCGACGGGCGGCGGACCGGGCGGGCCGGCGGTCACCGGACCGGCGGGCTCCGGGCGCCCCGGGGTCGCCCGGCTCAGCTGGAGCACTCCCCAGGCGGCCAGCGCCGCACCGGTCAGCGCGAGGAGCACGCCGCCCGCGCCGCCCCTGAGCCGCTCCCCGAGCAGGGAGAGCCCGATCACCGCGGCGGCCACCGGATTGGCCAGCGTCACCACCGCCAGCGGGGCGCCGAGACCGCCCCGGTACGCCGTCTGGGACAGCAGCAGTCCGCCCGCCGCGAAGGCGGCCACCAGCACGGCCACGCCGATCACCTGGACGCTCAGCAGCGGGCCCGACCGGTCGGTCACGGCGACCGTGACGGTCTGGGTGAGCGCCGAGGCGACGCCGGACGCGATGCCGGACGCCGTCGCGTGCCGCAGCCCCGGCCGGGCGCCGGGCCACGACAGCGCGCCGATCAGCGCCGCCGTCGTGCCGGACACGGTCAGCGCCTCCGGCACGCTCAGCACGTCGTCCGGTGCGGGCCCCGACGCGGTGAGCAGCAGCGCGCCGAGCCCCAGCAGCGTCAGCCCGGTGCCCCGCCACTCGATCGCGCTCACCCTCCGGCCCGCCAGCCGCGCGCCCAGGGGCACCGCCGCGACCAGGGTGAGCGCACCGAGCGGCTGGACCACGGTGAGGGGACCGTACTTGAGCGCCACGACGTGCAGCAGCGCCGCCGAGGCGTTGAGCGCGACCGACCACCACCAGGCGCCGGAGGCCAGCATCCGCAGCGCACCGGCGCCGGAGGCGCGCGAGGCCAGCCGCTCCTGGGCGACGGCCGCGGCGGCGTAGGCACAGGCCGACACGAGCGACAGCAGTACGGCGACGAGGGCGGCGTTCACCGGCCCGCCCCGACCAGCTCGGGACGCTCGGCCGACGACCGGCGCCGCACCTCGGACCGCCGGTGGGGCAGGCCGCACCGCGGGCGGTGCCGCGGTACCGGCACCCGGAGCGCCGCCAGCGCGAGACCGAGCAGCGCCGTGGCCACGATCACGTCCAGCCAGTAGTGGTTCGCGGTGCCCACGACGACCAGCAGCGTCACCAGCGGATGCAGCAGCCACAGCCAGCGCCACCGCGTCCGCGTCGCGACGATCAGGCCGATCGCCAGCATCAGGGCCCAGCCGAAGTGCAGCGAGGGCATCGCCGCGAACTGGTTCGACAACGCGTCGGTGCGCGGCGGCCCGTACACCGAGGGGCCGAAGAGCCGGGCCGTGTCGAGCAGGCCGGTGGCGCCCAGCATGCGCGGCGGGGCGAGTGGAAAGAGGAGGTGCAGCACCAGCGCTGCGCCGGTCACCGCGGCCAGGACCCGGCGGGCCCAGACGTAGTGCGCGGGCCGGCGCAGGTAGAGCCAGACCAGGAAGGCCAGGGTGGCCGGGAAGTGGACGGCGGCGTAGTACGTGTTCGCCACGTGGACCAGCGTGTCGCCGTGCAGGAGCAGCGACTGGACGGTGCCCTCGTCGGGCAGGTGGAGGACCCGCTCCCAGTCCCACACGTGGTGGGCGTTGCGGAAGGCCTCGGCGGTGTGACCGGTCGCCAGTTGGCGACCGAACTTGTACACGAGGAAGAGCCCGGCCACGAGCAGGAGCTCACGGACGAGCGGTGGGCGCGCGGGCGCGTCCGGCCCCGCTTCTGCAGGCTCACTGCGGGCATTCATTCCCCCGGCCCCTTCGCTGACGGTGGTGCGTGTGGCTCGTCGGGTACGGGGGCGTGTGACGGTTCTCATCGATACGACCTCGTTCCGATACGCCAGTGTACCGATACGGTCGGGTACCGGTACACTGGCGTATCGATAGACATGGGACACACCGGATCGCGGGACCGAACGGGAATTCCGCGCACGAGCGAGAGGGAGCGGAGCCGATGACGTCGCAGGACGTGGACCGACCGGAAACGGTCGGCAGCTCGCGCCGCTCCAAGATCACGCCGGAGCGTGAGCAGGAGTTCTTCGACGCCGTGCTCGACCAGCTCCGCTCCTGCGGCTACGACGCCGTCACCATGGAGGGCATCGCCGCCAGCACCCGGTGCAGCAAGTCCACGCTCTACCGGCAGTGGAAGACCAAGCCCCAGTTCGTCGCCGCCGCACTGCGCTCCAGCCGCCGGGTGCGCTTCACCGACATCGACACCGGGTCGCTCGCCGAGGACCTGCGCCAGGCGGCCGCGGCCGCGGGCGAGGGGTCGGGCAAGGACACCGGGCTGCTCCAGGCGCTCGGCCACGCGGTCATGGAGGATCCGGAACTCAAGTGCGCCCTGCGCGAGGCGCTCGTCGAGCCGGAGATCGCCGCGCTGCGGGCCATGCTGGCGCGCGGTGTGGCACGGGGAGAGGTGCCGGCCGGCCACCCGGCGCTGGAGTACGTGCCCGCACAGCTCTTCGGCATGCTGCGGATGCGGCCCGTCCTGGAGGGCGAGCAGGCGGACGCGGCGTACCTCGTCCGGTTCGTGGAGGCCGTCGTGCTTCCGGCGCTCGGACTCCCCTGAGACCCAGGCCGCCGTCCACGGGATGACTGGACGGTGGCCTGCCCGCGCCGCACCGTGGGGACGGGGGCGGCGCGCACCCCCGGCCGGGCGGGGCACCCTTTGAGCGGAAGGGCGCCCCACCCGGCCGACGGTTTTCCGGCGACACCCGCGCAGGCGCCGCCGGACCGGTCAGACGTCCTGGCCGCTGCCCCCGCCGCCGGTCAGGAACACGACCGCGTTGAACCGGCCGAGCTTCTTCTCGTTGGTGAAGACGTTGGCGTTGTCCGTGGCCTCGACCGTGAACTGCTCCTTGGCAGGCCCGGAGAGACCGATCCGCTCGATCGCCGCGATACCGGCGTTCACGACCGGTGACTCCTCCCCGGCCGCGGCGGAACCGTAGAAGATCAGCACCCGTACGTTGGCGCCGCCGGGCGGCGACTTGATCGACATCGTTGTCAGGGATGGGTCCGGCGCCGGACGTGCGCTGGCGGCAGGGCCGGCCAGCAGTCCCGCGGCGACGAAAGCGGCGGTGGCGCACGCCGCCCAGCCTCTTCTTCTCGCGCTCAACCCTCTCAAGGGCATGGGCACCTCCTCGGTCACGGCAGCAGCGCCAAGGAAGCTAGACCTCTTTGCGCGGTACGCCAATAGGTATGACCGGGATCGAACGAACTTTGTCCTGAGTGTGGATAAACGCGGCGGCAACCGGTACGGTCCCACAGGCTCATCACAGCCAATCAGGTCCTGGGTCTGCGCACATTCCGTATCGGCGTGGGGAGTTCGGCATGGACAGGCGAGGCTTCAACCGACGGGTACTGCTGGGCGGCGCGGCCGTCGCGACATCGTTGTCGGTCGCACCGGAGGCCGTGGGCGCGGCAGTCGAGGCCCAGGGGGTCACGGCGAGGACGGCACCGGCCGGGGGCGAGGTGAGACACCTCAAGATGTACGCCGAGAAGCTGCCCGACGGGCAGATGGGCTACGGCTTCGAGAAGGGCAAGGCGTCCGTCCCGGGCCCGCTCATCGAGGTCAACGAGGGCGACACGCTGCACATCGAGTTCACCAACATGATGGACGTACGGGCCAGTCTGCACGTCCACGGCCTGGACTACGAGATCTCCAGCGACGGCACCGCGATGAACAAGAGCGACGTCGAGCCGGGCGGCACCCGTACCTACACATGGCGCACCCACAAGCCCGGACGTCGCGACGACGGCACCTGGCGGCCGGGCAGCGCGGGCTACTGGCACTACCACGACCACGTCGTCGGCACCGAACACGGCACCGGGGGCATCCGCAACGGCCTGTACGGCCCGGTGATCGTGCGCCGCAAGGGGGACGTGCTGCCGGACGCCACGCACACGATCGTCTTCAACGACATGACCATCAACAACCGCAAACCGCACACCGGGCCCGACTTCGAGGCCACCGTGGGCGACCGCGTCGAGATCGTCATGATCACGCATGGCGAGTACTACCACACCTTCCACATGCACGGTCACCGCTGGGCGGACAACCGCACCGGCATCCTCACCGGCCCCGACGACCCGAGCCGGGTCATCGACAACAAGATCACCGGGCCGGCGGACTCCTTCGGCTTCCAGATCATCGCGGGGGAAGGGGTGGGCGCGGGGGCGTGGATGTACCACTGCCACGTGCAGAGCCACTCCGACATGGGGATGGTGGGCCTGTTCCTGGTGAAGAAGCCGGACGGCACCATCCCGGGGTACGACCCGCACGCCCACGGCGGGGCGACCGCGAAGAGCGGGGAGAGCGGGGCGCCGGCGGGCGAGGCGCCGGCGCAGGGGCACGAGCACCAGCACTGAGCCGACTCCGGCCCAGGGCTCCGGCCCCCGTACCAGCACGTTCCCCGCCCCGTGAGCGCTCCCTCCCGCGCCCCGGCCTGCCGCTATCCTGTGCCGCAGCCGCCGAGGAGGAGTCGCCCGTGACCGAGACCGCGCCGCGCCCCACGCTCGAGGCCGTGGCCGAGCGCGCCGGGGTCTCGCGGGCCACCGTGTCCCGTGTGGTCAACGGTGCCCACGGGGTGCGGGACGCGCTGGCCGAGCGGGTCCGGCGCGCGGTGGAGGAACTCGGATACGTGCCCAACCAAGCCGCACGCTCCCTGGTGACCCGGCGGCACCAGGCCGTCGCCGTCGTCGCCGCGGAACCGGAGACACGGGTCTTCGCCGACCCGTACTTCGCCCAGCAACTGCGCGGCATCAGCAAGGAACTGACGGCCCACGACAACCAGCTCGTCCTGCTGCTCACCGAGGGCCGCGAGGACCATGCCCGCGTCGGGCGCTACCTGGCCGGCGGACACGTCGACGGCGCCCTCGTCTTCTCCCTGCACCTGCACGACCCGCTGCCCGGCCTCGTCCGCAGCGCCGGCGTACCGACCGTCTTCGGCGGGCGCCCCGACTGGGACGACGGGCGGGGCGACGTGGTCTACGTGGACAGCGACAACCGGGGCGGCGCCCGTTCGGCCGTCCGCCACTTGGCCGGGCTCGGCCGCACCCGCATCGCGCACATCACCGGCCCGCTCGACCAGACCTCCGCGGCCGACCGGCTCGCGGGCTTCCGCGACGTCCGGGCCGGCGCCGACCCGGGGCTGATCGCGCGGGGGGACTTCACCTCGGGCGGCGGGGAGCGCGCGATGCGGGAACTGCTCGACCGGTGCCCCGGGCTGGACGCCGTGTTCGCGGCCAACGACCTCACCGCGGCGGGCGCCCTGCGGGTGCTGCGCGAGCGCGGGCGGCTGGTGCCGGACGACGTGGCGGTGGTGGGCTTCGACGACATGCTGCCCGTCGCCGAGGAGACCGACCCGCCGCTGACCACCGTGCGTCAGGACATAGAGGGCATGGGCCGGCTGATGGCCCGCCTGCTGCTGCGCGGCCTGGACGGCGGGACGGCCGACGACGCGGAGGCCCGGGCGGCAGCCCCGTCCGGCGTGATCCTGCCGACCACCCTGGTCCACCGCGCCACGGCGTGAGACGGCACGTCACCGCGTCGCCCGGACCACGCTCCCGGCCCCCGGCCGCGGGACACACATGCGCAGGAGCCGGGCACCATCGCGTGCACGCGAGCACCGGCGGTCACGGAAACGCGCCGCGCGGTGCGAACCCGGACGCCGGACGGGTCACCGCCCTCGGGGTCAGCCGGGCGTGCCCTGGCGCCCTGTGCCGTCCCGTGGCCGCTCCGGTCGGCTGTGTGGCCGGGCATGCCGGTGCGGACCGCGGTGTCGGGCGTCGGCGCGGGTGCGGGGGTCTGGGCGTGCCCTGGCGCCCTGCGCCGTCCCGTGGTCGGCCCGGTGGGCCGTGTCGCCGCGTGTGCGGGGTTCCGGGGGAGCCGGCGCGGGCCGGGGTGTCGGGCCTCGGCGCGGGGTGAGGGCCGGGCGTGCCCCGGGTCCTACCCCTGGCGTGGTGCCGGCCTGAGTACCGCGAAGCGGGCGCCGTACGGGTCGGCGAGGTGGGCGACGCGGCCGACGCCCTCGATGTCCGTCGCGGGCATCCGCACCGTCCCGCCCAGCTCCCCGGTCCGGGCGACCGCGGTGTCCGCGTCGTCGACCGCGAAGTACGGCAGCCATCCGGCGTCCGTGTCCGCCGGGTCCTCGGCGAGCGGGACCATGCCGCCGAACATCGCCTCCTCGCCCTGCCCGGCCGGATTGACGCAGGTGTAGGAGCCGCCGGGGAAGGAGACGGCGGAGGTCTCCAGGCCGAGCACCGCACGGTAGTACGCGGCGGCGGCCGCGATGTCCGCCGTGTGCAGCTCCACCCAGCACAGCGCGCCCGTCTCGCCGACCACGTCCAGCCCGCCGCGCCGCCCCGGCTGCCAGAGGCCGAACGGCACCCCGGCCCGGTCGGCGAGGATCGCCATCGTGCCCTGGTCCATGACGTCGGTGGGCTGCACGAGGACACCGCCGTGCGCCTGCTCGGAGGCCTTGGCGGCGGCCCGGGCGTCCGGCGCCTGGAAGTACACCGTCCAGGACGGCGGGCCCTGCTCCTGCGTCGTGCCCATGCCGCCGGCCACGATCCGGCCGTCCAGCTCGAAGAAGCCGTAGCCTCCGGCCTCCGGCCCCGCCGAGCGGAACCGCCAGCCGAAGAGGCCACCGTAGAAGGATGCGGCGCCGTCGAGGTCGGAGGTGCCGACGTCGAGCCAGTTCGGAGCGCCGGTGACGAAACGGGTGGTGAGCATGATCGCCCTCCTCGGAAGGGTCCCGTTGCCTGCTCTGACGAGTCTTCCACCGACCACTGACAACCGCTTCCGCGCGCCGCCGCGCGCCGCCGTGCGCCGCCGTGCGGGGCGGAGGACGATCTGATCGGCTGGGAGTGGCGGACGCGCGGCGTTGATACCGCGTTGATCGAACGTTTTTCGTCGCCCGGCACGCTGCTGCGCATGCACATCGAGACGACCCTGACGCCCGACCTCAGCTGGCAGGAGGAGGCGTTGTGCGCGCAGACGGGGGGAGACTTCTTCTTCCCCGAGCCCGGCAGCTCCGTACGGGACGCGAAGCGGATCTGCGCCCTGTGCCCGATCCGCTCGACCTGCCTGGAGTTCGCGCTGAGCAACGACGAGCGATTCGGCGTCTGGGGCGGCCTGTCGGAGAAGGAACGGCTGGCCCTGCGCCGCACCACTCCCTGACCCGCACCACTCTCTGACCCGCGCTCCCGAGCCACACCTGAGCGCGCCCGCGACAATGCGCTGCGCCGCGCCCGTTGCGCCAGGCAGAATCCCGGCATGTCCCGAACCGCCGCACAGCACGAGGCCGAGAGCCTGCTGCACGCCCTCGATCCGCTCGCCCACCCGCGGCGCATGCGGGAACTCGTGGCACGCGCGCGGGAGTCGGCCGAGCCGCGGCCCCTGCTCCGCGAGCTCGAACGGCACGGGGCGTACGGGCGCCGGCTCGCGGTCGTCGCCGCGTCCGCCGCCCGCGACACCGCGTGGATCGCGGACCGGATCGCCGACCCCGACCCGTATGTGCGCGGCCACGCCCTGCGGGTGCCGACAAGCTGGGCGTGCCCGACGCCGCCTTCGGGACGGGGCTCGCCGACGCCTCCGAGGCGGTCCGCCGGAGCCTGCTGCGCGCCGTCGCCGCCGGCGGACGCACCGCCCTCGCCGACCGGCTGGTGGACGGGGTGCGCCGCGACTGGGGCGACACCGAAGCGACCCGCCTGCTGCCGGGCTGCACCACGCCCACGGTCGCCCGCTGCTGCCCGGCCTCCTGTACGCCGTCCGGTCCTGGAACCCGTTCGCCAAGCGGCACCACGCGACGCGGCCCTGGAGGAGACGACGGTCCACGAGTGACACCGGTCCGCGCGCTTCAGCACGGGTCCGCGCGCGGCAGCCGGGGGCGGAAGCGGTGTGCGGGGCCGGGGTCGGGGCGGTCAGCCCGCCGCGCGGGCCGCCATGCGGGCCTTGCGCGCCGCCAGCTTCTCGTCGAACTTTGCGGCCTCGGCGTCCAGCCCGCCCATGTACAGGCCGAGTTCCTCCTGTGCCTGCTGGCCCTCGGGACCGAGGCCGTCGATCTCCATGATCTTGAGGAAGCGCAGCACGGGCTGGATCACGTCGTCGTGGTGGATGCGCAGGTTGTAGACCTCGCCGATCGCCATCTGCGCGGCGGCCCGCTCGAATCCCGGCATGCCGTGACCCGGCATCCGGAAGTTGACGACCACGTCCCGGACCGCCTGCATCGTCAGGTCGGGTGCCAGCTCGAAGGCCGCCTTGAGCAGGTTCCGGTAGAAGACCATGTGCAGGTTCTCGTCGGTCGCGATGCGGGCCAGCATGCGGTCGCAGACCGGGTCGCCGGACTGGTGGCCCGTGTTGCGGTGCGAGATGCGGGTGGCCAGCTCCTGGAAGGCGACGTACGCCACCGAGTGCAGCATGGAGTGCCGGTTGTCCGACTCGAAGCCCTCACTCATGTGGGCCATGCGGAACTGCTCCAGCTGGTCCGGGTCGACCGCGCGCGAGGCGAGCAGGTAGTCGCGCATCACGATGCCGTGCCGGCCCTCCTCGGCGGTCCACCGGTGCACCCAGGTGCCCCAGGCGCCGTCGCGGCCGAAGAGGCTGGCGATCTCGTGGTGGTAGCTGGGGAGGTTGTCCTCCGTCAGCAGGTTCACCACGAGGGCGATCCGGCCGATGTCGGTGACCTTGGACTGTTCCTTCCCCCAGGCCTCGCCGTCCTCGAAGATCCCCGGGAAGTTCCGTGCGTCGCTCCACGGCACGTACTCGTGCGGCATCCAGTCCTTGGCGACCTGAAGATGCCGGTTGAGTTCCTTCTCGACCACTTCCTCCAGCGCGTACAGCAGCCGGGCGTCGGTCCAGTCGGCGGAAGTGCCGAGGTGCGGGGAGACGATCGTCACGAAGAACTCCAGGGGACGTGCGACAGTGCGGAACAGCCCGGCGAGCGGTGCCGGGGAACCTACGGGATCGTAGGCTACGAAACCGTAGGTTACGAGACCGTAGGTTAAACGCACTGTAAAGGTCGCTGATCAGCACCCCGACCGGCCCCACCCGACACGGCCGCGAGAGCCGCAGGTCCGAGGCAGTACGGACGCGCGGTGCACCGTGCTCAGGCGTACAGCTCCCGCAGCCGGACCGAGAGGCACGTCACACAGCCCTCCAGCTTCTCGAACTCCCCGATGTCGACGAGCACCGGCTCGTGGCCGAGGTCGGCGAGCAGCTCCGCCGTCTTCGGCGCGCTCGCCGCCATCAGCAGCTTGCTCCCGCCCAGCAGCACCACGTGCGCCCCCGACTCCTCCGGCACCGGCAGGAAGCGGGGGAACAGCGAGGGTACGTCCATCATCGGGATGTGCCCGATCACCGTCCCGTCCGGCAGCGCGGTGACCGCCGACTTCAGGTGCAGCACCTTGCTCACGGGCACCGCGACAACCCGGGCGCCCAGCGGCTCGAACGCCGCCCGCAGCTGCTGCACGCCGGCCGCGTTGGTACGCCCGCCGCGCCCCACGTAGATCGTGTCGCCGATCTTCAGGACATCGCCGCCGTCCAGGGTGCCCGGCTCCCAGACCCAGTTGACCGAGCAGCCGAGCCGGGCCACGGCCTCCTCGACGCCGGCCGTCTCCGCGCGCCGCGACTCGGCGCCGGGCCGCGTGATCAGCGCGACGTTGCGGTACATGACGACCGCGTCCTCGACGAAGACCGAGTCCGGGCAGTCGTCCGCCGGGTCCACCTCCAGCGTCTCCCAGCCGTGCGCTCCGAGGGCCTCGACGTAGGCGTCCCACTGTTCGAGGGCCAGGCCGTGGTCGACCTTCTTCCGCTCGACGTGCGTCACCAGCCCCTCGGCGAGCCTGGGACCGGGGCGGCGGACGAGGGCCTTCTTGCTGGGCACACGGGACCTTTCGTGAGGGCGCGGACCGGCGCGGGTCGGGCGCCGGGGGCCCGGCGCCCGTGACGTGGCGCCGCTCCGCCATCATGCAGCGGGGAGCCGTGCGGAAGGAACCCCCGTCAGCCCCTCGTAGCCCTCCTGAGATGCTCCGCGGTGCTGGAGTTGTGGGCGGCGAGCAGCTCGCGCGGGGTGCCCTCGAAGATCACCCGGCCGCCGTCCCGACCCCCGTCCGGGCCGAGGTCGATCACCCGGTCGGCGTGCGCCACCACGTCCAGGTTGTGCTCGACGACCACGACCGTGTTGCCGGAGTCCACCAGCCGGTCCAGCAGGGCGAGCAGCCCCTCGACGTCCGACATGTGCAGTCCGGTGGTCGGCTCGTCCAGGACGTACACCGCGCCGGTGCGGTGCAGCCGGGTAGCCAGCTTGATGCGCTGGCGCTCGCCCCCGGAGAGCGTGGACAGCGGCTGCCCGAGGGTCAGGTAGGTGAGGCCGACGTCGCGCAGGGCGCGCAGCCGGCGGCGTACCCCGGTGTCGGAGAAGAATCCGAGGGCCTGGTCGGCGGTCATCGCGAGCACGTCGGCGACGGACCGGCCGTCGACCGTCAGCCGCAGCACCTCCTCCCTGAAACGCCGCCCCTCGCAGTCATGGCAGGTGGTCGTCACCGGGTCCATGAAGGCGAGGTCGGTGTGGATGATCCCGCGCCCCTCGCAGGTGCCGCAGGCCCCCGCCGAGTTGAAGCTGAAGAACCCCGGCTCGGCACCGGTCTCCCGCGCGAAGATCTTCCGCACCGTGTCCATGATCCCGAGGTACGTCGCCGGGGTGGAGCGGGCCGAGATGCCGATGGCCGACTGGTCGACGACCACGGCGTCCGGGTGGGCCGCCGTCAGCTCCGCGACCAGCGTGCTCTTGCCCGACCCGGCGACCCCGGTGACCGCGGTCAGCACCCCGGTCGCGAACGCCACCGTCACCTCCCGCAGGTTGTGCCGGTCGGCGCCCTTGACCCACAGCTCACCGGTCGGCGTCCGCACGTTCTCCTTCACCGCCGTACGCCGTCCCAGGCACCGCCCGGTGAGCGTGTCCGAGGCCGCCAGCTCGTCCGGGGTCCCCTCGAACACCACCCGGCCGCCGTCGGCACCGGCCCGCGGCCCCATGTCGACGACGTGGTCGGCCAGCGCGATGACGTCCGGGTCGTGTTCGACCACCAGCACGGTGTTGCCCTTGTCGCGCAGCCGCAGCAGCAGGTCGCCGAGGCGCCCCACGTCACGCGGGTGCAGTCCGACGCTGGGCTCGTCGAAGATGTACGTCATCCCGGTGAGGCTGGAACCGAGGTGCCGCACGGTCTTCAGCCGCTGCCCCTCGCCGCCGGACAGGGTGGCGGTCTCCCGGTCGAGGCTGAGGTAGCCGAGTCCGATCGCCTCCACCCGCTCCAGCGCGGCCACCGCGGCAGCGGCGACGGGCAGGGCCACCGGGTCGTCGATCTCCCTCAGCACGGCGATCAGGTCGGTGATCTGCATCCGCGAGCAGTCGGCGATGGAGTGCCCGTCGATCCGGCTGGCGAGCGCGGCCGCGTTCAGCCGGGCCCCGCCGCAGTCGGGGCAGCGGGCCTCCACCAGGAAGCCGCGCACGAGGTCCCGGGTCTTCTCGCTCATGCCGGACAGGTCCCGCTTGAGGTACAGCCGTTCGAACCGGTCGGCGAGCCCCTCGTACTCGGTGTTCCAGGTCCCGCCCGAGCCGTTGACGGTGACCTTGCTGCCGGGCCGTCCCCGCATCAGGAACGCGCGCTCGGCCGCCGTGAAGTCGCCGACCGGCTTGTGCACGTCCAGTTCCCCGGTGTTGGTGTAGGTCTGCCCCTGCCAGGTCCCGGCGGCGAACGGCGGGAAGCGGACCGCCCCGCCCACCAGCGACCTGGCCGGGTCCAGGATCCGGTCCCAGTCGGGCTGCACCCTGCGGCCCAGGCCGTCGCAGCCGGGGCACATGCCCGACGGGTCGTTGAACGAATACGCCGTCGCCGCTCCGGCGCTGGGGGTGCCGTGCCGGGAGAACAGCACCCGCAGCACCGAGTGGATGTCGGTCATGGTGCCGACGGTGGAGCGGGAGTGGCCGCCGACCGGCCGCTGGTCGACGACGATGGCGGGGGTCAGGTCCTCCAGGGCGTCCGCGTGCGGCCGCTCGTACTTGGGCAGCCGGTTGCGCACGAACCAGGTGAACGTCTCGTTCAGCTGGCGCCGCGACTCCACCGCGATCGTGTCGAACACGACCGACGACTTCCCCGATCCCGAAACGCCGGTGAACACGGTCAGCCGGCCCTTCGGGATGCGGAGCGAGACGTTCTGGAGGTTGTTCTCCCTGGCTCCGGTGATGCTGATGAACTCGCTCATGCCAGGGACGCTAGGCCGAATACCCGACAGCCTCCGGCGTGATTTCCCTCAGCTCCCCCTCCTCGAACAGCAGCCAGCGCGTGATGCCCAGTGACTTCAGGAACGGCAGGTCGTGGCTGGCCACGATCAACGCCCCCTCGTAGGCCTCCAGCGCGGTGGTGAGCTGCCGCACGCTCGACATGTCCAGGTTGTTGGTCGGCTCGTCCAGCATCAGCAGCTGCGGCGCGGGCTCGGCCAGCATCAGGGCCGCCAGCGCCGCCCGGAAGCGTTCGCCGCCGGACAGCGTGGCCGCCTTCCGATCGGCGCGGGCGCCCCGGAACAGGAAGCGAGCCAGCCGCGCCCGGATACGGTTGCCGGTGGCGCCCGGCGCGAACCGGGCCACGTTCTCCGCGACGCTCAGCTCGCCGTCCAGGACGTCCAGGCGCTGCGGCAGGAACCGCAGGGGCACGTGCGCCGTCGCCTCGCCCGCCACCGGTGCCAGCTCCCCGGCGACGGTGCGCAGCAGCGTGGTCTTGCCCGCGCCGTTGCGTCCGATCAGCGCGATCCGCTCGGGACCGTGCAGATCGAGTCCGCCCGCCACCCGGGCGCCGTAGGCCAGCTCCAGCTCGCGCAGGGTCAGCACGGTCCGGCCCGGCGGCACGGCCGTGTACGGCAGGTCGACGCGGATCTCGTCGTCGTCCCGCACGGCCTCCACCGCGTCGTCGAGCCGCTCCTTCGCCTCGGCGAGCTTCTCCTCGTGCATGACGCGGTACTTGCCCGCGGACTGCTGGGCGGTGCGGGCGCGCAGCTTCATCACCGCCCGGGGCTCGCGCTTGGTGTCGTACATCTTCTGCCCGTAGCGCCTGCGCCGGGCCAGGACGACCTGGGCGTCGGCCAGTTCGCGCTTCTGTCTGCGCAGGTCCGACTCGGCGACCCGCACCATGCGCTCGGCCGCCTCCTGCTCCACGGCCAGCGCCTCCTCGTACGCCGTGAGGTTGCCGCCGTACCAGGTGACCGAGCCGGAACGCAGGTCGGCGATCTGGTCGACCCGTTCCAGCAGTTCCCGGTCGTGACTGACCACGACCATCACGCCCGGCCAGGACTCGACGGCCGCGTACAGCCGTCCGCGGGCGTACACGTCGAGGTTGTTGGTGGGCTCGTCCAGGAGCAGGACGTCGGGCCGGCGCAGCAGCAGCGCGGCCAGCCGCAGCAGCACCGACTCGCCGCCCGACACCTCGCCGACGGTGCGGTCGAGGCCGACGTGGCCCAGTCCGAGTCCGCCGAGCGTGGCGAGGGCGCGTTCCTCGACGTCCCAGTCGTCGCCGACGGTCTCGAAGTGCTCCTCGCTCACGTCGCCCGCCTCGATGGCGTGCAGCGCGGCCCGCCGCCCGTCGATGCCGAGCGCCTCGTCGACGCGCAGCGCGGTGTCGAGCGTGACGTTCTGCGGCAGGTAACCCACCTCGCCGGTCACCCGGACGGCGCCGTCGGCCGGGGTGAGCTCTCCGGCGATCAGCTTCAACAGGGTGGACTTGCCGGCGCCGTTGACACCGACGAGGCCGGTTCTGCCGGGGCCGAAGGCGACGTCGAGTCCCTCGAAGACGGTGGTGCCGTCGGGCCAGGCGAAGGACAGGGACGTACAGGTGAGGGAAGCAGGGGAAGTAGACATACGGGTCTCCGCGGTTGCTCGAAGCGGTCAGGGGCAAACGCGTATCGAGACACCGCAAGCGGGCGGCCGCCGTCGGACGAGGGGAGAGCACGAAGCAAGTCCCGCTCCGTCAGGAGGCACGGACGGCACGGACGGCTCGAACGCCGAGGTCGCACGCGGCGTACACACGTGAGATACGTGTGACGCGGTGTCTCAGGACCTCAGACGAGCAACGTCCTTCTCCAATCGGCGGCAACAGAAGCGGTACCGAACCTAGACAGGGCCGGTTGGCCTGTCAACGCATTTACGCGGACCCCGAGGAGGCCCCCGTGCCCAACGGCTCGCTCTCACTGCCGGCCCGGCTCTGCCTGCTGGCCTGGGACCCCACCGGGTCCACCGCCGCCGACACCGCCCGGGTCCACCACCTGGTGCGTGCCGGCGCTCTCACCGAACTGGCCCAGCGCGGTCTGCTCACCGACGACGAGGGCATCGTCACCCCCGCCGACCTGGACTCCCGCACCGGGGACGCGGTCCTCGACGGGCTGCTGGAACTCGTCCGCGAGTCGCTGCCGCACCGGTGGCGCACCTGGGTGCGGCTGCACGCCAGGGTCACCTTCGACGCCGTACGGGAGCAGTTGGTGGCGCAGGGGTACCTGCGGGCCGAGAAGAGGCGGGTGCTCGGCGTGTTCCCGTCCGTCGAGTACGTGCTGGCGCGGGCCGCCGTGGCGCGGGCGCTGCGCGAGGAGGCGCGATCCGTCCTGGAGGGGCCGCTGCCGGCCGGGGAGGTCTCCGAACGGGACGCGGCCCTGGGCGCGCTGGCGGCCGCCGCCGGCCTGGGCGTCCCGAAGGGCACGCTCGGCGGGGTGCGCGGACGGGACCGGATCACGGAGCTGTCCCGGCGGTGCGCGAGTGCGGCACCCGGCATGCGGAAGATCGTGAGTGAGGTGTGGGACGCGGTGAGCGACGAGAGCGCACGGGCACCGGCGTCCGCGCGCGGCTGAGCGCCGTCCGTCACCGCGGGAGCCGGGGGAGGGGGTCAGCAGCTCCCGCGCATCAGCTCCGCCAGGTCGTGGTCCAGGTCCAGCTGGAGGTGCTCCAGGCCCACCGGCACCAGCTCGCCGGCGGCGTGCAGGAACCGGCGCAGCTCGCCCGAGCGGACATGGATCACGGCGGTGCCCTCGGGCGCGTGGAACTCCAGGACGGTGCGGTCGTACCCGTACGGGCGCACCCGGACGTCACCGTGGCCGTTGGGCTCGGCCATCCCGGCGATGAGCAGCTCGCGGGAGAAGGTCCAGCAGACCTCCACGCCTTCGAGGGTGGCCGGGGCCGGGAAGGTCATGCGGACGGCGAACGGGTCGGCGCGATCGTAGTGCAGGGTGGCGGGAATGCTCGGCATACGCGGCGCGGCGGCGACGAGACGCGCCTCGACGGGCTGCTCGATGACGGTGGACAACGCCTTGCTCCCTCGTGACGGCTGGACGGGCTTCGCGGGTGGTACGGGCCGGGCACTGGAAGAGACGTCGGAATCAGCCCATCCGTGCACACGACGAGCGAGTGACCTCTGTCACCGCGTTCATGCCCGGGAGCCGCCAGGAGTGACACGCCTCTCCTCCCGTGCCCCGCAGGGCACTTGCGGCACGCCCGCATCGCATGTGCGAGCGGTCGCGGCCCTCTGGACGGCGCGCGGGCCGTGGGCTAGCTTCGCCCGCCATGAGGCGCTTGGGAAGCACGCGACGCACGGTACGGTCCGTTCGAGCCGGCGGCAGGCGCACGGGGCGGGTGGCGCTCGCGGGCGCCGTCTGCGCGGCGGCGCTGGCCGCGCTGACCGCCGTACCCGCCCAGGCGCACCAGCGGCCGCACTGGGACGTGAAGGACACCGGGGTCTCGGACGTCCGGTTCCGGGGGCTCGCCGCCGTCAGCCGGCACACCGCCTGGGCGGCCGGCACCGGGGGGACGGTCCTGCGCACCACCGACGGCGGCGACACCTGGCGCGAGGTCTCCCCGCCCGGCGCCGGTGAGCTGGAGTTCCGGGACATCGAGGCATTCGACGCCCGCCGCGCCGTGGTGCTGGCCATCGGCGAGGGCGAGGCGTCCCGGGTCTACCGCACCGACGACGGCGGGGCGACCTGGACCGAGTCCTTCCGCAACACCGACGCGCGGGCCTTCTACGACTGCCTCACCTTCTTCGACCGCCGTCACGGCCTCGCCATGAGCGACCCGGTGGACGGGAGGTTCCGCATCCTGTCGACCAGCGACGGCGGCCGCTCCTGGCAGGTGCTGCCCGACGCGGGGATGCCGGCCGCGCAGGACGGCGAGGCCGGGTTCGCGGCCAGTGGCCAGTGCCTGGTCTCCGCCGGACCGAGGGACGTCTGGCTGGCCACCGGCGGGGCCGCACGCGCGCGCGTGCTGCACTCCGCCGACCGTGGGCTCACCTGGACGGCCACCGACGCGCCGATCCCGGCCGGCGACCCCGCCCGCGGCGTCTTCGCCCTCGCCTTCCGCGACCGCGCCCACGGCCTCGCCGTCGGCGGCGACTACCGCCCCGAGCAGGCCTCCCCGCGGGCCGCCGCCCGGACCGCCGACGCCGGCCGCACCTGGCGCCCCGCCGACCGGCCGCCGCCCGCCTACCGCTCCGGCGTCGCCTGGCTCCCGCACAGCCGCACCACCGCCCTCGCCGTCGGCCCCACCGGCACCGACCTCACCACGGACGGCGGCCAAACCTGGCGCACCGTCGACACCGGGTCCTACGACACCGTGGACTGCACCCCGGACCTTGGCTGTTGGGCCGCCGGCGAGCAGGGCCGGGTCGCCCGGCTGGAGCGCTGACGCCGGGCGGGCAGGGGTGTTTGTCCGTAACGTGGGTAACCGTTCGCTGAACGTGAGAGGAAGTGAGCGGACATGCCGAGCGGTTCCAGCTCCAAGCGGGAGCGGCAGTACGAGCACATCAAGAAGAGCGCGAAGGACCGCGGCGAGAGCACCGGCCGCGCCAAGGAGATCGCGGCGCGGACGGTGAACAAGGAGCGCGCGCAGTCCGGCGAGTCGAAGACCGCCAGCCGCACCTCGACACAGGACAAGTCGCCGAGCAAGCGCGGCGGCCAGCGGTCCGGGAACCGTCAGGGACCCCAGGGGCCCACCTACGACCAGCTGTACCAGGAGGCCAAGCGCCGTGACGTCCACGGCCGTTCGAGCATGAACAAGGGCGAGCTGCGCCAGGCGCTGGGCAAGTGAGCCGCGGCTACCGGCCGGGCGTCTCCCGGTAGCGCTCCAGCGCGGGCGCCGTCTTCGTGGCGATGAACTCGGTGACGCGGTACGCGCACACACCCGCCTTGACGAACGGGTCGCCCGCGGTGATCTCCTCGATCCGCGCACGGTCCCCCGCGACGGCGATGATCACCCCGCCCTCGCGGGGCTCCTTGCGCCCGGAGGCCAGGAACACGCCCTGCTCGTAGAGTCCGTCGAGCCAGACCACGTGCTCCTCCAGCACGGCGTCGACGGCTTCGAGCGGGGCGGTGTAGGACAGCTCCAGTACGAACATGTTCGCGAGCCTACGCCCGGCTCCCGTTAGGCTTGCGGCCACCATGACGACCGTGACCGCGCAGACCCCCGCCGACTGGCCCACGACCGAGGAGCGGGCCCGCGCCGTCCAGGACGAACTACGCGCACGCGTGGTGCTCGACGAGCCCGGACCCCGGCCCGGCACCGGCCGGATCACCGGCGTGGACGTCGCCTACGACGACGAACGCGACGTCGTCGCGGCGGCGGCCGTCGTGCTGGACGCCGCGACCCTCGCCGTCGTCGCCGAGGCCACGGCCGTCGGCCGGATCTCCTTCCCCTACGTGCCCGGCCTGCTCGCGTTCCGGGAGATCCCGACCGTGCTCGCCGCCCTGGAGGCGCTGCCCTGTCCGCCCGGCCTGGTCGTCTGCGACGGATACGGTCTGGCCCACCCGCGCCGCTTCGGCCTGGCGAGCCACCTGGGCGTCCTGACCGGCCTGCCCACGATCGGCGTGGCCAAGAACCCCTTCACCTTCACCTACGACGACCCGGCCGCCCCGCGCGGCAGTACGTCGCCGCTGCTCGCCGGAGCGGAGGAGGTCGGGCGCGCGGTGCGCACCCGCGACGCGGTGAAGCCCGTCTTCGTCTCCGTCGGGCACCGGGTGGACCTCGGCAACGCCTGCGCCCACACCCTGGCCCTGACGCCCGCCTACCGGCTGCCGGAGACCACCCGCAGGGCGGACGCCCTGTGCCGCGCGGCCCTGCGGGACGCCGCCTACCCGGCCTGATCCGCGATGCTCCAGCGGCCCACCTCCCGGTACGCCGAGTCGTAGATCTCCGAGCCGTCGCCGGGCCGCAGCGCGTAGTGCTTCAGGTTGCCGCCCCAGTACCGCAGGATCCGCTGCAGTTCGCCCGTGGGGTCCTCGGCGAGGGCGCCCTCGTCCATGGTGACTTCGAGAAGGAACTTCATGCCTTCAAGGGTTTCATTGAACTCCTTCTTGGGACTTCGGCGCGCGTGATGCCCGGGAGCAGCGGGAAGTGCCGAGGAGGACGCCGTGGAAGTCTCAAATCGGCTGTTCCGATCGCGCAGGTGGATCTGAGTACCCGTACGGATGTGCTGCCGGCGGCGGCCCCGGCAGGGTGGACGCATGACGACACACCGTGCACCCAAGTACTCGGCCCGGTCCGGCCGCCCCGTGGAGCGGGCCGTGGTCGTGGGGCTGGTGCTGGCGGTGGGCGCCGGGCTGGCCTGGATCGTCGGGATGATCTACACGATCGCAGGGTGGTCCGGGTAGCGGCGGCCGCCGGACCGCCGCACACCCCCGGACCGGACCGCCGCACACCTCCCGGGGAGCGTTGCTGGTCAGCGCGTCGGGGAACGGCTGATCAGCGCGTCGCGGCCACCCGGAAGCCGATGCCCGCCGCCCGCAGCCGCTCGGTCAGCGCGTCGCCCATCGCCACGGCCGTCGTGACCTGTCCGGCCGTCGGCGGCAGGGAGTCGAGGGCCAGGCAGAGCGCCGCCTCGGCGAACATCTTGGCCGTCTCGTCGTACCCGGGGTCCCCGCCCGCGACCTCGGTGAACACCCTCCGGCCACCGCCCTCGCCCACGAAGCGGACCGAGAACCAGCTCTTGGCCCGCCGCTCGGCGCTCGGTCCCTCGCCCGGCGCGAGCCGCCCGGACAGCCAGCGCCGCGCGGCCGGCACCTGGGCCGCCGCCATCAGCGCGCCCACGGCCGCCACCCCGCCCACCGCGACGGGCAGTCGCCGCACGGCCGCGTAGTGGCGGTAGCGGAAGTCCGGACCGTAGCGGTCCAGAGCCTTCGCGGAGCGGCGCACGATCTGCGCGTCCACGGTCGGCAGCGGCAGCGCCCACGCCCCCACCTCCCCGGCGAACCGCGGCGCCCCGGTCGGCGTCACCACGCGGCGGCCCACCAGACGCGGCTCGTGCCGCCGGCGCTCCAGCGCGGCGGCCCGCAGCGCGCGGCCACGCGCGAACTGGCCCAGCGCGGAGGCGAACGTACCGCCCGAGAAAGCGGCGCCGGCCCGCACGAAGCCGTCCACGGTCAGCGGCACGCCCTCCGGCAGGTGCCGCACGGTGAGGTACACGCCGAGGTCGTGCGGGACGGAGTCGAAGCCGCAGGCGTGCACCAGGCGGGCGCCGGTCTCCCGCGCGCGGGTGTCGTGGCGGACGTAGGCCAGGTCCACGAACTCGGGCTCCCCGGTGAGGTCGAGGTAGTCCGTGCCGGCGTCCGCGCAGGCGGCCACCAGCGCGTCGCCGTACCGGACGTAGGGACCGACCGTCGTGGCCACCACGCGCGCGTGCCCGGCGAGTTCGCGCAGCGAGGCCGGGTCGGACACGTCCGCGAGCAGCACGCCGACGTCCGCCGCGGTGTCCGCCGCACCCGTCAGCCGGTCGCGCAGCCGGCGCAGCCTCTCCTCGCTGCGGCCGGCGATCGCCCAGCGCAGCCCGTCCGGCGCGTGCGCGGCGAGGTACTCCGCCGTCAGCTCGCCGACGAACCCCGTCGCCCCGAACAGCACGATGTCGTACGGCCGGTCGGCCGCTTTCAGCCTGCTCATGACATCCCTCCGTCACCCGTCGGCAACCCCTGGGCCCGCAGCACGCGCCGTTGCCGGTGGCCGAGGCTAGCGTGAGGAGCGCGCGGCCCGGCGAGGAGCCTGCACCATAATTGGCTAAGCGCTTGCTCGCCCGGGTCTTGTGCCCAGTGGAACACGTTCTTAGCATCACTGGTGTTACATCGGTTGTGTCACAGAGCTGGGGGCTGGATGTCGGAAGCGAAGACGCCGACGCGGACGCCGGGCGCCGACGGCCCGCTCACTGGTGTGCGCGTGGTCGAGCTGGCCGGGATCGGTCCCGGCCCGTTCGCCGCCATGCTCCTGGCCGACCTGGGCGCCGACGTCGTGCGTGTCGACCGTCCCGGCGGGCCCGGCCTCGGCATCGACCCCGCCCACGACGTGACCAACCGCAACAAGCGCTCCGTGGTCGTCGACCTCAAGGCACCGGACGGCCCGGCCCGCGTCCTCGACCTCGCCGAACGCGCCGACGTCCTGATCGAGGGCTACCGCCCCGGCGTCGCCGAACGGCTCGGCATCGGCCCCGCGGACTGCCACGCCCGCAACCCGGCGCTCGTCTACGGCCGCATGACCGGCTGGGGCCAGGAAGGCCCGCTCGCCCCGCGCGCCGGGCACGACATCGGGTACATCGCACTCACCGGCACCCTCGGCATGATCGGCGCCCCCGGCGAGCCCCCGGCCGTCCCCGCCAACCTCCTCGGCGACTACGCGGGCGGCTCCCTCTACCTGGTCGTCGGAATCCTCGCCGCCCTGCACCACGCGCGGGAGAACGGCACCGGGCAGGTCGTGGACGCCGCCATCGTCGACGGCGCCGCCCACCTCTCCGCGATGATCCACGGCATGCTGGCCGCCGGCGGCTGGCAGGACCGGCGCGGCGCCAACCTCCTCGACGGCGGCTGCCCCTTCTACGGCACCTACGAGACCGCCGACGGCCGGTACATGGCGGTCGGCGCCCTGGAGCCCCGGTTCTACGCCGAGTTCACGCGGCTCCTCGGCATCCCCGAGCAGGCACCGGCCCGCGACGACCCGGCCCGCTGGCCCGAGCTGCGCGCGGCCGTCGCCGCCCGGTTCAAGTCCCGTACCCGCGACGAGTGGACGGCGCTCTTCGCGGACTCCGACGCCTGCACCGCTCCCGTCCTGTCGCTGCGCGAGGCCCCGCACCACCCGCACCTCGCCGCCCGCTCCACCTTCACCGACCACGACGGCATCACCCAGCCCGCCCCCGCGCCCCGCTTCTCCGCGACCCCCACCGCCGTACGCACCGGGCCGGCCCTGCCCGGCGCCGGCACCGAGGCCGTGGTCCGCGACTGGGGGCTGGCCCCCGACTGGGCCCCGTCCCCGGCCCCCCTCCCGAACCCCGCAGTCCACAACCCTCAGTGAAAGGCCTGCCAGTGAGCACCGAAGCGTACGTGTACGAGGCGATCCGCACCCCGCGCGGACGCGGCAAGGCGAACGGAGCCCTGCACGGCACGAAGCCCGTCGACCTGGTCGTCGGCCTCATCCACGAGATCCGCGCCCGTTTCCCGGGCCTGGACCCGGCGGCGGTGGACGACATCGTGCTCGGTGTCGTCGGCCCGGTCGGCGACCAGGGCTCGGACATCGCCCGTATCGCGGCGATCGCCGCCGGGCTGCCGGACACGGTGGCGGGCGTGCAGGAGAACCGCTTCTGTGCCTCGGGCCTGGAGGCCGTCAACATGGCGGCGATGAAGGTGCGCTCCGGCTGGGAGGACCTGGTCCTCGCGGGCGGTGTTGAGTCCATGTCCCGCGTCCCCATGGCCTCGGACGGCGGCGCCTGGTTCAACGACCCGATGACCAACCTCGCCACCAACTTCGTCCCGCAGGGCATCGGCGCCGACCTGATCGCGACCATCGAGGGCTTCTCGCGCCGCGACGTCGACGAGTACGCGGCGCTCTCCCAGGAGCGCGCGGCCACCGCGTGGAAGGAGGGCCGCTTCGAGCGCTCCGTCGTGCCGGTGAAGGACCGCGCCGGTCTCACCGTCCTCGACCACGACGAGCACCCGCGGCCCGGCACCACCGCCGACTCCCTCGGGAAGCTCAAGCCGTCCTTCGCCGACATCGGCGAGCTGGGCGGATTCGACGCCGTGGCGCTGCAGAAGTACCACTGGGTGGAGAAGATCGACCACGTCCACCACGCGGGCAACTCCTCCGGCATCGTCGACGGCGCCTCCCTGGTCGCCATCGGCTCCAACGAGGCCGGCGACCGCCACGGCCTCGCCCCGCGCGCCCGGATCGTCTCCGCCGCCGTGTCCGGTTCCGAGCCCACCATCATGCTCACCGGCCCAGCCCCGGCCACCCGCAAGGCCCTCGCCAAGGCCGGGCTGACCATCGACGACATCGACCTGGTCGAGATCAACGAGGCGTTCGCCGCGGTCGTCCTGCGCTTCGTCAAGGACATGGGCCTGTCCCTGGACAAGGTCAACGTCAACGGCGGCGCCATCGCGCTCGGCCACCCGCTCGGCGCCACCGGCGCGATGATCCTCGGCACGCTCGTCGACGAACTGGAGCGCCAGGACAAGCGGTACGGCCTCGCCACCCTGTGCGTGGGCGGCGGCATGGGCATCGCCACCATCGTCGAGCGCATCTGACCCCCTCCCGACGGATCACGACGGATCACCTGGAGCACACCCTCATGAGCACCGAGCCCACCACCATCCGCTGGGAGCAAGACGACACCGGCGTCGTCACCCTCGTCCTCGACGACCCCGCCCAGTCCGCGAACACCATGAACCAGGCGTTCCGCGACTCCCTGGCGGCGGTCACCGACCGCCTGGAGGCCGAGAAGGACTCCGTCCGCGGCGTCATCGTCACCTCCGCCAAGAAGACCTTCTTCGCCGGCGGTGACCTGCGCGACCTCATCCGCGTCACCCCGGAGACCGCCCAGGACCTCTTCGACGGCGGCATGGCCATCAAGCGCAACCTGCGCCGCATCGAGACCCTCGGCAAGCCCGTCGTCGCCGCCATGAACGGCGCGGCCCTCGGCGGCGGCTACGAGATCGCGCTGGCCTGCCACCACCGCGTCGCCCTCGACGCGCCCGGCTCCAAGATCGGCTGCCCCGAGGTCACCCTCGGCCTGCTCCCCGGAGGCGGCGGCGTCGTCCGCACCGTCCGGATGCTCGGCATCACCGACGCGCTGCTGAAGGTCCTCCTCCAGGGCACCCAGTACAACCCGCGCCGCGCCCAGGAGAACGGCCTGGTCGACGAGGTCGCCGACAGCCGCGAGGACATGCTCGCCAAGGCCCGCGCCTTCATCGACGCCCACCCGGAATCCGCCCAGCCCTGGGACCGGCCCGGCTACCGCATCCCCGGCGGCACCCCGTCCCACCCGAAGTTCGCCGCCAACCTGCCCGCCTTCCCGGCCAACCTGCGCAAGCAGACGAACGGCGCCCCCTACCCGGCGCCGCGCAACATCATGGCCGCCGCCGTCGAGGGCTCCCAGGTCGACTTCGAGACCGCCCAGGTCATCGAGGCCCGCTACTTCGTCGAGCTGGCCGCCGGACAGACCTCGAAGAACATGATCCAGGCGTTCTTCTTCGACCTCCAGGCGGTCAACTCGGGCGCCAACCGCCCCAAGGGCGTCGAGCCGAGGAAGGTCACCAAGGTGGCCGTGCTGGGCGCCGGGATGATGGGCGCGGGCATCGCCTACTCGTGCGCCCGCGCGGGCATCGAGGTCGTGCTGAAGGACGTCGCCCTGGAATCGGCGGTCAAGGGCAAGGCGTACTCGGAGAAGCTGTGCGCGAAGGCGGTGGCGAAGGGGCGTACGAGCCAGGAGAAGGCCGACGCGCTCCTGGCCCGGATCACGCCGACCGCGGAGGTGGGCGACCTGGCGGGGTGCGACGCGGTGATCGAGGCGGTGTTCGAGGACACCGCGCTCAAGCACAAGGTGTTCCAGGAGATCGAGCACGTCGTCGCCCCGGACGCGCTGCTGTGCTCGAACACCTCGACGCTGCCGATCACGGCGCTGGCCGAGGGCGTCGAGCGCCAGGCCGACTTCATCGGGCTGCACTTCTTCTCGCCGGTGGACAAGATGCCGCTGGTGGAGATCATCAAGGGTGAGCGCACCGGAGAGGAGGCGCTGGCGCGGGCGTTCGACCTGGTCCGGCAGATCAGCAAGACGCCGATCGTGGTCAACGACTCGCGGGGCTTCTTCACCTCCCGGGTCATCGGCCATTTCATCAACGAGGGCGTCGCGATGGTCGGCGAGGGCATCGAGCCCGCCTCCGTCGAGCAGGCGGCGGCCCAGGCCGGCTACCCGGCCAAGGTGCTGTCCCTGATGGACGAGCTGACCCTGACCCTCCCGCGGAAGATCCGCCAGGAGACGAAGCGGGCCGTGGAGGAGGCGGGCGGCACCTGGACCGCGCACCCCGCCGAGTCGGTCATCGACCGCATGGTCGACGAGTTCCGGCGCCCCGGACGCAGTGGCGGCGCCGGCTTCTACGAGTACGGCGAGGACGGCAGGCGTGCCGGGCTGTGGCCGGGCCTGCGCGAGCACTTCACCAAGCCGGGGCACGAGATCCCGTTCGCCGACATGCAGGAGCGCATGCTCTTCTCGGAGGCGCTGGACACCGTCAAGCTCCTGGAGGAGGGCGTACTGACCTCCGTCGCCGACGCCAACATCGGCTCGATCCTCGGCATCGGCTTCCCCGGCTGGACCGGCGGCGTCCTGCAGTACATCAACGGCTACGAGGGCGGCCTGCCGGGCTTCGTCGCCCGCGCGCGCGAACTGGCCGACCGCTACGGCGAGCGCTTCACCCCGCCCGCGCTGCTGGTCGAGAAGGCGGAGAAGGGGGAGGTCTTCACGGACGGCCGCTGAGCCGCCGGATCATTCACCGGCCTCCTCGTCGAGCCACTCCCGCAGTTCCTCGCGCAGCGACCGCTGGAACGTGGTGAGCAGCGCCTGCACCACCAGCGGGTGCATGTGGGCGGACAGCGACCGCACGTCCCGCGTGCCGCGTCCGGCGACCGCCTCGCGCAGCAGCCGCGACAGGTCCCGCGCGGCGGCGCGGGAGTGCTCCAGGAGGGCGGTACGGGCGGCGAGGACCGTCTCGGGGGAGAAGGGCACGTCGAGCAGCTCGACGCCGAGCCGGAGCAGCCCGACGTCGACGCGGTAACCCTGGCCGTCGCCGTCGGGCACCACGACGTCCATCGCCCCCAGCCGGTCCACCTCCTCGTCGGTGAGCGGCCGCCCCGCCCGCCTGCCCAGCTCCTCACGGGTGACCCGCTCCACCGTCCGAGGCGCCCAGGAGGCCACCACCGCGCGGTGCAGCGCCAGGTCCTGGGCGCTCAGGTCCTTCGGCAGCTGCCCCAGGTACCGCTCGATCGCGGCCAGCGTCATGCCCTGGTGCTGCAACTCCTCGATCAGCGCCAGCCGGGCCAGGTGCTCCCCGTCGTAGTGCCCCACCCGGCGCGGGCCGATCACCGGCGGCGGCAGCAGACCCTTGGTGCCGTAGAAGCGGACCGTGCGCACCGTGACGCCGGCCCGCGCGGCCAGCTCGTCGATCGTGAGGGTCTGCCCTCCGGCGTCGGCCGCCTCGGTGTCGCTCGTCGTCATGTGTAGCAGTATCGCTGTCTCACCGATGCTGTGACACCTCTTGTGCACCACGTGGAGACCGTCGGTGGATCATGTGAGAAGTCACGCTGTGTGACATGAGCCACCGCATGCCCACGCAGCGTCGTGGGAAGGTGCTGCCTTGGTCTGTGCCGCGAGGGTGGTGCGGGCCTTGTCACTGTACGGACGACCCGGGCACATCCCGCCCGGGCGCACCAGAGAGTGGAACCACCCGTGAGCAAGGACGCCGTCGCCACGGCACAGGCCGCCGCCCACCCACAGGCGGCCGAACGACCCGCGGACGCGGGCGACGCCGGCTACAGCAAGGACCTCAAGGCCCGCCACGTCAACATGATCGCCATCGGCGGCGCGATCGGCACCGGCCTCTTCCTCGGCGCCGGCGGACGCCTGCGCGACGCCGGACCGGCGCTCGCGATCGCCTACCTCGTCGCCGGCGTCTTCGCCTTCTTCGTCGTCAAGGCGCTCGGTGAGCTGGTGCTCTACCGGCCGTCCTCCGGATCCTTCGTGTCGTACGCGCGCGAGTTCCTCGGCGAGAAGGGGGCCTACGTCGCGGGCTGGATGTACTTCCTGAACTGGTCGACGACCGGTATCGCCGACATCACCGCGATCGCGCTGTACACGCACTACTGGAGCATGTTCACGAGCATCCCCCAATGGGTGCTCGCCCTGGTCGCCCTCGCGGTGGTTCTGGCCGTGAACCTCATCTCGGTGAAGATCTTCGGCGAGATGGAGTTCTGGTTCGCGATCGTCAAGGTCGCCACCCTCGTCGGTTTCATGCTGATCGGCATTTTCCTGCTCGCCACCCAGCACGAGGTGAGCGGGCAGACCCCGGGCGTGGGCATGATCACCGACCACGGCGGCGTCCTCCCGCACGGGGTGATGCCCGTGGTCCTGGTCATGCAGGGCGTGATCTTCTCCTACGCGGCCCTGGAGCTGGTCGGCGTCGCCGCCGGTGAGACCGCTGAGCCGCACAAGATCGTTCCCCGCGCGGTGAACTCGATCATGTGGCGGGTGGCCGTGTTCTACGTCGGCTCGGTCGTGCTCCTGGCCCTGCTGCTGCCGAGTTCGCTCTACTCGGGTGACGAGAGTCCCTTCGTCACGGTGCTGTCGGGGATCGGTGTGCCGGCCGCCGGTGACGTGATGAACCTCGTCGTGCTCACCGCCGCGATGTCGTCGCTGAACTCCGGCCTGTACTCCACCGGCCGCATCCTGCGTTCCATGGCGATGGCGGGCTCCGCGCCCAGGTTCACCGGCGTGATGAGCCGCAGCCAGGTCCCCTACGGCGGCATCCTGCTGACCTGCGCGGTCTGCGTCCTCGGTGTCGGCCTCAACTACCTTGTGCCGAGCAAGGCCTTCGAGATCGTGCTGAACGTCGCCTCCCTGGGCATCATCAGCACCTGGGTGATCATCATGATCTGCCACCTGGTGTTCGTCCGCCGGGCGCGGGCGGGCCTGGTCGAACGGCCGCGCTTCCGGCTGCCCGGCAGCCCCGTCACGGAGATCGTCACGATCGCCTTCCTGCTGGCTGTCATCGGCCTGATGTGGAACGACGAGGAGGTCGGCCGCAAGACCGTGCTGCTGGTGCCCGTGATCGCGGTGATGCTGGTGGCCGGCTGGTTCGGCGTCCGGCGCCGGGTCGCCCACCAGGCCGACCAGGACCTCCCGACACCCGGGAAGTAGCGACCCGGGGCCATTGTCAGTGGTGGCCCGTACGGTGGCGTCATGCTGGAGATCGGATATGTCCGGGGCGACGCCACCGCGCCGTCGGTGAAGGGCGTCAAGGTCATCGCCCACGTGTGCAACGACCTCGGCGGCTGGGGCAAGGGCTTCGTCCTGGCCGTCTCCCGCCGCTGGCCGCAGCCGGAGGCGGCGTACCGGGCCTGGCACCGTGACCGCGCGTCCAACGACTTCGGTCTCGGCGCGGTCCAGTTCGTCCAGGTCGAGCCGTACGTGTGGGTGGCCAACATGATCGGCCAGCGCGGCATACGGACCGGCAGCAAGGGCGCCCCCGTGCGCTACGAGGCCATCGGCACGGCCCTCGGCCACCTCGCCGAAAAGGCGGCCGGGCTGGAGGCGTCCGTGCACATGCCCCGCATAGGCTGCGGCCTGGCCGGCGGCAAGTGGTCCCGCGTGGAGCCGCTCGTCACCGACCGCCTCGCCCGGCGCGGCATCCCCGTGACCGTCTACGACCACGGGGACACGGCCTAGGGCTGTCCGCGACGGCTCAGTGCTCGTGCACGTCGTTCGTCGCGGCGATCTTCCGCCAGGAGCGGGGCTGCGCGGGCGCCTCGGAATTCTTCGCGAGCGACTGCGCGCGCGCCGTCGGGGCGTCCGGCTTCGACGGCTGGAACAGCCAGGTGTCGAACAGGGCGGCCAGGGGCTTGCCGGACACCTCCTCGGCGTACCGCTGGAAGTCCGCGACGGACGCGTTGCCGTGGGCGTACTTCGCGGGCCACCCCTTCAGGACGGTGAAGAACGCCTCGTCCCCGATCTCGTTGCGCAGCACCTGCACGGCCAGCGCGCCCCGGTCGTAGACGGCGCCGTCGAACTGGTTCTCGGGGCCCGGGTCACCGGGCCGCACCGTCCAGAACGCGTCGTCGGCCGGGTGCGAGGCGTACGTGTAGTCGGCCAGTTCCTGTGCCGTGCCCTCGCCCTCGTGCTCGGACCACAGCCACTGGGCGTACCGCGCGAAGCCCTCGTTGATCCAGATGTCCTTCCAGCCGCGCACCGAGACCAGGTCGCCGTACCACTGGTGGGCCAGTTCGTGCACGACGACGGACACGTTCGACCCGTTCGCGAACTGCCGCGGGCTGTAGAACGGCCGGGTCTGCGTCTCCAGCGCGTACCCGGTGGTGGTGTTCGGCACGTAGCCGCCGAGCGCGTTGAACGGATACGGCCCGAAGTACTCGCTCAGCCAGTCGGCGACCTCCCCGGTCCGCTCCACGCTGGCCCGCGCCGCGCCGTCGTTCGCGCCCAGGTCCCTGCTGTAGGCGTTGACGACCGGGATGCCGCCCTCGGTGGTGCCGGTGGTGAGGTCGAACTTCCCGACCGCCAGCGTGGCGAGGTACGTGGCCTGCGGCCGGTCCGAGCGCCAGTTCCAGCGCGTCCAGCCGAGCCGTGAACTCATCGACTGGAGAGTGCCGTTGGAGATCGCCTGGGTGCCGTCCGGCACCTGCACCGACACGTCGTAGGTGGCCTTGTCGAGCGGGTGGTCGTTGCTGGGGAACCACCACGCGGCGGCCTCGGGCTCGTTGGCGGCGACGCCGCCGTCCGGGGTGCGGTGCCAGCTGGTGAAGCCGTACGCCTCCTCGGAGGACGGCACACCGCTGTAGCGGACGACCACGGTGACGGGCGTGCCCTTGTCGAGCGGGTGCTTCGGCGTGATCTCCAGCTCCTGCTCGCCCGAGGTCCTGAACGACGCCTTGGCACCGTTCACCCGCACCTCGTCGACGTCCAGCAGGAAGTCCAGGTTGAACCGGGACAGGTCCGCGGTGGTGCGGGCCAGGATCGTCGCCGTTCCCTCCAGCCGGTCGGTGGCGGGCTGGTACTTGAGACGCAGGTCGTAGTGCGAGACGTCGTAGCCGCCGTTGCCGTAGGCCGGGTAGTAGGGGTCGCCGATGCCCGGAGCGCCGGGGGAGTGGGCCGCCGCCGACGCCGGGATCGCCAGCATGAGGGAGGCGGCGCCCAGTGCGCCCGGCACGATGAATCTGCGGTGCACGAAAGCTCCAAGTCGTAGAAGCACGAGTTCTGTTCGAGATCCGTTCGGAGCCTATTCAGCCCCTGTGGACACCGTCATGTCCACGGCCACCCCTGTCACACGATCGCCATCCGGCCGTCATGAGCCACAACCGGCCCTCTTATGCGCGGGAGTCGGCCGATGTACCGTCCGCGCATGCCGGTACGCATGCGCCTCACCCTCCGGAGACCGCTCGCGACGGCGGTCCCGGCCCACCCGTCCGCCCCGCGCGTCGACAAAGGCCCCGTCGGCCCGTGCGCCGACACGCCGACGGCCACCTCGGGCCTCTTCCGCACGTCGGCCCGCGTACCGTTCGCCGGCGGCACCACCGCGTTCACCAGGGCCACCGCCGGTAGGCGGACCACCGCCCCGGCACCCGCGCCGCACCCCGGCGCGAGCACGCCGCACCCCACGCACCGCGTCCCGAAGGGAGGCCGATGAACCGCCTGCGCACCCTCACCGCGACCACCGCGGCCCTCGCCGCGTCCCTCCTGGTCCCGTCCCTCCTCACCGCACCCGCCCACGCCGACGGCCCCGCGCCCCACCCGCCCCGCACCGGTTTCGAACGGACGCACGGCGCCCGCTGGACCACCCAGCCGGAGGAACAGGCCCTCCTGGCCGCCGCCGACCGGGCGAGCGGCCGGGTCACCCTCGACCGCATCGGCACCACGAAGCAGAACCGTCCGCTCCAGCTCGTGACCATCGGCAATCCCTTCGCCGCCGGCAAGGTGCTCCTCGTGTGCAGCCAGCACGGCGACGAACCCTCCGGCCGCGAGGCCTGCCTGACCACCGTGCGGGACCTCGCGTACGCCACCGACCGCGCGACCCGGCGCTTCCTGGACCGCACCGCCGTGCTGGTCGTGCCCACCGCCAACCCCGACGGCCGGGCCGCCGACACCCGCGGCAACGGCGACGGCGTCGACGTCAACCGCGACCACCTGGCCCTGGCGACGGCGGAGGCCCGCGCCCTGGCCGCCGTCGTCCGCGACGAGCGCCCCGACGTCATCTACGACCTGCACGAGTACGGTGCCACGCCCCCGTACTACGACAAGGACCTCTTCGACCTCTGGCCGCGCAACCTCAACACCCGTGCGCCGGTCCACGACGAGGCCCGCACCCTGTCCGGCGCGTACGTCCGCCCCGCCGCCGAGCGCGCCGGGTACTCGACAGGCACGTACGGCATCTGGACCGACCCGGAAACCGGCGACCCCGTCAAACAGACCGCCGGCGACGGCCAGGAACGCATCCTGCGCAACATGTCCGGCGTGAAGCACGCGGTCGGCCTGCTCATCGAGAGCCGTGTCGACGCCCTCACGGACGCCGAGCGCGCGGACCCGGCCCTCAACCACCGGCGCCGGGTGGACTCCCAGCTCGCCGCCCTGGACGGCATGTTCCGCTTCGCGGACGTACGGCGTGGACGCGTCGAGGCGGCCACGGACGCCGCCCGCCGGGCCGGACTGGCCGATTCCGGACCCGTGTACCTGGGCGGCGCGGACAACGACCCGGCCGAGGACTCCGAGGTGGTCCAGGACCCGCCCTGCGGCTACCGGCTGACCCCCGCCCAGTACCGGGACGTCGCGGACGAACTCGCCCTGCACGGTGTACGGGCGCTCCCGACCGGGGAGAAGGGCGCCTATGTACCGCTGCGCCAGTCACAGCGTGCCCTGGTGCCGCTGCTCCTGGACGAGCGCGCCGCGTACCACCTGACGGTGGGCGAACCGGACGCCCACTGTTGAGGAGGTGAGTTCCGCGTCTTACGTGGTAGGGGCGTAGCGGTGGAGTATTTTCGGCCTGATCGACTGGAAAGGTGCCGCCCGTGACGCAGGACCGACCAAGCGACGAGGAAGAGCACGAAAGAGGAGCGCTGCCGGGTTCGGAAGCGGGCCTGCCGGGGCGGGAGCACAAGCCTCGGACCGACCGCGTCGTCTTCGGCGTCACGGCGGTCCTGACCCTGGCGTTCGTCGTCTGGGGCGCCGCCGCCACCGACTCGCTGGAGGACGTCTCCAGCAGCATGCTCGGCGGCCTGCTGCACAACGGCGGCTGGGCGTTCACGCTGGCCGCGTCCGGTTTCGTGGTCTTCGCCCTCTGGCTGGCGGCCAGCCGCTACGGCCGCATCCACCTGGGCGCCGAGGGCGAGGAACCCGAGTTCAAGACCGTGTCCTGGGTCGCCATGATGTTCAGCGCGGGCATGGGCATCGGTCTGATGTTCTACGGCGTGAGCGAGCCGCTGGCGCACTACAGCACGCCCCCGCCCGGCACCAGCCCGGCCGACTCCGGTGACCGCATGGCCACGGCCATGGCCACCACCCTCTTCCACTGGACGCTCCACCCGTGGGCGATCTACGCCGTGGTCGGTCTCGGCATCGCCTACAGCACCTTCCGCAGGCGCCGCAGGCAGACCATAAGCGCGGTGTTCACCCCGCTCATCGGCGAGAAGCACGCCAACGGCGCCCCCGGCCGGGTCATCGACATCCTGGCCATCATCGCGACGATCTTCGGCTCCGCGGCCTCGCTCGGCCTCGGCGCGCTGCAGATCGGTTCCGGCATGGAGAAGCTCGACTGGATGGACAAGGTCAGCACCGGACTGCTCGTCGGCATCATCGCGGTGCTGACGGTGGCGTTCGTGGCCTCCGCGATCTCCGGCGTCGAGAAGGGCATCCAGTGGCTGTCCAACACCAACATGGTGCTGGCGCTGCTGCTCGCCGTCTTCGTGTTCATCGCGGGCCCGACCATCCTCATCCTCGACCTGCTGCCGACCTCCGTCTTCGCCTACCTCGGCGACCTGCCCCAGATGGCCGGCCGGACCGAGATCAGCGGCGGCAAGGGGGTCGCGGACTGGCTGGGCAGCTGGACCGTCTTCTACTGGGCGTGGTGGATCTCCTGGACGCCCTTCGTCGGCATGTTCATCGCCCGCATCAGCCGGGGCCGGACGATCCGTCAGTTCATCGGCGGCGTCATCCTGGTGCCCAGCACGGTCAGCCTGGTCTGGTTCGCGATCTTCGGCGGCTCGGCGATGCGGCTGCAGGAGCAGAACCGGCTGGGTGACGACACGACCCCGGAGGGCCAGCTCTTCGGCGTGCTGCAGGAGTACCCCATCGCCACCGCCACCAGCCTGCTGGTGATGATCCTCGTCGGCATCTTCTTCGTCTCGGGCGCCGACGCGGCCTCCATCGTGATGGGCACCCTCTCGCAGAAGGGCGCCCTGGAGCCCAGCCGCTGGGTGGTGGTCGTCTGGGGCGTGGTGACCGGCGCGGTCGCGGCCATCATGCTGCTGATCGGCAGCGGAGAGGCGGACGCGCTCACCGGTCTGCAGAACCTCACGATCCTCGCGGCGGCGCCCTTCGTCATCGTGATGATCTTCATGTGCGTCGCCCTCATGCGCGACCTGCGCCGCGACCCGCTCATGGTGCGCGGCGAGATGGCCTCCGAAGCCGTCGAACTGGCCGTCATCGAGGGGCACAAGCAGTACGAGGGCGACTTCGAGATCCGCATCGGCCCCGGCCCCGGCACGGACGTGGAGGGCGACCCGATCGGCAAGCACCACAAGGACTGACCCCCGAGGGCCCGGCCGCCCGGAACACCGGCGTCAGGAGGCGAGCCGGGCCGCCTCCTGAGCGCAGCCCCAGGCCACGGTGACGCCCGCGCCGCCGTGGCCGTAGTTGTGCACCAGCCGCCGCCCGTCCGGCAGCGCCTCGCGCTCCAGCCGGACCGCGTCCCGGGCCGGCCGCAGCCCCACCAGATGCGCCAGCACCCGCGCCCCGGCGATCTCGGGACGCAGGGCCGCGCACCGCCGCACGATGGCCTCCGCGACCGCCGGGTCCGGCTCGGTCGACCAGGCGTCCTCCTCGGCCGTCCCGCCCAGCAGGAGCCGCCCCGGCTGGGGAAGGAAGTACGTCGTCTCCCCCGAGGCCGCGTCGGCCGAGACCAGCCAGGTGTGGATGCCGGGGTTCTCCACGACGACCAGTTGCCCGCGCACCGGCCGCACCGCCGGGTCCGGCACCAGCTCCCGGGCGCCCAGGCCGGTGCAGTTGACCACGACCGGCGCGTCCGCCTCGGCCAGATCGCTCACCGCGCGGTCCTCGACCGTGCCGCCCGCGGCCACCAGCCGCTCCCGCAGCCACGGCAGATGAGTCGACATGTCGATGAGGGGCAGCCGTGCCCACAACCCCGTCCCGGCGTACTCGGCGGCGCTCGCCGCACGCAGTCCCGGCAGCCGGGCCGCGGCCCACCCGCCCACCTCGTCCAGGCCGGTCTCGCCGAGCACCCCTTCGAGCATGCGTACGCCGGTCTGCCCGGGCCGGGCCGCCAGTTCCTCGTACACGTCCAGGGAACGCAGCGCCCAGGCCTGCGCCAGCGCGACCGGCTCGATCCGGTACGGCCACCACAGTCCGCCTGCGACCACCGAGGTGGTCCGCTCCGCGGGCTCCCGCGTCCACAGCCGGACCCGCCTGCCCCGCTCGGCGAGGACGACGGCCGTCGTCAGCCCGATGACCCCGCCGCCGACCACGACGACGTCGCCATCCTGTTCGTCAACCAGTTCGGTCTCCACAACAGGACGTTAACCGAACGCCCGACGCCGTGCTCCAAGCGGCCCCGGCGCGGGAATACTCACCGCATGGCTGCCGAGTACGCGACCTTCGGTCTGGCCCCGGCGACGCGCGCCGGCGGGGTCCACACCGACGGCGACTTCCAGGTGCACCGCGACTTCATGGACTTCGTCGTCGACGGACGCCCCCTCCTGTTCCGCCTCTGTGACCTGGACGCGGTCTCCCCGCTGGCCTCCGACGTACCGCCCGCCATCTTCACCGCACAGGTCCGCGGCCTGCTGCTGGAGACCGACGCGCCCCTGCCCGGCGGCCGGTATGTCATCTACGGCTGCCCCGAGTGCGCGGACCTGGCCTGCGGCGCGGTGACCGCCGTGATCCTGCGGGACGGCGACGACTTCGTCTGGCGGGACTTCGCCTGGCAGACCGGTGATCACGCCGATCTGGAGCTGAACGGCTACCACGGCATCGGCCCCTACCGCTTCTCCGGCGCCGAGTACCGCGCGGCCCTCGCCACCCTGCTCGACGGCGGAGCCCCGCACCCCCGCCGCAGGGTCCTGCTCATCGGCGCCCGCGTCGCCCTGCTCGCCCGGCTCGCCGCCGCGCTGCGCACCATCGGCATCGGCGCCGACATCACCGAGGACGCCCGTGACGTACCGGCCGAGGAACTGCGCACCTACGGTGCCGTCGCCTTCGGCCGCGCGGTCACCGAGGACCAGCGCATCCGCGTGCGCCGCGCCTTGGCGGACGCCGGCGCGGACGTGACCCACGTCGACGGCCTGGCCCCGATCGTCCCGGTGCTCGTCGCCCAGATCGAACACGCCCTGGAGCGAGGCCCGGCCGAACGCCGCCGCCTGAGCCGGCTGACGGCGGACGGCGCCGCCGCGGACGTCGAGGTGACCTCGCCCTGCCGGGTACGCCTCACCGCGTACCGACTCGACCGCATCCACCGCACCCACGTCCACGAGGTCCACGACGGCGTACTCGAACCCGGCGGCCACCGCGTCGCCCTGGACGCGGGTGCGGTGAAGGGGGAGGCCTACGTGGTGGCGCGGACCCCGGGAAGCGTGCTGGTGACGGCGGTGACGCGGGGCGGGCCGGGCGGACCGGCAGCGGGGAAACCGGGCTGAGCGGGCGCGGGGAGCGCCGTTAGGATCGACGGTCTGATGACTGCCACCCTCGTCGCCAAGAACCTCGCCGCCGGCCACGGCGACCGCTCCCTGTTCACCGGGCTCGACCTCGTCGTCGCACCCGGTGACGTCATCGGTCTCGTCGGGTCCAACGGCGCGGGCAAGTCCACCCTCCTGCGGATGCTCGCCGGGCTGACCACACCGGAGGAGGGGGAGCTGCGCCTGTCGCCGCCCACCGCCACCGTCGGCCACCTCCCGCAGGAGCCGGAGCGCCGCCCCGGCGAGAGCGTGCGGGAGTTTTTGGCCCGCCGCACCGGCGTCACCGAGGCCCAGCGCGCCATGGACGAGGCCACCCAGGCCCTGGTCGACGGCGCCCCCGGAGCCGACGACGCGTACGCGAGCGCCCTGGAGCGCTGGCTGGCCCTGGGCGGCGCCGACCTCGACGACCGCGCGGAGGAAACCGCCGGCGCGCTGGGCCTGACCGTCGACCTGGACCAGCCGATGACCTCGCTGTCCGGCGGCCAGGCGGCACGCGCCGGCCTCGCCTCCCTCCTCCTCTCCCGCTACGACGTCTTCCTCCTCGACGAGCCGACCAACGACCTGGACCTGGACGGTCTGGAGCGCCTGGAACGCTTCGTGACCGGCCTGCGGGCCGGCACCGTCGTCGTCAGCCACGACCGCGAGTTCCTCACCCGCACCGTCACCAAGGTCCTCGAACTCGACCTCGCCCAGCGGCAGATCAACCTCTTCGGCGGCGGCTACGAGGCGTACCTGGAGGAGCGCGAGGTGGCGCGTCGGCACGCCCGCGACGAGTACGAGGAGTACGCCGACAAGCGGGCCTCCCTCCAGGACCGGGCCCAGACACAGCGCGCCTGGATGGACAAGGGCGTCAAGAACGCCCGGCGCAAGGCGGGCAACGACAATGACAAGATCGGCCGCAAGTTCCGCAGCGAGGCCAGCGAGAAGCAGGCCGCCAAGGCCCGCCAGACCCAGCGCATGATCGAACGCCTGGAGGTCGTCGAGGAACCGCGCAAGGAATGGGACCTGCGCATGGAGATCGCCTCGGCGCCCCGCTCGGGCGCGGTCGTCGCCACCCTGCGCGACGCCGAGGTCCGGCGCGGCGACTTCGTGCTCGGCCCGGTCTCCCTCCAGATCGACTGGGCGGACCGGGTGGCGGTGACGGGAGCCAACGGCGCGGGCAAGTCCACGCTCCTAGGCGCTCTCCTCGGCCGGGTCCCGCTCGACGCCGGGCACGCGGCGCTCGGCTCCGGTGTCCTGCTGGGCGAGGTCGACCAGGCCCGCGAGCTGTTCCACGGGCCCGAGATCCTGCTCGACGCCTTCCGCTCCGCCGTCCCGGACATGGAACCGGCGGAGATCCGCACCCTGCTGGCCAAGTTCTCCCTCAAGGCCGACCACGTCGTCCGCCCGGCGTCGACCCTCTCACCCGGCGAACGCACCAGGGCCGCCCTCGCCCTCCTCCAGGGCCGGGGCGTCAACCTCCTGGTCCTGGACGAGCCGACCAACCACCTCGACCTACCGGCCATCGAACAGCTCGAATCGGCCCTGGACGCCTACGAAGGCACCCTTGTCCTGATCACCCACGACCGCCGCATGCTCAACGCGGTGAGAGTGACCCGCCGCCTGGAGGTAACGAACGGCAAGGTAGTGGAGGCGACCGCATAGCTGCGGGCAGTCGTGCCGCTGGGGCGGCGCGGGCGGGCGGTGGGGGTACCTCCCGCTCGAGCGGAGCCGAGAGCGGGGGAGGCACCCCGCAACGCCGGGCTGCGTGCCCACCCGCCCCAGCCACGACCCCGACCGCTAGGCCAACCCGGCCCGGCGCAACGCGTCCGCCATCGCCCCGTTGGAAGGCGCGGGCGCCGACGACGGCCGCCCCTTCCCCCCGCCGCCGGAGGCACTGCGCTGCTGCCGCTGACGAGGGGGCCTCCCCCCACGCTCCTTCTTCGGCTCACCCTGCGGAGCCGCTTCGTCGTCCAACCGCAGCGTCAACGAGATCCGCTTCCGCGGAATGTCGACGTCCATCACCTTCACCTTCACGATGTCCCCGGGCTTCACCACGTCCCGCGGGTCCTTCACGAACGTCCTGGACATCGCCGACACGTGCACGAGCCCGTCCTGATGCACACCGACGTCCACGAAGGCCCCGAACGCGGCCACGTTCGTGACGACCCCTTCCAGCACCATCCCGGACGACAGGTCGGAGATCTTCTCCACGCCCTCCTTGAAGGTGGCCGTCTTGAACGCGGGCCGCGGGTCGCGCCCCGGCTTCTCCAGCTCCCGCAGAATGTCCGTGACCGTCGGCAGACCGAACGTCTCGTCCACGAACTGCTCCGGCCTCAGCGACCGCAGCACCGAGGTGTTGCCGATCAGCCCGGTCACCTCCTGCCCCGCGGTCTTCACCATCCGCCGCACCACGGGGTACGCCTCGGGGTGCACGCTGGACGCGTCCAGCGGGTCGTCGCCGCCGCGGATCCGCAGGAAGCCCGCGCACTGCTCGTACGCCTTGGGGCCGAGCCGTGACACCTTCTTCAGCGCGGTCCGCGACGTGAACGGTCCGTTCGCGTCGCGGTGCGCCACGATGTTCTCGGCGAGCCCCGAGGTGATGCCGGACACCCGGGCGAGCAGGGGTGCGGAGGCCGTGTTGACGTCCACCCCCACGCCGTTCACACAGTCCTCGACCACCGCGTCCAGTGAGCGCGACAGCTTCACCTCGGACAGGTCGTGCTGGTACTGGCCGACGCCGATCGACTTCGGGTCGATCTTCACCAGCTCGGCCAGCGGGTCCTGCAGCCGCCGGGCGATCGACACCGCGCCGCGCAGTGAGACGTCCATGTCCGGCAGTTCCTGGGAGGCGAAGGCGGATGCCGAGTACACGGAGGCGCCCGCCTCGGACACCATCACCTTGGTGAGCTTCAACTCCGGGTGCTTGGCGATGAGTTCCCCGGCGAGTTTGTCGGTCTCGCGGGAGGCCGTGCCGTTGCCGATGGCGATCAGGTCGACCGTGTGCTCCTTCGCCAGCCGCGCGAGCCTGGCGATCGCCTCGTCCCAGCGGTTGGCGGGGACGTGCGGGTGGATCACGTCCGTGGCCACGACCTTGCCGGTGGCGTCCACCACGGCGACCTTCACGCCGGTGCGGAAACCGGGGTCGAGGCCGAGCGTCGCGCGGGTGCCCGCCGGGGCGGCCAGCAGCAGGTCACGCAGGTTGGCGGCGAACACGTCGACCGCCTCGTCCTCCGCGGCGGTGCGCAGGCGCAGCCTGAGGTCGATGCCGAGGTGCACCAGGATGCGGGTGCGCCAGGCCCAGCGGACGGTGTCCACCAGCCACTTGTCGGCGGGCCTGCCCCGGTCGGCGATCCCGAACCGGCTCGCGACGATCGCCTCGTACGACGACGGGCCCTCGGTGGGCTCCTCGGGCTCCAGGACGAGGTCGAGCACGTCCTCCTTCTCGCCGCGCAGCATCGCGAGGACGCGGTGCGAGGGCAGCTCGGTGAACGGCTCGGCGAAGTCGAAGTAGTCGGCGAACTTGGCGCCGGCCTCCTCCTTGCCCTCCTTGACCTTGGCGGCGAGCCGCCCGCGCGTCCACATCCGCTCGCGCAGCTCGCCGATCAGGTCGGCGTCCTCGGAGAACTTCTCCGTGAGGATGGAGCGCGCCCCGTCCAGAGCGGCCTGCGGATCGGCCACGCCCTTGCCGGCGTCGACGAACGCGGAAGCCGCGGCCAGCGGGTCCACCGACGCGTCCGCGAGCAGGCTCTCGGCCAGCGGCTCCAGCCCCGCCTCGCGCGCGATCTGCGCCTTGGTCCGCCGCTTCGGCTTGAACGGCAGGTAGATGTCCTCCAGGCGCGCTTTGGTCTCCGCCGCGCGGATGCGCGCCTGAAGCTCCTCCGTGAGCTTGCCCTGCTCGCGCACCGAGTCGAGGATCGCCGTGCGCCGCTCCTCCAGCTCCCGCAGATAGCGCAGCCGTTCCTCGAGTGTGCGCAGCTGCGCGTCGTCGAGCATCTCGGTCGCTTCCTTGCGGTAGCGGGCGATGAAGGGCACCGTCGAGCCGCCGTCGAGGAGCTCGACCGCGGCCTTCACCTGCCGCTCCCGTACGCCGAGCTCGTCGGCGATCCTGCTTTCGATGGACCCTACGTCGGGTGTCGTCACGATCCCGTACCGCCTTCTCACTGAGGTTGCGCGGCAATTGTGGCAGGTGACACCGACAATCGGGGATCAGGGCGCAGTCCGGGCCGGTCGCGACCGACGAGCGGGGCTCGGATCAGACCCTGCGGCTCCGGGTGGAGGACGAGGCCCCGCCGAAGAGCCGGGCCAGGGCCCGGAAGGGAAGCGTCACCACGGTGGCGATCGCTCCACCGATCTGGCGCAGAACGTCTGCGATGGCACGGAACACGTGTAGCCCCTTTCGTTTCCCGGCCGCCTCGGCCGGGAGACCTACGGGTACCTCGGTCGCGGCTTCGCATGCCTGTCCGTACACTCCGTCCGAGCCCGCGCGTGTCGTCAGCGCTTGGCGAGCAGATCCGCCGGGAAGGCGCCCGCGCCGAGCGCCTTGCGCGCGAAGGCCGTCCCGAGTTCCGTCAGGCGCGCCACGCCCTCTGCTCCCAGGTGCGCGTAGGGGGCCGCGTCCAGGCGGTCCGTCTCGCGTTCGATCCCCTCCCGCAGGGCCGTGCCCTCCTCGGTCAGTCCGCCGGTCGCGTCGGTCAGCCCGCGCTCACGCAGCCGGGCGACGGCCGCGTCCCATTCCTGCTGGTTCCAGCCCCGGGTGCCGAAGACCCACCTCGGTGCCAGTCCCTTGCCCGTCGCGGTGTGCGTGACCAGCGCCTCCAGGCCGTCCAGGCCCGCGGTCATGAGCGCGGCGAGGTGACCGTCGCCGCGGTGCTCGCGCAGCAGGGTCGCGGCGTGCCAGAACGCCAGGTGCGGCGCGTCGGGCACGGGCAGGTCCGCGTGGGCCGAGTAGAGCGGGCGGGCGCTGCGCGTACAGCCCTCGGCGGCGCGCAGGGCCAGCTCGGCCGCCTCCGCCATCTCGGCCGACGTCACGGCCTCCTCGCCCAGCAGACGGCGCAGCGTCGCGTCGACGGCGCGCACGCGTGCCGCCAGCGCCTGCTCCGGCGTGACCTTCTCCCACACCGCGGGCACGTGCCGGGCGACGAGATCGTGCTTGTAGTTGTAGAACGCCGCGGTCACGGCACCGGCGCCCACCGGTCCCAGCGCGGCGGCGCGCACCGCGAAGTTGACGGCCGGGGCGTCGGTGACCCCGAGGGCGCCCAGTTCCCGGCCCAGGTCGGGCGAGAAGTAGTGCGTGGAGTGCAGCGAGTTGAGCGCGTTGTGGCAGCGGCGGCCCGCGCGGTCGTCGATGGCGGCAGTTGTCATGCCACGCACGTTACCAACCGCTCAGTACGTACTCCGGGTCCGCGGGACGCATGGCAGGAAAGGAGGGGTCCTCGTCATTGCGGCCGTACGACGGCGGGGCGAAGAATCGACGGCATGGCGCAGCGCACCGGCCGCACCGGCCGCACCGTTCTGGTCCTCCTCTTCGACGACGTCCAGAGCCTCGATGTCACCGGCCCCGTGGAGGTCTTCGCGGGCGCCGAGACGCACACCCCCGGCACGTACGGCATCCGCACGGCGTCGCTGGACGGGGCTCCCGTGCGCACCTCCAGCGGTCTGACCGTCGTACCGGACCAGGCGCTCACCGGCGACCTGCCGGAGCCGGACACCCTGGTCGTCCCCGGCGGCCGGGGCTCACGGAACCCCGACCCGCGCCTGATCGACTGGCTGCGCGAGCACGGTCCCGGCGCCCGACGCCTGGTCTCCGTGTGCACCGGGGCGATCCTGCTGGCCCGGGCGGGTCTGCTGGACGGCCGCCGCGCCACCACCCACTGGGCCTACAGCGGCCGGCTCGCCCGCGACCACCCGGCCGTGGACGTCGATCCCGACCCCATCTACATCCGGGACGGGAACGTGGCCACCTCCGCCGGCGTCACCTCCGGCATCGACCTCGCGCTCGCGCTGGTGGAGGAGGACCTGGGCCGGGACGTCGCCCTGACCGTCGCGCGGCACCTGGTGGTGTTCCTGCGCAGGCCCGGGAACCAGGCCCAGTTCAGCGCGCAGCTCGCCGCCCAGACCGCGCGCCGCGAGCCGCTGCGGCAGCTCCAGCACTGGATCACCGAGCACCCCGGCGCCGATCTGAGCGTCGAGTCCCTCGCCGCCCGCGCCAGTCTCTCGCCGCGCCACTTCGCCCGCGCCTTCCAGGCCGAGACCGGCATGACGCCCGGGCGGTACGTCGACCGGGTCCGCCTGGAACACGCCCGCCGGCTCCTCGAGGACACCGGCGACGGCGTCGAGGAGGTCTCCCGCGCCAGCGGCTACGGCACGCCGGAGGCCATGCGCCGCGCCTTCGTCAAGGCCCTCGGCACCCCACCGGCGGAGTACCGCCGCCGGTTCCGGCCCGCACCGGTCTCCTGACGCGCCGAGCCACCGGCCCGCCGCACGACCCGACCGCGCGGCAGAACCGCACGACCGGACCGCCACGAACCGAAAGAGGCAGCACGTGCAGACAGCCATCGTTCTCTTCGACCGCTTCACCGCCCTCGACGCCGTGGGCCCGTACGAGGTCATGAGCCGCATCCCGGGCGCCGAGACCGTCTTCGTCGCCGAGCGGACCGGCCCGGTGCGCAACGACACGGGGAGCCTGGCGCTCACCGCCGACCGGACCCTCGCGGACCTGACCGAGCCGGATGTCGTCGTCGTGCCGGGCGGTCCCGGCCAGGACGCGCAGATGGACAACGAGACCCTGCTGGACTGGCTCCGCGCCGCCGACGCCACCAGCACCTGGACCACCTCGGTCTGCTCGGGCTCGCTGCTGCTCGCCGCCGCGGGCCTGCTGAGCGGCCGCCGCGCCACCTCGCACTGGCTGGCCCTGGACCTCCTGAAGCAGTACGGCGCCGAGCCGACCGGGGATCGGGTCGTCACCGACGGGAAGTACGTCACCGCGGCCGGTGTCTCCTCCGGCATCGACATGGGCCTCACCCTGGTCGGCCGGATCGCCGGCGACGAGCATGCCCAGGCGGTGCAGCTGCTGACCGAGTACGACCCGCAGCCGCCGTACGACGCGGGTTCCCCCCAGAAGGCGCCCGCCGGTCTCGTCGAGGAGTTCCGCACCAGGAACCGCTTCACCCTGACGTAGGACCGCTCCAGCCGAAACGCGGCTGCCTGCGCTCCAGGAAGGCGGCGACCCCCTCCGCGGTGTCGCCGCTGCGGCGCGCCTGCGCGGCCCAGTGGGCGTCCCGGTCCGTGCGCCCGTTCGCGAACTCCTTCGCCGCGGCCTGCGTCAGCAGCGAGCGGGACGCCAGCACCCGGGTGAACTCCGCCACCCGCTTGCCCAGTTCGCCCTCCGGCAGCACCTCGTCCACCAGACCGGTGCGCAGCGCCCGTGCGGCGTCGATCAACTCCCCGCTGAACAGCAGATACTTCGCGGTGGCGGGCCCCGTCAACGCCACCAGCCGCCGGGTGGCGGACGCCGGATACACGACCCCCAGCTTGGCCGGGGTCACGCCGAACAGCGCCGTCTCCTCGGCGAACCGCAGGTCGCACGCCGCCGCCAGCTGCGCCCCGCCGCCCACGCAGTGGCCCCGGATCGCGGCGAGCGTCGGCTTGGGGAAGGCGGCGAGGGCCTCCTCGGCCCGTACCGCCAGCCCCTGCGCCTCCTCGGCCGACTCGCGCAGGGTCGAGATGTCGGCCCCGGCGCAGAAGGTCGCGCCCTCACCGGTGAGCACCAGCGCCCGCACCCCGGGATCGGCGGCCAGGTCGTCGAGGACGCGGGGCAGGTCCCGCCACATCCCGGCCGTCATGGCGTTGCGCTTGGCCGGGTGGTGGACGACGACGGTGGCGACCGAGTCGGCGACCCGGTGCAGCAGCTGCGGCTCCATGGACCGGATGCTATCCACCGGCCCTTCGGCCGCGAGCGGCCGGGCAGGCGAGACAGGAACGGTCCCGTGTCATGCCTCAACGATCAGAAATCGCTCGATACATGCTGACTTGTGTTCAGTGCTCCGGGGCGGCGCTGTGCGTTACCAACACTCATGGGTGTGGTGACAATCGAGCCCAGGGGTGGCGACCGGACCATGGACGAGACCGGGCCCGCCGGGCCGCTGCCGTACGAAGGTGTCTGGCGGTTCACCGCCCCCGCCGTGGACGCCTCGGTGCCGCAGGCCCGGCACGCCGTGCGCGACCTGCTGACGCGCCAGGGTGTGCCGGTCTCGGACGACGTGACCCAGGCCCTGCTGCTGATCGTCTCGGAACTGGTCACGAACGCGGTCCGGCACGCGGCGGTGCTCTCGCCGGTGCTCGCCGTGGAGGTCGCCGTCGGACCCGAGTGGGTGCGGGTGGCCGTGGAGGACGACCACCCCTACCGTCCGACCGCCCTGGAGACGGACCACGGGCGCACCGGCGGGCGCGGCCTGCTCCTGGTCCGTGAGGTCACCCGGGAGGCGGGCGGCGCCTGCGACGTCGCCCACACCGGGAGCGGCGGCAAGGTGATCTGGGCCGCCCTGCCGCTCAAGCACGCCCTGCGCTAGGGGGTGTCGTGCGGATCAGGCAGGCTCCGCACGACACCCCCCAGGTCACCAGCCCGCGGACGGGCCCGTCAGCTCGCGGACGGCCGACCGGGCCGCGTCCAGCACCGTCATGAACCACGCCGAGAAGGTGTCCCGCGCGTGCCGCTCGGTCAGCTCCGCCGGGGACACGAAGGCCGTACCCGCCACTTCCTCCGGGTCCGGGCGCGGCTCGGCCTGCACCAGGCCGACGAAGAGGTGGTTGTACTCCTGCTCGACCAGCCCGGAGGCCGGGTCCGGGTGGTTGTAGCGCACCGTGCCCGCCTCGGCGAGCAGGGAGGGCGACACCCCCAGCTCCTCGTACGTCCGCCTGGCCGCCGCGGCGAACGGCGCCTCGCCCGGGTAGGGGTGGCCGCAGCAGGTGTTCGACCACACGCCGGGGGAGTGGTACTTGCCCAGGGCCCGCTGCTGGATCAGCAGCCGCCCCCGCTCGTCGAAGAGGAACACGGAGAAGGCGCGGTGCAGCCGCCCCGGCGGCTGGTGCGCGGAGAGCTTCTCCGCGGTGCCGATCGTGACGCCGTTCTCGTCGACCAGTTCCAGCAAAATCGCGTCTGCGGTGCCGTTCGACGAGCTGGGCGTCGCGGTGGCAGGAGTGATCGGCATACCCATCCTTCACATCGGTCCTCGCGCCCCAAGTGTGCCGTACGAATCCGGCACTCTCGGCACTTCTCGGCACACCCGCATGTCCCGCGTGCCCGTGCCGGCACCGGGGGGCGGCCGGTCGGACACCGAGCAGGGGCCCGATGAGTGATCGTTCCCGGGGCCGCGTCCCGGGAACCTTCCGGTGGGCGATCGGGGGTGCGTGCCGGTGCGTACGCGCCCCCGTCGTCCGCCGTGGCGCCCCCCTGCTCAGCGGCAGAGCCGGGCCTCGTGCTGCGCGTGACCGCTGGGCTCCAGCTGGAACGTGCAGTGCTCGACGTCGAAGTGGTCGCCCAGGCAGCCCTGCAGCTCGTGCAGCATCTTCTCGTGGCCGATCGCGTTCAGCGCGTCGCCGTCCACCACCACGTGCGCCGACAGCACGGGCATGCCCGAGGTGATGGTCCAGGCGTGCAGGTCGTGCACGTCCTCGACCCCGTCGAGGGCCAGGATGTGGGCGCGCACCTCGGCGATGTCCACGCCCTTGGGAGCCGCCTCCAGGAGCACGTCCAGGGTCTCGCGCAGCAGGCGCAAGGTGCGCGGCACGATCATCAGGCCGATGACCAGCGACGCGATCGGGTCGGCCGGCTGCCAGCCCGTGCCCAGGATCACCAGCGCCGAGACGATCACCGCCAGGGAGCCCAGCGCGTCCGCGGCCACCTCCAGGAAGGCGCCCCGCACGTTCAGGCTCTCCTTCTGGCCGCGCATCAGCAGCGACAGCGACACCATGTTCGCCACCAGGCCGATCGCGCCGAAGACGACCGTCGGACCGCCCGCGGTGTCGGCCGGCGTGACGAACCGGTCGATCGCCTCGTACAGGACGTAGCCGCCGACCCCGAGCAGCAGCAGACAGTTGGCGAGGGCGGCGAGGATCTCGGCGCGGGCGTAGCCGAAGGTGCGCCGGTCGCTCGGCGGGCGGCTCGCGAAGTGGACGGCCAGCAGGGCCATGCCGAGCCCCAGGGCGTCCGTCGCCATGTGCGCGGCGTCGGCGATCAGCGCGAGCGAGTCGGCGACCAGCCCGCCGACGATCTCGACGACCATGACGGTGAGGGTGATCGCCAGCGCCACCCGCAGCCTGCCCCGGTAGGCGGCCGTCGCCGTCCCGCCGGCGTGCCCCCCGTGCGCGTGTCCGTGATCGTGCCCAGCCCCCATGAGAAAGCCGCCTCCCTGTGCGTACCGGCGTCCGGTGCCCCGGCGCCCGGATGACAGTCAACTACGGGTAGGGGGTATCGGGCAACGCGGCACTGAACACCGTTGTCATCTGCCCTGACCTGCGAAAACGTTCCGCAGGTCAGGGCGCCGGGAGGCAATCGGAGCCGCAGCCTCCGCCACGCGGCGCACCCGGTCGCCGAGGACCGCCCTGACCCTGTGCGAACAACCGTCGACACTGTGCGATGTCCGCGATGCCCGGTCTGGGAGCGCGGTTTGTGGGGCGGGCCCCGCATCCACGATGATGATCGCGGCAAAGGCGGGAGCAAGCGGCGTGGACCGACCGTCAAACGGGCGGTGAACACGGCGTTCCCGGCATCCGATAACCTCTGCCGACATGCCGCCCGGGTGCCCCAGGCACGGGCGCTCCACCATGCACAGGCCCGGCGTCCACGCGCCGGCACCAGGGAGTGAGTTCGGTTGCCGACCGCCATCCTCACCGGTCAGCCGGTCCCCGGTTCGTCGATCGAGAGCGAGCTGCGGTCCCTGGGGTTCGACGTGCACCTCGCCCTTGGCGCCGCCGACACCGAGACCCTCCTGGCCCGGGCCCCGGGCGAGGAGCGGGTCGCCGTGGTCGACGCCCGCTTCGTGGGCCACCCGCACGCCCTGCGCCTCGGCCTCACCGACCCCCGATTCCCGCTCGCCGCGATCCCGGGCGCCGTGACCGCCCAGCCCGCCGCCCGCCAGGCGCTGACCCGCGCGATGGCCCGGGAGAACTCCGCCGGCGGCGGCACCGCGCATGGGGGTGCCCCCGCGCGAGCGAAGCCGAGCGTGGCGGAGGTGGACAGCCTCGCCGACCGGATCACCGCCGCCCTCGACGCCGACGGCGCCGACGTGCACCGCCCCGAGCTGGGCAGCCTCGTCGCCGCCGTGCCCGCCGACCCGCAGGCCCGCAACGAGGCACGGCAGGCCGTCGCCGCCGTCGACGACGAGGCCGTACGCCTGAAGTCGGCGGTCAAGGCCCGCGACGGCTTCGTCACCACCTTCCTCATCAGCCCCTACTCCCGCTACATCGCCCGCTGGTGCGCGCGGCGCGGGCTGACACCCAACCAGGTCACCACCGCCTCGCTGATCACCGCGCTGATAGCGGCGGGCTGCGCCGCCACCGGCACCCGGGCCGGCTTCGTCGCCGCCGGCGTGCTGCTCATCGCCTCCTTCGTCCTCGACTGCACCGACGGACAGCTCGCCCGCTACTCCCTGCAGTACTCCACCCTCGGCGCCTGGCTCGACGCCACCTTCGACCGCGCCAAGGAGTACGCCTACTACGCGGGCCTCGCGCTCGGAGCCGCCCGCGGCGGCCATGACGACGTATGGGCCCTCGCGCTCGGCGCCATGGTCCTGCAGACCTGCCGGCACGTCGTCGACTTCTCCTTCAACGAGGCCAACCACGACGCCGCCGCCAACACCAGCCCCACCGCCGCCCTCTCCGACAAGCTCGACAGCGTCGGCTGGACGGTCTGGGTGCGCCGCATGATCGTGCTGCCGATCGGTGAACGCTGGGCCATGATCGCCGTCCTGACCGCGCTCACCACGCCCCGGATCACCTTCTACGCCCTGCTGATCGGCTGCGCGTTCGCCGCGACGTACACCACGGCGGGCCGCGTGCTGCGCTCGCTGACCCGCAAGGCCACCCGCACCGACCGGGCGGCGAAGGCGCTGGCCGACCTCGCCGACTCGGGACCGCTCGCCGAGGCCGCCGCCCGGGGCCTGCGCGGCGCCGCCCGCCGGCTGCCCGCGGTCACCGCCCCCGCCGTCGCCCTCCTCGGCGGGGCGGCCGTCGTCGCCACCGCCGCCCTCACCGACTTCGGCGGCCCCTGGCCGCTCGTCGCCGCGATCGTCTACGTGCTGACCTCGGCCCTCGCCGTCGCCCGCCCGCTGAAGGGCGCCCTCGACTGGCTGGTCCCGCCGTTCTTCCGGGCCGCCGAGTACCTCACCGTCCTGGTACTGGCCGCGAAAGCCGACGTGAACGGGGCCCTTCCGGCGGCATTCGGGCTGGTGGCCGCGGTCGCCTACCATCACTACGACACGGTCTACCGCATCCGTGGCGACGCGGGCGCGCCGCCGCAGTGGCTGGTGCGGACGATCGGCGGGCACGAGGGCCGCACGCTGGTGATCTGCGTGCTGGCCGTGCTGCTCACCGCCACACAGTTCAAGGTCGCGCTCACGGTCCTCGCCGTGGCCGTGGCACTCGTGGTGCTCGTCGAGAGCATCCGCTTCTGGGTCGCCGCCCACAAGGTCGGCGCACCCGCCGTACACGACGAAGGAGAACCCGCATGATCGGCCTCGTGCTGGCGGCCGGCGCCGGCCGGCGTCTGCGTCCCTACACCGACACCCTGCCCAAGGCACTGGTGCCGGTCGGCCCCGAGGGGGCGGAGGACAGCATCACGGTGCTGGACCTGACCCTGGCGAACTTCGCCGAGGTCGGCCTGACCGAGGTCGGGATCATCGTCGGCTACCGCAAGGAGGCCGTGTACGACCGCAAGGAGGAGCTGGAGCGCAAGTACGGCGTCAAGCTCACCCTCATCGACAACGACAAGGCCGAGGAGTGGAACAACGCCTACTCCCTGTGGTGCGGCCGTGACGCCCTCAAGGACGGCGTGATCCTCGCCAACGGCGACACCGTCCACCCGGTCTCCGTCGAGAAGACCCTGCTCGCCGCCCGCGGTGACGGCAAGAAGATCATCCTCGCCCTCGACACGGTGAAGAACCTCGCCGAGGAGGAGATGAAGGTCGTCGTCGACCCCGACAAGGGCGTCCAGCGCATCACCAAGCTGATGGACCCGGCCGAGGCGACCGGCGAGTACATCGGCGTCACCCTCATCGAGGGTGAGGCCGCCGCCGACCTGGCCGACGCGCTGAAGGCCACCTTCGAGCGCGACCCGCAGCTGTACTACGAGGACGGCTACCAGGAGCTCGTCAACCGCGGCTTCAAGGTCGACGTGGCGCCGATCGGCGACGTCAAGTGGGTCGAGATCGACAACCATGACGACCTCGCCAAGGGCAGGGAGATCGCGTGCCAGTACTGACGAGGCTCATCCCGTCGCCGGTCGTCGTGGACATCCGCGCGGGTGCCCTCGACGACCTGGGGTGTGTGCTCGCCGACGAGCGCATCTCCCACTCGGGCAAGCTCGCCGTCGCCGTCAGCGGTGGCTCCGGCGCCCGGCTGCGTGAGCGCGTCGCCCCCTCGCTGCCCGGCGCCGACTGGTTCGAGGTCGGCGGCGGCACCCTGGACGACGCGATCAAGCTGGCCGGCGCCATGAAGGGCGGCCACTACGACGCGGTCGTCGGCCTCGGCGGCGGCAAGATCATCGACTGCGCCAAGTTCGCGGCGGCGCGCATCGGCCTCCCGCTGGTCGCCGTGCCGACCAACCTCGCGCACGACGGTCTGTGCTCCCCGGTCGCCACCCTCGACAACGACGCGGGCCGCGGCTCCTACGGTGTGCCGAACCCCATCGCCGTCGTCATCGACCTGGACGTCATCCGCGCGGCCCCGGCCCGCTTCGTGCGCGCCGGCATCGGCGACGCCGTCTCCAACGTCTCCGCGATCGCGGACTGGGAGCTGGCCAACCGGGTCAAGGGCGAGAAGATCGACGGCCTGGCCGCCGCGATGGCCCGTCAGGCCGGTGAGGCCGTGCTCCGGCACCCCGGCGGCATCGGTGACAACGAGTTCCTCCAGGTGCTGGCCGAGGCGCTGGTGCTCAGCGGCATCGCTATGTCGGTCTCCGGCGACTCGCGGCCGTCCTCGGGCGCCTGCCACGAGATCAACCACGCCTTCGACCTGCTCTTCCCCGAGCGCGCGGCCGCCCACGGCGAGCAGTGCGGCCTGGGCGCGGCCTTCGCGATGTACCTGCGCGGGGCCCACGAGGAGTCCGCCCACATGGCCGGGGTCCTGCGGCGGCACGGGCTGCCGGTGCTGCCCGAGGAGATCGGGTTCACCCCCGAGGAGTTCTTCCGGGCCGTGGAGTTCGCCCCCCAGACGCGGCCCGGCCGTTACACGATCCTCGAGCACCTCGACCTGAAAACCGACCAGATCAAGGACCTGTACGCCGACTATGTCAAGGCCATCGGTAGCTGAACTACGCCCGGTCGTCCATCCCGCGGGGGTCAAGGACCGGCGCAGCGGTGAGCACTGGGCGGGACGCCTCTACATGCGTGAGGTCTCGCTGCGGATCGACCGCTACCTGGTGAACACCAGGATCACGCCCAACCAGCTCACGTACCTGATGACCGTCTGCGGCGTGCTCGCGGCCCCGGCGCTGCTGGTGCCGGGCGTCTGGGGCGCCGTGCTCGGCGTGGTCGCGGTCCAGCTGTACCTGCTGCTGGACTGCGTCGACGGCGAGATCGCCCGCTGGCGGAAGCAGTACTCGCTCGGTGGCGTCTACCTCGACCGGGTCGGCGCCTACCTGACCGACGCCGCCGTCCTGGTCGGCCTCGGCCTGCGCGCCGCCGACCTGTGGGGCACCGGACGCATCGACTGGCTGTGGGCGTTCCTCGGCACCCTGGCCGCCCTCGGCGCCATCCTGATCAAGGCCGAGACCGACCTGGTGGGCGTCGCCCGGCACCAGAACGGGATGCCCCCGGTCAAGGAGGCCGCCTCCGAGATCCGCTCCTCCGGCATGGCGCTGGCCCGCCGGGCCGCCGGGGCGCTCAAGTTCCACCGGCTGATCCTCGGCATCGAGGCGTCCCTGCTGATCCTGGTCCTCGCCATCGTCGACCAGGCGCGCGGCGACCTGTTCTTCACCCGCCTCGGCACCGCCGTGCTCGCCGGCATCGCCCTGTTGCAGACCCTGCTGCACCTGGTGTCCATCCTCGCCTCCAGCAGGCTGAAGTGAGCGCGCCCATGAAGGTCGGCGCCGTCGTCATCACGATGGGCAACCGCCCCGAGGAACTGCGCGCCCTGCTCGACTCGGTCGCCCGGCAGGACGGCGACCCGGTCGAGGTGGTGGTGGTCGGCAACGGCTCTCCGGTGCCGGAGGTGCCGGACGGCGTGCGCACCGTCGAGCTGCCCGAGAACCTGGGCATCCCCGGCGGCCGCAACGTCGGCATCGAGGCCTTCGGACCGGGCGGCAGCGACGTCGACATCCTGCTCTTCCTCGACGACGACGGCCTGCTCGCCCGCACCGACACCGCCGAGCTGTGCCGCGAGGCCTTCGCGGCCGACGACGATCTGGGCATCATCAGCTTCCGCATCGCCGACCCGGACACCGGCGAGACCCAGCGCCGGCACGTCCCGCGGCTGCGCGCCTCCGACCCGATGCGCTCCTCCCGGGTCACCACCTTCCTCGGCGGCGCCAACGCGGTGCGCACCCGCGTCCTCACCCAGGTCGGCGGGCTGCCGGACGCGTTCTTCTACGCCCACGAGGAGACCGACCTGGCCTGGCGGGCCCTCGACGCGGGCTGGATGATCGACTACCGGTCCGACATGGTGCTGAACCACCCCACGACCGCGCCCTCCCGGCACGCCGTCTACCACCGCATGGTCGCCCGCAACCGCGTCTGGCTCGCCCGCCGCAACCTCCCCGCGCTGCTGGTCCCGGTCTACCTCGGCGTCTGGATGCTGCTCACCCTGCTGCGCCGGCCGTCGCGACCTGCCCTGAAGGCCTGGTTCGGCGGCTTCCGCGAGGGCTGGGCCACCCCGTGCGGTCCCCGCCGGCCCATGCGGTGGCGTACGGTGTGGCGCCTGACCCGGCTGGGCCGCCCCCCGGTGATCTGACAAGCTCGTACCCGAGAGCGTTCCGGCCCCGACCGGGGCAACCAGGTCCATGCAGGCCCGCGCGGCCGAGCATTTTCGAAGACGAAAGTATCCACCAGTGAGTGAGACAACGCACGACGGCACGGTCGCCATGACCAAGCCCGTGTCGCCCGACGAGGGCCTCACACCGGCCCGGCTCGCCGCCAAGTACGGGCTGACCGTGAGCGGTGCCAGACCTTCCCTCGTGGAGTACGTCCGTCAGCTCTGGGGGCGGCGGCACTTCATCCTCGCCTTCTCCCAGGCGAAGCTGACCGCCCAGTACAGCCAGGCGAAGCTCGGCCAGCTGTGGCAGGTGGCCACCCCGCTGCTGAACGCGTTCGTCTACTTCGCGATCTTCGGCTTGATCCTGAACGCGGGCAAGGGCATGCCCAAGGACGTGTACATCCCGTTCCTGGTGACGGGTGTGTTCGTCTTCACCTTCACCCAGTCCTCCGCGATGGCGGGCGTGCGCGCCATCTCCGGCAACCTCGGGCTGGTGCGGGCGCTGCACTTCCCGCGGGCCTCGCTGCCGATCTCGTTCGCGCTCCAGCAGCTCCAGCAGCTGCTGGCCTCGATGATCGTCCTGTTCGCGGTGGTCATCGGCTTCGGCAGCTACCCCTCGCTGTCCTGGCTGCTGGTCCTGCCGGCGCTCGTCCTGCAGTTCCTGTTCAACATGGGCCTGGCGCTCATCGTGGCCCGCATGGGCGCCAAGACGCCGGACCTGGCCCAGCTGATGCCGTTCATCATGCGGACCTGGATGTACGCGTCGGGCGTCATGTTCTCCATCCCGATCATGCTGGAGGACAAGCCCGCCTGGCTCGCCGACGTGCTCCAGTGGAACCCGGCCGCCGTCTACATGGACCTGATCCGCTTCGCGCTGATCGACGGGTACGGCTCCGAGAACCTGCCGCCGCACGTGTGGGCGGTCGCGCTCGGCTGGGCCGTGGTCCTCGCCGTGGGCGGCTTCGTGTACTTCTGGAAGGCGGAGGAGAGGTACGGCCGTGGCTGAGCAGCAGCAGGACCAGCGGGTGCCGACGGTCATCGCGGACGAACTGCACATCGTCTACCGCGTCAACGGCGCCAGGACCGGCAAGGGCAGCGCCACCGCCGCCCTGAGCCGCATGCTCAAGAGAGGCTCCGACGACGCGGCGCGGGGCGTGCGCAAGGTGCATGCCGTGCGCGGGGTCTCCTTCACCGCGTACCGGGGCGAGGCCATCGGCCTGATCGGCTCCAACGGCTCCGGCAAGTCGACGCTGCTGCGGGCCATCGCGGGCCTGCTGCCGGCCGAGCGCGGCAAGGTCTACACCGACGGCCAGCCCTCCCTGCTCGGTGTGAACGCCGCCCTGATGAACGACCTGACCGGCGAGCGGAACGTCATCCTCGGCGGACTGGCGATGGGCATGACCCGTGAGCAGATCAAGGAGCGCTACCAGGACATCGTCGACTTCTCCGGCATCAACGAGAAGGGCGACTTCATCACCCTGCCGATGCGCACCTACTCCTCCGGCATGGCCGCCCGGCTGCGTTTCTCCATCGCCGCGGCCAAGGACCACGACGTCCTGATGATCGACGAGGCCCTGGCCACCGGTGACCGCAAGTTCCAGACCCGCTCCGAGGAGCGCATCCGGGAACTGAAGAAGGAAGCCGGCACCGTCTTTCTGGTCAGCCACAACAACAAGTCCATCCGCGACACCTGCAACCGGGTCCTGTGGCTGGAGCGCGGCGAGCTGCGCATGGACGGCCCGACCGACGAGGTGCTCAAGGAGTACGAGAAGTTCACGGGCAAGTAGCCCGACACGCCGGGGCCCCGCCGGAACTGTTCCGGCGGGGCCCCGCGTCTGCAAAGGAAACGTCAACTCCTGGCGTTCCCAGGAATCTTGAACCCAATCGGTGTGTTGTTGTGATGCGCGGTGCACCCCGACGGACGGCCGTTAGTTGTACAACGTAAGCTGTACCGGTCCTGAAACGCGGCACATGGGGCGATAATGCCCGACACCCTGGAGCGGGCCTGTCGCGCGGGTGGCAGGGCGGCGTGTCCGAAATAGTGTGTATTGGGTCGGCAGTGTAGAACGGGAGATGTGACGGCAATGGCGACGGAAACTCCCCAGCTCCGCGAAGCGTGCGCCGTCCCCGCCCAGGGCAGCCCGCGATGACGGCCACCGACACGGCGCACGCCGTCGACCCGGAGCGCGGCACCCTCGCCAAGGCCGCCGACGAGAACTTCCCCGTCGCCCCCTTCTTCCTGCCCCGCGCCTGGCGCACCGACCTCATGGCGGTGTACGGCTTCGCCCGCCTCGTCGACGACATCGGCGACGGCGACCTCGCCCCGGGCGGAGCGGACGCCCGCCTCCTCGGCGTCCCCGAGGACCGCGCCGACGACCGCCTGCTGATGCTGGACGCCTTCGAGACGGACCTGCGCAGGGTCTTCGACGGCTCCGACGGCCCGCCCCGCCACCCGCTGCTGCGCCGCCTGACGCCCACCGTGCGCCGCCGCGCGCTGACCCCCGAGCCCTTCCTGGGCCTGATCGCCGCCAACCGCCAGGACCAGCTGGTCGCACGGTACGAGACCTACGACGACCTCCTCGCCTACTGCGAGCTGTCCGCCAACCCGGTCGGCCGCCTCGTCCTGGCCGTCACCGGCACCTCGACGCCCGAACGGATCCGCCGCTCCGACGAGATCTGCACCGCCCTGCAGATCGTCGAGCACCTCCAGGACGTCGCCGAGGACCTCGGCCGGGACCGGATCTACCTGCCCGCCGAGGACATGAAACGTTTCCACGTCCAGGAGACGGACCTCGCCGCGCCCACCGCCAACGCGTCCGTGCGCGCCCTGATCGCCTACGAGGCCGGTCGCGCCCGCGACCTGCTGAATGAAGGAGCCCCCCTGGTGGGTAGCGTCCACGGCAGGCTGCGGCTGCTCCTCGCGGGCTTCGTGGCGGGGGGAAGGGCGGCGCTGAACGCGATCGCCGCGGCGGATCACGACGTACTTCCCGGCCCGCCCAAGTCAGGCAAGGTCCACTTGCTGCGCGAGGCGGGCGTGGTCCTGCGAGGAGAGGGGTGATCGGGTCCGTGGAGTCGTCAGCGAACATGTCGGCACCGGTGCTCGCCGCCTACAGCTACTGCGAGGCCGTCACCGGTCAGCAGGCACGCAACTTCGCCTACGGCATCCGGCTGCTGCCGACGCCCAAGCGGCGGGCGATGTCCGCGCTGTACGCGTTCTCGCGCCGGGTCGACGACATCGGCGACGGAGTGCTGGCGGACGACGTCAAGGTCGCCCGGCTGGACGAGACCCGGGCCGTCCTCGCCCGGATCCACGACGGCGCGGTCGACGAGGACGACACCGACCCGGTCGCCGTGGCCCTCGCCCACGCGGCCCGGCAGTTCCCGATCCCGCTCGGCGGCCTCGACGAGCTGATCGACGGCGTCCAGATGGACCTGCGCGGCGAGACCTACGAGACCTGGGACGACCTGAAGGTCTACTGCCGCTGCGTGGCGGGCGCCATCGGACGGCTCTCCCTCGGCGTGTTCGGCACCGAACCGGGGGCGCGCGGCGCCGAGCGCGCGCCCGAGTACGCCGACACGCTCGGGCTCGCGCTCCAGCTCACCAACATCCTGCGCGACGTCCGGGAGGACGCCGAGGGCGGCCGTACCTACCTGCCCGCCGACGACCTCGCCAAGTTCGGCTGCTCGGCCGGCTTCAACGGACCGACGCCACCCGAGGGCTCCGACTTCGCGGGCCTCGTGCACTTCGAAGTGCGTCGGGCCCGCGCCCTTTTCGCCGAGGGCTACCGGCTGCTGCCCATGCTCGACCGGCGCAGCGGCGCCTGCGTGGCCGCCATGGCCGGCATCTACCGCCGCCTCCTGGACCGCATCGAGCGCGACCCCGAGGCCGTGCTGCGCGGCCGGGTCTCCCTGCCCGGACGCGAGAAGGCGTACGTCGCCGTGCGCGGTCTGTCCGGCATCGACACCCGGCACGTCACCCGGCGGACCGTCAGGAGGCGCGCCTGATGGACACACCGGGCACACTCGTCACCCGGGACCCGCACAACACCGGCGGCGGGCAGCGGCGGGCAACCCTGCGGTGGCGGTCGGCGTCCCTGACTGAGACGGTCGGCCGTACGCCGTTCACCCACCACGGCGACCGGACAGGGAAGGGCGCACCATGACGCAGGGCAACGGCACGCGCGAGGGCGGGCCGCTCGCGGACGTCTCGGGCCTCGGCCCCGGAGGGCACGCCGTCGTGGTCGGCGGCGGACTCGCCGGGGTCACCACCGCGCTCGCACTCGCCGACGCCGGCGTGCGCGTCACCCTGCTCGAAGGACGCCCCCGGCTGGGCGGGCTGGCCTTCTCCTTCCAGCGCGGCGACCTCACCGTCGACAACGGCCAGCACGTGTACCTGCGCTGCTGCACCGCCTACCGGTGGTTCCTCGACCGGATCGGCGGAGCGGCGCTCGCACCGGTGCAGGACCGTCTCGACGTGCCCGTGGTCGACCTGGCGCGGCCTGAGGGCAACCGGCTCGGCAGACTGCGGCGCGACGCGCTCCCGGTGCCCCTGCACCTGGGGCGCAGCCTGGCGGCCTACCCGCACCTCTCCCTGGCCGAGCGCGCCTCGGTGGGACGTGCCGCGCTCGCGCTGAAGGGGCTCGACCTCGCCGATCCGACCCTGGACACCCAGGACTTCGGCAGCTGGCTGACCGCGCACGGCCAGTCGGCGCGTGCCGTCGAGGCCCTGTGGGACCTGGTCGGGGTCGCCACCCTCAACGCGGTCGCGGGCGACGCCTCGCTGGGGCTCGCCGCGATGGTGTTCAAGACCGGTCTGCTGTCCGACCCGGGAGCGGCCGACATCGGATGGGCCCGTGTCCCGCTGGGCGAACTGCACGACCGGCTGGCCCGCAAGGCGCTCGACTCCGCGGGCGTCCGTACCGAGGTCCGTACACGCGTCACCTCCGTCTCCTTGAACGAGAACGGCGGCTGGAGCGTTCAGGTTCCCGGCGAGACGCTCGAAGCGGACGCGGTCGTCCTCGCCGTACCCCAGCGCGAGGCCCACGACCTGCTGCCGGACGGCGCGCTGGACGCCCCGGAGAATCTTCTGCGGATCGGCACCGCGCCGATCCTCAACATCCACGTGGTCTACGACCGCAAGGTGCTCGCCACGCCCTTCCTCACGGCCCTGGGCACGCCGGTGCAGTGGGTGTTCGACCGTACCGAGGCCTCCGGACTGAAGGAGGGTCAGTACCTGGCGCTGTCCCAGTCGACGGCGCAGAGCGAGATCGACGAGCCCGTGGCCGCGCTGCGCGAGCGGTATCTGCCGGAACTGGAGCGGCTGCTGCCCCGCACCCGGGGTGCCGAGGTGAAGGACTTCTTCGTGACCAGGGAGCGCACGGCGACGTTCGCCCCCGCCCCCGGCGTCGGCCGCCTGAGGCCCGGCGCCCGCACCAAGGCACCCGGCCTCTACCTGGCCGGGGCGTGGACCGCCACCGGGTGGCCCGCGACCATGGAGAGTGCGGTTCGCAGCGGTGTCGGAGCGGTGGCCGCCGCGCTCGGCACCCCGGGCCGGTCCCGCGGCCTCCTTCCCGATTTCTTCGAGGAGGCGGCGTGAAAGCCGATCCACGCGGGACCGGATCCCGCACTCCCGGCACCGCAACTGGAGGAAAGACTGTGCCCACTGTGCCCCCGGCCCCGAAGGCCGATCGACGGACCACGGTGGACGTGACCGCGCTTCTGGAGCGCGGCCGGACCCTGGCCACGCCGGTCCTGCGGGCGGCGGTCGACCGACTGGCGCCTCCCATGGACACCGTCGCCGCCTACCACTTCGGCTGGATCGACGCCCAGGGCAACCCCGCGCACGGCGACGGCGGAAAGGCCGTCCGCCCCGCGCTCGCCGTGCTCTCCGCCGAGGTGACCGGCGCCGCCCCCGAGGTCGGCGTGCCCGGCGCGGTGGCCGTGGAACTGGTGCACAACTTCTCCCTCCTGCACGACGACCTGATGGACGGCGACGAGCAGCGCCGCCACCGCGACACCGTCTGGAAGGTGCACGGCCCCGCCCAGGCCATCCTGGTCGGCGACGCCCTGTTCGCGCTGGCGGGCGAGGTGCTGCTCGAACTGGGCACCGTCGAGGCCGGCCGCGCCACCCGCCGCCTCACCAGCGCCACCCGGGCCCTGATCGACGGTCAGGCCCAGGACATCTCCTACGAGCACCGCGACCGCGTCAGCGTCGAGGAGTGCCTGGAGATGGAGGGCAACAAGACCGGCGCCCTGCTCGCCTCCGCCAGTTCCATCGGCGCGGTGCTCGGCGGCGCCGACGAGCGCACCGCCGACACCCTGGAGAGGTACGGCTACCACCTCGGCCTCGCCTTCCAGGCCGTCGACGACCTGCTGGGCATCTGGGGCGACCCGGACGCCACCGGCAAGCAGACCTGGAGCGACCTGCGCCAGCGCAAGAAGTCGCTGCCGGTCGTCGCCGCCCTCGCGGCCGGGGGGCCCGCCTCCGAGCGGCTCGGCGAGATCCTCGCCGCCGACGCCAAGGCCAGTGACTTCGCGAACTTCTCCGAGGAGGAGTTCGCGGCCCGCGCCGCCCTCATCGAGGAAGCGGGCGGGCGGGAGTGGACCGCCGACGAGGCGCGCCGCCAGCACACCATCGCCATCGAAGCCCTCGACGCCGTCGACATGCCCGACCGGGTGCGGGAGATGTTCACGGCACTCGCGGACTTCGTCGTCGTACGAAAGAGATGATCATTATCGGTCGAATAGCCCTCGCGTAGTCGCCGGCCGGTGTCGTGGAGACACGAGCACCGGCCGACGGCGGACCCAGCAGACGCACCACGCACACTGCACGAAGGGGAAGCCATGACAGCGACGACCGACGGAAGCACCGGGGCCTCCCTGCGGCCCCTGGCAGCCTCGGCCAGTGAAACCGACATCACGATCCCCGCCGCGGCGGCCGGGGTACCAGAAGCCGCCGCACGCGCCACTCGGCGCGCCACCGACTTCCTGCTCTCCCAGCAGGACGCCCAGGGCTGGTGGAAGGGCGACCTCGAGACGAACGTCACGATGGACGCCGAGGACCTGCTCCTGCGTCAGTTCCTGGGCATCCAGGACGCGGAGACCACCCGCGCCGCCGCCCTGTTCATCCGCGGCGAGCAGCGCGAGGACGGCACCTGGGCCACCTTCTACGGCGGCCCCGGCGAACTGTCCACCACCATCGAGGCCTACGTCGCCCTCCGCCTGGCCGGCGACGCGCCCGACGCACCCCACATGGCGCGGGCCTCCGAGTGGATCAGGTCCCGCGGCGGCATCGCCTCCGCCCGGGTCTTCACCCGGATCTGGCTCGCCCTGTTCGGCTGGTGGAAATGGGACGACCTGCCCGAACTCCCGCCGGAGCTCATCTACTTCCCCACCTGGGTCCCGCTCAACATCTACGACTTCGGCTGCTGGGCCCGGCAGACCATCGTGCCGCTCACCATCGTCTCCGCGAAGCGGCCGGTGCGCCCCGCGCCGTTCCCGCTGGACGAACTGCACACCGACCCGGCCCGGCCCAACCCCCCGCGCCCACTGGCACCCGCGGCCAGCTGGGACGGCGCCTTCCAGCGCATCGACAAGGCCCTGCACGCCTACCGCAAGGTCGCCCCGCGCCGCCTGCGCCGGGCCGCGATGAACAGCGCCGCCCGCTGGATCATCGAGCGGCAGGAGAACGACGGCTGCTGGGGCGGCATCCAGCCCCCGGCGGTCTACTCGGTCATCGCCCTCTACCTGCTCGGCTACGACCTCGAACACCCCGTGATGCGCGCGGGCCTGGAGTCGCTGGACCGTTTCGCCGTGTGGCGCGAGGACGGGGCCCGGATGATCGAGGCCTGCCAGTCCCCGGTGTGGGACACCTGCCTGGCCACCATCGCGCTGGCCGACGCGGGGGTGCCCGAGGACCACCCGCAGCTCGTCAAGGCCTCCGACTGGATGCTCGGCGAACAGATCGTGCGCCCCGGCGACTGGTCGGTGAAGCGCCCCGGACTCCCGCCCGGCGGCTGGGCGTTCGAGTTCCACAACGACAACTACCCCGACATCGACGACACCGCCGAGGTGGTGCTGGCCCTGCGCCGGGTCAAGCACCACGACCCGGAGCGGGTGGAGAAGGCCATCGGCCGCGGGGTGCGCTGGAACCTCGGCATGCAGTCCAAGAACGGCGCCTGGGGCGCCTTCGACGTCGACAACACCAGCTCCTTCCCCAACCGGCTGCCGTTCTGCGACTTCGGCGAGGTCATCGACCCGCCGTCCGCGGACGTCACCGCGCACGTCGTCGAGATGCTCGCCGTCGAGGGCCTCGCCCACGACCCGCGCACCCGCCGCGGCGTCCAGTGGCTCCTGGACGCGCAGGAGGCGGACGGCTCGTGGTTCGGCCGCTGGGGCGTCAACTACGTCTACGGCACCGGGTCCGTGATCCCCGCCCTGACCGCGGCGGGACTGCCCACCTCGCACCCGGCCATCCGGCGCGCGGTGCGCTGGCTGGAGTCCGTCCAGAACGAGGACGGCGGCTGGGGCGAGGACCTGCGCTCCTACCGCTACGTCCGGGAGTGGAGCGGCCGGGGCGCCTCGACCGCCTCGCAGACCGGCTGGGCGCTGATGGCCCTGCTGGCGGCGGGGGAGCGGGAGTCCAGGGCCGTGGAGCGCGGCATCGAGTGGCTGGCGGCGACCCAGCGGGAGGACGGCTCCTGGGACGAGCCCTACTTCACGGGCACCGGCTTCCCGTGGGACTTCTCCATCAACTACCACCTCTACCGCCAGGTCTTCCCGCTCACCGCCCTGGGCCGGTACGTCCACGGTGAACCCTTCGCCAAGAAGACCCGCGCGGCCGAGGTCCCCGCCGAGTCCGCCGCGGCCGAGGTGAAGGGCAGCTGATGACCCCGCAGACCGGCCCGTCCCCGCTGCTGATCGCCTGCGCGCTCGGCATCGAGCACCTCGCCCTGCGCACCGGCGACCGCGCCGGGGCCGGCGGGCCGGTCACCGTCCTGCGCACCGGCATGGGCCCGAAGGCGGCCGAACGCTCGGTCACCCGGGTCCTCGCCGACCCGGCGCTCGAGTCCGCCGCCGTACTCGCCACCGGTTTCTGCGCGGGACTGGCCCCCGGCATGCACCCCGGCGACCTGGTCGTCGCCGAGGAGACCCGGGACCCGCGCGCCACCGTCTCCTGCGTCTCAACCGACCGGCTCGTCAAGGAACTCGCGCGAGCCGTCCCGGGACGCACCGTCCACACCGGGCCGCTGACCGGCTCGGACCACGTCGTCCGCGGTCCCGAACGCGCCGACCTGCTCGCGACCGGCGCGATCGCCGTGGACATGGAGTCCGCGGCCACGCTCCTGAGCGCCGTCCGCACGGGCCCGCGCCCGGTTGCGGCCGTCCGAGTGGTCGTGGACGCTCCAGAACACGAACTCGTCCGGATCGGCACCGTGCGCGGTGGAATATCGGCTTTCCGTGTTCTTCGATCCGTTCTTCCCGCATTTTTCGAATGGCACCGTTCTTTGTTGCTCCCCCGGAGGTGAGCCCAGATGGCCATGCCCCTGCGCCAGTCCATCAAGGTCGCTACATACCTGGCCGAACAGAAGATTCGCCGACGGGACAAGTTCCCGCTCATCGTTGAGCTGGAGCCGCTCTTCGCCTGCAACCTGAAGTGTGAGGGGTGCGGGAAGATCCAGCACCCGGCCGGGGTGCTCAAGCAGCGCATGCCCGTCGCGCAGGCCGTGGGGGCGGTGCTCGAATCCGGGGCGCCGATGGTCTCCATCGCCGGCGGCGAGCCGCTGATGCATCCCCAGATCGACGAGATCGTGCGGCAGTTGGTAGCCAAGCGGAAGTACGTCTTCCTCTGCACCAACGCGCTGCTCATGCGCAAGAAGATGGACAAGTTCACGCCCTCGCCGTACTTCGCCTTCGCGGTGCACATCGACGGGCTGCGGGAGCGGCACGACGAGTCCGTCGCCAAGGAGGGCGTGTTCGACGAGGCCGTGGAGGCCATCAAGGAGGCCAAGCGGCGCGGCTTCCGGGTGACCACCAACTCGACCTTCTTCAACACCGACACCCCGCAGACCATCGTCGAGGTGCTCAACTTCCTCAACGACGACCTCAAGGTCGACGAGATGATGATCTCGCCCGCCTACGCCTACGAGAAGGCACCCGACCAGGAGCACTTCCTGGGCGTGGAGCAGACCCGCGAGCTGTTCAGGAAGGCCTTCTCGGGCGGCAACCGCGCCCGCTGGCGCCTCAACCACTCCCCGCTGTTCCTCGACTTCCTCGAGGGCAAGGTCGACTTCCCGTGCACCGCCTGGGCGATCCCGAACTACTCGCTCTTCGGCTGGCAGCGCCCCTGCTACCTGATGAGCGACGGGTACGTCCCGACCTACCGGGAGCTGATCGAGGACACCGACTGGGACAAGTACGGCCGCGGCAAGGACCCGCGCTGCGACAACTGCATGGCGCACTGCGGCTACGAGCCCACCGCCGTCCTGGCCACCATGGGTTCGCTCAAGGAGTCCCTGCGCGCCATGCGCGAGACCGTCTCCTCGAACCGGGAGTGACCTCATGACCGCCATCCCCTTGGGGCTCCCCGAGGTACCGGTCCGGCCGATCGCCGAGCGACGCGTGTCGCGGCGGATCCAGGTCGGGCCGGTGGCGGTCGGGGGCGGGGCCCCGGTGTCGGTGCAGTCGATGACGACCACCCGCACCTCCGACATCGGGGCCACGCTCCAGCAGATCGCCGAGCTGACGGCGTCGGGCTGCCAGATCGTGCGTGTGGCGTGCCCCACCCAGGACGACGCCGACGCGCTGCCCGTCATC
>JODU01000023.1 GCA_000720845.1 Kitasatospora aureofaciens | reverse complement strand
GCCACAGATCTCCCCCGGCGTTGACGCGCCAACCGCTGCGGGCGGACACCCCCCGACACGGCCCCTTCTCGCCGTACGCGGCTGCGGCCCGCCGACGCCGCGCCGTCCCGGCCCGCCGGCGCCGCGCCGTCCCGGCCCGCCGGCGCCGTGCTGCCCCGGTCCGCCGTACTCGGCTCTCCCGCCGCGTCGCCGCGCCGCCCCGGCTGCGGGCCGTCGTCCGTCGCCCTCGCTGCGGGCAGTCGTGCCGCTGGGGCGATGGGGGAGGGTGGGCGCAGCGGCACCCCGTGAGCGCCGGGCCGCGCGACCCGCCCCCGCGCCCACATCCGCGCCGGGCGACCGGGTGACGCCGGACCACTGCCCGGCGTCAGGAGTGCGCGGTCACTTCTTCCCGGCCTCCTCCACCGGAGGTGTCGGCGGGGCCGTCGGCCGCAGCTTCAGCCAGGCCAGGAAGAAGATGCCCAGGACCAGCATCCCCAGCCCGGTCCACAGGTTGATGTTCACCCCCTGCGCCTTGTCGATGTCGTCGTCGGACGCCACGATTCCTGCGATCGTCACGATGACGCCGTAGATCACGAACAGCCCGCCGATGATCCGCCGGATGTCGAAGAGCCGTGCGGCGGTGACGGACTTGGTCTCCAGCTCGGAGACCTCGTCCTGGACGTTCTTGTCGGAGTAGGAATCAGACATGCTCTCTCAATCCTCCCGCGATCAGAACGAGAACGGGATGTAGCAGGCTGCGGCCAGGACGACCGCCCCCCAGCCCAGCAGCGCCGGCTTGCGGTACCACGCGTCGTCGCCCTTGGCGGGCGGTTCCGCCATGCCGGGGGACGTCGTGCCGTAGACCAGGCCCTGGAGATCGGCGGTGGGCTTCGGCGCGGTGAACAGGGACACCGCGACCATGACCACCGCGCCGGCGACGAAGCCCGCGATCGCGGAGACGAAGTTGGCGCCCTGGTCGGAGGGGATGTCGATGATGCCCTGCTTGTAGATGACGAAGTAGTTCACCATCGCGGCGGTCGTGCCCGCGATCAGGCCCCAGAAGCCCGACTTCATCGACGCGCGCTTCCAGAACATGCCGATGATGAAGACCACGAACATCGGCACGTTGAAGAAGGAGAAGAGCGTCTGGAGGTAGCTCATGATGTTGGAGAACGAGGAGGCCAGGAACGCCGTGCCGATGGAGGCCAGCACGCCGATCACCGTGATCAGGCGGCCGAAGCGGACGTAGTAGCCGTCCTCGCGGTCCTTCACCACGTACTTCTGCCAGATGTCGGTGGTGAAGACGGTGTTGAAGGAGGAGATGTTGGCCGCCATGCCGGCCATGAAGGCGGCCAGCAGACCGGTCACCGCGATGCCCAGGACGCCGTTGGGCAGCAGCTGCTGCATCAGGTACGGGATCGCGTCGTTGTACTGGAGGTCCGAGCCGGGGGTGCCGATCTTCGGGACCAGGACCGCGGCGACCAGGCCCGGGATCATGACGACGAAGACGATGAAGATCTTCGGGAAGGCGGCGATCAGCGGGGTGCGCTGGGCCGCGGAGAGGTTCTTCGCCGACAGGGCGCGCTGCACCTCGGCGAAGTTCGTCGTCCAGTAGCCGAAGGAGAGGACGAAGCCGAGGCCCAGGACGATGGTCAGCCAGTTGGCGCCCAGGGGGTTCTCGCTGCCGATGCCCGTGCCGCCCCACGCCGTCATGAAGTCGGAGCCGTGGGACTTGGAGAGGGAGTCGGACAGGCCGTCCCAGCCGCCGACCTTCTTCAGGCCCAGGATGGTGATCGGGATGAGGCCGGCCAGGATCACGAAGAACTGGAGGACCTCGTTGTAGATGGCCGAGGAGAGGCCGCCCAGGGTGATGTACGCCAGGACGAAGAAGCCGGCCACCACGATGGCCACCCACTCCGGCCAGCCGAGGAGCGCCTCGACGACGATCGCGAGGGCGTAGAGGTTCACGCCGGCGATCAGGATGGCCGCCACGGCGAACAGTGCCGAACTGAGCAGGTGGGAGGCCTTGTCGAAGCGGAGGAGGAGGAACTCCGGGACCGAGCGGACCTTCGAGCCGTAGTAGAACGGCATCATCACCAGGCCGAGGAAGACCATCGCCGGGATGGCGCCGATCCAGTACCAGTGGGTCGTGTAGACGCCGTACTGGGCGCTGTTGGCCGCCATGCCGAGGATCTCGGTGGCACCCAGGTTGGCCGCGACGAAGGCGAGGCCGGTGACCCAGGCGGGCAGTGAACGGCCGGACAGGAAGAAGTCCAGGCTGGTCTTGACCGAGCGGCGGGCGGCGAAGCCGATGCCCAGCACGACCACGAAGTAGATCCCGAGGATCGTGTAGTCGAGCCAGTTGGTGGGGAGTCGAAGCTCGGCGGCTAGATATGTGGAGCTCGTGGGGGTTTGCATTAAGCACTCGCTTCGTTCGCGAACTGATCCGCAGCGGAACCTACGCCTCCGCGTTCAGTAATTGAACACTTCTGGTGATGAACTTTGTTTGATTGTGATGTAGGACGAGGATGGTGGGTTGTGATGTGTTATGTTTGATTGTGTTGGATGATTGGTGACTTCATGGGTGGGTGCAGAGGAGTGCGGCAGTGAAGAAGACCTCGACCCGGCTGGCCGACGGCCGTGAGCTGGTCTACTACGACCTGCGCGACGACACCGTGCGCGACGCCGTGGACCGCCGTCCGCTGGAGCGGACCGTCACCACCTCCGAGGTCCGCCGTGACCCGCTGCTCGGAGACTCGGTCGCCGTCGCCTCGCACCGTCAGGGGCGCACCTACCATCCGCCGGCCGACCAGTGCCCGCTGTGCCCGTCGGACGGGGAGCGGCTGAGCGAGATCCCGGACTCGGCCTATGACGTGGTGGTCTTCGAGAATCGATTTCCTTCGCTGGCCGGCGACTCCGGCCGCTGCGAGGTCGTCTGCTTCACCTCCGACCACGACGCCTCCTTCGCCGACCTGAGCGAGGAGCAGGCCCGGCTCGTGCTCGACGCCTGGACGGACCGCACCTCCGAGCTGTCCCATCTGCCCTCCGTTGAACAGGTGTTCTGCTTCGAGAACCGGGGCGCCGAGATCGGGGTGACGCTGGGTCACCCGCACGGGCAGATCTACGCCTACCCGTTCACCACCCCCCGCACCGCCCTGATGCTCCGTTCACTCGCCGCCCACAAGGACGCGACGGGCGGGGAGAACCTGTTCGACGCCGTGCTGGAGGAGGAGCTGTCCGGCGAGCGGGTCGTCCTGGAGAGTGAGCAGTGGGTGGCCTTCGTGCCGTACGCGGCGCACTGGCCGTACGAGGTGCACCTCTACCCGAAGCGGCGGGTGCCCGATCTGCTCGGTCTCGACGAGGCGGCGCGCGCCGAGTTCCCCAAGGTCTACCTGGAACTTTTGAGGCGCTTCGACCGGATCTTCGGCGAGGGTGAGCCGCCGACGCCCTACATCGCGGCCTGGCACCAGGCCCCGTTCGGACACCTGGACGAGTTCGAGGGCGTGACGCGGGACGACTTCGCGCTGCACCTGGAGCTTTTCACCATTCGCCGTACGTCCGGCAAGCTGAAGTTCCTCGCGGGCTCCGAGTCCGGCATGAACGTGTTCATCAACGACGTGCCCCCGGAGCGCGCGGCCGAGCGACTGCGAGAGGTAGCGAGTTCATGAGCGGGAAGTACCTGGTGACAGGTGGTGCCGGATACGTCGGCAGCGTCGTCGCCCAGCATTTGGTGGAGGCGGGGCACGAGGTCGTCGTGCTCGACAATCTGTCGACCGGCTTCCGTGAGGGTGTGCCGGCGGGGGCCTCGTTCGTCGAGGGTGACATCCGCGACGCCGCCAAGTGGCTGGACGCCTCGTTCGACGGCGTGCTGCACTTCGCCGCCTTCTCCCAGGTCGGTGAGTCGGTCGTGAAGCCCGAGAAGTACTGGGACAACAACGTCGGCGGGACCATGGCCCTGCTGGAGGCCATGCGGGGCGCGGGCGTGCGGCGCCTCGTCTTCTCCTCCACGGCCGCCACCTACGGCGAGCCCGAGCAGGTGCCGATCGTCGAGTCCGCGCCGACCAGGCCCACGAACCCTTACGGTGCCTCGAAGCTGGCCGTCGACCACATGATCACCGGCGAGGCGGCGGCCCACGGCCTCGGCGCGGTCTCGCTGCGGTACTTCAACGTCGCGGGCGCGTACGGGGAGTACGGCGAGCGCCACGACCCCGAGTCGCACCTGATCCCGCTGGTCCTCCAGGTGGCGCAGGGCCGCCGTGAGGCGATCTCCGTCTTCGGCGACGACTACCCGACGCCGGACGGCACCTGTGTGCGCGACTACATCCACGTCGCCGACCTGGCCGAGGCCCATCTGCTGGCCGTGGCCGCCGCCACCCCGGGCGAGCACCTCATCTGCAACCTGGGCAACGGCAACGGCTTCTCCGTCCGCGAGGTCGTCGAGACGGTCCGCCGGGTGACGGGCCACCCGATCCCCGAGGTGGTGGCCCCGCGCCGGGGCGGCGACCCGGCGGTCCTGGTGGCGTCGGCGGACACCGCCCGGGAGAAACTGGGCTGGAACCCGTCCCGCGCGGACCTCGCGGGGATCGTGTCGGACGCGTGGGAGTTCGCGCAGCGGCGCGCGGGCTAGTACTTACCGCAGTTACGAAGGGTGAGGGGTCAGGGCATGGGCGAGGCTGTCGCGGGGACCGTCGGCGAGCGGTTCCGGGAGCTGTACGGGGCGGAGCCGGAGGGGGTGTGGGCGGCGCCGGGGAGGGTGAACCTCATCGGCGAGCACACCGACTACAACGACGGCTTCGTGATGCCGTTCGCCCTGCCGCACCAGGCCGTCGCGGCCGTCTCCCGGCGCGAGGACGGCGTCCTGCGGCTGCACTCGGCCGACATCGACGCCGACCCGGTCGAACTGCGCGTCGCCGACCTGGCACCCGGGTCGGACAAGTCCTGGACCGCGTACCCCTCGGGCGTCGTCTGGGCGCTGCGCGAGGCGGGCCACGAGCTGACCGGCGCCGACGTCCACCTGGCCTCGACGGTCCCCTCGGGCGCGGGGCTCTCCTCCTCGGCGGCCCTGGAGGTCGTCGTCGCGCTCGCGCTGAACGACCTGTACTCCCTCGGCCTGCGCGGCTGGCAGCTGGCCCGGCTGTGCCAGCGCGCGGAGAACGTCTACGTCGGCGCCCCGGTCGGCATCATGGACCAGACGGCGTCGGCCTGCTGCGAGGCGGGCCACGCCCTGTTCCTCGACACCCGGGACCTGTCCCAGCGTCAGATCCCCTTCGACCTGGCCGCCGAGGGGATGCGGCTGCTGGTCGTCGACACCCGGGTCAAGCACTCCCACAGCGAGGGTGAGTACGGCAAGCGCCGCGCCGGCTGCGAGAAGGGTGCCGCGCTGCTGGGCGTCGACGCGCTGCGCGACGTGCCCTACGCCGAGCTGGACGCGGCGCTGGAGCGGCTGGGCGACGAGGAGGAGGTGCGCCGCCTGGTCCGGCACGTGGTGACCGAGGACGAGCGGGTCGAGCGAGTGGTCTCGCTGCTGGAGTCCGGCGACACCCGGGCCATCGGACCCGTCCTCGTCGAGGGCCACGCCTCGCTGCGCGACGACTTCCGCATCTCCTGCCCCGAGCTGGACCTGGTCGTCGACACCGCCCTCGCCTCCGGCGCCCTCGGCGCCCGGATGACCGGCGGCGGCTTCGGCGGCTCGGCGATCGTCCTGGTGGAGGCCGCCGACGTGGACACCGTCACCAAGGCGGTCGAGGACGCCTTCGCCGCGGCGGGCCTCAAGACCCCGCGGGTGTTCGAGGCGGTGCCCTCGGCGGGGGCGCGGCGCCTGGTCTGAGCCGGTCAGCCGAGCCGCTTCACCAGCGTGTACTCCGTGATCCCCGGCGGGTAGTCGGGGATCACGCACATGACGTCGTAGCCGCGCTTCGTGTAGAAGCCGGGGGCCTGGAAGTCCCAGGTCTCCACGCGGGCGGCGGCGCAGCGGCGTTCGGTGCGGGCGGTGCGTTCCGCCTCGTCGAGGAGGGCGGAGCCGAGGCCCGCGCCCCGGTGACCGCCGTCCACCCACAGGTAGGTGACGTGGAGCCAGGTCGCCCAGGTGTGGCCGACCAGCCCGCCCGCCAGCCCGCCGGCCCGGTCCAGCACCCAGACGTGCAACGGGAATTCGCGTTCGTGAGGGGTCCCGCGCAGGGAACGCAGGACGGAGGAGGCCGCTGTGTTCGTCTCCCGCAGGCGGGTGCGCAGCAGATCGCGCCGTTCCTTGTCGACTTCTGTCACAAGACGAAACATGCGGCTCACCATAAACGTGCCGTGGAGTCAGTTCTGCAAATAGCCTTCCGCTCCCGGCGCCCGTCCGTACTCTGATGAGCAGCACCGGTGGGGGCCGGTGCCGTTCAGGGGGCGAGACGGCCGGGTACGACGCCCGGGGCGCGGGTAGCGATGACCGCACGGCGGCGGCCGTCCGGCCGAGGCCACCCGTCCCGGAGTACCGAGCACAACAGCACACAGCTGGATGCGGGGCCCTGGGCGTCGTACCCGTGCAGGTGCCGTCATCCGAGGACGGACAGACGATGGGTATCCCCTGCTCCTCGCGGAGCTCGGGGGAGGGGGTTTCGTGGTTCGTATCCGAGTCCTGGTCGTCGACGACCATCGCATCTTCGCCGAGTCGCTCGCGGCCGCCCTGGCCGCCGAGCCCGACGTCGACGTCTCCGCGGCCGGCAGCGGTCCCGCCGCACTGCGCTGCCTGGAGCGGGCCGCCTCCGAGGGGCGGCGGTTCGACGTGCTGCTCGTCGACGCCGACCTGGGCGGCCACGTGCCCGGCGCCCGGCCCGCCGTGCCCGTGCGGGACGGCAACGAGGACGGGCTGGTGGACGGGATCTCGCTGGTCGCCGGGGTGCGGTCGGGGCAGCCGGGCGTACGGATCGTCGTCCTCGCCGAGAAGGACGACCCCCGCCGGGCGGCCCTCGCCCTGGGGGCCGGCGCCTCGGGATGGGTGGCCAAGGACTGCTCCCTGTCCCGGCTGCTCAGCGTGATCCGGGGCGTGCTGCGCGACGAGACGCACCTGCCGCCCGTCCTGCTCACCGGCGTCCTGCGCGAGCTGACCGCGGCCCGCAAGCACCGCACCGAGAGCGAGGTGCTGGTGGAGTCGCTGACCCCGCGCGAGCGCGAGGTGCTGCGGTGCATGGTCGCCGGGCTCGGCCGCAAGGCGGTCGCGGAGCGGCTGTACCTGTCCCCGCACACGGTGCGCACCCACATGCAGAACGTGCTGGGCAAGCTGGGCGTCCACTCCACGCTGGCCGCCGTCGCACTGGCGCGCAGGGCCGGGGTGGGACCGGCCGATCTAACCGGGGATGTTGTCGAACGGGGCGGTCAGCTGGCGTAGCAGGGCCGCCAGCTCGCTGCGCTGGGCGCGGGACAGCTCGCCCAGGATGGCGCGCTCCTGGGCCAGCAGGCCCGCCAGCGACTGGTCGGCGCGGTCCCGGCCCTCGTCGGTGAGCCGGACCAGGACGCCGCGCCGGTCGCTGGGATCGGGCAGGCGCTCCACCAGGCCCTTCTTCGCCAGCCGGTCGATCCGGTTGGTCATCGTGCCCGACGTGACCAGGGTCTGGGTGAGGAGCTGTCCCGGGGAGAGCTGGTACGGGGTGCCCGCGCGGCGCAGCGCCGTCAGCACGTCGAACTCCCACGGCTCCAGCTGATGTTCGGAGAAGGCCAGCCGACGGGCGCGGTCCAGGTGCCGGGCCAGTCTGCTGACGCGGCTCAGCACCTCGAGCGGTTCCACGTCGAGGTCCGGGCGCTCCCGGCGCCACGCTGCGACCAGCCGATCGACCTCGTCCTCCATGACGATCAGTGTAGTGGTTGTGTCGACGTGAAGTCTCTTGAAGTCAACTGTCTTGACGTCGAGATACTTCGCGGGCGACGCTGGGTACCCGTCCCGCACGGACACCCTCTGGAGGCTCCATGCCCGCCACCGCCCCCACCTGGGACCCCGCCCAGTACCTGCGCCACGCGGGCCACCGCGCCCGCCCCTTCACCGACCTCCTCGCCCGGATCCCCGACCTGACCGCGGACCGGCCCCGCATCGCCGACCTCGGCTGCGGCCCCGGCAACGTCACCGTCCTGCTCGCCGACCGCTGGCCCACCGCACGCGTCACCGGCTACGACAACTCGCCCCGGATGCTCGAACGCGCCCGGCGGTACGCCGGCCCCACCCCCGGGGGCGGACACCTCGACTTCGCCCCCGCCGACGCCCGCACCTGGACCCCTCAGGAGCCGCACGACCTCCTCGTCAGCAACGCCACCCTCCAGTGGGTCCCCGGCCACGCCGACCGCTTCCCCGACTGGATCGACCGCCTCGCCCCCGGCGGCACCCTCGCCCTCCAGGTGCCCGGCAACTTCGACGCCCCCAGCCACCGCCTGATGCGCGAGCTGGCCGAGTCCCGGCGCTGGCGGGACCGCCTCACCGGCGTGCTGCGCCACGACGACGCCGTCCTCACCCCCGAGGGCTACCTGGCCCGGCTGACCGCCGCCGGCTGCACCGCCGACGTGTGGGAGACGACGTACGTCCACCTGCTGCCCGGTGAGGACGCCGTCCTCGACTGGGTGAAGGGAACGGGACTGCGGCCCGTCCTGGACGCCCTCGACGACGATCCGGCGGCCCGCGACGCGTTCGTCGAGGAGTACCGGGCCGTCCTGCGCGCCGCCTACCCCGCCGAGGCGCACGGCACCCCGTTCCCCTTCCGCCGCGTCTTCGCCGTCGCCCACAAGCCCGCGGGGACGGCGGGCCGGTGATCACCGGCCTCGACCACGTGCAGCTCGCCGCGCCGCCCGGCGCCGAGCAGGCACTGCGCGCCTTCTACACCGGCGTCCTCGGCATGGCCGAGATCCCCAAGCCGCCGGCGCTCGCCGCCCGCGGCGGCTGCTGGTTCCAGGCCGGCACCGTCCAGCTCCACCTGGGCGTCGAGACGAGCGGCTTCCGGCCTGCCCGCAAGGCCCACCCCGGGCTGCGGGTCACCGGGATCGACGCGTACGCCGCCCGGCTGGCGGCCCACGGCACGCCCGTCACCTGGGACGACGGACTGCCCGGCCACCGGCGTTTCCACTGCGCCGATCCGGTCGGCAACCGCCTGGAGTTCCTGGAACCGGACGGACCCGCCCGCCGGTGACCACCCGGCCGGGCTCACACCACACCGTCCGCGGCGAGCGCGTCGATGTCCTCCTCCGACAGGCCGAGGCCGCCGAGTACGGCGCGGGTGTGCTCGCCCAGCGCCGGGACCGCCTCCATGCGCGGCGCCCGACCGGTCGGTCCAGGCGGCGCCAGCGCCGGGACGGGACCGGCCGGGGTGGGCACCTCGTGCAGGCGCCCGCGCGCGGCCAGCTGGGGGTGGTCCCACACCTCGGTGAGCGTGTTCACCCGGGCGTTGGCCACCGGCACCGCGTCGAGCAGCCCGATCGCCTCGGTACTGGTCAGCTCCGCGAACCGGGCCGCGATCACCGCGCCCAGCTCCTCCCGGTGCGCGTCGCGGTCCGCGTTGGTGGCGTAGCGCGGGTGCTCGGCCAGCTCCGGACGGCCCAGGAAGCCCGCACAGAAACCGTGCCACTCGCGCTCGTTCTGCACCGCCGTCATCACGACCTTCCCGTCGCCCGCCGTGAACGGGCCGTACGGATAGATCGTCGCGTGCGCGGCGCCCGCCCGGGGAGGCGGTGGCGCGCCGTCGAAGGAGTAGTACAGCGGAAAGCCCAGCCACTCCACGGTGGCCTCCAGCATCGACACGTCCAGATGCGCACCCCGTCCCGTACGGCCCCGTTCGAGCAGCGCGGCCAGGATCGAGCTGTACGCGTACATCCCGGCGGCGATGTCCGACACCGGGACCCCCGCCTTGGCCATGTCGTCCGGCGTGCCCGTGACCGACAGCAGCCCCGCCTCGGACTGCACCAGCAGGTCGTACGCCTTGCGGTCGGCGTAGGGGCCCGGTGCGCCGTAGCCGGAGATGTCGCACACGATCAGCCCCGGATGCGCCGCCCGCAGCTCCCGCGCGCCCAGTCCGGCGCGGGCCGCGGCGCCTGGCGCCAGGTTCTGCAGGAAGACGTCCGCGTCCGCGACCAGCCGGCGCAGCAGCTCCAGGCCTCGCGGATCCTTGAAGTCCAGGGTGAGGGACTCCTTGTTGCGGTTGACCCACACGAAGTGCGAACTCAGACCCCGCACCCGGGAGTCGTAGGCCCGGGCGAAGTCCCCCGTCCCCGGGCGCTCCACCTTGATCACCCGCGCGCCGAGGTCGGCGAGCTGACGGCTGGCGTAGGGAGCGGCGATCGCCTGCTCCAGCGAGACGACGGTGACGCCGCGCAGTGGCTGCATGTGTTCTGCCCTCGCGACCGCTAGCTCTTGCGGTGCCCTATCAGCCGCGGCTTCGGCTCCAGACCGTCCAGGCCGTGCCACGCCAGGTTCACCAGGTGCGCCGCCACCTCGGCCTTCTTCGGTCGGCGCACGTCCAGCCACCACTGGCCGGTCAGCGCCACCATGCCCACCAGCGCCTGGGCGTACAGCGGGGCCAGCTTGGCGTCGAAGCCGCGGTTCTTGAACTCGCGGCCCAGGATGTCCTCCACCTGGGTGGCGATGTCCGAGATGAGGGAGGCGAACGTGCCGGTCGACTGCGGGATGGGGGAGTCGCGGACCAGGATGCGGAAGCCGTCCGTGTACTCCTCGATGTAGTCCAGGAGCGCGAAGGCGGCCTGCTCGCACAGCTCACGCGGGTGGCCGGCCGTCAGGGAGCCGGTCACCATGTCGAGCAGCCGCCGCATCTCGCGGTCCACGACCACCGCGTACAGGCCCTCCTTGCCGCCGAAGTGCTCGTACACCACCGGCTTGGACACCCCGGCCTTCGCCGCGATCTCCTCCACCGAGGTGCCCTCGAAGCCCTTCGCCGCGAAGAGGGTGCGGCCGATCTCCAGCAGCTGCTGGCGGCGCTCGGCACCGGTCATCCGGGTGCGACGCGCTCGCCGCGGCTTCTCGTTGCTTGGGGTGCTGCTGGAGTCGGTCGCCACGGCGTCAATCATGCCGCCTTCGCCGTCTCCTTCCGGCGGCGGGCGCCGTCCTGGTCCGTGTTGCGGCGTGAATCGATACGCGAGCGTGACGGCCAGCGCACGTCGTACGCCCACCCGAACTGCTCGAACCAGCGGATCAGCCGGGCCGAGGAGTCCAGCTGGCCGCGCATCACCCCGTGCCGCGCCGAGGTCGGGTCCGCGTGGTGCAGGTTGTGCCAGGACTCACCGCAGGACAGGATCGCCAGCCACCACACGTTGCCCGAGCGGTCCCGGGACTTGAAGGGGCGCTTGCCCACGGCGTGGCAGATCGAGTTGATCGACCAGGTCACGTGGTGCAGCAACGCCACCCGCACGAGTGAACCCCAGAAGAACCCGGTGAACGCACCCCACCAGGACATCGTGACCAGCCCGCCGATCAGCGCGGGCAGCGCCAGGGACACCACGGTCCACAGGACGAACTGGCGGGAGACCGCACGCAGTGCGGGGTCCTTGATCAGGTCCGGCGCGTACTTGTCCTGCGGCGTCTGCTCCTCGTCGAACATCCAGGCGATGTGGGCCCACCACAGGCCCTTGATCAGGGCGGGCACCGTCTCGCCGTACCGCCACGGGGAGTGCGGGTCGCCCTCGTCGTCGGAGAACTTGTGGTGCTTGCGGTGGTCGGCCACCCAGCGGACCAGCGGCCCCTCGACCGCCATCGAGCCCGCGATCGCCAGCGCGATCTTCAACGGCCGTTTCGCCTTGAAGGAGCCATGGGTGAAGTGTCGGTGGAACCCGATGGTGATGCCGTGGCAGCCCAGGAAGTAGAAGAAGACCAGCAGCCCCAGGTCCAGCCAGCTCACGCCCCAGCCCCACGCCAGTGGCACCGCCGCCACCAGCGCGAGGAACGGAACGGTGATGAACATCAGCAGCGTGATCTGCTCGATGGACCGCTTCTGCTCACCGCCCAGCGTGGCGGACGCCGCGTCGGTGGGGTCGGTCGGCTGCGGAGCGTCTGGGATCACATCGGAACTCGTGGTCATGCGCGTCCCCTGTGGGGTCGAGGGTGGGGTCCGGTGCCGGGCTCCGGAACCTGCGCGGTCTTCCTACGGTTCCGTAACCTACGGCGACGTAAGTATGGCAGTGCGTGGCCGCGCGGCAAGAGCCCCAGAGCCTGCGCGTCCTGGCCGACACCTATCCTGGGAGTCGGTCGGACAGCGCGGTCCGCTCTGATTACTTCCCGGACGTCCGGCCCGGTAAGCGGCGCCCGCCGCGCGAGACGGCCGTCCGGGTTCCCTCCCAGACGAGCTTCAACACTGCAAGGAGCCGCACCTGTGAGCAGTGCCGACGACCAGACCACCACGACGACCAGCAGCGAACTGCGCGCCGACATCCGCCGACTGGGTGATCTCCTCGGGGAGACCCTGGTCCGGCAGGAGGGCCCCGAGCTGCTGGAACTCGTCGAGAAGGTACGCCGACTCACCCGCGAGGACGGCGAGGCCGCCGCCGAACTGCTGCGCGGCACCGAACTGGAGACCGCCGCCAAGCTGGTCCGCGCCTTCTCCACCTACTTCCACCTCGCCAACGTCACCGAGCAGGTCCACCGCGGCCGCGAACTGGGCGCCAAGCGCGCCGCCGAGGGCGGACTGCTCGCCCGCACGGCCGACCGGCTCAAGGACGCCGACCCCGAGCACCTGCGCGAGACGGTCCGCAACCTCAACGTGCGCCCCGTGTTCACCGCGCACCCCACCGAGGCCGCCCGCCGCTCCGTCCTCAACAAGCTCCGCCGTATCGCGGCCCTCCTGGACACCCCGGTCAACGAGTCCGACCGGCGCCGCCTCGACACCCGGCTCGCCGAGAACATCGACCTGGTCTGGCAGACCGACGAGCTGCGCGTCGTCCGTCCCGAGCCCGCCGACGAGGCCCGCAACGCCATCTACTACCTCGACGAGCTGCACCTAGGCGCCGTCGGCGACGTCCTCGAAGACCTCACCGCGGAACTGGAGCGCGCCGGCGTCAAGCTCCCCGACGACACCCGCCCCCTCACCTTCGGTACCTGGATCGGCGGCGACCGCGACGGCAACCCCAACGTCACCCCCCAGGTGACCTGGGACATCCTCATCCTCCAGCACGAACACGGCATCAACGACGCCCTGGAGATGATCGACGAGCTGCGCGGCTTCCTGTCCAACTCGATCCGGTACGCGGGCGCGACGGAGGAACTGCTGACCTCGCTCCAGGCCGACCTGGAGCGGCTTCCCGAGATCAGCCCCCGCTACAAGCGCCTCAACGCCGAGGAGCCCTACCGGCTCAAGGCCACCTGCATCCGCCAGAAGCTGGAGAACACCAAGCAGCGCCTGGCCAGGGGCACCGCCCATGAGGACGGCCGCGACTACCTGGGCACCGCCGAACTCATCGACGACCTGCGCATCGTCCAGGCCTCCCTGCGCGAACACCGCGGCAGCCTCTTCGCCGACGGCCGCCTCGCCCGCACCATCCGCACCCTGGCCGCCTTCGGCCTCCAGCTCGCCACCATGGACGTCCGCGAGCACGCCGACGCCCACCACCACGCCCTCGGCCAGCTCTTCGACCGGCTCGGCGAGGAGTCCTGGCGCTACGCCGACATGCCCCGCGAGTACCGCACCAAGCTCCTCGCGAAGGAGCTGCGCTCCCGCAGGCCCCTGGCCCCCAGCCCGGCCCCCGTCGACGCGCCCGGCGAGAAGACCCTCGGCGTCTTCCAGACCGTCCGCCGCGCCCTGGAGGTCTTCGGCCCCGAGGTCATCGAGTCGTACATCATCTCCATGTGCCAGGGCGCCGACGACGTCTTCGCCGCGGCCGTCCTGGCCCGCGAGGCCGGACTGATCGACCTGCACGCCGGCTGGGCGAAGATCGGCATCGTGCCGCTCCTGGAGACCACCGACGAGCTGAAGGCCGCCGACACCATCCTGGAGGACCTGCTCGCCGACCCCTCCTACCGGCGACTGGTCGCCCTGCGCGGCGACGTCCAGGAGGTCATGCTCGGCTACTCCGACTCCTCCAAGTTCGGCGGCATCACCACCAGCCAGTGGGAGATCCACCGCGCCCAGCGCCGGCTGCGCGACGTCGCCCACCGCTACGGCGTCCGGCTGCGCCTCTTCCACGGCCGCGGCGGCACCGTCGGCCGCGGCGGCGGCCCCACCCACGACGCGATCCTCGCCCAGCCCTGGGGCACACTGGAGGGCGAGATCAAGGTGACCGAGCAGGGCGAGGTCATCTCCGACAAGTACCTCATCCCGGCCCTGGCCAGGGAGAACCTGGAGCTGACCGTCGCGGCCACCCTCCAGGCGTCCGCCCTGCACACCGCGCCGCGCCAGTCCGACGAGGCCCTGGCCCGCTGGGACGCCGCGATGGACGTCGTCTCCGAGGCCGCCCACCAGGCCTACCGGCACCTGGTCGAGGACCCCGACCTGCCGACGTATTTCCTGGCCTCCACGCCGGTCGACCAGCTCGCCGACCTGCACCTCGGCTCACGGCCGTCCCGCCGCCCCGGCTCGGGCGTCTCGCTCGACGGACTGCGCGCCATCCCGTGGGTCTTCGGCTGGACCCAGTCCCGGCAGATCGTCCCCGGCTGGTACGGCGTCGGCTCCGGCCTCAAGGCCCTGCGCGAGGCCGGCCTGGACACCGTGCTCGACGAGATGCACGAGCAGTGGCACTTCTTCCGCAACTTCATCTCCAACGTCGAGATGACCCTCGCCAAGACCGACCTGCGCATCGCCCAGCACTACGTCGACACCCTCGTGCCGGACGAGCTCAAGCACGTCTTCGACACCATCAAGGCCGAACACGAGCTGACCGTCCGCGAGGTCCTGCGCGTCACCGGCGAGACGGAACTCCTCGACGCCGACCCGGTCCTCAAGCAGACCTTCGCCATCCGCGACGCCTACCTCGACCCGATCTCCTACCTCCAGGTCGCCCTCCTCGGCCGCCAGCGCGAGGCCGCCGCCGCGGGCCAGGACCCCGACCCGCTGCTCGCCCGGGCCCTCCTCCTCACGGTCAACGGCGTCGCCGCGGGCCTTCGCAACACGGGCTGACCCGGCCTTCGGGGACCCTGGCGCCCCGCACGTGACACACCGGTGCCCCCGGGTTCGTACAGAGCCCGGGGGCACCTCACGTCGTACGCGACGACCTCACACCGCGAAGAACGCCGCCGTCAGCAGCACGACCCCCGCCCCCGCCATCCCCCACGCCACCCGCGGCCGCCGCAGCCCGCCCGCCACGACCACCGACGCCAACAGCAGCGCCCCGCCCAACGGCACCCACGCGTACAGCACACCCGCCGGCCCCGACCGCACCACCTCGTCACCGCCGGGCTTCACCACCACCGCGTACGTCCGCCCCTTCGCCACGGCCACCGAGTCCTCGATGACGACCCGCTCCCGCGCCTGCGACCCCGCCGACACCGGCGAGTAGGGCCCGCTGCACGTCCCTGCGCCGCACCGCGTCACCTCGACCGTGCCCTGCTCCCGCCCCTTGGTCAGCAGCACGTGCTGCGCCGTACCCCACGACGCCCACACACCCGCGATCAGGATCAGCACGGCGACCGTACCCATCGCCGCGACCCGGCCGAACCGCAGCAGGGCGGCGGACGCCGAGGACGCGGGGGAGGCCTGACGGGCACGAGCGGCGGCGGAGGCAGGCATGGCCGGGATCATTGGCCATGCCTGCGCGCCCGGTCAACTCACCCGCGCACCATCGCCGGACAAGTCAGGAGTTGTACGTGCTCTGCGCCCGCTCCAGCCCCTCGATCACCAGAGCCTCCACCGCGTCCGCCGCCCGGTCGACGAAGTAGTCCAGCTCCTTGCGCTCCGTCGACGAGAAGTCCCGCAGCACGAAGTCCGCCACCGGCATCCGCCCCGGCGGCCGCCCGATCCCGAACCGCACCCGGTGGTAGTCGGGGCCCAGCGACTTCGTGATCGACTTCAGGCCGTTGTGCCCGTTGTCCCCGCCACCCAGCTTCAGCCGCAGCACGCCGTAGTCGATGTCCAACTCGTCGTGCACCGCCACGATGTTGCCGACCGGAACCTTGTAGAAGTCCCGCAGCGCCGTCACCGGACCGCCCGACACGTTCATGAACGACATCGGCTTCGCGAGGATCACCCGCCGGCCCGCCGGCCCCGGCGGACCGATCCGCCCCTCGACCACCTGCGCCTGCGCCTTGCCGTGCCGCTTGAACCGCGCCCCGATCCGCTCCGCCAGCAGGTCCGCCACCATGAAACCGACGTTGTGCCGGTTCGCGGCGTACTCGGGGCCCGGATTGCCGAGGCCGGCCACCAGCCACGGAGCGCCCGCGTCCGTCGTCACGTCCATCCCTCCTCACCGCCCGTCCGTCCACACATACACGTCGGCCGCTGCCCCGCACGGGAACAGCGGCCGACCACACGATGACCGTGCGAGAGGATCAGGCCTCGGCGGCCTCTTCGCCCTCACCCTCGGCGGAGGGCTCCTCGGCCTGCGCGGCCAGGACCTGGAGGACGACCGTGTCCCCGTCGACGTCCAGCTTGGTGCCGGACGGGAGCGCGATGTCCTTCGCGAGGATGGAGGCACCGGCTTCCAGGCCCTCGACGGAGACCGTGACGGACTCGGGGATGTGCGTGGCCTCGGCCTCGACCGGCAGCGCGTCCAGGACGTACTCCAGCAGGTAGCCGCCCGGGGCCAGCTCGCCCTCGGCCTGCACCGGGATCTCGACCGACACGGTCTCGCCGCGCTTCACCAGCTGCAGGTCGACGTGCTCGAGGAAGCCCTTGATGGGGTCGCGCTGCACGGACTTGGGGATCGCCAGCTCGTTCGTCTTGCCGTCGATGTCCAGCGCGATCAGCACGTTGGACGTACGCAGCGCCAGCAGCAGCTCGTGACCCGGCAGGGTCAGGTGCAGCGGGTCGGAACCGTGGCCGTACAGAACACCGGGAACCTTGTTGTCACGACGGATACGACGCGCGGCACCCTTGCCGAACTCGGTACGCGTCACGGCGGTGAGCTTCACCTCGGACATGATCACTCCTCGTGTAAGTCAGGAACGGACGTGGTCACCCGGCCACGAACGGCCTGCTACGAAGAGCGCGTCGATAACGGAGCGCCACACCCGCACACACGGGTACGGCCTCCCTCGCCGAGCAACTTCAGCAGTCTACTCGGAGAGGAAGGCCGTACCCAAAACGATCAAAGAGGCGGGACCGCACCTGCAGAACGGTTACTGCACGACGCTCACTGCTCGTCGAACAGGCTCGTCACCGAACCGTCCTCGAACACCTCACGCACCGCGCGCGCGATCGTCGGCGCGATCGACAGCACCGTGATCTTGTCCAGCTCCAGCTCACTCGCCGACGGCAGCGTGTTCGTGAACACGAACTCGCTCACCTTCGAGTTCTTCAGCCGGTCCGCCGCCGGACCCGACAGCACACCGTGCGTCGCCGTCACGATGACGTCCTCCGCACCGTGCGCGAACAGCGCGTCCGCCGCGGCGCAGATCGTGCCACCCGTGTCGATCATGTCGTCGACCAGGACGCAGATGCGCCCCTCCACGTCACCCACGACCTCGTGCACCGTGACCTGGTTCGCCACGTCCTTGTCGCGCCGCTTGTGCACGATCGCCAACGGTGCGCCCAGACGGTCGCACCACCGGTCCGCCACCCGCACCCGGCCCGCGTCCGGAGACACCACCGTCAGCTTCGCGCGGTCCACCTTCGCACCCACGTAGTCCGCGAGCAGCGGCAGCGCGAACAGGTGGTCCACCGGACCGTCGAAGAAGCCCTGGATCTGGTCCGTGTGCAGGTCCACGGCCAGAATCCGGTCCGCACCCGCGGTCTTCATCAGGTCCGCGATCAGACGCGCCGAGATCGGTTCACGCCCACGGTGCTTCTTGTCCTGCCGCGCGTAACCGTAGAACGGCACGATGACGGTGATGGAGCGGGCCGACGCGCGCTTCAACGCGTCGATCATGATCAGCTGCTCCATGACCCACTTGTTGATAGGAGCCGTGTGGCTCTGGATCAGGAAACAGTCCGCACCGCGCGCCGACTCCTGATACCGCACATAGATCTCACCGTTGGCGAAGTCGAAGGCCTTCGTCGGGACGACCCCGACACCCAGCTGCTGGGCGACCTCCTCGGCAAGCTCGGGGTGTGCGCGGCCGGAGAAGAACATCATCTTCTTCTCGCCGGTCGTCTTGATCCCGGTCACAGCACTTTCTCCTCAGAGGTTCGCAGCTGAGCTCATGGGCGCTCTCCCGACTGGCCGCGGGGGCGTCTCAGCTGGTGGGGTGCGGATGTGCACTTATCACGGTACGCCGTGTTCGACGCGCCGGTTTCCGGTCAGTCTTCGCCGCCCGCCTCGCGGGAGACCGCCTCGGCCGCCTTCGCCGCCGCGCTCCCCGGACGCTTCCGGGCCACCCAACCCTCGATATTCCGCTGCTGGCCACGGGCCACGGCCAGCGAACCGGGCGGCACGTCCTTCGTGATCACCGAGCCGGCGGCGGTGTAGGCACCGTCCCCGACCGTGACGGGAGCCACAAACATGTTGTCCGAACCGGTACGGCAGTGCGAGCCGATCGTCGTGTGGTGCTTGTCCTGCCCGTCGTAGTTCACGAACACGCTCGCGGCACCGATGTTCGTGAAGTCGCCGATCGTCGCGTCACCCATGTAGGAGAGGTGCGGGACCTTGGTCCCCTCGCCGATCGAGGCGTTCTTCGCCTCGACGAACGTACCGATCTTCGACTTGAGACCGAGCCGGGTGCCCGGCCGCAGGTACGCGTACGGACCGACGGAGGCCTGCGGACCGACGTGCGAGCTGTAGGCGACCGTGTTGTCCACCCGCGCGCCCGCGTCGACCCGGGTGTCCGTGAGGCGGGAGTTCGGCCCGACCTCGCAGCCCTCGGCGAGATGCGTGGCGCCGTGCAGCTGCGTGCCCGGGTGCACGACCACGTCCTGCTCGAACGTCACCGTGACGTCGACCCACGTCGTCGCCGGGTCCACCACGGTCACGCCGGCCAGCATCGCGGCGGTCAGCAGCCGGTCGTTGAGGATCCGGCGTGCCTCGGCGAGCTGCACGCGGTTGTTGATCCCCGCGATCTCCCGGTGGTCCCCGGCCACCGACGCCCCGACCCGGTGCCCCGCCTCGCGCAGGATCCCGAGCACGTCGGTGAGGTACTCCTCGCCCTGGCTGTTGTCCGTGCGCACCTTGCCCAGCGCGTCCGCGAGCAGCTGCCCGTCGAAGGCGAAGACCCCCGAGTTGATCTCACGGATCGCCCGCTGCGACTCGGAGGCGTCCTTGTGCTCGACGATCGCCGTCACGGCACCCGAGGCCCCGTCCCGCACGATCCGGCCGTAGCCCGTGGCGTCCGGCACCTCGGCCGTCAGCACCGTCACGGCGTTCCCGTCGGCGCAGTGCGTGGCGGCGAGGGCCTTGAGGGTCTCGCCGGTGAGGAGGGGAGTGTCCCCGCAGACGACCACGACGACCCCGTCCACGGCACCGCCCAGCGCCTCGAGGCCCATCCGCACGGCGTGCCCGGTGCCGTTCTGCTGCTCCTGGACGGCGGTGCGTACGTCGGGGGCGACCTCGGCGAGGTGCGCGGTGACCTTCTCGCGGGCGTGCCCCACGACGGCGACCAGGTTCTCGGGGTCCAGCTCACCGGCGGCGGCGAGCACGTGCCCGAGGAGGGACCGGCCGCACAGCTCGTGCAGGACCTTGGGTGTGGCCGACTTCATACGGGTGCCCTCACCCGCTGCGAGAACGACGACGGCTGCCGGGCGAATGGCGCTCACGGGATGCCCTTCGGCTTTGAGGGGGTGGGGGTGGACATCCGCAGGATACCGGGGTGGTTGGTGGGGGACATGAGTGCGGGCCCCGACAGTGATGTCAGGGCCCGGAAGCGACAGCTCCCCCATCAGGATTTGAACCTGAACTTAAGGGACCAAAACCCTCAGTGCTGCCTGATTACACCATGGGGGATGAAACTCGACTGAACCGGACGCCTGGTCAGTTCGCCGAGTCGGCACCCAACACTATGCCGTACCAGGAGCCTTCGACGCGACGGTACGGGTGGCGCTCCCGGGGACTTCGATCACGGGGCGTCCCGGGCGGGAGTCCCCTGCCGGTTCGAGGGATATCGCGTCCTATCGTTTGTCGAAAGTCACCGGAAAAGGGGCGCCCGGCGCCCGTAGGCTGGAGGCATGACCACGACGGGGGAAGACCACGTACCGGCCCGGGGTGGGCCCGGGTGGTGGGACAGGCGGCGCGGTGCGGTGCTCGATGTGAGCCTCGGTGCCGTGTCCGCGCTGGAGTGTGCGGCGGAGGGGATTCCGTTCGCGCGGGACGCCGGGATCCCGCTGGCGATGGGGGTTGTCTTCGGGCTGTTGGCCGGTTCGGTGCTGGTGGTGCGGCGGAAGTGGCCGATCGCGGTGGTGCTGGTGGCGATCGCCATCACACCGGCCGAGATGGGCTTCCTGCTGGGTGTCGTCGGCCTGTACACGCTGGCGGCGTGCGAGTTGCCGCGGCGGATCATCGGGGCCCTGGCCGGGATGTCGTTCGTGGGGACGTTGATCGTGACGTTCGTGCGGTTGCGGCAGGACATGGTCGGGGACGGCGTGGACATGGGCGACTGGTTCTTCGCGTTCGCGGCGATCGGGTCGTCGCTGGGGCTGACCGCGCCGCCGTTGCTGCTCGGCCTGTACGTGGGGCAGCGGCGCCGGTTGATGGAGAGTCTGCGGGAGCGGGCGGACAGCCTGGAGCGGGAGTTGCAGTTGCTCGCGGAGCGGGCGGAGGAGCGCGCTCAGTGGGCGCGGGGCGAGGAGCGGACGCGGATCGCGCGGGAGATGCACGACGTGGTGGCGCACCGGGTGAGTCTGATGGTGGTGCACGCCGCGGCGCTGCAGGCGGTGGCGCGCAAGGACCCGGAGAAGGCGGTGAAGAACGCGGCTCTGGTGGGGGACATGGGGCGGCAGGCGCTGACGGAGCTGCGGGAGATGCTCGGGGTGCTGCGCAGTGGCGGGGACGGTGCGCGGGCCGAGCGGGCGTCGGTGCCGTTGGCTGCGGTGGGGGTGGCTGCCGCGGCGGCGGCGTCGCGGGCCGCGGAGGACGGGGAGTCGTCCTCGGAGGGGCCGTGCCTGTCGGAGCTGGACGAGCTGATCGGGCAGTCGGAGGCGGCCGGGATGGTCGTGGACCTGTCGGTCGAGGGGGAGGTGCGGCTGTATGCGGCGGAGGTGGAGTCGACGGCGTTCCGGGTGGTGCAGGAGGCGCTGACGAACGTGCACAAGCACGCGGCGGGCGCGAAGACGTACGTACGGCTGGCGCATCGGGTCTCGGAGATCGCGATGCAGGTGGAGAACGAGCCGCCGCCGGAGGCCTCGGCGGCGTCGTCGGCCCGCCTGCCGTCGGGGGGCAACGGGCTGGTGGGGATGAAGGAGCGGGTGGCCGCTCTGGGGGGTGTGTTCGTGTCGGGGCCGACCGACGCGGGGGGTTTCCGGGTGTCGGCGGTGATCCCGGCGTCGTAGTCGCGCCGTCCTGTCGTCCTGCCCGCCGCGTCAGCCGGTGACGGTGAGGCGGGCGGGCTGGGTGCCGGCGACGAGGGTGGCGAGGGCGGTGTCGATGGTGGGACCGAGGTACCAGTCGCCGGTGTGGTCGAGGGCGTAGACGCGGCCTTCGGTGTCGATGGCGATGAGGGCCTGGCTGTCGGTCTCGGTGCCGAGAGGACAGGTCTGGGTGCCGAGGGCGCGGCCGAGGTCGCCGAGGGTGCGGGCCATGTGGAGGCCGTGCAGGGGGTCGAGGTGCAGGGTGGCCGGGGCGATCTGGCGGCCGGGTCCGGTGGGTGCGATGTGGAGGCCGCCGAATTCGGCCCAGGCCTCGACGGCGGCGGGGAAGACGGTGTGGCGGTGTCCGGCGGGCGAGGTGTGTTCGCGCAGGGTGTCGGCCCAGATCTCGGCCTGTCTGATGTCCCAGCGGCCCGGTTGCCAGCCGGCGTCACGCAGTGCGGCGTCGACGGGGACGGGGAAGCGGGTGGTGGAGGTGCGGTCGGCTTGCATCGGCCCTTGGTTCGTGTCGGTCGGCGGGTTCGGCTCGGTCTGCTCGGTCAGTCCTTCTCCGTCGTGGGGTCGACGACGCGGACGCCGAAGTGGGCGCTGAGGGCGGTGCAGGCGCGGCAGGGCGGGGCGAAGGCGCCGTGGAGCGGATCGCCGTCCTCGCGGATGCGGCGGGTGGTGAGTTTGGCGTGTTTGAGTGCTTTGCGAGCTTCGCCGTTGGTCATGGGTTTTCGCGCGGCGCGTTTGCTGCGGGTGGCGTCGGCGGTGGCCAGGTGGCGTGAGATGAGGATCGTCTCGGCGCAGCGGCCGGTGTAGCGGTCGCGTTGGCCGCTGGTGAGGGTGTCGAGGAAGTCCTGTACGAGGTGGTGCAGGGCGGGTGGCGTGTCGGCGCGTGTCGCGGTGCCGGTGAGGGTGGTGCCGCGCACGGAGAGGGCGGCGGCGACGGTCGGGAGTATGCCGTCGCGGCGGTGCCGGAGGGTGGGGGTCCGGTGGGCGTCGGCGCTGCTCCACCCGATGCGGGGGTCGCCGCCGCGGGGGTCGTCGGACCGCCCGGTGTCGGGTCCCGTCTGTGTCGCACTCATGATCGTCTTCCCCTCCTGAGCATCCCCCCGAAGGTCACAGAGTGCCAAATCCCGTGGCTCCTGCGGAAGCTGGGGCGGGGTGACACGCCCGGGTATGGGCGGTGTGTCACGGGAGGGTGACGGCTGGTCACGGAAGCGGAGCTGTGGGGCGCGGGGTGCGGGGTCCGGTGCCGGTGACCCCTCTTGCCGTACCGCATAGGCTGTCGGCACCGCGCTCGCACGCGGTGGACCAGACAGTGCAGGCAGATCAGACGGATCTGGCAGCAGACAGACGCCGCAGGGGGCAACCGCCATGACGACAGGTCGGCTCGGGCAAGCAGCCGCGCCGCCGAACGCGGCCTATGCCGGGCAGGTCGTGCATTTCCCGGATCCGGTGCGGGCGGCCCGTCACCCGAGAGGGGTACGGGTGGACGCGGGTGGTTACCCCGACTTCTCGCCGTACGCGCGCGCGGTCGCGGAGATCGCGGATCCGCCGGAGGGGTTCGGGGTCGACGAGTTGCGGCTGACGGACTACGTGTCGGCGAACGCGGCCCTGGCGGCGTCGGGGCACGAGCTGTGGGACACGGTTCCGGCGGTGGCGACGCCGCACGGCTGGACGTGGCACCACGTGGCGGGTTCGCGGCGGATGGAGCTGGTCCCGGTCGAGGTGAAGGCGCTGCTGCGGCACCACGGCGGGATCGCGACGGCGGCGGTGGACCAGGGCAAGCGCGGCACACGGCCGTTGCAGGAGACGCGTCCGGCGCACTTCGGTCTGCCGAAGTCGGGTGTGGCCGTCACGGAGCAGCAGGTGCAGGGTGTCGAGGAGGACCTCGGGTACCGGCTGCCGGGCGCCTACCGGTCGTTCCTGAAGGCGGCGGGCGGCTGTGCTCCGGTGGGCACGGCGCTCGACGCGGAGCTGGGGCTGCTGGTGGACCAGCCGTTCTTCACGGTGCGTGAGGAGGCGGCGGTCAACGACCTGGTCTATGTGAACAAGTGTCTGCGGGACCATCTGACGAAGGACTATCTGGGCGTCGCGTTCGTCCAGGGCGGTCTGCTGGCCGTGAAGGTGAAGGGCGAGCGGATCGGTTCGGTGTGGTTCTGCGCGTACGACGACGTGCGGGACGTGGACCCGTCGTGGCCGCCGGCGGACCGGGTGGAGCGGCTGCTGCTGCCGTGCGGTGAGGACTTCGACGTGTTCCTGTCGCGGCTGGCGGGTTCCCCGCCGGAGCTGGAGACGGTGGCGAACCTGATGGTGGACGGCGGTTTCGCGCGTGCGGTGCCCGCGTCGGCGTCGGTAGGGGAGTGAGCTGACGATGGTGACGTTCGCGCAGGCGCAGGAGCGCGCGGAGGAATGGGTCAACGGCGAGCTGCCGGCGTACCAGCACCGTGAGGTGCGGGTGCGGGAGTTCGACCTCGGCTTCGTGGTGTGGGCCGAGGACCGTGCGGACGGCCCCCGTTCGGACGGGGGTGCGCAGCGGCTGGTGATCGCCCGGGACAGCGGCGAGGCGACGCTGTGGCCCTCGCTCCCGGTGGGCGAGGTGATCCGCCGGTACGAGGAGGAGTACGGCCGTCCGGACGAGGCGGCGGCTCCGGCGCCTGCGGCGCGGGTCGACCTGAACCAGACGTCGTTCCTGCTGAGTCCGCCGGAGTGGTTGCAGGAGGCGGCGGACCGGATCGGGATCCCGGACCGCCGGCGGGACGGCGGTGACACGGGGAGTGCCGGTGGCACCGGTGGTGGCGCCGGTGGCGCGCTTCCCGAGACGCAGGCCGGGGTGCCTTCCGCCCCCGCGGCGCCGGCTTCGGCTGCGGCGTCGGCGGATGGTTCGTCAGGGAGCGGTGCCGGGTGGCCGGCCGCGGGTTCCGGGCCGGGTGCCGGCGGCTCCGGTGCGGGTGCGCCGAGTGCGCCGCATGCCCCGAGCGCGCCCGCCGGGGCGACGCCCTGGGCGGGGACGGACACCAACGCGGACGCCGGTGAGGACCGTTCCGTGCCGCTGCCCCAGACCGTGTTCGCCCCGCCGCTGAGCGGTGCCGACGACGACACGCCGCCGCCGTCCACGGCGCCGGACGCCAAGACGGCGCTGATGTCGGGCGGCAGCGGGCTTCCGGCGACGGCGCTCGCGCCGGCGATCGGCGACCCGAACGCCCCAGGTGCGCCCGCCGGTACCGGCACGCCGCCGCCCGCGGCCCCGGCACCGGCCGCGGCCGGACCGTCCGCCGGTCCCGGTGCGCCCGCGACACCGCCCCGGCCGCCCGCGTCGAATGCCGGGGACATCGCGGACGCCGCGACCAGCAAGGCGACGCCGCCGCCCCGCCGCGGTGGTGGCTCGACCACGCCGCCTCCGCCGAGCGCTCCCGGGGTGCCCGGCGCGCCGGGTGCGCGTCCGGCGAGCCCGCCCGCGCCGGCGGGGACGCCCGCGCCGGGTACGCCGGCGGGCGGCTACGTGCCGACGCAGTTGGTGTCGTCGCTCGGTCCCGAGGGCCCGGGCGGTCCGGGCACGCCGCCCCCGCCCGTCGCCCCGCAGCCTCCGGCCGGCGCGCCGGGTACGCCGCCTCCGCCCAGCGCGCCCGGTGCGCCGGGTGGGACACCGCCGGGCGGGATGCATCACGCCGCCACGATGCTGGCCGACCCGGGCCGGACGGGCGGCGGTGCCCCGCAGCCCCCCGTTCCGCCCGGCCCGCCCAACCCCCCTGGTCCGCCCGGGGCTCCGGGTGCCCCCGCCGCCCCGGGTGCGCCCGGCGTGCCTTCCGGTCCGGGCACGCCGCCGCCTCCGCCGGCCGCTCCGGGTGTGCCCGGTGCTTCCGGGCCGCAGGGTTCCGCCGGCGGTGCGGGCGGCGCCGTGCACCACGCGCAGACCGTGCTGGCCGCGCCCTCCGTGGGCGGTCCCGGCGGCGTCGGCGCCCCGCCGCCCCCGCCCGGTGCCGTACCGCCGCCGCCCGGGCAGCCCGTGCCCGGTCCGCCGCCGGCGTACGGCTATCCGCCGCAGCCCACCGGTCAGCCGACCGTCGGCCCCGGCTACCAGGCCGTGCTGCGCTACCGCGCCCAGGACGGTTCCGAGCAGCAGCTGATCCGGCGTTCCGCGCCGGGGACGCCGCACCCGGAGTGGCAGATCTTCCACGAGCTGCGGTCCATGAACGTGCCGCCGGACCAGGTGCTGGAGCTGCACACCGAGCTGGAGTCCTGCGAACTGCCGGGCGCGTACTGCGCGCGGATGATCCGGGAGCAGTGGCCGCAGGCGCGGATCACCTCGATCGCGCCGTACGGCCTGGACCACGCGAGCCGGCAGCAGGGCATGCGGCAACTGCTGGCGCACCAGGGCGAACTGCACCAGGTGGCCGACGGGCCCGCGCGGCCGGCGCCGGTGCGTGCTCCGTTGCCGCAGGTGCAGCCGGTACCGCCGGTTCCGCCGGAGGCCGTCGGACAGGAGCTGGCCGGCGCGTTCGGGCCGGCGGTCTTCCGGTTCGAGCAGGCCGCGGTGTCCCGGCAGGGCGTGCCGCCGGTCGTGGCGCACACGCTGGTGGCCGCGGGGCTGCCGATGGACATGGGCCCGTTCTTCTGGGCGCAGGCCCAGCCGGGGCGTCCGGTGCCGACGCTGGCGGAGCTGGCGGCCGAGCGCGGGGTGCAGCCGGCCTCGGACGCGGGGTCGTACCTCGTCGTGGGCAGCGACTTCGGCCGGGCGATCTGTGTGCAGTACGGGACGGCCGCCATCGTGGCGGTTCCGGTGGAGGCGGGTCCGGGCGGTGCGCCGGTGCCGCCGCAGTTCGTGAACACGGGGCTGCCGGAGTTCGCGCGCTGCCTGGCGCTGCTGGGCCGGATGTGGCGGCTCAGGTTCGGTCTGAACCAGGAGCAGGCGGGCCGCTGGACGGTGGACTTCCAGGCGCAGCTGGCCGCGCTGGACCCGGCGGCGCTCGGGTCGCCGGAGAGCTGGTGGTCCGTGCTGCTGGAGCAGATGTGGGACGGGCTGCTGTGAGGCGTTCGCGCCGCTGACGTACCCGACGGGCGGGGCCCGGTCGACTCGCAGGTCGACCGGGCCCCGCCCTTTGTGTGCGGTGTGTCGGATTATGTGGGCTTACGTCTGGTCCATAAAGTCGGACAGGTCCATGTGATGCGGCAGGTTCACCACAAGCGTGACGCGAAGGGTGATTCAGGGGTGATGAGCGTGAGCGGTGCATCGGCTTCCCCCCACGGTTTCGTGACCGTACGCGGGCGCGAGCGCGGTTACCGTCCCGAGCAGGTGGAGGCGTACGCCGCGGCCCTGTCCGAGGAGCGCGACGCGGCCTGGGAGCGGGCCGCCCGGCTCACCGTGCTGGCCAGGGAGATGGAGGAGGACCTGGAGGACCTGCGGGAGGTGGTCGCGCAGCTCACCACGCAGGACTACGCGGTACTGGGGGAGCGCGCGCGAGACCTGTTCCGGCTCGGCGAGGAGGAGGCCGAGGCGGTGCGTGAGCGGGCGCGCGGTGACGCGCGGCGGCTGATGGAGGACGCGCGGGCGCATGCGGACGGGGTGCGGGAGGCGGCCCGGGCACACGCCGGCGCCGTACGCGCCGAGGCCGACGAGCGGGCCCGGCAGCGGCTGCTCGCGGCGCGCGCGGAGGCGGACGAGGCGCGGATCGAGGCACGGCGCGAGGTGAAGGCGGGGCGTGCCCAGGCGCTGGCCGCGCTGCGCGAGATGCGCAGGCGCACCGCCGGGGCAGCCGCCGAGCAGAGCAGGGAGCTGGCCGAACGGTGGGCCGCCGCCGAGCGGACCGAGGAGGAGCGTGCGCGGGCGCTGGACGCCCGGTACGCGGAGTCGGCGGCGCGCGCGGAGCAGCAAGTGCGCGACGCCGAGCAGGAGCTGGCCGAGGCCAGGGAGGCGGCCGGGCGGCGGCAGGAGGAGGCCCGGGTCCGGGCGGCCGAGGTGGTCGCCGAGGCCCGGGCGTGCCGTGAGCGCATCGCCCGCGACACCGAGCGGGTGCTGCGTGAGCACGGGGAGCGGTGGGACGAACTGCAGGCCCACATGGACTCCGTACGCAGCAATCTCAGCTCTCTGACGGGGCGTGCGGTGGAGTGACGCCCGCGACGGAAGCCGCGAGCCGCCTGACGCCAGCGACGGAAGCCCCGAGCCGCCCCCGCGCCTTCAGTCGCCCCTGCGGACCGCGCCCGCCAGGATCCAGCCCTCCACCGCCTCGTAGTGCCGGCGCTGCTCCTGCGCCTTGCGCCGGCCGGAGAGCATCGTGCCGAGCCAGCCGCAGGCGAAGCCCAGCGGGATGGAGACCAGGCCCGTCGTGGTGAACGGGAACCAGTTGAAGTCGGCCTCGGGGAAGGCGGAGACCGGGGAGCCGGAGACGAGGTTGGTGCCCGGCATCAGCAGCAGCACGGCCAGTGAGCCCCCGATGAGGGTGCTCAGCAGCCCGGTGCGCGTGTAGCGGCGCCAGAAGAGGCCGTAGACCAGGGCGGGGGCGATGGCCGAGGCGCCCAGGCAGAAGGACAGGGTCACCAGCGGCTGGAGGCTGCGGTGCTGGACGAGGGTGGCCAGGACGATCGCCGGGACGCCGACGGCCAGGGCGGAGAGGCGGGCGAGGGTCATCTCGCGGCGCGGGGACATCTCCTGTACGCGGGCGGCGAAGACGTCGTGGGCCAGGGAGTTGGCGCAGGCCAGGATCATGCCGCCGACGGAGGCGAGCAGGGTGAGGAAGACGGCCGTGGTGACGGTCGTGAACAGGAACGTTTCGGCGGTGGAGACCCGTGCGCCGAACGCCGCCTGCGAGCCCAGCAGGTAGGCGGTGTTGCCCTGCGGGTCGATCCCGGCGATGACCGACCGCCCCACCAGCGCCGTCGCGCCGAACCCGACCACCGTGACGACCAGCACGAACAGGGCCACGCCGGACACCGCCCAGGACATCGAACGGCGCACCTGGCGGGCGGAGGAGGCGGTGTACATGCGCATGGTGACGTGTGGGAGGCAGGCGCCGCCGAGGACGACGGTGAGCTGTGAGGAGATCATGTCCGCGTCCGGATGGGGCCCGCCCGCGAACTGGAGCCCGGAGTTCAGGAACGCCGAGCCCGCGCCGCTGCGGTCCGCCGCCGCGTCGAACAGCGCGCCCGGGTCCCAGTCGAAGCGGTGCAGGATCAGCGCGGCGACCACGAGGCCCGAGCCCAGCAGCATCACGATCTTGAGGATCTGGATGAGGGCGGTGCCCTTCATGCCGCCGATCGCCGCGTAACCGATCATCAGCACGCCCAGGCCGATGATGCAGCCGGTCTGCAACGCCGCACCGGAGAAACCGAGGACGAACGCGAGCAGTTGGCCGGTGCCCGCGAGCTGCACCAGCATCAGCGGCAGCAGCGCCGCGACGGTCACGGCGCAGGCCGTCATGCGCACGGCACGCCCCGGCATCCGGCGGGCGAGGGCGTCGCCCATCGTGAACCGGCCCGCGTTGCGCAGCGGTTCGGCCAGCAGGAACATCAGCAGCATCAGGGACAGCGCGGTGCTGAGCGCCAGCACGACGCCGTCGTGGCCGAAGAGCGCGATGACACCGCCCGTGCCGAGCACGGAGGCCGCCGAGATGTAGTCGCCGGCGATCGCGAGGCCGTTGCGCATGGGGGACAGCGAGCTGTACCCGGTGTAGAACTCGTCGAGGTCGTCCCGGTCGGGGCCGGTCATCACGCACAGCAGCAGCGTGACGGTGGCGACGGCGGTGAAGCCGACCAGGGACATCGTCTGGGCGTTGCCGCTGAACTCGGTCACCGTCCCGCCTCCCGCCGGGCGTCCAGTGCGGCCTCCCTGCGGATGCGGTCCGCCAGCGGGTCGACGCGGCGCCGGGCGGTGTACTCGTACAGCGCGATCGCCAGCCAGGTGACGGGGAGCTGGGCCAGGGCGAGCAGCAGCCCGGTGGGCAGCCCGGCGACGGCGGTGCCGGCCATCAGCCCGGGCGCGTACGCGGACAGGATCAGGAACAGCGTGAAGTAGCCGAGCGCGGTCAGCGTCGCGGTGCGCCGCTGCCAGCGGTAGGCGCTGCGCAGGATCCGCAGGTCGCTGTGGTGTCCCAGCGGGTCGCGGCGGGGTGCGCGGTGGGCGCGGTGGGCCGCGGGCTGGACGTACGGGGCGTGCGGGGCGTACGGGGGTGGGGGCGGTGGTGGGCGGTGCGGGTACGACGGGGACGGGTCGTAGGTCATCCCGGTGCTCCTTGCGCGGCTTGGGTCCGAGCGGTGGACCGCAGGAGGTGGGGGGTGGGGGCCACGCACGTTACTCGCGGGTTGGGTGACACGCTGCGTTTTGGCCGAACTGATCGGTCGGTATGTGGCCGTGGCCCTGCTCCCTCGGTTTCCGCTTGCTCCTGACGCCGCGTGAGGGTGGACGCTCGGTGCGTCCCGGGGTGGAGGCGACCCCGAGATCCGCTCCACCGAAGGGTGGACTGCCCCTAGGGGTACCTCCGTACTACGGGTCGGGGAGGGTTCGTACCGACGGAGGACGAGAGGGACCCGGTGGCGTCCTTAGGCTGGCTTTACGCCGCTGGGGGGCGGTGAACCGGACCCGCGGGGGTGGGGTTTTCCTCAGTAGAAGACTGCGCTGAACACCAGCGCGGTCGACCCCCGGTCCGGGCCAGACTCTTCGAGACAGCAGCGCGGCACAGCACACACCACCACGGTCGCGGCACCCGCGGCTCACTCGATGACCGACATAGGAGACTTGACATGACATCGGCCGTAAGTATTCCCACGCACGGGAGCACGGGAGGGCGTACGGCCGTTGCCGCGCGAGCGCGGCAGGTCGTGAAGGCCTACGGATCGGGAGAGACCCGGGTGGTCGCCCTCGACCACGTGGACGTGGACATCGCGCGCGGCCAGTTCACCGCGATCATGGGCCCCTCGGGGTCCGGCAAGTCCACGCTGATGCACTGCCTGGCCGGCCTGGACACCGTCACCGGCGGTCAGATCTACCTGGACGAGACCGAGATCACCGGCCTGAAGGACAAGAAGCTCACGCAGCTGCGCCGGGACCGGATCGGCTTCATCTTCCAGGCGTTCAACCTGCTCCCGACGCTCAACGCGATCGAGAACATCACGCTGCCCATGGACATCGCGGGCCGCAAGTACGACCGCGCGTGGCTGGAGCGGGTCGTGGAGACCGTGGGGCTCGCCGGGCGGCTCAAGCACCGGCCGACCCAGCTCTCCGGCGGCCAGCAGCAGCGGGTCGCGGTGGCGCGGGCCCTCGCCGCCCGCCCCGAGATCATCTTCGGCGACGAGCCGACCGGAAACCTGGACTCGCGCGCGGGCGCCGAAGTGCTCGGCTTCCTGCGCCGGTCGGTCACCGAACTGGGCCAGACCATCGTGATGGTCACCCACGACCCGGTGGCCGCCAGCTACGCGGACCGGGTGCTGTACCTCGCCGACGGCCGGATCGTGGACGAGATGTACCAGCCCACCGCGGAAGCCGTTCTCGACCGCATGAAGGACTTCGACGCGCGGGGGCGCACGTCATGACCGTCGTGAAGACCTCGATGCGCAACTTCTTCGCGCACAAGGGCCGCATGGCGCTCTCGGCGGTGGCGGTGCTGCTGTCGGTGGCGTTCGTCTGCGGCACCCTGGTGTTCACCGACACGATGAACACCACCTTCGACAAGCTCTTCGCCGTCACCTCCTCCGACGTGACGGTGGCCCCCAAGGACGCCGAGGCCGAGGACACCCCGCAGAACGGAGTGCCCGAGTCGCTGCCCGCGTCCACGCTGGAGAAGATCCGCTCGGTCGACGGCGTGGAGTCCGTCGAGGGCGCGGTCGCCTCGATGAACGTGACCGTCGTCAACGCCGACAACGACAACGTGGGGGCCACCAGCGGCGCCCCCACCATCGCCGGGAACTGGACCAAGAACGACCTGCGGTCCATGGAGATCACCTCGGGCCACGCCCCGCGCGGCCCGACCGAGACGATGGTCGACTCCGACACCGCCGACAAGCACGACCTGAAGATCGGCGACGAGCTGCGCACCATCGCGCAGACCGGCGACTTCAAGGCCAAGATCGTCGGCATCGCCTCCTTCACCGTGACCAACCCCGGTGCCGCGGTCGTCTACTTCGACACCCCCACCGCCCAGCGCGAACTGCTCGGCGGCGCGGACCGGTTCAGCCAGTTCAACGTCACCGCGGACGCCGGTGTCACCGACGCGCAGCTCAAGCAGAACGTCTCCGGCGCGCTGGGCGACACGTTCAAGATCCAGACGGCCAAGGAGGCGTCGGACGAAGGCCGCGAGGACGTCGGCGAGTTCATGGACGTCATCAAGTACGCCATGCTCGGCTTCGCCGGGATCGCGTTCCTGGTCGGCATCTTCCTGATCATCAACACCTTCTCCATGCTGGTCGCCCAGCGCACCCGCGAGATCGGCCTGATGCGGGCCATCGGCTCCTCCCGCCGGCAGGTCAACCGCTCGGTGCTGGTCGAGGCGCTCCTCCTCGGCGTCGTCGGCTCGGTCCTCGGTGTCGCGGCCGGTGTCGGCATCGCCGTCGGCCTGATGAAGCTGATGTCGGCGGCGGGCATGAACCTGTCCACCGACGACCTGACCGTCAAGACGGCGACCCCCGTGATCGGCCTGATCCTCGGCGTCGTGGTCACCGTCCTGGCCGCCTATCTGCCCGCCCGCCGGGCCGGCCGGATCTCCCCGATGGCCGCCCTGCGCGACGCCGGCACCCCGGCCGACGCCAAGGCCGGCTGGATACGCGGCCTGATCGGCCTGGTGCTCACCGGCGCCGGCGTCGCCGCCCTGCTCACGGCCGCCTCCGCCGACAAGGCGAGCGACGGTTCCATGATGCTCGGCGCGGGCATCGTGCTCTCGCTCATCGGGTTCGTCGTCATCGGCCCGCTGCTGGCCGGCTTCGTGGTGCGGGTGATCAGCGCGGTGCTGCTGCGCGCCTTCGGCCCCGTGGGCCGCCTGGCCGAGCGCAACGCCCTGCGCAACCCGCGCCGCACCGGTGCCACCGGCGCCGCCCTGATGATCGGCCTCGCCCTGGTGGCCTGCCTGTCCGTCGTCGGCTCCTCGATGGTCGCCTCGGCCACCAGCGAGCTGGACAAGACGGTCGGCGCGGACTTCATCGTCCAGGGCAACCAGCGGATCGTGCCGCAGGCCGAGAAGGCCATGACCGACACGCCCGGCCTGGAGCACGTCACCCGCTACAAGGTGCTCGACGCCACGCTGACCTCGCCCGACGGCAAGACGGACGACGACGGCGTCACGGCCGCCGACCCGACCTACGCCGAGGACGTGCGCCGCGTGACGACGGAGGGCAAGCTCTCCGCCGCCTACGGCACCGACGCCATGTCGGTCGGCTCGGACTACGCCGCGAAGCACGGCGTGCACGTCGGCGACACCCTCTCCGTCGCCTTCAAGGGCGGCCGGACCGCGAAGCTCAAGGTCGCCGCGATCACCAGCGACGACGTGGCCATCGACCAGGGCGCCCGGTACATCGGCATCGAGACGATGCGGAAGTACCTGCCGGCCGAGAACGTCCCGCCGAACACGATCATGTTCGCCAAGGCCGAGGACGGCCAGGCCGACCAGGCGTACGCCGCGCTGAAGAAGTCGCTGGACGCCTACCCGCAGTACCAGGTGGCCGACCAGACCGACTACAAGCAGGAGCTGAAGGACCAGATCGGCCAGCTGCTGAACATGGTCTACGGCCTGCTCGCCCTCGCGATCATCGTCGCCGTCCTCGGTGTGGTGAACACCCTGGCGCTGTCCGTGGTCGAGCGGACCCGGGAGATCGGCCTGATGCGGGCCATCGGCCTCTCCCGCCGCCAGCTGCGCCGCATGATCCGCATGGAGTCCGTGGTCATCGCCCTCTTCGGTGCCCTGCTCGGCCTCGGCCTGGGCATGGGCTGGGGCGCCACGGCCCAGAAGCTGCTCGCCCTGGAGGGCCTGAACGTCCTCGACATCCCCTGGCCGACGATCATCGGGGTCTTCATCGGTTCGGCCTTCGTGGGCCTGTTCGCCGCCCTGGTCCCGGCCTTCCGGGCGGGCCGCATGAACGTCCTGAACGCCATCGCGACGGAGTAGCACCCGGCCCGACAGCCACCGCACACGGGGGTTGCGGGGGAGAGCCCGGCGCCGACGTCCCAGGGGACGGAGGCGCCGGGTCTCTTTTGGGGCCACTTCTGGACCCACCGAGTCGGGTGGTGGGTGGGCACAGGCCCGGGGGCCAGGGGCGGGGCCCCTGGTACGGCCACCGCGGTACCGGCCACCGCGCAGCCGGCGTCGTCCACAGCCCCCGGCGCCGGCGAGCAGACCGACGTAACCTGGACACCCCCGACCCTCACCGAGTCGGGCTACTCGTGTTGCCCCACCCCAGGACGGAAGCGCCCCCTCCATGAGCCTGCACGGTCTGCTCGACGCCGTCGTCAAGGACACCGCCCTCGCGGAAGCGGTCTCCGCCGCCGCCGACGGCAACCGCATGCACGTCGACCTGGTCGGCCCGCCCGCCGCCCGGCCCTTCGCGATCGCCGCCCTGGCCCGCGAGACGGGCCGCCCGGTGCTGGCGGTGACGGCGACGGGACGCGAGGCGGAGGACCTGGCGGCGGCGCTGCGCTCCCTGCTGCCGCCCGAGGGCATCGTGGAGTACCCCTCCTGGGAGACCCTGCCGCACGAGCGGCTCAGCCCCCGCAGCGACACCGTCGGCCGCCGCCTCGCCGTCCTGCGGCGGCTGTCCCACCCCCGCCCCGACGACCCGGAGACCGGCCCGGTCTCGGTCGTCGTCGCACCCGTTCGCTCCGTGCTCCAGCCGCAGGTCAAGGGCCTGGGAGACCTGGAGCCCGTGGCCCTGCGCACCGGACAGGGCGCCGACCTGGAGGAGGTCGTCCAGGCGCTGGCGGCAGCGGCGTACGCGCGGGTCGAGCTGGTGGAGAAGCGCGGCGAGTTCGCCGTGCGCGGCGGTATCCTGGACGTCTTCCCGCCGACCGAGGAGCACCCGCTCCGGGTCGAGTTCTGGGGCGACGACGTCGAGGAGATCCGCTACTTCAAGGTCGCCGACCAGCGTTCCCTGGAGGTCGCCGAACACGGCCTGTGGGCCCCGCCCTGCCGTGAGCTGCTGCTGACCCAGGACGTGCGCGAGCGGGCCGCCGCCCTCGCCGAGGACCACCCCGAGCTGGGCGAACTGCTCGGCAAGATCGCCGAGGGTATCGCCGTCGAGGGCATGGAGTCCCTGGCCCCGGTCCTCGTGGACGACATGGAGCTGCTCCTGGACGTGCTGCCCAAGGGCTCGATGTCCCTGGTCTGCGACCCGGAGCGGGTGCGCACCCGGGCCGCCGACCTGGTGGCGACGTCGCAGGAGTTCCTCCAGGCCTCCTGGGCGGCCACCGCGGGCGGCGGGGAGGCGCCGATCGACGTCGACGCGGCCTCCCTGTGGTCCCTCGCGGACGTGCGGGAGCGGGCCCGCGAGCTGGACATGATGTGGTGGTCGGTCTCGCCCTTCGCCGCCGACGACGCGCTGGACGACGCCGACACCCTCAAGCTCGGCATGCACGCCCCCGAGACCTACCGGGGCGACACCGCCAAGGCGCTGGCCGACACCAAGGGCTGGCTCGCCGACGGCTGGCGCGCGGTCTACGTCACCGAGGCCCACGGCCCCGCGACCCGCACCGTCGAGGTCCTCGGCGGTGAGGGCATCGCCGCCCGCCTCGACACCGACCTCGGCACGCTCAGCCCCTCCGTCGTGCACGTCTCCTGCGGCTCGATCGACCACGGCTTCGTCGACCCGGCCCTCAAGCTCGCCGTGCTCACCGAGACCGACCTGACCGGCCAGAAGGCCGCCGGACGCGAGGGCGCGCGGATGCCGGCCCGGCGCCGCAAGACCATCGACCCGCTCACCCTGGAGACGGGCGACTTCATCGTCCACGAGCAGCACGGCGTCGGCCGCTACATCGAGATGGTGCAGCGCACCGTCCAGGGCGCCACCCGCGAGTACCTGGTGGTGGAGTACGCCCCCGCCAAGCGCGGCCAGCCCGGCGACCGGCTCTACATCCCCACCGACCAGCTGGAGCAGATCACCAAGTACGTCGGCGGCGAGGCCCCCACCCTGCACCGCCTCGGCGGCGCCGACTGGACCAAGACCAAGGCCCGCGCCAAGAAGGCGGTCAAGGAGATCGCCGCCGACCTGATCAAGCTCTACAGCGCGCGGATGGCGGCGCCGGGCCACGCGTTCGGCGCGGACACCCCCTGGCAGCGCGAGCTGGAGGACGCCTTCCCCTACGCGGAGACCCCGGACCAGCTCACCACCATCGCCGAGGTCAAGGACGACATGGAGAAGACGGTCCCGATGGACCGCCTGGTCTGCGGCGACGTCGGCTACGGCAAGACGGAGATCGCGGTCCGCGCCGCCTTCAAGGCCGTCCAGGACGGCAAGCAGGTCGCCGTGCTCGTCCCCACCACCCTGCTGGTGCAGCAGCACTTCGGGACGTTCAGCGAGCGCTACGCCCAGTTCCCGGTGAACGTGCGGGCGCTGTCCCGCTTCCAGAGCGACACCGAGGCGAAGGCGACCCTGGAGGGGCTGCGCGAGGGCTCGGTGGACATCGTCATCGGCACCCACCGCCTGTTCTCCTCCGAGACGAAGTTCAAGGACCTCGGTCTGGTCATCGTCGACGAGGAGCAGCGCTTCGGCGTCGAGCACAAGGAGCAGCTGAAGAAGCTGCGCGCCAACGTCGACGTGCTCACCATGTCCGCGACCCCCATCCCGCGCACCCTGGAGATGGCCGTCACCGGCATCCGCGAGATGTCCACGATCACCACCCCGCCGGAGGAGCGGCACCCGGTGCTGACCTTCGTCGGGCCCTACGAGCACAAGCAGATCGGCGCCGCCATCCGCCGTGAGCTGCTGCGCGAGGGCCAGGTCTTCTACATCCACAACCGCGTCGAGTCCATCGACCGCGCGGCGGCCAAGCTCCGCGAGATCGTCCCCGAGGCGCGCATCGCCACCGCCCACGGCCAGATGTCCGAGCAGGCCCTGGAGCAGGTCGTCGTCGACTTCTGGGAGAAGAAGTTCGACGTGCTGGTCTCCACGACCATCGTCGAGTCCGGCATCGACATCTCCAACGCCAACACCCTCATCGTCGAACGCGGCGACAACTTCGGCCTCAGCCAGCTCCACCAGCTGCGCGGCCGCGTCGGCCGAGGCCGGGAGCGGGGCTACGCGTACTTCCTCTACCCGCCGGAGAAGCCCCTGACCGAGACCGCGCACGAGCGGCTCGCCACCATCGCCCAGCACACCGAGATGGGCGCGGGCATGTACGTGGCGATGAAGGACCTGGAGATCCGCGGCGCGGGCAACCTGCTCGGCGGCGAGCAGTCCGGGCACATCGCCGGCGTCGGCTTCGACCTGTACGTGCGGATGGTCGGCGAGGCCGTCGCGGACTACCGGGCCTCGCTGGAGGGCGGGGTGGAGGAGGAGCCGCCGCTGGAGGTCAAGATCGAGCTGCCCGTCGACGCGCACGTCCCGCACGACTACGCCCCCGGCGAGCGGCTGCGTCTCCAGGCCTACCGGTCCATCGCCTCCGCCAACAGCGAGGCGGACATCAAGGCCGTACGCGAGGAACTCGTCGACCGCTACGGCAAGCTGCCCGAGCCGGTGGAGAACCTGCTGCTGGTCGCGGGCCTGCGCATGCTCGCGCGGGCGTGCGCCGTCGGCGACATCGTGCTCCAGGGCAACAACATCCGCTTCGCGCCGGTGGAGTTGCGCGAGTCCCAGGAGCTGAGGCTCAAGCGGCTCTACCCGGGCAGCGTCATCAAGTCGGGCACACACCAGGTGCTCGTGCCGCGCCCGAAGACCGCGAAGGTGGGCGGCAAGCCGCTGGTCGGGCGGGAACTGCTCGGCTGGGTGGGCGAGTTCCTCACCTCGATCCTGGGGTCGTAGCACTCGGGGCCGGGGGCGGCCACACGAGGAAGCCGTCCACGGGGACAGTTCCGTGGACGGCTTCGACGTGTCCGGTCGCGGGGAGCGGCTAGTGCTGCTCCCGGCCGCCGCCCTGGTCGCGCCCGAAGCCGAGCTTGCCCTCGGCCTGCTGCTGCGCGGCGTCGACCTGCTTCTCGTACTTGCCGCCGGTCCTCTGGTTGACCTGGCGTTCGGCCGCGTCGGACATCTTCCTTGACTTGTCCTTGTCCTTGCCGGCCATGCTCTTCATCTTGTCGAGGATGCCCATGCAGAGCTCCTTCCGAGACGTGACTCACTGTCGACGGTACGACAGATATGTCTCGTGTGCCCACTGACGTCCGTCTAAGGCCCACTATGGCCCTGACCTCTCCCTCGCTACGGTGGTGGCTGCGAACGGCAAGGGGAGGGGCGCGCATGAGGCGGCACAGCAGGATCCGTACCGGTTGGGCCGCGGGGGCGGCCCTCGCCCTGGCCCTGGTGACCGGCTGCGAAGGCCTGGAGGCCGGCGACGGCGCCCCGGCCTCGGGCGGTGGCGCCGAGGCCCCCGCCTCCGGCCACGCCGCCAGCCCGCTGGACAACCCGGACGGCACCGCACCGGGCCTCGCCCCGGTCACCGGCGACGGCCCGCGGGCGACGGCCCGCAAGCTGATCGACGGCCTGAAGACCAAGGGGCGCGGCCCGAAGACGGGGTACGACCGCGACGAGTTCGGCTACGCCTGGATGGACACCGCCGACGGTGTCCCGCTCGCCCGCAACGGCTGCGACACCCGCAACGACCTGCTGAAACGCGACGGTCAGAAGGTGCGCTTCAGGCCCGGCTCGGACTGCGTCGTCATCGCGATGACGCTGGACGACCCGTACACCGGCACGAGTATCGAGTGGCGCAAGCAGAAGGCGAGCGAGGTCCAGATCGACCACGTCGTGCCGCTGTCGTACAGCTGGCAGATGGGCTCCTCGCGCTGGCCGGAGGGCAAACGCGAGCAGCTGGCCAACGACCCGCTCAACCTGCTCCCCGTCGAGGGCCGCGCCAACTCCGCCAAGCGCGACTCCGGCCCGGCCTCCTGGCTGCCGCCCGCCAAGTCGGTCCGGTGCGCGTACGCCGTCCGCTTCGCCCAGGTCGCCGTCAAGTACGAGCTGGCGGTGACCGAGGCGGACCGGGCGATGATGTCGCAGCAGTGCGGGGGCTGACGCGGCTACCGCGTCGGTGTCGTCGGTGCCCCGAGGGCCGGGCGGGGCGTGACCAGGGCCGGATTCCCGGTCGGCGGTGAGCGCGGTCCGGTGCTCAGAACTGGCCGTTGCCGAGCAGTTCGCCGTCGGCGTCGTAGACCGTGACGAGGCCGTTCTCGCTGTCCTTCCAGTCGGCGAACGCGGAGGCGATGAGCTTGGCCGGGCCCGTGCCCTCGCCCATGATGCCGCCGGTGAAGTCGGTGTAGACGTCGGCGGCGTCGAGGATGTCGTTCTGCTCGTCGGCGCCCTGCACCTTGGTGACATGGGCGACGGCGTCCTTCTCCCCGGGCGTCCCGTTCTTCCGCACGAACGCCTGGAACTGCTCGGCCTGGGACGCCTTCTCGGTGGCCTTGTCCTCGGCGGGCTTCGCGCCGGACGCGCCGTCCGTCTTCGCGTCACCGTCCGTCTTCGCGCCGCCCGCCGTCTCGCGCGAGCCGGCGGAGGTCCGGCTGTCGCCCTTGGTGTCGTCGTCCCCGTCGCCCGCGTTCGCCGACAGCGCGCCGATGACGGCGATCCCCACCACGGCGCCCAGCGCGATCTTGGTCTTCATGCCCATGACGTCAGTCCTCTCCCCAGAGACAGATCAATCGACCGTGAACCGAAGTCCATCGCCTCGGCCGGTGCGATGTGTCAATGAGACCAGAGCTTGTGAACCGAGTCAACACGGTTCACACCAGAGTGTCAGTACACGCTGTGAATCGGCGTCTGGCCGTGTTCCTCGGTAGGATCGGCGTCCCACACCAGGACGAGGGGGCCGACCGTGCAGGACAACGGGACAGAGGTGACCGCCGCCGGTATCGCCCGGCTCGCCGGCGTCGGCCGCGCCGCCGTCAGCAACTGGCGCCGCCGCCACGCGGACTTCCCCAAACCGGTCGGCGGCACCGAGACCAGCCCGTCCTTCGCCCTCGCCGACGTCGAGGCCTGGCTGCGCGCCCAGGGAAAACTCGCCGAGGTCCCCCCACGCGAACGCGTCTGGCAGCAACTCGTCGGCCATCCCGAGGGACCGGCCGCCGCCCTGGTGCACGCAGGCTGCGCCCTCCTGCTCGTCCACGACCGCCCGACCCTCTGGCTGGAGGCGAGCGCCGGCTCCGACGAACGCCTGGCCGCCCTGCTGCCCGCCGCCCTCGGCCAGGTGCTCGACGCCCGCTTCGGCCCCGGCCCCGAACGCGCCGTCACCACCCCGGCCGGCCCCGGGCTGCTGTCCTCCGCACCGCTCCTGCGCGGCGCTGCCGAACTCGCCGCCGGACCGGGCGCCCGCAAGGCCTACGAGTTCCTGCTCGGCCGGCACCTCGACGCCAATCCGCGGCAGTACACGCTCACGCCGGACCCGCTCGCCGAGCTGATGGCCGAACTCGCCGGCCCCGCCCGCACGGTGCTCGACCCCGCTTGCGGCACCGGAAGCCTGCTCCGCGCCGCCGCCCGGCCCGGGCAGGAGCTGTACGGCCAGGACAGCGACCCCGCACTGGCCGCCCTCACCGCGCTGCGGCTCGCCCTGAGCACGGACGCCGCCGTCCGGATCGCCGCCGGCGACAGCCTGCGCGCGGACGCCCGCACCGGCCTGCGCGCCGACACCGCGCTGTGCCACCCGCCGTTCAACGAGCGCAACTGGGGCCACGACGAACTCGCCTACGACTCCCGCTGGGAGTACGGCTTCCCGGCCCGCACCGAGTCCGAACTGGCCTGGGTGCAGCACGCCCTGGCCCGGGTCAGGGACGGCGGCACCGTCGTCGTCCTCATGCCGCCCGCCGCCGCCTCCCGCCGCTCCGGCCGCCGGGTCCGCGCCGATCTGCTGCGCCGGGGCGCGCTGCGCGCCGTGATCGCCCTGCCGGTCGGTGCGGCACCCCCGTACAACCTCCCCCTGCACCTGTGGGTGCTGCGCCGGCCCGAGCGGGCGCCGGCGCAACCCGGGCTGCTGCTCGCCGACGCGGGGCAGTTCGCCGGGGAGGGGCGCGGCGGACCGGACTGGCGGTCCGTGCGGGAGGCCGTGCTCGACGCCTGGGTCGCCTTCGACCGCACCGGACGGCTCGACGAAAGGCCGGGCCTGGCCCGTTGCGTGCCCGTCATCGAACTCCTCGACGACGACGTCGACCTGGCCCCCGCCCGCCATCTGCCGCCCCCCGGCGCCACCGGCGACACCGGTCGGCTCGCGGACGTGCGCGAGCGCCTGGACGAAACCCTGCGGCTGACCGCGGAACTGGCTCCCGCGGCCCCCGGCACCGGCCGCCCCGCGCCCCACCGGCCGCTCACCACCGTCGGTGAACTCGCCCGCGGCGGCGCCCTCACCCTGCGCACCGGGACGAACGGTGGCCACGCGCGCGTACCCCTGCTCACCGACCACGACGTCCTCACCGGCACCGGCCCCTCGGGCACCCTCCCGGAGGGCGACGAGGAAGCCGTCCTGACCGAACCCGGCGACGTCGTCGTGCCCGTGCTCGGCGGCGGCTCCGTCGCGCGCGTGATCGACGCGGCCACGGCCGGTGCCGCGCTCGGACGCAACCTCGTGCTCCTGCGCCCCGACCCCGACGCCCTCGACCCCTGGTTCCTCGCCGGGTTCCTGCGCGGCACCGCCAACCACCGGCAGGCCAGCAGCTACGCCTCCACCGCCACCCGCCTCGACGTGCGGCGCCTCCAACTGCCCCGGCTGCCCCTCGACGCCCAGCGCGGCTACGGCGACCGCTTCCGTGCCCTCGACGAGTTCGAGCGCGCGCTGCGGCTCGCGGGCCGCCTGGGCGAGCAGTTGGTGCGCGGCATGTACGACGGGCTCACGGACGGCACGGTGGACCCGGGCCGGTGACCAGCGGAGAGCGGCCCGACAACGGTTCGGTACAACCGTGACCCGTTGTCCGTCCGGACCTATACGCTCGGACTCCCACTCCGAGCGGTCCGGTCCGTTCGGCACGTCGGCATCACCGGTCCAGGAGCAGTCATGTACGGCAACAGCGCCGGGCCGCCGCCCTCCCGCGGCGCGTCCACCGTCATCACCCTGCGCGTGCTGTACGCCGCCGCCGGTTTCCTGACGTGCGGGCTGCTCGCCTGCGTACCGCTGTTCCGGGTCGCCGTCCTGCGCGGCCGCTGGTACGACTGGACGGCCGCCTGGGTGAGTCTGCCCCTGTCCATCGCCTGTCTCGCCGTCGTCGGTTCGCTGCCCGAGACGGACCACCGGACGGACGTCGCGATGGCCGGGCTCCTGCTGATCGGAGCGGCGGCCGCCGCGTACTTCCTGGTGACCGACATACGGGTGCACGCCGCCCCGCGCCCCTTCGCCGGCCACCAGCCGCCCCACGCCCCCGTCGCGGGGCCGTACTACGGCCCGGCCCACCCGGTGCCACCGCACCCGGTGGCACCGTACGCGCCCGCCGCCCCCGTCGCCCCCGTCGCCCCGCCGCCGCAGCACCCCCCCGCCCCCGCCCGCATCGACCAGGTCCGCGCCGAACTCGACGAGCTCAGCGACTACCTGCGCCACCACGACGGCGGCCACCAGCAGGGCGGAAGGTGACCGTGGCGACGGGACGCGTCGTCGCCGGCCGGTACGAGCTGTCCACGCTCATCGGCCAGGGCGGCATGGGACAGGTCTGGACGGCCTACGACCGGCGCCTGGACCGGCGCGTGGCGGTGAAGCTGCTGCGCCCCGACAAGGTGGCCGGACAGGAGGCCGACGAACTGCGCCGCCGGTTCGTGCGCGAGTGCCGGGTGACCGCACAGGTCGACCACCCCGGCCTGGTCACGGTGCACGACGCGGGCAGCGAGGGCGAGGAGCTGTTCCTCGTCATGCAGTACGTCGACGGCGCCGACCTCTCCGACCACCTCGCCGAGCACCAGCCCTACCCGTGGCAGTGGGCCGTCGCGGTCGCCGCCCAGCTGTGCGCCGTACTGAGCGCCGTGCACGCCGTGCCGATCGTCCACCGCGACCTCAAGCCGCGCAACGTCATGGTCAAGCAGGACGGCACCGTCACCGTCCTCGACCTCGGCGTCGCCTCCGTCATGGACGCCGACACCACCCGCCTCACCCACACCGGCACCCCCATCGGCTCGCCCGCCTACATGGCGCCGGAGCAGGCCATGGGCGGCGCCGTCGGCCCGTACACCGACCTCTACGCCCTCGGGGTGCTGCTGCACGAACTGCTCAGCGGCGACGTCCCGTTCGCCGGTTCCACGGCGCTCGGCGTGCTGCACCGGCACCTGCACGAGCCCCCGCTGCCGGTGCGCCGCATCCGCCCGGAGGTCCCGGAGGCGCTCGAGGCCCTGGTCCTGCGCCTGCTCGCCAAGGACCCGCAGCACCGCCCCGACTCCGCCCAGGAGGTCTACGAGCACCTCGCGCTGCTGCTGCCCGCGCGCGGCATGCCCACCGGCGGCCCCCTCGACCCCACCCGCCCCTTCGTACGCCCGCACGCCCCCTGGCCCGACCGCGCCCGCACCCCGGCGCCGCAACCGGCGCCCGTACCGGCCGCCGCCGAGGCCGGGAAGCCGGACGTCGCCCGCGCCGTCGACGACGTCAAGCGACTCCTGGGCGAGGGCCGCATCACCCAGGCCGTCGACATCCTCGGCGCGATCCTGCCCGCCGCCGCCGAGCAGCACGGCGAACGCTCCCCGGTCGTGCGCACCCTGCGCAAGCAGTACGCGGCGACCCTCCTGGACGACGGCCAGTACCGGCGCGCCCTGCCCGAACTGCGCCGCCTCGCCGACGAACGCGCCGCCGAGGCCGGCCAGGCCGACCCGCAGTCCCTGCGCCACCGCTACGACGCCGCCCAGTGCCTCGAACAGCTCGGCGAACCGGCCGCCGCCCTCGCCGAGTACCGGGCGCTGCTGCCGTACTACGAGAACCAGTACGTCGCCGGCGACCCCGACCTCGCCCACGACGTCCGCCGCCGCATCGGCCACCTCCTGCTCGCCCTCGGCGACCGCGCCGGCGCCCACGACACGCTGGCCCGGCTGCTGCACGACGTGGAGCGCGTCCACGGCCCCGGCCACCCGCTCGCGGCCGACATCCGGCGCACCCTCCAGTGGCTCGGCCAGGTGCGCGGCTGACCACCGGCCGGCCACCGCCGCCGGAGGCCGGGCGCGAGGCGGTGCCCGAAGTCCTGATGAATCGTTGGTCCAATGGGTTGGCCAGAGCCGGGCCACTGCCTAACATCGATCACCGCAAGACTTTGTGCACCGTCGCACAATCTCCAAACGGGAGGTTCCCTTGCACCGCCGCCGCCGTCGCCCCGCGCTTCTCCTCACCGCCGCGATCGCCGCAGCGGCACCCCTGCTCACCGCCTGCGGCAACGACGCGCATCCGGGCGCGGCGGCCGTCGTCGGCGACCAGCGGATCACCGTCGCCCAGCTGGAGAACCGGGTCGACGAGGTGCGCGAGGCACAGCGCGCCGCCGTCCCGGACGACACCCAGTACCAGCAGGTCGTCGCCCGGACCGGCACCCTCACCCGCGACACCCTGCACGGCATGGTCCTCGACCGGGTGCTGCACCGCGCCGCCCAGGACGCCGGAGTGACCGTCAGCCGCAAGGAGGTGCAGGGCATGCGCGGCGAGCTGGAGGAGCAGGCCGGCGGCCCCGAGCAGCTGGAGACCGTCTGGCTCCAGCAGTACGGCGTCGCCCCCGACCGCCTCGACGACAACCTCCTCGTCCAGCTGGAGGCCCAGAAGCTCGCCCAGAGCCTCGGCACCGACACCAGCCGGCCCGAGTTCTGGCAGGCCCTGTCCGAGGCGTCCAAGAAGCTCGACGTCGACCTCAACCCGCGCTACGGCACCTGGGACGTCCAGAAGAGCAGCCGCGTCGACACCCGGACGCCGTGGGTGCGGGAGATCACGGCGGCGGGCTCCCAGCAGCCGGCGTAGCACCGCTGACCAGCGGCGATACGGCCCCCTGTGGACAACTCGGGGGGCCGTGGGCGGCGTGCGTTAGGTTCGGGGAGTGAACGCAACCACCGCCGACGCGACCGCCCCCGGCCCGGGCCGCATCGTCCTGCTCACCACCAGCCACCGGGTCGCCCCCGGCCTGCTGTCCTGGCCCGCCTGGCAGACCCTGCGCACCGCCGACCGCGTCCTGTGCGCCGACGGAGCCCATCCCCAGCTGCCGTACCTGCGCGAGGCGGGCATCCGCGTCGACGAGGCGGCCCCGACCGCCGAGGAGCTGGTGGACGCCTGCGCCGGCGGCCGCACCGCGGTGGTCGTCGCGACCGGCGAGGGCGAGCCCGCGCTCACCGACTCACTGGCCCGCCTCGCCGGGTCCGGCCGCGTCTCGATGCCCGAGCTGGAGCTGCTCCCCGCCTCCTACGACCTCCCGGGCGCCCGCCTCCTCGACCTCGTCCAGGTCATGGACCGGATCCGCTTCGAATGCCCCTGGTCGTCCCGGCGCACCCACGAGGGCCTGGCCAAGTACGCGATCGAGGAGGCGTACGAGCTGGTCGAGGCCATCGAGGACGGCGACCGCGACGAGTTGCGGGAGGAGCTGGGCGACGTGCTGCTCCAGGTCGTCTTCCACGCCCGTATCGCGGAGGAGGACCCCGACGCCCCGTTCTCCGTGGACGACGTGGCCGGCACCATCGTCGACAAGCTCGTCCACCGTCACCCGCACGTCTTCGGCGACGAGAGTGCCGACACCCCCGAGGAGGTCCGGGAGCACTGGCTGCGCACCAAGGCCGCCGAGAAGCAGCGCACCTCGGTCACCGAGGGCGTCCCCCTCGGCCAGCCCGGCCTCGCCCTCGCCGCCAAGCTCCACTCCCGCGTCCGCACCGCCGGCCTGGACGTCCCGCTGCCCTCCGGCGAGGGCGTCGGCTACCAGCTGCTCGCCCTCGCGGCCCGCGCCGAGTCCGAGGGCACCGACCCCGAGGCGGCCCTGAGAGCGGCGGCCCGGACCTACCGGGACGCGATCAGGGCGGTCGAGGGATGACCGGCCGTCCGCCCGTCCCCGGTGCGGCTTCCGGCCCCGCCCCCGAGCTGTTCACCTGGGAGTTCGCCAGCGACCCCTACCCGGCCTACGCCTGGCTGCGCGAGCACGCCCCCGTGCACCGCACCCGGCTGCCCAGCGGAGTGGAGGCCTGGCTGGTCACCCGGTACGCCGACGCCAAGCAGGCCCTCGCCGACCCCAGGCTGTCCAAGAACCCGGCGCACCACGACGAGCCGGCGCACGCCAAGGGCAAGACCGGCATTCCGGGGGAGCGGAAGGCCGAGCTGATGACCCACCTGCTGAACATCGACCCGCCGGACCACACCCGGCTGCGCCGACTGGTCAGCAAGGCGTTCACACCCCGCCGGGTGGCCGAGTTCGCGCCCCGGGTGCAGGAGCTGGCCGACGGCCTCATCGACCGGTTCGCCGCCACCGGCTCCGCCGACCTGATCCACGAGTTCGCCTTCCCCCTGCCCATCTACGCCATCTGCGACCTGCTCGGCGTCCCCCGCGAGGACCAGGACGACTTCCGGGACTGGGCGGGCATGATGATCCGTCACGGGGGTGGCCCGCGAGGCGGGGTGGCGCGGTCGGTCAAGAAGATGCGCGGTTACCTCGCCGACCTCATCCACCGCAAGCGAGCGGCGCTGCCGCCCGGGCCCGCCCCCGGCGAGGACCTCATCTCCGGCCTCATCCGAGCCTCCGACCACGGCGAGCACCTCACCGAGAACGAGGCCGCCGCGATGGCCTTCATCCTGCTGTTCGCCGGTTTCGAGACCACGGTCAACCTCATCGGCAACGGGGTGTACGCCCTGCTCACCCACCCCGAGCAGCGGACCCGGCTCCAGGCCTCCCTCGCGGCAGGCGAGCGCGGCCTGCTGGAGACCGGCGTCGAGGAACTGCTGCGCTTCGACGGCCCGGTGGAGCTGGCCACCTGGCGCTTCGCCACCCGGCCGCTGTCCATCGGCGGACAGGACGTCGCGGCCGGCGACCCCGTCCTCGTCGTCCTCGCCGCCGCCGACCGGGACCCGGAGCGGTTCACCGACCCGGACACCCTGGACCTCGCCCGCCGCGACAGCCAGCACCTCGGGTACGGCCACGGCATCCACTACTGCCTCGGCGCCCCGCTCGCCCGGCTGGAGGGACAGACGGCGCTGGCCACGCTCCTCACCCGGCTGCCGGACCTCCGCCTCGCCGCGGACCCGGCCGAACTCCGGTGGCGCGGCGGCCTCATCATGCGCGGTTTGCGCACCTTGCCGGTGGCGTTCACGCCGTCGGCGTCATCGGCCGGGAACGCTTCGTCGCCGACGCAAAAGTGACACGCGCTCAACTTTGTGATCTTCACGTGATCTGCGCGGCATGAACTTGTGACAAGCGATGATCTCCCTATACGTTCACGGATCAACGTGGTGTCGAGCGTCATCCGCCGCGTGGTCCCCGTCGTCTCGTGAAAGGTCGTCGCATGCTCTCCGGGAACGGTCGTCACCGCCGCCCCCGCCAGGCACCCGCTCTGGTCGTCGCCGCCGGAGTGACCGGCTCCGCCATCGCGATCCCGCTGCTCGGCGCGACCGGCGCCCACGCGGCCGACTCGGCGAACTGGGACCAGGTCGCCGAGTGCGAGACCGGCGGCGCCTGGAGCCAGAACAGCGGCAACGGGTACTACGGCGGCCTGCAGCTGTCCCAGGATGCCTGGGAGCAGTACGGCGGTCTCGACTACGCCCCCAGCGCCGACCAGGCCAGTCGCTCCCAGCAGATAAGAATCGCCGAGAAGGTGCACGCGGCCCAGGGCATCGCCGCATGGCCGACCTGCGGTCTGCTCGCCGGCCTCGGCAACGACTCCGGGACCGCGGGCGGCGGCTCGGACGCGGCCGGTGACGGGGCGTCGGAGGGTTCGGGGACCTCGGGGGAGACGGACACCACCAAGTCGTCCGAATCGCCCACGACCACCAAAACGCCCGAGTCGTCCGGGTCGTCCGGTTCGACCGACTCGTCCGGAGCGGCCGGGGCGCCGGAGTCGACTTCGGGAGCGTCCTCTTCGTCCCCTTCGCCCTCTTCTTCGAAGTCGTCTGACGCTTCGTCCGACGGCTCCGACGGCTCGGGCGCCGCATCGAGCGGCTCGTCCGGTGACGCGGACCAATCCGCCAAGCCGGACACTTCGTCCGAACCCGACGCCTCCGCCAGTGCCGAACCGCGGGAGACCGAGGGCTCGTCCGGCGCCGGCCGGCACCGCGGCGACAGTGCGGAGGAGGGCGCCGCCAAGGAAGGCCTCACGGACACCGCGGCGGGGCGGCACGCCTCGCGCGACGGTGGCGCGCGAGAGGCCGCGGGCAACCGTTACGTCGTCCGCACCGGCGACAGCCTGTGGGCCATCGCCGACTCCCTTGAGGTCGACGGCGGATGGCACACGCTCTACGCCGACAACGAGACCGTCGTCGGTGCCGACCCCGACCACATCCTGCCCGGTCAGACGCTCACGGTCACGGGCGAATCGGGCGAAAAGTAGGGGGAGTTCACGTCACGGTTAGAGACCGTATGTCCCTTTTGGATCTCGTGAGAGATAGGTCTCAGAAGCCGTGATCGTCTTTGAAAATCCGCGGAGCGCGTGTCTACGGTCATGACCGCTCGCCACCGCGGGCCCCGACAGCCGCAACGCCGAATCCTGCCAGCGGCCGTACGGGAACAGTCGTCGCGTCGAGCGCCGAAGGCAGGAGCGGGGGACCCAAGGTAAGTGCCGGACCGGGCAGTTGAGCCGGAGCGGCTAGGGGTGAAGCCGAGTTCCGCGAGGAACCCGGCCGGGCAACTCAACCGGCCCGAACCCGACAGCTCACCTCGCAGGCGTCGGTGAGGGGATCAACCATGCTGTTTTCCGGCAAGGGCAAGCACCGTCGTCCGTCCAAGGCCACCCGTGTCATCGCCGTCGCCGGCGTCACCGGTGCCGCCGTCGCCGCCCCGCTGATGGCGGCCGGCAACGCCTCCGCCGCCACCGCGTCCGAGTGGGACGCCGTCGCCCAGTGCGAGTCCGGCGGCAACTGGTCCATCAACACCGGCAACGGTTACTACGGCGGTCTGCAGTTCTCCGCCTCCACCTGGGCCGCCTACGGCGGTACGCAGTACGCCTCCACCGCCGACCAGGCGAGCAAGTCCCAGCAGATCCAGATCGCCGAGAAGGTGCTCGCGGGCCAGGGCAAGGGTGCCTGGCCGGTCTGCGGCACCGGCCTGTCGGGCGCCGCGTACACCGGTGGCGGCTCGCAGGACGGCGGCTCCGGCAGCTCCCAGAGCTCGCAGAGCCAGAGCAGCGGCTCCACCGCCGAGCGCTCCACCGAGCAGAAGGCCTCCCGCTCCTCCGAGCGTCCGGCCGCCGAGCAGAAGACCGAGAAGGCCGAGAAGGCCGAGAAGAAGACCGTCACCACCCCGACCGGCAAGAAGGTCGAGAAGGGCGACGGCGAGTACAAGGTCGTCAAGGGCGACACCCTCAGCTCGATCGCCGCGGAGCACGACGTCAAGGGCGGCTGGGCGAAGCTGTTCAAGCTGAACGACGACATCGTCGACGACGCCGACCTGATCTACCCGGGCCAGCAGCTGCACCTCAAGTAAGCGGCGGCCGCTCCCGCGACTCCCGCCCCGGTGCGTGTTCCCCCGTACGCACCGGGGCGGGATTTTTCGCGTCCCGCCCGCGCGGGGCACCCGCCCGGTTTCCGGGAACGTCTTTGTTCCGTTCGGAAACAATTTACTCTCGGTTCTGTCCAGCGGGTGGGCGATCGGCTGGCCGATCGCCCGGAGCCGGTTAGGCTCGGTCCCGCAGAGCCGCCGCGGTCCCGCGCGACCGCGCGTCACACCGAAGCGTCACATTGAAGAAGGAGATGCTCGTGCCGTCCATCGACGTCGTCGTAGCCCGGGAAATCCTGGACTCCCGAGGCAACCCCACGGTCGAGGTCGAGGTCGGCCTCGACGACGGCAGCACGGGTCGTGCCGCCGTTCCGTCCGGCGCCTCCACCGGTGCCTTCGAGGCCATCGAACTCCGTGACGGCGACCCGAGCCGTTACCTCGGCAAGGGCGTCGAGAAGGCCGTGCTGGCCGTCATCGAGCAGATCGGCCCGGAGCTGGTCGGCTACGACGCCACCGAGCAGCGCCTGATCGACCAGGCCATGTTCGACCTGGACGCCACCGACAACAAGGGCTCGCTCGGCGCCAACGCCATCCTCGGCGTCTCCCTGGCCGTCGCCCACGCCGCCTCCGAGGCCAGCGACCTGCCGCTCTTCCGCTACCTGGGCGGCCCGAACGCGCACCTGCTGCCCGTGCCGATGATGAACATCCTGAACGGCGGCTCGCACGCCGACTCCAACGTGGACATCCAGGAGTTCATGATCGCCCCGATCGGCGCGGAGTCCTTCTCCGAGGCCCTGCGCTGGGGCGCCGAGGTCTACCACACCCTCAAGAAGGTCCTGAAGAACAAGGGCCTGGCCACCGGCCTCGGCGACGAGGGCGGCTTCGCTCCGAACCTGGGCTCCAACCGCGAGGCCCTCGACCTCATCCTGGAGGCGATCAAGGAGGCCGGCTACACCCCCGGCGAGCAGATCGCCCTCGCGCTCGACGTCGCCGCGTCCGAGTTCTACAAGGACGGCTCCTACACCTTCGAGGGCAAGGAGCGCACCGCCGCCGAGATGACCGAGTACTACGCCGAGCTGGTCGAGGCGTACCCGCTGGTCTCCATCGAGGACCCGCTGTTCGAGGACGACTGGGACGGCTGGAAGACCATCACCGCCAAGCTCGGCGACAAGGTCCAGCTCGTCGGCGACGACCTGTTCGTCACCAACCCGGAGCGCCTGGCCCGCGGCATCGAGGAGAACTCGGCCAACGCCCTGCTGGTCAAGGTCAACCAGATCGGTTCGCTGACCGAGACCCTGGACGCCGTGGAGCTGGCCCAGCGCAACGGCTTCAAGTGCATGATGTCCCACCGCTCCGGCGAGACCGAGGACGTCACCATCGCCGACCTGGCCGTCGCCACCAACTGCGGCCAGATCAAGACCGGCGCCCCGGCCCGCTCCGAGCGCGTGGCCAAGTACAACCAGCTGCTGCGCATCGAGGAGATCCTCGACGACGCCGCGGTGTACGCCGGCCGCAGCGCGTTCCCGCGCTTCAAGGGCTGACAGCCCGGTAGAAGGCAGCGTCGTACGTACGTCCCCGTACCCGGTCCCGTACCGTGTGCGGGGACGTACGCGCGTGCACGGGAGGCGGAGACCAGATGGCCGTGAAGGACCGGGACCGTTTCTCCACCGCGACCAGGATCCGGATCATCGGGGAACAGACCGCGGCCCGGGTCTACCGTTCGCAGACCAGGCGCCAGGCCCGGCGCTCCCGGCTGACCGGCCGGGCCGCGCTGCTCGCGATGGTGCTCTGCTCGCTCGTCGTGGCCCTCGCCTACCCGATACGGCAGTACGTCGCCCAGCGTGCCGAGATCGCCGATCTCCAGCGGGAGCAGCGGGAGACCCGGCAGCGGGTCGAGGACCTGCGCGACCTCAAGGCACGCTGGCAGGACGACGCCTACGCCGAGCAGCAGGTCCGGCTGCGGCTGCACTACGTGATGCCGGGGGAGACGGGGTTCGTCGTCGTCGACCCGGAGGCCGCCGAGCAGACCCGCGCAGAGGCGGGCGCCGCCGACCGCCCCTGGTACCGGAACGTGTGGGACGGGGTCGACAAGGCCGACGCCGCCGCCCACCGGCGGTGAACCGACCCCGGCGGCCTCTCCGGCCTCTCCGGCCTCTCCGGCAGTGACTCAACAGGAAGACCAGCAGAAGACAGTCATGCAGACTCCCCCGCCGACCACCCCGCGCACCGAGCCGACCGACGCGGACGTGGCGGCCTTCAAGCAGCAGCTCGGACGCCCCCCGCGCGGCCTGCGCGCCATCGCGCACCGCTGCCCGTGCGGCCAGCCGGACGTCGTGGAGACGGCGCCGCGGCTGCCCGACGGCACGCCCTTCCCCACGCTGTACTACCTGACGTGCCCGAAGGCGGCCTCCGCCATCGGAACGCTGGAGGCGAACGGCGTGATGAAGGAGATGACCGAGCGGCTGGGCACCGACCCGGAGCTGGCCGCCGCCTACCGCGCCGCGCACGAGGACTACATCCGGCGCCGCGACGAGATCAAGGAGCTGACCGGCTTCCCGAGCGCGGGCGGCATGCCGGACCGCGTGAAGTGCCTGCACGTGCTGGTCGCCCACTCGCTGGCGGCCGGTCCCGGCGTCAACCCGCTGGGCGACGAGGCGATCGCGATGCTGCCCGAGTGGTGGCGCAAGGGTCCGTGCGTGACGGTCCCCGGGACCGAAGGGGAGGACGTCCAGTGACCCGGGTGGCCGCCGTCGACTGCGGTACGAACTCCATCCGGCTCCTGGTGGCCGATCTGGACCCGGACACGGGCGCGCTGACCGACCTGGACCGGCGGATGACCATCGTGCGGCTCGGCCAGGACGTCGACCGCACCGGCCGGCTCGCGCCCGAGGCGCTGGAGCGGACCTTCGCCGCCTGCCGGGAGTACGCGGAGGTCATCAAGGCGCACGGCGCCGAGCGGCTGCGTTTCGTCGCGACCTCCGCCTCCCGCGACGCGGAGAACCGGGACGACTTCGTGCGCGGGGTGCTGGACATCCTGGGTGTCGAGCCCGAGGTGATCTCGGGCGACCAGGAGGCCGAGTTCTCCTTCACCGGTGCCACGAAGGAACTGACCGGCCGCGCGGACCTGGACAAGCCGTACCTGGTCGTCGACATCGGCGGCGGTTCGACGGAGTTCGTCGTCGGCGACGACCACGTGCGCGCCGCCCGCTCGGTGGACGTCGGCTGCGTGCGGATGACCGAGCGGCACCTGGTGCGCGACGGCGCGGTGACCGACCCGCCGGCCGCGGAGCAGGTGGCCGCGATGCGGGCCGACATCGAGGCCGCCCTGGACCTGGCCGAGCGGACGGTGCCGCTGCGCGAGGCGCGCACGCTGGTGGGGCTCGCCGGGTCGGTGACGACGGTGTCCGCGATCGCGCAGGAGCTGCCGGAGTACGACTCCGCCGCCATCCACCACTCCCGCGTCTCCCACGACCGGGTCCGTGAGATCACCGACTGGCTGCTGCGCTCCACCCACGCCGAGCGCGCGGCGGTCCCCTCCATGCACCCGGGCCGGGTCGACGTGATCGCGGCCGGTGCCCTGACGCTGCTGGCGATCATGGAGCGGACGGGCGCGGAGGAGGTCGTCGTGAGTGAGCACGACATCCTCGACGGCATCGCGTGGTCGATCGCCCGGGGCCCTCGCGGTGATGGACCCGGTGGCGCGCGCCGTGGCGGTCTGAGCAGGTAGGACGACGTTTGAGCGGGCATCGGGGGGCCGCTCGGGCCCCTCGGTGACGCGCCGTCGGGAAAGTTCGTGAAGTTCTTCACAAGGAATTGGGCCCTGTCGGACGACGAAAGCGCGCCCGTTGACCCTTTTGGGCTTTCAACTGCCCTTTGAACGTGTTCAGGTCGGTGTCGCGAAGGGGTCCCGCAGAGCCCTCGCGGACGGGTGGTCCACCGTCCCGGAGGCGCGGAGGCGCAGCTCACGCGGCATTGACAACGGGGTGCTCTACACGCTGGTTCCTTCGCCCGCCATGATCTCCATCACGTGAGCGGCGGATGGTAGCACAGTACCCACCGAAGCTTGTGAAGGGGCGCACGATCGACCCCCCTCAACCGGGTGGATACTCGATGGCATGAGCACCACGGAGCGTCCCAGGATCCTCGTAGTAGGCGGTGGGTACGTAGGCCTGTACGCAGCTCGACGCATCCAGAAGAAGATGCGTTACGGCGAGGCGACCGTCACCGTCGTCGACCCGCGGTCGTACATGACCTACCAGCCCTTCCTCCCCGAAGCCGCCGCCGGCAGCATCTCCCCGCGGCACGTCGTCGTCCCCCTGCGGCGCGTGCTTCCGAAGGCGGAGGTCCTCACCGGCCGGGTCACCACCATCGACCAGGACCGCAAGGTCGCCACGATCGCCCCCCTGGTGGGCGAGGCGTACGAGCTGCCGTTCGACTACCTGGTCATCGCGATGGGCGCGGTCTCCCGCACCTTCCCGATCCCCGGCCTCGCCGAGCAGGGCATCGGCATGAAGGGCATCGAGGAGTCCATCGGCCTGCGCAACCACGTCCTGGAGCAGCTGGACAAGGCCGACTCCACCACCGACGAGGAGATCCGCCGCAAGGCGCTCACCTTCGTCTTCGTCGGCGGCGGCTTCGCCGGCGCGGAGACCATCGGTGAGGTCGAGGACATGGCCCGCGACGCGGCCAAGTACTACAACAACGTCTCCCGCGAGGACATGCGCTTCATCCTCGTGGACGCCGCCGACAAGATCCTCCCCGAGGTCGGCCCCAAGCTCGGCCAGTACGGCAAGGAGCACCTCGAGGGCCGCGGCGTCGAGGTCTACCTGTCCACCTCCATGGACTCCTGCGTCGACGGCCACGTGGTGCTGAAGAACGGGCTGGAGGTCGACTCCAACACCATCGTGTGGACGGCCGGCGTCAAGCCCAACCCGGCGCTGGCCCGCTTCGGCCTGCCGCTCGGCCCCCGCGGCCACGTCGACACCCAGGCGACCCTCCAGGTCCAGGGCACCGACTACATCTGGGCCGCGGGCGACAACGCCCAGGTGCCGGACCTCGTCGGCCGCAAGGCGGGCAACGAGAACGCCTGGTGCCCGCCGAACGCCCAGCACGCGCTGCGCCAGGCCAAGGTCCTCGGCGACAACGTGATCTCCGGTATGCGGGGCTTCCCGCAGAAGGAGTACAGCCACGCCAACAAGGGCGCGGTGGCGGGCCTCGGCCTGCACAAGGGCGTCGCGATGATCGTCATGGGCAAGATGAAGATCAAGCTCAAGGGCCGCCTCGCCTGGTACATGCACCGCGGCTACCACGGCATGGCGATGCCGACCTGGAACCGCAAGATCCGCGTCTTCGCGGACTGGACGCTCGGCATGTTCCTCAAGCGCGAGGTCGTCTCCCTCGGCGCCATGGAGACCCCGCGCGAGGAGTTCTACGAGGCCGCCAAGCCGGCCCCGAAGCCCGCCGCGCCGAAGGCCGCCGACCAGGGCGAGAAGGCCGCCAAGCAGGAGAAGACCGAGGCCAAGGCCTCCTGACCCCCGGTCGCCGCCGGCCGTAGCAGTCCCCAGCAGTACCCCCGAAGGGGCCGTCCGCCATCCGTGGTGCGGGCGGCCCCTTCGCGCTGTGCGTGGGCTGCGCCGTTGGAGCGACGAATCCGTTGGTGTGTACAGCTATTTTGCCGAGTCGTAACGCGCGCCGGGGACTGTACCGCGGGCTCCCAGGTGTTTACGTGGTGTTGGACATTCCGGGATCGCTCGTCACGGAGGACGCCATGGCTGACGCCGCGCTGCGGCTGCAGAACCTCTTCGAACAGTTGCTGGGAGCACCTCTCCCGGTGCGCATCCGCGCCTGGGACGGTTCGCAGGCGGGTCCGCCGGGCGCGCCGACCCTCGTCGTCCGCAACCGCAGGGCCCTGCGCCGCCTGCTGTTCAAACCGGGCGAACTGGGCCTGGCCCGCGCCTGGGTGGCGGGCGACATCGACATCGACGGGGACCTCTACACCACCCTCGGCCTGCTGGCCGGCCTCATCTGGGAGCGCGGCGAGGACGCCCGCGGTCTGGTCGAGGCGCTGCGCGACCCCGAGGTCCGGGCCGCCGTACGCGGCCTGGTGAGGCTCGCCGGGCCGCCGCTGCCGCCCGCCCCGCCGCCGGAGGAGGTCCGCCGGGCCCGCGGCCACCTGCACACCAAGCGCAGCGACAAGCGGGCCATCAGCCACCACTACGACGTGGGCAACGACTTCTACGAACTCGTCCTCGGCCCCTCCATGGTCTACTCCTGCGCCTATTGGCCCGCCCCGCCGGCCGAGGGCGGCACCCTGGAGGACGCCCAGCGCGACAAGCTCGAACTCGTCAGCCGCAAGCTGGACCTGAGCCCCGGTCAGCGCCTCCTCGACGTCGGCTGCGGCTGGGGCTCCATGGCGATCCACGCGGCCCGCGAGCACGGCGTCGGCGTCGTCGGCGTGACCCTCTCCCAGGAGCAGGCCGCCTACGCCCGCAAGCGGGTCGCCGACGAGGGGCTCACCGACCGGGTGGAGATCCGCGTCCAGGACTACCGGGACGTCGCCGACGGGCCGTACGACGCCATCTCCTCCATCGGCATGGCCGAGCACGTCGGCGCCGAGCGCTACCTGGAGTACGCCACCGATCTGCACAAGCTCCTCAAGCCCGGCGGCCGGCTGCTGAACCACCAGATCGCCCGCCGCCCCCAGCGGGACGAGTCCGCCTACAGCGTCGACGAGTTCATCGACGCCTACGTCTTCCCCGACGGCGAACTGGCCCCCGTCGGCACCACCGTCACCCAGCTGGAACGCGCCGGGTTCGAGGTCCGCGACGTGGAGTCCATCCGAGAGCACTACGCGCTCACGCTGCGCCGCTGGGTCGCCAACCTGGAGTCCGACTGGGCGGCGGCCACCCGGCTGGTCAGCCCCGGCCGTGCCCGGGTCTGGCAGCTGTACATGGCCGCCTCCGCGCTCGCCTTCGAACGCAACCGCATCGGCGTCAACCAGGTCCTCGCCGTGAAGACGCCCGACTCGGGCGCCTCCGGAATGCCGCTGCGCGCCCGCGTGTGGGGCGAGCCCGGCCGCGCCTGACCCCGCCGACCCGAAGGGCCGGGCCCCCGTGGGGAGCCCGGCCCTCTGTGTGCCCGGTGCGGGCGAGGTCACTCGGCCTTGATCGCGTTCAGCATGTTCAGCCGGGCGGCGTTGCGGGCAGGCCACAGGGCGGCCAGGACGCCCACCAGGCCGGCCAGCACCACGAAGATCCCGATCCGGTCCCAGGGCAGGACCAGCGCGTACCCGGGGATCTCCTCGGCGACGGTCTCGCCGATCGCCCAGCCGAGGAACGTGCCGAGACCGATGCCGACCACCGCGCCGAACACCGAGATGACGACGGCCTCCAGCCGGACCATCCGCTTGACCCGGCGCCGGTCCAGACCGATCGCGCGCAGCATGCCGATCTCCTGCTGCCGTTCGAAGACGGACATCGCGAGGGTGTTGACGACACCGAGGACCGCGATGATCAGGGCCATCGCCAGCAGGCCGTACATGACGTTCAGCAGGGTGTTGATGGCGCCGCCGAACTCGTCGCGGATGTCCTGCCGGTCCATCACGGTGATCGCGGGGTTGTCGCCGAGCGCGTCGACGAGGGCCTTCTCGTTCGCCGCGGACTGGCCGCCGTCGACCTTCACGAAGACCTGCTGGATGGACGGCTTCGCCTCGTGCCGGTCCACCACCTTCCGGTCGACGAGGACGGGGGAGAGGAACTCGCTGTCCTTGTAGACGGCGCCGACCGTCAGCATGGCCTTCTCGTCGTCGTCGAAGGTGACGGAGACGGTGTCGCCGGGCTTCCAGCCCCTGCTCTCGGCCGTCTCCTCGGCGACCGCGATCCGGCCCTGGGCGAGCGAGCCCGCGCTGCCGCTGACGACGTCGACGGTCAGGACCTTCTCGATGTCGCCCGGGGTGACCGCCGACGCGGAGACGAAGTCGCCGTCGACCCGGAAGTAGGTGTCCTGCTGCGGCGACACCGCGGAGACGCCGTCGGCCTTCTCCAGGGCCGTCAGCGCGGAGCGGTCGAGGTCGCCTCCGTTGGCCATCGAGACCATGTAGTCGGCCTTGATGTTGTCCGTGGTCATCTTGTCGATGGCCGTACCGACCGTGACGCCGAGCACCGACAGGCCGGTCACCAGCGTCAGCCCGATCGCCAGTGCCGAGGCGGTGGCGCCGGTGCGGCGCGGGTTGCGGACCGCGTTCTGGCCGGCCAGCTTGCCCGCCACCCCGAAGGGGCCGACGAGCACCGGACGGACGAGCGCGATCACGGGCCGGGACAGCAGCGGGATCAGGACGATCACGCCGATCAGCGCGAGGAACGCGCCCGCCCCGATGTACATCCGGCCGTCGTCGCCGCCGGTCGAGGCGCCCGCCACGATCCCCGCCGCGCCGAGGGCGGTGATGGCCGCGCCGATGGAGTTGCGTACCACCAGCGACTTGGTGGTGGCCACCGCGTGGACGCTGTTCATGGCCGCCACCGGCGGGATCTTCGCGGCCCGGCGGCCGGGCAGCCAGGCGGCGAACACCGTGATCAGCACGCCCACCGCGAACGCCGCGACCACCGGCGTGGCCGACAGCACCAGCGGGCCGTCCGGCATCTTCATGTCGGCCGCGGCCATGCCGGAGCGCAGTCCGACGGCCAGACCGACGCCGAGGGCGAAGCCGACCGCGGAGGCCACCAGACCCACCAGCGCGGCCTCGGCGAGCACCGAGCGGGTGACCTGCCTGCGGGACGCGCCGACGGCGCGCATCAGGGCGATCTCCTTGGTGCGCTGGGCGACCAGCATCGTGAACGTGTTGGAGATCAGGAAGACGCCGACGAACAGCGCGATGCCGGCGAAGCCGAGCAGGACCTGCTTGAGGTTGCCCAGGCCCTTTTCGATCTGGTCGGCCTGCTCGTCGGCGAGCGCCTGGCCGGTCTGGGCCTCGGCGGTGTCCGGCAGCAGCGGCTCGACCGCGGCCAGGATCTTGGCGTCGTCGGCGCCGGGGGCCGCGGTGACGGTGGCGTCCTCGAAGTAGCCCGGTTGGAGGTACTGCTTCTGGGCGACGGCGGTGTCGAAGAGGACGAGGCTGCCGCCCGCGTTGACGGCACCGTCCTCGGTGGTGAACACACCGCTGAGGGTGTACTCCCGCACCGGGCCGTTGGTCGCGACGCGCACCCGGTCGCCGACCTTGTACTCGCCCTTGCCGGCGGACTCCTCGTCCAGGGCGATCTGGTCGTCCTTCACCGGACCGGAGCCGTCGGTGAACGTGTACGCGGTGTCCTTGCCGTCCTTGCCCGGGGCGAAGTTGGAGCCCTTGTTGGACCAGCCGACGCCGATGAGCTTCCCGTCGGGGTCCGCGACGCCGGCGAAGCCCTCGACGCGGCCGTACACGCCGGCGACGCCGTCCACGGCGGAGATCCGGTCGAGGACCTTGCCGGAGAGGCCGGGCTCCTCCTTGGGGTTGTCCGGGTCGGCGTGCGAGGTGACGGCGACGGCGACGTCGTCGTAGCTCTTCGCCGACTGGTTGCGGAAGGCGTTGGAGAGGGTGTCGGCGAAGACCAGGGTGCCGGAGACGAACGCCACGCCGAGCATCACGGCGAGCACGGTCATCAACAGCCTGGCCTTGTGCGCGAAGACGTTGCGCAAGGCGGTACGGAACATGGGGGTCTTCTCTGTCCAGACGTACGGGGTACGGGGTGGGGGCGGACGGGGTGTGTCAGCTGGTGCGGCCCTTGGCGTCGAACCGCTTCATGCGGTCGAGCACCGAGTCGGCCGTCGGCCCGTACAGCTCGTCGACGATGCGTCCGTCCGCGAGGAAGACCACCCGGTCCGCGTACGCGGCGGCCACCGGGTCGTGGGTCACCATCACCACGGTCTGGCCCAGCTCCCGCACCGAGTTGCGCAGGAAGCCCAGCACCTCGGCGCCGGAACGCGAGTCGAGGTTTCCGGTCGGCTCGTCACCGAAGATGATCTCCGGCCGGGAGGCCAGCGCCCGCGCCACGGCGACCCGCTGCTGCTGCCCGCCGGACAGCTGGGAGGGCCGGTGCCCGAGGCGGCCGGACAGTCCGATCATCTGGATCACGGAGTCCAGCCACTGCTTGTCGGGCTTGCGGCCCGCGATGTCCATCGGAAGGGTGATGTTCTCCAGCGCGGTGAGGGTCGGCAGCAGGTTGAACGCCTGGAAGATGAAGCCGATCTTGTCCCGGCGCAGCTTGGTCAGCTGCTTGTCCTTGAGCGAGCCCAGCTCGGTCTCGCCGATGCGCACCGAACCGGAGGAGAAGGTGTCCAGCCCGGCGACGCAGTGCATCAGCGTGGACTTGCCGGAGCCGGAGGGGCCCATGATCGCGGTGAGCTCGGCCTGCCGGAAGTCGATGGAGACCCGGTCCAGGGCGACCACCTCGGTCTCGCCCTGGCCGTAGATCTTGGAAAGCTCCGTGGCGCGCGCGGCCACGAGGGTGGACCGGTCGGCGATGGGTGCGGTGGTCACGGGAAGGGCGCTCCTGTCGGTACGGCGGATGCTGTCGGCACGGTGTGCTCGGGACGTCATCCATCGTCCCGGCCGTACGGCGCCCTGTAGTCAGCCGCTGTTCCGGTTCGAGGGGGCGACTTCGGTCGGACGGGGCGGGCCGGTGTCATACCTGCGGATGACGGGCGACCCCGACCGCGGGGCGGGCGAGAACGGGGCGGGCGCCCTCGTCGAGACGGTGAAATCCCGTCATTCCGCATACAGGGCCGACGGTCGCGCGCAAGGCTGTTGGCAAGTGCTGTTGGCCTGCCCTGGTACCTGATGCTCCCTCAGGCGCCAATAAAATAAGACAACATCGGCCGTCCCGCCCGAGGCCGGGAGGTACGTCCCGATAGGCTCAGGCACGCGAAGCGGAGCCCATGGCCTGCCCGGATGGTGGAATGCAGACACGGCGAGCTTAAACCTCGCTGCCCCTTCGAGGGCGTGCCGGTTCAAGTCCGGCTCCGGGCACAACCACCGACCGCCACCGCCGCCGTGCGCGGGCCGTCGGCTGTCCCCACTCGGGTCGCCACCCTCTCCCCGCCTCTTCCCCATCTCTCCCGTTCCCTCCCGCAGACCGTTGACAGCGGTGCGCGTCGGACCGGAAACTCGTCCCACGTTGGTGAAGGAAATTTCACCACGCGAACATCGACTGGTTCGAGGCAACGACGCCGATCGAAGGGAACGACCGATGCGCACCACCGTCGGCATCATCGGGGCAGGCCCCGCCGGGCTCCTGCTCGCCCGGCTGCTGCACAACGCCGGGATCGACTCGGTCGTCCTGGAGAGCCGCGACCGCGGCTACGTCGAGCGCAGGCAGCGCGCCGGCATCCTGGAGCAGGGCACGGTGGACGTGCTGCGCGAGGCGGGGGCCGGAGAGCGGATGGACCGCGAGGGGATGCGCCACGACGGCATCGAGCTGCGGTTCGCCCGGCGCCGCCACCGCGTCGACTTCCCCGCGCTCACCGGCGGCAGGTCCGTCATGGTCTACGCCCAGACCGAGGTCTGCAAGGACCTCATCGCCCTCCAGCTCGAGGAGGGCGGCCCGCTGCTGTTCCAGGCCGAGGCGCTGGCCGTGGAGGGCGCGGAGACGGACCGGCCGCGCATCCGCTTCCGCCGCGAGGGCGCCGAGGACGTGCTGGAGTGCGACTACGTCGTCGGCTGCGACGGCTATTGGGGGGTCGCCCGGGCGGCCGTCCCGGACGGGCGGACCTTCGAGCGGACGTACCCCTTCGGCTGGCTCGGCATCCTCGCCGACGTCGCCCCCTCGCACGACGAGCTGGTCTACGCCCGCCACGACCGCGGCTTCGCCCTGCTGTCCATGCGCTCCCCGTCCGTCTCCCGCCTCTACCTCCAGGTCCCCGCCGACACGGACGCCGACAGCTGGAGCGACGAGGAGATCTGGGACGAGCTGGAGCGCCGCTTCGAGACCGACGACGACTGGAGCCTGCGGCGGGGCCCCATCACCCAGAAGTCGGTCACGCCGATGCGTTCCTACGTCCACGAGCCCATGCGGCACGGCCGCCTCTTCCTGGCCGGCGACGCCGCGCACATCGTGCCGCCCACCGGCGCCAAGGGCCTCAACCTCGCCGTCGGCGACGTGGTCACCTTCGCGCGGGCCCTGGCCCACCGCACCGCCACCGGCTCCGACGAACTGCTCGACGCGTACTCCGCGACCTGCCTGCGCCGCGTCTGGCAGGCCGAGCGGTTCTCGTACGACATGACGACGCTGCTGCACGCCGCCCCCGGCGCCACGCCCTTCGAGGACCGGCTCCAGCTGGCCCGCCTCGACCGGATCGCCTCCTCCCGCGCCGCCGAGACCGACCTGGCCGAGGCCTACACCGGGTTCCCGATCGGGTGAGCGGCGCCCGGCGGGCCGTGCCGCCCCGGCCGTGAGGGGAATCACTGATCGGCGTAGCGTGTTGAGCGGCAAGTCGAGGGAAAGATCCTCCCCAAGCAGTAGGGTCATTCCTTTGCCGTTCTATTACTCTTGAGCCAAGGCTGCGTCGTGTGGCCATGGAGGAGTGAAATGAGGAGCAGAAACCCGGTCTTCTCGCGACGGGGGTTCAGCCGCGACAACGGCTACGCGGGCTTCAACGCCGCGCCGCAGGCCGGGGGACCCGCCGTCGCCACGCAGGCCAACCCGTACGCGCAGGGCACCCAGGGCAACCCGTACGCCCAGCCGCCCGCCGGCAACCCGTACGCGCAGAACCCGTACGCCCAGCAGGACCTTCAGTACGGCGCCCCGCCGCAGGCGCCCGCCACCACCGGCCGGATGACGATGGACGACGTCGTCATCCGCACGGCGAGCACGCTCGGCGTCCTCGTGGTGACGGCCGCGCTCGCGTGGGCGCTGCTGCCCGTGGACGACGCCAACATCAACCGCTCGTACGGCATCGGTATCGGCGCCGCGCTGATCGGCATGGTCCTGGCGCTCGTCCAGTCCTTCAAGCGCAAGCCCACGCCGGCGCTGATCCTGCTCTACGCGGCGTTCGAGGGTGTCTTCCTCGGCGTCGTCTCCAGCGTCGTCGACAACCGCATCGCGGACGGCGCGGCCATGCAGGCCGTGATCGGCACGATGGCGGTCTTCGCCGGTGTGCTGGTCGCCTACAAGGCGGGCTGGATCCGCGTCAACCGGCGCTTCTACGGCTTCGTGATGGCCGCCGCGCTCGGCTTCGTCATCCTGATGATGGTGAACCTGCTGTTCGCGGTCTTCGGTGGCGGTGACGGCCTCGGCTTCCGCAGTGGTGCGCTCGGTGTCGTCTTCGGCATCGTCGGCATCATCCTCGGTGCCTGCTTCCTGGCCCTCGACTTCAAGCAGGTCGAGGACGGGCTCGCCTACGGCGCACCGCGCGAGGAGGCATGGTTCGCCGCCTTCGGCCTCACGCTGACGCTGGTCTGGATCTACCTCGAGTTCCTGCGCCTCATCGCGATCTTGAACAGCAACGACTAGTCGGCGACGACCGGTCCGAGCAGAACGACCAGTGAAGGGCCCCGGGCTTCGTGCCCGGGGCCCTTCGTCGTCGTGTGGCCGGCGCCCGCTCACAGCAGGTTGCGGGCGGCCCTTCTCAGGTCGTACTCGTGGACGATCGCCTTCGCGTGGCCGTACGCGAGGTTGTGTTCGTGGCGGAGCCAGCTGACCTTCTCCTCGAAGCGGAAGAGGGCGGGGCCGTCCTCGACGGCGCGCAGCCAGTCGGAGATCTCACGGCCGGTGCACTGGGGGATACGGGCGAGCAGATTGCGATGGGTCTCCTCGGAGAAGACTTGGGACATCGGCGCCTCCGGGCGAAAGGGGATGTAAGCCGGTCCTTCAGGTCACCGTGCCTGAGCGTGCGCCCGTTGGCAACAGTCCCGGACGGCCGCGTACGCTCGCGCCGTGGTTGATACGACGCCTTTGACCCGTGCCGTGGACGACTTCGCCGACCGGCTGCGGGCCGCCCCGCAGAGCAGGCTGCAGCGCGGCGCCGCCGCCGAGGCGCTGGAGCTGGCCAGGGAGTTGGCCCGGCGCGCCCAGCTGGTGGAGGAACCAGGGGCCGAGCCCCGCGAGATGCCGGACGCGGGCATGTTCGCCGCCGCCGACCAGATCGCCGTCGCCGCACACGACTTGGCCCTCGTGCTGGAGGACGAGGGCCAGGTGGAAGAGGCGGCGGCGCTGGTGGAGGAGGCCCGCAAGAGGGCCGGGGTCTGACGTGACTACGCGCTGGGTGTGGCTGGCGTGACTACAGGGACGCGATGACGCGGTCCGCCAGGATGTAGACGTTCTCCTCACCGCAGGCGAAGGTCAGCGTGTAGGCACCGGAGATCCCCGAGCCGCCGAGGAGGTACGGCGTCTGACCCGCGCCCAGCGCGGCGGCCAGGCGCTCCGCGGTCTCGCGGTGCCCCGGGGTCATGCACAGGGTGGTGCCGTCGGCGAAGACGTACACGTCGAGGGTGCCCAGCGGGCCCGGCCGGACGTCGGCCAGCGCGACGCTCGACTCGGCCAGCTCCTCCAGGGTCGCCACGGTGCGGTCGTGGTCGTTCACGGCCGGGGACGGGTTCGGCACGAAGTCCGGGTGGGAGGGGTGCCGGCGGCGGGCGGCGGCCAGCTCGGCGGACTCCCTGGGACCGGCGTGGCCCGCGTCCGGCGAGGACGGCTCGTCGGTGTCCGCGACCGGCTCGGTCACGGACTCCAGGCCCACCAGGTCCGCCTGGCGGGGCAGGAACAGCTCACTGTCGGACAGACCGAGCAGCAGGGGCGCGTCGGAGGCGTCCCGGGTCTCCTGGGCGGCCCAGAAGGCCCGCGCCTCGGCGAGTTCCCGCTCGCGCTCCTCGGCGAGCGCCTCCGCGACGGCGGCGCGTATCTCCTCGGCATCGGCGGTGGTGCGGGCGGCGGGCACCCGGCCCCGCGTGGCGGTGGCCCGGCTCTCGGCCAGCTCGGCGCGCAGGGCGGTCACCTGCCGGCGCAGCACCATGATGCTGCGCAGGACGGCGACGCCCACGGCGCCGGTGGCGGCCGTGGTGAGCAGCAGGGCGATCGGCATGGCGCTCACTGACGTACTCCCGGTTCAAAGTCGACCCCCGACTTCCTACATCAGCTTGAAGGGAGGACTAACCGTCTGTCAGTGCGTAACGTCACGAAACGGACAGGACTTTGGGCCCGGAAGGGAGGGGTGGGACTGGTCTGACCTGCGTAAATCCAGGGGGCGGGAGAGGTAGGTCACATCCTGGGGGAGTTTGGGTCACAAAACGGCCCAGAACCCTGGGGCGAACAGGGTCCCGGGCCGTGTCGTCACACTGGGTCCGCGGGGTGCTACTGACGGTCCCTCAGCGCCCCTCGGCGGGGGTCAGCTCAGGCGCTCGATGACCATCGCCATGCCCTGGCCGCCGCCGACGCACATGGTCTCCAGACCGAACTGCTTGTCGTGCGTCTGGAGGGAGTTGATCAGCGTGCCGGTGATGCGGGCGCCGGTCATGCCGAAGGGGTGGCCGACGGCGATGGCGCCGCCGTTGACGTTCAGCTTCTCCAGCGGGATGCCGAGTTCGCGGTAGGAGGGGATGACCTGCGCGGCGAACGCCTCGTTGATCTCGGCCAGGTCGATGTCGCCGATGGTGAGCCCGGCGCGGGACAGTGCTTGCTCGCTGGCCTCGACCGGGCCGAGGCCCATGATCTCGGGGGACAGGCCGGAGACGCCGGTGGAGACGATGCGGGCCAGCGGGGTCAGGCCAAGCTCGCGGGCCTTGGTGTCGCTCATGATCACCAGGGCGGCGGCGCCGTCGTTGAGCGGGCAGCAGTTGCCGGCGGTGACCAGGCCGTCGGGGCGGAAGACCGGCTTGAGGCCCTGGACGCCCTCCAGGGTGACGCCGGCGCGCGGGCCGTCGTCCTTGGCGACGACCGTGCCGTCGGGCAGCGTGACCGGGGTGATCTCGCGCTCCCAGAAGCCGTTCTTGATGGCTTCCTCGGCGAGGTTCTGGGACCGGACGCCGAACTCGTCCATGTCCTGCCGGGTGATGCCCTTGGCGCGGGCGAGGTTCTCCGCGGTCTGGCCCATCGCGATGTAGGGGTCGGGGACCAGGCCGTCCTCGCGCGGGTCGTGCCAGGTGGTGCCCTCCTGCTGGGCGACCTCGGCGGTGCGGGCCTCGGCCTCGGCGAACAGCGGATTGTGCGTGTCCGGCAGGCTGTCGGAGTTGCCCTTGGTGAAGCGGGAGACCATCTCGACGCCGGCCGAGATGAAGACGTCGCCCTCGCCGGCCTTGATGGCGTGCAGGGCCATGCGGGAGGTCTGCAGGGACGAGGAGCAGTACCGGGTGACGGTGCAGCCGGGCAGGTGGTCCATGCCCATCTGGACGGCGACGATCCGGCCGAGGTTGTTGCCCTGCTCGCCGCCGGGCAGGCCGCAGCCGAGCATCAGGTCGTCGATGTCCCTCGGGTCCAGCTCGGGGACCTTGGCGAGGGCCGCCTGGATGATCGTGGCGGCCAGGTCGTCGGGGCGCAGGTCCTTCAGGGAGCCCTTGAAGGCCCGGCCGATGGGAGAACGGGCGGCAGAGACGATCACGGCTTCGGGCATCACGGCTCCAGTGATGAGGGGTTGGCGGCTGCTGGGGAAGTTACCCGGCCGTATGGCCCGGGTCACGGGTGCGGCGGTGTGACATGGACCGCAACTGTCTAAGCGCTTGCTTTTGCCTCCGGCGGTTGGGCGGGCTTTCCCGCCGGGTGCGTGGTGGCGGGTGTATTCCGGGGGCTGCGCCCCCAGACCCTCTTGCCCCCCTTCGGCCTGGACGGCCTCGTCCTCAAACGCCGGACGGGCTGGTGGGTCTCCTCGGTCTCGTGGTCAGGCACCGGACGGGCTGGTGGGTCTCCTCGGTCTCGGGCTCAGGCGTTGGACGCGCTGGTGGGTTCCGCCTCCGTCACCCGGCGCCGCCTGCGGCGTTTGAGCAGTGCCCAGGGCCCGCGCGGTCCCGTGGGCATCGCGGCGGCCACCTCCGTGCCGGCCTCGGACGCCGCCTCCGCCGCAGCCCTGGCCACCGGCAGGAAGCCCTCGCGGCGCAGCGCGTCCGGGTGCTCCTCCTCGGCCGGCCACAGGCCGAGCGCGGCGCACACCGACGGCAGTACCGCCATCGCGGCGGTGGCATACCCCTCGGCGGAGGGGTGGTAGTTGTCGGGGCCGAACAGCTCCCGCGGGTTCTGCGCGAACTCCGGGCCCAGCAGATCGCCCAGCGACACCGTGCGCCCGCCCTGCTCGACGACGCCGATGGTCTGCGCCGCCGCGAGCTGCCGCGAGGCCCGCCGGGCCAGCCAGCGCAGCGGTTGCCGCACCCGCTCGATCGTGCCCAGGTCCGGACAGGTGCCGACGACCACCTCCGCGCCGGCCGTGCGCAGGCGCCGTACCGCCGCGGACAGGTGCCGCACCGAGCGGGTCGCCGGCATCCGGTGGGTGACGTCATTGGCGCCGACCATGATCACGCAGATGTCCGGCACCCGGTCCGGGTCAGCCAGCACCAGCGCCACCTGCCGGTCCAGGTCGTCCGAACACGCCCCCGGCTGCGCGACCGACCCCAGCCGGACCGGCCGCTCCGCCACCGCCGCGAGCCCCGACGCCAGCAGCGCGCCCGGCGTCTGCCCGGCCCGGTGGACGCCCTGCCCGGCGGCCGTGGAGTCGCCCAGCATCACCAGCCGCAGCGGCGGATCACCGGCCGTGGGCAGGGTGCCTCCGTACAGCCCCTGCGCGTTCGGCACCCGGGTGGGCGTGCCCACGCCCACCCGGCGTCTGGCCAGCTGCACCTCCGCCACCACCAGGCCGACCGCCGCCGCCCCCGCCAGCCCGATGCCGCCGCCGCCGTACGCCGCGCCGGCCGCGATCCGCCGGGCCACCCGCGCCCTCGACATGCTCGTCATGCGTCGCCGCCACCTCCTCCAACCCGTACACCCACTCCTTGCCCCGTACGGACGGTCGCCCAATCTCAACGCAGGGTGAACGACCGTCACGGGGCATCGGCGGGCCCGCAGGCCATAGGCTTGCCGGACCGATATCGACCCTTCATTTGCGGCATCCGGAGACCACGGTGCAATTCCACGACTCGATGATCAGCCTCGTCGGCAACACCCCGCTGGTGCGGCTCAACAACGTCACCAAGGGGATCAGGGCCACCGTCCTGGCCAAGGTGGAGTACTTCAACCCGGGCGGCTCGGTGAAGGACCGCATCGCCCTGCGCATGATCGAGGCGGCGGAGAAGAGCGGAGAGCTGCGGCCCGGCGGCACGATCGTCGAGCCGACCAGCGGCAACACGGGCGTGGGCCTCGCCATCGTGGCCCAGCAGAAGGGCTACAAGTGCATCTTCGTCTGCCCCGACAAGGTGTCCACCGACAAGATCAACGTGCTGCGCGCGTACGGCGCCGAGGTCGTCGTCTGCCCGACCGCGGTCGACCCCGAGCACCCCGACTCGTACTACAACGTCTCCGACCGGCTGGTCCGCGAGACGCCGGGCGCCTGGAAGCCGGACCAGTACTCCAACCCGAACAACCCGCTCTCGCACTACCACTCCACGGGTCCCGAGCTGTGGGAGCAGACCGAGGGGAAGATCACCCACTTCGTGGCCGGCGTCGGCACCGGCGGCACCATCTCCGGCACCGGCCGGTACCTGAAGGACGCCAGTGACGGCGCGGTGAAGGTGATCGGCGCCGACCCCGAGGGCTCCGTCTACTCCGGCGGCTCCGGGCGCCCGTACCTGGTCGAGGGCGTCGGCGAGGACTTCTGGCCGACGGCGTACGACCGCGAGATCGCGGACGAGATCGTCGCCGTCTCCGACAAGGACTCCTTCCAGATGACCCGCCGCCTGGCCAAGGAGGAGGGCCTGCTGGTGGGCGGCTCCTGCGGCATGGCGGTCGTCGCGGCCCTCGAGGTGGCGGCACGGCTCGGCGAGGACGACGTGGTGGTCGTCCTGCTGCCGGACAGCGGACGCGGCTACCTCAGCAAGATCTTCAACGACGAGTGGATGGCCGACTACGGCTTCCTGGAGGACGCCGGACCCAGCGCCCGCGTCGCCGAGGTCCTGAACCACAAGGAGGGCGGCCACATCCCCTCCCTCGTCCACATGCACCCGGACGAGACCGTCGGCCAGGCCATCGACGTACTGCGCGAGTACGGCGTCTCGCAGATGCCGATCGTCAAGCCCGGCGCCGGACACCCGGACGTGATGGCCGCCGAGGTCGTCGGCTCGGTCGTGGAACGCGAGCTGCTGGACGCGCTGTTCGCCAAGCGCGCCTCGCTGGAGGACCCGCTGGAGAAGCACATGTCCGCCCCGCTGCCCCAGGTCGGCTCCGGCGAGCCCGTCGCGGACCTGATGTCGGTGCTCGGCCGCGCCGACGCCGCGATCGTCCTCGTCGAGGGCAAGCCGACCGGCGTGGTGAGCCGGCAGGACCTGCTGTCCTTCCTCGCCAAGGGCAAGTAGGACGAGCCGGACCGGCGGCCGCGGCCCGGTGATCTTCGTGGACTTCGCGGAAGTGGTACGCGCACGTCATGTGCGCGCAGCAGTCGCTTAACACGGGACCGGCAGAGTACTGGGTGTCGGCAGGGAAGGGAGCGGCTCCCCGGACCAGCCGACGCCGAACGGCGTCACGGACCTTCCGGAGCGGCTCCCGGACCTCCAAGGACGCCAAGGACGCGCCGGTCCGGCCGTGAGGCCCGGCACCGCGCGCGTCCCCCGCGGGGACCGCCGTCGTCCCGCCCCTCAGTGATGGGGGTGCGGCGGTCCCCGCGCAGTCTTCCGGCTGCCTTCCCGCTGCCTTTTCCTTGCCTGCTTCCTTCCGCCCTCAGTCCTCCCAGGCGTCGCCCCGCCCGGCGCGGCGGCGGTGCCCGAACAGATCCGGGTTGGTGCGGGCCGCCTGGACCACGTTGACCCCGACGATGCCCGCCCAGGCGACCAGCATCCCGGGCAGGTGCGCCACGCCGCCGCCGATCGCGGACAGCGGGATCGCCAGCACCAGCGAGACGATGCCGAAGCCGAAGCGCTCGCCGAAGGAGTCCGTCGGCCGCGGCGACCGGCTGTCCCGGGCCGCCGTCATCTGCTGCTCGGCGAGCTGCCGGCGCACCCGGCGCTCCACCGCTCCGTCGATGCGCTGGTCGACCTTCTCCAGGAACGAGTCGACCAGCGCGGACTCGTACTCCTCGCCGAGCTCCCTGCGTGTCCGCAGGGTGGCGTCGAGTTCCTTCTTCAGGTCGGCGTCGCGTGCGTCCATTCCCGTCATGCGACCCAAGGTAGGCATCCGGGGGCGCCGGCGGCACTGGGGACAGCCCCCGTATCCGGTGGGGGTCGTCCCGAAGGGGTCCGGGAGGGCGGGGCGAGGTCACGCCCGCCCGGTTCCCCCGGTGCTCGCGGCGTGGACCTGGCGGACGAAGCGCCGCTGCCAGGGCACCTCGACGGCACGGGGGTGGTAGTTGCGCCGCACCCACTTGACCGCCTCCTTGGGGTCCATGCCCTCGAAGACGCAGATCGCCGACAGCGCGGTACCGGTCCGGCCGATGCCGCCCCCGCAGCAGACCTCCACGCGCTCGCCCGGCGCGCGCTCGTAGGCGTCGCGGAGCTTGCGCATCGCGTCCATCGGGTCGGCGGGGAGCCAGAAGTCCCGCCAGGGCACCCAGACCGACTCCCAGGGCGGGCTGGGCGGCTCGTGATCCGTCAGGTGCACGGTGAACGTCGGGGTCTGTCCCTCCGGCAGGTCGTAACGGAGGCCGCGCCCCCTGAGCCTGCGGCCCGAGGGCAGCTCAACCAGCTTGGGGGTGTCAGCGTTCCATAACTCGGTCATCCTGAGTCCTGTTCCGATCGGTCGCGTAGCAATGAATTGCCGGCCATTGCCATCATCCCCAGCGGAATCTGGGGAAGCACTTGTTGGGCATGGAAGACCAGTGCGAAGGCCAACCCTTCCGCCTGACCGAGGACGCCCCCCGTCGCGCCCAGGACCGCCGCCTCGAAGGTGCCCAGCTGCCCCGGCAGCGTCGGCAGGATGTTGGACACCTCGATCGACAGCAGGACGAGCACCAGCACGGCCGCCGACAGCCCCAGGCCCAGCGCTTTCGCGACCGCCGTCGCCGCCACGAGGTCGAGCCCCCGGGTGGCGACCCCGGCCGCGCCCACCTCGGAGAAGACCCGCGGGTGGCGCACCGGCCCGAGCGAGGTGCGGGCGTCGAAGACGATCCGCCTCAGCCGGCCCTCCCGCGCCGGGCCGGACGGCGTGCGCGCGACCCGCACGATCAGCACGGACTCCACCGTCAGCACCGCCAGGTACGCCCAGGCGACGGCCACGGCCCAGCCGGGCACTCCACTGCCCGGCCACCAGAGGACCACCAGGAACGGCACCAGGCCGAGGCTGGAGAAGAACTTGCGGACCAGCATGAGCGTGACGGTCACCGTCCGCGTCACCCCCTCGCGCAGGAGGTAACCGACCCGGACGAATTCACCGACCCCCTCCGGGCTGACGGCCGCCGCCGCCTGGACGGCGAACTCGATCCGCACCAGCAGGGGGAACCGGATCCGGGACTCGGTGAACATCGCGTTCCAGCCGAGTGCCCTGGTCACCTGGGAGGCCACGTTGGCCAGTACGGCCACGGCCAGCCACCGGGGGTCGGCCGCGGCCAGCGCCGTCCACAGGTGGTCGGGGTCCATGCCCCGCAGGGTGAAGACCAGGCTGACGGCCACCGCGGCGAACAGCAGGCCCCGGACCACCCGGTCGCGTGTGGCGCGGTTCCTGGGCGTGGGTACGGCCGAGGTCACGCTTCCCCCAGCAGCCGGACGGTGCCGGAGTCGCCGTCGACGGTCAGCACGTTCCCCGTGACGATCCGCGACGTCGCGGTCCTGACGCCCATCACCGCCGGGATGCCGTACTCGCGTGCCACCACCGAACCGTGCGACAGCGCGCCCCCGACGTCGGCCACCACCGCTCCGACACGGGCCAGGAGCGGTGCCCAGGCCGGCGTCACCTGACGGACGACGAGGATCTCTCCCCGCTCCAGCGCGTCCGCCTCCGCGATCTCGTGGACGACCCGGGCCCGGCCGGTGTAGCTGCCCGGGCTCACCGCAGATCCGCTCAGGCCGTCCTCCCGCTCCTCCTGGCGCTCCACCCCGAAGAGCGCCAGGGAGGTGATGTCCGTCCCGAAGAGCATGATCCGGGCGTCGGTGGGGACCACGTCGGGCGGGTTGAGCCGCCGCTGCCACTGGCGCCGCAGTCGGCGCTCGCACACCAGGTCGCGCCAGCGGGCGTCACCGGCGCCCGTGCTCACCCAGCTGTTCAGTTCCCCTCCGGTCAGGTAGAAGACGTCGTCGTCGGCGTCGAGCAGGCCGGCGCGCACCAGCCGGCCGCCGAGTTCGAGATATCCCGCCCGCATGAACGGCCAGCCCAGCGTGAAGTGGTGCAGTGCCTCGTCCCGTACGCCGCTCCAGTGGTGCGCCCAGCGGTAGATTCGCAGCCGGGTCCGGCCCAGCGGTCCGCGTCCGAGCCGGCGGACCGGATCGCCGGCGCCACCGGACCCGGGCAACGGCGCCCGGGTGCCCGGCTCCCCGCCGTCGCGGCGGCCGGCGACCACCGAGCGGAGCATCGAAGGGTCGTCGATCGCGGTGGCCTCGGCCGGGTCGAGGCTGTACACCAGGTGGCCGAACCGCTCCAGGTACTCGCGGAGCAACTCCTCCTCCTCCGCCGGATCGGCCGCCGCGATCCGCTCCAGGGCGCGATCGGCCTGGTGGGCGAGTCGTTCCCCGCCCACGAGCAGGGAGCCCGCCGTCAGTCCCGCGGTGCGGCGGCCGCCGCGTGCCAGGACTGCCTCCAGCAGCCACTCGGAGGTGTTCCAGTGCCAGGCGAGGCCACCGATCACCGCCCAGTAGCGGGCGCTCAGCTCCTCCACGGTCCGGATCCGCCGCAGCACCTCGACCGGCGTGAGGTCGGCCAGCGGCGTGTCCCGCGCCCGCTCCAGGCCGTCCCGGAGCGCGGGCAGCACTTCGCCGCGCCAGCGTCGCTCGACGCGCGAGAGGTGGAAGCCCAGCCAACGGGCGGTGAGCCGCAGGGTGCGCAGCGGATGCCGGGACAGGGGGAAGTCGAACCGCAGGTAGGCGAAGCCGTTGACGGTTCCGTGCATCGGCTCCGGGATCAGCGGACTTCGCCTGCGCAGCGCGGTGGGACCACCCCAGTTGGTCGCCCACCGGTCGATCAGCGTCGGGAAGAGGGTGCTCGCGAAGAGCGGGGAGAGCGGATCGGACAACCACGAGTCGCAGATGCTCATTCGGGCCCACCGTGCCCCGGGGACCTCGCTCACCCAGTCGCCGAAGTGCGTCGGATGCGGGACGGCGGCGGTGATCGGACGGGCCTGCAGCACATGCAGTCCGTCGTCGTCCAGGGCCCATTCGATGTCCTGCGGCCCGCCCAGTGCCTCCTCCACCGCCAGCGCGGTCCGCACCAGTTCACGGAGGGGGCCCGAACGCCCCGCCGACTCGCCCATCCGTTCCCCGAACGAGTTGCTGAACGCGGGCGCGTGCGGCTCGCGACGGGAGAACGCCGTCCGGCTCGGCTCCACGAGCCCGTCGACGAGCCGGGTGCCGAGCCCCTCGACCGCCTCCACGAGAACCAGGTGATCGGCCCCTGCCACCGGTCCCTCGGCCGTGAACACCACTCCGGCCCAGGTCGGCGCCACCATCGCCTGCACCACCACGGCCATCGCCGGGGCCTCCTCGTCCAGGCCGATCCGGCCGCGGTAGGCCTCCGCGCCGGCGGAGTGCCGGGAGCGCCGGCAGCGGCCGACGGCGGCCAGCAGTTCCTCGAAGGTGCGGACCCCGAGCACGCTCTCGTACTGGCCGGCGGCGCTGCTCGTCGCGCCGTCCTCGCTGGTGGCCGACGACCGCACGGCGACGCCGTGCGGGGCGTGCAGGGTCTCCCAGCGGGCTCGCGCCCGGGCGACCGCGTCGGGCAGCAGCCCCGATCCCCCGTCGTCCTCCTCGTCCTCCGCCCTGTCCGCGGAGGCGGCGAACGCGTCCACCGGGAGGCAGAAACCGGGGGGCACCGGGAAACCCGCCGCCACCAGCCGGCCCAGTCCCCTGGCCTTGCCCCCGACCTGCTCCAGGGGCAGCCCGGCGGCATCGATCAGATCCACGACATGCTCAGCCACGCTGCGCCAACTCCACCCACTGCTGGTAGAACCGCCGGAACCGCCGGACCGCCTCGTCCCCGGGCACATAGATGCCGTGCCGGTCCCCCGGCAGCAGGGTGTCGAAGACCGGGAGGTCCTGGCGTGCGGCCACCTGCACCTCGGCGCGGTGGACCAGTGAGCGCAGCCACCCGACGATCCCCGCACCGTCGGCGTCCACGGCGGCGTTGATGTGCTGGACGCTGTGGTGCTCCCCGATCGGGGTGACGGCGAGGACCATCCGGTACAGACGCCGGCCGTCGGCGAAGTACTCGATCTCCTGGCAGCTCGCCCAGCCGCGCACCCGCAGGGTGAACTCGTCGGCGTTGAGCCCGAACGCGTTGGACACCGTGCCCAGCGGTCCCCGGTACGAGGGCCAGGTCAGGGTCGCGTCGCAGCGGTCCTCCGGGCCGCCGCCGGCCGCCGTCGCGCCGCCGTCCGCCGCGCCCGGCACGGCGCCGCTCAGCGCCTTCCCGCCCGCGGCGGGGAAGGTGATCCGGGCCTGCCCGGCCACCGTCAGCCCGTGCAGGGCCACCAGGTGGTCGGGGTCATAGGTGTTCTCCAGGATCCGCCGAGTGGTGGCCCTGGTCGGGTCGGCCAGGCGGAAGGCGCGGATGCCCGGGAACCGGCGGGCCTCCAGTCCCGGCAGGTCCGGTGGCTCGTACCGGGGCGGCCCGGCCCCGTACCACACCCACACGTAGCCGGAGCACTCGCGCGTGGGCAGTGCGGTGACGGCGGCCCGGGCCGGCGGGCGCCTCCCCGGCACCGAGACGCACGCCCCGGACCCGTCGAACCGCCATCGGTGGAAGGGGCATTCGAGGGTGCCGTCGACCACCCGGCCGCCGAACAGGGCGGCGCCCGCGTGCGGGCAGACCGCACCCTGCACATGAGCCTGCCCGTCCTTGCCGCGCCAGGCGACGTGGGCGGTGCCGAACAGGGTGGCCCGGCGAGGCCCGGTCCTCAGCTCGGCCGAGGGGAGCGCGACGTACCAGCCCGAGGCGAGGTTGGTGACCGGCCTGGCCGACGCGGCCAGGCGTTCCGACGTCTTCCGCCTCATCCGCTCTTCCCCTCGTCGATCCGCCGCCGTTCCCGCGTCGCGTCCCTCATCGCGGCCCCCGCCCCGTCCAGTGGCGATGGAACTGGCGGAACCGCAGCACGCCCTCGTCGTCCGGGGTGTTGATCGAGCCGTCGGTCTCCTCGGCGTCCCGGTAGATCCGCAGGTCCGCCCGGGTTCCCCACCAGTGCTGGAGCCGGTAGGCCCAGAAGACCGGGGCGGAGCCCAGCAGACCGCCGGCCCGTGGCACGACGGTCCAGCCGTGCATCGTGGTCCTGTCCCGCGCCACCGGCGTCACGGCCAGCAACTCGTGTGCGACCGGCCGGTCGTCGAGCTCGAAGGTCAGCACCTGGTACGAGGGCGTCGAGCGCAGGTGCAGGCAGAGCCGTCCCAGACCTCCGGGGCGCCTGGCCAGGGGGCCGGGCAGGGCGATCGAGTCCGTGGTGATGCGCGCCCCCATCGTGTGTTTGTTCTCCTCGGCGTCCCAGGTGAGCCGCAGATCTCCCGCGATGCCGTGGACCACCGGGAAGTGGGGCAGGTCGAAGCCGTTCTCCAGGACCCGGCGGGCCGTGGCGTTGGTGTCGAAGGCGAAGCGGTAGCGCCGGTGGGCCGGCGACGTCGGGCCGAGGTGCGGGAAGTCCGGCGGCGGGTACTCGGGTACCGCCGAGCCCCTCCAGGTCCAGACGTAGCCGAGCCCCTCCCAGGAGGGGTGGACCCGGGCCGTGGTGCCGCGTGGCAGGCGCCGGGTGGACGGGGCGGCCACGCAGGTCCCCTCCCCGTCGAACCGCCAGTGGTGGAACGCGCATCGCAGATCCCCGTCCACCACCCGGCCCAGCTCCAGTGCGGCCCCCTGGTGGGGGCAGAAACGGTCCATGACCACGGCAGCGCCGTCGCCCGTGCGCCACACCACCACTTCCGTGCCGGCCACGACCGCGGGCCGGGGCCGCCGTCCCACCCGGGTGGAGCGCTCGGCCACGTACCATCCACGCGCCAGGTCGCGGGGGGCTTCGAGATCGCGGGGCGGCCGGCCCCGCACCGGCGCGGGACTCATGTGCCGGCCTTTCCGTCGTCCGCCGCGCGGTCGACCCACGACTGGTAGTAGCGGCGGAACCGGAGGAGCCCGTTGTCGTAGCGCACGTAGACCGTGGGCTGGGCGTTGCGGGTCGAGTCGTAGACGGGCACGTCCTGGAAGGTCCCCGCCCGGTTCTGGACCCAGAACAGGACGTAGTGGAAGAGGGTGCGGTGCCAGCGTCCCGTGCGGCGCACGCCGGCCCATCCGACCTGCCGGGTGGCCCGGTCCCCCTCGGGGACGATCCCCATGATCACTTTGTAGATCTCGGTGCCGTCCACGTACGCCGTGAAGCGCTGCCCACCGGGCCAGCCGTCGACCAGCAACTGCATGCGGCGGCCCATCGCGAACGTGGAGACGACGGCGGTGAGCCAGGCGAACGGGGCGCGGCGCAGCGGCGGCCGCCACGGCCGTCCGGAGAACCGGACGCCGAACCAGGCGTCGTCCCTCGACAGCGGCGGGCCGTTGTCCGCAGCCTCGGACTGAGCGGTGAGGACGCGGAACTCCACCCCCTCCAGGTCGAGTCCGTGCAGGGCGCTGAAGTGCTGGTGGTCGACCGCGTTCTCCAGCAGCTGCCGGACCGTCCCGGTGGTCGCGTCGTCGTAGTGGAAGCCGAGGTAGCGGCGGGGCCTGTCGGAAAGGGCGGGAAACTCCGGCAGCTCGAAGAGGGGCTCGGCGGTTCCGTACCAGACCCAGACGAATCCGTGCGCCTCGCGGGTCGGGTAGGACCGCGTCCGGGCGGTCGTGGGGATGCGCGAGACGCCCGGGATGGCGGAGCAGGCGCCGTTCCCGTCGAACCGCCAGTGGTGGAAGGGGCAGCGCAGTTGCCCGTCGACGACGTCGCCCAGACCCAGGTTGGCGCCCTGGTGGGGGCAGTGCGCCGTGACGCACCGTGCCGTTCCCCGCCGGTCTCGCCACAGCACCACCTCGCGTCCGAACAGCCGCATCCGGTGCGGGCCCTTGCCCAGCCGCGAACCTCTGATCGCCGCGTACCAGGAAGCGGCGATGTTCGCCCCGGCGGGATTCGGCGGGAGGGCCGAGACGGGAGTGGTCTCCAGCTCCTCGCGGGAGCCGTCGGCGCCGGTCATGCGGCGGCCCGGTCGTGGACGACCTGAGCGGCCCACCGGAGCATGGACGCGCGCTCGCCGAAACCTTCGAGTTCCGCCACGGCGTGCGCGATCAGTTCGCGTACCCGCTGCCGCGCCTTCTCCACGCCCATCAGCCGGGGGTACGTCCATTTCCCCGCGGCCCGGTCCTGGCCGACCTCCTTGCCGAACTCGTCGAAGGTCGACGTCTCGTCGAGTATGTCGTCCACGATCTGATAGGCGAGCCCGAGGTTTCTCGCATACGTCGTCAGGCGCGCTATGTCTTCCTGCGACGCGCCTCCGAGTATCGCCCCGGTGACCACCGAGGCCTCGATGAGCGCCCCGGTCTTCTTGATGTGCATCTCCTCCACGGTCCACGGGGCGACCTGGTCGAGTCCCTGGCAATGGAGGTCGAGTGCCTGGCCGCCGGAAAGCCCGGACGGGCCGACCACCTCGATCAGTTTGGCCATGACGCCCAGAAGTTTCTCCGGGTGCAGGGTTTCGGCGTTGTGGAGAATGAACTCCAGCGCGTACGCGAGAAGCGCGTCTCCTGCCAGCAGCGCCATTCCCTCACCGAACACCCGGTGATTGGAGGGGCTGCCGCGGCGGAAGTCGTCATCGTCCATGGACGGCAGGTCGTCGTGGATGAGTGACGCCGTGTGCAGCATTTCCAGGGCGCAGGCCGTGGGCAGGGCAGTGGCCACATCGGTGTCGAACATCTCGAAGGCCAACAGGCACAGGGTGGGCCGGATGCGTTTTCCGTCGGCCAATAAGGAATAGGCCATTGCCTCACGCAGCCTGGGTGGCCCCACCGAGTCCACCGAGGAACGCAGCCGTTCGTTCACCTGGCGCCGGAAATTCTCCATCGGGACGGGATAGTCCACGTCCGCCTGGGTGTTGCCTACGGGCAATGACATGAGCGTTCACTTCCCCCGTGTATTCGCTGAACGAGTCATCGACTGACTGCGTACGGACGTGGTGCGGCCGGTCGCCAGGACCTCTTGCTCAGAGAAACGACGGCCGGCCAGGTGCGCTGCGGGACAGCGACCGGTGGTCGGCCGGGCCGGTCACCGTGCTGCCGCCGGCCACGCTCAGCCGCTTCAGCCAGCGGTCCGTGCCGTCGTATCGCGGCTGGAAGGCACGACGGCCGTGCACGGCGCGGTAGTTGTCGACGATGAGCACGTCTCCCTCGTCGACCACCACGTCCCGTTGGGCGCGGCTCAGCTCGTCGACGACCGCGGCCAGGGCCTCGGCGGCCTCCTCGTCGCCGGGCAACGCGGTGGTGTAGGGCGCGTCGATCCGCAGGCACGGGGAGCCGGGAGTGCCGAAGAAGAGGGCGACCGGCTCCGGGTCCTCGTTCATCTCGTGGGCGCGCCGCAGGATCTCGCTGCCGGGAGCGTAGTCGGCCAGCTGGCGCAGATGCTCCAGGTCCGGGCGGATCAGGAAGCGCTTCTCGCGCAGCACGGACCGGTGGCGTTCGCTCAGCCGCACGTCGTGGACTCTGCCGATCGTGGTGGGCACGCGGTCGGGATTCCGGATGCCGAGCAGTGCCAGGTAGCGGCACCGGTCCTGGTGGAAGCCGTCCTCCGTGTGCCACTCCAGGGCGACCGAGCCGTGACCGCTCTGCTCCCGGCGGTCGCTCTCGACGGGGACCAGGTTCTGCACCATCCGTCCGCGCTGGATGGTGGGCCACGCGAAGACTCCGCCCAGCCGGGAGGCCACCAGCGCCAGTTGCGCCTCCTCCGGGGCCTGGCGGGTGTCGTCCAGGCCTTCCTGCCAGGTGAGCGGGGTGGGCCCGCACCGATCCGGGTCCACCCGAACGCCCGAGACGCGCAGCGCGCACAGCGTGGGGGATTCCCGGAATTCCTTCAGAAGGGCACGCAGCGACGCCGGTATTCGACGGGCGTACTCTTCCACTCCCTTATAGAAAGAGGGAATAGAAGGCGATCCATGGGCGGTCAGCGCGGCACGGGCTGCCGCGTGTAATTCATCTGCTTCTGCGGCGGACAATGAGTGCTCTAAAACGGCGTCCAATGCATACCCCCGTGGTCTGGACGGCAACCATTTGCGGCAGGTCTTGCAGCTGAGCCTGAGCGGCGGAAGTCGATATGGTACACCATATTGACCACCCGTTCGGATGGACGCAACCCGGAATTTCCCCTTCCGTCATGGTGGTTGTGCGCCCGCAGGCCATATGGATCATGCGGTTTCGGCTCTAGGAGGCTGGATTGAGCAGCATGAGAACCCTGAGGTTGTCGGCTTCTGGGCGGGTCAAACGCCTGTTGACCTCGGCCGTCGCCCAAGTCGCCCCGCCGTTGCGCCGCGGTACCGAGACGGCCGTCAGTGAAGGCATCCACCGACCCGTCCTCGGGTCCTCCCTGAAATGGCAACTTCATGCCACGCCCGCACGCTTGACAGTGCGCTACCTGGCATCCGCGATGAAACGCGGACGTCTCGCCGCCCTTGCTCCGGAACCTGTGGGAGGGCGGATTTTCGGCCAACTCTCAGGTTTTAGGGACGCCTGTATCGAAAGAGTTCTCGCACGTCTCTGCACCCGCATTCCCGATGGCGCGCAGCTGCATCAGGACATCGCGGAACTGGCCGAGACCGAATTCGCGGTCCGCCGGGGGACCGCGGAACCGAGGCAGCTGCGGCGCCTCTTGGAACTGGCCCCCAGCGAACTGCGCGTCGTCCGCGACCTCGGCCGGTCGTGGGACCGCCCCGGTGCCGAGGCGCTCCGCGAGGCGCTCCGGCCCGCCGAGACGCTGGCCTATGTCGCGTGGGACGTGACGCGGTACGCGGCCGGTCCCGAGACGATCAAGCGCACCAACATCTACGCGGCCTTCGTCGACACCCACGGTGCCGCGGCAGCGGACCGGCTGCGCGATGAAGTGGCCGACTTCAGAGCCCAGTTGGAGAAACGGCTCCGGTCCGTCGGCGCCGCGGACCGGGAACGGCTGCAACGGGCGGTGGCACTCCACTGCGCCCCCGCATGGGGCGACTATCCGGAACCGGCGTTCGAACGGCACGAGGACGAGGCCACGGCCGACGGAGTGTCGAGCGCCGTCGTCCTGTTCGGCATGTTGTGCGTGGTCGGTTGGCTGGTCGCCTACGTGGCGATCATCTACCGGGGCTTCGCCGACCAGACCTACGGCGTGCCGCTCGCCGCTCTCTTCGCCAACCTGACCTGGGAGTTCGCCTACGGTTTCCTCCTCGACCCGCTGGGTGACTACTTCCACACCGCGAGCATCTTCGGGTTCCTGGTCGACGCCGTGATCGCCTGGCAGGTGTGGAAGTACGGCGCGGCGCAGTTCCCGGACAGCGCGCTCGGGCGCTACTTCCGCCCGCTGTTCGGCCTGTTCGTGGCCGTCGCCCTGTCGGTCAACTACCACGCCTTCATCGACCTGGCCGATCCCGACGGGGAGTACACCGGGTTCGGGATCAACCTGATGATGTCGATCCTGTACATCAAGATGCTGGAGGACCGCGGGTCGCCCGCCGGCCAGTCGATGTACATCGCCCTCGGCAAGTGGCTGGGCACGCTGTGCGCCTGGATCGCCACGGCACTCACCGTCACCACCTCGCCGCAGCGGACCTGGCCGACGAGTTGGTCCGACTTCGGGCGCAAGGCTCTGGGCAACCGCTCGTACCCGCTGACCCCGCTGATCAACGTGATGTACGGGTGGACGTTCCTCCTCGACGCCGCCTACTGCGTCCTCCTCCACCGCCGTCTCCGCGCCGCCGGCATGTCGCCCTGGCGCCGGTTCTAGGAAGGGAATGCCCATGAACGCGAGCCGTCAGCAGGTCGTCGACTACTTCGAGGGAACACGCTGGGACTACCGCCACCTGTGGCGCAGCGAGAAGGCCGGGGCCCTGCACTTCGGCTTCTACGACCAGGGGATCCGGAACCACGTCACCGCGCTGCGGCGGATGACCGGCTTTCTGGCGTCCGTCGTCGGGATCACCCCCGAGGACCGCATCATGGACGCCGGCTGCGGGATCGGCGGGTGCGTGATCCGCATCGCCGAACGGTTCGGCTGCCGGGCGACCGGCGTGAACATCACCCCCTTCCAGGTCACGGCCGCCCGGGAGGCTGCCCGTCGGGCGGGCGTCGAGGACAACGTGGAGTTCGTGGAGGCCGACTTCACCGACACCGGGCTCCCCGCAGGCTCGCACACCGTCGTATGGGCGCTGGAGAGCGTCGTTCACGTCGACGACAAGGAGGCCTTCGTCCGCGAGGCCCACCGGGTGCTGGCTCCCGGCGGCCGGCTGATGATCGCCGAGTACCTGGTCCGCGAGGACCCCGCGCTCACCCCGGCCGAGGAGGACGAGCTGCAGACCTGGTGCCAGGGGTGGGCGATGCCCGGTCTGCTCTCGGAGGCCGAGTACGAGCGGCTGTTGCGCAAGCAGGGCTTCGACGAGATACGGATCCTCGACATCTCCCACCACGTCGCCCCCTCGCTGCGGCGGCTGGGATGGCTGGTGCGGCTGCTCGGCCCCACCGCCCCGGCCTTCCGGCGGATCGGAGTGCTGGCTCCGGTACCGGCCGACAACCTGATCGCGTCCGCGGCGCAGATCCGGATGTTCGACGCGGGCGTATGGCGCTACAAGGTGGTCACGGCCAGGAAGCCCGGCGACGCCGACCCGGCCGCGAGCGCCCCCGCCGAGCCCGCCCTGTGACCGGGGCCGAGGCCGCGGCCGCCACAGTGGCCGCCTCCCGGCACCTCGTCGCCTCGGCGGTCTCGGCGGTGGCGCTCCTGGTGCTGACCGTGCTGGTGACGGCCCGGAGCGATGCCGTCAGAACGTTCGACGCCGACGCCCGCGAATGGGCCGACCGTTCGCTCGGGGCACCGGACGGACCCTGGGCGGGCGCCGGCGGGTGGGCGGACCTGGCGGGCTCGGCCCTGCTCGCCGCGGGTGTGCTCGCGGTCCTCGGCCTGCTGCTGTGGCGTCGGCGCCTCGGCGCCGCCCTCTGGGTGCTGGCCGGACTGAGCGTGCAGTTCGCCGCCGAGATGCTGCTCGAACCCCTGGTGGGGCGGCCCGCCCCGGTCCCGGCCGACGGCGCGCGCCAGGACGCCGGGTTCAGCTTCCCGTCCGGCCACATGGCCTCCGCGACCCTCGTCCTGGTGGTGCTGCTGGTGGTGGTGCGCGGGGGCACGTGGCTGTGGTGGCTGTGCCTGGGCGCGGGCGCGCTCCTCGTGCCGGCCGTCGGCGTCTCCCGCGTCCTGGCCGAAGCCCACCACGCCGCCGACGTCGCGGGCGGCTGCCTGCTGGGACTGACGGTCGGCTGCGCGGTCGCCTGGCACCTCGACGCCCGACATCCGAACTCCTGCGGAAAGGAAGCCAGATGATCACTCCGGCCGGCCTGGCGGCGACTCCCCTGGGGAAGGCCGCGGGCATCGTGCGGGACTACGTCCTGCGGATGTACTACGTAGTGGACGAGGTGCCGCGCCGGCAGCGCCTGCGGCTGACGCCCGTGCTGCTCGGCGTCGAGTACCTGGTCTATCGCGTCGACTCGCTGGCCGAACGGAACGCGGCGGTGGACCTCGATGCCGTGCGGGGCAGCGACTACGAGGCGTTCCACACGTACAAGAGGGCCTTCGAGAAGGTACTGCGGCTACTGAGGGCGTGGAACGACGACGTGGCCTTCCTCGTCGACGAGGCGGAGCGGTTCATCCGGCTGGAGAACGGCACCACGTCGCGCGGCACCGTCGCCCGGGAGGACGTCCTCGCCATGGTCGAGCTGCGGCCCACCGACGTGCGCCTGCTGCGCGCCATGACCTTCGCCCTGCGCCGGCGGCCGATGGACCCGGCGGCCCGGGACCTGCTCTGGCCGGTGGAGGTGCTCGCCGACATCGCCAACGACCTGCGGCACTACGAGCAGGACGTCGCCGCGGGCACCCTGAACGTCTACGCCGCCTTCGTGGAACTCTTCGGGGACGCGGCCGCCGCGGAGCTTCGACGCGAGGTCGACCGCTACGAGGCGATGTTCCTGGAGCGCCTGTCGGCGCTGCCGCCCGAGCGGCGGGCACGGATCGCCGACGTCTGCCGGCGCCGCTACGCGGAAGCCGTGGGGCCCTACCCCCGGACTGCCGGCCACCGCCCTGCCCCCGCGCCCGCTTCCCCCTCCGGCACGGGCCTGCGCAAGGGCGTCGCCGTGGGCGGCGCGCTGACCGTGGGCGCGCTCGCCGCGGCGGCGTACCGGCGCGGCAGGACGCCGGCCTCGCCGACGCCTGTTTCCCTATCGCCCCACATCGAGAGAGGACGCACCTCATGAGCGGCGCGACGCGTCGGACCCCGGTCATGTTCAACCCGCTCTCCGACGGATTCATGGAGGACCCGCACCCCCACTACGCCGAGATACGCCGGCACGCACCGGTGCACGCGCACCCGGGGGGCTTCTGGGTGGTCTCCCGGTACAAGGACGTGGAGGCGTTGCTGCGCGCGGACCACTCCGTCGACAAACGCAACGCACGGGGCGCCGACGACGCCGGCCGGTCGCCGCGCCTCAAGGGACTCGCGCTGATCGACCAGGACCCCCCGCACCACACCAGGCTGCGCAGACTCGTCTCCCAGGCGTTCACCCCCCGCGCGATGAGCGGCATCGAGCCGGTGGTGCGCGACCTGGTCGACAAGGCGCTGGACGGCCTGGACTCGGCCGGGGGAGGGGACCTCGTGGAAACCCTCGCCTTTCCCCTTCCGTTCGCCGTGATCACCCGGATCCTCGGCATGCCACCGGTCGACACCGTGCGCCTGCGCGAGCTGACCAGCCTGCTGATCCGACTGGGAGAGCCCGGGGCCGGCGCCGAGGCGGACGTCGAGGCAGCCGACGCCGAGATGGTGGACCTGGTCTCCGACGCGATCTCCCGCAAGCGACGGGACCGCGCCGACGACCTGCTCACCGCCCTCATCGACGCGGAGGACGACGGCGACCGACTCAGCCACGACGAACTGGTCGCCCAGGTCGCCATGATCTACGTCGCCGGCTACGAGACGACCGTCAACCTGATCTCGGGCGGGACCCTCGCGCTGCTGCGCCATCCCGACCAGCTCGGCCTCCTCCGCGCCACACCCGGCCTCGATCGCAACGCCGTCGAGGAACTGCTCCGCTACGAGCCGCCCGTCCACCTCGCCCGACGCGTCACGCTCGTCGCCCAACCGCTGGGCGACCACGAGATCCCGGCCGGTTCGGTGGTCCTCGCGAGCCTGGCCGGGGCCAACCGCGACGAGGAGTTCTGGGGCCCGGATGCCGACCGGCTGCGGCTGGACCGCGAGAACGCCCGTCGTCACGTCTCGTTCGGCGGTGGTGCCCACTACTGCATCGGCGGCGCGCTCGCCCGGATCCAGGCCCGGGTCGCCATCGGCGAGCTGGTCCGCCGCTTCCCCGGCCTGGAACAGGCCGAGGAGGTCCGCTGGAACGGACTGCTGAGCCTTCGGGGCCCCGCACGTCTCGCGGTCCGTTGCTGACCTGGCGTCAGTACCGCCCGTTGCGAGGAGCCGAGGAGCCGAGGAGCCGAGGAGGTGAGGGCCGGGGGCACGGCGCCGGCGGGACTGGAGCAGGCGCTCTCGGCCGTCCCTCGGCATCGTGCCCTCCGGCGCCTCGCTGTATAACGGTATGCAGTGACCGGGCGAGGTGAATAGACGTAGGGGGAGCAGGCCATGAGCGGGACCAGTGGGGCCGGTGCGCGTGGTGGGACGAACGGGGCCGACAGCCCGGCGGCACGGCTCCAGGCCCTGTTCGAGGGGCACCGGCTGACGCCGACCCAGCGGCGCATCGCGCACAGCATGGTGCGCCGCGCCTCCGACGTGCCGTTTCTGTCGAGCGTGGAGCTGGCCGAGCTGGCGGGGGTCAGCCAGCCGTCCGTGACCCGCTTCGCCGTCGCCCTCGGTTTCGACGGCTATCCGGCGCTGCGGCGCCATCTGCGCGAGGTCGCGCCCGCGGAGCCGGTCGCGGACACCGGGGCCGGCAACGAGTACCAGCAGGCGGTGGCGGCCGAGATCGAGAACCTCCGGCACCTCGCGGAGGTGCTGGCCGACCCGGGTCCGGTGCGGGAGGCCGGCCGCCTGCTCGCCGGGAGCCGGCCGCTGCCGGTGCTCGGACTGCGGGCCGCCGCCGCCCAGGCGCACGGCTTCGCCTACTTCGCCGCCAAGGTCCACCCGGACGTCCGGCTGCTGGGCGAGGGCGGCACGATGCTCCACGACCGCATCGACGCCGCCGTCCGGGCCGGAGCGGGCACGCTGCTCTGCTTCGCCCTGCCCCGGCACCCGCGCGAGGTCGTCGAGGCGCTCACCCACGCCAAGGAGGCGGGGCTCACGGTGGTGACCGTCGCCGACTCCGCCTTCGCGCCGGTCGCCAAGGTGTCCGACCTGCTGCTGCCCGCCGCCGTCGGCACCGGCCTCGCCTTCGACACGGCCTGCGCGCCGATGCTGCTCGGCCGGGTGCTCCTCGAGGCGATGTGCGACGACCTGCCGGACGCGCAGGCCCGGCTGGAGGAGTTCGACGCCAAAGCCGTGGCGCGGGGGCTCTTCGTGGACTGACCCCGCGCGGGGTGCCCGGACGGCGGACGCGTTCTCAGACTCGTCTCAGCTTGCCCCGTTACAGTGCGGCGCCTGACACACCCTTCAGACGCATCGGCACCGGACACATCGCACGGGCCGGAACGGAACAGGAGGCAGGACGTGGCGCGCGGAGGACAGGTGGGGCTGGCGCGGGTCGCCGTCGTCGTACGGGCGGGCGCCGCACCGCTGTGGTGGCTGGGCGTTTTCGCGGCGGGCATCGGCGTACTGGTGCCCGGACTCACCGGACGCCGGATCGGGGTGCTGGCCGGTGCCGCGCTCTTCATCGTCGCCACGGCCGTCGTGGCGTGGGTGCGCAGGCGGCGCTACACCGCCCTCGCAGGTTCGGCCGCCCGCGCGGGCAAGCACGATGTGCTCCAGGACCGCCGGGTCACCGTGCGCAACTGGCGCCGGGGCCACCGCTGGTGGCTGCTTCTCGCCTTCCTCGCCGCCCTCGGCAGCGCCTTCGCCGTGCCCGCCGCGGGCGGGCTGCTGCTGGCCGGCTGCGGCGCCGGGCTGTGGCTCAAGTCCGCCTGGATCGGCCGCCGCGAACAGGCCGGGGACGCCCTGCTGTGGGTCCGCGTGGACTGGCTCGCCGGCAACGCCGGCCGCCCCGCGGGCAAGGCGGTCAAGGCCTACCGCAGCACGGGCATCGCGGCGGGCGACGCGGCACCGGGCGGTGCCAGGCGCAAGACGCCCGCGGCAGTCTGAGCGCGAGCGACCACGACAAGAACCGGCAGTCCGAGTGCGGGGTCCCCGACCGGGGGCCCCGCACTCGCATGTGCGCCGCGCGGACACGACCCTGTTGACTAGTTCTATTCAGGAGGCGAGGATATGAATAGCCGCAGCAACAATCCGCCGGGAGCAAGCCACCAGGAGGCAGACCATGTCCGGACCTCGTCCTGTCCGAGCGCCACGCGGTACCGAGCCGAGCGCCCTGGGCTGGCAGCAGGAGGCCGCCCTGCGGATGCTGCAGAACAACCTCGACCCGGAGGTCGCCGAGCACCCCGACAAGCTCGTCGTCTACGGCGGCACGGGGAAGGCGGCCCGCGACTGGCGTTCCTTCGACGCGATGGTGCGGACCCTGCGCACCCTCAAGCAGGACGAGACGATGCTCGTCCAGTCCGGCCGGCCGGTCGGCGTCATGCAGACCCACGAGTGGGCCCCGCGGGTCCTCATCGCCAACTCCAACCTGGTCGGGGACTGGGCCAACTGGGAGGAGTTCCGCCGGCTGGAAGCCCTCGGCCTGACCATGTACGGGCAGATGACGGCCGGCTCCTGGATCTACATCGGCACCCAGGGCATCCTCCAGGGCACCTACGAGACCTTCGCCGCCGTCGCCGCGAAGAAGTTCGGCGGCACGCTGGCCGGCACCATCACCCTCACCGCCGGCCTCGGCGGCATGGGCGGCGCCCAGCCGCTGGCCGTCACCATGAACGACGGCGTCGTGATCTGCGTCGACTGCGACCCGCGCGCCATCGACCGCCGCATCGAGCACCGCTACCTCGACGTCAAGGCCGACTCCCTCGACCACGCCCTCCAGCTGGCCACCGAGGCCCGGGACCGGCGTAAGCCGCTGTCCATCGGCGTCCTGGGCAACGCCGCCGAACTGGTCCCGCAGCTTCTCGCCATGGGCGCCCCGATCGACATCGTCACCGACCAGACCTCGGCGCACGACCCGCTGGCCTACCTGCCCACCGGCATCGCCTTCGAGGACATGGCCGACGCCGCCGCCAAGGACCCGGCCGGCTTCACCACCCGGGCCCGCGAGTCCATGGCCCGGCACGTCGAGGCCATGGTCGGCTTCCAGGACGCCGGTGCCGAGGTCTTCGACTACGGCAACTCCATCCGCGGCGAGGCACAGCTCGCCGGATACGACCGGGCCTTCGCCTTCCCCGGCTTCGTCCCCGCCTACATCCGCCCCCTGTTCTGCGAGGGCAAGGGCCCCTTCCGCTGGGCCGCCCTGTCCGGCGACCCCGCCGACATCGCCAAGACCGACCAGGCGATCCTCGACCTGTTCCCCGAGAACGAGTCCCTGGCCCGCTGGATCAAGATGGCCGGGGAACGGGTCCACTTCCAGGGCCTGCCCGCCCGCATCTGCTGGCTCGGCTACGGCGAGCGCGACAAGGCCGGAGAGCGGTTCAACGACATGGTCGCGAGCGGCGAGCTGGCCGCCCCGATCGTCATCGGCCGCGACCACCTCGACTGCGGCTCCGTCGCCTCCCCGTACCGCGAGACCGAGGCGATGCTCGACGGCTCCGACGCCATCGCCGACTGGCCGCTGCTCAACGCCATGGTCAACGTGGCCTCCGGCGCCTCCTGGGTCTCCCTCCACCACGGCGGCGGCGTCGGCATGGGCCGCTCCATCCACGCCGGACAGGTCACCGTCGCCGACGGCACTCCTCTCGCCGGGGAGAAGATCCGCCGGGTGCTCACCAACGACCCCGGCATGGGCGTCATCCGGCACGTCGACGCCGGGTACGACATCGCCGAGTCGGTGGCCGGGGAGCGGGGCGTCCGGGTGCCGATGCGCGAAGGCCGCGAGGGCGCAGAGGCGCACGGGAGCGGCACGACGCCCGAGGGTGACGGCGCGTGAGCTTCCACAGCATGTGGGCGGAGCTGCTGCCGGTCGGCCGCGGCTCCGCCTCCGGCGGCTACCGCCGCTACGCCTGGACCGGAGCCGACGCCGACTGCCGGACCTGGTTCCAGGAGCAGGCCGAGGCTCGCCGACTGGCCTACGAGGTCGACCGCAACGGCAACCAGTGGGCCTGGCTCGGCGACCCTGCCGCCGGGAACGCCGTCGTCACCGGGTCCCACCTGGACTCCGTGCCCGACGGCGGCGCTTTCGACGGCCCGCTCGGCGTCGTCTCCGCGTTCGCCGCCCTGGACGAACTGCGCGGGCGGGGAGCGCGGTTCACCAGGCCGCTGGGCATCGTCAACTTCGGTGACGAGGAGGGCGCCCGCTTCGGCCTGGCCTGCGTCGGCTCCAGGCTCACCGCCGGCGCGCTCACCGTCGAGCAGGCCCACCGCCTGACCGACGGCGACGGCATCCCCCTCCCGCGGGCCATGGAGGCCGCCGGGTACGACCCGGACACCCTCGGCCCCGACCCCGAGCGGCTCGCCCGCATCGGCGCCTTCGTCGAACTCCACGTCGAACAGGGCCGCGCCCTCGACCTGTCCGGCGATCGCATCGGCATCGCCTCCGCCATCTGGCCGCACGGACGCTGGCGGTTCGACTTCCGCGGCGAGGCCAACCACGCCGGCACCACCCGACTCGCCGACCGGCACGACCCGATGCTGCCGTACGCCGAGACCGTCCTCGCCGCCCGCCGCGAGGCCGAACTCGCCGGTGCCGTCGCCACCTTCGGCAAGATCGGCGTCGAACCCAACGGCGTCAACGCCGTCCCCTCCCTGGTGCGCGGCTGGCTCGACTCCCGCGCCGCCGACCAGGCGAGCCTGGACACGGTGGTCACCGGCGTCGAGAAGGCCGCCCGCGAGTACGCCGCCGCCCACGGCGTGGACCTCGACGTCGTGCGCGAGTCCTTCACGCCCGTCGTCGAGTTCGACCATGCCCTGCGCGACGAACTCGCCCGCATCCTGGGCACCCGTACGGAACTGAAGGTCCCCGTCCTCGGCACCGGCGCCGGACACGACGCCGGAATCCTCTCCGGCCGCATCCCGACCGCCATGCTGTTCGTACGCAACCCCACCGGCGTCTCGCACTCCCCGGCCGAGTACGCCGCCGAGGACGACTGCGTGGCCGGGGTGAACGCACTCGCCGACGTACTGGAAGGGCTGGCCTGCACGTGACCGCCACCGAACGGACCCGCACGTACTGGCTGGAGCACGCCTGGCTCGGCGCCCACGTCGAGCCGGACGTGGCCCTGGAGGTGGCGGACGGCCGCATCACCGCCGTCCGCACGGGCATCCCCACCCCGCCGTCCGGAGCCGAGATCCTGCGCGGCCTGACCCTGCCGGGACTGGCCAACGCCCACTCGCACGCCTTCCACCGGGCCCTGCGCGGCACCGTCCAGGTCGGCTCCGGCACCTTCTGGACCTGGCGCGAGGTGATGTACTCCTTCGCCGACCGGCTGACCCCGGACACCTACCACGCCCTCGCCCGCGCCGTGTACGCCGAGATGGCGCTGGCCGGCATCACCACCGTCGGCGAGTTCCACTACGTCCACCACGCGCCCGGAGGCACCCCCTACGCCGACCCCAACGCGATGGGCGAGGCGCTGATCAAGGCGGCCGCCGAAGCCGGTGTCCGCATCACCCTCCTCGACACCTGCTACCTGTCCTCCGGCTTCGGCGAACCCCCCAACACCCACCAGCTCCGCTTCTCCGACGGCACGGCCCAGGCCTGGGCCGAACGCTGTTCAGTTCTCAAGGAACGGGATCACGCACGGATCGGAGCGGCGATCCACTCCGTACGGGCCGTGCCCGCGGACCAGTTGGCGACCGTGGCGCGGTGGGCCGAGGAGCGGCGGGCCCCGCTGCATGTGCACCTGTCCGAGCAGACCGCCGAGAACGACGCCTGCCGCCAGGCCCACGGCTGCACGCCCGCGCGGCTGCTCGCCGACCACGGTGTGCTGGGCGCCCGCACCACCGGCGTCCACAACACCCACCTCACCGACGAGGACATCGCCCTGCTCGGCGACAGCCGCACCGGCACCTGCATGTGCCCCACCACGGAACGGGACCTCGCCGACGGCATCGGTCCCGCGGCCGCCCTCCAGCGGGCGGGCTCCCCGCTCTCCCTCGGCTCGGACAGCCACGCCGTCGTCGACCTGCTGGAGGAAGCGCGCGCCATGGAGCTGAACGAGCGCCTGCGCACCCGCGCCCGCGGCCACTGGACGGCCGCCGCCCTGCTGCGCGCCGCCACCGCCGACGGACACGCCGCCCTCGGCTGGGACGACACCGGCCGCATCGAGACCGGCGCCCGCGCCGACCTCGCGACCGTCGCGCTGGACTCGGTCAGGACCGCGGGGCCACTGCCCAGGCTCGGCGCCGAGACGGCCGTATTCGCCGCGACGGCAGCGGACGTACGGCACACGGTCGTGGGCGGGCGGCACGTCGTGCGCGACGGGGCGCACGCCCTCGTACCGGATGTGCCGCGGGCCCTGGCGCGGGCCGTCGAAGCCCTGCGCGCCTGACCATCCGCACCCGCCCCCACGAGGACACCAGGGACCCCATGAGCAGCAGCACCGTCATCACCAACATCGCCGCACTCGTCACCAACGACCCCTCCCTCGGCGACCACTCCCCGCTCGGTCTGGTCCGGGACGCGGCCGTCGTCATCGAGGGCGACCGCGTCGCGTGGACCGGTGAATCAAGCAAAGCACCCGCCACTGACAACCGGGTCGACGCCGGCGGCCGGGCGGTCCTGCCCGGCTTCGTGGACTCCCACTCCCACCTGCTCTTCGCGGGCGACCGCACCGAGGAGTTCAACGCCCGCATGTCCGGCCGCCCCTACAGCGCGGGCGGCATCCGCACCACCGTCGCCGCCACCCGCGCCGCGAGCGACGCGGAACTGGAGGCGTCCCTCACCCGCTACCTCGCGGAGGCCCTGCGCCAGGGCACCACCACCTTCGAGACCAAGTCCGGCTACGGCCTGACCACCGCCGACGAGTCCCGCGCCCTGCGCGTCGCCGCCCGTCACACCGACGAGGTCACCTTCCTCGGCGCCCACATCGTCGCCCCCGAACTCGCCGACGACCCCGCCGCCTACGTCGACCTGGTCAGCGGCGAGATGCTCGACGCCTGCGCCCCGCACGCCCGCTGGATCGACGTGTTCTGCGAGAAGGGCGCCTTCGACGGCGACCAGGCCCGCGCGATCCTCACCGCGGGCAAGGCCAAGGGCCTGCACCCCCGCATCCACGCCAACCAGCTCTCCCACGGCCCCGGCGTACAGCTCGCCGTCGAACTCGACGCCGCCAGCGCCGACCACTGCACCCACCTCACCGACGCCGACGTGGACGCCCTCGCGGGCAGCCGTACGGTCGCGACCCTGCTCCCCGGCGCCGAGTTCTCCACCCGCGCCCAGTGGCCGGACGCCCGGCGCCTGATCGACGCCGGTGCCACGGTCGCCCTGTCCACCGACTGCAACCCCGGCTCCTCCTTCACGTCCTCCGTGCCCTTCTGCATCGCCCTCGCCGTACGGGACATGGGGATGACGCCGGACGAGGCGGTCTGGTCGGCCACCGCGGGCGGCGCCGCGGCCCTGCGCCGCGACGACGTCGGCCGCCTCACCCCGGGCGCGTACGCCGACCTGACGCTGCTCGACGCCCCGAGCCACGTGCACCTGGCCTACCGGCCGGGCGTGCCGCTGGTCGCGGGGGTGTGGCGGCGGGGCGTGCGTAGGGTGTGAGCGGCGGGTGAACCGGGGAGCGGGGGACGGATGGCCAAGTACTGGTGGACGCCGTTCCTGGTGAACGTGCTGCTCGGGATTCCGGGCGTCGTGCCGTTCTGGCTCGTGTGGTTCCTGGTGGTCAACTGGCCGCTGGCGGAACTGGGCTGGACGGTGCGCGAGCCGACGGAGAACGACGGCATGGCGCTCTGGCTGGTGATCGTCGTCCCGGTGGTGGCGCTCTTCGCGATGATCTGGTGGCTGGTCAACGAGGCGTTGCGGCGCCGGACCTCCCTCGCGCCGCGCACCTTCTGGCTCCTGTGCGCTTCGGCCCCGCTGCTGCCGACGGCCGCACTGATCGCCAACTCCCCGTGAACGACAGCCCGAAGGGGGGCGGCCCGGCAGCGGACCGCCCCCCTGGAGGGCAAGCGTCACCCGGTCGGGGCTGAGGACTACTCCTCGACCGTGAGCCCCTTGCGCAGCCGTACGAGTGTGCGCGACAGCAGACGCGAGACGTGCATCTGGGAGATGCCCAGCTCCTCGCCGATCTCCGACTGGGTCATGCCGGCGACGAAACGCAGGGAGAGGATCTTCCGGTCCCGCGAGGGCAGCTCGGCGATCAGCGGCTTCAGGGACTCCACGTACTCGATGCCCTCGAGCCCGTGGTCCTCGTAGCCGATGCGGTCGGCGAGCGCGCCCTCCGCGTCGTCCTCCTCCGGCTGGGCGTCCAGCGAGGAGGCGGTGTAGGCGTTGGACGCCGCCATGCCCTCGACGACCTCGTCCTTGGACAGGCCGAGGTGCTCGGCCAGCTCGGACACCGTGGGGGCGCGGTCGAGGCGCTGGGCCAGCTCGTCGCCGGCCTTCGCCAGGTCGAGCCGCAGCTCCTGGAGGCGCCGCGGGACGCGCACGGACCACGAGGTGTCACGGAAGAAGCGCTTGATCTCGCCGATGATGGTCGGCATCGCGAACGTGGGGAACTCCACACCGCGCGACAGCTCGAAGCGGTCGATCGCCTTGATCAGGCCGATGGTGCCGACCTGGATGATGTCCTCCATCGGCTCGCTGCGCGAGCGGAAGCGGGAGGCGGCGAACTTGACCAGCGCGAGGTTCAGCTCGACGAGCGTATTGCGTACGTACGCGAACTCATGGGTACCTTCTTCCAGCGACTCCAGCCGCTCGAAGAGGGTCTTGGACAGGGCCCTGGCGTCCGCCGGAGCGACCTCGTCGTACGCGGGGATGTCCGGAAGCCCGGCGAGTGCGCCGTCGTGGTCGACGACGGCGTCGGGTTGCTCGATGGGATCCAGATGTTCCGGAGGGAGTGTCGACGTCGCTTGGTGGGTACGCGATCCGTCGAGCCGGGGTGACATGATGTCCTCCATCGTTCTCGGCATACGGCTGCCGAAGCCAAATACGTGCACTGCGGTGTGCGGCGCCTCCAAAGCCGGCCGTGTCGGTTTACGTGTCCTACTAGCCCTACCGGGTTTACCGAGCTGACCGCAAGTGTGTTCTGTGCGGGTATGTCCGTTTGTGTGCGGTTGTTCGGGTGTCGGAGTGCAGTGGGAGGGCGTAGTGTTCGAGGGCGTCAGCAAGCAGTCACGACCTCGGGAGAGAGAAACGGCATGGACCGCGGGACGGTCGGCAGTGCCCAGTCGGGCCGGCTTCTGGTCGAGGTGAGGGAAGAGGGCCCCAGCGCCGTCGTGACTCCGGCGGGTGAGCTGGATCACCACACCGCCGACCTGTTGCGCGAGCCGCTGGAGGAGTGCCTCGCCAAGGGATTCAGCCGGCTCGTCGTGGACTGCTCGCGGCTGGAGTTCTGTGACTCCACAGGGCTGAACGTCCTGCTCGGAGCGAGGCTGAAGGCGGAGGCCGCGGGGGGCGGAGTGCATTTGGTGGCCATGCAGCCGGTGGTGGCGCGCGTGTTCGAGATCACGGGAGCCGAAGCGGTCTTCACCCTTCATGACACGCTTGCGGCCGCCCTGGCCGACGCGTCCGACTGAGCCGTCCTTGTCCGGCCGGCGGAGGGGCGCGTGCGCATCCCGGGGCGGGTGTTTTCGCCCTGCGGCGGGTTTCGTGCGCAATACAGGGGTGTTCGTACGGTCCCGTCGGGCAGGAGAGACCCTGAACCGGCTGTGTACGACTGTGCTGTCTACGACTTTGAAACGTGAACTGGTGAATCGGTGAGGTGAAGCGCTGATGAGCACCACCCGGCCCTACTCGCCGGGCGACCGCGGTCCGGAGCCCAGCGGCGCTTCCGGGGTGTCCGCGTCCGCGCCCGCCGCGTCCGGGGAGGGCGGCGGGCGGCAGACCCGCAGGCTGACCTTCGAGGACGCGAGCGGGGTCGTCCCGCTGGCCCGTGACTTCACCCGCGAGGCGCTGTACGCCTGGGGCTGGCTGCCGTCCGCCACCGCGGACCAGCGGGCCGCCGCCGAGGACGTCCTGCTCGTGGTGTCCGAGCTGGTCACCAACGCCTGTCTGCACGCCGAAGGGCCGGACGAGCTGCGGATCACCTGCGAGAAGAAGGTGATCCGGCTGGAGGTCTCCGACCGCGGTACGGGGCAGCCGGCGCCGCGGACCCCGCACCGCGCCGGGCGCCCGGGCGGGCACGGGATGTTCATCGTGCAGCGGCTGTGCCTGGACTGGGGCGTCGTGCGTACGCCGGGTGTCGCGGGCAAGCGGGTGTGGGCGGAGCTGGGGGCCCCGGCGTAAGCCTGCGACGCTTGCGCCGTGTTCGCCCACCCGTCGGTCGGCCAGGAAGCCCGGCCCCCTGGGGCTCCGCCCCAGACCCCGGCGGGGACTTCGTTCCCCTGCACCCCTTTCGCCCACCCGTCTCGGTCGGCCAAGGAGCCGAGCCCCCTGGAGCTCCACCCCCAGCCTCGCGGGGACTTCGTCTCCTGCTCCCCTTCGCCCATCCGTCCGTCTGTCTCGGTCGGCCCAGGGGTCCAGCCTCGTGGGGCTCCGCCTCGGACCCGGTGGGGACTTCGTCTCCTGCTCCCCTTCGCCCATCCGTCCGTCTGTCTCGGTCGGCCCAGGGGTCCAGCCTCATGGGGCTCCGCCTCGGACCCGGTGGGGACTTCGTCTCCTGCTCCCCTTCGCCCGCCCGTCTGTCTGTCTCGGTCGGCCCAGGGGTCCAGCCTCGTGGGGCTCCGCCTCGGACCCGGTGGGGACTTCGTCTCCTGCTCCCCTGCGCCCGCCCGTCCGTCTGTCTCGGTCGGCCCAGGAGCCGAGCCCCCTGGGCCCCCGCCTCAGCCCCCGGCGGGGACTTCGTCTCCCGTCCCGCTCCCTGGGGCTGCCCCGCCGCGCTCCAGCGTCTCGTCGGGTCCCCCGGGCTTTCCGTGAGGCAGTCCTGAGGGACGGGTGCCCTCGCCCCCGGCCGAAAAGGCGGAAGGGCCACCTCGTCCGGGGTGGATGAGGTGGCCCTTCCGAAAGGCGGCTGCCGCAGGGTTCAGCGGACGTCGCCCATGAGTTGCTTGACTCGCTTGCGGTACATCCAGATCGCGATGCCCGCGATCACCGCGAGGGTCGCCTCCGCGGCGACGATGCCCGTCTTGTTGAGGTCGACGCCGGCGATGGAGAGCAGGCCGGTCGTGGCGTCACCGGCGGTGACGGCCAGGAACCAGACGCCCATCATCTGCGAGGCGTACTTCACCGGCGCCATCTTCGTCGTCACCGACAGGCCGACCGGGGAGAGCATCAGCTCACCGCAGGTCTGGACGAAGTAGATCGCCACCAGCCACAGGGCCGCCGCCTTGTGGCCGCCCTCCGCGATGCCCAGCGGGGCCAGGAAGAGGAAGAAGGACGCGCCGACCAGGACCAGACCGCCGCAGAACTTGACGACGGTGCTCGGCTCCTTGCCGCGGCGGGCCAGCGCCAGCCACAGCGTGGCGAAGACCGGGGCCAGGGCCATGATGATGACCGGGTTGACCGACTGGTACCAGGAGACCGGGAAGTCCCAGCCGAAGACGCTGTTGTCCGCCGAGGAGTCGGCGAAGAGCGACAGGGTCGAGCCGCCCTGGTCGTAGATCATCCAGAACACGGCGGCGGCCACGAAGAACCAGATGTACGCCGACATCTTGGACTGCTCGGCGCGGTCCAGGGACTTGTCGCGCTTGATGTTGGTCAGCACCAGCACCGGAATGATCACGCCGAGCAGGGTCAGCGGGACCAGGACCCAGTTCAGGGTGTAGTGACCGGAGAAGCCGACGATCGCGTAGAAGACGACGGCCAGCGCGGCCCAGAAGGCGGACTTGCGCAGCGTCGAGGTCTTCTCCTGGACGGACAGCGGCTTCGGGACCACGCTGGAGTGCGGGTCCAGGTGGCGGCTGCCGATCAGGAACTGGAGCACGCCCAGGCCCATGCCGACCGCGGCGAGCGCGAAGCCCAGGTGCCAGTTGACGTTCTCGCCGATGGTGCCGATGGTCAGCGGCGCGGCGAAGGCACCGAGGTTGATGCCCATGTAGAAGACGGTGAAGCCACCGTCGCGGCGCGGGTCGTCGGGGCCGTCGTAGAGCTGGCCGACCATCGTGGAGATGTTGGCCTTCAGCAGACCCGAGCCGATGGCGACCAGACCGAGGCCCGCGTAGAACGTGCCGGAGGACGGCAGCGCCAGCGTGAGGTGGCCGAGCATGATCACGCCGCCGGCGATGGCGACGGTCTTGCGGGGGCCCCAGACCCGGTCGCCGAACCAGCCGCCCGGCATCGTGAGCAGGTACACCAGCGAGAGGTACACCGAGTAGATCGCGGTCGCGGTGCCGGCGCCGAGGCCGAGACCACCCGGGGCGACGAGGTACAGCGGGAGCAGAGCCCTCATGCCGTAGTAGGAGAACCTCTCCCACATCTCGGTCATGAAGAGTGTGGCCAGTCCGCGGGGGTGGCCGAAGAAGGTCTTCTCGGAGCCGGGGGTGCCCGGGGTGACCGAGTCCTTCGTCAGGCTGGACGCCATGGTCGATCCTTGCTGGTCGGGACGCGCTCATGAGGCGATGCGCGCCCGGTGGGGGGCGGCCGGCACCGGCGGCACTTCCCCGCCCGTCCCACGCCTGAGGGATTCCGCTCCGGATTGCGAAGCGGTGGGCGGCGGCCACCGGGATCCACGCCTCGGCGCGCGTCACTGCACGCGGTGAGGCCCGGCCACAGGTCATTCCTTTCAAGGCCGGCCGTGGGGGCCGGCCCGCACACAAAAGTGACCTTCAGCGTCGAACTGTCGCCAAAGGTCCACGGGGTGCTACAGGCGCTGATTCACCATACGGCAGGACACCGCCCGGTATGGAAGGACTTGAGACGCGGATCACAGGTAATTGTGGAACCGTGAACGATCTTTCGAAGGTCCATCACAGGATGGCACCCCACAGCCGCAGGTGCGGACGCGGGGTCGACGAGGCGGGTCGTACGGCGGGTGTCCGGGGCGCGCTCGGCCGGTGTCCGGCTTGCCCCTTGTACGCCGGCCGTGGCAGCGATCTTGCCCCGGGCGTTGCTCCGAGCGGTCTACCATCAGCCCATGACCCGTGTACTGCTCGCCGAGGACGACGCGTCCATCTCGGAGCCGCTGGCCCGCGCTCTGCGCAGGGAAGGGTACGAGGTCGAGGTGCGTGAGGACGGACCCACCGCACTCGACGCCGGGCTCCAGGGCGGCGTCGACCTGGTCGTGCTGGACCTGGGCCTGCCGGGCATGGACGGTCTGGAGGTCGCCCGCCGGCTGCGGTCCGAGGGCCATGCCGTGCCGATCCTGATCCTGACCGCGCGCGCCGACGAGGTGGACACCGTCGTGGGCCTGGACGCGGGCGCCGACGACTACGTCACCAAGCCCTTCCGCCTGGCCGAGCTGCTCGCCCGGGTCCGGGCCCTGCTGCGGCGCGGCGCCGTGGAGCCCCCCCAGCCGCCCGCCACCCACGGCGTGCGCATCGACGTCGAGTCGCACCGGGCCTGGATGGGCGAGGAGGAGCTCCAGCTCACCGCGAAGGAGTTCGACCTGCTGCGGGTCCTGGTGCGCGACGCCGGCCGGGTCGTCACTCGCGACCAGCTGATGCGCGAGGTCTGGGACACGACCTGGTGGTCGTCGACCAAGACCCTCGACATGCACATCTCCTGGCTGCGCAAGAAGCTGGGGGACGACGCGGCCAACCCCCGCTACATCGCCACCGTGCGCGGCGTGGGCTTCCGTTTCGAGAAGAACTGAGCAAGCCCCGAGGGGGGCCTTCCGGGTAAGAGGACATGCGCCGTCGACTGATCCAGTCCACGCTCGCCGTGGTGCTCGTCGTGATCGCCGTCTTCGGCGTCTCCCTCGTCATCGTCGAGACCCGGACCATCAGCAGCACCGCCCAGGAACGGGTCGACCTGGAGGCGGTGCGGCTGGCCAGCATTGTCGACAGCCGGCTCATCGGCACCGGTTCCGTCGACGAGGAGTTCCTGCGGGAGCAGATCCGCGACGCCCGCTATGCCGTCATCCGCATCCCCGGCGAGCCGGTCATCGAGGTCGGCGGCAAGCCGTCCGGAGACGTCCTCCAGGGCAGGGCCACCGGCGAGGAGGGCGAGACGGTCCTCGTCGAGGAGCCCAGCTCCTCGGTCACCCGGGAGGTCGGGCGGACCCTGCTGATCATCGGCCTGGTGGCGCTGCTCGCGGTGATCGCCGCCGTACTGCTTGCGATCCGGCAGGCGAACCGCCTCGCCTCGCCGCTCACCGACCTCGCCGAGACCGCAGAACGCCTCGGCTCCGGCGACCCGCGCCCGCGGCACAAGCGGTACGGCGTCCCCGAGCTGGACCGGGTCGCGGACGTGCTGGACTCCTCCGCGGAGCGCATCGCCCGGATGCTCACCGCCGAGCGACGTCTGGCCGCCGACGCCTCCCACCAGCTGCGTACGCCGCTGACCGCGCTGTCGATGCGGCTGGAGGAGATCACGCTCACCGACGAGCCGGAGACGGTGAAGGAGGAGGCGACGATCGCGCTGTCGCAGGTGGAGCGGCTGACCGACGTCGTGGACCGGCTGCTCACCAACTCCCGCGACCCGCGCAGCGGCTCCGCCGTCACCTTCGAGCTGGACGACGTCATCCAGCAGCAGATCGCCGAGTGGCGCCCGGCGTACCGCAGTGAGGGCCGGGCCATCGTCAGCTCCGGCAAGCGCCATCTGACGGCCGTGGGCACCCCGGGCGCCGTGGCGCAGGTGCTGGCCGCGCTGATCGAGAACTCCCTGATGCACGGCGGCGGCACGGTGGCCCTGCGGACCCGGGTGACCGGCAACCAGGCCGTGGTCGAGGTCACCGACGAGGGCCCCGGGGTCCCGGGCGACCTGGGCGCGCGGATCTTCGAGCGGGCGATCAGCGGACGCAACTCCACCGGCATCGGCCTGGCCGTCGCCCGCGACCTGGCCGAGGCGGACGGCGGCCGCCTGGAGCTGCTCCAGGGGCGTCCACCGGTCTTCGGGCTGTTCCTGTCCCGTACGCCGCCGTCGAAGAAGTCCTCGGCGGACGGTGGGGACACGGTGCGCTGAGCCCCCCGGGCCGGGGGAGCGGGTCAGCGGTGGCCGGCGGGGGCACCGTCCGCGCGGGGGACCGCGGTCGGGTGCTCGTGCTCCAGGAAGGTCTCCGCCCGCGTCACCGGCTCACGGGCGGGCAGCGCGCGGAAGACCCAGCTGCGGTAGGACCAGAAGCGGAACAGCGTGCCGATCCCGATGCCGAGGAACTTGAAGATGTTGCTCTGCAGCGGGCTGTCCCAGCCGAACCCGTACGTCGCCGTGTAGAGCACGCCGTTCTCGATGACCAGCCCGATCGCGCTGAACAGCAGGAACAGCGACATCTCGCGGGTCTGGCCGCTCTTGTCGCGGTCGCGGTAGGTGAAGTAGCGGAAGCCCACGTAGTTGAAGACGATCGCGACGACCGTGGCGACGATGCTGGCCCGCACCACCTGGAGGTCGGTGACGTGCCGCACGAAGTTGAAGACCAGGAGGTTGACCAGCACCCCCGCGCCGCCCACGGCGCCGAACTTCACCACCTCACGCACGAACCGGTGGACCCGCCCGCGCATCCCGGCGCGCGGCGCCGGGTCAGTGGAGGGAGCCGTCTGAGCACCCGAGGAACCATGTCCCATGGCCGTGCAGGCCCCCGTCCATCGGTTGGCGTCAATCCGTTCATGCTAACCACCCGGACGCGCGATCTTCCTGCGGACGGACCCGGGGGAGCCGGAACGGGCAGCTGGACCGGTCTGAAACGGCCGGTAAACAGGTGGGCTCCGCGCGGCCGATACGCTAGGGGTGTGACGTTCCCGGTAGTCGGCATGGTCGGCGGTGGCCAGCTCGCTCGTATGACACACGAGGCGGGCATCCCGCTCGGCATCAGGTTCAAGCTTCTCAGTGACACTCCCCAGGACTCTGCGGCGCAGGTCGTGAACGAAGTCGTCGTCGGCGACTATCGCGATCTGGACACGTTGCGCGAGTTCGCGCGCGGCTGTGACGTGATCACCTTCGATCACGAACACGTGCCGACCGAGCACCTCAAGGCCCTGGAGGCGGACGGCATCCCCGTCCGCCCCGGACCCGAGGCGCTCGTGCACGCCCAGGACAAGGGCGTGATGCGCGCGAAGCTCGACGCGATCGGCGTGCCCTGCCCGCGGCACCGGATCGTGAGCGATCCGGCCGACGTGGCCGCCTTCGCCGCGGAGGGCGCCGTCGAGGGCGACGGTTTCCCCGTGGTCCTCAAGACGGTCCGCGGCGGGTACGACGGCAAGGGCGTGTGGGTCGTGGACTCCGTCGAGGAGGCGGCCGAGCCCTTCCGCGCGGGGGTGCCCGTGCTGGCGGAGGAGAAGGTCGACTTCGTCCGCGAGCTGGCAGCCAACGTGGTCCGCTCCCCGCACGGCCAGGCGGTGGCCTACCCCGTCGTCGAGTCCCAGCAGGTGAACGGCGTCTGCGACACGGTGATCGCCCCGGCGCCCGACCTCGACGAGGCGCTGGCCCTGCGCGCCGAGGAGATGGCGCTCGGCATCGCCAAGGAGCTGGGCGTCGTCGGCCACCTCGCCGTCGAGCTGTTCCAGACCCGCGACGGACGCATCCTGGTCAACGAGCTCGCGATGCGCCCGCACAACTCCGGCCACTGGACGATGGACGGCGCGATCACCTCGCAGTTCGCCAACCACGTCCGCGCGGTCCTCGACCTCCCCCTCGGCGACCCGCGCCCGCGCGCGAAGTGGACCGTGATGGTCAACGTCCTGGGCGGCGACTACCCGGACATGTACTCCGCGTACCTGCACTGCATGGCCCGCGACCCGCAGCTCAAGATCCACATGTACGGCAAGGACGTGAAGCCCGGCCGCAAGGTCGGCCACGTCAACACCTACGGCGACGACCTGGACGACGTGCTGGAGCGCGCCCGTCACGCTGCCGGCTACCTGAGAGGGACGATCACCGAATGAGCCAGGCCAGCCCGGTGAGCCCGGTCGTAGGCATCGTCATGGGGTCGGACTCCGACTGGCCCGTCATGGAGGCCGCCGCCAAGGCCCTCGACGAGTTCGAGATCCCCTACGAGGTCGACGTCGTCTCCGCGCACCGCATGCCGCACGAGATGATCGCGTACGGCGAGCAGGCCGCCGGACGCGGACTGAAGGCGATCATCGCCGGGGCCGGGGGCGCCGCCCACCTGCCCGGCATGCTCGCCTCCGTCACCCCGCTGCCGGTCATCGGCGTCCCGGTGCCGCTGAAGTACCTGGACGGCATGGACAGCCTGCTGTCCATCGTGCAGATGCCGGCCGGTGTCCCCGTCGCCACCGTCTCCGTCGGCGGCGCCCGCAACGCCGGTCTGCTGGCCGCCCGCATCCTCGCCGCCCACGACGAGGAGCTGCTCGGACGGATGCGCGAGTTCCAGCAGGAGCTCAACGACCAGGCCACCGAGAAGGGCAAGCGGCTGCGCAACAAGGTCGGGGGCTCCGCGGCCGGCTTCGGATTCGGCAAGTGACGGACAAGTGACGGAAGGGACGGAAGGCACGCCCATGACGACCTCCACGGCCTCCCTCGACCGGGCCCGCGAGCTGCTGCGCGAGTTCCCGGTCGTCGACGGGCACAACGACCTGCCCTGGGCGCTGCGCGAGCAGGTCCGCTACGACCTCGACGCCCGCGACATCGCCGCCGACCAGTCCGCGCACCTGCACACCGACCTGGCGCGGCTGCGCTCCGGCGGTGTCGGCGCCCAGTACTGGTCGGTGTACGTCCGCTCCGACCTGCCGGGCGCGGTGACGGCGACGCTGGAGCAGATCGACTGCGTACGGCGGCTGATCGACCGCCACCCCGGTCAGCTGCGGGCCGCGCTGACCGCCGCCGACATGGAGGCCGCGCGGGCCGAGGGCCGGATCGCGTCCCTGATGGGCGCCGAGGGCGGCCACTCCATCGACAACTCGCTGGCCACGCTCCGCGCGCTGTACGCGCTCGGCGTGCGCTACATGACGCTCACCCACAACGACAACGTCGCGTGGGCGGACTCGGCGACCGACGAGCCCGGCGTCGGCGGTCTGTCGGCCTTCGGCCGCGAGGTCGTGCGGGAGATGAACCGCGAGGGCATGCTGGTCGACCTCTCGCACGTGGCGGCGACGACGATGCGCGACGCGCTGGACACCTCCACCGCGCCGGTGATCTTCTCGCACTCCTCGTCCCGGGCCGTCTGCGACCACCCGCGCAACATCCCGGACGACGTCCTGGAGCGGCTGCCCGCCAACGGCGGCATGGCGATGGTGACGTTCGTGCCGAAGTTCGTGCTCCAGGCCGCGGTGGACTGGACCGCCGAGGCGGACGAGAACATGCGCGCGCACGGCTTCCACCACCTCGACTCCGGCCCCGAGGCGATGAAGGTCCACGCCGCCTTCGAGGAGCGCGTCCCCCGTCCCGTCGCCACCGTCTCCACGGTCGCCGACCACCTCGACCACATGCGCGAGGTCGCGGGCGTCGACCACCTGGGCATCGGCGGCGACTACGACGGCACGCCCTTCACTCCGGACGGCCTCGGCGACGTCTCCGGCTACCCGAACCTGATCGCCGAGCTGCTCGACCGCGGCTGGTCCCAGGCCGACCTGGCCAAGCTGACCTGGAAGAACGCGGTGCGCGTGCTCGACGCCGCCGAGGAGGTGGCCCGGGGGCTCCAGGCCACGCGGGAGCCGTCCAACGCGTCGCTGGAGGAGCTCGACGGCTGAGCCGTCACCTCCCTCGTGGCGGGGCAGCCGGTCGGTCCGGTCGCCCCGCCCCCGTATGCCGGGAACCCGCGAGCCGCGTACCCCCGAACGCCCCATCCACCAGGAAGCCCTTTCCGCTCCGTGCGACGGTGGCCGTACCTCACGACGACCGTACGGAGCCCGTCATGGCAGACCTCCAGGACGACCTGCACACCGGTACCGAGGCCGGTGGGCTCGACGACCTGCCCGTGCCGCTCGCCGCGGAGGCCTTTCCGCCGGAGCCCTACGCGCCCGTGTCCGACCCCGACGACGAGCCCCTGAGCCGCGCGCTCGCCGTGCTGGCCGCCCACCCCGTCGCCGACGGCTGCAACGGCCTGCCGTGGGCGCTCAAGCACCTGCCCTGGTACGACCTGGAGCTGGGCGAGAGCGCAGTCGACACCGACGTGCCGCGGCTGCGCGCGGGGCACGTGGGCGCGCTGCTGTGGTCGCTGCACCTGCCCGAGTCCCTCGACGGGGACCGGGCGGTCGGTGCCACGCTGGAGCAGCTCGACCTGGTCAAGACGGTCGTGCGGGCCCACCCGGAGGGCCTGCGCCTGGCCTACGACGCGGGGCAGGCCATCGACGCCCGCAACTGCGGCCGGGTCGCCGTGCTGCCCGGTCCCGCGGGCGCCGCCGCCCTCGGCGACTGCCTCGGCATCCTGCGCTCCCTGCACGCCCTCGGCCTGCGCGCCCTGACGCTGTCCGGGGTGGGCTGGGCGAGCGAGGCGGGGCTGACCCGGTTCGGCGAGGAGGTCGTCCGGGAGATGAACCGCCTCGGAGTGGTCGCCGACCTCTCCGGCGCCTCCGCGGAGACCATCCGCCGTACCTTCGCGGTGTCCAAGGCCCCGGCGCTGTGCACCCGCTCCGCGGCCCGCGCGCTGCGCCCGCACCCCGCCAACCTCCCCGACGACCTGCTGGTGGAGCTGGGCGCGGCGGGCGGCCTGTGCATGGTGCCGCTGACCGCCGAGCAGACCGGCCCGACCGTCCGGGACGTCGCCGACCACCTCGACCACGTCCGCACGGTGGCCGGGCCGCGGAGCGTGGGTCTGTCCGGCACCTACGACACCGGTACCGCCCACCCCCTGGAGCTCGGCGACCCCTCCTGCTACCCCCGGCTCGTCGCCGAGCTGCTCAGGCGCGGCTGGGACGAGGCGGACGTGGCCCTGCTGACCTGGGGCAACCTCCAGCGCGTCCTGCGGGCCGCGGCCTTCACCGCGAAGGCGGCCCAGCTGCGCCGCGAGCCGTCCACGGCGACCATCGCCGACCTGGACGGATAGTCCGCGCGAGCGTCACGTGTGCTCGATCCGGCACAGGCAGAACGGATGTCCCGCCGGATCGGCGTACACCATGAAGTCCTTCTCCTCCCGGTCCTCCAGGTCCAGCGGCCGGGCGCCCAGCGCCAGCACCCTCTCGTGCGCGGCGTCCATCTCGGCCCAGGTCGCCCCGCCGTCGAAGTCGAGGTGGAACTGCTGGGCGTTGCGGTCGGAGCGCGGCCACTCGGGCGGCGTGAGGTCAGGCGCCCGCTGGAAGGACAGGCGGGGTCCGCCGGGCACCTGGAGGACCACCCAGTCCGGGTCCTCCTCGTCGGGCGTGCCGCCCCCGACCGCCGCGTAGAAGCGGGCCAGCTCACTCGGCTCGGGACAGTCGACGACGACGGAACGGAAACGTGCCACGGGTGCCATGGGCGTCCTCCGGATGCTCGTGGGCCGGTGTTCAGCAGGCGCAGAGGCAGAACGGGTGCCCGGCCGGGTCGGCGTAAACCCGGAAGGTACGGGTGCGGTCGTCCGCGTCCAGCGGCCTCGCGCCCAGCTCCAGCACCGCCTTCTCGGCCGCGTCCAGGTCCTTCACTTCGAGGTCGAGGTGGAACTGCTGCGAGTCGTCGGGCGCGGGCCACTTCGGCGGCACGAACCCGGGGGCGGCCTGGAACGCCAGCGCCTGTCCGCCCGGCAGTTTCAGGTCGACCCAGTCGCCCTCGCCCTCGACGGTGCCGCCGAGCACGCCGGCGTAGAAGCGGGCCAGTGCGCGGGGGTCGGGACAGTCCAGGACGACGGGGCCCAGTTCGGCGACGGCCATGACTTCCTCCTTGAAGCACGCGGTCTTCGGTTCTCCGGTCACCACAGTTATCACCGGTACCGGGCCAAGGACGCGTAAACCCCCCAGGGGTTCACCGGCCGCCGCGCCGCTTCGTGGGGCAGAATGCGGACGACGCCGGTTCGGCCGACTGAGCCTCGGCCGAACCGGCGTCCTCCGCGCGGTCGTCAGGCGGTGGGGCGGCCCATCGCCCGGTAGGTCCAGCCGGCCTTCCGCCAGAGCGTCGGGTCCAGGGCGTTGCGCCCGTCCAGGATCACCCGGGCCGCCGCGGCCTCGCCGAGCGCCTCCGGGTCCAGCTCGCGGAACTCCCGCCACTCGGTGAGGTGCAGCACGACGTCCGCGCCCCGCACCGCCTCCAGCGCCGAGTCGGCGTAGCCGAGGGTCGGGAAGAGCCGCCGGGCGTTGTCCATGCCCTTGGGGTCGTACACCGTCACCTGGGCGCCCTGGAGGTGGACCTGCCCGGCGACGTTCAGCGCGGGGGAGTCGCGCACGTCGTCCGAGTCGGGCTTGAAGGTGGCGCCGAGCACCGCGATCCGCTTGCCGAGGAACGGGCCGCCGCCCAGCGCCTGCCGGGTCAGCTCCACCATCTGGCCGCGCTGGCGCATGTTGATGGAGTCGATCTCGCGCAGGAAGGTCAGCGCCTGGTCGGCGCCCAGCTCACCGGCGCGGGCCATGAAGGCGCGGATGTCCTTCGGCAGACAGCCGCCGCCGAAGCCGATCCCGGCCCGCAGGAACTTCTTCCCGATCCGGTCGTCGTACCCGATCGCCTCCGCCAGCTTGGCGACGTCGCCGCCGGCCGCCTCGCAGACCTCCGCCATCGCGTTGATGAAGGAGATCTTGGTGGCGAGGAAGGAGTTCGCGGCGGTCTTCACCAGCTCGGCCGTCGGGAAGTCCGTGACGACGAAGGGAGAGCCCTGCGCGATCGGCGTCGCGTACACCTCGCGCAGCAGCCGCTCGGCCCGCTCGCTGCGCACGCCGACCACGAGCCGGTCGGGGCGCAGGGTGTCCTCGACGGCGAAGCCCTCGCGCAGGAACTCCGGGTTCCAGGCCAGCTCGGCCTCGTCGCCCGCCGGCGCGTGCTCGGCCAGGTAGGCGGCCAGCCGGTCGGCGGAGCCCACCGGCACGGTCGACTTGCCGACGACCAGCGCCGGGCCGGTCAGGTGCGGCGCCAGCGAGGCCAGCGCGGAGTCGACGTACGACATGTCGCAGGCGTACTCGCCGTGCTTCTGCGGGGTGTTCACGCACAGGAAGTGCACGTCGCCGAAGGCCGCGACCTCGGCGAAGTCGGTGGTGAAGCGCAGCCGCCCGCTGGCGCCCTCGATACCGGCGACGTGCTTGCGCAGCAGTTCCTGAAGACCCGGCTCGTACATCGGGACCTCGCCCCGCTGGAGCATCTCGATCTTCTCCGGCACCACGTCCAGACCCAGCACCTCGAAACCCAGCTCGGCCATGGCCGCCGCGTGGGTGGCGCCGAGATAGCCGGTACCGATCACGGTGATCTTCAGGGCCATGGGGTGCTCCAGGGGTGTACGGCACGGTTGCGCGCCCGAGCATATCCGGGACGCCGGAAACGCCCTTCGGTCGGCTGTCGTCAAGCTCACCTATCCACCGGTGCGGCCGGGGCTCTAAAATTTGGGTTACTTAACGGTAGTTAGCGTGCCCAGCAGCACAGCGTTTTGGAGCGTGAGACACCTTGGCCGGATCGGCTGACTTCGACCTGTACCGCCCGTCCGAGGAGCACGACATGCTCCGGGACGCCGTCCGCTCGCTGGCCGAGGCGAAGATCGCGCCGTACGCCGCCGCGGTGGACGAGGAGGCCCGCTTCCCGCAGGAGGCCCTGGACGCCCTGACCGCGAACGACCTGCACGCGGTGCACGTCCCCGAGGAGTACGGCGGCGCGGGCGCCGACGCGCTCGCCACGGTCATCGTGATCGAGGAGGTGGCCCGCGCCTGCGCCTCCTCCTCCCTCATCCCGGCCGTGAACAAGCTCGGCTCGCTCCCGGTGATCCTCTCCGGCTCCGAGGAGCTGAAGAAGAAGTACATGACCCCGCTCGCCAAGGGCGACGGCATGTTCTCCTACTGCCTCTCCGAGCCCGACGCGGGCTCCGACGCGGCCGGCATGAAGACCAAGGCCGTCCGCGACGGCGACTTCTGGGTACTCAACGGCGTCAAGCGCTGGATCACCAACGCGGGCGTCTCCGAGTACTACACCGTGATGGCGGTCACCGACCCGGACAAGCGCTCCAAGGGCATCTCCGCCTTCGTCGTCGAGAAGTCCGACGAGGGCGTCTCCTTCGGCGCCCCGGAGAAGAAGCTCGGCATCAAGGGCTCCCCGACCCGCGAGGTCTACCTCGACAACGTCCGCATCCCCGCCGACCGCATGATCGGCGCGGAGGGCACCGGCTTCGCCACCGCGATGAAGACGCTGGACCACACCCGCATCACCATCGCCGCCCAGGCCCTCGGCATCGCCCAGGGCGCCCTCGACTACGCCAAGGGCTACGTCAAGGAGCGCAAGCAGTTCGGCAAGCCGATCGCCGACTTCCAGGGCATCCAGTTCATGCTCGCCGACATGGCCATGAAGATCGAGGCCGCCCGCCAGCTCACCTACGCGGCCGCCGCCAAGTCCCAGCGCGGCGACGCCGACCTCACCTTCCAGGGCGCCGCCGCCAAGTGCTTCGCCTCCGACGTGGCCATGGAGGTCACCACCGACGCCGTCCAGCTGCTCGGCGGCTACGGCTACACCCGTGACTACCCGGTGGAGCGCATGATGCGCGACGCCAAGATCACGCAGATCTACGAGGGCACGAACCAGGTCCAGCGCATCGTCATGGCGCGCAACCTGCCGTAAACCGGCACCCGCGCGCCGAGGCGTCCGGGAGGACTCAGTCCTCGTACCCCTCCGCCGCCCGTCGCTCGCGCAGCTCCATGATCGCGCGGCGGCGGGCCAGGCGGTGGGTGCGGCGGATCTGGGCCTCCTGGTAGCGGCGCTTGTCCTTCTCGGTCTCGGGGAGGACCGGCGGGACCGTGCGGGGCTTGCCGTCGGCGTCCACGGCGGCGAAGACCAGATAGGCCGAACCGACCTGGGTGGCGGGCGTGGACTCGTTCCAGCGCTCCGCCAGCACCCGGACACCCACCTCCATGGAACTCCGGCCGGTCCAGTTGACCTGCGCCTTCACATGGACGAGGTCACCGACGCGGACCGGTTCGAGGAACGCCATCTCGTCCATGGACGCGGTGACGGCCGGTCCGCCGGAGTGCCGTCCGGCCACGGCGCCCGCCGCGTCGTCGACGAGCTTCATGATCACACCGCCGTGCACCGTGCCCAGCAGGTTGGTGTCGGCGTGCGTCATGATGTGGCTGAGGGTGGTGCGGGAGGCCGAGGTCGGCTTGCCCGGGATCTCCGGGGCCGTCGACTGCGCGGCCGAGGCCTGTTCTGCCTGGTCTGTCATGCCCTCCACCTTATGCCGGGGCTACAACGGCGTGTTTTTGTGTCGGGTTCGCAACAGCACTGCCCTGATTTTCCGACGAACCTTGTAACCCCCACAGTGCGGCCCTGCACACTGGTGCGCATGAATGATTGGCCCGAGGGATGGTCCGGTGACAACCGCGGCAGCGGATACGGACGCGGCAGCGCGAGCGCGCGGCCCGAGAGCGCACGTGTGATGCGTCAGGTCCGCCGTGGCGCGACGCCGCCGCCCGGGCCGGGCCCGTCGGCCCCGCCGTACGGCGCCGGGGTGCCCCAGCAGCCGTCGTACACCGACGGCCAGGGGTACGGCGGCGACGGCTACGACAGCGGCTACAACACCGGCCAGGTCTACGGCGGCGGTGGCGGCGGCCAGGGCCCCGGCCGTCAGGTCCGGGACCGGCCCGCGCCGGACTGGCGCCGCCGGATCAAGTGGACCGCGATCACGGTCGTGACCGCGCTGGTCGTCACCACGGTCGGCACCTACTTCTGGGCCGACTCCAAGCTCAACCGCGAGGTCGACCTGTCCAAGGTCATCGAGCGGCCCGGGGCGGGCGAGGGCACGAACTACCTGATCGTCGGCTCCGACAGCCGCGAGGGCATGACCGCCGACCAGAAGAAGGACCTGCACACCGGCTCCGCCGAGGGCAAGCGCACCGACTCGATGATGATCCTGCACACCGGGGACAACGGGTCGACGCTGATCTCCCTGCCCCGCGACTCGGACGTGGAGATCCCGAGCTTCGTCGGCTCCGAGTCCGGCAAGAAGTACCCGGGCACCGGCCGGCACACCAAGCTGAACGCCGCCTACGCCGAGGACGGCCCCGAGCTGCTGGTGCGCACCATCGAGCACAACACCGGGCTGCGCCTGGACCACTACGTGGAGATCGGCTTCGCCGGCTTCGCGAACATCGTGGACGCGGTCGGTGGCGTCGAGATGGACATCCCGCAGGACATCAAGGACAAGAAGTCCGGCGCCGACTTCCAGAAGGGCAAGCAGACCCTGAACGGCGAGGAGGCCCTCGCCTTCGTCCGCACCCGGTACGCGCTGGCCGGCTCCGACCTGGACCGCACCAAGAACCAGCAGAAGTTCCTGTCGGCGCTGGCGAGCCAGGTGGCCACCCCGTCGACGGTCCTCAACCCCTTCAAGCTCTACCCGACCATGGGCGCCGGCCTGGACTCCCTCATCGTCGACAAGGACATGGGCCTGTTCGACCTGGCGAGCATGTTCTGGGCGATGAAGAGCGTCAGCGGCGGCGAGGGCACCTCGATGAACATGCCGATCTCGGGCAGCGTCGGCGGCAACCTCAAGTGGGACGACGCCAAGGTGAAGAAGCTCGTCGAGGAGCTGAAGAACGACGAGAAGGTCACCGTCTCCGGGAACTGAGCGGGTGCGCGCCGGTGGACCCGGCGCGCCTCACTCCTTGCCGCAGACCACCTCGTCGCCCCGCACCACCGTGCCCGACTCCTGCGGCGGGTCGGCCGGCCGCACTTTCGCCACGTTCTTGAAGTCGGCGCCCGCGATCACCTTCAGCGTCGCCCCCTGCCCCTTGACCGGCTTCAGCTCGCTGCCGGGCAGCGCGGCGGCCAGCGACTTCGCCGACTGGTCCCAGCGCGGGTCGTAGGCGACGACGGTCCGCTCGACCGCCCGGTCGTCGGCGTTCCTCGGTGCCCTGGTGGTGCGGAAGCCGGTCGCGGCCAGCGCGTCGTCCACCCGCTTGCCGAGCCCGGAGGTCCGGGTGCCGTTCTCCACCTGCACGCGGATCTGCTTCGGGTCCACCGGGACCCGCACCGGCGGCGGCCCCTTCGGCTTCGGTTTCGGCGCGGCCAGCGGCTTGTCCTCGCGCAGGGCGCCGAAGAGCCGCTCGGACTTCGCCGGGTCCCACTTCAGGGTCGAACCGACGCCCTTGACGGCGTAGCCCATCCGTCCGATCGGCACGGTGGTGAACTCGGAGGACGACGGCGAGAAGTTCCGCATCGCCCGTCCGAGCGTCAGCAGCTCGTCGGTGCCGAAGCCCTGGTCGGCCCGGACCGAGCCGAGCACGGCCCGGGTGACGTCACGGAACTTCAGCGGGTTCAGCAGGATCCCCGAGGAGGTCGCCCGGTCGATCAGAGCGGCCAGGAAGCGCTGCTGGCGCTTCATCCGGCTCAGGTCCGAGGCGCCGTCGAGGTGGCGGGCCCGCACGTACTGAAGTGCCTGGCCGCCCCTCAGGGTGTGGGTGCCGGCCGGCAGGTCGAGACCGGTGTAGCTGTCCTTGAGCGGCTTGACCGTGCAGATCTTCACCCCGCCGAGGACGTCCACCGTCTTCATGAAGCTGGTGAAGTCGACCTCCAGATAGTGGTCGATCTTCACGCGGGTCATGTTCTCCACGGTGCGGATCGTCAGCTGCGGGCCGCCCTCGGCATAGGCGGCGTTCAGCTTGAGCGGGTGCCCCTCGTGGTGCTCGCCGGTGGTGCGGTCGGTGTGGCCGGGCGTGACGGCGTACGAGTCGCGCGGCAGGCTGACCACGCTCGCGCGCTCCCGGTCCTCCGAGATGTGCACGATCATGATGGTGTCGGTGCAGTGGCAGGGGGCGCCGCCCAGCCGGTACTTGCGCCGCTCCTCCTCGGTGATCTCGTCCCGGCCGTCGGTGCCGACCATCAGGACGTTCATGCCGTCGCCCGCCCGCGGCCGGTTCTTCATGTCCTTGAACGCGTCGAACCGCGAGATGTCCGAGTCCAGACCGGAGAGCACCGCGTGCCCGATCCCGGCTGAGGCGAGCACCACCACCGACAGCGCGGTCACCGTCCGCAGGGCCCAGCGCGGCTTCTTCCGCCGTACGGGGGGCCTGGGCGGACGTCCGGACGGCCGGGGGCCGCCGCGCCGCGGCGGGACTCCGCCCCGGGTGGTCGAGGCCGGGACCCGGGACGAGCGGGGCGGCGTGGGCAAGGGGGCACCTCCGCGGGGACGGGCCCTGGGCGTGGACCGCGAGGCCGGACGTGGGATTCGTGAGCACCGTAGGCCCATACGATCTGCTGCCCGGGGCTGTGCCCCCTGCGGCGCGCACCCGTGTCCCCCGTTCGCGGTAACGTGAGCACCGATGAACGCCAAGTCCGACGTGCGGCTGCCCGCCGTTTCCGTGATCATGCCCGTCCTCAACGAGGAACGGCATCTGCGCGGCGCCGTCCGCGCCATCCTCGCCCAGGAGTACGCCGGCGAGATGGAGGTCGTGATCGCCGTCGGTCCCTCCACGGACCGCACGGAGGAGATCGCCGCCGAGCTCGTCGCCGAGGACCCCCGCGTCCACACCGTGCCGAACCCCACCGGCCGCACGCCCGCCGCGCTGAACGCCGCGATCAAGGCCTCCCGCCATCCGGTCGTCGTCCGCGTCGACGGCCACGGCATGCTCTCGCCGGACTACATCGCCACGGCCGTACGGCTCCTCGAGGAGACCGGCGCGCAGAACGTCGGCGGCATCATGCACGCCGAGGGCGAGAACGCCTGGGAGGACGCCGTCGCCGCCGCGATGACGTCGAAGATCGGCGTGGGCAACGCCGCGTTCCACACGGGCGGCGAGGCCGCGCCCGCCGAGACCGTCTACCTCGGCGTGTTCCGCCGCGAGGCGCTGGAGCGGCAGGGCGGGTACAACGAGGAGTTCATCCGCGCCCAGGACTGGGAGCTGAACTTCCGCATCCGCGAGGCCGGCGGCCTGATCTGGTTCTCGCCCGAGCTGCGGGTGTCCTACCGTCCCCGGCCGAGCGTGCGGGCGCTGGCCAAGCAGTACAAGGACTACGGCCGCTGGCGGCACGTCGTCGCGCGCTACCACTCCGGCTCCATCAACCTGCGCTACCTCGCCCCGCCGACCGCCGTGTGCGCCATCGCGGCCGGTGTCGTGGTGGGCGCCGCGCTGACCCCGTGGGGCTTCGTCGTTCCCGGCGGCTACCTCGCGGCGATCGTGGCCGGCTCGCTGCCCGCGGGCAAGGGGCTCGGGCTGAAGGCACGGGCGCAGATCCCGGTGGCGCTGGCGACCATGCACATGTCCTGGGGCTGGGGCTTCCTGACCAGCCCGAAGTCGCTGGCCAGGAAGGTCATCGCCTCGCGGCGCCCGGCAGTGCGGCCGGACGCGGACGTCACGGACGCCGCCGCCACTCGGTGACGTCCGTCAGGACCAGGTGAACGCCGGACTCACGTGCATGCAGGCGCTGTCGTCCGCGCCGTTGAGCGCCTCGGCCGACGCGGGGGTGCTGTCGTCGCTCTCGGGCACCTCGTACGCCGTGCCCTCGCGCCAGTCGGCGCCCACGACGAGCGTGACGCCGGAGACGTCCGTCGACCGCTTCACCGAACTCGCCGGGATTCCCAGGGACTTGGCGACACGCCGCGCGTCGCCCTCCAGGTCGGCGCTCGGGTAGCGGACCACCGTACGGTCCTCGCTCGGCAGCACCGACGGGTCCGCGACCGCCTTCGTGAAACCGCGCTCCACCAGGAGCCCGGTGACGGTGTTCGCGCGACCGGGGGCCGTGCCCAGTTCGTCCGTGCTGGTGCCGTTGCGGACCTGCACCGCGATCTCGTCGTCGGGTGCGGCCGGGTCGGCCGGGGGCTCCGGCTCCGCCGCGGGCTTCTTCTTCGCGTCCTTGCCGTCGAGCGCGATGTCCTCGCGCACCAGCCGGAACAGCTGCTCCGCGTCCTCGGTCGGCTCGACGCGGGCGCCCACGTACCGGTTGGGCATCGTGGTCATGGTGATGCGCTCGGGCTTCACCGTGCGCAGCTCGTTGCTGAGGTCGTACAGCTTCTTGACGGAGTCCAGGCCCGGGTCGACGGTGAGCGCCGCGGTGGCCTCCTCGGCGAGCCTGCGCAGCCTGTTCGGGCTGCTGAGGGTGGCGTTCTCGCGCAGCACCCGCACCATCGAGTTCAGGTACATGTGCTGGGCCTTGGCCCGCGCGAGGTCGCTGCCGTCCTCGAAGCCGTACCGGGTGCGCAGCCACTGCAGGGCCTGCTCGCCCTTGACCGGGTGGGTGCCCTTGGCGAGTTTCAGCCCGGAGCCGTGGCCCGTGCTGTCGCGCGAGTGGATGTTGGCGTCCACGCAGACCGGGACGCCGCCGACGGCGTCCGCCATCGAGACCACGCCCGCGAAGTCGACCATGACGAAGTGGTCGATGTGGATGCCGGTCAGCTCCTGCCAGGTGGCCACCGTGCAGCCCGGACCGCCGTGACCGAGGCTCTGGTTGGTCATCACCCGGCCCTCGCTCGCCGGGTACACCTCGCCGTCGTCCGGGTCGGTGCACTTGGGTATCTCCAGCAGTGTGTCGCGCGGCATGCTGACCACCGACATGTTGCTGCGGTCGGCGGACAGGTGCACCAGCATCTGCACGTCGGCCAGCGGCGTGGAGCCGAACGTCTCGCGGGCTCCGCCCAGTTGCTGGTTCTCCTCGCTGTCCCGGGCGTCCGAGCCGATGACGAGGATGTTCAGCGGGGTCTGCCCGGCCGCGTTCGGCGTCGGCGCGGCCACCTTGCTGTCGCCCAGGTTCAGGACGTCCTGCTTGATGTTGTCGTTGAGGTGCTCGTAGTAGAGGTAACCCGCCCCGGCCGTGCCGGCCAGGACCACGGCGAGCACGACCGCCGTCCAGCGCAGGACGCGGCGGCGCCGGCGCGGACGGGTGCCGCCCCCGGTCACGCCTTCGGTGTTGCCCCCGGTGTCCTCGACACCGTTGTCGCCGTCCCCCCGGACGGCCTCCGCACGCTCGGGGGCGGCTGCCGCGCCCTCGTCCGTGTCCTCCCCCTGCACACTGCTCCGCGTCACTTCCGCGTCCCTCCCCGCCCCCGGGCCACCGCGTGGGCCCGCCGCCGTCCTGTGAGACGTACGACAGGCCCCTCAGGTCAACTGGCGCACTGCTTCTGGTCGGCCGTGGACTTGTCCAGGTCCGGTGTGTCGATGGACTTGGCGTCGAGCTTGACTCCGGCGCCCTTGAAGTCCTTGCCGAGGGTGAGGGTCATGGTGGGCAGGCCCTGGGAGTTGGTGACGCTCTCGCCGGGCTTCA
>JODU01000022.1 GCA_000720845.1 Kitasatospora aureofaciens | reverse complement strand
CTGGGTTGATAGGCCGGATCTGGAAGCACCGTGAGGTGTGGAGGTGACCGGTACTAATAGGCCGAGGGCTTGTCCTCAGTTGCTCGCGTCCACGAAACGCCCGGTTACATTTCGAACCCGGAAGCTAAGCCTTACAGCGCCGATGGTACTGCAGGGGGGACCCTGTGGGAGAGTAGGACGCCGCCGAACAATCTTTGGAAAGGACCCCTGGTCCCCAGCGTTCAGCTGGGGACCAGGGGTCCTTTCGTTTTTCCAGGGCGCACCGGGTAGCCGGCTGCGCGAGAATGACTTTGCGGTACCGAAGACAGGAGTCACCCATGTCGACCAACTCTCCCGACGACCGACCGGAGCGCGACCAGCGGCGACGGGACAGTGGTGACCGCGGTGACCGTAGAGGTCAGCGCGGTGACCGCGGTGGGTTCCGCCGTGACGACCGCCGGGGCGATGCCCGTGGCGGGCAGAGCGGCGGCTTCCGTCGTGACGACCGTGACCGTGGACCCCGCCGTGACGATCGCGATCCGTCCTTCGTTCCGTCGTGATGACCGTCGTGACGACCGTGGTGGCGAGCGTCCTTCGTTCCGTCGTGACGACCGTGGTGGTGACCGTCCCGCGTTCCGTCGTGATGACCGCCGTGACGACCGGGGTGGCGAGCGTCCTCCCTTCCGTCGGGACGACCGCCGCGATGACCGCCGTGATGGTCGTCGTGAGGACAGCCGTGGTGGCGGTTACGGACGTCGGGACGACCGCGATCGTGGTGGTGACCGTCCTTCGTTCCGTCGGGATGACCGTCGTGACGACCGGAGCGGCGACCGTCCCTCGTTCCGTCGGGATGACCGTCGTGACGACCGGAGCGGTGACCGTCCCTCGTACCGCCGGGACGACCGGGGCGGCGACCGTCCCCCCTTCCGCCGGGACGACCGCCGCGACGATCGGCGTGACGACCGTGGTGATCGTGGTGGCTTCCGCCGGGACGACAACCAGGGTGAGCGTGGCGGATTCGGTCGGCGTGACGACCGTCGTGACGACAGCCGGGGTGGCGACCGCGGTGGGTTCCGCGGGCGGGACGACCGCGGAGGCCGTGGGCCCCGTCGTGACGACCGCGGTGGGCGCCCCGGTGGTTACCGGGGGCGCGATGACCGGCACGGCGGTGGCGGTGGCCGCTTCCGCGAGGAGCGCGACCGTGACCGGGACCGTGAGCCGATCAAGCGCCTGCCGATCCCCGAGGAGGTCACGGGCGACGAGATCGACAAGGACGTACGGCAGGAGCTGCAGAGTCTGCCCAAGACGCTCGCCGAGGACGTCGCCAGGAACCTGGTGATGGTGGCGCGGCTGCTGGACGAGGACCCGGAGGCCGCGTACGGCTACTCCAGGGTGGCCCTGCGCCTGGCGTCCCGCGTCGCCGCCGTACGGGAGGCGGCCGGGTTCGCCGCGTACGCCAACCAGAAGTACGGCGAGGCGCTGGCGGAGTTCCGGGCCGCACGGCGGATGACCGGGTCCGTGGAGCTGTGGCCGGTCATGGCCGACTGCGAGCGTGGGCTCGGCCGGCCGGAGAAGGCGCTGGACATGGCCGGTGCTCCCGAGGTGCACAAGCTGGACAAGGCCGGTCAGGTCGAGATGCGCCTCGTGGCGGCCGGCGCCCGGCGTGACATGGGACAGCTGGACGCGGCCATCGTGACGCTGCAGAGCCCCGAGTTGGCCTCCAACTCCGTACAGCCGTGGACCGCGCGGCTGCGGTACGCCTACGCCGACGCGCTGCTGGCCGCCGGCCGGGAGCGGGAGGCGCGGGAGTGGTTCGCGAAGGCCGTGGAGTCGGACCGCGACGGCAGCACGGACGCCTCCGACCGGCTCGCCGAGCTGGACGGCGTGGAGTTCATGGACGCCCTGGACGAGGACGAGGACGAGTCCGAGGGCGAGGGGCAGAGCCCTTCCGCCGAGGACGGCGACAAGGACTGAGGACTGACGGCCTGGCGGCCTGACGGCGAGTCGAAGGGGGCGGGTCCGGTGCACGGGCCCGCCCCCTTCGGCGTGTCGTCAGGCCGTCCCGTCTCAGGCGTCGAGTGTGCGCAGTACCAGGCCCGAGGCCGGCTTCGGGCCGAAGGAGGTGGACTTGCGGGGCATGGTGACGCCCTGCCGGGCCAGGTCGCGCACGACCTCCTCGCGGACCGGGTGCATCAGCACCGCCGTACCGCCGTCGCGTTCGGCCTTCGCGACGGTGGCCGCCGTGTCGTGGATGTACGAGATGTGGGCCGCCGAGTCGTCGGGGACGTGCCAGACGTGGGCGAGGAGGGTGGCGTGCAGGACGGTGGCGTCCAGGGTCCGCCAGGCCTCGGGCCGGTCGGCGGGGACCGTGCGCGCCAGCAGGCCGGGGTCCGGCAGGTCGACGAGGTGGAAGGCACCGTCGCCGGCCAGGAGGAAGACGTTGCCCGTGTCGGCCGCCTCGGCCAGGGTTTCCAGGGACGCCTCCAGGGGCGTGTCCAAGCGGCGGACGCGGAAGTGCCCGGCCAGGGCGGCCACGGCGTCGTGCACCGGGACGCCGTGCAGCAGCCGGTGGATGGCGCGGACGCGGAGCGGGTAGCGGGCCGTGTCGACCAGGAGGACCAGGCCGTGGTCCCACGGGCTGGGCGAGGGGTGTTCCGCGCGGAGGGTGCGGTAGGTGGCCCAGCGGTGGTGGCCGTCGGCGATGAGGGCCTGGTGCCGGGACAGCTCGGCCTGGACGCGGGCCACGGTGTCCGGTTCGCTGACCGACCACAGGCGGTGGCAGTAGCCGTCCTCCGTGGTCGTGGACAGGAGCGGTGGCTGTTCGGCGGTGCGTTCCACGAGGGCGGTGGTGGCCGGCGCCTCGCCGTCGCCGCGGTAGGTCAGGAGCAGCGGTTCGAGGTTCGCCCGGGTGGCCCGCATGAGTGCCGCGCGGTCGGCGACGACGTGGGGCATGACGTCCTCGTGCGGCAGGACCACCTGCTCGGCGGGGTCCGACACGCGCAGGGCGCCGATGACGCCGCGCTGCAGCAGGCCTTCGCGGTCGCGCTGCTCGTAGACGTACAGGCCCGGTTCGGGGTCGGTCGTCAGGACGCCTTCCGTCGTCCAGCGCCGCAGAGTGCGGGCGGCCTGCTCGTTGCGTGCCTCAGGCGTGGCGGCCTGGGGCAGGATCAGCCGGACGATGTTGTACGGGTCGGCGGACTCGAGGTGCAGCAGGCCGTCGGGGCGGACCACGACGTCGTAGGGAGGGGAGGTCACGGCGGCCAGGCTGCCGACCCGGTCGGGGTCGTAGCGGAGGCCTCGGAACGGGGTGAGTTCCAGGCCCCGGCGCGCCGTTGCTTCCGGGTGACCTGCAGAGTTCATCCCGGCATCGTACGTGTGTCAGTGGCATGGGGGATGATCGGGGGAAAGGCGACGAACGAGGAGCGATGCGCAATGAGCCGGAGCGTCAGGACGAGGCCCGAGGGCAGTGGGCGCGGTCTGAACGAGGCCTACGACACGGCGCTGCTCGACCTGGACGGCGTGGTGTATGCCGGGGGTGACGCGATCGCGCACGCCGTCGACTCCCTCGCCACGGCCCGCGACGGCGGCATGCGCCTGGCGTACGTCACCAACAACGCGCTCCGGACTCCCGACGCGGTGGCCGCGCACCTGACCGAGCTGGGCATACCGACGGGCGCCGAGGACGTCATCACGTCGGCGCAGGCGGTGGCCCGGCTGATCGCCGAGCAGGTGCCCTCGGGGGCGCGGGTGCTGGTGATCGGCGGTGAAGGGCTGCGCGTGGCGCTGCGCGAGCGCGGTCTCGAGCCCGTGGAGTCGGCCGAGGACGATCCGGCGGCCGTGGTGCAGGGGTTCGGCGGTCCCGAGCTGCCTTGGGGCCGGTTCGCCGAGGCCTGCTACGCGATCGCGCGGGGCGTGCCCTGGTACGCCTCCAACACCGACCTGACCATCCCGGGCGCCCGCGGGATCGCCCCGGGCAACGGCGCGGCGGTGGAGGTCGTGCGGATCGCGACCGGCGCCGAGCCGCAGGTCGCGGGGAAGCCCTTGCCCCCCATGCACCGGGAGACGATCCTGCGGACCGGCGCCCGACGCCCCCTGGTGGTGGGCGACCGGCTGGACACGGACATCGAGGGCGCGTTCAACGGGGAGGTCGACTCGCTGCTCGTCCTGACCGGCGTGACCGACGGAGCGCAGTTGCTGGCGGCGCCGCCGCGGCACCGGCCGACGTACGTCGACGCCGATCTGCGCGGCCTGCTCACCGGGCAGCCGGAGGTCACCGGTGACGCGGAGGGAGGCTTTCGCTGCGGCGGCTGGACGGCGACGGCCGGCGCCGAGCGGCTGGAGCTGGACGGCGAGGGCGCGGCGCTGGACGGGCTGCGTGCGCTGTGCGCGGCGGCCTGGACGGCGGGCGGAGAGCGGGGTTGCGAGCTGGACTCGGGGAAGGCGCTGGCGCGGTTGGGGTTGTGAGGCGGCGTACCGGGGAAGGCGCCCGTTCACGGGCCGGAGCGCGCCGGGCCGGGGCGGCCTCGGAGGACTCGCGGATCGTGATCGATTGGCAGGGTAGGCTAACCTAACTGCGTGTTGGTCGACAGTCCCCCCGAACAGCGCGCGGAGACCGCTCCCGTGCCACCCTCCAAGCGCCGTGTCCTGCGTGCCGCGGGGCTGCCCGTTTCCGTGGCGGCCCTGGTGCTCATCGTGGTGGCGAGCATCGCGATCGGCGCGAAGGACCTGTCCCTGTCGGAGGTCTGGCACGGCCTCTTCCACGACTCGGGCACCTACGGCGACGTCGTGGTCGGCGAGCGGCTGTCGCGCACCGTCCTCGGTCTGCTGGCCGGCGCCGCCCTCGGCCTCGCGGGAGCCGTACTGCAGGCGCTGACCCGCAATCCGCTGGCCGATCCCGGACTGCTCGGCATCAACGCGGGCGCCTCGGCGGCCGTCGTCACGGGCATCACCTTCTTCGGCGTCACCTCGCTCACCGGGTACGTGTGGTTCGCCTTCGCCGGTGCGGCGGGGGTCGGCGCACTGGTCTGGTTCCTGGGCGGCAGCCGGGGTGCCACGCCGGTGCGGCTGGTGCTGGCGGGGACCGCGATCAGTGCCGCGCTCTTCGGCTACCTCCAGGCCGTGATGATCATGGATGACGCGGCGCTGGGCCGGATGCGCTTCTGGACGGTCGGTTCGCTCGCCTCGGCGACGAACGGGACCATCAAGGAGGTGCTGCCCTTCTTCGTGGTGGGCACGGTCCTGGCCCTCGCGCTCGCCCGGCCGCTCAACGCCATGGAGATGGGCGACGACACCGCCAAGGCCCTGGGCGCCAACCTGAACCGCACCCGGGCGCTGTCCATGCTCGCCGCGACCGTGCTGTGCGGGGCCGCGACCGCCGCCTGCGGGCCGATCGTGTTCGTCGGGCTGATGATCCCGCACATCGTCCGCTCCTTCACCGGACCCGACATGCGCTGGATCCTGCCCTACGCGGCGATCCTGTCCCCGGTGCTGCTGCTGGGCGCGGACGTCCTGGGCCGGATCGTGGCCCGGCCCTCGGAACTCCAGGTCGGCATCGTCACCGCCGTCCTCGGCGGGCCGGTCTTCATCTTTCTCGTACGACGGCGGAGGACGGCCCAGCTGTGAGGAACGGGAAGACCGTGAAGACCAACCGTGCCGTGCGCAGCCCGGGCGGGCTGTCCTTCCGCCTGGACGTGCGGGCCACCGTCGTGGTCGCCCTGCTGCTGCTCCTCACGCTCGCCACGAGCGTGCTGCTGATCGGCACCGGCGACTTCGACATACCGCCCGCCGACGTGCTGAAGACCCTGGTCGGCCAGGGCAACGCCGGGCAGGAGTTCATCGTCAACGAACTGCGACTGCCGCGGGTCCTGGTCGGACTGCTGGTCGGCGCCGCGCTCGGCGTCGGGGGCGCCCTCTTCCAGGCCATCTCCCGCAACCCGCTCGGCAGTCCGGACGTACTCGGCCTCGGGCAGGGCGCGACGGCCGGTGCGCTCATCATGATCGTCCTGTTCTCCGGCAGCTCGGCCCAGGTCACCGTCGGCGCGCTGGCCGGTGGCCTGGTGACCGGTCTCGCCATCTACCTGCTCGCCTGGAAGCAGGGCGTGCACGGATACCGGCTGGTCCTGGTCGGTATCGGCGTGTCCGCGATCGTCACGGCGGTCAACGGCTACCTGCTCACCCGCGCCGACATCGTCGACGCCTCCCGCGCCGTCGTCTGGATGACCGGCTCCCTCAACGGCCGCGACTGGGACCAGGTCTGGCCCCTGCTCGCGCTGTGCGCCGTGCTCGTGCCGCTCGTGCTCACCAACGGGCGGGCGCTGCGGATGATGGAGATGGGCGACGACATCTCGTACGCGCTCGGGGTGCGCGTCGAGCGGGTGCGGGCGTTGCTGATGGTGGCCGCCGTACTGCTCACCGCCTCGGCCACCGCCGCCGCGGGACCGGTCAGCTTCGTGGCGCTCACCGCGCCGCAGCTCGCCCGGCGGCTGACCCGCTCGCCCGGTCCCAACCTGCTGCCGTCCCTGTGCATGGGCGCCGCCCTGCTGGTCGGCGCCGACTTCATCTCGCAGCGGGTCTTCGGCGCCGACCAGTTGCCCGTAGGTGTCGTCACCGGCGTCCTCGGCGGCGTCTACCTGCTGTGGCTGCTGGTCACCGAGCGCAAGGCGGGACGGATATGAGCGCCGGCACCGGCCACCGCAGCGGGTCGAACAACCAAAGGAGCAACGTGAACCGCCTGACCGCCGAGAACGTCACCCTCGCCTACGACCAGCGGGTCATCGCGGAGCAGCTGTCGGTGGAGATACCCGACAACTCCTTCACCGTGATCGTCGGTCCGAACGCGTGCGGCAAGTCCACCCTGCTGCGCGCCCTGTCACGGATGCTCAAGCCGAGCCAGGGCCGGGTGCTGCTCGACGGGTCGGTCATCCAGTCGATGCCCGCCAAGCAGGTCGCCCGGACCCTCGGCTTGCTCCCGCAGTCCTCCATCGCGCCCGACGGCATCACCGTCGGCGACCTCGTCGGCCGCGGCCGCTACCCGCACCAGGGCATCCTGCGCCAGTGGTCGACCGAGGACGAGCGGGTCGTCCAGGAGTCGATGGCCCGCACCGGCATCTCGGAGCTGGCCGACCGCTACGTCGACGAACTCTCCGGCGGACAGCGCCAGCGCGTATGGATCGCCATGGCGCTCGCCCAGCAGACCCCGCTGCTGCTCCTCGACGAGCCGACGACGTACCTGGACATCCAGCACCAGATCGACGTGCTCGACCTGTGCGCGGAACTCCACGAGGAGCAGGGCCGCACCCTCGTGGCCGTGCTGCACGACCTCAACCACGCCGCCCGCTACGCCACCCACCTCATCGCCCTGCGCGACGGGGAGATCATCGCCGAGGGCGCGCCGAAGGACATCGTCACCGCCGACCTGGTCGAGCGGGTCTTCGGGCTGCGCTGCCAGGTCATCGACGACCCGGAGACGGGCACGCCACTGGTGGTGCCGGCCGCCCGCAAGGGCCGTACCGAGCTGGACAAGGTGGCGGCTACAGGAGCTTCCTGAGCCGGAACAGGTCCCTGAGGCCCGCTTCCAGCTTCACCCGGCCCGAGCCCCAGGCCCTGGCGAAGTTCAGTTCGCCCGCCACCAGGGCCACCAGGTCGTCGCCGGTCATCGCCAGCCTGATCTCGGCCTTCTCGCGCGGCGGCCCCTCAAGGGTCTCGCGCACGTCGATGCGGCCGTCCGCCATGCGTCCGGCGAAGGTGACGTCCAGGTCGGTGATGTGGCAGCTCACCGAGCGGTCCAGCTCCGTGGCCGACCGCACGTCCCCTTCGGCGTCCCGCATGCTGTCCGAGAGCTTGTCGAGTGCGGCACGGCACTCCTCAGTCGTCGCCATCGGGACCGACCGTACCCCAGTGCCACGCGGTAGCGTCGGGGCATGAGCGACGCAGTACCGGAGCCGCAGACCGAGCCCGAGGAGGCGGAGCCCGGGGCGGCCCCCGGCCCCGGGTACGAGCCGGCCGCCCCCGCCCCGCTGGACGTCCCCCGCGCCCCCACCGGGAACGCCGAGGTCGACGCCCGGCTGGCGCGGCTGGCCGACGCCGACCACCTGGCCACCGACGGACACGTGGAGGTGTACGAGGATGTACACCGGGGGCTGCGCGACGCGCTCACCGCGCTCGACGCCCGCCCGGGACCACCGGCGCCCCCGTCCCCGCACGAACACAGGAGCTGAACCGAACGTGGCAGGAGTCGCACGCCGCCGTCTCGACGCGGAGCTGGTCCGCCGCAAGCTGGCGCGCTCGCGCGAGCACGCGAGCCAGCTGATCGCCGCCGGGCGGGTCACCGTCGGCAAGACCGTCGCGACGAAGCCCGCCACGCAGGTAGAGACCGCCGCGGCGATCGTGGTGACCGCCGACGACAACGACCCCGACTACGTCTCGCGCGGCGGCCACAAGCTCGCCGGGGCACTGTCGGCGTTCGTGCCGCAGGGCCTCGTCGTCGAGGGGCGGCGGGCCCTGGACGCCGGTGCCTCCACCGGCGGCTTCACCGACGTACTGCTGCGGGCGGGCGCCGCGCACGTCGTCGCCGTGGACGTCGGCTACGGACAACTCGCGTGGAGTCTCCGGCAGGATGAACGCGTCACCGTCAAGGACCGTACGAACGTACGCGAGTTGACGCCGGAAGCGATCGATGGGGAGCCCGTGGACCTTGTCGTGGGGGATCTGTCCTTCATCCCGCTCGGACTGGTACTGCCCGCCCTGGTGCGGTGCACCCGGCCGGACGCCGACCTGGTGATGATGGTGAAGCCGCAGTTCGAGGTGGGGAAGGAACGGCTCGGCAGCGGGGGAGTGGTGCGCAGCGCGCAGTTGCGGGCCGAGGCCGTGCGGTCGGTCGCGCGCAGGGCCTGGGAGCTGGGGCTCGGGGTGAAGGGGGTCACCGCCAGCCCGCTGCCGGGTCCCTCCGGGAACGTCGAGTACTTTCTGTGGCTGCGGGCTGGGGCCGGTGAACTGGACCCGGCCGATGTTGACCGTGCAGTGGCGGAGGGGCCGCGTTGACACAGAACCGAGCGCGTACTGTTTTCCTGCTCGCCCACACCGGGCGCCCCGCTGCCATTCGCAGCGCCGAGCTGGTGGTCAAGGGGCTGCTGCGGGCCGGGATCGGGGTGAGGGTCCTGGAGGCCGAGGCACGCGACCTGCCGCTGCCGGGCGAGGTGGAGCTGGTCGGCGAGGCCACTCCGCAGTGCCTGGACGGGTGCGAGCTGCTGATCGTGCTGGGCGGCGACGGCACGCTGCTGCGCGGCGCCGAGTTCGCCCGCGCGTCCGGAGTGCCGATGCTCGGGGTCAACCTCGGGCGGGTCGGCTTCCTCGCGGAGGCCGAGCGTGACGACCTGGACAAGGTCGTCGACCGGGTGGTGAGCCGGGCCTACGAGGTCGAGGAGCGGATGACCGTCGACGTCGTCGTGCACCGCAACGGCGACATCGTGCACACCGACTGGGCGCTGAACGAGGCCGCCGTGCAGAAGGCCGGCGCGGAGAAGCTGCTGGAAGTCGTGCTGGAGATCGACGGCCGGCCGGTGACCGGGTTCGGCTGCGACGGCATCGTGCTGTCGACGCCGACCGGGTCGACGGCGTACGCCTTCTCGGCCGGGGGTCCTGTGGTGTGGCCCGAGGTGGAGGCGCTGCTGATGGTGCCGATCAGCGCCCACGCGCTGTTCGCGAAGCCGCTGGTCACCTCGCCGGACTCGGTGCTCGCGGTGGAGGTGCTGCCGCATGTCCCGCCGGGGGTGCTGTGGTGTGACGGGCGGCGGACGGTGGAGCTGCCGCCGGGGGCGCGGGTGGAGGTCCGGCGGGGCGCGGTGCCGGTGCGGCTGGCGCGGCTGCACCACGCGTCGTTCACGGACCGGCTGGTGGCGAAATTCGCGTTGCCGGTTTCCGGATGGCGCGGGGCGCCGCATTAGCGGTCTCGAAGGGGTGGTTCTGCCGGGGCCCGGCCGCGGGTGGTCCGTGGCCGGTCGCGCCCCGCGGCCGAGCCGCCGTCAGCACGGTCCCGCGCCCCTGAGCGGTGTGCGCCGCACGGCGTTGCAGGGGCGGCCTTGTGTGCGCTCCCTGCCCTCGACCTCGTATGGTCGTGTCCGTGCTTGAGGAGATGCGGATACGGTCGCTCGGGGTCATCGACGACGCCGTGGTCGAGCTGTCGCCCGGGTTCACCGCTGTCACCGGTGAGACGGGTGCCGGCAAGACCATGGTGGTCACCAGCCTGGGGCTGCTGCTGGGCGGACGCGCGGACGCGGCGCTCGTGCGGATCGGGGCGAAGAACGCGGTCGTCGAGGGGCGCATCGCCGTGCCCGGCGACGCCGCGGCCGCCGTCCGGGCCGAGGAGGCCGGGGCCGAGCTGGACGACGGGGCGCTGCTGATCAGCCGTACCGTTTCCGCCGAGGGGAGATCGCGCGCGCACCTGGGCGGGCGCTCGGTGCCGGTGGGGATGCTCGCCGAGCTGGCCGACGAGCTGGTGGCCGTGCACGGGCAGACCGACCAGCAGGGGCTGCTCAAGCTCACCCGGCAGCGGCAGGCCCTGGACCGGTACGCGGGCGACGCGGTTGCCGGACCGCTCGCCAAGTACGCAGAGGCGTACCGCCGGCTACGGGCCGTCACCACGGAGCTGGCGGAGATCACCACGCGCGCGCGTGAGCGCGCCCAGGAGGCCGACCTCCTGCGCTACGGCCTCGACGAGATCGCGGCCGTCGAGCCGCGCGCCGGTGAGGACGTGGAGCTGGCGGAGGAGGCGGAGCGGCTGGGACACGCCGAGGCGCTCGCGTCGGCCGCCACGGCCGCCCACGCCGCCCTGGCGGGCAACCCCGAGGACCCCGAGGGCGTGGACGGCTCCACGCTCGTCGCGGGGGCGCAGCGGGCCCTGGACGCCGTACGGTCCCACGACCCGGCGCTTGCCGCGCTCGCCGAGCGGATCGGTGAGGTCGGCATCCTGCTGCGGGACGTGGCCGGGGAGCTCGCCGGGTACGCGGACGACCTGGACGCCGATCCGCTGCGTCTCGCGGCGGTCGAGGAGCGCCGGGCCGCGCTCACCGCGCTGACCAGGAAGTACGGCGAGGACATCGCGGCCGTGCTGAGCTGGGCCGAGCAGAGCGCCGCGCGGCTGACCGAGCTGGACGGGGACGACGAGCGGATCGGCGAGCTGACCGCCGAGCGGGACGCGCTGCGGGCGGAACTGGGCGGGCTCGCCCAGGCGCTGACCGACGCGCGGACCGAGGCCGCCGAGCGGTTCGCCGCCGCGGTGACCGCCGAGCTGGCGTCGCTCGCCATGCCCCACGCGCGCGTGTCGTTCGCGATCCGGCAGACCGAGGACCCGGAGGGCGTCGAGGTCGGCGGGCGGACGGTCGCGTACGGCCCGTCGGGCGCCGACGAGGTGGAGCTGCTGCTGGCCCCGCACCCCGGCGCGCCGCCGCGGCCGATCGCCAAGGGCGCGTCCGGCGGTGAGCTGTCGCGCGTGATGCTGGCCGTGGAGGTCGTCTTCGCGGGCACCGACCCGGTGCCGACGTACCTGTTCGACGAGGTCGACGCCGGGGTCGGCGGCAAGGCGGCGGTGGAGATCGGGCGGCGGCTGGCGCGGCTGGCGAAGAGCGCGCAGGTCGTGGTCGTCACGCATCTGCCGCAGGTGGCCGCGTTCGCCGACCGGCAGCTGCTGGTGGAGAAGACGAACGACGGCTCGGTCACCCGCTCCGGCGTGAAGGTCCTGGAAGGCGAGGAACGCGTGCGGGAACTCTCCCGGATGCTCGCCGGCCAGGAGGACTCGGAGACGGCCCGCGCCCACGCGGAGGAACTGCTGGAGACGGCCCGGGCCGACCAGTAGGGGCCTCGGCGTCCGCGCGGGCGTACGTCGTCGGTCTCCTGGACGTACGCCCCGGCTGGGCCGGTGCGGCGGGGTGACGTTCACTCGTACGAGTGAGATGGTTCCGTGTCGTTGTCCCGTCGGTCGTCCGGTCGTGGCGGTCGTCGTTCCCGGAACACCCGTGCGGCCTGGCATCCTTGACGGAGCAGCGCACCGGAGCACGCCCGGCGTGCCCCGTCCGCACCATCCTTCTGTACGTTCTTCGTGACCGTCCCCCGCCGAACCAGGAGCCGCGGCCAGGTGACCCCCGTGAGCAGCCACTCACCGCACGGCCAGTCGTCGCTGCGCACCGTGCAGGTGCTGGGCGGCGGCAACGCCGGCAGCAGCGCGCATGTGCGCTCACTGGCCGCGGGGCTCGTCGCGCGGGGCGTGAAAGTGACGGTGTGCGCCCCCTCCGATGCGGAGCGCACCTACGACTTCACGGGCGCCGGGGCCGACCACGTGCACGTGCCGCGCAGCAGCGATCCCGTCTCGGTGGCCGCGCTGCGGACGGTGTGCGCCGAGGCCGACCTGGTGCACGCGCACGGACTGCACGCCTCCTTCCGGGCCGCCCTGGCCCTCGGCGGGCGGCGGGTGCGCACACCGCTCGTCGTCACCTGGCACGACCGGGTGCACGCCGAAGGGGCCCGCGGTCAGCTGCTGCGGGTGCTGGAGCGGCGGGTGATGAAGGCCGCCACCGTCGTGCTCGGCGCCACCTCGGAGCTGGTCGACGGGGCACGGCGGACGGGCGCGCGGGACGCCCGCCTCGGCCCGGTCGCGCTGCCCGCACGGCCGGACCGGCCGGCCGGTCTCGAGGACCCCGACCGGCTGCGGCCCAAGGTCCGGGCCGAACTCGGCGCCATCGACCGCCCGTTGCTGGTCGCCGTCGGCTCCCTGGAGCCGCACCGGGGGTACGACGTCCTGCTCGACGCCGCGCGCGCGTGGCGCCGCCTCGACCCGGCGCCGCTGGTCGTGGTCGCCGGAGAGGGCCCGCTGCGCGGCGAGTTGCAGGGGCGGATCGAGGGCGAGGGACTGCCGGTGGTGCTCGTCGGCAGCCGCGAGGACGTCCCCGACCTGCTGGCGGCGGCCGACCTCGCGCTGCTGCCGAGCCGCCGGGAACCGGGGCGTTCGGTCCTCGCCCAGGAGGCACTCCACGCGCGCGTGCCGCTGGTCGCCGCTGCCGCCGGGGGTATCCCCGAGCTGGTCGGCGACGCCGCCGAACTCGTGCCGCCCGGGGACGCGGGAGCCCTCGCGGGCGCCGTGGGCCGCCTGCTCGCCGACCCCGCACGGCAGGACGAGCTGCGGGATCGGGGCGCACGGCAGGCGGCCACCTGGCCGACCGAGGACGAGACCGTCGCCCAGGTGCTGAGCATCTACGACGAGTTGACGCAGCCCACGCCGTTGCTCTAGGCACCCGCCTTCGGGCCCCGCCCTACGGCACGTGCCGGCGGGCGCGCAGGGCCAGGCTCAACGCCAGTACGGTCTGCGGGTCGTCGAGGTCCGTGCCCAGCAACTCCCCGATCCGCGCCAGCCGGTTGTAGAGCGTCTGCCGGTTCAGGTGGAGCTCGCGCGCCGTCTCCGCCTTGCGGCCGGCGTGGGCCAGGTACGTCTGGAGGGTGGGCAGCAGGGGCGGCTTCGAGCGCTCGTCGTGGTCGCGCAGTGGGCCGATGGCCCGGTCCACGAACGCCGCGAGGTCCGGGTGGTCGCGCAGCCGCCACAGCAGCAGGTCGATGTCCAGGCGCCGGGCGTCGTACCAGGGCCGGTCGGTCAGGCCCTGCGCCGCGGCCGCCGTCTCCGCCGCGTGCCTGAGGCCCGCCGAGGCCGCCGCCCAGCCGCCGGGCACCCCGACGACCACGACGGGCGGCTGCGCCCCCGGCCGCTGCATCCCTGCCCGTTCCGCGCCCGCCCGCAGTGCCGCCGCGACCCGGTCCGCGACCGCCGCCCGCTCCGGCTCCGAGCGCAGCCCCAGCAGCAGCGGGACCCGGCCCTCCACCGGCCGCACGCCCAGCAGGACCGGCACCCCCACCGAGGCCAGTTCCTCGGCGACCGCGCGCGCCAGCACCGCCCAGCCGCCGCCCGCGGGGGACAGGGCGTCGCCCAGCCGCATCACCACCGGCAGCAGCGGACCGGAGCCCGGCTTGAAGCCCAGGACCCGGGCCTGCGCCGGAGCGGCCTCCGCGGTGATCCGGCCCTCGGCCAGGTCGGTGAGGAAGTCGCCCCGCCCGCGCGCCGCCAGCTCCTCCTCCTGCCGTGCCTGCATCAGCACCACGGCGAGGATGCCCGCCGCCCGCTCCGCCGCCATCCGGTGCACCGGCGCCAGCGGGGACCGCACCGGCAGCAGGACCAGCCGGGCCCGGACCGACCCCGTGCCGGGTCCGCCGCCGGGCACGTCCACGAGGACCGAGCCCGCCGGGGGCGGCGCGTCCTTGTGCGGGTCCCGCAGACCCTCCCAGACCTGGAGGGGGTCGGCGCCCTCGGGTCCGGCACCGGCGGCGTACAGCAGGCGGCCGTCGGTGGTCTCCAGGAAGACCGGGTTGCCGGCGAAGTCGGCCAGGATGGCGAGGACCTGGGGCACTCCGCCGCCGCCCAGCAGGGCCTCGGTGCAGCGGCGGTGCACCTCCTCGGCCCGCTGCAGCAGCGCGTAGTGGCCGTTGACGATCTCGGTGTGGATCTCCTCGGTGACCGTCACGAACGGGACCTCGCGGTGCAGCTGCACCAGCGGCAGCCCGGCCGTGCGGGCCGTGTCGACCAGCGCCGCCGGCAGCCGGGCGAAGCGCGGGCCCAGCTCCACGACGAGGGCCGCGATGCCGCGCTCGGCCAGCGTGCGCACGAACGCCCGCTGCTCGGCGGGGCGGGTGCCGAGGCCGTAGCCCGTGGTCAGCAGCAGTTCGCCGCCCTTGAGCAGCGACGCGATGTTGGGCACCTCGCCCGCGTGCACCCAGCGCACCGTGCGCTGCATGCGGTCCGCGCCCGCGAGGATCTCCGGCAGACCGCTGCGCAGCCCGGGCAGCTCCAGTGCCCGCCGCACGGTGATCCCGGCGCCCTGCGTGTCGAATCCGCTGCTCATGCCGCTGTCCATGGGCCGGACGCTACCCGGCGCCGCCCCGTACGGGACATCCGCCGGGCCCTCCCCGGATCGGCGGGCGTCCGGTGGGTAGGGCACCGGACATGGACATCACCGTCGTGGCCGCCGCACGTGAGGACGCCAGCCCCCTCGACGAGCCCTTGCGGGTGGCGCAGCAGGCAGACCGGCTGGGATACCCCGAGGTGTGGCTGGGGGAGGGGCCGACCTGGGACGCGTTCGTGCTGGCCGCGGCCGTCGGGGCGGGCACGCGGCGGATCGCGCTCACCGCCGGGCCGGTGGCCGTCTCGGTGCGCGACCCGCACGGCATCGCGCGGGGCGCCGCCTCGGTGGCCGCGGTCACCGGGCGCCCGGTCGGCGTGGCGCTGGGCACGTCCAGCAAACGGGTCGTGGAGGGCGTGCACGGCAGGGTCAGGGAGCGGCCGGCGGCCGTGCTGGAGGAGACCGCCGGGGCGCTGCGGGCACTGCTCCACGGGGCGCCGGGCGAGCCCGTCGTGCCCGGCAGCACGTTCCCGCGCCGCCACCGGCCGCCGGGCGGTCCGCTCACCGTGGCGGCCTTCGGCGACCGCGCGATCTCGGTCGCCGCCCGGTACGCCGACCGCATGCTCCTCGACGTGGTCTCGCCCGAGCAGGTCCGCGCCCTGCGCGCCAAGCTGCTCGCGGCCTCCGGCGAGGTCGGCCGGACCCCGCCGAAGCTGGCCGCCTGGGTGCCCGCCGCCGTCGATCCCGACCCCGCCTCCCTCACCCAGGTCATGCGCAGCGTCGTGGGCTACCTCACGGTGCCCGGCTACCGCGAGATGTTCGAGGAGGCCGGTTTCGGCGAGGCGGTCGCGCTGGCCCGTACGGGAGCCGACGCGGACACCCTGCTGCGGGCGCTGCCGGAGGAGGCGGCGGCCACCGTGGGCCTGATCGGCGACCTCGGCACCGTACGCGCCCGGACGGACGCCTACGCGAAGGCGGGCCTGGACGAGATCGCCCTGGTACCGGCGACGGCCGGTGACCCGGGCGGCGAACGAACCCTGACGGCACTGGCACCCTGAACGGGCCCAGACCCGGGGCCCGTCCCGGACTTCCCGGAAGCGGCCCCGACCCGTCCGCGTCGGCGGTGGCCGGACCCCCGGCGGCGCGCGCCCCGTTGGCGCGGCCGGGCCACCGGGGCGGGCGCGCCACTCCGTAAGTGACCGGCGGCCGGGCCTTGGCAGCGCGGGCCCCGCCGGCGTGGCAGGGCCACCAGGGGGAGGGGGCTGACCACGGTCGTAGCGACCAGCGCCGGCCGGGCCACCTGTGGCCTGTGGCGGGCTTGCCGCGCCTCGGTGACCGGCGGCCGTCCCATGGCTGCCGTCAGGTCGGCGAGGGCGGCCGGTGGCCGTGGGACGCACCGGCGGCGGACCGTCCGACGTGCCGGGGTCGCGCGGGCGGCCGTTGCCGGGCCGGAGCCTGGTGGGCGGTCCGGCCCGGGGCCCGGTCAGCCGCCGTACGCCCCGCTCGCCGTCAGCCTGAGGGCCGTGTCGATCAGGGGCACGTGGCTGAAGGCCTGCGGGAAGTTGCCGACCTGGCGCTGCAGGCGGGGGTCCCACTCCTCGGCCAGGAGACCGAGGTCGTTGCGCAGGGAGAGCAGCTTCTCGAACAGCTTGCGAGCCTCGTCGACCCGGCCGATCATCGCCAGGTCGTCGGCCATCCAGAACGAGCAGGCGAGGAAGGCGCCCTCGTCGCCCGGCAGCCCGTCGACGCCCTCGTCCTTGCCGTCCGTCGGGTAGCGCAGGATGAAGCCGTCCGAGGTGGACAGCTCGCGCTGGATGGCCTCGATGGTGCCGATGACCCGCTTGTCGTCGGGCGGCAGGAAGCCCATCTGCGGGATCAGCAGCAGGGAGGCGTCCAGCTCCTGGGAGCCGTAGGACTGCGTGAACGTGTTGCGTTCCTTGTCGTAGCCCTTCTCGCACACGTCCCGGTGGATGTCGTCGCGCAGCTGCTTCCAGCGCTCCAGCGGGCCGTCCGCGTCACCGGACTCGATCAGCTTGATGGTGCGGTCGACGGCGACCCAGGCCATCACCTTGGAGTGCACGAAGTGGCGGCGCGGGCCGCGCACCTCCCAGATGCCCTCGTCCGGCTCGTGCCAGTGGGACTCCAGGTAGCGGATCAGCTTGAGCTGGAGCACCGAGGCGTAGTCGTTGCGGGCCAGGCCCGTCATGTGGCCCAGGTGCAGGGCCTCGGTCACCTCGCCGTAGACGTCCAGCTGGAGCTGGTGGGCCGCGCCGTTGCCGACCCGGACCGGCGTCGAGGTCTCGTAGCCGGGCAGCCAGTCCAGCTCCGCCTCGCCCAGCTCCCGCTCGCCGGCGATGCCGTACATGATCTGCAGGTTCTCGGGGTCGCCGGCGACCGCGCGCAGCAGCCACTCGCGCCAGGCGCGGGCCTCCTCGCGGTAGCCGGTGCGCAGCAGCGAGGACAGGGTGATCGCGGCGTCGCGCAGCCAGGTGTAGCGGTAGTCCCAGTTGCGGACGCCGCCGATGTCCTCCGGCAGGGAGGTGGTGGGGGCGGCGACGATGCCGCCGGTGGGGGCGTACGTCAGGGCCTTCAGCGTGATCAGGGAGCGGACCACCGCCTCCCGGTAGGGACCGTGGTACGTACAGTGCTCGACCCAGTCGCGCCAGAAGTCCTCGGTGGCCACCAGCGACTGCTCGGGCTCCGGCAGCGCCGGCGGCTCCTTGTGCGAGGGCTCCCACGAGATCGTGAACGCGATCCGGTCACCCGGCGCCACCGTGAAGTCCGCGTACGTGGTCAGCGCCTTGCCGTAGGTCTCCGCCTCCGTGTCGAACCACACGGAGTCCGGGCCCGCGACGGCCACCGTGCGGCCGTCCTGCTTGCGCACCCAGGGGACCACCCGCCCGTAGCTGAACCGCATCCGCAGCTCCGAGCGCATCGGCACCCGGCCGGAGACGCCCTCCACGATCCGGATCAGCTGCGGCGCGCCGTCGCGGGGCGGCATGAAATCGATCACCCGGACGGTGCCGCGCGGGGTGTCCCACTCGGACTCCAGGATCAGCGAGTCGCCGCGGTAGGTGCGCCGGGCCGAGGTGGGCGGTTCGGCGCCGGGTGCGTAGGCGGGTCCGAGCCGCCAGAATCCGTGCTCCCCGGTGCCCAGCAGGCCGGCGAAGATGGCATGCGAGTCGAAGCGGGGCAGGCACAGCCAGTCGACTGTGCCGTCCCGGCAGACCAGGGCAGCGGTCTGCATGTCTCCGATGAGTGCGTAGTCTTCGATGCGCCCGGCCACGTGCAACTCCAGTCGAACGGCCACGTCACCCCGCATGGGGGCGGTCGCTAGTGCGGTCAGCGGTCAAGGGTGGGGTCAGGGGTGTGTGTCAGGAAACGTGTGTCGAGGATGTCGGTCGTGTGTGCCATGCCTCGTTGAGCGATGAAGCAAAGCAGCCGTCCGGCCGTGCAGCCAAACGTGATGCCCCGAACGACAATTGTTGCTCAACGAACTGACGAGCTCTCGTTGTTCCGGCAGCTGACGGGCGAGGGGTGGTGCCGTGTCGCCGGGCGGGCTCGGCAGCGAACGTCCGAGCAGGATACGACGCACGTAGATGATCTGTGTGCCGCTCCGGGCAACCCGGGTCCGCCGAACGGGTGACCACCGGGTGAGGAAACCGTGACGGTCCCACCTGCGTGTCCGGGCGTGCGCGGAGGGTGGCCGGACGCCGTCGCCCCGAGGCGCTGATACGCTGGTAGCCCGTGGACCGGTGGGAGAAAAACCCCGGAACCGCAGCGACGGCGCCGCCGACGACACCCGGGACGACCGGGGCGGAGGACGAACGCACCGCACCCCAGACCGCGACCACGGGAGCCCCCTCTTGGCCATGCCGCCCAAATCTTCGACGACCAAGCACATCTTCGTCACCGGGGGTGTCGCCTCCTCGCTGGGCAAGGGGCTCACCGCCTCCAGCCTCGGCATGTTGCTCAAGGCCCGGGGCCTGCGCGTCGTGATGCAGAAGCTCGACCCGTACCTGAACGTCGACCCCGGCACGATGAACCCCTTCCAGCACGGTGAGGTGTTCGTCACCAACGACGGCGCCGAGACCGACCTGGACATCGGCCACTACGAGCGCTTCCTCGACCGCGACCTCGACGGCTCGGCCAACGTCACCACCGGCCAGGTGTACTCCACGGTGATCGCCAAGGAGCGGCGCGGCGAGTACCTGGGCGACACCGTCCAGGTCATCCCGCACATCACCAACGAGATCAAGCACCGCATCCGCCGCATGGCGACGGACGAGGTCGACGTCGTGATCACCGAGGTCGGCGGCACGGTCGGCGACATCGAGTCGCTGCCGTTCCTGGAGACCGTCCGCCAGGTCCGGCACGAGGTCGGCCGGGACAACGTGTTCGTCGTGCACATCTCGCTCCTGCCCTACATCGGCCCCTCGGGCGAGCTGAAGACCAAGCCGACCCAGCACAGCGTCGCCGCCCTGCGCAACATCGGCATCCAGCCGGACGCGATCGTGCTGCGCTGCGACCGCGAGGTCCCGACCGCGATCAAGCGCAAGATCTCGCTGATGTGCGACGTCGACGAGGACGCCGTCGTGGCCTGCCCCGACGCCCGCTCCATCTACGACATCCCCAAGGTCGTCCACACCGAGGGCCTGGACGCCTACGTCGTCCGCAAGCTGGACCTGCCGTTCCGCGACGTGGACTGGACGACCTGGGACGACCTGCTCGACCGGGTGCACAACCCCGAGCACGAGATCGTCATGGCCCTGGTCGGCAAGTACATCGACCTGCCCGACGCCTACCTCTCGGTCACCGAGGCGCTGCGCGCGGGCGGCTTCGCGAACAAGGCCCGCGTGAAGATCAAGTGGGTCACGTCCGACGACTGCAAGACCCCGGCCGGCGCCCAGGCGCAACTCGGCGACGTGGACGCGATCTGCATCCCCGGCGGCTTCGGCGAGCGCGGGGTGACCGGCAAGGTCGGCGCGATCAAGTACGCCCGTGAGAACGGGATTCCGCTGCTCGGACTCTGCCTCGGCCTGCAGTGCATCGTCGTCGAGGCCGCGCGCAACCTGGCCGGCATCGCGGACGCCAACTCCACCGAGTTCGACCCCGCCACCGCCCACCCGGTCGTCTCCACCATGGCCGAGCAGCTGGACATCGTGGCCGGCGAGGGCGACATGGGCGGCACCATGCGGCTCGGCATGTACCCGGCCAAGCTGGCCGAGGGCTCCATCGTGCGCGAGACGTACGACGGCAAGGAGTACGTCGAGGAGCGGCACCGCCACCGCTACGAGGTGAACAACGCCTACCGCGCGGAGCTGGAGAAGAAGGCCGGCATCCTCTTCTCGGGCACCTCCCCGGACGGCAAGCTCGTCGAGTACGTCGAGTACCCGCGCGACGTCCACCCCTACCTGGTCGCCACGCAGGCGCACCCGGAGCTGCGCTCGCGCCCGACCCGCCCGCACCCGCTCTTCGCCGGGCTGGTCAAGGCCGCGGTCGAGCGGAAGACGTCGAAGTAGCACACCAGTTGTACGGTGGCCGGGGCACGCGCACTCAACGGCGCGGGCCCCGGCTTTCGCGCACCTCTGGAAGGACAGGTCACCGATGACGGGCAGCACGATCAAGGACACCCCCGAGGAGTGGGAGATCCGGGGCAGCCAGACCCCCTTCCGGGGCAAGAAGACCTCGGTCCGCACGGACGACGTGGTGATGCCCGACGGCTCCGTGGTGACCCGCGACTACCAGGTCCACCCCGGCTCGGTCGCCGTCCTCGCCCTGGACGGGGAGGGCCGGGTGCTGGTCATCCGGCAGTACCGGCACCCGGTGCGCGAGAAGCTGTGGGAGATCCCGGCCGGCCTGCTCGACGTCCCCGGCGAGAACCCGCTGCACGCCGCCCAGCGCGAGCTGTACGAGGAGGCGCACGTCAAGGCCGAGGACTGGCGGGTGCTGACCGACGTCTACACCACCCCCGGCGGCTGCGACGAGGCCGTACGGATCTTCCTCGCCCGGGACCTGTCCGAGGCCGCCGGGGAGCGCTTCGAGGTCGAGGACGAAGAGGCCGACATGGAGCTGGCGCGGGTGCCCGTCGCCGACCTGGTCCGGGGGGTGCTCGCGGGGGAGCTGCACAACAACTGCCTGGTCGTGGGCGTGCTCTCACTGGTCGCCGCCGAGCAGGGCGACGGGCTCGACGCGCTCCGTCCGGCCCAGGCGCCGTGGCCGGCGCGGCCCTTCGAGGCGTAGGGAACGGTCGGGTACCCAGCGTTACGGGAGCCCCGGAGCGGCCGTTCCGCGCGGTCGGCGGGCGCCCCACCCGTCCGGTGTGACGATCGGTTGATCCGATCGAGGGACCTGCCCGCCGCGCTCCACCGGGAACATCGCAGAGCGTGAACTAGGCTCGGAAACGCCCGAACCGGGCTTCCGGCGGGCACCGGCGTGCGGTGGGATCGGGAGTGTGGCCCGTGACGGATCAGGCGGTGGACACGGACGGCGTACGACTGTCTCAGGACCCTGCTGCGGAGAGCGGATTCCTGGGCCGCACCCGGGAGCTGAAGGAGCTGCGCGCCGACATCGAGCGCGCCGGCCTCGACACCCTCTCCGGCCGCAAGGCCCCCCGCGCGCGCGTGCTGCTCATCGCGGGGCGTCCCGGCTCGGGGCGCACCGCGCTCGCGGAGGAACTGGCCGCGCGGGTCGCGCACGACTACCCGGACGGCGTGCTGCGGGCCCGGCTCAGCGAGCCCGACGGCACCCGCGTCCCCGTCGGACGTCTCGCCCGGGAGCTGCTCACCGCACTGGACCGCGCCGAGCCGCCCGGGGCCGACGAGGACGACCTCACCGAGGCGCTGCGCGGCGTGCTCGCCGACCGCAGGGTGCTGCTCCTGCTCGACGCCGTCGCCGATGCCGAGCAGGTCGACGCACTGCTGCCGGACACCCCTCACTGCCTGGCCGTCGCCGTGGCCGAGGGCCCGCTGACCGGCATCGCGGACGTCCGCCCGTGCACGCTGGGGGGCCTGGACACCAAGTCGGCGGTGGAACTGCTGTCCCGCCACACCGGCTCGGTCCGCATCACCGTCGACCCCCGGGCCGCCGAACAGCTGGTCGAGCTGTGCCAGGCCCAGCCGGCCGCGCTGACCCTGGCCGGGGGCTGGCTCGCGGCCCGCCCCCAGGCGGCCGTCGCCGACCTGGCCAAGCACGTGCACGCGGAGAGCGACGAGGGGAGCGCGCTCGACCGAGTCTTCGGCCTCGTCTACGCGTCGCTGCCCGGCACCGCCGCCCGCATGCTGAGGCTGCTCTCCCTCGCCCCGGCGGGCCGGGTCGACCCGCACACCGCCTCCGCGCTCGCCGGCTGCTCGGTGAGCGGCGCCCGCAGCACCCTGGACGACTTCGTCGCCCACGGGCTGCTGCGCGCCGTCGGCTCACCGCTGCCGGAGTACGAGGTGCCCGGGTGCCTGCACGGCCGGCTGAGCGCCCTCGCCCGCAAGCACGACCGGCCCGCCGAGCTGCAACTGGCCCGTGCCCGCATGCTGGAGCGGACCGTGCGGCTGCTCCAGTCCTGCCGCGCGGTCACCGAGACCGACAGCCCGCAGGCCCGGGAGAAGCTCCTCGCCACGCCGCGCGACCTGCGCTTCCCGCACCCCGGGGCCGCCGCCGACTGGCTGCGGGCCCGGCGCCCGGCCCTGCTGGCCGCCGCCCGCCTCGCGGTCGCCGACGGCGAGCTGGACACCCTCGCCCGCAGACTGATGTCCCAGCTGGTGCGGGCCATGGTGGCCCACTTCGGCACTCGGGCCGCGGCCCCCGACCTGTACGGGATCCACCGGCTCGTCCTCGACGTGGCCGAGCGCCGCGAACTGCCCAGGGAGAAGGCGGCGGCCCTGCTCAACCTGGCGGACCTGGACGCCCGCACCGGCCGCACCACCGAGGCCCTGGTGCGCTACCGGGCCGCGCTGGACGCCGGACGCGAGGCGAACGACCCGTACGCGACCGGACGCGCGATGGAATCCGTGGGCGGCGCCCACCTGGAGCTGGGCGACTACGACCGCGCCGCCGACTGGTTCGGCCGGGCCCTCGCCCAGCGCCTCGCCCGGGACGAGCGCGCCGACGCCGCCCGGATCTACGGCCGCATCGCCACCGCCCACACCTACGCCGGTCGCTACGGCGAGGCGGTGCGGTGCTGGCGCGCCGCGGTGGCCGGGCACCGCAAGGCGGGCGACGTGGCCGCGCACGCGCGGGCGCTGTCGGAGCTGGCCCGGGTCCAGGAGTACGCGGGGCGCCCCGAGGAGTCGCTGCGCACCTGCCAGGAGGCCGTCGACTGGGCCCGCCGGGCCGAGGACGTACGGCTCCAGGCCGCGCTGCACCTGCGGCTCGCCGACACGTTGGACCGGCTCGGCGACCCCACCGCGGCGGGCCTGGAGCGGGGCGCGGCCGAACGGATGTTGAGGGAAGATTCCGCAGACGCCTGCGAAATCCGCAGCACATCGTCTGAAGGTTAATGCTTTGAAAGGCTAGACAGAGGGAACGCCTTCATTAAACTGGCTCTGCCGCACGTTCTCTGCGGTCTCTCCCGGTGTGCCCGCGCTTGAGCGGGTATGCCTTGTAATAGCCCATCCTCTGAGCCAAGGACCGTGATCCACGTGAAGGTCGGCATCCCCCGCGAGGTCAAGAACAACGAGTTCCGGGTGGCCATCACCCCCGCCGGCGTGCACGAGCTGGTGCGCCACGGTCACCAGGTCGTCATCGAGCACGGCGCCGGTGTCGGCTCCTCGATCCCCGACGAGGAGTACGTCGCGGCCGGTGCGCGGATACTCGACACCGCCGACGAGGTGTGGGCCACCGCGGACCTGCTCCTGAAGGTCAAGGAGCCGATCGCTCAGGAGTACCACCGCCTGCGCAAGGACCAGACGCTCTTCACCTACCTGCACCTGGCCGCCTCCAAGGAGTGCACGGACGCGCTCGTCGAGTCCGGCACCACCGCCATCGCCTACGAGACGGTCGAGCTGCCCGGCCGCGCGCTGCCGCTGCTGGCCCCGATGTCCGAGGTCGCGGGCCGGATCGCCCCGCAGGTCGGCGCCTACCACCTGATGGCCCCCAACGGCGGGCGCGGCGTGCTGCCCGGTGGCGTGCCCGGCGTGACCCCCGCCAAGGCCGTCGTCATCGGCGGCGGTGTCTCCGGCTGGAACGCCACCCAGATCGCCGTCGGGATGGGCTTCGACGTGACCCTGCTCGACCGCGACATCAACAAGCTGCGCGAGGCCGACAGGATCTTCGGCACCAAGGTCAAGGCCGTGATGTCCAACTCCTTCGAGCTGGAGAAGGCCGTCGTCGACGCCGACCTGGTCATCGGTGCGGTGCTCATCCCGGGCGCCAAGGCCCCGAAGCTGGTCACCAACGAGCTGGTCTCCCGCATGAAGCCGGGCAGTGTCCTTGTCGACATCGCGATCGACCAGGGCGGCTGCTTCGAGGACTCGCACCCGACCACGCACGCCGAGCCGACCTTCAGGGTCCACAACTCGGTCTTCTACTGCGTCGCCAACATGCCCGGCGCGGTGCCCAACACCTCCACCAACGCGCTCACCAACGCCACGCTGCCCTACATCGTCGAGCTGGCCGACCGCGGCTGGGCCGAGGCGCTGCGCCGCGACCCCGCGCTGGCCAGGGGTCTCAACACCCATGACGGCAAGGTGGTTTACCGCGAGGTCGCCGAGGCGCACGGCCTGGAGTATGTCGACCCGGCGACTCTGCTCGCCTAAGTCATCAAACGGCAAAGGCGATACGTCAACAGCTGTCGTCAACCCCGCACACCCGGCCGGACCTTGCCCGACAAGGTCCGGCCGGGTGTGTGTATGGTCACTTTGCGATTCTCGGTCAACTCGCCTCGAACGTAACGCTTCAACCGATTCGCGCACCGGTGAAACCTGCTGTGCGACGGCCGTACGCCCTTGACAGAGGGATGTTTCATTGCCGACACATCGGGCCGGGTCCGGCGGATTGTGTTGCTGCGGACGGCCGACACGCCATAGAGTCGCCGAACGTCGGCATGGTGCCACGCTGACCTGTCTAGAAGTTCCCTGGTCACCAAGGAGGTAAGACGACTTGTGAATGAGTCGACATTTACTCCCGGGGGTGGTCAACCAGGAATGCCGGCACGGACCCACAGTCCCGGGCGTCTCGAGGCGGTCGGCTCCGTGGCTGTACGCACCTCCGCAGCCGACCACCAGAGTCCGCAGGCAACTCGGACAGCACACATGAGTATGGATGGCCAACACGTGAACGCCATGGCCGGCGACGGAAGTGGCGCGCCACGCAACCACTTCGCCGACTACGACGAACTGCCCGAGGGGCACTTCTACGACCCGGACGCGGAGTACGAGCCGGATCCCGAGTACGCCGCCACGCTCGCGCCCGACGCGGCCCGACAGCGCCGTGAGCGCATCGGCCCGACCGGACGCCCGCTGCCGTACTTCCCGATCCCGGGCCCGCTGACCGAGCACGGCCCCGCCAAGATCATCGCGATGTGCAACCAGAAGGGCGGCGTGGGCAAGACCACGTCGACCATCAACCTGGGTGCCGCGCTCGCCGAGTACGGGCGCCGGGTGCTGCTCGTCGACTTCGACCCGCAGGGCGCGCTGTCGGTCGGCCTCGGCGTCAACCCGATGGAGCTCGACCTCACCGTCTACAACCTGCTCATGGAGCGGGGCATGGCCGCCGACGAGGTGCTGCTGAAGACCGCGGTCCCCAACATGGACCTGCTGCCCAGCAACATCGACCTGTCGGCTGCCGAGGTGCAGCTGGTGAGCGAGGTCGCGCGGGAGTCCACGCTGCAGCGGGCGCTCAAGCCGCTGATGGACGACTACGACTACATCGTGATCGACTGCCAGCCCTCGCTCGGCCTGCTCACGGTCAACGCGCTCACCGCGGCGCACAAGGTGATCGTGCCGCTGGAGTGCGAGTTCTTCGCGCTGCGCGGTGTGGCGCTGCTGACCGAGACGATCGAGAAGGTCCAGGAACGGCTCAACCCCGACCTGGAGCTCGACGGCATCCTCGCCACGATGTACGACTCGCGCACGGTGCACAGCCGTGAGGTGCTCGCGCGGGTCGTCGAGGCGTTCGACGACCACGTCTACCACACGGTCATCGGGCGCACGGTCCGCTTCCCGGAGACCACGGTCGCCGGTGAGCCGATCACCACGTACGCGTCCAACTCCGTCGGTGCCGCCGCCTACCGCCAGCTCGCCAGGGAGGTGCTCGCCCGGTGTCACGCCGAGTGAGTCTGCCGGGGGCCGACGAACTCTTCCGTACGACAGGGGGAATGGCGCTCCAGGCGTCCACCCCGCGGCGACCGGCGGGCGGCGAGGCCCGGGTGCCGGCCCCGGCGGGGGAGAGCGACCAGGCCGCCGCCGAGGACGCACCGCAGTCGGTGCCCGCCCAGGGCGGGGACGGCGAGGGCGCGGAGCACGCGGCCGCCGACGCGGAGCCGGGCTCGGCGGGCGAGTCGCACACGCGGGGCACGGAGCGTTCCGCACGGGCCTCCGGGCCCGCTACGGGCGCGCAGGAAGGTTCTGCCGCCGACCGGCCCCGCAAGCGCGGCAGGGCCGCCGCACGGCGCCCCAGCGGGCGTGAGCGCCACGACGAGAAGATCACCGTGTACGTCTCCGCCGAGGAGCTGATGGACCTGGAGCACGCCCGCCTGGTGCTCCGCGGCGAACACGGCCTGGCCGTGGACCGCGGCCGCATCGTCCGCGAGGCCGTCGCCGTGGTCCTGGCCGACCTGGAGACCCGCGGGGACGCCAGCATCCTCGTACGACGGCTGCGCGGGCGGTAGCGGTAGCCTGCGGGGGCCATGCCCTCGAACGACGCCCCCCGCCCCGGCCGCGGCCCACGCGCCGGCCGCAGGCGTGCGCTGGGCAGGGGCCCGGAGGCGCCGGCAGCCACGCCGCTTCCCGAGGAGACGTCTTCCGGCGACCGCGCCTCCGGGACCGCCGGAGCGGTGCCCCCCGAGCAGGACCTCCGGGCCGGACCGGCGCCCGCCCCGGCCGGAGCGGAACCGGACCCCGCGGGCCCCGCCGCGCGCACGGAGGTGCAGCCGACGGGCGCGGGAACGGCGGCGGAGGAGCCGGCGGCGATCGGGCGCGTCTCGGTCGCACCCGGGCGACAGGCCGCCGCGCCCGCCGGCCCGCGAGTACGGGCGGACGGCCCGCCCGAGGCCGTTCTCGCCGTGGATCCGGCCCCCGTGCCGCAACAGGCTCCCCGGACCGCGGACCATGAGCGTCCCGGGCCGGTCGAGCGGCCGGTCCGGGCGTCCGGGGTGCCGACGGCCGCGGGCGCGCCCGGGGAGCAGGCCGAGGAGGTCTCCGGCCGGCACGGCGCCGCCCCGCCCCGGAAGTCCGCGGAGGGCACCTCCGACGAGGCGGGCGACGGTGTCTTCAAGGTGCGGCTCGCCAACTTCGAGGGGCCTTTCGACCTGCTGCTCCAGCTGATCTCCAAGCACAAGATGGACGTCACCGAGGTCGCGCTGTCCAAGGTGACCGACGAGTTCATGGCGCACATCCGGGCGATGGGGCCGGACTGGGACCTCGACCAGACCACCGAGTTCCTGGTGGTCGCGGCCACGCTGCTCGACCTGAAGGCGGCCCGGCTGCTGCCCGCCGCCGAGGTCGAGGACGAGGCCGACCTGGCCCTCCTGGAGGCCCGCGACCTGCTCTTCGCCCGCCTGCTCCAGTACCGCGCGTACAAGCAGATCGCGGAGATCTTCAACGGACGGCTGGAGGCCGAGGCCCGCCGTCACCCCCGTACCGTGGGCCTGGAGCCGCACCACGCCGAGCTGCTGCCCGAGGTCGTCATCAGCATCGGCCCCGAGGGCTTCGCCAAGCTCGCCGTGAAGGCGATGCAGCCGAAGCCCAAACCGCAGGTGTACGTCGAGCACATCCACGCGCCCCTGGTCAGCGTGCAGGAGCAGGCGGGGATCGTCGTCGCCCGCCTGAAGGAACTGGGCGAGGCCAGCTTCCGCGTGCTGGTCCAGGACACCGAGGACACACTGACCGTCGTCGCCCGCTTCCTGGCCCTGCTGGAGCTGTACCGGGAGAAGGCCGTCGAGCTGGACCAGGAGACCGCCCTCGGCGACCTGCTGGTGCGCTGGACCGGCGGTGACGGGCAGGCACAGCCGGTGGTGACCGACGAGTTCGACCGGCCGCCCGAGGCGCCGAAGGAGGAGCAGAAGGCGTGAGTGAAGCAACCACCGAGGCCGAAGCGGCCATCGGGCCCCTGGACGGACCGGACGGACCGGACGGTGTCGCCGGGCTCGACCTCAAGCCCGCCCTGGAAGCCGTCCTCATGGTCGTCGACGAGCCGGCGACCGAGGAGCGGCTGGCGAAGATACTGCAACGGCCCCGGCGGCGGATCGCGGACGCCCTGCGCGAGCTGGCCGACGAGTACGCCGTCCAGGGCCGCGGCTTCGAGCTGCGCCTGGTCGCGGGCGGCTGGCGCTTCTACAGCCGGCCCGAGTACGCCGCGGCCGTCGAGGGCTTCGTCCTGGACGGCCAGCACGCCCGCCTCACCCAGGCCGCCCTGGAGACCCTCGCGGTGGTCGCCTACCGCCAGCCGGTCAGCCGCAGCCGGGTCTCCGCGGTGCGCGGCGTGAACTGCGACGGCGTGATGCGCACCCTCCTGCAGCGGGGGCTGGTCGAGGAGGCGGGCACGGAACCCGAAACAGGTGCGATCCTGTACGTGACGACGAACTACTTCCTGGAGCGGATGGGCCTGCGCGGCCTGGACGAGCTCCCGGAGCTCGCGCCCTTCCTCCCGGAGGCGGAGGCGATCGAGGCCGAGACGCTGGAAGGGGTCCCGTCGTTCGATCCGGACGCCCCGGATTCCGAGGGCGCACACGACAAGACGGAATTTTGATGCGAAGCAGCAGCGGCAGGAACAGCAGCGGAAACAACGGCGGGAGCCGTGGTGGCAACAGCGGCGGCCGCGGCGGGAGTGGCGGTGGCCGCGGCAACCACCGCGGCGCCGGCAACGACCGCGACGACAAGCAGGGCGGCCGTCCCAAGAAGCCGCGCCCGGAGGAGCGGCGCTACGACGTGGGCCCCGGCGCCACCAAGGACGGTCCGAAGTCGGGCCGCGGACCCTCGGCCCGCGGCGGCGCCAAGGGTGGTCCGAAGCGGCCCCAGCAGCGCGGCCGCAGCGCCCCGGCCACGTCCCGCGAGTACGAGACGCGGGCCGAGGAGCGCAACCGCGAGCGGTACGCGGGCAAGAAGGACGTCAAGCTGCCCAAGACCTTCCCGGGTGCCGAGCAGGAGGGCGAGCGGCTCCAGAAGGTCCTCGCGCGCGCGGGCTACGGTTCCCGGCGGGCCTGCGAGGAGCTGATCGAGCAGGCCCGCGTCGAGATCAACGGCGAGATCGTGCTGGAGCAGGGCCGCCGCGTCGACCCGGAGAAGGACGAGGTCAAGGTCGACGGTCTGACCGTCGCGACGCAGTCGTACCAGTTCTTCTCGCTCAACAAGCCCGCCGGTGTCGTCTCCACCATGGAGGACCCGGAGGGCCGCCAGTGCCTCGGTGACTACGTCACCAACCGCGAGACCCGCCTCTTCCACGTGGGCCGGCTGGACACCGAGACCGAGGGTGTCATCCTGCTCACCAACCACGGCGAGCTGGCCCACCGTCTGACCCATCCCCGGTACGGCGTGAAGAAGACCTACCTCGCGCACATCGTGGGCCCGATCCCGCGCGACCTCGGCAAGCGCCTCAAGGACGGCATCCAGCTGGAGGACGGCTACGCGCGCGCGGACCACTTCCGGGTCGTCGAGCAGACCGGCAAGAACTACCTGGTCGAGGTCACCCTGCACGAGGGCCGCAAGCACATCGTGCGCCGGATGCTGGCGGAGGCGGGCTTCCCCGTCGACAAGCTGGTGCGCACCGCCTTCGGCCCGATCACGCTGGGCGACCAGAAGTCGGGCTGGCTGCGCCGCCTGTCCAACACGGAGGTCGGGATGCTGATGCAGGAGGTCGACCTCTAGGCGGATCGCCGGGCGACCCCGCCCGTACGAGGCTTGTGCCGACCGGCCACCCCCTTTTATAGTCGCAGTGACTATTAAGGGGGTGGCCGGTCGTGCACGGCTACGACAAGCACGCTTTCGAACCCTTCGCCGTCACCGTCGACCTCGCCGTTCTCACGCTGCGGGCGGGCGCGCTGCACGTACTGCTGGTCGAACGCGGCCAGGAGCCGTACGCGGGCCGCTGGGCACTGCCCGGCGGCTTCCTGCTGCCCGAGGAGTCGGCGGAGGAGGCGGCCCGGCGCGAGCTGGCGGAGGAGACGGGCCTGGCGGACGTGACCGGACTGCACCTGGAGCAGCTGCGGACCTACAGCGAACCCGGCCGGGACCCCCGGATGCGGGTCGTCTCCGTCGCCTTCGCCGCGCTGCTGCCGGACCCTCCCGAACCGCAGGGCGGCGGTGACGCGGCCGAGGCCTGCTGGATGCCGTACGACAAGGCGCAGGGCCTGGCCTTCGACCACGACCGGATCCTGGCCGACGCCCGGGACCGCGTCGGCGCCAAGCTGGAGTACACCTGCCTGGCCACCGCCTTCTGCCCGGCCGAGTTCACCCTCGGCGAGTTGCAGGGTGTCTACGAGACGGTGTGGGGCACGGCCCTGGACCGGCCCAACTTCCGGCGCAAGGTCCTCGCCACCCCCGGCTTCGTCGAGCCCGTCCCGGGCGCCGCCCGCCTGACCGGAGGCCGCGGCAAGCCCGCCGCCGTGTACCGCGCCGGTCCGGCCACCACCCTGCACCCGCCCCTGCTGCGCACCCCTCGGGAAGGACGCCCCGCATGACCACGACCCCAGGCACCAAGCGCGCCGCCACCGGAGCGCTCACCGGCCTCGCCCTCGGCGACGCGCTGGGCTTCCCCACCGAGTTCAACGACGTCCCGTCGATCCTCGCCAAGTGCGGCCCCTGGCGGGAGATGGCGCTGCCCAGGCCCGCGATCGTCACCGACGACACCCAGATGACGCTGGCGCTGGGCAAGGGGCTGCGGACGGCCATGGAGCGGGGCCTGCTCGGTCCCAAGCGGATGGAGCGGCCTGTGCGCGAGGAATTCGTCGACTGGTACCAGTCGCCGGAGAACAACCGGGCGCCGGGCAACACCTGCCTCAAAGCCTGCAACCTCCTCAAGGCCCCGGACCGCCCCTGGCAGGACGCCAGCCAGATCCACTCCAAGGGCTGCGGCGCCAACATGCGCGTCGCGCCGGTCGGGCTGGTCCCCGGCCTGAGCGACGAACAGCGCGCGGGCGCCGCCCAGTTGCAGTCCGCGCTCACGCACGGGCACCCCACCGCGCTCGCCGCCTCCGACCTCACCGCGCACGCCGTGCGGCTGCTCGCCGAGGGGGCCGAGCCGACCGGCCTGGTCGGGCGGCTGCGCTCCTACGCCTACGACAACCGCATCCGCTACCACGAGCGCTGGCTCGGCGACCTGTGGACCCGCGCCCAGGACCCGACGCCCGAGCACTTCATCGCACGCGGCTGGGACGAGTGCCTGGCGACACTCGACCGGCTCCAGGAGGCGGTGCGCTCCGTCTCACCGGAGACCGACCCCTGTCTGGCCGTCGGTGAGGGCTGGGTCGCCGAGGAGGCCATGGCGGCCGGGCTGCTGTGCTTCCTGCTCTTCGTCGACGAGCCGCTCACCGCCCTGCGCCGCGGCGCCTGCACCTCCGGCGACTCCGACTCCATCGCCTGCCTCGCGGGCGCCTTCGCGGGCGCGCACCTGGGTGCCGACGCCTGGCCGGCCGACTGGGCCGACCGCATCGAGTACCGGGGCGACCTGCTGGCCCTCGGAGCGCTCTGGGACGCTTGAGCGCATGATCGACGCCCTGGACATCGACCTGGCTCCGGTGGTGGGCGAACAGCCCTTCCCGGTGCTGTTCGCCACCGTCTCCGGCGCCCACCTCTACGGCTTCCCCTCCCGCGACTCCGACGTGGACCTGCGCGGCGTGCACCTGCTGCCCGCCGCCGACCTCGTCGGGCTCCACGAGCCGGAGGAGACGCGGTCGCGGATGTGGGACCGGGACGGCGTCGAGATGGACCTGGTCACGCACGACCTGCGCAAGTTCGTCCGGCTGATGCTCCGCCGCAACGGCTATGTGCTGGAGCAGCTGCTGTCGCCGCTGGTCGTGCACACCACCGAGGCACACCGGGAACTGGCCGGATTCGCGCCCGGCGTCCTCACCGGCCACCACGCCCACCACTACCGGGGGTTCGCGCAGACCCAGTGGCGGCTGTTCGAGAAGACCGGACAGCTGAAGCCGCTGCTGTACACCTTCCGGGTGCTCCTCACCGGCATCCACCTGATGCGCACCGGAGAGGTGCAGCCCCACCTGCCGACCCTCGGCGAGGAGGTCGACGCCGCTCCCGCGTACCTGCCCGAGCTGGTCGCCGCCAAGGCGGAGCGGGAGTACGGGGACGCAGGCGTCGACCACGCGCGGGTGCGGGCCGACGTGGAGCGGCTGCACGCCGTACTGGACGAGGCGCAGGCCGCGTCAGCCCTCCCCGACGCCCCCACCGCGTACGACGCCCTGCACGACTTCGTCGTACGGACCCGGCTGGAGCGCTGAGGCGCGGCGGGTGCGGACCAGGAAGTCCTCGACGCGGCGCCGGTCCGGTTCGGCCGGCAGCGGACTGCGCGAGGCCGCCTCCTCGCCCTCCCGCGCCAGGCGGTTCATCCGCGCCTCCACCTCCGGCCAGGGCACCTCGCCGCGCTTCACGGCGAGCAGCGCCTCCCGCCCTTCGCCCACGTCGATCGTCAGGACGCCGGTGCGCAGCAGATCGCGGGCGCTCGTCAGGAGCCGCAGCAGGTGCATCGCGTGCTTCCAGCGCGGGGCGCCGTGGGTGCGCACGTGGGCGTCGAGCTTGTGGCGCTGGCCGTGCGCGTAGCGGGTGAACGTCTCGTGGGCCCGGCGGGAGAGGAACGCGTCGCGCAGGGCGAGCAGTTCGTGGCCGGTGTCGTCCGCGGACTCCACGAGCGGGGAGTGCAGGCACTCCAGGATGTTCGGGTTGGCCCGCAGGCCCAGTTCGCAGAAGCGCTCCAGCTCCCAGCTGAACTGCTCCCGTGCCGGGCCCTCCACGTGCGTCGGCGGCTTCTCGAAGCGCCAGAACAGGGGCGTCGGGGCGAGGAAGACGCCCCGGCGGTCCGTGTCGCTGTCCCGCGTCGCCAGTCCGAAGGCGCGTGAACCCATCACACAGGCGTAGATCGTGTGGTCGCGGACCAGGGTCTCGGGGCGCATGGCGGGAGCGTACGCGGGCGGCTCACGCCAGGCGGACCGAATTTCCCGTCACCGTGATCCGCTTCCCGGGCAGCGGCTCCGTCGCCGGGCCCCGCACCACCGAGCCGTCGGCGACGGCGAACCTGCTGTCGTGGCAGGCGCAGTCGATGGTGCCGTCCCGCACGTCCGACACGACGCAGCCCTGGTGGGTGCAGACCGCCGAGAACGCCTTGAACTCGCCCTCCTTCGGCTGGGTCACCACGATCTTCTCCTCGGTGAGGATCTTGCCGCCGCCGACCGGGACGTCGCCGGTGGCCGCCAGTTCCCGGCCGGACGAGACGGCCGAGGAGCCGCCGTCACCGTCCCCGTCGCCGCAGCCCGCGCAGAGCGCCACCGCGCCCGCGCCCGTGCAGCGGAGGACCGTACGGCGGGTCGGGGTGTGGGTCATGTCGCAACTCCGGGGCAGAAGGTCCAGCGGCGGGGCCAGCGTCTCAGGAGACGGGCGCCGCGGGCCGGTACGCGGCGGGCTGACTAGGCTGGACGGACCAAGAACCAATACACGCGTCAGCAACACCAGCAAGGAGCATCGCCGTGGCGGTACGAGCGGTCCGGGGCGCCGTCCAACTGGAGCGGGACGAGGTCGGACACATGGACGAGCAGGTCGCGGCCCTGCTGACGGCGCTGATGGAGCGCAACGGCCTGACGGTCGACGACCTGATCAGCCTGTGGTTCACCGCCACCCCCGATCTGCACAGCGACTTCCCGGCCGCCGCGGCCCGCGGGCTCGGCATCACCGACGTGCCGCTGATCTGCGCCCAGGAGCTGGACGTCGAGGGCGCCATGCCCCGCGTCGTGCGTGTTCTCGCCCACATCGAGTCCGACCGGCCCCGCGCCGAGATCGCCCACGTCTACCTCGGCGCCGCCGCGGCCCTGCGCAAGGACATCGCCCAGTGAGAACCGCACTCGTCATCGGCACGGGCCTCATCGGCACCTCCGCCGCCCTCGCCCTCACCGCGAGGGGCGTCACCGTCCACCTCGCCGACCACGACCCCGAGCAGGCCCGCACCGCCGCCGCGCTCGGCGCCGGCACCGACGAGGCCCCGGGCGGCCCGGTCGACCTCGCGATCGTCGCCGCCCCGCCCGCCCTGGTGGCCGACGTGCTGGCCGACGCCATGGCCCGCGGCGCCGCCCGCGGCTACATCGACGTGGCCAGCGTCAAGGGCGGCCCCCGGCGGGAGCTGGAGGCGCGCGGCCTCGACCTGTCGGCGTACATCGGCACCCATCCCATGTCCGGCCGGGAGAAGTCCGGCCCGCTGGCCGCCACCGCCGACCTCTTCGAGGGCCGTCCCTGGGTGCTGACCCCGACCCGGGACACCGACACCGAGGTGCTGAACCTCGCCCTGGAGCTGGTCTCGCACTGCCGCGCGGTGCCGGTGGTGATGGACGCGGACGCCCACGACCGCGCCGTGGCCCTCGTCTCCCACATGCCCCACCTGGTCTCCAGCATGGTCGCCGCGCGCCTGGAGCACGCCGAGGAGGCCGCCGTACGGCTGTGCGGCCAGGGCATCCGCGACGTGACCCGGATCGCCGCCTCCGACCCCCGGATGTGGATCGACATCCTCTCCGCCAACCCCGGGCCGGTCGCCGACCTGCTCACCGATGTCGCCGCCGACCTGGAGGAGACGGTGCGGGCCCTGCGCGCCCTGCAGTCCTCCGACGAGGACAAGCGCCGCGAGGGCGGCACCGGCATCGCCGAGGTGCTGCGGCGCGGCAACGCCGGGCAGGTCCGCGTCCCCGGCAAGCACGGCTCCGCCCCGCGGGCCTACGAGACGGTGGCCGTCCTCATCGACGACCAGCCGGGCCAGCTGGCCCGCATCTTCGCGGACGCCGGACGGGCCGGGGTCAACATCGAGGACGTGCGGATCGAGCACGCGACCGGGCAGCAGGCGGGTCTGGTGCAGCTCATGGTGGAGCCGAAGGCCGCCGCCGTCCTCACCGCGGCCCTGAAGGAACGGGGCTGGGCGATCCGGCAGTGAGCGCGAGGGCGGTCGCGCCGCAGCGGGTGCGGCGCAGGGCTGTAAGAGGGGTCCCGCGGGCCCGGTAACCTTGTCCGGGACGCGCTCGCGTCCCGCACACCACCCACCGCACCGCACCAGGAAGGTGTCCCCTCGTGGAAAACGGCGCCGCCCCGACCGTCCCGGCCGTGATTGTCGCCATCGACGGCCCCTCCGGCACGGGCAAGTCGAGCACGTCGAAGGCCGTGGCCGCGCAGCTCGGTCTGAGCTACCTGGACACCGGTGCCCAGTACCGGGCGATCACCTGGTGGATGGTCAGCAACGGCATCGACACCGACGACCCGCACGCCGTGGCCGCCGCGGCCGGCAAGCCCGAGATCGTCTCCGGCACCGACCCGGCCGGTCCGACCATCACGGTCGACGGCGTGGACGTGGCCGGCCCGATCCGCACCCAGGAGGTCACCTCCAAGGTCAGCGCGGTCAGCGCCGTACCGGAGGTCCGCGCCCGGATCACCGAGCTGCAGCGCACCATCGCCGCCGCCGCGCCGCTCGGCATCGTCGTCGAGGGCCGCGACATCGGCACCACCGTGCTGCCGGACGCCGACCTGAAGATCTTCCTCACCGCCTCGGCGGAGGCCCGCGCCGCCCGCCGCAGCGGCGAGCTGAAGGGCGCCGACGTCAACGCCACCCGCGAGGCCCTGATCAAGCGGGACGCGGCCGACTCCAGCCGCAAGACCTCCCCGCTGGCCAAGGCCGGCGACGCGGTCGAGGTGGACACCACCGCCCTCACCCTCCCGCAGGTCATCGAGTGCGTCGTCACCCTCGTCGAGGAGAAGCGGGCGGGGAAGTGACCGCATCCTCCGCAACGCCCGTCCCCTCCGAGCAGGGCGCCGAGGTCGGCCGGCGCATCGGCGTCGGCCTGATGTACGGGCTGTGGAAGCCGCGCGTGCTCGGCGCCTGGCGGGTGCCGGCCACCGGCCCGGTGATCTACGCCGTCAACCACGCGCACAACATCGACGGCCCGATGGTCATGGGCGTAGCGCCCCGGCCGACGCACTTCCTGATCAAGAAGGAGGCGTTCGTCGGCCCGCTCGGACGCTTCCTGACCGGCATCGGCCAGGTCGAGGTGGACCGCCACTCGACCGACCGCACGGCCATCGCCCGCGCGCTGGGCGTGCTGGAGAACGGCGGCGTGCTGGGCATCTTCCCGGAGGGAACCCGGGGCGAGGGAGACTTCGCCTCGCTGCGCGCCGGGCTCGCCTACTTCGCGCTGCGCAGCGGCGCGCCGATCGTCCCGGTCGCGGTGCTGGGAAGCACGGACCGTCCCGGACGGTTGATAAAGGCGCTGCCCCCGCTGCGCTCCCGCGTCGACGTCGTCTTCGGCGAGCCGTTCGACGCGGGCGACGGCAGCGGGCGGCGCACCCGCAAGGCCCTGGACGAGGCCACCGAACGCATCCAGAAGCAGCTCACCGCGCACCTGGAAAACGCCAGGCGCCTCACCGGGCGCTGAGTGACACTTGAGTAGTGGATCACCCGGTACCGGGTGCGCCACCGATCACCACGATGAACGAGGTACGGACTTCATGAACGACCACATCCACTCCGAGGGCTCGGGCGAGGAGCACGACCACGGGGCGCTCGGCGACGCCGAGTACGCGCAGTTCATGGAGCTGGCCGCCGAAGAGGGCTTCGACGTCGAGGAGGTCGAGGGCGCGATCGAGGAGGCCGGGCACGGCCCGCTGCCCGTCCTCGCCGTCGTCGGCCGCCCCAATGTCGGCAAGTCGACCCTCGTGAACCGCATCATCGGCCGCCGTGAGGCGGTCGTCGAGGACAAGCCCGGCGTCACCCGCGACCGCGTCACCTACGAGGCCGAGTGGGCGGGCCGCCGCTTCAAGGTCGTCGACACCGGCGGCTGGGAGCAGGACGTCCTGGGCATCGACGCCTCCGTCGCCGCCCAGGCCGAGTACGCCATCGAGGCCGCCGACGCGGTCGTCTTCGTCGTGGACGCCAAGGTCGGTGCCACCGACACCGACGAGGCGGTCGTCCGGCTGCTGCGCAAGGCCGGCAAGCCCGTCGTGCTGTGCGCCAACAAGGTCGACGGCCCGAGCGGCGAGGCGGACGCCTCCTACCTGTGGTCGCTGGGCCTCGGCGAGCCGCACCCGGTCTCCGCGCTGCACGGCCGCGGCACCGGCGACATGCTGGACCGGGTCCTGGAGGCCCTGCCCGAGGCCCCGGCCCAGACCTTCGGCGCCGCCGTCGGCGGCCCGCGCCGCATCGCCCTGATCGGCCGCCCCAACGTCGGCAAGTCCTCACTGCTGAACAAGGTCGCCGGCGAGGAGCGCGTCGTCGTCAACGAACTGGCCGGGACCACCCGCGACCCGGTCGACGAGCTGATCGAGCTGGGCGGCGTCACCTGGAAGTTCGTCGACACGGCGGGCATCCGCAAGCGCGTCCACCTCCAGCAGGGCGCCGACTACTACGCCTCGCTGCGCACCGCCGCCGCCGTCGAGAAGGCCGAGGTGGCCGTCATCCTCATCGACGCCTCCGAGTCGATCTCGGTGCAGGACCAGCGGATCGTCACCATGGCCGTCGAGGCGGGCCGCGCGATCGTCGTCGCCTACAACAAGTGGGACACCCTCGACGAGGAGCGCCGCTACTACCTGGAGCGGGAGATCGAGACGGAGCTGGGCCAGGTGGCGTGGGCGCCGCGGGTCAACGTCTCGGCGCAGACCGGCCGGCACATGGAGAAGCTCGTCCCCGCCATCGAGACCGCCCTGGCGGGCTGGGAGACCCGGGTCCCGACGGGCCGGCTGAACGCCTTCCTCGGCGAGCTGGTCGCCGCCCACCCGCACCCGGTGCGGGGCGGCAAGCAGCCGCGCATCCTCTTCGGCACCCAGGCGGGCACCAAGCCCCCGCGGTTCGTGCTCTTCGCCTCCGGCTTCATCGAGGCGGGCTACCGGCGCTTCATCGAGCGCCGGCTGCGCGAGGAGTTCAGCTTCGAGGGGACGCCGATCCACATCTCCGTGCGGGTGCGCGAGAAGCGCGGCGCGAAGAAGAAGTAGGACACCCACTGACGTGTGAGGGGCGCCCCCGGCCGGGGGCGCCCCTCACACGTCAGTGGTCCTGCGGTCAGGTGCCGGACCGCGGGGCCGGAGGCAGTGCCGCCGGGACGTGGTGCGTGCCGCCGACGCGCTGCCACACCGACTGCTGGCCGACGCGGGCGCTCTGGGCCCCCGCGCTGTAGGCGCTGTAGCCGCCTCTGCCGCGCGGGATGCTCCTGAAGGCCGTGAACCCCAGTTCCTCCTCACCGCTGCGATCCCCCGGCAGCGATCGGAAGGACCTGACGTACTCGGCGTAGAGCGCGTCGTAGATCGGCGTGGTCGAGGGGCCGCCGTGGCGGTGGAAGGCGTCGTATGCGTACACGTATGTCCAAACGACCCCGGGGTGGAAGGGATGCGGCCCGGGTGACGGCCGTCCGGCAGCCGCGTGACCGGGCTCAGGTCCCCGCCAGCGGCAGCGCCGCCGCGACCAGCTGTCCGTTCGCCGCCGCCTTGTCCAGCGCGTCGCGCAGCAGGTCCTCGCGCGGCTGCCGGCCGATCGACCCGACGGGCGCCGCGAACATCAGCACCTGCTGGTGCTTGTTGGCCGCCGTGCGCCAGCCCTCGGTGACCTGGAGCGGCTGGTGCGCCTGCCACCAGGCCACCGGCCGGCCGCCGTTCGTCCCGGGCTGGAGCACCGCGTGCAGCTGGCCCATCGCGAGCAGGACCGACCAGCCGTGCAGCACGGCCGGCGCGGACACCAGCTCGGTGACCGGCATGAAGCCCTGCTCGATCAGCAGCGGCAGGAAGTCGTCCCCGGCGCCGGCCGTTCCGGGCCGGGCGATGGGCGCGGTCGGCTCCACCACGAGGGCCGGGTGCAGCTCTCCGGCGATCAGGATCAGTCCGCTGGTCACACCGAGCACGGCCTGCTCGGGCGCGGCCTTCTCCGGGGCGGCGGGAGCGGGCTCGGAGCGGGCCTGGTCGGCGTTGATGGAGCGCACCGCGCCCTGGAGCTGCTCCTCGGTGACCTTGACGACCTGCGAGGGCAGGCAGCCCGCGTGGGCGAAGGCGAGCACGGCGGTCTCGTCCCCGATGAACAGGACGGTGCTGGTGCGCTCCTGCTCACAGTCGCCCGGGGTGCGGCAGGACGTGCAGTCGTAACTGCCCGGGGCGGACTCCCCGGCCAGCAGGCGGTCGGCTTCTTCATCGCCGATCTCGGCGCGTACGTCGTCGCTGACGTCGAGCATGCGCGGCACGGGTGGCTCCCTCGGGATGCGGTGCGTGGCCGGACCGGGTGGCTCCCGGGCCGTGGTCCGGGCGGGTCCCCGGCTCATGCAAGGACAACGGGGGACCGGTGGCGGGAGTCACGCCCCATGGCCAACGGAATCGAACCATGCGACGCAGGCGATCACCCGGCGGTCGCTGTCGTCGCCGTAGGCCCAAGTGGGCTGCCGCGCACCGCTGTTGGGCCGATCGGGCACGGGCGACGCGCCCGCCCGGCGAGTCGACAAATCATGAAATCAGCGAATGAACTGGGTGACTGGAAAGAGTCGACACCGGGCGCTCGTCCCCGTCGTGACCACATCGCAATCGGACACGGACAACCAGAAGGCAGGGTTCCGGGTCTAACCGGACGACGAGAAGTCCATGGGAGGAACCGCACCGCATGACGCCGCCGGCCCCACCGGCCGTCCCGCTGCGCGCCGACTGCATCGGCGACTCGGCGGGCGGTCTGACCTTCGACGTCGCCGCGCGCGGAAGAACCGGGGCGGCCCTGCTCGTCCTGCGCCGCCGCGTCACCGGCGCCGTCGAGTCCGCCGCGGACACCGTCAGCCTGCCGCTGGCCCCGGCGGCGGCGGGCCGGCTGCGCGCCGCGCTGCCCAGCAGCGTCTCCCTGCCCGAGGGCCGCTGGGACGCCTACGCCCGCCTGTCCGACGGCCGGCCGCGGCGCCTGGTGCCCGGCGTCACCGATCTGCGCTCCCTGGCCGAGCGCACTCCCAGCGGGCGGCTCGGTCACGTCGCCGTCCGCATCCCGTACGCCACCCGGCAGGGCAACCTCACCGTCCGCAGCTGGCTGCGCGCCCCGCACGCGGAGGCGGTGGACCTGCGCCACGCGAGCGGCGGCCTGACCGTACGCGGGCGCGTGTACGGCACCCAGCTCCTGCCCGGGGCGGACGCCGAGCTGCGTGCCAGGACCGGCGACGGAGGGGGCGGCGCGGACGGCTCCGTCGTGCGCCGGGTGGGGGCCGCCGCCGAGCGGACGGAGTTCGCCTTCACCGTGCCCTACGACGGCCTTGCGCCCGGCCTGTGGGACCTGTGGCTGCGGCCCGCCGGCGACTTCGGTCCGGTGGTGCGCCTCGCGCGGCTGCTGGACGACGTCGCCGACAAGAACCCGGTCTTCACCTTTCCCCGCGCGCGGGTGCGGACGCCGCACGGCCCCGTGGAGGCCGGGCCGTACTACACCCGGGACAACGACCTGTCGCTCGCGGTCGTCCCGCTGGAAGCCTGACCGCGTGTCCGATGTTCGATTCATGTAAGTGATCCGGAGCCTTCCGCGCGGGCGCACGCAAGTCCGTTCGGGAGCGTTCGAATGAGGAATGCAGGACGTCGCCGGGGCGCCCCGAGCGCCTTTTCCGTCCACTTATTCGACGGAGTACCGCGACACGCGGGAATTCACCTCGGCCGCCTGCGGAACATGCGCGAATCCGTCCGTCCGTGTGAACGGGTTCCGGCAAAACGCGCAGCGTGATCCTGTGACAGAAATGTGACCGTAGGTGCATCTGTGACCCGTGTTACCGACTCGGGCTTCCCCGCTCCCGGAGCAGGGCATAGCGTGGCGGCATGGCACCGATTCCGACACCCCCGGCCGAGCCCCAGGACAGCCCGGACACCTACGTGGGCCTCGACTCCGACGCGGCCGAGCGGCTGGCGCGGGAGCGGGGCTGGTCGACGGTGCGGTCCCTGGCGCCCGGCACGGTCATCACCATGGAGTACCGCGTGGGCCGCCTCAACTTCGAGGTGAAGGACGGCCGCGTGGCCCGGGCCTGGAAGGGCTAGGACGGGCGCCCGCGGAACAGGCGCCGGGCGCCGTCAGCCGCCCGACAGGGGGCGCGCGGCCGGGGCCGTGTTGCGCGGGTGGCGGTCGGCGTGCGGCGGCCTGCGGCTGCCGGCCGGGGTCACCGGCGAACGGTCCGAGCGGGCCGTGTGCGGGCCCGGAGCCAGGTACACCGGGGCCCGGGGGGTGAGCGGCGCGGCGACCGGCTCGCGGGCCGGTGCCTCCGGCCGCCCGGAGCCCGCCGGGGCGACGGGTACGGGCCGCCCGACCGGCCGCTTCGTCGTCCGCGCCCGGCCGCGGCGGGCGGACCAGCGGTCGCGCAGACCGAGGATCCAGGCCTCCGCACGGGTGATCAGCGGCTCGAACCAGGGGAGCGCCAGCAGGATCAGCAGCCCCGCCGCCCAGCCGAGGAGCACGTCGCTGAGCCAGTGCGTACCGAGGTAGACGGTGGACATGCCCACCCCGAGCGAGGTGATCGCGGACAGCGCGGACAGCCAGCGCCGGGCGCGGTGCGTCGAGGCCAGGTAGGCGAGGATGCCCCAGGTCACGACGGCGTTCGCGGTGTGACCGCTCGGAAATATATCGCCGCCGAGCCACATCTCGTTGGCGCCGATCGTGGTCGCGTAGTGCGGTCCCAGCCGGCCCATGCCGTACTTGGCGGCGCCGACCGTGATGTTCAGCAGGAGCAGTGAGACACCGAGCGCCAGCAGCGGGCGCAGGGTGTGCTGCCGCCAGGAGCGCCAGCCGAGCCAGGCCGAGACCATCACGGCGGTGGGGCCGCGCTGGCCGAGCACCACGTAGTAGTCGACGAACGCGTGGATCTCCGGCCACTGCTGGTAGGGCCGGAAGAACATGACCTGCCAGTCGAGCCGGACCAGCCACGAGGTGATCACTACGGCCCACACGATCGCGAGGTAGAACGCGAGGGTCCCGGCGAACAGCGCGAACCTGTGCCGGGACATCTCCGGCACGTCCAGGAGCTCCGGCCGTTCCGGCTCCCGGTCCAGTCTCGCGAACACCCGGTCCAGACGGGTGGGCTTCCGTTCGGTACGCACCCAATCGACGTTACAGCGAGTGAGGAGTGATCCCGGACGAATCAACGGCTTTGTGATGACGATGTGATGTGGGATTCCTCTCAGGCGACGCCTTATTTCCGGGTAATCCGCAACCCCGTCCGGCCGTGGACTTCAATTCCTTTGATCGGTCCGGCCGACAGTTTTATCGTGCTTATGAATTCGTTCACCGAATGCTGGTACGGAATTGCCCCGGCGGTCATCGGGCGGCCCCGCCGGTCAGGGCGGGCCGGAGCCGTTCAGCCAGAAGGCCCCGTAGGCCGCCGAGGCCGCCGCGACGGCGCACACGACCGGCGCCGCCCTGGCGGTACGCAGCCGGGCCAGGCCCAGGGCCAGGGGGAACAGCAGCGGGAACGCGGGCAGCAGCAGCCGGGGCTTGGAGCCGAAGTAGCTCGACGCGCACAGGGCGAGCGCGGTGACGATCCCCGCGTACACCAGCAGCGGCAGCGGCTGGCGCTGCCGCACGCACACCACGTACAGCCAGGCCAGCAGCGCGACCCCGACGATCAGCCCGACGCCCGCCAGGGCCGCCGGGAACGACGTGAACTTCTGCGCGACGAAACGGGCGAAGGCCACGCCCCCGTCGAAGCCGTTGCGCCAACCGGCCTGCACGTCGAGATAGCCGAGCGGGCCCTTGCCGGTGCGGTGGCCGACCCACAGGACGTAACCGGCGGCGCCCAGGGGCGCGAGCAGCATGCCGAGCACGTGCCGCACGCCGGGGGCGCCGTCCGCGCCGTCGCCGCTCCTGCTCCGCACGAACGCCGTGATCACGGCCACCCACACCGCCGCCGTCACCGCGAGTCCGACCGGGCGGGTCAGCCCGGCCAGCGCGGCCAGCGTCCCGGCCGTCACCCAGCGGCCGGTCAGCACCGCGTACAGCGACCAGGCGGCCAGCGCCGTGAACAGGGACTCGCTGTACGCCATCGACTGCACGATCCCGACCGGCAGCACGGCCCACAGCAACGCCGCGCACACGCCCGCGCGGGGGCCGTACACGTGGTCCGCCACCGCGAAGATCCCCCAGGCCGCGGCGAGCGAGGCGAGGACGCTCACGACGAAGCCCGCGTCCGCGTACGACAGCGGGGAGACGGCCGCGCCGAGCCGCTCCAGCCAGGGCAGCAGCGGGAAGAACGCCAGATCGGAGTGGACGTCGCCGCCCGGCAGCCGCACCTCGTAGCCGTACCCCAGCTCGGCGACCCTGCTGTACCAGAGGGAGTCCCAGCGGGCCGTCAGCAGCGTGTAGGCGCTCTTGTCGCGCGCCGCGCTCCACAGGACCAGGGCGAGCAGGCCCAGGGCGCGCACGGCCGCGTAGCCGAGGAGCGCCGGGGCGGCCCGGCGCAGGGCACCGGACGGACCCGGGGCGCCGGAGCGGCCCGCGGTGCGCGTTTCAAGATCGGTCACGGACTCGATTATCTGCCGTGCGCCGGGCCGGCCTTCCCGGCGGGGCGGGCGGGAGGGTGGCCGCAGTGGCGCACGCCACACACGTGACGCGGGATGTGTGAGGCCCGCCACGTGTGCGGTGGCCGCTCTCGCGTACTCTGGCGAGTCACTCGCGTTCCGTTGCACGGCCCGGAGCCCCCGCTCCTCTCCGGCCGAGCCGCAGGGGAGTCCCCACCCCACGGCCCGCCGGACGCGAGGGAACATCTTGGAGGTACGTACATGTCCGGGACGACCACGGCCGCCGCCGCGCCGGGCCGTCGGGCGGCCGGGGCCGGTGCCCACCGCTGGGTGGTCCTGGTCGTCCTCTGCGTCAGCCTGCTGCTCGTCGCCGTCGACGCGACCGTGCTGCACGTGGCGGTCCCCGCCGTCACCGAGGACCTCAGGCCCGGCGCCATCGAACTGCTCTGGATCGTCGACGTCTATCCGCTCGTCTGCGCCTCGCTGCTGATCCTCTTCGGCACGCTGGGCGACCGGGTGGGCCGCAGACGGATCCTCCTGCTCGGCTACGCCCTCTTCGGTGTGGCCTCCGCGCTCGCGGCGCTCGCCGAGGGCGCCCAGGTGCTGATAGCGGCCCGCGCGCTGCTCGGTGTCGGCGGCGCCATGATCATGCCGGCGACGCTGTCGATCCTGCGGCAGGTCTTCCCCGACCGGCGGGAACGGGCGCTGGCCATCGGCGTCTGGAGCGCCGTGGCCGCGGTCGGCGCGGCGGTCGGACCGCTGCTCGGCGGCTTCCTCCTCGAGCACTTCTGGTGGGGTTCGGTCTTCCTCGTCAACATCCCGCTGATGCTGGTCAGCCTGCCGGTGGGGCGGCTGCTGCTGCCCGAGTCGAAGGGCGACGGCCGCGGGCCCTGGGACGTGACCGGCGCGCTGATGGCGGCGGGCGGCCTGTTCGGGGTCGTCCTGGGGGTGAAGCGGCTGGGCGGCGGGGAGCCGGTGGCCAGCCTGCTCACCGTGGTGCCGCTGGTGCTGGGCGCGGGCCTGCTGGCGGGCTTCGTACGCCGGCAGCGCCGGCGCACCCATCCGCTGGTGGACCTGCGGATGTTCCGGCGGCCGGCGTTCAGTACGTCGGTGGGGTGCATCGTGCTGGCGATGCTGGCGCTGGTGGGTCTGGAGCTGATCGCGGCGCAGTACCTGCAACTGGTGCTGGGGCTGTCCCCGCTGCAGACCGGGTTGCGGCTGCTGCCGCTGACCTTCGCGGCGATGGCGGCGGGTCTTGCGGGTGCGCGGCTGCTGCGGCGCTTCGGGCCGCGGCGGACGGTGTGCGCGGGGTTCTGTCTGACGGCCTTCGCGGTGGTGCTGCTGACGGCGATGGGCCGGGCCGACAACTGCGCGCTGATGCTGACCGGGTTCGTGCTGCTCGGCTTCGGTCTGGAGACGACGCTGTTCGGGGCGTACGAGTCGATGCTGAGCGAGGCGCCGCAGGAGCAGTCGGGTGGGGCGGCGGCGATCGGTGAGACCTCGTACCAGCTGGGCGCCGGGATCGGCATCGCCCTGCTGGGCAGCGTGATGAACGCGGCGTACGCGCCGGGGCTGACGGGGGGTGTGCCGGGGGTGCCGGCGTCTGCGTCGGTGGCGGCGGGGCATTCGCTGGGGGAGGCGTACGAGGTGGCCGCGCAGCTCGGGGGGCCCGCGGGGGTCGCGCTGCGGCGGGCCGCGGGGGATGCGTTCGTGCACGGGCTGCATGTGACGTTGCTGGTGAGCGCGGGGTTGTTGCTGCTGGGGGCGGTGATGGCGTTGCGGTTGCCGCGGGTGATGCAGTGCGAGGAGGTTTCCGTGCCTGCGCCCCGGGGGCCGGTGGAGTCCCGTGTCTCGGTGTGACCCCACGGTCGGCTGAGCACCGTCGGCGGCTGCGGCTCGCGGCGTGAGGCGGGCATGGTGGACGTGTGGGGCGTCGCATCGTAACGTCTGGAGCGAAAGCCGTGACTAGCGGTGCTAGTTTTACAGTCCCGGAGGGTGTCCCATGGCCGCGTCCCCCAAGTTGCCCGCCTTCGATCCCGCCGACCCCCTCGGCATCGACGACCTGCTGGAACCGGAGGACCTGGCGATCCGGGACACCGTAAGGGGCTGGGCCGCGGACCGCGTGCTGCCGCACATCGCGGACTGGTACGAGAAGGGCGAGCTGCCCGGGATCAGGGAGCTGGCGCGCGAGCTGGGTTCCATCGGCGCGCTCGGCATGTCCCTGGAGGGGTACGGCTGCGCCGGGGCGACCGCCGTCCAGTACGGGCTGGCCTGTCTGGAGCTGGAGGCGGCCGACTCCGGCATCCGCTCCCTGGTCTCCGTGCAGGGCTCCCTCGCCATGTACGCCATCCACCGCTTCGGGACCGAGGAGCAGAAGGAGGCGTGGCTGCCGCGCATGGCCGCCGGTGAGGTCATCGGGTGCTTCGGGCTCACCGAACCCGATCACGGGTCCGACCCGGCCAACATGCGCACCCACGCCAAGCGGGACGCCGGCGGCGACTGGGTGCTCAACGGGCGCAAGATGTGGATCACCAACGGCTCGGTGGCCGGCGTCGCCGTCGTCTGGGCGCGGACCGAGGAGGGCATCCGCGGGTTCGTCGTGCCGACCGGCAGCCCCGGGTTCTCCGCTCCCGAGATCAGGCACAAGTGGTCCCTGCGGGCCAGTGTCACCAGTGAACTCGTCCTCGACGACGTACGGCTGCCCGCCGACGCCGTACTGCCGGAGGTGACCGGACTGCGCGGGCCGCTCAGCTGTCTGTCGCACGCCCGTTACGGCATCGTCTGGGGCTCGATGGGCGCCGCCCGCAGCTCCTTCGAGGCGGCCGTGGAGTACGCGAAGTCGCGGGAGCAGTTCGGGCGGCCCATCGGGGGATTCCAGCTGACCCAGGCCAAGCTCGCCGACATGGCGGTCGAACTGCACAAGGGGATCCTGCTCGCCCACCACCTCGGGCGGCGCATGGACGCCGGCCGCCTGCGTCCCGAGCAGGTCAGCTTCGGCAAGCTCAACAACGTACGCGAGGCCATCGACATCTGCCGTACGGCCCGCACGATCCTCGGCGCCAACGGGATCTCCCTCGAGTACCCCGTCATGCGGCACGCGACGAACCTGGAATCGGTGCTCACCTACGAGGGCACCGTCGAGATGCATCAATTGGTGCTGGGCAAGGCGCTCACCGGACTCGACGCCTTCCGGTAGGAGGCGGTCCGGCGAGCGGGGGCGGGGCCGTGGTGCGCGGCCCCGCCTCAGCTCTGGTTGAAGAAACCGTCGGAACGGTGCGCGCCGGACTCGCCGCTGATCACCTGGGTGTCGGCCGGGCTCAGCAGGAACACCCGGGTGGACACCCGCTCGATCGAACCGCGCAGGCCGAAGATGAGCCCGGCCGCGAAGTCGACCACGCGCTTGGCGTCGGTGCCCTCCATGGCCGTCAGGTTCACGATGACCGGGACACCGTCCCGGAACAGCTCGCCGATGGCCCGTGCGTCCCGGAAGCTGTCCGGGGTGACCGTCGCGATACGGCGGCCCTTCTCCTCGGCCACGTCCGAGGCCACCTTGACCCGCGGGTCCGTGACCCAGGCGTCCCCGGGCTGCTCGGTGCCCTCGGTGTAGTCGTCGTCGTAGTAGCGCTCGTCATCGTTGTCGTCGACGAGGCCGAGCCACGCACTCGCCTTGCGTACCGATCCCATGGACGCCTCCTCTCACAGCGGTCTTTCGTGCTTCCGCATCCCTATGGTCATCCATGATGCGGACGTCGCGCCAAGTGGATAGACGCCGCGCGGGGGGTTTGTGACGGTACTGGTGCACAGCGGATCCGTCGAGAGTCCTTGTGTCCCAAGGGTCGTTTCCCAAACGGCTGCTGACTGTGAGTGAAATATGATTCTTCACGGCACACGGGTGAGGACGGGTGCGTACGGGTGATGGCGGCGGTCGGTACGATGCCGCAGCTCAGCGTCGTACCAACCACGGGGGAGCGTCGTGTTCGGAATCGTCAGGCCGTGCAGGCACCGGCTCGGAGAGAGCCTCACGAGCCAGTGGATGGCTCATTTGTGCGGGTTGTGCCTCGCACTGCGCAAGGACCACGGGCAGTTCGCGCGGATCGTGACGAACTATGACGGGCTGCTCATATCGGTTTTGACGGAGGCTCAGGCCGAGCGGGGCGGTGCGGGCGCCGGACGGCGCACCGCCGGACCCTGCCCGCTGCGCGGGATGCGCACCGCGTCCGTCGCGCACGGCGAGGGGGCCCGGCTCGCGGCGGCGGTCTCCCTGGTGCTGGCCTCGGCCAAGGTGCGCGACCACGTCGCCGACGGGGACGGCCTGCTGGCGCGGCGGCCGGTGGCCCTCGCCGCCCGCCGGATCGCCACCGGCTGGGACGCGGCCGGGGCGCGCGGCGGCAGCGCCGTCGGCTTCGACACCGCCGTACTGGTCGACGCGGTGGACCGGCAGGGCGGCATCGAGGCCCTCGCCGGGCCCGGCACGCCGCTGCTCACGGTCACCGAACCGACCGAGACCGCGACCGCGGCCGCCTTCGCGCACACCGCGCACCTCGCCGGGCGGCCGGACAACGCCGCGCCGCTCGCCGAGGCCGGACGGCTCTTCGGCCGGCTCGCCCATCTCCTGGACGCCGTGGAGGACCGGGAGGCCGACGCCGCGTCCGGCGCCTGGAACCCGCTCACCGCCACCGGGACGCCGCTCACCGAGGCCCGGCGGCTCGCCGACGACGCCGTGCACGGGGTGCGGCTGGCCCTGCGGGAGGCCGAGTTCACCGACGGGCGGCTGGTGCACCGGCTGCTCGTGCACGAGCTGGGCAACTCCGTGGACCGCGCGTTCGGCACCGTCTCGTGCGCCCATGGCAGCCATCCGTACGCCCCTCCCGGCGCGCCGGGCACCCCGGGCGTCCCCGGCGGCCCCGGTGGGCCGACGCCCCCGGAGCCGCCGCGCCGCGACCGGCGCGGGCTGCTCGCGGGCTGCGCCCTGTGGCTCGGGCTGGCCTGCACGTGCCAGATGTGCTGCGGCACGTTCGAGGACCCCTGGAGCCGGCAGCGCAGGGAAGGGCTCTGCTCCAACTGCGACTGCGGCAACTGCTGCGACTGCTGCGACTGCTGCAGCAACTGCTGCGGCGACGACGGGTGCGACTGCGGCTGCGACGGCTGCGACTGCGGGTGCAGCTGCTGAGGTGCCGTCAGCTCTGCCCACCGCCCGGCCGCCCCGCCCCCCGGGTCTCCCTGGTCTCTTCGGCCTTTCCGGCCGTCAGTCCTTCAGTTCCGGGGGTGAGATCTCCGACTTCGCTATCGCCGACTCGGTCGTGTCCCACTTCTTCAGGATGCGGGCGTACGTCCCGTCGGCGATCAGCCCGTTCACCGCGGCCCGGAGGGCGGGCGCCAGCGGCGAGCCCTTCTTCAGGGCGAAGCCGACGTCGAGGCGGTGGAACTCGTTGAGGAACTTCAGTCCCTTCTGGTGGGCGACCGCGTAGCGCAGGCCGTTGATGGTCGACATCACCACCTCGCTGCGCCCCTGCTGGAGCGAGGACCACAGCGCGCCGGGCTCGCTGTACGTCTGCACCGTGTACGCCTTGTCGCCCGCGTCCGTGCACAGGTGCCGGCTCTCCTCCAGCGTCGCCTCGAAGGTGGTGCCGGCGCCGGTCGCCACCTTTCGTCCGCACAGCTGCCTCAGGTCGGTGACCTCGGACAACTCGCTGTCCTCGCGGGCGGCGAAGCCCTGGCCGTCGTTGATGTAGGTGACGAAGTCGATGGTCCTGCGCCGCTCGTCGGTCACCCCGAAGTTGCTGGCGCCGACGTCGTACTTGCCGCTGTCCAGGGCCGGCAGGATCGCCTCGAAGGAGGCCTGCTGGGTCTTGAGCGTGATGTCGAGCGCCCTGGCCACCGCGTTCGCGAAGTCGACGTCCTGGCCGGTCAGCGTCTTGCCGTCGGACAGGTAGGTGGTGCCCGGCGGGGTGCCGCCGACGCTGACGGCCAGGGTGAGTTCCGTGGTGCCCGCCGGCAGCAGCCGCGCGGCGTCCGCGTCGCGCCGGACACCGGAGACGACGTCCGTGGTGGGGACCGCGTCGGAGCCGGCCGCCGCGCCCGCGACGTCCGCGGCGGGATCACCGGAGCCGCACGCCGTGAGCAGCAGGGCGGCCGAGGTGATCAGGGCGAAGGGGAGGAAGAGGCGTTTTCGGGCACGCGTGGGCGTACGCATCGTCAGTGGTCTCCTGAGAGCGAAGGCAGGGGGCGGCGCGAGGGGAGGGGCGTGCGCGTGTGAAGGCGGGTCGACGACGACAGGTCGAACCCGGGAAGGCCCCGACGGGATCGGACGATCAGGCGATCAGGGAATCAGGCGATCGGGGATCACGCGAGCGGGGCAGGCAGGGAGGTCGGCTCAACAGGAACAGGACCACACTCGACCGAAGTCGATGTGGGAGCGCGTGACCAGCCACTGCTGTGGATGCATGGGCCAAGTGGAACAGGCATCCGGTTCCGCGTCAACGACTTGAGATGTGCGGCTCACAGTGTGGACAGCCTTGACAGCGGGCGGAAACACCCCCGTACTCTCGGCGGACGGCCATGCTGAGGGGCTCGGCCGTGTGAAGGCACCACCCACCGTGTCCGACTGACTCGATGTCACGGAGCCTTCGCATGTCCTCCGACACCCTCGCCAAATCCGCCGCCGTACCGGAAACCCCGGACCGGGCGGACCTCCCGCGGATCGTCCCGCACCGTCGCCCCGGCCAGTGGACGGCCGCCGCGGTCGTGCTCGTCCTCCTCGCCCTCGCCGTCAACTCCGTCCTGCGCAACGACGCGTTCCAGTGGGGCGTCGTCGCGGACTGGTTCACCTCCGACTCCGTCCTGCGCGGCCTGTGGCTCACCCTCTGGCTCACCGCCGTCGTCATGGTCCTCGGCTTCGCGCTGGGCACCCTGCTCGCCGCGTTCCGGCTCTCCGCCAATCCCGTGCTGCGCGCCGTGAGCTGGGGCTACGTGTGGCTGTTCCGGTCGATACCGATCCTGGTGCAGCTGTTGCTGTGGTTCAACATCGGCGCCCTGTACCCGCAGGTCCTCGGCGTGAAGACGGTCGACCTGCTCGGCCCGGTCACCGTGGCGGTCATCGGCCTCACCCTGCACGAGGCCGCGTACGCCGCCGAGGTGGTGCGCGGCGGCATCCTGTCCGTGGACCGCGGCCAGGTCGAGGCCGCGCAGGCGCTCGGCCTGAGCCGGTGGCGCCGGTGGCGGCGGATCGTCCTCCCGCAGGCCATGCGCGCCATCGTCCCGCCGGCCGGGAACATGCTGATCGGGACCCTCAAGGGCACCTCCATCGTCAGCGTCATCGCCGTACAGGACCTGCTCTACTCCGTGCAGCTCGTCTACCACCGCACCTACCAGGTCATCCCGCTGCTCATGGTGGCCACCGTCTGGTACACCGTGATCACCTCGCTGCTCGGCATCGGCCAGTACTACGTCGAGAAGCACTACGCCCGCGGCACGGAGCGCACCCGATGAGCCGCCCCGCGCCGCGTCCCCGGGCCTCGCTGGTCGTCGTCGGCGCCGGGCCCCGCGGCACCGGACTGCTGGAGCGCATCGCCGCCAACGCGCCCGAGCTGTACGGCGGCCGAGGCCTCGACATCCACCTCGTGGACCCGTATCCACCGGGCGCCGGACGCGTCTGGCGTGCCCGGCAGTCGCCGCTGCTGTGGATGAACTCGCACGCCGAGGACGTCACCGTGTTCACCGACGACACGGTCGAGATGGCCGGTCCCGTACGGCCCGGACCCACCCTGCACGAATGGGCGGCCGTGGACGGGCGCACCTTCGCCGACCGGCGGACCCAGGGCGCGTACCTGCGCTGGGCGTACCAGCGTGCCGTGGCGGGACTGCCCGCCGACGTGGTCGTCTACCACCACGCGCGCCGCGCGCTGCGGGTGGAGGGCGCCCGGGAGGAACGCCAGCGGGTGTGGCTCGACGGCCGCGACACTCCGCTCCCCGCCGACCTGGTCGTCCTCACCCTCGGGCACCTCGACGCCGAACCCGACGCCGAACAGCGGGAGTTGTCGGCGTACGCCCGCGCGCACGGCCTGGTCCACCTCCCGCCGGACTTCACCGCCGACAGCGACCTGTCCGCGCTGCGCCCCGGGGAGCCGGTCCTCGTGCGCGGTCTCGGACTGGCCTTCGTCGACCTGATGGTGCTGCTCACCGAGGGCAGGGGAGGGCGGTACGACGGGGACACCTACGTCCCGTCCGGACGGGAGCCGGTGCTGTACGTCGGCTCGCGGCGCGGAGTGCCGTACCACTCGAAGATCGGCTACGACTGGACCGGGGACCGGCCGCCGCTGCCGAGGTTCTTCGGGCCCGCCGAGACCGAGGCGCTGCTCGCCCGGCCGGACGGCTTCGACTTCCGGCGCGACGTGTGGCCGCTGGTCGAGAAGGAACTGGGCTTCGCCCACTACCACCGCCTGTTCACGGCCCATCCGGAGCGGGTGCGCACCGGCTGGGCGGGCTTCGAGGCGCGGTACGCCGCAGCCGGCCCGGACGAGCGGGCCGCCCTCGTCGCCGCCGTCGTGCCCGACCCCGCCGACCGGCTCGACCTCGCCGCCCTCGACCGGCCCCTCGACGCCGTGCGGTACGGCTCGCACGCGCAGCTCCAGGAGGGGCTGCGCCGCTACGTCGAGGCCGACCTGCGGCGCCGGCACGACCCGGCGCACAGCCCGGACCTCGCGGTCTTCCTCGCCCTGCTCTCCGTCTACGGACAACTCGTCCGGCTCGGCGACATCGGCGGCTGGTGGCACGGCTTCTTCAGCCTCCTCGCCTCGGGGCCGCCCGGACCCCGGCTGCGGCAGCTGCTCGCCCTGTCCCGGGCCGGCGTGGTGCGCTTCCTGGGCGCCGACATGGCGGTCACGGCCGGGGACGGGATGTTCCGGGCGACCAGCGCCACCGTGCCGGGGGCCGCCGTCGAGGCCCGGGCGCTGGTCGAGGCACGGCTGCCGCACCCCACCGTCGAACGCGCCCGCGACCCGCTGCTGCGCGCGCTGCACGCCGACGGGGCCGCCGCGACCCCGGACGGGCTGCTGGCCGTGGACCGCACCGACGGACGCGTGCTGGACCGGGCCGGACGGCCCCACCCGCGCCGGTTCGCGCTCGGCCCGCACACCGACGCGCGCGGCTCGGGCGCGTTCACCCGGCCCCGTACCGGCGGCGTGGCCTTCCGGCAGAACGACGCCACCGCGCGGGCCGTACTGACCTTCCTGCGGGCGCCCGAGCGACCCGCGTCACCGCATCACGCCCTGCTGGAGGAGCCCGCGCGATGAGCATCACCGACGACACGGACGTCATGGTCGACATCAGGTCCGTGCACAAGAGCTTCGGCCCGCTGGAGGTGCTCAAGGGCATCGACCTCACCGTGCGCACCGGCGAAGTGACCGTGGTGCTCGGCCCCTCCGGTTCCGGCAAGTCGACGCTGCTGCGCACGGTCAACCACCTGGAGAAGGTGGACCGGGGCCTGATCAGCGTGGACGGCGCCCTCATCGGCTACCGGCGCAGCGGCGACCGGCTGCGCGAGCTGCCCGAGCGCGAGGTGCTGAAACAGCGCACCCGGATCGGCTTCGTCTTCCAGGACTTCCACCTCTTCCCGCACCTGACCGTGCTGGAGAACATCACGGAGGCCCCGGTCTCCGCGCTGCGTCGGCCGCGCCGCGAGGCCGTCGAGGCGGCACGCCTGCTGCTGGAGCGGGTCGGGCTCGCCGACAAGACGGGCGCATACCCACGGCATCTGTCCGGCGGGCAGCAGCAGCGCGTGGCCATCGCGCGGGCGCTTGCCCTGGAGCCGAGGCTGCTCCTGTTCGACGAGCCGACGTCCGCACTCGACCCCGAACTGGTCGGCGAGGTGCTCGACGTCATCAAGGACCTGGCCCGGCAGGGCACCACCATGATCGTCGTCACGCACGAGATCGGCTTCGCCCGCGAGGTCGCCGACACGGTGGTCTTCATGGACGACGGACGCGTCGTCGAACAGGGCCCGCCCGGCGACGTACTGGACCGCCCGCGGCACGAGCGCACCCGGGCCTTCCTCTCCAAGGTCCTGTGACGGCGGGGCCGTTGGCGCGGACAGAGGCAGGCAGAAGCAGGCAGAAGCAAATAGAAGCAAATGGAAGCCGACATAACCAGACGGAAGGGATGACCCTGTATGACCTCCTCCCACGGCAGGCGGCGGCTGCACCTGGCGACCGCCCTGGACCGGCGGTCGGTGTACGACGCCGACGAGTTCGTGGCGGCCGCCCGGCTCGCCGAACGCGGCGCGCTCGACTTCGTGACCCTGGGCGACAGCCTCGCCCGCCCCGGCCCCGACGCGCTCTCCGTGCTGTCCCGGGTGGCGCCCGCCACACGGCGTGTCGGCCTGGTCCCGACCGTCACCACCACCCACACCGAGCCCTTCCACGTCCAGGCGGCGGTGGCGACCCTGGACTGGGTCAGCCGCGGCCGGGCGGGCTGGCGGATCGAGGTGTCCACCACCGAGGGCGAGGCCCGCCTCTTCGGCCGCCGCCACGCCGCACCCGCCGACGCGCTGTGGCAGGAGGCCGGCGAGGTCGCCGACGTGGCGGCGCGCCTGTGGGACAGCTGGGAGGACGACGCCGAGATCCGGGACGTGGCCACCGGCCGGTTCGTCGACCGGGACAAGCTGCACCACGTCGACTTCACCGGCTCCGCTTTCTCCGTCAAGGGCCCCTCGATCGTGCCAAGGCCCCCGCAGGGGCACCCCGTGCGCGTGGTCGACGCCACCGACCGGGCCGCGCGGGCGGTCGCGGCCCGGTACGCCGACGTGGCGCTCGTGCGCACCGCGCTGCCCGACCGGGCCGCCGCCGCGCGGGCCGAACTGCGGGCGTCCGCCGCGGCGCACGGCCGCGACCCGGACGACCTGCGGGTCCTCGCCGCCCTGGACGTCGACCTCGGCGACGGCGAGTACGCGGCCGAACCCGGCCACGGCGGAGGCGGCCCCCGCGTCACACCACGCGGCCCGCAGTACCGCGGCGGTCCCGTGGACCTCGCCGAACTCATCGCCTCCTGGCACCGGGACGGCACCGTCGACGGCTTCCACCTCACGCCGGCCGAGCCGCGCCGCGACCTGGAACGCCTCGTCAACGGCACCGTGTCGCTGCTCCAGCACCGGGGCCTGTTCCGCACCTTCTACCCGGGCAGCACGCTCCGGGACCACCTGGGCCTGGCCCGGCCCGTCAACCAGTACGCCGTCGCGCAGGGAGCGTCATGACCGGACCGAAGCGGAAAGAACCTAAGCCGATGCACCTGGCCGCCCACTTCCCGGGCGTCAACAACACCACCGTCTGGGCCGATCCGCGATCGGGCTCGCAGATCGACTTCGCCTCCTTCGAGCACCTCGCGCGCACCGCCGAACGCGGCCTGTTCGACTTCTTCTTCCTTGCCGAGGGGCTGCGGCTGCGCGAGCACAAGGGCCGTATCCACGACCTGGACGTGGTCGGCCGCCCCGAGTCCCTGACCGTGCTGAACGCGCTCGCCGCCGTCACCGGACGCCTCGGACTCGCCGCCACGGTCAACGCCACCTTCAACGAGCCCTACGAACTCGCCCGCCGGCTCGCCACCCTCGACCACCTCAGCGGCGGCCGGGCGGCCTGGAACGTGGTGACCTCCTCCGACGCCTTCACCGGCGAGAACTTCCGGCGCGGCGGCTACCTGGACCGGTCCGAGAGGTACACCCGGGCCGCCGAGTTCGTGGCCACGGCCCGAGAACTGTGGGACTCCTGGGCCCCGGAGGACACCCCCCGGCCCTTCGCCCACCACGGGCGGCACTTCGACATCGCGGGCGAGTTCACGCTGCCCCGTTCCCCGCAGGGGCACCCGGTGGTGATCCAGGCGGGCGACTCCGACGAGGGCCGGGAGTTCGCCGCCTCCTCGGCGGACGTGATCTTCACCCGCCACGGCACCCTGGACGCGGGGCGTGCCTTCTACGCCGACGTGAAACGCCGCCTGGCCAAGTACGGCCGGAGCCCCGGCGACCTCAAGATCATGCCCGGCGTCACCGTCGTCCTCGGGGACACCACCGCCGAGGCGCACGAGCGGGCCGAGGAGATCCGGTGGCAGCAGGTCTCCCCGCAGACCGCGCTGCTCACACTGGAGCGGATCTGGGGCGTCGACCTGTCCGGGTACGACCCCGACGGGCCGCTGCCCGACGTCGACCCGGTGCCCGATCCACAGCTCAGCCAGGGGCGGACCCGGCAGGGCGACAGCGTCGCGACCGCCGAGAAGTGGCGGGCCCTGGCGCAGGAGCGGGGGCTGTCCATCCGGCAGACCGTGATCGAGGCGGGCGCCCGGCAGTCCTTCGTGGGCACGCCCGAGGAGGTCGCGGCCGAGCTGACGGAGTTCGTGGCGCGGGACGCCGCCGACGGCTTCATCCTCGTACCGCACCTCACCCCGGGCGGGCTGGACGAGTTCGTGGACCGGGTGGTCCCGCTGCTCCAGGAGCGCGGCGCGTTCCGTACCGGGTACGAGGGCGCGACCCTGCGCTCCCACCTCGGGCTGGCCGAACCGGTGTGGAAGGCTTGAACGATGACGAAGGGTTCACCCGGCGACGTGCCGGACAAGGCACTCGGCACCGCGTCCGGCGAGGTGTCCGACGCGTGGCTGCGGTGGCACGAGCAGCGCGTCGCCACCGTCTCGGCGCCCTACGGACCGCTCGCGCTGACCGGCACGCACTGGCTGGAGGACCATCCGGACGGGCAACTTCCGGACATCCCCGGGCGGTGGACGGCGGACGGCGACGCGGTGCTGCTGACGGCCGGGCGCGCGGCCGGGCTCACCGTGGACGGGCGGCCCCTGGACGGCGAGGCGCGGCTCACGGCCGACCCGGGACCGGCGGGCACGGCCCGGGTGGCCTGCGGCGAGCGGCGGCTGGTCGTCCTGGTCCGCGAAGGGCTGTGGGGCGTCCGTGACTTCGACCCGGCCGCCCCCGCACGGCGGGCGTTCCGCGGCATCGCGGCCACGCCGTACGACCCGCGCTGGTCGGTGCCGGGCCGCTTCACCCCGTACGACGCGGGACCGCGCAGCGTGCGGGTGCCGAACGCGGACGGCCGGGAGCGCGGGCTGGCGCTCGGCGGGGAGCTGGCCTTCGAGCTGGACGGGCGGCGGCACACGCTCCAGGTGAGCGTCGAGGACGACGGCTCGCTGTGGGCCGTCTTCGCCGACGCCACCAGCGGGAACACCAGTCACCGCTTCCGGTTCCTGCGCCCGGCCGCGCCGGACGCCGAGGGGCGTACGACGGTCGACCTCAACCGCGCGCTGCTGCCGCCGTGCGCGTTCGCCGACCACTTCGTCTGTCCCCTCCCGCCGCCGGGGAACACCCTGGAGGCCCACGTCGCGGCGGGGGAGCGCGAACTGCGCTGACGCCGGACGGGGGTTGGTAAAGGCCGTTCAAAGGCGGACGACCGAAAGGCACTCTTGCGCCGACCGGTCGTTCGGCCGAGACTTCAACCTCAGCGCTTGTCAGGAGCACGACGTGTCCGGGGAACCCGGAGGTCCGCGCCTGGCTGCGCCTCACGGGCCCCCACCCCCACCAGAGGGGCCCCCGACTTCCCCTGTGGAGGAACGAAAAGTGAGGATCAAGCGCACCACCCCCCGCAGCGGCATCACGAGACGGACTCGGCTGATCGCCGTATCCACCGGTCTCGTGGCCGCGGCCGCCGTCGCGATCCCCAGCGCGAACGCGGCGCCCACTCCGGCCACCTTCAGCGCCGCCGAGCTGAGCAGTGCCGGCAGTGCGGTGCTCAAGGCCGATGTCCCGGGCACCGCCTGGGCCGTCGACAGCAAGTCCGGCCGGGTGCTGCTCACCGTCGACAGCACCGTCTCCCAGGCCGAGATCGCCAAGATCAAGGAACAGGCCGGCGACAAGGCCGGCGCGTTCACGATCAAGCGCACCCCCGGCACCTTCAACAAGCTCATCCAGGGCGGTGACGCCATCTACGCGAGCAGCTGGCGCTGCTCCCTCGGCTTCAACGTCCGTGCCAGCAACGGCGCCGAGTACTTCCTGACCGCCGGACACTGCACCGACGGCGCCGGCGCCTGGCGTGCCAGCTCCGGCGGCACCGTCATCGGCCAGACGGCGGGCTCCAGCTTCCCGGGCAACGACTACGGCATCGTGCAGTACACGGGGTCCGTGGCCCGGCCCGGCACGGCCAACGGCGTGGACATCACCCGCGCGGCCACCCCGAGCGTGGGGACCACCGTCATCCGTGACGGCTCCACCACCGGCACCCACAGCGGCCGGGTCACCGCCCTGAACGCCACCGTCAACTACGGCGGCGGCGACATAGTCTCCGGTCTGATCCAGACCACGGTCTGCGCCGAGCCCGGCGACTCCGGCGGTTCGCTCTACGGCAGCAACGGCACCGCGTACGGTCTGACCTCCGGCGGCAGCGGCAACTGCTCCTCCGGCGGGACGACCTTCTTCCAGCCGGTGACGGAGGCCCTGAGCGCCTACGGCGTCAGCGTCTACTGACCGGTCCGCCCGCGCCGCACCCGCGGCCGGCGGTGCGACGAGCCCCCGTGCACCGAGAGGTGTGCGGGGGCTCTCCCGCGTCCGGACTGCGGGTCCGTGCGTCCCGCTGAGAGGGGAGCGAACGGTGAAGGCCGTGTGACCACCCTGGAGTTGTCGTGCGCACGTCCTGGAGTCGACCTTGTGTGCGGCCTGTGGAATCGGAACAGTTAACGCTCGTCAACCAGCCTTCCGGTTCACGAGGTCCCCACAACCTCGCGGGCCGACCCCCCACAGGAGGACGTGAGTTGAAGCACCGACGCATACCCAGGCGGCGGGTCGCCGTAGTAGGTGCGGGCATCACCGCACTGGTCGCGGCCGGGGTCACCTTCCAGACCGCGAACGCCAGCGAGGCCCCCACGGCCGCCGCGCCCGAGACCCTGTCGGTCACGGCAGCCGGAAAGCTCGCCTCCACGCTGCTCGGCGACCTCGGCGCCGACGCGGCCGGCACGTACTACGACGCGCAGGCCAAGAGCCTTGTCGTCAACGTGCTCGACGACAGCGCCGCACAGACCGTCGAGGAGGCGGGCGCCAGGGCGAGAGTCGTCGAGAACTCGCTCGCCGACCTGAAGAGCGCGCGCACCACCCTCACGAAGGACGCGACCATCCCGGGCACGTCCTGGGCGACCGACCCGACCTCCAACAAGGTCGTCGTCACCGCCGACCGCACGGTCTCCGGGGCCGAACTGGCCAAGCTGACCAAGGTGGTCGACGGGCTGGGCGCCAAGGCCGAGCTGAAGCGGACCAAGGGTGAGTACAAGCCCTTCATCGCGGGCGGCGACGCCATCACCGGAGGCGGCGGGCGCTGCTCGCTCGGCTTCAACGTGACCAAGGGCGGCGAGCCGTACTTCATCACGGCCGGCCACTGCACCGAGTCCATCTCGAGCTGGTCGGACTCCTCCGGGAACGTCATCGGCGAGAACGAGGCGTCCAGCTTCCCGGACAACGACTACGGCCTGGTCAAGTACACCGCCGACGTGGACCACCCGAGCGAGGTGAACCTCTACAACGGGTCCTCGCAGGCCATCTCGGGCGCCGCCGAGGCCACCGTCGGCATGCAGGTGACCCGCAGCGGTTCCACCACCCAGGTGCACGACGGGACGGTGACCGGCCTGGACGCCACCGTGAACTACGGCAACGGCGACATCGTCAACGGCCTGATCCAGACCGACGTCTGCGCCGAGCCCGGCGACAGCGGCGGCTCGCTCTTCTCGGGCGACAAGGCCGTCGGCCTCACCTCCGGCGGCAGCGGCGACTGCACCTCGGGCGGCGAGACCTTCTTCCAGCCGGTGACGGAGGCCCTGTCGGCCACCGGTACGCAGATCGGCTGAGTGGTACCCGCACACCTGTGAAGTCCCGTCCCGCGCGCGAGGGGCGGGACTTCCGCGTGTGCGCCCGGGCTCCCGCGCGCGTACGGCGGTCAGCCGGCCCGTGCGGGCGGCAGCTCCGTCTCCTGCCGGCCGCGGCGCGGCAGCACGGCCGCCAGCATCGTGATCACCGTCCCCGCGACCGCCCACGCCCACAGCACCAGCAGGGAGGCGGTCACGTCGTTTCCCTTGAAGTAGGCGATCGAGCGGGCCGCCCAGGTGCCGGCGCCCGGGGGCAGCGCCGGGCCGATCGCCTTCCAGAACGGCGGGAGCAGCGGCAGCGGGAAGGCGCCGCCCGCGCTCGGGTTGCCCGCGATCACCACCAGCAGGATCGCCAGACCGATGCCGACGATCCCGAAGACGCCCTGGAGGGCGAGCGTGGCGGCGCCCACCGCGAAGGTGATCAGCGCGCCGAGCCCCCACAGGTCCAGCACGCCGCCGGGCAGCGCACCCAGGATCGGCCCGATGATCACCGCGCCGCCGAGTCCGCCGACGATCGAGACCAGCGCCATCACGATCAGCCGGATCGCCGCCCGGCGCGGGTTGGCCGGCCGGGCGCCGGTGCTGATCGCCAGGATCGAGGCGCACAGGTAGCCGCCGACGCACCAGCCCACGACCAGGTAGAAGGACGACAGTCCGTCGAAGTCGTGGGACGAGGCCGGGGCCACGTCGACCACCCGTACCGCGCGTCTCTCGGCCTGCTCCGCCTTGCCGACGATGCCCTCCAGGGTGGTGGCGAGGACGGTGCCGCCGCCGGAGGCGACCAGCAGGGTGTCCTGCCTGCCGTCGGGGTTCAGGATCAGGGCGCCGTCGATCTCCCGGTCCATGACCTGCCGCCGGGCGCTCGCCTCGTCGGCCACCGCGCGCGGGTCCAGCGGGGAGCCGGGCAGCCGCTCCAGCCGGTTCACCGTCTGTCCGGCGGCCGCCCCGGGCGCGACCACCCCGAAGGGCACGTCCTTGGGTCTCGGGTCGTGCAGCGCCCCCACGTAGGAGGCGATGAACAGCAGCTGGAGCGCGATCACGCCGAGGACCAGCAGGGTGGCCCGCGGGGTGACGGCGTCCTTCACCTCACCGAGGAAGGAGCCGGTTCGCGTGCCGGGGCCCGGTGTGTGTGACATGTCCCCACAGTCCGGGTCGGGGAGCGTTTGCGCAGGTGGGGCGGGGCCGAACGGATGTCGCACACACATTCGAGGATGGGGGTATGGTGGGTGAGTAGCTGGGAACAGACGTTCGATAATGACGTTCGGGCCCATGTGGTCGTGCGTCGGTTCATGAGTCGGGAGGTGCGTGATGCCGGGTTTCACGCACCTGCACACCGTCTCCGGTTTCTCCGCCCGTTACGGCGCCTCCCATCCGGAGCGGCTGGCCGAGCGCGCCTTCGAGCGGGGCATGGACGCCCTCGCCCTCACCGACCGCGACACCCTCGCGGGCACGGTCCGCTTCGCCAAGGCCTGCGCGAAGGCGGGCGTCCGCCCCCTGTTCGGCGCGGAGCTGGCGGTCGCGGCCCCCGAGCCGGAAGCCGGCCGCACGGACACCTCCGTACGCCGGGACCGGCGCCGCGTCCCCGTGCGCGGCGGCGCCTTCGTCGACGAGTCGGCCGCACGGGTGACCTTCCTCGCCCGCGACGGCGCCCGCGGCTGGGCCGACCTGTGCCGCCTGGTCTCCGCCGCCCACACGGCCGAGGGCAGCCCGCTGCTGTCCTGGTCCGACAACCACGCCGACGGGCTGACCGTCCTGCTCGGCCCCGACTCCGACGTCGGCCGCGCCCTCGCCGCGGGCCGCCCCGACCGCGCGGCCGGGCTCCTCGCCCCCTGGCGGGAGGTCTACGGCGACGCCCTGTGCCTGGAGGCCGTCTGGCACGGCCGCGAGGGCACCGGCCCCGGCTCCCTGCGGCTGGCCTCCCGCACCGTGGGCTTCGCCGCCGAGCAGGGCGTCCGGCCGGTGCTCTCCAACGCCGTCCGCTACGCCGACCCCGGCCAGGGCGAGGTCGCCGACGTCCTGGACGCCGCCCGCCGCCTGGTCCCGATCGGCGCCGGCAAGGAACTGGACTCCGGTGAGGCCTGGCTCAAGGACGCCGGTGCCATGCGGCACGCCGCCGAGCGGATCGTCGAGTCCGCGGGTTTCCGGCGCGACACCGCCCACCGTCTGCTGGAGCAGACCCGGGCCACGGCCGCCGAGTGCCTGGTCGACCCCGAGGACGACCTCGGCATGGGTGCCGTCCACTTTCCCGAACCGCACCTGGTCGGTGCCGGCCGGCGCACCGCCCAGCGGGCGCTCGCCTCCCGGGCGGCGGCGGGCATGGTGCGGCGCGGCTACGACCGGATGCCGGGCCACCGGGAGTACTGGGAGCGGATGCACCACGAGCTGGACATCATCGCCCACCACGGCTTCGCCTCGTACTTCCTCACCGTCGCCCAGGTCGTGGACGACGTACGGCACATGGGCATCCGGGTCGCCGCGCGCGGCTCCGGCGCGGGCTCGCTCGTCAACCACCTGCTCGGCATCGCGCACGCCGACCCGGTCGAGCACGGGCTGCTGATGGAGCGCTTCCTGTCCAGGGAACGGGTGGTGCTGCCCGACATCGACATCGACGTGGAGTCCGCGCGCCGCCTGGAGGTCTACCGCGCGATCATCGGCCGGTTCGGCACCGAGCGGGTCGCCACGGTCGCCATGCCGGAGACGTACCGGGTGCGCCACGCCATCCGCGACGTGGGCGCCGCCCTGTCCATGGACCCGGCCGAGATCGACCGCGTCGCCAAGTCCTTCCCCCACATCCGCGCCCGCGACGCCCGCGCGGCGCTGGAGGAGCTGCCCGAGCTGAAGGAGCTGGCGGGGGAGCAGGAGAAGTACGGAAAGCTCTGGGAGCTGGTCGAGGGCCTCGACGCCCTCCCGCGCGGCGTCGCCATGCACCCCTGCGGTGTCCTGCTGTCCGACGCCTCCCTGCTCTCCCGTACGCCGGTCGTGCCGACCAGCGGCGAGGGCTTCCCGATGGCGCAGTTCGACAAGGACGACGTGGAGGACCTCGGGCTGCTCAAGCTGGACGTGCTCGGGGTGCGGATGCAGTCGGCGATGGCGCACGCGGTCGCCGAGGTGAAGCGGGCCACGGGCACCGAGGTCGACCTGGACGCCGTACCGGAGGGCGACCCGGCGACGTACCGGATGATCCGGTCCGCCGAGACGCTGGGCTGCTTCCAGATCGAGTCGCCGGGCCAGCGGGACCTGGTCGGCAGGCTCCAGCCGGCCACCTTCCACGACCTCGTGGTCGACATCTCGCTCTTCCGGCCCGGGCCGGTCGCCGCCGACATGGTGCGCCCGTTCATCGAGGCCCGGCACGGACGGGCGCCGGTGCGCTACCCGCACGAGGACCTGGCGGAGCCGCTGGCGGGGACGTACGGGGTCGTCGTCTTCCACGAGCAGATCATCGACATCGTCGCCATCATGACCGGCTGCGGACGCGGCGAGGCGGACCGGGTGCGGCGCGGTCTTTCCGACCCGGAGTCGCAGGGGCGGATCAAGGTGTGGTTCGCCCAGCACGCGACGGCGAACGGCTACGACACGGAAACGATTCAGCGGACCTGGGAGATCGTCGAGGCGTTCGGCAGCTACGGCTTCTGCAAGGCGCACGCGGTGGCCTTCGCCGTGCCGACCTACCAGTCGGCGTGGCTGAAGACCCATCACCCGGCCGCCTTCTACGCCGGGTTGCTCACCCACGACCCCGGCATGTACCCCAAGCGGCTGCTGCTGGCGGACGCGCGGCGGCGCGGGGTGCCGATCCTGCCGCTGGACGTGAACAAGTCGGGGGTCGCACACAGGATCGAACTGGTGTCTGAATCACGTACGTCGCGCAAGGCGAAGACCTGGGGTCTGCGCCTCGCCCTCTCGGACGTGCACGGCATCAGCGAGGCCGAGGCGGAACGGATCGCCGGGGGACAGCCCTACGCCTCCCTGCTCGACTTCTGGGAACGGGCCCGCCCCAGCAGGCCGCTGGCCGGACGGCTCGCCCAGGTCGGCGCGCTGGACGCGTTCGGCGCCAACCGCCGTGACCTGCAACTGCACCTGACCGAGCTGCACCGCGGCGCCCGGGGCGGACGCGGCGACCAGCTCCCCCTGTCCGGCGGCCGGAAGACGGCACCGGCCGGGCTGCCCGACCTCACCTCGGCGGAGAAGCTCAGCGCCGAACTCGGCGTGCTCTCCATGGACGCCTCGCGCAACCTGATGGACGACCACCGCACCTTCCTGCGCGAGCTGGGCGTGGTGTCGGCCAAGCGGCTGCGCGAGGCACGGCACGGGGAGACGGTGCTGGTCGCGGGCGCCAAGGCGGCCACCCAGACCCCGCCGATCCGCTCCGGCCGCCGGGTCATCTTCTCCACCCTCGACGACGGCTCCGGCCTGGTCGACCTCGCCTTCTTCGACGACTCCCACGACGCCTGCGCGCACACCGTCTTCCACTCCTGGCTGCTGCTGGTGCGCGGGGTGGTGCAGCGGCGCGGCCCGCGCAGCCTCAGCGTGGTCGGCTCCGCCGCCTGGAACCTCGCCGACCTGCTGGAGGTGCGCCAGGAGGAGGGCCTGGAGGGCGTCGCCGCCCGGCTGGCCGGAACGGGCGGGGCGCGAGGGGCGGACGGGACCGGGGGCGACGAACCCGAGGGCGGCCCGGCGCGCCGCCGTCTCGCCGGTTCGGACGGACGGCCCGCGCCGGCCGGGTCCGCGGCCCAGGACCCGATGGAGCAGCGGAAGATCCGCATGTCCACCGGGTACGAGATGCACCCCTGGGCCGATCTGCGCCCCGCGGGCGAAGGGCCCGCGGTCGGAAGGAAGTTGTGGCACCAGAGTCCGGGGAGTGCGGGATGACCATTCTGTGCGTACGTTTCCAGCTGCCGCCGATGTACGAGGCGCCCCTGCCCGAACTGCTCGGGTTGCTGGAGGAGTTCACGCCGGTCGTCGAGGCGCTGCCGCCCGACGGCGCGCTGGCCGACCTGCGCGGCGCCGAGCGGTACTTCGGGCGCGACGCCGTGGAACTGGCCTCGGTGATCCGGGTCCGCGCCCTCGCCCTGTACGGCGTGGACTGCGTGATCGGTGCCGGGCCCGGCCCGATGCTGGCCCGCATGGCACTGCGCGACGCCCGGCCGGGACTGACCCGCGCGGTGCCCGTCGGCGAGGAGCGGGACTTCCTCGCCGGCAAACCCGTCGCCGCGCTGCCCGGCGTCGGCGCCGCGACCGCCCGCACCCTGTGCGAGTACGGCCTCGACACCCTCGGCCGGGTCGCCATCGCACCGCTGCCCACGCTCCAGCGCCTGGTCGGCGCGCGGACCGGCCGCGAGCTGCACGAGAAGGCGAACGGCGTCGACCGCGGCCGGGTCGTCCCCAACGGCGTCTCCCGGTCCCTGGCCGCCGACCGCCCCTTCGACCGCGACGAACTCGACCCCGACCGGCACCGCCGCGCCCTGCTCTCGGCCGCCGGGGAACTGGGCGCCCGGCTGCGCGCCGTGGACAAGGTCTGCCGCACCCTCACCCTCACCGTCCGCTACGCCGACCGCTCCGCCACCACCCGCAGCCGCACCCTGAAGGAGCCGACCGCGCACTCGGCGGCCCTGACCCGGACCGCGTACGACATGTACGAGGCGCTCGGCCTCCAGCGCGCCCGGGTCCGCACGATCGCCTTGCGCGCCGAGGGGCTCGCGCCCGCCGAACAGGCCTCCCACCAGCTCACCTTCGACCCCGTGGACGAGAAGGTCCGCCGGATCGAGGAGGTCGCCGACCGCGCGCGGGCGAAGTTCGGGCCGAGGGCGGTGATGCCGGGGTCGCTGGCGGCGTGAGGCCCCCGCGGGTCAGTTGGCCCACGGGGGAGTGAGGCGGGTGCCGTCGGACAGCTCCGCCGTCAGGCCGACGGAGGTGGTGACCCAGGAGGTCGCGGTCCGGCCGGTGGGGTTCTCGACGGCGAGGGCCGCCCCCGGGTTGATGATCACGGTGTCGCCCGCCGTGACCCGCTCGGTGCGGCCGTCGAGGGTGATCAGCAGCTCGCCGGTGAGCAGGTGGAAGATCTCCTCCCGGTCGACGGTGTGCGCGGGCGCCTTCGTCCCCGCCGGGATCTCGCCCCGCCAGGCGCACAGCTCCTCGCTGCCGACGCGGGGATGGGCGTACGAGACGAAGCGGGCGCCGTGGATCTCGTGGGTGACGCCTTCGGACGAGCGGACGACGGGCATGACGGGCTCCTCTGAATAGGTGGTCAAGCAGCTTGACCAATCCCCCAATGGTCAAGCTGCTTGACCATGGTGTCAAGGGTGTTTCAATGCCCCCGTGCAGAACTCCGACGCCATGACCCTCACCGCCGCGCTGCTCGCCGCGGCCGGCGGCCTCACGCAGCGCATCCACGAGGGTGTCGTCGCCCGCGGCTTCGAGGGGGTGCGGCCCGCGCACGGTTTCGCCTTCGCCCGGCTCTCCCCGGACGGCGCTACGGTCACCGAACTGGCCGCGCATCTCGGGGTGACCAAGCAGGCCGCCAGCCAGCTCGTCGACGAGCTGGTCCGCAAGGGGTACGCCGAGCGCCGGCCGCACCCCGCCGACGCGCGCGCCCGGCTCGTCGTGCTGACGGAGGCGGGGTGGGCCTGTACGCGGGCCGCGGAGGCGGCGGCCGCCGAGGCCGTGGGTGCGTGGGCCCAGGTGCTCGGTGAGGACGGCGTGCGTGCGCTGCGCGACGGCCTGCTGCGGGTGGCGCCGGGCGGGCCGATGCGGCCGGCCTGGTGACGGCGGTTAGCGGTGGAAGTTTTTACTGACGCGTAACTTCACACGTGCGCTACTCGCTCGTAACTTGACGGGTGAACAGCATCCCGTGATCCGGATCACAGGGCGTCCTGCCATCGAACTCCCCTGCCCCGCAAGGAGATCACCCGATGCTGCCCTTCAGGCGTGCGCTCAGACCCCTGACCGCCCTGCTGCTGACCGCCGCGGTCGCCCTGTTCCCCGCCGTCACCGCCACCGCCGCCCCCGCCGCGGACGCGCGCCCCAGCTCCGGCTGGAACGACTACACCTGCAAGCCCTCCGCCGCCCACCCCCGCCCCGTCGTCCTGGTCCACGGCACCTTCGGGAACTCCGTCGACAACTGGCTGGGCCTCGCGCCCTACCTCGAGAACCGCGGCTACTGCGTCTTCTCCCTCGACTACGGCCAACTGCCCGGCGTCCCGCTCTTCCACGGACTCGGCCCGGTCGAGAAATCGGCGGAACAACTGGCCGCCCACGTCGACAAGGTGCTCGCCGCGACCGGCGCCGCCGAGACCGACCTCGTCGGCCACTCGCAGGGCGGCATGATGCCCCGCTACTACCTGAAGTTCCTCGGCGGAGCCGCCGAGGTGAACGCCCTGGTCGGCATCGCGCCCAGCAATCACGGCACCACCCTGTCCGGCCTCACCAACCTGCTGCCGTACTTCCCCGGCGTCGGGGACCTGCTCGACGAGCACACCCCCTCCCTCGCCGACCAGGTCGTCGGCTCCGACGTCCTCACCCAGCTCAACGCGGGCGGCGACACCGTGCCCGGCGTGCGCTACACCGTCCTCGCGACGAAGTACGACGAGGTGGTCACGCCGTACCGCAGCCAGTTCCTCGACGGCCCCGGTGTGCGCAACGTCCTGCTGCAGGACCTGTGCCCGCTCGACCTCTCCGAGCACCTGGCTGCCGGGCTGTTCGACCGGATCGCCTTCCACGAGGTGACCAACGCCCTGGACCCGGCGCACGCCACACCGACCACCTGCGCCTCGGTCCTCGGCTGACGGCACACCCGGCACGCACGCGGGGGCTCGTCCGGCCTGAGCCGCCGGACGAGCCCCCGCGTCCCCCGTGCCCGGGGTCAGCCGCTGTGCCTGCCCCCGGCGGCCCGCCGGCGCACGGACGCGAACATCACGGCCGCGCCGAGCGCCAGGGCGGCGGCACCACCGACCGCGATGTAGGGCGTGGTGCCGTCCCCGCCGGTCTCGGCGAGGTTCTCGGTGCCCCCGCCGGCGGCCTTGACCTGGTTGGGCTCGGCGGCGTCGCCGGAGGCCTCCTCCGGGGTGTCCGGGGCGGCCTCGAAAGCCGGAGTGGCCGGGTCGGCCGGGTCGGCCGGGTCCGTCGTCGTCCCGGCGTCCTGGTCGCCGTGACCGTGGTGCTCGATCGTCGACTTGTCGGCGGCGGCCGCGATCTGCTCCTCGGACGGAGCGGACGCCTCGGGGGCCGGAGCGGCGGCGCCCGCCGAGTCGCCGGCCGCCGTGCCGCTGCCGCCCCCGAAGGAGACGTCCGAACAGGAGTAGAACGCCTCCGGGCTGTCCGAGCGCTGCCACACCGCGTACAGCAGGTGCTTGCCGGACCGCTCGGGCAGCGTGCCGGAGAACGTGTAGAAGCCCCCCGAGGCGACCGGGTCGGTGGCGGTCGCCACCGGCGCGGACAGGTCGAGGTCGCCCCAGCCGAGCGGCTGCGACGGGTCGTATCCGGGCTTGGTGATGTACACCTTGAAGGTGCCCTTGTGCGGGGCCGTCACGCGGTACTTGAAGGTGTACGAGCCGCTGCTCACGCCGGTCGCGGGCCAGTCGGCGCGGGCCAGGTCCATGCCCTTGAAGGCCGGGTCGTTGGCGCTGCACAGCTTGCCGTCCGGGATGAGCTCCTGGTGCTTGCCGGCGGCGTTGCCGATGCGGATGCCGTTCCAGTCGTAGAGCGCCTGTGTGCCGCCCGCCGCGACCGCCGCCTTGCACGCGGCCGACTTCGGGTTCTCGGGCCCCTCGGCGTGGCACTGCGACACCCGGCTGACCGGGTCGCCCATCGAACCGTGCGCCGAGGCGGGGGCGGCGGCCAACGAGGTCAGGGCGAGCGGGGCGAGACCGACGACGGCGACGGCTGCCACCCTGCGGGGCGCGGACGGTGCGGGCATGGGAACTCCTCGAAACGGTCACTGGGGATGCCGGAACCCGGGCCGGAGCCCGTGGGGTCGATCAGCAAGCTAGCCCCAAGGAACCGTGGAATCGCCTGCTGGAGGCGGGTGACGGAGATCCTTATGGTCGCGTTAAGGGAGTGCTCAGGCTGGGCTGAGGTAGCTACCGTTCGCGGCATGGAACGAGAGCGGATCAGGCAGGCGGTCACCTCGGACGTGCCGGCGGTCAAGGCCGTGACCGATGCCGCGTACCGGCCCTACGTCGAGCGCATCGGGGTGGTGCCGCAGCCCATGGAGGCGGACCACGCGGCGAACGTGGCGGCGGGGAAGGTGTTCGTCACCGAGGAGCCGGGCGCGGGCCTGACGGGACCCGTGGGCCTCGTCGTCCTGGAGGCACACGCGGACCATCTCCTCCTCGACAGCATCGCCGTCCACCCCGACGCGCACGGCAGGGGGGTGGGACGGCGGCTGCTGGGGTTCGTGGACGCGCACGCCCGTGCGCTGGGCCTGCCCGAGGTCAGGCTCTACACGAACGCGATGATGTGGGAGAACCAGAAGATCTATCCGAGGTACGGGTACGAAGTGGTGGAACGCCGGGTGGACGGGCCCTACGACCGCGTCCACTACCGCAAGCGGCTGCTCTGAGGCGTCTCATGCCCGGCCTGCCGGTCAGCTCTCCGGCCACCAGGTGCGCGCGATGTCCTTGCGGACCTCCGGGCGCATCGAGGGGCGCTCGTCGGGCTCCTCGCGGACTCGGCGGGCGTCGGTCTTCTTCAGGGGCTTCTGCACGGTCAGACGGCGCATGGCTGCCTCCTTACGGATCCACCGGGTTCCGCGTTCTCACGGAGGTAGACCCTTTCCCCGAGACTCACTCATCGATGCATCCCTGTCAGTGGCGGTTGTCACGTTCCGGCGCCCCGACTCCGTTGTCAGTGGCGGGTGTCACCCTGGGCGCATGAGTGGGAACAGTGACGGAACGACCGCGCCGGGTACCGACTGGGACGCGCTGGCCGCCTCCTTCGACGACGAACCGGACCACGGCCTGCGCGACCCGGACGTGCGCCGGGCCTGGGCCGCCCGGCTGGCCTCCTGGCTGCCCGAGCGGCCCGGCGACGTCCTCGACCTGGGCTGCGGCACCGGCAGCCTGTCACTCCTCGCGGCCGAGCAGGGCACCGCGTCACCGGCGTCGACCTCTCCCCGGCCATGGTGGAGCTGGCCAGGACCAAACTCGCCGGTCGTGACGCGGTGTTCCTCTCCGGTGACGCCGCGGCACCGCCCGTGGGCGAGCAGCGCTTCGACGCCGTGCTGGTCCGGCACGTCCTGTGGACGCTGCCCGATCCCGGCCGGGCCCTGCGCCACTGGCGGCAGTTGCTGCGCCCCGGAGGGCGGCTGGTCCTGGTCGAGGGCGTGTGGGGGAGCGTCGCCCCCGTCGGCATACCCGCCGACCGGCTCACCGCCCTGCTCGGCCCGCTCGCCGGGCAGGCGCGGGTGGAGCGGCTGTCGGACGACCCCTCGCTGTGGGGCGGGCAGGTGACGGACGAGCGGTACGCGGTGGTGGCGACGTACGGGTGAGCCGCGCGGCGGGCGATGCCGGCGGACCGGTGGAGCCGTCACTCCAGCAGGCCGGTGAAGCCCTCGCCGCGGGCCAGCCGCTCCAGTTCGTCCAGTGCGGCCACCGCGGCGGCAGCCGCCCCGGGGTCCCGGTCCGCCAGCCCGCTCCCGGCGAACTCGTCCTCGTCCAGGCGCCGTACGTCCGTGCCGTCGGCGGAGCGCCACAGGTCCAGGTCGAGGTCCTCGACGACCAGTTCCGCGCCGGTCAGGACGGCGGGGCGGGTGACGTCGCAGTACCAGCCCTTCAGCACACCGGCCGCGGTCCTGACCTCCTTCACCGAGTACCACCGGTCGCGCCAGTAGTACTCGGTGAAGACGTCCCCGGCCTCGAAGCGCACGAAGCCGAAGTCGCGCACGCCGTCCCCGGCCCAGGGGGCGCGGACGGCGAGGCGGGTGCCGTCGTCGTGCAGCGGCGTGGCCGCGTACCGGATCTTCGTCCGGCCCGCCTTGACCAGTACGACGCTCAACTCAGCCGAGTTCGCGGACATGGCGCACCTCCGTCGCGCAGATCTCGTACCCGAGCCACTTGTTGATGGCGAGCATCGGGCCGTTGCCGGTGTCGTTGCCGGTGAGCGCCTCCGTGTACCCGGCCGCGCGGGCCCGGCGCAGGGAGTCGGTCTTGGCGAGCTTGGCCAGGCCCCGGCCGCGCTGCGCGCGGACCGTGCCCGTCATCGCGGTCGCGTACCGGGTGCCGTCGGTGTAGGCGACGCTGAAGGCGGCCGGGCGGCCGTCGACGACCACGACCGTGGTCAGTTCCCGGTGCAGCAGCGGGTGCCGCCAGGACTCCGCGAGCCACGCCTCGTAGTCCGTGAACTCGACGTCGACGTCGCTCGGTTCGTCCGCCACCGTCTCCGCGTCCAGCTCGAACACGGCCCGGGGGTCGTCCGCGAAGTCGGCGGCGGTGCGCAGTTCGACACCCGGGGGAGGGGGCCCCAGGGGCGGGAGCGTGGCGTTCGCCAGGTCCAGCCGGAGGAAGTGCGCGGCACGCCTGCGCGCGTAGCCGTGCCGCTCGGCGAAGGCCAGGTCGGCCGGGCCGTCCAGCACCCAGGAGTACAGCTTCGTCGCGCCCTCGCGGGCCAGGTGCTCCTCGGCCGTACGCACCAGCAGGCCGCCGGCCCCGCGCCGGCACCGCCGCGGGTCGACGTAGACGTTCAGGAAGCCCTGACCGGGCTCCGGGCTGTCGTGCACCAGCCCGATCTGGGCCGTGCCGATCACCTCGCCGTCCTCCTCCGCCACCAGGGACCGGCTCCGGGCGTCCGGGTGGGTGTGGACGAGCCGGTGCACGACGGCTTCCGGCGTCCACAGGACGAACGGCAGGGCCCGGTGGCGGACCTGGGCGAAGGCCGCGACATCGGCCGGGTCGTCGGGGCGCAGATCGCGTACGAGAACAGTCATGGGGGCGCACGCTACGGCGGCCGGGCGGTCGGGTGCCTCTCATTTTCGCGGGGATACGGGACAATCGCCGGGTGACCTTGAAGATCCGTATCGACGACGGCACGCCGCCCTACGAGCAGGTGCGCGCGCAGATCTCCGCACAGGCGCGGTCGGGAGCGCTGCCGGTCGGGTACCGGCTGCCCACCGTGCGCGGACTGGCCGAGTCCCTGGGGCTCGCCCCGAACACGGTCGCCAAGGCGTACCGGGCGCTGGAGGCGGACGGGGTGATCGAGACGCGGGGGCGCAACGGAACATATGTCGCTGCCGCGGGCTCTGCCGCGGAGCGGGAGGTGGCCGCGGCGGCGCGGGGATATGCCGAGCGGGCTCGGCGGCTGGGACTCACCGAGGGGGACGCGCTCGCCGCGGTGCGGGACGCCCTGCGGGTGGCTTATGGGTGAGCGCCGTCTTGGGTGGGGTTCGCTCTTGGCTGCGGGCGCGTTGTGGCTGGTCGCGCAGTTCCCCGCGCCCCTTGCGGCGTTCTGGTGACCGTCAGGTTCGCAGCGCGGGCCAGTCTGGCGAACAGCGTCGCGTCGGTCACCGCTGCCGCGTTCGGGTCGTTGTTGAAGTACACGTGGACGTCGCTCGTGTCCGGCCAGGTCGTCGCGATGCGGTCGGCCCAGGTCGCCAGGGAGCGGCGGCCGTAGTGCGGCCAGGCAGCGGCCCGGCCCTGGTGGAAGCGGACGTAACCCCAGTCGGTGGTGCGCCACAGCGGGGTGACCGGGCGGGCGCGGACGTCCGCCCAGCACAGGGCCGCGCGCCGGGACACGAGGACCTCGCGGACCTCGGGCGTCCACCACGACGCGTGCCGGGGTTCCACCGCGACCCGGGTGCCGGGCGGGAAGCAGGCCAGGCAGGCGTCCAGGAGGTCCGGGTCGGCGCGCAGGGTCGGCGGCAGTTGCAGCAGGACCGGACCGAGGCGGTCGCCCAGCCCGGCCGCGTGGGTCATCAGGCGGTCGACCGGTTCCGCCGGGTCGCGCAGGCGTTTGATGTGCGTCAGGTAGCGGCTCGCCTTGACCGCGACCGTGAAGTCCGGCGGCACCCGCGCGCGCCACGCCGCGAAGGTCTCCCGGGTGGGCAGGCGGTAGAAGGCGTTGTTGATCTCGACCGTCGCGAAGGCGGCCGCGTAGCGCTCCAGCCAGAGCCGGACGGGCAGACCGGGCGGGTAGAGGGCATCCCGCCAGTCCCGGTACTGCCAGCCCGACGTGCCGACGAACAGGGTCATACCCTCATGAAAGCACCGAGCCGCCGATGCCGGGCTACAGGTACAGCCCGGCCTCCGTGCCCGCCCGCGGTTCCGGCAGCGCGGTCGGCGAGGTGCCCCTGCGCAGCGCGTACAGCTCGGCCAGGGTGGCGCCCTCACGGCCGACCCCCTCCTCGGTGCCCAGCCAGTCCACCGCCTCCCGCCGGGCCAGCGGGCCGACCTCGATGCGGGCCAGGCAGCGGCCGGGGCGGACGACGGCGGGATGCAGCCGTTCCAGGTCCTCGTTGGTCGTGACGCCCACCAGGACGTTGCGGCCCTGGCCGAGGAGTCCGTCGGTGAGGTTCAGCAGGCGGGAGAGTGCCTGGCCCGCCGTGTGCTTGGCCTCGCCGCGGATCAGTTCGTCGCAGTCCTCCAGCAACAGCAGCCGCCAGCGGCCCTTGCCCGCCGCGTCCTCCTCGCCGATGGCGATGTCCATCAGATAGCCGACGTCGGAGAAGAGCCGCTCCGGGTCGAGGACGCAGTCCACCTGGCACCAGTCCCGCCAGGACCGGGCCAGTGTGCGCAGCGCCGAGGTCTTGCCGGTGCCCGGCGGCCCGTGCAGGAGCAGCAGCCGGCCCGCGATGTCCTCCGGCGTCGTCTTCATCAGGCCGTCCATCGCCTCCGCGACCGGCGCCGTGTAGTTGGCCCGGACCTCGTCCCAGGTGCCCGCGGCGATCTGACGGGTGGTGCGGTGCGGGCCGCGCCGCGGGGAGACGTACCAGAAGCCCATCGTCACGTTCTCCGGCTGCGGCTCGGGCTCGTCCGCGGCTCCGTCCGTCGCCTCGCCGAGCACCTTCTCGGCGAGGTCGGCGCTGGTCGCCGTCACCGTGACGTCGGCGCCCCGGTTCCAGCGCGAGACCAGCAGGGTCCAACCGTCGCCCTCCGCCAGCGTCGCGCTGCGGTCGTCGTCGCGGGCGATCCGCAGCACGCGGGCGCCCGGCGGCAGCAGCGTGGCGCCGGACCGTACGCGGTCGATGTTCGCCGCGTGCGAGTACGGCTGCTCACCCGTGGCGAAACGGCCGAGGAACAGCGCGTCGACGACGTCGGACGGGGAGTCGCTGTCGTCCACGTTGAGCCGGATCGGCAGGACTTCGTGCGGGTTCACGGACATGCCGCCATGATCCGGCACCCGGCCGCCGCGTGCACCCGCTTTCCCGGGCTCACGCACCGTGCGGACGCCGAGGAACGGCGACCCCGCGGTCCCCCAACCCCCTGTTTTCGTCCGGACTTGAACGAGTGTCAGCCAATTTTTGGCATGCACACTTCCAGTCGACGCGCGTAGCCGCTACCACGGTCGTGGCAGCAATCCTGCTAAGGGAGGTTCCATGAGACGTTCCCGACTTGTCGGCTTCCTGAGTTCACTCCTCCTCGCCGCCGGCGCCGCCCTCACCGGGGCCGCGACCGCTCAGGCGGCCCAACCCGCCGCAGCCGACGGCTATGTGGCCCTCGGCGACTCCTACTCCTCCGGGGTCGGAGCGGGCAGCTACATCAGCTCGAGCGGCGACTGCAAGCGCAGCACCAAGTCCCACCCCTACCTGTGGGCGGCCGCCCACTCACCCTCCACGTTCGACTTCACCGCCTGTTCCGGCGCCCGTACGGGTGATGTTCTGGCCGGACAGCTCGGCCCGCTCAGCTCCGGAACCGGACTGGTCTCGATCAGCATCGGCGGCAACGACGCCGGGTTCGCCGACGTCATGACGACGTGTGTGCTCCAGTCCGACAGCTCCTGCCTGTCGCGGATCGCCACCGCGGAGGCGTACGTCGACTCGACGCTGCCCGGCAAGCTCGACGGCGTCTACTCGGCGATCGGCGACAAGGCCCCGAACGCCCACGTCGTCGTCATCGGCTACCCGCGCTTCTACAAGCTCGGCACCACCTGCCTCGGCCTGTCCGAGACCAAGCGGGCGGCGATCAACAAGGCCTCCGACCACCTCAACACCGTCATCGCCCAGCGCGTCGCCGCCCACGGCTTCACCTTCGGCGACGTCCGCACCACCTTCACCGGCCACGAGCTGTGCTCCGGCAGCTCCTGGCTGCACAGCGTCGACTGGCTGAACATCGGCGAGTCGTACCACCCCACCGCGGCCGGCCAGTCCGGCGGCTACCTGCCGGTCCTCAACGGCGCCGCCTGACCCGAAGCAGAAGCAGAAGCAGAAGGAGAAGAAGGAGCGGAGGGAGAAGCGGAGGGGGAGGCCTCGCCCGTCGAGGTCTCCGTCTCCGTCCCGGTCCCGGTCCCGCAGGTCACCGAGAACGCCACCGCGTTCGACGTGGCCCGCACCGGAGTCCGCACCTCCACGCGCACGGCGCTCTCGAACGCGCCGCTGTCGTCGTGCGTCGTCACCACCACGCCGTCCTGGCGCGAGCGGTCGCCGCCCGACGGGAAGGTCAGCGTCCGCCACCCCGGCTCGGAGACCGACCCGTCCGCGGTCACCCAGCGGTAGCCGAACTCGGCGGGCAGCCGCCCCACCGCGAACGTCGCCGTGAAGACGGGCGCCCGGTCGTGCGGCGGCGGGCAGTCACCGCTGTAGTGGGTGCGCGAGCCCGCCAAGAACACCTTCACCGACTGCGGCGCGGGACCGCTCTCCCCGCCGCCGTCCGCGGGCGAGGCCGACGGGCTCGGCTCCCCGCCGGTGCCGCCCCCCCTGATGCCGAACCGGCCCCGGGGACTGGCGTTTTCGCGCCGCCCGTCCGTAACCCCTGCGGAGGGCGCGGCGCGTCGCGCGCCCGGCGGTGACGTCGACGGGCCGGACGCGGTCCGCGGAGAAGGGGGACCCGGGTGGAGGCGGACGAGCTGCTGGTGCTGGTGGCGGACGGCGACCAGGAGGCCTTCGAGGAGCTGTACGGGCTGGTGTCGGGGCCGGTGTTCGGACTCGTGCGGCGCGTGGTGCGCGACCCCGCGCAGTCGGAGGAGGTGGCTCAGGAGGTACTGCTGGAACTCTGGCGGTCCGCGGCGCGGTTCGACCCCCGCCGGGGCAGCGCCCTGTCGTGGATCCTCACCGTCGCCCACCGCCGCGCCGTCGACCGGGTGCGCAGCGCCCGCGCCGCCGGCGAACGCGAACGGCGCGATGCCCGCCGCGCCCACCACCCCGCCTTCGACCAGGTCGCGGAGGAGGTCGAGGCGGGGCTCGAACGCGAGTGGGTGCGGCGTTGTCTGGACCGGCTGACCGCACTGCAGCGCCAGTCGGTCACCCTCGCCTACTACGACGGCTACACCTACCGTGAGGTGGCCGAGCGCCTCTCCCTGCCGCTGGGCACGGTCAAGACCCGGATGCGGGACGGACTGGGCCGCCTGCGCGACTGCCTGGAAGGCGCCGCATGAGCCCCGGCCGGCTGCCGGGCCGCCGCCGCGGCGCCCTCCACTCACTCGCCGCCCCCTACGCCCTGGACGCCCTGGCGGGCGTCGAACGGGCCCGCTTCGAACGGCACTTGGAGGGCTGCGGCCGCTGCGCCGCCGAGGTGCGGACGCTGTCCGAGGGCACCGTCCGGCTGGCCTGGTCCACGGCCGCCCCGGCGTCGCCCGCCCTGCGCGAGCGGGTGCTGGCCGCCGTACGGACCACCGCGCAGGAGGCCCCGCTCCCGAGCGGGCCCGCGGTGCGGCTGCCGGCCCGGCCGCGCCCCCTGCTGGTGCCGTTCGCCACGGTGACGGCCGCCGCGGCGCTCGTGGTCGCCTCGCTCTTCGCCGTGCGGGCTGACCGCACCCAGGACGACCTGGACACCGCGCGCGACCGGACACGTGAGATCGCCCACGTTCTCGGAGCCCCGGACGCCCGCGCGGCGCGCGGTGCGGACGCACGCGGCCGCGGTCTGGCGGTGGTCGCCTCCGCGTCCAGGGGGCGCGCGGTGGTGACCCTCAGCGGGTACGGCGAGCCGCCGGGCGACCGCGTGCGCCAACTGTGGCTGATGCGCCCCGGCGCCGAGCCGCGCTCCCTCGGGCTCCTCGACGGCGACACGCCCCTGATCGCCTCCGGCATCGGCCGCTCCGCGACGTCACTCGCGGTGACGGTGGAACCGGGCGGGGGTTCGGATCTGCCGACGAGTGAGCCGGTCGTCCAACTCGCCCTGGAATCTGTCGGATTCGGAGAGTAATCGTCAACCCCCTTACGGGGAAGGTGAATCCTGTGACCGCGATACACGCATGCCGTACCGGGGCGATAGGGTTACCCTGCCCGGGCCGGGTGGACTCGTACGGGTGGGGAGTGACATGGAACAGATAACAGTGCGCAGCAGGGCAAGGGTCCCTGCGATCACCTGCGGGAGCAGCGCGACCAGCTCGCGCCTCGACCGTCATCTCGCGGTACTCGGAGGGCCCGCCCTCCCGCAGCGGGAGACCGTGGAGGCGACGTCGCTGATGCGTGAGCTGACCGCGCGTGAGCCCGCGCACAAGCGCAGCAACCGGGGCGCCAGGGTGCGCCGGGTCTCGCTGTTCGCGCCACTGCGTCGACTGCGCCGCTCGCTGTTCGGCGGCAACTGAGGCCCGCGCTCCGGAGGTCACACCTCCCGGCGCGGCGCCGCGGCACTCGTCCGTCATCCCCACGGCACGCAGCGGCGCCCCGGTGTGCTCCCCGAGCGCGGGTCGTTCCCGGTACACCCGGCTCCGTACGGACGCAGGTGGCGTCCCGTGCGCGTTCTCCCGTTCCCGCTCCGGCGTTTCCGTCCCGCCGTCTCCCCACCGGCGGTGACGCGCCCCGGCCCGTTCAGCGACCCCCGTGCGCGTACCGGCGCACCGCGAGCGGGACGAACACCGCGAGCAGTACCGCACACCAGGCCAGCGACCCGGCGACGGGATGCGTCACCGGCCAGGCGGCCCCCTCCGGCACGGGCGCGTTGCCGAAGAGGTCCCGCAGCGCCGTGGCCACCGCGCTGATCGGATTCCACTCCGCGACCGTGCGCAGCCAGCCCGGCAGTCCGTCGGTCGGGATGTAGGCGTTGGACAGCAGCGGGAGGAGGAAGGTCGCACCGCCCAGCTGACCGGCCGCCTCCTCGTTGCGGGTGAGCAGCCCCAGGAAGATCCCGATCCACGTCGTGGCGAACCGGAACAGCAGCAGCAGCCCCACCGCCCCCACCGCGCCGAGCACGCCGCCCTCCACCCGCCAGCCCACCGCCAGCCCGACGAGCAGCAGCGGCACCGTCCCGGCGGCCGTGACGAGCACGTCGGCGACCGACTGGCCGAGCGGCACGGCGGCCCGGCTCACCGGCAGCGTCCGCAGGCGGTCCGTCACGCCCCGGTGGGTGTCCTGGGCGGCCTGGAACATGCCGGTCATGATGCCGTTCGCCGCCGTGGCGACCAGCAGGCCGGGCACCAGGAAGGCCCGGTACTCCTCGCCCGGCATCGCCAGCGCGCTGCCGAAGACGTAGCCGAAGAACAGCAGCATCGTGACCGGCATGGTCTGGGTGAGGATCAGCAGACCGGGGTTGTTCCGGGCCCGCCGCAACTGGCGGCCCAGCATGGCCGCCCCGTCGTACGCCAGGCCGTGGACCGAGCCGTACGGCCCCGTCGTCGCTGTGCTCATGCCACCAGCTCCTTGCTGTCGTCGCTGTCGTCGCGGCCGCGGTCGCCGTCGGTCAGGCGGAGGAAGACGTCGTCGAGGGTCGGCGGCCGCAGGCGCGCGTCCACCAGGGGTACGGCCGCCGCGTCGAGCTCGCGCACCAGGCGGGGCAGGGTCAGCGTCGGATCGGTGCTGACGGCGCCGACGGTGCGCCGCTCGTGGTCGAGGACCGGCTCGGCCCCGGTCAGCCGGTCCAGGACCGCCGCCGCCCGCGCCAGGGCCTCCGCGTCCGCGACGACGGCCTCCGCGTACGCACCCACCAGCGCCTTGAGTTCGGCGGGAGAGCCGGTGTGCGCCACCCGGCCCCGGTCCACCAGGGCGATGTCGTCGGCCAGGCGGTCGGCCTCCTCCAGGTACTGCGTGGTGAGCAGCACGGTGGTGCCGTCCGCCTTCAGGGCGCGCACGGCCTCCCAGATGCGGTTGCGGCTGGCCGGGTCGAGTCCGGTCGTCGGTTCGTCCAGGAACAGCACGTCGGGGCGGCGCACCAGGCTCGCGGCCAGGTCCAGGCGGCGCCGCATGCCGCCGGACAGGGTGGCCGCGGGCCGGTCGGCGTCGTCGGCCAGGCCGAAGCGGTCGAGCAGCTCGTCGGCCCGCGCCGCCGCGTCCCGCACCCGGTGCAGCCGGGCGAACAACCGAAGGTTCTGCCGTCCGGTGAGGTCCCCGTCCACCGACGCGTACTGCCCGGTCACCCCGATCCGGCGCCGGACCGCGGCGGCCTCGCGTACGAGGTCGTGCCCGGCGACCCGCGCCGACCCCGCGTCCGGCCGCAGCAGCGTCGTCAGCAGCCGGACCGCCGTGGTCTTGCCGGCCCCGTTCGGCCCGAGCAGCCCGCAGACCGTGCCCTCGGCCACCGCGAGATCCAGACCGTGCAGTGCGTGCACGGTGCCGAAGCGCTTCTCCAGACCCTCACTAAGTACAGCGTACGTAGTAGTCATGGGTCGACCATAGCGCACTACGTACGCTGTACGTAACTAGGATGGTGGCCGAGGTGATGCACGATGGCGGGCCGAGCGGCCGTACCCGAAGTGATCTGGTCGCGTCCCGAGCGCACCGGTCGGGGGCCGAGACCGGCGTACACCCGCGCCGACATCGCCGCCGCCGCGGTGCGGATCGCCGACGCGGAGGGCCTGGACGCGGTGTCGATGCGCCGCGTCGCCGGTGAGCTGGGCTGCGGCACCATGTCGCTCTACAACTACGTCCCCCGCAAGGAGGACCTGTACGAGCTGATGATGGACGCGGTCAGCGGCGAGCACGAGCTGTGGGAACCGAGCGGCGACTGGCGCGCCGACATGATCCGCGTGGCCCACCAGACCCGCGCCCTGATGCACCGCCACACCTGGCTGCCCCGCCTGATGTCCCCCGTCTACGGCTTCAGCCCCAACGCCCTGCGCTACCTGGAGCACTGCCTGGCCTGCCTGGACCCCTTCGAGGCGCCCTACGGCACCAAGATGGAGCTGGTCGCGATGGTGAACGGTGTGGTGACGACGTACGTCGGCAACGAGATCGCCACCGCCGAGCGCACCCGCTCGCTGCCCTGGTCCGCGGAGCAGGAGAACGCGATGCGCATCGCCTACCTCGGCCGGCAGGTCGCGAGCGGTGCCTACCCACGGCTGGCGGCCTCCTTCGCCGAGGACGCGGGTCCGATCGACCTGGAGGGCGTCTTCGAGCGGGCGCTGACGCGGGTGCTGGACGGGTTCGGCTGAGCGGGGGCCCCGATTCCGCCGGGGGTCACAGCAGCGCCAGCTGGCCCTCCGGCCCCTCCTCCCGCTCGTCCAGGACGGAGGCCGGGCGGCGGGCCGCCGCCGGCACCGGCAGGACGCCCGCCGCGCGCAGTTCGGTCGCGGTGATGCCGTCCGTGACCGTCAGCTCCCGACGCGTGTCGAGCGCTTCGGCCAGCAGCGCGAGCACCGTGATCAGTTCCAGCAGCTCGGACGTCCAGGTCTGCGGCCAGCCGGCCGGACGGATCGCGCTCAGCGTGCCGGGCTCGCCCTCGGCCGTGCGGGCCGCGAACCACTGCTCCAGCACCCGCACCCCGCCCACCTCGAAGTCCCAGGCGCCGGGCGGCACGGGGGAGACGCGGCCCTCGTCCAGGAAGAGGGCCTCCTCGTCCCGGTCGTAGCGCAGGGTCAGCGGGCGCGGGGGCAGCGGGGCGCGGACGTACGGGCGGCGGCCGCCGGGCAGCTTGGGGCGCTCTCCGTCGCGGCGCATCAGCCACAGGGCACGCCGGCCCAGTTCGACCCCGCGTTCCCACAGCGCGGGGTCCGCGGTGAGCGGGACCAGCGAGCCGGGCCGCACGGCCGCCACCGACCAGGCGAGCACGTCCAGCGGGCCGGGGCGCAGGCCGAGGCGGACGGTCAGGTGGTCCAGGAGACCCGGGGCGAGGTTGGGCTCCGCGCCGCCGGGGCGCCGGTGCAGCGGGCGGACCCGGGCCGGGCCGAACAGCGGCAGCAGCGAGGTCGCCAGGAGCCGCGGCGGACCGGCGGTGTCGGGCACCTCCACGACGAACACCTGCCGCTCGTCCGCCACCCGCCACAGCTCCGGACGGGCCGCGTCGATCAGCCGGTGGTCGGGGATCAGCCACTGCTCGTCGAACGGCGCCCGCAGTACCCGGACCGGCTCGGGACAGGGCCCCGCGGCGCGCGCCAGCCGCTCGGTGCCCCCGGCGCCGCCCGGCAGCCGTCCGACCGCCGAGTGCGGTGTGCGCGAGCGGGTCGGCTCGAACAGGGTCGCCCGGTCGGGTCCCTCGGCCTTGAGCAGGGCGTCCCAGCGGGCCTTCAGGGACGCCGCGTCGGGAGCCGTCGGCCACCCCCGGCCGAGCCGCGGCGGTGCGACGGACCACGGCATGAGGTCGGCCAGCGGCGGCGCGTCGTCGTGCGTCACGCCGGGCATCGTACGACGGGGCGCCGCGGCCTCACGTGGCATCCAGGGTGACCGTGAACGAGAAGCGGTCGCCCCGGTAGTGGATGACGGCCACGTCCAGCACCCGGCCCGCGCTGTCGTAGGTGATGCCCGTGTAGTGCAGGATCGGGCTGAGCAGCGGGATCTCGAGCAGTCGCGCCGTCTCCGGGTCCGCGAGCCGCGCCTCGACGGTGTCCGTGATCCGGCTGATGTCCATGCCCACCCCGTCCCGCAGCACCTTGGTCATCGGCCACCGGGCGAGGTCGTCCACGTCGATGCGGCCGGCCAGTTCGGGACGGACGTAGTTGCGGGCGTGGTTGGTCGGCTCGCCGGTCTTCTCGTCACAGCGCAGCCGGTGGTACGTCGCCACCTCCGGCAGCTCCGGGAAGAACTCGGCGAGGTCGGAGGGCACGGGAGCGATGCCGCGGTCCAGCAGCTCGGCCTTCATGCCGGACTGCTGGGCCACGATCGCGTCCACCGAGCCGAGCAGCCGCACCGGGGCGCCCCGGAGGGCGTGCGGCTCGATGAACGTGCCCCGCCGGCGGTGGCGGGTGATCAGCCCCTCGTCCTCCAGCTCCTTCAGCGCCTGCCGCATGGTCAGCACGCTCACCCCGTAGTGCCCGGCCAACTGCTCCTCGGTGGGCAGGCGCAGCGGGTCCCGGGGCGAGCGGCCGAGTATCGAGGCGCGCAGCGACTGCGACACCTGGTACCAGAGCGGCAGCTTGCGGTTCAGGACGATGGAGTCCGGGGCGAAGGAGGTCACGGGCCATCCGTACCGGTAGGCAATCCTCAGTGCAAGGGGCGGAAGTGGCGCTCCAGGCCCTGCCAGACGTCGTCGTAGCGCGGTTGCAGGTGCTCGGCGCGGGCCGCCTGGGGCGTGAGGGTCACCGGCCACCGGGTCTCGAACATGAACGCCAGCCCGTCGTCGATCCGCTGCGGCTTCAGCTCGGCGGCGCTCGCCCGGTCGAAGGTCTCCCGGTCCGGGCCGTGCGCGGACATCATGTTGTGCAGCGAACCGCCGCCCGGGACGAAGCCCCCCGAACCGGCGGCCTTCGCGTCGTAGGCGCCCTCGATCAGGCCCATGTACTCGCTCATCACGTTCCGGTGGAAGTACGGCGGCCGGAAGGTGTCCTCGCCCACCAGCCAGCGCGGCGCGAACACCACGAAGTCCACGCCCGCCAGGCCCGGCGTGTCCGACGGGGAGGTGAGCACCGTGAAGATCGACGGGTCCGGGTGGTCGTACGAGATGGTGCCGATGACGTTGAAGCGGCGCAGGTCGTAGACGTACGGCAGGTGGTTGCCGTGCCAGGCGACGACGTCGAGGGGGGAGTGGTCGTACTCGGCGGTCCAGAGGTTGCCGCAGAACTTGTTGACCACCTCCACCGGACCGTCGTGCTCCTCGTACGCGGCGACCGGCGCGCGGAAGTCCCGGGCGTTGGCCAGGCCGTTGGCGCCGATCGGACCGAGGTCGGGGAGCTGGAAGGGGGCGCCGTAGTTCTCGCAGACGTAGCCGCGGGCGTCCTGGTCCAGCAGCTCCACGCGGAAGCGGACCCCGCGCGGGATCAGCGCCACATGGCCCGGCTCGGCGTGCAGCAGCCCGAACTCGGTGCGCAGCAGCAGTCCGCCGCGCTCCGGGACGATCAGCAGCTCACCGTCCGCGTCGCTGAAGACGCGCTCCATGGACGCCGTCGCGTGGTAGAGGTGCACGGCCATGCCGGCGCGCTGGGTCGCGTCGCCGTTGCCGCCGAGCGTCCAGAGCCCCGCGACGAAGTCCGTGGCGGGCCCGGGCACCGGCAGGGGGTTCCACCGCAGCCGGTTCGGGTCGGGCACGGCCTGGTTGAAGGGCGCCGTGCGGATCGTGCCGTTGCCGGTGCGGGTGAACGCCGGGTGCGCGGCCGACGGACGGATCCGGTACAGCCACGAGCGCCGGTTGCGCGCCCGCGGCTCCGTGAAGGCCGTGCCGCTCAGCTGTTCCGCGTACAGGCCCAGCGGCGCCCGCTGCGGGGAGTTCCGGCCCTCGGGCAGCGCGCCCGCCACGGCCTCCGAGCTGTGCTCGTTGCCGAAACCGGACAGATAGGCCAGCCCCTCCGCGGTCTTCCGCGCGTCCCCGCTCATTGATCGCTCCCTCGCAACCCGATTCCCGTCCGATTCCTATGGCACACCGTAGGATTGCGTTTTCCCGTGCGCAAGAGGGCGCAGGGGGGGACCGCGTAAGAGGACTTCCCCGCACGGCGCCTTCCCGGCCGTACGTCGTGAGGATGACCGGAACCAGACCCCCGGGGGATCCGGACTGTCGGACCCGTGTTCTAGTCTCCCGTCATGTCGTGGACGCGGGGAGTGCTCGCCGTGCTCGCGGTCTGTGTCCTGCTGTTGACGGGATCGGCGGGCTGCGACTCCGGTGGCGTGGAGGAACCGGAGGCCGGGAATTCGGCCACGCCGGTGGGCAGGCTGCTCGACACCACCGACGAGGAGGGCCGGCGCTACCGCGAGGTGGACGCCGAGCACGCTCCCGAGGTCGGGATCGAGGTGCAGCCGGAGGCCGACGACAGCTGGGACGTCCGCCTGACCGTGCGCGGCTTCCGGTTCTCGCCGGACGGCACCCGGGCCGAGGCGGTGGCCGGCCGCGGCGTCGCCCACCTCTTCCTCGACGGCGACCTCCTCACCCGTCTGCGCGGCCCGCGCTACCGCCTCCCCGCCGACCTGGTCCCGCGCGGCACGCACCAGGTCACGGTCCGCCTGTACGCCGACGACGACACCGTCTGGGCCGTCGACGGCGAGCCCGTCGAGAGCACGGCGGACATCACGGCGTCGGACGCCGAGCCCACCGGGGCGACGCAGCCGGAGGAGATCGAGGGCCGCACCGTCACCGAACCGGCGGCGGACCGGTGAGTGCGGCCGCCGTGCCCACCGGGTGCCGCCGAGGGCCGGAGCCGGGCGCCGCCCCCGCACGAACCGGAGGTCACGGTTCACCCGGCCGGTCCCGGAGGGCATCATGAGGACCGTGTCCCACGCGACCCCGCTCCGCCGCGCTCCCGTGCAGCGACGCAGCGCCGAACGGCTGACCCGGATCCTCGACGCCTGCGCCGACCTCCTCGACGAGGTGGGCTACGACGCCCTGAGCACCCGGGCCGTGGCACAGCGCGCGGACGTCCCCATCGGGTCCGTGTACCGCTTCTTCGGCAACAAGCGGCAGATGGCCGACGCCCTGGCCCAGCGCAACCTGGAGCGCTACGCGGAGCGGGTGACCGAACGGCTGACGGAGACGGGCGACGGCGGCTGGCGCGGTGCGCTGGACGCCGTGCTCGACGAGTACCTGGCGATGAAGCGGACCGCGCCCGGCTTCTCCCTGATCGACTTCGGCAACCAGATCCCGGTCGGCGACCGCCACGCCGTCCCCAACCACCGGGTCGCCGAGCGGCTCACCGAACTGCTCTCCGGCTATCTGGGCCGCCGCCCCGACGACGACATGCGCCGCGTCTTCCTCGTCGCCGTGGAGACCGCCGACACCCTCGTGCAACTCGCCTTCCGGGTCGCGCCGGACGGCGACGAGAAGATCATAGGGGAGGCGCGGGAGCTGCTGCGGGCGTACCTGGGGCGCGTGCTCGACTGACGGCGGACCGCGGGCACCGCTCGCCGAACCCACCGCACACGCCCTCCCGTTGCTAGAGTGATCACGCGTGGGGGCCGGGGTTTGGGGGACACGGTGGCACGAGTGGTCTGCATCCACGGGATCGGCCAACAGCACGCGGGCGAGCGGGAGTTGCACCGCTCATGGCACACCGCGCTCAGTGACGGACTGCTGCGTGCCGGCGCGCCGTTCGCACTCGGCGAGGACGACGTGCGCTGCGTCTTCTACGGCGACCTGTTCCGCCCGCCCGGCCGCACCCTCGCGCTGGCCGACCCCCCGCTCGGCGCCGGGGACGTCGCGGACGGACTGGAGACGGACCTGCTGCTGGCCCTGTGGGCGGAGGCGGCCCGCACCGACGAGGCCGTGCTGCCGCCCGATGCCCGCACCCTCGCCCGCACCCCCCGCACCGTCCAGCGCGCCCTCAACGCACTGGGGCGCTCCCGGTTCTTCGCCGGGATCGCGCTGCGCGCCATGGTCCTCGACCTCAAGCAGGTCCGCGCCTACCTGTGCGACCCGGCCGTCCACGAGGCGGTGCAGGGGCGGGTCGCCGACGCGGTGACCGACCGCACCAGGGTCGTCGTGGGCCACTCCCTGGGCAGCGTCGTCGCCTACGAGGCGCTGTGCGCGCGCCCCGACTGGCCGGTGCGCTCGCTGCTGACGATGGGGTCACCGCTGGGCATCCGCCACCTCGTCCACGACCGGCTGCGCACCGGTGCGGCGGGCCCGCCGGGCGCCTGGCCCGGAAGCGTCGCGCACTGGACGAACATCGCCGACGAGGGAGACGTGGTCGCCCTCGTGAAGGACCTGCGGCCCCTGTTCGGCGACCGAGTCCGCTGCCACCTCGTGCACAACGGCGCCCGCGCCCACGACGCCGCCCGCTACCTCAACACCCCGGAAGCCGGCCGGGCGGTGGCCGACGGCTGCGGCCCCGCGGACTGAGACACGATGACGGGCGCGGCCACGGCACCGGGGACACGCGGCGCGGACACGGGAGCGCCGGCCGACGGCGGGACGCCCGCCGCCCGCCGCTTCCTCATCGCCGCCGCCGTCACCGACGTACGCGCGCACCCCGAGGCCGCCCGTCCGGAACTCACCGAGGACGTCCGGCGGATCACGGACCTCTTCGTCGGCGAACTCGGCTACCGGACGGCCCTGGACCTCGGTCCCCACCCGACCCGGCGGCAGCTCACCGAGTCCCTGCGCGCCTTCGCCACCGACCCCGACCGCCGTCCCGACGACTACGTCGTCCTCTACTTCGCCGCCCACGGCATCGTCGACGAGGACAGCGGACGCCACTACCTCCTGCTGCACGACAGCGACGCCGCCGACCCCTACGGCACCGCCCTTCCCACCGAGGACCTGGTCGGCGGCGTCTGGAACGGGACGGCCGTCGAGCGGCTGCTCGTCCTGATCGACGCCTGCTACGCCGAGGAGGGCGCGGACAAGGCGCTCCAGGGCGCCCTGGACGCCCGCCGGTTCCGCGAGCCGGTCACCGGGCACGGCAGCACCGGCCTGGTCCTCGTCTCCTCCTCCCGCCGCAAGGAGGAGACGTACACCGGCGCCCTGTCGGCCGCCTTCGACCGGGCCGTCCGCGCCCGCGCCACCGCGGGCAACGCCCCCGCCCACATCAGCGTCGAGCACGTCATGGCGGCCATCCACGGCGACCCGGAGATCCCGGCGGCCCAGCGCCCCGGGTGGTCCCTGTCCCACGCCACGGGCGGCATTCCCGCCTTCCTGCCCAACCCCCGGCACGTCCCGGACTCCGACGGACTCCGACTGGAGGAGATCGACCGCATCGTCGCCCTCGCCGCCCGGGAACGCGCGGCCCGCGACCAGGACATGCGCTCCTTCTTCCTGCCCCGGGCCCGCGGCACGGACATGGTGACCGACGACGTCTGGGACTTCACGGGCCGGCACGCGGCGCTCGGCGACATCAGCACCTGGCTCGATCCGCGCCGGACGGACGAACGGCTGTGCGTCGTCACCGGGGACCCCGGCTCCGGGAAGTCCTCCCTGCTCGGCATGGTCGCCGTACTCACCGATCCGGAACGCGCCGCGGCCGTGCCCCGCGCGGGCCTGCCGCCCCTTCTGCCCCGCCCCGGCGACGTCGGCGTGCGCGTCAACGCCAGTCATCTCTCCACCCGGCAGGTGCTCGACGCCCTGGCCGCGGCCGCTGGCTGCGCCGCCGCATCCCTGGGCGAGCTGACCGCCCACCTCCAGGCCCGGAACGACCCCCTCGTCGTTCTCGTCGACTCCCTCGACGAGGCGCTCGCACCCCGCGAGACCGTCGACGAACTCGTCGTCCCGCTCACCGACCCCGAACGCAGACTGCCGCTGCGCCTGCTGGTCGGCGCCCGCCCGCACATCGCGGCCCGGCTGCCCGACGACGCGCCCCGCATCGACCTAGACTCCGAGCGCTACGCCGACCCCGGCGCCGTGCGCGCCTACACCCGAAAGCTGCTGCGCGCGCCCGGCTCCGTGCTGGAGGGCGGCGAGGACGGCCTGGTGGACGCGGTCGCCGAAGCCGTCGCCCAGGCCGCGGGCCGCTCCTTCCTCGTCGCCCGCATCACCGCCCGCACCCTTGCCCGCGAGCCCCGCCCGCCCGACCCGGGCGACCGACGCTGGCGCGAGGAGCTGCCCCGGCTGCCCGGCGAGGCCATGGAACGCGATCTGGAGCAGCGCCTCGGCCCCCGAGCCGCTCAGGCCAGGGACCTGCTCCTCCCGCTCGCCTACGCCCAGGGCGCCGGACTGCCCTGGGCGGGCGTGTGGGCGCGCCTGGCCACCGAGATCACCGGCACCCGGTACGGCGACGAGGACCTGGTGTGGCTGAGCCGGGAGGCCGGTTCCTACGTGGTGGAGAGCGTGGAGAGCGGCGGATCGGTGTACCGCGTCTACCACCGGGCGCTCGTCGAGTACCTGCGCGAGGGCCGGGACGCGGCCCGCGTGCAGCGCACCATGACCGAGGTCCTGCGCATGATCGAACACCCGTACGTGCGGCGGTACCTCGCGCTGCACGCCGCGGAGGGCGGGGTGCTCGACCCGCTGGTACAGGACGCGGGGTTCGTCCTGTCCGCCGACCCGGGACAGCTGCTGGCCGCCGTACCCACGCTGCGCACCGCGGAGGGGCGGCGTGCCGGGCAGGCGGTGCGGGACATGGAGACACAGCTGCGGGCGCGGGGCGGGTGCGGCCCCGACCCCCGGGCGCGGGCCCGGCTGAGGCTGGCCGCGGTGTGCCGACGGGCGAGGCGGCTGGCGGACTCGTGCGACACCGGTGAGGGGGAGCTGCCCTGGCGGGCCCGGTGGGCGGCCTGGGATCCGTACGCGGGCGGACGGCGCTATCCCGGAATGTCCGTCGGAGGAACCGGCGTCGTGGTGCCCGGCGGGCCCGCCGGGCCCCGGTACCTGGACTTGGACTCGTCGCGCGGACCGTGGTGGTACGACCTGGACGTGGGAGACAGGCAGCGTGCCCATCAGCAGCAGAGGGAGGAGCGCGGCTACTTCTTCGGCCCCACCGCACCCCCGCAGCTCCCCGGCCTCGCCGCGGCCTGGTCCTACGACCACTACCTGGAGCCGGCCCGGCGCGGTGAGCCGAGATGGCGGTCCGTGCGTCTGCTGCACATCTGGCGCGGCCGGGAGAACACCGTCTGGATGCTGCCCGCGGACGACGAGGGCGAGGAAGGCTACGAAGGGCGGCCCCTGCGGTCCGTGGAACAGCTGGTACTGCTTCCCGGCCGGCGCCCGTCCGACGAACCCGCCGTGGCCGTACTGCGCCTGAGCGACGGACGGGTCCGCGTCCACCAGCTCAGCTCCGCCCGGTCCCACCCGCCCCTGACCCTCTCCCAGCGCCGCTCGCTCTACGCCTCCCAGATCCGGGAGTGGACGGAGCGGGCGCACTGGCGCAGGGCCACCCTCTCCGCCACCGTCCTGCCCGCCGAGGTGGGGGCGCGCGTCACGGCATGCGCCGCCCCGCCCGGGCTTCCCCCGCTGACGGTGCTGCTGGGCTGCGAGGACGGCCGTGTCGTCCTGCGGGAGACCGACGAACGGGAGGTCCGGGCCGAGGTGCGCACCGGCCACGACGGTCCGGTCACCGCCGTGGACCTGGTGCCCGGCCATCCGCACCGGCTCCTGATGACCACCGGCTCGGACGGCACCGTGCGGCTCTCCTCGCTCTCCCACGGCGAGCCCGTCCGCACCCTCCTGACGAGCCCGTACGTCATCGTCTCGGCCGCGGTGCACCGCGTCGGGCGGCAGTGGATCGCCGCCGCGGTGACCGGAGACGGGCAACTGCACCGGATCGACCTCGACAGCGGTCGTCCGGTCGGCCTGCCGCTGCGGGTCGACCTGGGCCTGCGGGTCAGGGTGGCCGCCTTCGACCTCGGGCCGGTGGCCTGCGTGTCGGTCGAGGGCGGGGCCCGCGGACTCCAGCTCTACGACCTCGTCACCGGGGACCGGATCGGCGGCCAGGAGCTGCGCCACTCGGCCGACGCGGTGTGCCGGGCGGGCGAAACGGTCTGCGTCGGCGGCTCGGACGGCATCGTGCGGTTCTGGCCCACCCCGCACGCGGCGGACTCCACCCGGATCACCGCCCACCACGGCGGGGTGCTGGCCCTCGGAGAGGTCCGCGGGCCGTCCGGTGCCCCCGCCCTCGTCAGTGTCGGCCAGGACCACGAGATCCGCTGCTGGGACCCGGTGCGCCCGCGCGAACTGTGGCGCAGGCCGGTACTCGACCCGGGACTCTGGCAGGTCTCCCTGATCAGCTGCGCCGCCGTCGGACACACCGCCGACGGCCGCGACCTCGTCGTCACCGGCGAGTACGGGGGCCGGGTCCGGGTGCTCGTGCTGCGCGACGGACTGCCCGTCACGGAGCACGAGTTCACCGCGCCCGGCATCGTGACCGCACTGACCTCCGGACGCGTCCGGGACCGGGACGTGGTCGTCGCCGGCACCGACTCGGGCCGGCTCGTGTGCTGGGACGCGGGCGCCGGGCGGAGCTGGGCGTGCGGCCCGGTCCCGGACCGGCCGGCGTGGATCACGGCCCTCGCCCTGGCCCCGGACGGTTCGGGACGGCTCACGGCGGGGGACCACGACGGATCGGTACGGGAGTGGTCGCTGCCCGCCTGCCGGCCTCTCGGCCCGCCCCGCCGGGCGCACCGCGCGGCGGTCACCGCCCTCGCCCACCTCGGCTCCCGGTTGTTCGGGTTCGGCACCGACGCCCGGCTGGTGTCGTACGAGGACGGCTGGGAGCGCCGGATGCCGCAGAGCGGCACCTCGCTGCACGCGACGGACGAAGGCCTGCTGTGCGGCGACGAGACGGGCAACGTGTGGCGGGTCCGGGACACGCCCGAGGGCCGCAGGGTGGAGGAGGCCATGGACGTGGTGCGGCGCGTGTCCTCCATGGCGGTGGTGGCCCGGGACGGGGCGCCGGTGGTCGTGGCCGGCGGTGCCGACGGGTCGCTCCAGGTGCGCGAGGCCGAGCACGGCGAAGTGGTCCGCCGGCTGCGGCCGGTCGACGGCTCCGGTGTGGAGCAGCTGGCCGCGGTGTCCTGGCGGTCGCCCGGGCGGGAGCCGCGCCCGCTGCTCTTCGCCCGCAGCGGCAACGGCCTGCTGGAGTACTGGGACTTCGGTGCGGGAGACCCCGTGCGCTCGGCGGGCCGGCCGCTGGCCACCCCCGTGCCCCACCAGCGGGAAGAGGCGCGGCTGGCCGTCGTCCCCGACGACACCGGAGCGCAGTCCCTCCTGTCGCTCGTGCCGTGGGACGCGGCGGACCCCTGGGCCGTCGGCTCCTTCGTGGACGGCCGGGTGTCCGTCCACGACGTCGCCCGCGGGCCGCTCCCGCACCAGCCCTGTTCCGCCCACAGCGACGGGAAGACGCGCCTCGGGGGCTCGCTCCGCGCGGTGCGCTGCGCCGGGCGGCTCCTCGTCTTCGTGCCCCTCGACGACGACGTGGTGCGGGTCCTGGACACGACGACCCGGCGCTGGGCGCTCCTGCGGCTGCCCGACGAGGGTCTGGTCGACGTGTTCGCCCTGACCGGGGAAACCGGTGACGCACTGCTGGTGGTGGGGTGGGCGCACACCAGGATCGTGCCGTGGGAGGAGTTCAGGACGCGCTTCTCCTCGTCCGGCGAGAGGCCCGCCCCGCACCACCCGGGCGGCTCGCGCTCGCCGCTGCGGCGCCCCGTTCCCCGGCCGCCGGTCACTTACGAGCACGAGACCCCCCTCTGGCGTGGTGACTTCGCCGCCCTCCTGCCGGGCGGTGACGCCTACGCCCTGGCGTCCCACCGCGACCTGGCCGTCGTCGGCACGCGCACCGGCACCGTGCACCGCGCCCTGGAACTGCCGTCGCCCTGCACCGCCCTCGCCACCGGCCCGCACGGCGAACTGGCCGTGGGCACGCGCAACGGGCCGATCCTCTTCGACTGACCCCGACAGCCCCTCCCCAGCATGCCTACCGGTCGGTATGCTCATCTCGCAGAGAGCGCCACCGGCGCCTCGAGCGCACCGCCGCCTTCCGGGAGGACCCGTGCCCCGCACCGCCCTGCGTATCTGCCCCCTGTGCGAGGCCACCTGCGGCCTGGCCCTCACTGTCGACGGCACCACGGTCACCGCGGCCCGCGGCGACCGGGACGACGTCTTCAGCCACGGCTTCATCTGCCCCAAGGGCGCCTCCTTCGGGGCCGTCGACTCCGACCCCGACCGGCTGCGCGCGCCCCTGGTGCGCAGGGACGGCGAACTGCGCGAGGCCACCTGGGAGGAGGCGTTCGACGCGGTCGCCGCCGGCGTCCGGCCCCTCGTCAAGCGGTACGGACCGCACTGCGTCGGCGTGGTCCTCGGCAACCCCAACGTCCACACCATGGCCGGTGCCCTCTACCCGAACGTCCTGCTCGGCGCCCTCGGCAGCCGCAGCCTCTTCACCGCGTCCACCCTCGACCAGATGCCCAAGCACGTCTCCAGCGGGCTGCTCTTCGGCGACGCGAACGCCATCCCGGTGCCCGACCTCGACCGCACCGACCACCTGCTCCTGATCGGGGCCAACCCGCTGGAGTCCAACGGCAGTCTGTGCACCGCCCCCGACTTCCCCGGCCGGCTCAAGGCGCTCAGGGCCCGCGGCGGCACCCTCACCGTCGTCGACCCGCGCCGCACCCGCACCGCGAAGCTCGCCGACCGGCACGTGGCGATCCGCCCCGGCACCGACGCGCTGCTGCTGGCCGCGATGGCCCACGTGCTGTACGAGGAGGACCTGGTCGAGCCGGGCGCCCTCGCCCCGCACGTCGAGGGGGTCGGCGAAGTCCGGGACGCCCTCAGCGACTTCACCCCCGAGTCCGTCGCCGCCGCCTGCGACGTGGACGCCGGCGTGACGCGCGCCCTCGCCCGCGAACTCGCCGCCGCCCCCACCGCCGCGGTCTACGGCCGCATCGGCAGCTGCACCGTCCCGCACGGCACCCTCGCCAGCTGGCTCGTGGACGTCCTCAACATCCTCACCGGCAACCTCGACCGGCCCGGCGGCGCGCTCTTCCCGCAGGCCGCCACCGACCGGACCCCGCGCCCCGCCGGACCCGGCCGCGGGTTCGCGCTCGGCCGCTGGCACTCCCGGGTGAGCGGCCACCCCGAGGCGAAGGGCGAACTGCCCCTGTCCGCCCTCGCCGAGGAGATCGACACCGCCACCGACGCGGGCGAGCCCGTCCGCGCGCTGCTCACCATCGCCGCCAACCCCGTGCTGTCCGCGCCCGACGGCGACCGGCTCGACAAGGCGCTGGGCTCCCTGGACTTCATGGTCAGCGTCGACCCGTACCTCAACGAGACCTCGCGCCACGCCCACGTCGTGCTGCCGCCGCCCCCGCCGGCCCAGAGCCCGCACCACGACTTCGCCTTCAACACCCTCGCCGTGCGCAACCAGGTCCGCTACACCCGCCCCGCCGTCCCCCTGGAGCCCGGCAGGATGGCCGAGACGGAGATCCTCGCCCGGCTCACCCTGGCCGTCACCGGCGCACACGGCACCGACCCCGCCGTCGTCGACTCCCTGGTGATCGAGCAGACCCTCGCCAAGGCCGTACGGGAGCCGCACTCACCCGTGCACGGCCGCGACCCCGGCGCACTGACCGCCCTGCTCACCGGCGAGAACGGACCCGAGCGGCGTCTCGACCTGATGCTGCGCCTCGGCCCCTACGGCGACGGCTTCGGGGCCCGGCCGGACGGGCTGACCCTCGAACGCCTCCTCGCCCACCCGCACGGCATCGACCTCGGCCCGCTGCGCCCGCGCCTGCCGCAGCCGCTGAAGACCCGCAGCGGCAAGGTGGAGCTGCTGCCCGGGGCGATCGCCGCCGATCTGCCGCGCCTCGTGCGGGCCCTCGCCGAACGCCCCGCCGGGCTCGTCCTGGTCGGCCGCCGCCACCTGCGCTCCAACAACAGCTGGATGCACAACGTCCCCGCCCTGACCGGCGGCTCCAACCGCTGCACCCTGCACCTCCATCCCGAGGACGCCGCACGGCTGGGTGTGCGCAGCGGGCAGCCCGTGCGGGTCAAGGGAGCCGGGGGAGCGGTGACCGCGCCCGCCGAGGTCACCGACACCGTCCGGCCCGGCGTGGTCAGCCTCCCGCACGGCTGGGGCCACGACCGGCCCGGCACCCGCCAGACGCACGCCGCCGCCGACCCCGGCGTCAACGTCAACCAGCTCCTCGACGGCAGCATGCTCGACCCGCTCTCGGGCAACGCGGTGCTGAACGGCGTACCCGTAACGCTCACACCGCTGACCGGCGCAGAGCTGTGACCTGGAGTTCTGCGCTTATTGCTCGCATGTCAACGTCTTGTTAACGCTCCCTCGCGCCACCTAACGTCGCTCGCACCGCCTGCCCCGGTGGGATGTTCAAGGGCGAACGTTAGGTACTCACTCATGCTGACCATCCTCGGCTTCGCCATGATCGCGACCTTCCTGGTCCTGATCATGATGAAGAAGATGTCGCCGATCGCGGCGCTCGTGCTGATTCCCGCGCTGTTCTGCGTGCTCGTCGGCAAGGGCGCCCATCTCGGCGACTACGTCATCGACGGCGTGTCCAGCCTCGCCCCCACCGCGGCGATGCTCATGTTCGCGATCGTCTACTTCGGTGTGATGATCGACGTCGGGCTCTTCGACCCGATCGTCCGGGCCATCCTCAAGTTCTGCAAGGCCGACCCGATGCGCATCGTCGTCGGCACGGCGCTGCTCGCCGCGATCGTCTCGCTGGACGGCGACGGCTCCACCACCTTCATGATCACGGTCTCGGCGATGTATCCGCTGTACAAGCGGCTGAAGATGAGCCTCGTCGTGATGACCGGTGTCGCCGCGATGGCCAACGGTGTGATGAACACGCTGCCCTGGGGCGGCCCCACCGCCCGCGCCGCCACCGCGCTGAAGGTCGACGCCACCGACATCTTCGTCCCGATGATCCCGGCCCTGGCCGTCGGTCTCGTCGCGGTCGTCGTCCTGGCGTACGTGCTCGGGCTGCGCGAGCGCCGGCGGCTGGGCAGGCTGTCGCTGGACGAGGCGCTGGGCCGGGAGCCGGAGTCGGTGCCGGAGACCGAGACAGTGCTGGTCGGTGCGGGTGCGGGTGCGGGTGCGGGTGCGGCCGGTGCGCGCTCCGGTGCCGGTGCCGGTCGCGGCGGTGCGGGCGGTGCGGGTGGCCCGGCGGATGCGGACGGTCAGGGCGAGGCGACCGACGACGACTTCAAGGGCCTCGACCCGAACCGGCCCACCCTGCGTCCCAAGCTGTACTGGTTCAACGCGCTGCTCACGGTCGCGCTGCTGACCGCCATGATCATGGAGCTGCTGCCGATCCCGGTGCTCTTCCTGATCGGCGCCGCGCTCGCCCTCACGGTCAACTTCCCGCACATCCCCGACCAGAAGGCCCGCATCGCGGCCCACGCCGACAACGTCCTGAACGTCTCCGGCATGGTCTTCGCCGCCGCCGTCTTCACCGGCGTCCTCACCGGCACCGGCATGGTCGACCACATGGCCAACTGGCTCGTGGACACCATCCCCGACGGCATGGGCCCGCACATGGGCCTGGTCACCGGCCTGCTGAGCCTGCCGCTCACCTACTTCATGTCGAACGACGGCTTCTACTTCGGTGTCCTGCCGGTGCTCGCGGAGGCCGGTCAGGCGCACGGCGTGTCGACGCTGGAGATCGCCCGGGCCTCCATCGTCGGGCAGCCGCTGCACATGTCCAGCCCGCTCGTCCCGGCCGTGTACGTCCTGGTCGGCATGGCCAAGGTCGAGTTCGGCGACCACACGCGGTTCGTGGTGAAGTGGGCCGTCCTGACGAGCCTGGTGATCCTCGCGGCGGGCATCCTGTTCGGCATCATCTGACCGTCAGGCACCATCAGGAAGGGACACGACCATGGCGCCCGGTGGGAACCGCGGCTGGCTGCTCCGCCTCGTCATCGCCTTCGGCTTCGCGCAGGGGGCGGTGTCGATGGCCCGGCCCGCCGTCTCCTACCGGGCCCTCGCGCTGGGCGCCGACGAACGGGCCGTCGGTGTCATCGCCGGGGTGTACGCGCTGCTGCCCCTGTTCGCGGCCGTTCCGCTGGGCCGCCGCACCGACCACGGCCGCTGCGCGCCGCTGCTGCCCGTCGGGGTGGTGCTCATCGCCGGGGGCTGCGCGCTGAGCGGTGTCGCCGGGTCGCTGTGGGCGATGGCCCTGTGGAGCGGCGTCATGGGCCTCGGCCACCTCTGCTTCGTCATCGGCGCCCAGTCACTGGTCGCCCGCCAGTCCGCGCCGCGCGAACAGGACCGCAACTTCGGCCACTTCACCATCGGCGCCTCGCTCGGCCAGCTGATCGGCCCCATCGCCGCGGGCACGCTGATCGGCGGCCCCGACATGGCCGGCAGCAGCGCGCTGGCCCTGGTGGTGGCGGGCGCGGGCGCGGCGGTCGCCTTCACGTCCCTGTGGCGCATAGAGCACCCCGGAGCCGCCACGTCCGGCGCGGCACGGGGCGCGCGCGTCCCCGTGGGGAGCATCCTGCGCGCCCGGGGCGTGCCCGCGGGCATTCTGATCAGTCTCTCCGTGCTCTCCGCGACCGACATCCTCACCGCCTACCTGCCGGTGGTCGGTGAGCACCGGGGGATCTCCCCGGCGGTGATCGGCGTACTGCTCAGCCTGCGGGCGGCGGCCACGATCGCCTGCCGGCTGGTGCTGACGCCGCTGCTGCGGCTGCTCGGCCGTACGGCGCTGCTCACGACGACGTGCCTGCTGGCCGCCGTGTGCGCCGGGGTCGCGCTGCCCGTGCCGGTGTGGGCGCTCGCGCTGATGCTGGTCGTACTCGGCTTCTGCCTGGGCGTCGGCCAGCCGCTGTCCATGACCACGGTCGTGCAGGCGGCCCCCGACGAAGCGCGCTCCACGGCCCTCGCCCTGCGCCTGACCGGCAACCGCCTCGGCCAGGTCGCCGCACCCGCCGCCGCCGGCCTGATCGCGGGCGTCGCGGGCGTGGCCGCGCCGTTCGTGATGCTGGGCGCGCTGCTCCTGCTCTCCTCCGGCGTCGCCGTGCGCGCCCCGTCCGCCGGTGCGGCCGGCCAACGGCGTCCGGCCGTGGGGCAGGATGTCCCGGACCGGGCCGGCGGCCGCCGGCCGTGCCGGGAAACGAAGGGATGAGCATGATCCTGCTCCTGTTGTCCGTGGTCCTCCTCCTCGTCGCCGGCGGCTGCGCCTGCGTGGTGTGGGCGGCCCGCGGCGGCCCGTCCTGGACGCGCGCGGTGGCGCGCACGACCCTCGCGGCGGGCGAACTGGTGCGCGCGTCGGGCCGCTCCGGCGGCACCCGCGGCAGGAGCGGCGACGCGGACGGCTGACCCGGCGCCGAACCGACGGCCGACCGTTTTGATCACCCCATGAGACGCCCCGCGCCCTGAATCCGGGCGTCCGCTTTCTCACCAGATGGACGTTCGCGTCGAGTTGTGGTCCAGCGTCTTCCCCCGGCCGGGCACGGTCCGTTAACTTCCGTGACTCACACGCCCCGTACGACCCGCACGAGGGCGTCCGACCGCGGAGCACCAGAGCCCAGTGAGCCCCCGGGGGCACCTCCATGACACGCGCCATCTCCCTGCACGACGTGAGCAAGACCTACGCGCGAGGCGTCCGCGTGGTGGACCGGCTGTCGCTGGACATCGCGCCGGGCGAGTTCCTCGTCCTGCTCGGCCCCTCCGGCTGCGGCAAGTCGACCGTGCTGCGCATGATCGCCGGACTGGAGGAGATCACCGAGGGCGAGCTGATGCTGGACGGCGCGTACGCCAACGACCTGCTCCCCGCCGAACGGCGCATGGCGATGGTCTTCCAGAACTTCGCCCTGTACCCCAACATGACCACCCGCGGGAACATCGGCTTCCCACTGCGCGTCGAGGACCCGCAGACCGATCCCCGCCCCCGCGTGGACGCCACCGCCCGCATGCTGGGCATCGAGGACCTCCTCGACCGTCTGCCCGCCCAGCTCTCCGGCGGCGAACGCCAGCGTGTCGCGATGGGGCGCGCCATCGCCCGCCACCCCACCGCCTTCCTGATGGACGAGCCGCTGTCCAACCTCGACGCCAAGCTCCGCAACCACCTGCGCGCCGAGATCACCCGGCTGACCCGGGAGCTGGGCGTCACCACGATCTACGTCACCCACGACCAGTCCGAGGCCATGTCCCTGGGCGACCGCGTCGCCGTCCTGCGCGGCGGGGTCCTCCAGCAGGTGGACACCCCGCGCGCCGTCTACGCCCTGCCCCGCAACGTCTTCGTCGCCGCCTTCATCGGCACCCCGCGCATCAACCTGCTGCGCGGCCTGGTGCGCGCGCCGCTCGACGGGGCGATGACGATCAGCCTGGGCAAGCAGTTCCTGCGCCTGCCCGAACCGCTCTCCCTGGACCACCAGTTGCTCCGCGTCCAGCAGGGCCGCGAGGTGATCGTGGGCCTGCGCTCGGAGGCCGTCCGGATCGCGAAGCCCTCCTCCGCCCGACCCGGCGAGGTGCTGCTCACCGGGCTGGTGGAGCACGTCGAGTTCCAGGGGCACGAGGTCCTCGTGCACTTCAACACCGGTTCGCAGCCCGCCGTCGTGCCCGACCTGGAGGCGCCGCGCCCCGCCGACCGCCCGGTCAGGCGCCGCCGCCGCGACGGCACGGTCCTGGACCGGCTGAGGGAGCGGGCGGGCGCCCTGCGCGCCGGGCCGGTGGTCGTCATGGACGAACCGGAGGAGCCCGAACCCGCGGTCGCCCCGCCCGACGGCCGCCTCCCCGGCGACCTCATCGTCCGGACCACCCCCGACATCGACCTCCGCCACGGCATGCAGGTGCCCCTCCTCGTCGACCTCGCCCACCTGTTCGTCTTCGACCAGCACGGCGACCGCATCTGCCCCGCCCCGGCGCGACTGCCCGACCTGGAGGAGTGATCCCGGCCGGACCGCGCACTCCGGGAGGGTGAGCCGCGCCACCATCGTGGGAGCCCCTGGTGCCGTAAAACTAACGGCGCTAGTTTGGGGTCGGACGACGACGCCCGCCGGAAGGAACGCGATGAAGGCACACGACGGCATGTACATCGACGGAGCCTGGCGCCCCGCCGACGGACGGGACACGATCGCGGTCGTGAACCCGGCCGACGAGCAGGTGATCGGCCACGTCCCCGCCGGCAACGCCCTGGACGTCGATACCGCCGTACGGGCCGCGCGCGCCGCCCTGCCGGGCTGGGCCGCCACTCCGCCCGCCGAGCGGGCCGCGCGCCTGGCCGCCCTGCGGGACGTGCTGGTGGCCCGCAAGGACGAGATCGCCGAGACGGTCACCGCCGAACTGGGCTCCCCGCTGAAGTTCTCGCAGGCCGTGCACGCCGGCGCGCCGATCGCGGTCGCCGGTTCCTACGCCGAGCTGGCGGCGACCCACGCCTTCGAGGAGAAGGTCGGCAACTCCGTGGTCCACCACGAGCCGGTCGGCGTGGTCGGCGCCATCACCCCCTGGAACTACCCGCTCCACCAGATCGTCGCCAAGGCCGCCCCGGCGCTCGCGGCCGGCTGCACGATCGTGCTCAAGCCCGCCGAGGACACCCCGCTCACCGCTCAGCTCTTCGCCGAGGCGGTGCACGAGGCGGGCGTCCCGGCGGGCGTCTTCAACCTGGTCACCGGCCTCGGGCCGGTCGCGGGCCAGGCCCTCGCCGAACACCCCGGCATCGACCTGGTCTCCTTCACCGGCTCCACCGCCGTCGGCCGCCGCATCGGCGCCACCGCGGGCGCCGCCGTCAAGAAGGTCGCCCTCGAACTCGGCGGCAAGTCCGCCAACGTGATCCTCCCGAGCGCCGACCTCGCCAAGGCCGTCAACGTCGGCGTCGCCAACGTCATGTCCAACTCCGGCCAGACGTGCAGCGCCTGGACCCGCATGCTGGTCCACCGCGACCAGTACGACGAGGCCCTGTCGCTCGCCGCCGAGGCCGCCGCGAAGTACGGCGACCGGATCGGCCCCGTCGTCAACGCCAAGCAGCGGGAGCGGGTGCGCGGTTACATCGAGAAGGGTGTCGCCGAGGGCGCCCGCCTGGTCGCGGGCGGCCCCGAAGCGCCGCGCGAGCGGGGGTACTTCGTCAGCCCGACGGTCTTCGCCGACGTGACCGAGGAGATGACCATCGCCCAGGAGGAGATCTTCGGGCCGGTCCTGTCCGTCCTCCGTTACGAGGACGAGGACGACGCCCTGCGGATCGCCAACGGCACGGTCTACGGCCTCGCCGGCGCCGTCTGGGCAGGGGACGAGGCCGAGGCGGTCGCCTTCGCCCGGCGGATGGACACCGGGCAGGTCGACATCAACGGCGGCCGGTTCAACCCGCTGGCGCCCTTCGGCGGCTACAAGCAGTCCGGCGTGGGCCGCGAGCTGGGCGCGCACGGCCTCGCCGAGTACCTCCAGACCAAGTCCCTCCAGTTCTAGCCCGCTTCTAGCCCGCAGGGGAGCCGTCCTCGTCATGGCCGTCCGTACCGCAGTCCGTGCCGCCGTCGTACCCGCCCTGGGTGCCCCGCTGGAGGTCACCGGGATCGAGCTGCCCGAGCCCGGCCCCGGCCGGGTCCGGGTGCGGCTCGCCGCCGCCGGGGTCTGTCACTCCGACCTGTCCCTGTCCAACGGCACCATGCGGGTGCCGCTCCCCGCCGTCCTCGGCCACGAGGGCGCCGGCACCGTCGTCGCCGTCGGAGAGGACGTCACCGACGTCGCGCCCGGCGACGAGGTCGTCCTCAACTGGGCCCCGTCCTGCGGGGCCTGCCACGCCTGCTCGCTCGGCGAGGTGTGGCTGTGCGCGAACGCCCTGGCCGGCGCCGCCGACGTGCACGCCCGCCGCGCCGACGACGGCACCGACCTGCACCCCGGCCTGAACGTCGCCGCGTTCGCCGAGGAGACGGTCGTGTCCGCGTCCTGCGTCCTGCCCGCCCCGGAGGGCATCCCCCTCACCGAGGCGGCGCTCCTCGGCTGCGCCGTCCTCACCGGCTACGGCGCCGTCCACCACTCGGCGAAGGTCCGCGAGGGCGAGACGGTGGCGGTCTTCGGCGCCGGGGGAGTGGGCCTCGCCACCCTCCAGGCGGCCCGGATCGCGGGCGCGTCGAAGATCGTCGCGGTCGACGTGTCCCCCGAGAAGGAGGAGCTGGCCCGCGCCGCGGGCGCCACCGATTACCTGATCGCCTCCGACACCACCGCCCGCGAGATCCGCGCCCTCACCGGCAAGCAGGGCGTCGACGTCGCCGTGGAGTGCGTCGGCCGCGCGGTCACCATCCGCACCGCCTGGGAGTCCACCCGGCGCGGTGGCCGCACCACGGTCGTCGGCATCGGCGGCAAGGACCAGCAGGTCACCTTCAACGCCCTGGAGATCTTCCACTGGGGCCGCACCCTGTCCGGCTGCGTCTACGGCAACGCCGACCCCGCGCGGGACCTCCCGGTCCTCGCCGAACACGTCCGCGCCGGCCGCCTCGACCTCGGCGCCCTGGTCACGGAACGCATCGCCCTGGACGGCATTCCGGCGGCCTTCGAGAACATGCTGACGGGCAAGGGCGGCCGGGCCCTGGTGGTCTTCTAACGCGGATCCCGCGCGTCCTCGGGGAGCGGTTCCTGGGCTCTCACGGGCCCCGGAACCGCCGTGCGCCTCCTGGACCGGGACACCGCCACGCCCGCCAGGCACAGCGCGCCGCCCGCCAGGGTGAGCGGCCCCGGCACCTCGCCCAGGGCCAGCCACGACATCAGCACGACCAGCGCGGGCACGGCGTACGTGGTCGCGCCCATGCGGCCGGCGGTCGTACGGGCCAGGGCGTACGCCCACGTCGTGAAGGCCAGCGCGGTCGGGAACACGCCCAGGTAGACCATGTTGAGCGTGGCGGCGACCGGCGCGGCGGCCGCCTCGTGCACGAGCTGCCCCGCGAACGGGAGACACAGCACCGCCCCGACCAGGCAGCCGAACGTCGTCACCTGAAGGGCGCTCGCGTGCGCCAGCGCGGGCTTCTGCGCGACCACCCCGCCCGCGTACGCCACCGCAGCGAGCAGGCACAGCACCACCCCGAACAGCGAGGAACCGCCCTTACCGGACATCGACAGGCCCACCGTCACCGCACCGGCGAACGACACCGCCATCCCCGCCAGCAGCCGCGGCGGCAGCGCGTCGCCCAGCAGCCGGGCACCCAGCAGCGCGATGAGGATCGGGCCGACGTTGACCACGAGGGCGGCCGTACCGGCGTCCACCTGCTGTTCGCCCCAGTTCAGGACGACCATGTAGAAGCCGAACCACAGCACCCCCGATATCGCGATCCCGCGCCACGCGGAGCGCGGCGGCACGCCCTCCCGGCGCAGCAGACAGATCACGCCGAGGGCCAGGGCACCCGACAGCAGCCGTCCGAGCGCCAGCGCGCCCGGCGAGTACGCCTCGCCCGCACTGCGGATCGAGACGAACGCGGACGCCCACAGCACGACGGTGACGGTGGCCGCGCCGGCGGCGAGCAGCTCCGGACGGCGGAACGGGGTGGTACGCATCATGCTCCCGAGGCCAGGAAGGGAACGCCGGGACGACCGGCGGATTTCGGACGGTGAGACCGCCACGGCTCAGCGCAGCGACGCCGGATCGATCCGGAGCAGTTCGGACAGCGCGTCCTCGCCCGCCGGAGTGACCTTCACCGCCCGCTCCGAGCCGATGCGCACGCACCAGCCGGCATCCAGCGCGTGCCGGCACAGGGCCGCGCCCGCGACGCCCGCGAGATGGGGGCGGCGCTCGGTCCAGTCGAGGCAGGCCCGGGCCAGCGGCCGGCGTCCGGTCGCCCGCAGCGGGATCCCGGCGGCGTCGAACCAGCCGAGGCCCGCGTCCGTGAGGGCGAAACCGGTGTCCTGGCGCAGCAGCCCACGCTCGGTCAGGGCGTCCGTGACGGCGATCCCGAGCCGCCCGGCGAGATGGTCGTAGCAGGTACGGCCCGCAGCCATGGCCGACCCGGCGCCGGCGGCCCGCAGCGTGCGTGGGCGCCGTGCCTGCGGCGCCACCTGCGCGGCCAGGTCCTCCACGAGCTGTGCGACCCGATCGTCGGCGAGCCGCACGTACCGGTGCCGCCCCTGCCGTTCCTCGGCGAGCAGCCCGCCCGCGACGAGCTTGCCGAGGTGCTCGCTCAGCGTCGACGCGGCCACCCCCGCGTACCGGGCGAGTTCACCGGCGGTCCACGCCCGCCCGTCGAGCAGCGCCAGCAGGCACGCGGCCCTGCTCTCGTCCGCGATCAGCCCCGCCAGTCGCGCGAGTCCGGGGGCGCCCGGGTCCTTCGAGGTCATGCCCCCAGCATGCGACACGGACGGTTCGGTGAGCGCCGAAGCATCGGCCGGAGAGGCCGGGGAAGGAAATAACTACATCTATATATCTATTCTTCTTCAAAAGGGGAGAAAATGGCACGAGCTGGAGGCGGCATGGCGGACACGGACGTACGGCACCGGAACAACGTCAGGGTGACCGGCGATCCGGACGGCCCCGTGGTCGTGCTGGCGCACGGGTTCGGCTGCGACCAGAACATGTGGCATCTGGTGGTGCCCGGGCTGGCCGGGCGCTACAAGGTCGTGCTGTTCGACTACGTCGGGTCGGGGAGGTCCGACCCGGATGCCTGGCTGCCCGAGCGGTACGCCTCGCTGGACGGCTACGCGCAGGACGTGGTCGACGTCCTGCGGGCGCTGGACCTGAGGCGGGTGACGTTCGTCGGGCATTCGGTGAGCGCGATGGCCGGAGTCCTGGCCGCCCGCGCCGAGCCCGACCGGATCGGCTCCCTGGTCATGATCACCCCCTCCCCGCGCTACATCGACGACGTCGGGTACCGCGGCGGCTTCACGCCCGCCGACATCGAGGAACTGCTGGCCTCGCTGGAATCCAACTACCTCGGCTGGTCGTCCGCGATGGCGCCGGTGATCATGGGCAACCCCGACCGGCCGGAACTGGGCCAGGAGCTGACCGACAGCTTCTGCGCGACCGACCCGGCGATGGCCCGCGTCTTCGCGCGCACCACGTTCCTTTCGGACAACCGGGGGGACCTGGAGGGGGTGAGGGTACCGACGCTGGTCCTGGAGTGCGCCGAGGACGCCATCGCTCCCCGGGGAGTCGGCGCGTTCGTGCGGTCGCGCGTCCCCGGCGCTCGGCTGCTCACGCTGGACGCCACCGGACACTGTCCCCAGCTCAGCGCGCCCGAGGCCACCACCGACGCCGTACTCGACTTCCTGGGCCGTGTCCATGGCACCCGGCCGGACTCCTGACCCCGCGCCCGGCGCCCCCGGCGGCCGGGAGGAGCCGGTGACTCCGGCCGGCGGCGCGGCAGGCCCGGAGGACAGCGCCGAGGAGCTCTACGACGCCGCGCCCTGCGGCTTCCTGTCCACGGCCATGGACGGCACCGTCACCAAGGTCAACGGCACGCTGCTGGACTGGCTCGGCCTCGAGCGCGACGAAGTGGTGGGCCGCAAGCGCTTCGCCGACCTGCTCACCGTCGGCGGCAGGCTCTACCATGAGACCCACTTCGCACCCCTGCTGGGCCTGCGGGGAGAGATCGGCGGGATCGCGCTGGAGATGCGGACGGCCGCGGGCGGACGGCTGCCGGTGCTCGTGTCCGCCGCGGTCAAACGGAACGCGGACGGCGAGCCGGTACTGATCCGTACCACGGTCTTCGACGCCTCGGACCGGCGCGCCTACGAGGAGGAACTGCTGCGCCGCAGGACCGCCGCCGACGAGGCCCGCGACCTGGCCGAGGCGGCGCGGCGGGAGGCGGAGGCGGCACGCTCGCGCTCCGAGACGGACCGGGCCCGGCTGGCCGACGCCCTCGCCGTGCTCCAGCAGGCGCTGCTGCCCGCCGAACTGCCCGCCGTCCCGGGTCTTGACGTGGCCTCGTACTACTACACGGCCTCGCCCGACCGGCTCGGCGGCGACTTCTACGACCTGTTCGCCCTTGGAGCGGGGCGCTGGGCCTTCTTTCTCGGCGACGTGAGCGGCAAGGGCCCGCCCGCCGCCGCCGTCACGTCCCTCGCCCGCTACACCCTGCGGGCGGCCGTCTTCCACGACTCCGACCCGGTCAGCGCCCTGACCACCCTCAACGCCGTCCTGTACGACCGCTACGGCGTCGACGCGGACCCCCGCCACTGCACCGCCGTGGTCGGCGTCGTCGAACCGGACGCCGCCCGCGGCCGTACGACGGTCCGCCTGGCCTCCGGAGGCCACCCGCCCGCGCTCGTGCTGCGGGCCGGCGCCCCGGTCGACGGCCCGGGACGGGCCGAGTACCTCGCCACCCCCGGCGGCATGCTCGTCGGCGCCCTGCCCGACGCCGCCTTCACCCCCGCCACCGCCGTCCTCGGCCCCGGCGACACCCTGCTGCTCTACACCGACGGTCTGACCGAGGCCCGCACGGACCCCGGCCGCACCACCCTCTACGGCGAGGAACGGCTGCGGGACTTCGCCGCCCGGCAGGCATCCACGGCGCCCGGCGACGTGATCGCGGCCGTGGCCGCCCTGCTGGAGAAGCTCGGCGACGGCGTCGACGACGACACCGCCCTGCTCGCCCTGGGCGTCCCTAGCCGTCCCGCCTGAACCGCTCGTACTGCTGTGCCAGCCCGTCCAGCAGCGCCGTCAGGCCGGTCTCGAAGGCCCGCTCGTCGATCTTCTCCTGTTGCTCGGCCAGGAGGTGGGCCTGCTGGAGGTGCGGGTAGTCGGCGGGGTCGTAGGCGCCCGCGTCGTCCACGAAGCCGCCGGCGAAGGAACCGAGCGCCGAGCCCATGATGAAGTACCGCATCAGCGCGCCGATGGAGGTGGCCTGGGCAGGGGGCCAGCCCGCCCGGACCATCGCGCCGTACACGGCGTCCGCGAGGTGCAGCGCGGCCGGGCGGCGGCCGGGGCCGTGGGCCAGGACCGGGACGATGTTGGGGTGGTCGCGCAGCGCCGTCCGGTAGGAGACGGCCCAGTCGTGCAGCGCGGTCCGCCACTCCCGGCCGTCCTCGAACATCGACAAGTCGACCTGCGCGCTCACCGAGTCGGCGACGGCCTCCAGGATCTCGTCCTTCGTGCGGAAGTGGTTGTAGAGCGAGGGCCCGCTGACCCCCAGTTCCGCGGCCAGCCGGCGCGTGGAGACGGCCGCGAGGCCCTCCGCGTCCACCAGCGCGCGGGCCGTCTCGACGATCCGGTCGGTGCTGAGCAGGGGCTTGCGCGGTCGGGCCATGGCGCACATAGTAGGGCTGCGAGCTGAAACTAGCAGTGCTAATTTAAATGTACGGCTTTCAAGATTTCTTTCTGTGGGGTGACTCGGCATGAACCTGGAGCTCAGCGAGGAGCAGACCGCCGTACGGCAGCTCGCCCGGGACTTCGTGGAGCGGGAGATCGCCCCCCATGTCGTCGAGTGGGACCGCGCGGAGGAGGTGGACCGGGGAATCGTGAAGAAGCTCGGCGAGGTCGGCTTCCTCGGGCTCACGGTCGACGAGGAGTACGGCGGATCCGGGGGCGACCACCTCGCGTACTGCCTGGTCACGGAGGAGCTGGGACGCGGCGACAGCTCCGTGCGCGGGATCGTCTCCGTCTCCCTCGGCCTGGTCGCCAAGACGGTCGCCGCCTGGGGGAGCGAGGAGCAGAAGCGGCGCTGGCTGCCGGGGCTCACCTCCGGCGAGTACGTCGGCTGCTTCGGCCTGACCGAGCCCGGCACGGGGTCGGATGCCGGGAACCTCTCCACCCGCGCGGTGCGCGACGGCGACGACTACGTCGTCAACGGCACCAAGATGTTCATCACCAACGGCACCTGGGCCGACGTCGTGCTGCTCTTCGCCCGCTCCACCGACGCTCCCGGTCACAAGGGGGTCTCCGCCTTCCTCGTGCCCACCGACACCCCCGGTCTGACCCGGCGCACCGTCCACGGCAAGCTCGGGCTGCGCGGCCAGGCCACGGCCGAGCTGGTCCTGGAGGACGTCCGCGTGCCCGCCTCCGCGATGCTCGCGCCCGAGGGCAAGGGCTTCTCGGTGGCCATGTCGGCCCTCGCCAAGGGGCGGATGTCGGTCGCGGCCGGCTGCGTCGGCATAGCCCAGGCGGCGCTGGACGCCGCGGTGAAGTACGCGGGGGAGCGCGAGCAGTTCGGGAAGACCATCGCCCACCACCAGTTGGTGCAGGAGCTGATCAGCGACATCGCCCTCGACGTGGACGCGGCCCGGCTGCTGACCTGGCGGGTCGCCGACCTGATCGACCGCGGGCAGCCCTTCACCGTCGAGTCCTCCAAGGCCAAGCTCTTCGCCTCGGAGGCCGCCGTGCGCGCCGCCAACAACGCCCTCCAGGTCTTCGGCGGCTACGGCTACATCGACGAGTACCCGGCCGGCAAGCTGCTGCGCGACGCCCGCGTGATGACCCTCTACGAGGGCACCAGCCAGATCCAGAAGCTGGTCATCGGGCGTGCGCTGACCGGGGTCTCGGCCTTCTGAGCCGGCCTCCGGGGGCGAGTTTCTGAGTACCGCGACTGAGTACGCCGGCGGATGTGGCCCCGGCCACATCCGCCGATCCTCGTGCCATGAGTGACACACCGGTCAAGCAGCAGAACACGGCAGCCTTCTACGGGCAGGCCGTCGCCTCCTTCTCGGTGGCCATGGCCGCCACCGCCATCGGCATCTACCGGCTCCAGGCCGACGCCTGGGTGCGGGCCTTCCTCGCGATCGCCGTCCTGTACCTCGTCACCTCGGCCTTCACGCTGGCCAAGATCATCCGGGACCGCCAGGAGGTCGGCCAGATAGTGAGCCGGGTCGACCAGGCGCGACTGGACAAGATCCTGGTCGAGCACGACCCCTTCCAGAAGCCGGGCGGCACCCCGGCGGGACAGCGCCCCTAAGCGCCCGCTCAGCTTCGGCGGTATGGTGGTGCTCCTGTCACCGAGAGGGGCGAACAAGCGATGAGTACGGCGGCCGAGACGACGGGCGGCGACATCGAGCCGTGGGAAGAGGTCACGCCTGACGCGGCCCGGCGGCTTCTGGTCGCGGCGGTGGAGGCGTTCGCCGAACGCGGGTACCACGCGACCACGACCCGCGACATCGCCGGGCGGGCCGGCATGAGCCCGGCCGCGCTCTACATCCACTACAAGACCAAGGAAGAGCTGCTCCACCGCATCAGCCGCATCGGCCACACCCGGGCGGTGGCCATCCTCCGCTCCGCGGCCCAGGGCGAGGGCGGTGCGACCGAACGGCTCGCCGACGCCGTGAGTTCCTTCGTCCGCTGGCACGCCGGGCGCCGGACCACCGCGCGGGTCGTGCAGTACGAGCTGGACGCGCTCGGTCCCGAGGCCCGGGAGGAGATCCTCACCCTCCGGCGGCAGTGCGACGCCGCGGTGCGCGGCATCATCGACGACGGCGTGGCGACGGGCGAGTTCGACGTGCCGGACGTCAAGGGCACCACGCTCGCCGTGCTGTCGCTCTGCATCGACGTGGCCCGCTGGTTCAACGTGAACGGCCCCCGCACGCCCGACGAGGTCGGCGCCCTCTACGCCGACCTCGTGCTGCGGATGGTGGGAGCCCGAGACCGCTCCGGCGCGGCCTAGCTACAGGTAGTAGCGCGACACGGACTCGGCGACGCACACCGGCTTGTCGCCGCCCTCGCGCTCCACGGTGAAGGCGACGCTCACCTGGATGCCGCCCTTGACGTCCTCGACCCCCGTGATCGTCGCCGTGGCGCGCAGCCGCGAGCCGACCGGGACGGGGGAGGGGAAACGGACCTTGTTGGTGCCGTAGTTGACGCCCATCTTCACGCCCTCGACCTGGATCAGCTGCGGCCCGAAGAGGGGGAGCAGCGAGAGCGTCAGGTAGCCGTGCGCGATGGTGGTGCCGAACGGCCCGGCGGCGGCCTTCTCCGGGTCCACGTGGATCCACTGGTGGTCCCCGGTCGCCTCCGCGAACAGGTCGATCCGCTTCTGGTCGACCTCCAGCCAGTCGGTGTGGCCCAACTGCTCGCCCACCGCCGCCTTCACCTCGTCGGCGGACGCGAAGATCCTCGGCTCTGCCATGTTCCGGCCTCTCTGCTCGCTCGACCTGTGTACTCGACTCTAAGCGACTGCTTAGCATGGTCGCCCGCGGAGCCCCTGTCAACGGACCTGACCCGTTCGCGCGGGTGACCGGGTCGGTAGGGTCTGAGGAGTGCCTCAGCTTCCCGAGAAGATCCAAGAACTCACGGTCGGCCAGCTCGCCGCACGCAGCGGCGCCGCCGTCTCCGCCCTGCACTTCTACGAGTCCAAGGGCCTGATCAGCAGTCGCCGGACCTCGGGCAACCAGCGCCGCTTCAGCCGTGACGCGCTGCGCCGGGTCGCCTTCGTCCGGGCCGCGCAGCGGGTCGGTATCCCGCTGGCCACGATCCGCGAGGCGCTCGCCGAGCTGCCGCAGGGCCGCACACCCACCGAGGAGGACTGGGCCCGGCTCTCCCGGTCCTGGCGCTCCGAACTCGACGAGCGGATCAAACAGCTCAACCGGCTGCGCGACCACCTCACCGACTGCATCGGCTGCGGCTGCCTGTCCCTGGAGACCTGCGTCCTGTCCAACCCCGACGACGCCTTCGGTGAACGCCGCGCCGGCTCGCGCCTGCTCGTGGAGCGCCGGGGCCCGGCCGCCTCCACTTCCGCCACCCCCACCACCTCCACGCCCGCCGCCGCGGCCACCGGCGGTGGGCGGCCGGGCCGTGCTCAGGGCCGGGAAGAGCCGTGTTGCGGCGACTGACGGTCCGGTGAGCCGGGCCCGGTCGACATCAGTGGCCGCCCCGGCGCGCCGAGGCGCACTCCCGCAGTCCCGCGGCGACCAGTTCGGCGTTGGACGCGGCCCGGCTGCCGTCCGGCAGGAACAGGGTGTCCTCCAGGCCGATCCGGGTCGCCAGGCCCAGCCGGCCGGCCAGACGCAGCACCGGCCAGGCGCCGCCGTCCTCGCCGTGCAGCAGGACCGGGCGGCCGTGGGCCGGGCCGAGGGCGGTCAGCAGGGCGCGCGCCGAGTCGCGCGCGGTCGCCGGGTCGGGGTCCGTGACCTCCGCCAGCACGCGCAGCACCTTCGGTCCGAGCGGTGAGCGCAGGAACCGGGCCGCCCCGTCCGTGCCGGACCAGACGCCCGCCTCCACCGCCACCCCGCGCTCGATCAGGGCGGCCGCCGTCTCCTCGGCGCCCGGTTCGTGCCAGTTGACCGACGCGTGGTCGGGCAGTGCCGTCCAGCTCCGTATCCGCGCCGCCCGGGCCGCGGGACCGGGCTCGGCCCAGGCGCCCGTCGTGACGCCGACCGGTACCGACGCCGGGACCCGCGCCCTGATCGCCTCCAGCGTCGCCGCGAGCACGCGCGGGGACAGCGTGTCCCGCCCGCACGGTGTCTTCGGGTGGACGTGGACGTCCGTGGCTCCGGCGGCGACCGCCGCGGCCACCGAGTCGGCGACCGCCTCCGGCGAGAGCGGCACCACCGCACCGTCGGCGCTCCCCCGCGCCCCGTTCACACACAGCTGCACCATTCCCCCATGGTGCCGGGTGCCACTGACGACGCCCGCCGGGCCCGGTGCCGTACCGGCCACCGGGGGTGCGGCATCCCCGGCACACCCCCGCGGCCGGCTATGCCGACATCAGCAACCGTCCCCGCCGGGCGTCCGCGCACGCGTCGGCAGTGAGGACGGGCCGCGGCACGAGGATGCCGCAGTCCGTGCAGACCGGGCCCGTCGAGGGCTCGTGGTCCAGGTCGTACTTCCAGACGAGGCGCTCCCCGTCGCACACCGGGCACACGGAGCCCGGTTCACGCTCCAGCGCCGAGATCAGCCGGCGCAGCACCTCCGCCAGCGGCCCGTCGGGGTGGACCCGGGGGTCGTCGCACCAGGCCACCCCGAACCCGCCCCAGGTCAGCCGGTGCCAGTCGTCCACGCTGCCCGGCCTGCGCAGCCCGTCGTGCTTCTCCTTCCTGCGCCGCTCGGCGAACTCGACCTCGTAGGCCAGCCACACCGACCGCGCCTCCTCCAGCTCCTCCAGTGCGGCCACGAGCCGCGCTGGGTCGGGGGAGCGGTCCTCGGGACCGAACCCGGCCCGGGAGCAGAGATGGTCCCAGGTCGCCCTGTGCCCATAAGGGGCAAAACGCTCAAGGCACTTGCGCAGTGAATAGCGTCGCAGCGCCAGGTCGCACCGTGGATCGCGGACCTGTCTCGCCAGACTTCGGAAACCGGCCATCGCCCTGCACCTCCGTCACACCTGCACCTGTTACTCGGGTCACTCCGGCGTCGTCGTACGGACGTCGCCGAATAGACGTATCGACAACCGATTCGGCTCCATCCGATTTCCGATGTCCCCCATAAGCCGATCCACTCGCTCCCAAAAAGTGACGCATGTTCATCTTCCAACTCGGGGATACCGGCGGTAACGTCCCGCCACACCCCCGTCGGGAGGAGCTGCCATGCCACGGCGCACCCCACGCAACGCCCTCGACAGACTGAGAACTCCCCGCGGCTTCCACGGGTTCCTGAAGGCCGCATCCGTATGCGCGCTCATTGCCGGAGTTTTGTCACCGCTTTCCCCGGCGATGGCCGCCGGGGACACGACCGTCGAGGCCACGGTCGCCCCGGCCGCCGCCAACGACCACTGCGGCGGGCAGTGTTCCGACATCCTGCCGCCCGGCCAGAACGGCAACGCCACCCTCGCCCAGATCCTCCTCAACCAGGCGTTCGGCACCCAGCCCGCGCACGCCGAGGACCAGCTCGGCCCCTACGCGAACCTCGCCACCGGCTACCAGGGCCTCACCAACGACAAGATCAACACGTTCTTCAACGACGCCTCCTTCGGCGTCCCCGACGGCCAGGCCGCCTCCACCGTCCGCCCCGCGGGACGCGACGACGTGACCATCGTCCGCGACAAGAAGACCGGCGTGCCGCACATCACCGGCACCACCCGCTACGGCACCGAGTTCGGCGCCGGCTACGCCGCGGCCCAGGACCGGCTGTGGCTCATGGACCTCTTCCGCCACGTCGGACGCGGCCAGTTGACCCCGTTCGCCGGCGGCGCCCCCGCCAACCAGGGCCTGGAGCAGCAGTTCTGGCGCAGCGCGCCCTACACCGAGGACGACCTGGAGGCGCAGATCGAGAGCGCCGCCGCCAAGGCCGGCGAGCGCGGCGAACTGGCCCTGGCCGACGTGGACGCCTACGTCGCCGGCGTCAACGCCTACATCGACGCCTCCGACAAGGGCCGCTACTTCCCCGGCGAGTACGTGCTGACCGGCCACAAGGACGCCATCACCAACGCCGGCACCATCGAGCACTTCAAGCGCAGCGACCTGATCGCGCTGGCGTCCGTCATCGGCTCGCTCTTCGGCGCGGGCGGTGGCGGCGAGGTCAACAACGCGCTCTCCCTCCTCGCCGCCCAGGAGAAGTACGGCGTCGCCGAGGGCACCGAGGTCTGGGAGTCCTTCCGCCAGCGCAACGACCCCGAGGCCGTCCTCACCCAGCAGGACGGCAGCTTCCCGTACCTGCCCACGCCGGACGACCCGCAGGGCCGGGCCCTGCCCGACGCCGGGTCGGTCGAGGCGGAACCGCTGGTGTACGACCGTACCGGCAGCGCCGGCGCCGCGGGCGCGACCGGTGCCTCCGCCGAGGCGGCGGACGCGGCCGTGACCTCGGCGCGGCGCGGCATGTCCAACGCCCTGGTCGTCAGCGGCGAGCACAGCGCGAGCGGCCACCCGGTTGCCGTCTTCGGACCGCAGACCGGCTACTTCGCCCCGCAGTTGCTCATGCTCCAGGAGATCCAGGGCCCCGGCATCAGCGCCCGTGGCGCCTCCTTCGCGGGCCTGAGCATGTACGTCGAACTCGGCCGCGGCCAGGACTACGCCTGGAGCGCGACCACCTCGGGCCAGGACATCATCGACACCTACGCGGTCGAGCTGTGCCAGGACGACTACCACTACCTCTACCGCGGCACCTGCACGCCCATGGAGAAGGTCGAGCGGCACAACGCCTGGAAGCCGACCGTCGCCGACTCCACCGCGGCGGGCTCCTACACGATGCGCGTCTGGCGCACCAAGTACGGACCCGTCGAGTCCCGCGCCACGGTCGGCGGCAAGAAGGTCGCCTACACCACCCTGCGCTCCTCATACCTCCACGAGGCCGACTCGATCATCGGCTTCCAGATGCTGAACGACCCGGACTACCTCAACAGCCCGGAGCGCTTCCAGGGCGCCGTCCAGCACATCAACTACACCTTCAACTGGTTCTACGCCGACTCCGAGCACACCGCGTACTACAACAGCGGCGACAACCCGGTGCGCGCGAACGGCGTCGACGCCGAGTTCCCGGTCTGGGCCAGGCCGGCGTACGAGTGGCAGGGCTGGGACCCGGCCGGCAACACCGCCCGGTACACCGGCGCGTTGGCCCATCCGCGGTCGGTCGACCAGGACTACTACGTCTCCTGGAACAACAAGCAGGCCAAGGACTACCCGGCCGCCTCCTGGGGCAACGGCTCCGTCCACCGCGGCAACCTCCTCGACGACCGGGTGAAGAAGCTGGTCGCCCAGGGCGGTGTCACCCGCACCGCGCTGGTCAAGGCCATGGCCGAGGCCGCCCTCGCCGACCTGCGCGCCGAGGACGTCCTGCCCGACCTGCTGAAGGTGGTCGAGTCCGCGCCGGTCACCGACCCCGCGGCGAAGACGGCCGTGGACCGGCTCAAGGCGTGGCTGTCCGCGGGCGGTCTGCGCACGGAGACCTCGGCCGGTTCCAGGAAGTACGCCCACGCCGACGCGATCCGCACCCTGGACGCCTGGTGGCCGCTGCTGGTGAAGGCCGAGTTCGAACCCGGCCTGGGCAGCGACCTGTACAGCGCCTTCACCCGCAACCTGCCCGTCGACGAGTCCCCGTCCGCCGCCCACGGCCCGACCGGCGCCCACGCCGGCAGCGCCTTCCAGTACGGCTGGTGGAGCTATGTCGACAAGGACATCAGGGCCGTGCTCGGCGAGTCCGTCAAGGGCCCGCTGGCGCACACCTACTGCGGAGCGGGCGATCTCGCCGCCTGCCGGGACAGCCTGGTCTCCACCCTGAAGGAGGCGGCGGGCCGCACGGGCGCCCAGGTCTATCCCGGCGACGACAACTGCTCGGCGGGGGACCAGTGGTGCGCCGACTCGGTGATCCACCGCACCCTCGGCGGCATCAAGCACGGCGGCATCGGCTGGCAGAACCGGCCGACCTACCAGCAGGTCGTGGAGTTCACCTCCCACAGGTGACCGGCCGGTACGACGGTCACCTGTAGAGCAGGTACTGGCGGCGTGTCCTGCGGAACGCCGCCAGTTCCGCCTCCCAGCCGGCCACCACCTCGCCGGTGTCCGCGCCCGCGTCGATCATCGTGCGCACCCGTGCGGAGCCGGTGAGCTTGTCGATCCAGTTGTCCGGCCGCCAGGCGAAGCCGTCCCAGGTCCGCTTCGCGGTCACCAGCAGGGCGATGCCGGTGCGCACCGGGTCGAAGGCGGCCCGGTCGTGCACGTGGAGCTGCACGCCCCCGACGGTCCTGCCCTGGAACTTGGAGAAGGTGGGCTGGAAGTACGCCTCCCTGAAACGCACGCCCGGCAGCCCGACCTCGTTCGCGGCGGCGGCCCAGTCCCCGCCGATGCCCTCCGCGCCCAGCAGCTCGAACGGGCGGGTGGTGCCGCGCCCCTCGGAGAGGTTCGTGCCCTCGAACAGACAGGTCCCCGAGTACACCAGCGCGCACTCCGGTGTCGGCATGTTCGGGCTCGGCGGCACCCAGGGCAGCCCGGAGGCGTCGTAGAATTCCGAGCGCTTCCAGCCCGTCATCGTCACCGTCTCCAGCGGCACCGGCGAGGTCAGGAACTCGCCGTTGAACAGCAGCGCCAGCTCGGCGACCGTCATGCCGTGCGCCTGCGCGATCGGCTGCCGGCCGACGAAGGTCGCGAACTCCTTGTGCAGGACCGGACCGAGGGCCGCCCGCCCGGTCACCGGGTTCGGCCGGTCCAGGACCACGAACCGCTTCCCCGCCAGCCCGGCCGCCTCCATGCAGTCGAACAGCGTCCAGATGTACGTGTAGAAGCGCGCGCCCACGTCCTGGATGTCGAAGACGACGGTGTCCACGCCGGAGGCCGTGAACACGTCCGCGAGCGGCTGCCCGCTCTTCAGGTACGTGTCGTAGACCGGCAGCCCGGTCGCGGGGTCGTCGTAGCGCCCCTCCGAGCCGCCCGCCTGCGCCGTACCGCGGAAGCCGTGCTCGGGGCCGAAGACGGCCGTCAGGTCCACCCGGTCGTCGGCATGCATCACGTCGACGATGTGGCGCACATCCCGGGTGATGCCGGTCGGATTGGTGACGACGCCGACCTTCTGCCCCCTGAGCGGGGCGTAGCCGCCGTCGGTGAGGCGCTCGAAGCCGGTGCGCAGCCGGCGGCCCCCGTCCCCCGCGGGCGCGGCCTGCGCCGTGCCCGCCGAAGCGGCGGCGGCAGTGGTGCCGGCCGCCACCGCGGCCGTCGTGGCGAGCAGGTTCCGTCTGGACAGCGTCATGCGGTGACCTCCGTGATCGCGGCGGGTGTCATGCGCACGCACGCTAACCCGCGCCCGGACCGCAGGGAATGGAGTAGACCGCGGTTCACCTCTTCCGCCGAACATACCGACTGGTTAGTCTGACGCTGTGGCGGAGTCGCCGCGCGGGCGTCGTGGCCGTCCCACGGCCGCGCCGCGGCTCCGTGGCAGCCGCGCGGATGTCGTACTGATGTCGTGTCGAAGTCGTGTCGAAGGAGACCGATGGTGGAAGCCGTGCAGGATGCCGGAGTCGTCGTCACCGGGGCGGGAGGCGGCATCGGCGCCGCGCTGGCCCGCCGCTTCGCCGCCGGGGGAGCCCGCGTCGTCGTCAACGACCTGGACGCGGGCCGCGCGAAGGCCGTCGCCGACGAGATCGGCGGCATCGCGGTCCCCGGCGACGCCTCGACGATCGTCACCGATGCCCGCGACGCGCTGGGCGGCACGGTCGACGTGTACTGCGCCAACGCGGGCGTCGGCAGCGGGGGCTCGGAGGCCGCGGACGAGACGGTCTGGGCCCTCGCCTGGGACGTCAACGTCATGGCCCACGTGCGGGCGGCCCACGAGCTGCTCCCCGACTGGCTGGAGCGCGGCAGCGGCCGCTTCGTCTCCACCGTCTCGGCCGCCGGACTGCTCACCATGATCGGCGCCGCCCCCTACAGCGTCACCAAGCACGGCGCGTACGCCTTCGCCGAGTGGCTGTCCCTGACGTACCGCCACCGCGGGATCAAGGTCCACGCCATCTGTCCGCAAGGGGTGCGCACCGACATGCTCACCGCGAGCGGCAGCGCGGGCGAACTGGTGCTCCAGCCCACCGCGATCGAACCGCAGGACGTCGCGGACGCCCTCTTCAAGGGCATCGAGGAGGATCGCTTCCTGATCCTGCCGCACCCCGAGGTGGCGGAGTACTACCAGGCACGGGCCACCGAACCCGACCGCTGGCTGCACGGCATGAACCGGCTCCAGCGGCAGTGGGAGGAGGCGACGGCCCGGTGACCGGCTCCCGCTACGCGGCCAAGCCCTGGCTGGCACTGCTGACCGATGCGCAGAAGGCCCCGCTCGACCCCGACGCCTCCCTCGTGCACGCCCTGCGCAGGGCGGCCGCCGAGGCTCCCGACCGCGTCTTCCTCGCCTACTTCGACGGCCGCCTCACCTACCGTGAGGTGGACGAACTGAGCGACTCCGTCGCCGGGCACCTCGCCGCGCGCGGCCTGGAGCGGGGCGACCGGGTCGCGGTCCTGCTGCAGAACTCCCCGCACTTCGTGCTCGCCGTCCTGGGCGCCTGGAAGGCGGGCGCGGTCGTCGTGCCCGTCAACCCGATGTACAAGTCGGGGGAGGTCGGCCACGTCCTGCGGGACGGCGAGGTGGCCGCGCTGATCTGCTCCGACCGGGCCTGGGCGTCGTACCTGCGCGAGACGGCCGCCGACTCGCCGGTGCGGATCGTGCTCACCGGGTGCGAGCTGGACTTCCAGACCCGCCAGGACGCGCGCGTGCTGACGTTCGAGCGGCTGCCGGACGCCCCCGACGCCGACGACCTCGCCCGGGTGGCCCGCGCCGGTCACCGGGCACCCGAAGACCGCGACCCGGAGCCCGGCGACACCGCGCTCATCAGCTACACCTCCGGCACCAGCGGCACACCCAAGGGCGCCACCAACACCCACCGCAACATCATGTACAACGCCGAGCGGCAGCGCACCGGGCTCGGCCTGCCCGAGGCGCCGGTCTACTTCGCGCTGGCCCCGCTGTTCCACATCACCGGCATGGTCTGCGAGTTCGGCGCCTGCCTGAACAGCGTGGGCACCCTCGTCCTGGCGTACCGCTTCGAGGCGGGCGTCGTCCTGGACGCGTTCGCCGAGCACCGGCCGCACTACACGGTCGGTCCGTCCACCGCCTTCATGGCGCTCGCCGCCCACCCCTCCGTCACCCGCGAGCACTTCGCGTCCTTCGCGAACATCTCCTCGGGCGGCGCCCCGCTGCCGCCCGCCCTGGTGGAGAAGTTCCGCGCGGGCTTCGGCCCGTACATCCGCAACGGCTACGGGCTCACCGAGTGCACGGCGCCCTGCGCGTCCGTACCGCCGCACCTGGAGGCCCCGGTGGACCCCGTCTCGGGGACCCTGGCGGTCGGCGTGCCGGGCCCCGAGAGCGTCGCGCGGATCGTCGACGACCAGGGCGCGGAGGTGCCCTTCGGGGAGCAGGGCGAGATCGTGGTCAGCGGCCCCCAGGTCGTCCCCGGCTACTGGCGCCGCCCGGACGCCACCGCCGAGACCTTCCCCGGCGGCGAACTGCGCACCGGGGACATCGGCTTCATGGACGCCCGGGGCTGGCTCTACGTCGTCGACCGCAAGAAGGACATGATCAACGCCTCCGGCTTCAAGGTCTGGCCGCGCGAGGTCGAGGACGTGCTCTACACCCACCCCGCGGTGCGCGAGGCGGCCGTCGTCGGCGTGCCCGACGGGTACCGCGGAGAGACCGTCAAGGCGTACATCAGCCTGCGGCCGGGCGCCGCCACGGACCCGGACGCACTCGTCGCGTACTGCGAGGAGAGACTGGCCGCCTACAAATACCCGCGCCAGGTGGAGATCCTGCCCGACTTGCCGAAGACGGCGAGTGGGAAGATCCTCCGTCGGGAACTGCGTTCCGCCGGCGGCGGGACGCAGCAGTGAACGGACAGTGAAAACGGAAAGGCAGGTGACGGCAGTGCCCAGGACCACGGACGGGGACGGCACTCCGGTGCCGCAGCGGCTCCTGGCCGCCGCCACCCGGCTCTTCGCCGAGCAGGGCTACGACCGCACCTCGGTACAGGAGATCGTCGAGGCGGCGGGCGTCACCAAGGGGGCGCTCTACCACTACTTCGGCTCCAAGGACGACCTCCTGCACGAGGTGTACGCGCGCGTGCTGCGCCTCCAGCAGGAACGCCTGGACGCCTTCGCGGACGCCGACGCGCCGGTCGAGAAGCGGGTGCGGGACGCGGCGGCCGACGTCGTCGTCACGACCATCGACAACCTCGACGACGCGTCGATCTTCTTCCGCTCCATGCACCAGCTCAGCCCGGAGAAGAACAAACAGGTGCGCGCCGAGCGCCGGCGCTACCACGAGCGCTTCCGCGCACTCATCGAGGAGGGACAGCGGACCGGCGTCTTCACCAAGGAGACCCCGGCCGACCTGGTGGTGGACTACCACTTCGGGTCCATCCACCACCTGTCCACCTGGTACCGGCCGAACGGCCCGCTCAGCCCGCAGGAGGTCGCCGATCACCTGGCCGACCTGCTGCTGCGCGCGCTGCGTCCCTGAGCCGACGGTCCCCCCCCCGTTATCTTCTTCGCGGTCCTGCAAGAGGGCCGCTGGCCTCCGGGCCCGGCATGACTGTTCCCCCCTGTCGAACGGATGACCTGGGGGGTGGTG
>JODU01000021.1 GCA_000720845.1 Kitasatospora aureofaciens | reverse complement strand
GATGGTCGAGGCCTACCGGCAGCTCGCCGCGCAGTGCGACTACCCCCTCCACCTCGGTGAGTCACGGCCGGTCTCGAAGGCATGGAGGTCCCGCTCCGCGTCGCCGTCATGGGCTGCGTGGTCAACGGCCCCGGCGAGGCCCGCGAGGCCGACCTCGGTGTGGCCTCCGGCAACGGAAAGGGGCAGATCTTCGTCAAGGGCGAGGTCATCAAGACCGTTCCCGAGTCGAAGATCGTGGAGACCCTGATCGAGGAGGCGATGAGGATCGCCGAGCAGATGGAGAAGGACGGCGCGTCGGGGGAGCCGGCCGTCACCGTGAGCTGAAACGCGGACCGAAGGGGGCCCGAGCGTGACGATTCTGGAGAACATCCGGGGACCACGCGACCTGAAGGCGCTGTCCGAGGCGGAACTCGGTGAACTGTCAGAAGAGATACGTGACTTCCTGGTGCACGCGGTCGCCCGCACCGGCGGTCACCTCGGACCCAACCTCGGCGTGGTGGAACTCACCGTCGCCCTGCACCGGGTCTTCGAGTCGCCGGACGACCGCATCCTGTGGGACACCGGCCACCAGAGCTACGTACACAAGCTGCTGACCGGCCGTCAGGACTTCTCCAAGCTGCGGAGCAAGGGCGGCCTGTCCGGCTACCCCTCGCGCGAGGAGTCCGAGCACGACGTCATCGAGAACAGCCATGCCTCCACCGTCCTCGGCTGGGCGGACGGCCTCGCCAAGGCCCGCCAGGTGCGCGGGGAGCGGAGCCACGTCGTCGCCGTGATCGGCGACGGCGCGCTCACCGGCGGCATGGCCTGGGAGGCGCTGAACAACATCGCGGCGGCCCGGGACCGGTCGCTGATCATCGTCGTCAACGACAACGAACGCTCGTACGCCCCGACCATCGGCGGCCTCGCCAACCACCTGGCCACCCTGCGCACCACCGACGGCTACGAGCGGGCCCTGGCCTGGGGCAAGGACGTGCTCCAGCGCACCCCCGTGGTCGGCAACACCGTCTACGAGGCCCTGCACGGCGCCAAGAAGGGCTTCAAGGACGCCTTCGCGCCGCAGGGCCTTTTCGAGGACCTCGGGCTGAAGTACCTCGGCCCGATCGACGGGCACGACATCGGCGCCGTGGAGTCGGCACTGCGCCGCGCCAAACGCTTCCACGGCCCGGTACTGGTGCACTGCCTCACCGAGAAGGGCCGCGGCTACGAACCCGCCCTGCGCGACGAGGAGGACCACTTCCACACCGTCGGCGTGATGGACCCGCTCACCTGCGAGCCGCTGAGCCCCTCGGGCGGGCCTTCCTGGACCTCGGTGTTCGGCGAGGAGATCGTGCGGATCGGCGAGGAACGCGAGGACGTGGTGGCGATCACCGCGGCCATGCTGCACCCGGTCGGCCTCGCGCCGTTCGCCGCGCGCTTCCCCGACCGGGTCTGGGACGTCGGCATCGCCGAGCAGCACGCCGCCGTGTCCGCCGCCGGTCTCGCGACCGGCGGACTGCACCCCGTCGTCGCCGTCTACGCCACCTTCCTCAACCGCGCCTTCGACCAGCTCCTGATGGACGTGGCGCTGCACCGCTGCGGCGTCACCTTCGTCCTGGACCGGGCGGGCGTCACCGGTGTCGACGGGGCTTCGCACAACGGCATGTGGGACATGTCCGTCCTCCAGGTCGTCCCCGGGCTGCGCATCGCCGCGCCGCGCGACGCCGGCCAGCTGCGCGCCCAGCTGCGCGAGGCGGTCGCCGTGGACGACGCGCCGACGCTGCTGCGCTTCCCGAAGGAGTCCGTCGGCCCCGCCGTACCCGCCGTGGACCGGATCGGCGGCCTGGACGTCCTGCACGCCGCGGACCGGCCCGAGGTGCTGCTCGTGTCCGTCGGCGTGATGGCGCCCGTCTGCCTCGGGGCCGCCGAGCTGCTGGAGGCCCGCGGCGTCGGCTGCACCGTGGTCGACCCCCGCTGGGTCAAGCCCGTCGACCCGGCCCTCGCGCCCCTCGCGGCCGGGCACCGGCTGGTGGCCGTGGTGGAGGACAACAGCCGTGCCGCGGGGGTCGGTTCCGCGGTGGCGCTGGCGCTCGGCGACGCCGAGGTCGACGTCCCGGTGCGCCGCTTCGGCATCCCCGAGCAGTTCCTCGCGCACGCCAAGCGCGCCGAGGTCCTCGCGGACATCGGCCTCACCCCGGTCGACGTCGCCGGCCGGATCGCCGCGAGCCTGGCCCTCGCCGGACCGGCCGGTGACCAGGCGGCGGACCGGACGGCGAAACCGGTGGTGGAACAGTCCGGCGACGGACGGATCGTCATGCCAGCGCAAGGAGAGAACTGAATGACCAAGGAGTTCGACCTCGCCGCGCTCTTGGCCGAGCGCGGGGCCGAGCGGTACGAGCTGCACGCCAAGCACCTCAACCACCAGCTGCCGCGCATGCTGCACACCATCGGCTTCGACAAGGTCTACGAGCGGGCCGAGGGCGCGCACTTCTGGGACGCGGACGGCAACGACTACCTGGACATGCTCGCCGGGTTCGCGGTCATGGGCCTGGGACGTCACCACCCCGTCGTCCGCAAGGCGCTGCACGACGTCCTCGACGCCTCGCTCGCCGACCTGACCCGCTTCGACTGCCCGCCGCTGCCCGGGCTGCTGGCAGAGAAGCTGCTCTCCTACAGCCCGCACCTGGACCGCGTCTTCTTCGGCAACAGCGGCACCGAGGCCGTCGAGACCGCCCTGAAGTTCGCCCGCTACGCGACCGGCAGACAGCGGATCCTGTACTGCACGCACGCCTTCCACGGACTGACCACCGGCTCGCTGTCCGTCAACGGCGAGGACGGCTTCCGCAAGGGGTTCGCACCCCTGCTGCCCGACACCGCCGTCCCGCTCGGCGACCTGGAGGCCCTGGCCCGCGAGCTGAAGAGGGGCGACGTCGCCGCCCTGATCGTGGAGCCGGTCCAGGGCAAGGGCGTGCACGAGGCCCCGCCCGGCTACCTCCTCGCCGCGCAGGAGCTGCTGCACCGGCACAAGGCGCTGCTGATCGCCGACGAGGTGCAGACGGGCCTCGGCCGGACCGGCAAGTTCTACGCCTACCAGCACGAGGACGGCGTGGAACCCGACCTGGTCTGCGTCGCCAAGGCGCTGTCCGGCGGGTACGTGCCGGTGGGAGCCACCCTGGGCAAGGACTGGATCTTCCAGAAGGTGTACTCCTCGATGGACCGCGTGCAGGTCCACTCGGCGAGCTTCGGGTCCAACGCGCAGGCCATGGCCGCCGGGCTCGCGGTGCTGTCGGTGATGGAGAACGAGGAGATCGTGGCGAACGCCGCCGCGGTGGGGGAGCGGCTGAAGTCCCGGCTGGCGGCGCTGGTGGACCGCTACGAACTGCTCGCCGACGTCCGGGGCCGCGGGCTGATGATCGGCATCGAGTTCGGCCGGCCAAGGTCCCTGAAGCTGCGCAGCCGCTGGACGATGCTGCAGGCCGCGCGCAAGGGGCTGTTCGCGCAGATGGTGGTCGTGCCGCTGCTGCAGCGGCACCGGATCCTGACCCAGGTGTCCGGCGACCACCTGGAGGTGATCAAGCTGATCCCGCCGCTGATCATCGACACCGCCGACGCCGACCGGTTCATCGACGCCTTCACCGAGGTGATGGAGGACGCGCACAACGGCGGCGGCCTGATGTGGGACTTCGGCAAGACCCTGGTCAAGCAGGCGGTGGCCAACCGCTGAGGATCTTTTGCCTCAGAGGCAAGTAATTTGCCTCAAGGGCAAAGCTCGGGCTGAATGGAGGCATGAGCTCCTCCGAGACCGGCCCCGCCGAGGGGCCGGTCGCCACCGTCGCACCCCAGCTGCGCGAGCTGCGGCGGCGGGCCGCCCTCACCCTGGAGGCCGCGGCCCGCGCCGCGGGACTGTCGCCCGCCCACCTGTCCCGCCTGGAGACCGAGCAGCGCCAGCCTTCACTCCCGATGCTGCTCTCCCTCGCCCGTGTCTACGGTACGACCGTCGCCGAGCTGCTGGGCGAGACCGCCGCCGACCGGGACGCCGTCGTGCGCGCCGCCGACATGGAACCCACGAGCGCGGGCGGCTGGACGTACTACCGGGCCGGAGCGCCGGGCCGCGCCATGCACGCCCTGCGCGTCCAGGTGCCGTACGGCTCCCAGGGCGACGTCGTGCGCGTGCACCCGGGCGAGGAGTGGCTCCACGTCCTGCGGGGCCGGTTGCGGCTGCGCCTCGGGGACACCGAGCACCGGCTCACCGCGGGGGACAGTGCCCACTTCGACTCGATGACCCCGCACCGGATCGCCGCGCAGGACCCCGACGGGGTCGAGCTGCTCTTCGTCCACACCCTGCTGCGGAGCCCGACAGCCGCGCTGTGCCTCGGCCCGGCGCCCGGCCCGAACCCTGGAGAGATGCCATGAGCACCATGGAGGACAAGTTCCCGCGCGCCCTGTGGGTGCGACTGCTCGTCTACATCGCCCTGGGGCACGTCTTCGGCGGCTTCCTCTACCTGCTGTTCGAGGTGGGCGCCAAGTAGCGCCGTCCGCGAGCGGGCGCCCCCGGGCTCAGTCCAGCATCCGCTCGCGCAGCCGCTCCCGCGTCCGCGGAGTGAGCCGCAGCCCCTTCTCCAGGTACGCGTCGACGCCGCCCCACGTCTCCTCGATGGTCTCGAAGGCCGCCGCCAGGTACTCGGCGCGCGCGTCGAACAGGGGGCTGAGCAGCTCCATGACCTCGGGGGAGTAGGCCGAGGCCGCGGTGGAGCTGCGGCGCACCTTGTAGCGGCGGTGCGCGGCGTTCGACTTCAGGTAGTCCTCGACGACGGCCTCGCGCTCCACGCCCAGGGCGAGCAGGGTGACGGCGACGGACAGCCCCGCACGGTCCTTTCCGGCCGCGCAGTGCATCAGTGCCGGGACGCTGTCCTCGGCGAGCGCGTGCAGGATCCGGGAGTGCTCCGCCGTGCGCTCCGTGACGATCGAGCGGTAGGAGCCGATCATCCGGTCGGCGCCCTTGCCGTCGGCGAGGATCTCGCGCAGCTGGTCGAGGTCTCCGTCGCGGACCATCTTCCAGAACTCGGCGCCGTCGGCCGGATCGCTCAGCGGCAGGTTCACATTGCGCACGCCCGGCAGCTCGACGTCCGGGCCCTCGAGCTTCTGGTCGGCCGCGTTGCGGAAGTCGAAGATCGTGTGCAGGCCCAGCGAGGCCAGGAACGCGGCGTCCTCCCCGGTGGCGTGCGCCAGGTGGCCGCTGCGGAACAGCACCCCCTGCCGCACCCGCCGCCCGTCCACGGTCGGCAGTCCGCCCACGTCCCGGAAGTTGCGTACACCGGTCAGCTCGGGTTCGGTCGACGGGACCTGCTGCGTCACGGGGGCTCCTCCCACTCCGCCCCGCCGCCGCTGCTCGCCGGCGGGCACCACTCGACGATACGGCATCCCCTGTCTGCGAAATCGTACTCCGAAGAGTATTGCAGGCTGATAAGGGTCTTCTGTCCGAATTGGCGCCTTGATGACAACTGGACCTGAAATGGCGGAGGGTGAATGCGTGGTGCGTGAGCAGCGTCATATCCGTGACCGTGCGTGGCCCGTCATGTTCACGTAATTCGATTGGTTTTCCGGGGTGTTCGGGAAAAGCGCCGGGATGGAAATCGACACAGGGTTACCGGTTATTCCCGTAAAGGATCAATCGGAACACCGGTCGCGGGAACCCCTCGCTTGTCCGTGTGCGTCCCGGTCCCTTACGTTCACCACCGATCCGGACGGACGCCTAATCCTGCCGCCGACCGGAGCCCGCACTCATCGACCACCCGTACACGGCAGGAGCGGGGGACCCACAGGTAGAACTGCCTGTTCCGGTTCCCGGAACGGCTTGGGGTAAAGCCGCGTTCCGACGCGGCCGGGCATCTCCAGCCCGCACCCGACAGCTCACCTCGCAGGCGCCGGAGAGGAATTCGCCATGCCCGCGAAGGGTAAGCACCGCCGTACCAGGGCCATGCGCCTGACCCGCACCATCGCCGTCGCCGGAACCGGTGGCGCCGCGCTCGCGCTCCCGCTGATGGGTGCCGCCGTCGCCAACGCCGCCCCCGCGCACTCCGTTTCCGAGCAGGCCGTGCAGTCCGTTCCCACGTCGGCCAAGAAGGCCGCCGCGAGCGGCGCCGAGAAGAACTCGGATTCCCGGACGTACACCGTGAAGAGCGGTGACTACCTTTCGAAGATCGCCGACGAGCAGCACGTCGACGGTGGCTGGAAGAAGCTCTACGCGGACAACCGCGAGGCCGTCGGTTCCGACCCGTCGCTGATCCACCCCGGTCTGAAGCTCTCGATCGGCGGCCAGGCCGCCAAGTCGTCGGCGCCGTCCTCCGCGCAGTCGCACAAGCCCGCGCAGAAGTCCGCCGAGAAGCCCGCCGCCGAGAAGCCGGCCCAGAAGTCGACGGTCGCCGAGAAGGCCTCCTCCTCGGACTCCTCGAACACCGGCACCCAGTCCGCGGGCACCACCAGCGGCTACACCTCCCCCGTCCAGGGCCGCACCGTCGGTACCCCGTACCACCAGTCCGGCAGCATGTGGTCCAGCGGCTACCACACCGGCACCGACTTCGTCGTCCCGACCGGCACCTCGCTGAAGGCCGTCGGCGCGGGCACCGTCGTCTCCGCCGGCTGGGGCGGCGCGTACGGCAACCAGGTCGTCATCCAGCTCGCCGACGGCCACTACGCCCAGTACGCCCACCTCTCCTCGCTCTCCGTCTCCGCCGGTCAGTCGGTGACGGCGGGCCAGCAGGTCGGCCTCTCGGGTGCCACCGGCAACGTGACCGGCCCGCACCTGCACTTCGAGATCCGCACCACGCCGGACTACGGCTCGGACATCGACCCGATCGCGTTCCTGCGCTCGCACGGCGTCTCCGTCTGACGACCGGTTCCGCGCGGCCGCCGCGCCCCGAAGGCCGGACCCCGATCCCCGGGTCCGGCCTTCGGTGTATCCGGCCCCCGATACTCGGATGTATTCCGGAATTGACGAACACTTTAGGCGTGGCCTTTCTCACCGACCGTCAACCCCTTCCTACGGTCGCGTAGGTCACATTCCAGGGTGAATCATGGGCCGATGTGGCAGACGATTCGAAGAGTGACAGCAGAGCAGTGATCGGGTCGTACGTGGCGGTGGGGGACAGCTTCACCGAGGGCGTGGGTGATCCCGGCCCCGACGGGGCGTTCGTCGGCTGGGCCGACCGACTCGCCGTACTGCTCGCGGACCGGCGCCCCGAGGGCGACTTCACGTACACGAACCTCGCCGTGCGCGGCAGGCTCCTCGACCAGATCGTGGCGGAACAGGTCCCGCGGGTCGTCGCACTCGCGCCGGACCTGGTCTCGTTCGCGGCCGGCGGCAACGACATCATCCGGCCCGGCACCGATCCCGACGAGGTCGCCGAGCGGTTCGAACTGGCGGTGGCCGCGCTGACCGCCGCGGCCGGCACCGTGCTGGTGACCACCGGGTTCGACACCCGCGGGGTGCCCGTCCTCAAGCACCTGCGGGGCAAGATCGCCACGTACAACGGGCACGTCCGCGCCATCGCCGACCGCTACGGCTGCCCGGTGCTCGACCTGTGGTCGCTCCGCAGCGTCCAGGACCGCAGGGCGTGGGACGCCGACCGGCTGCACCTGTCGCCGGAGGGCCACACCCGCGTGGCACTGCGCGCGGGGCAGGCCCTCGGCCTGCGCGTCCCGGCCGACCCGGACCAGCCGTGGCCGCCGCTGCCGCCCCGCGGCACGCTCGACGTCCGGCGCGACGACGTGCACTGGGCGCGCGAGTACCTGGTGCCGTGGATCGGGCGCCGGCTGCGCGGCGAGTCGTCGGGCGACCACGTGACCGCCAAGGGGACCCTGTCGCCGGACGACATCAAGACGCGGATCGCCGCGGTGGCCTGACGGCGTCGCCGGACGGGCGGGACGGAGCGAGGTGCGTGACACGACTCGCCGGGGCGGCGTGCCGGCGGTTCCTAGCGGCGGGCGGGGGTCAAGGCCGCCCGGTCCAGGCCCAGTTCCCGGGCCAGGGCCTCGTCCACCCACTCCTGCGCCCGGGCCCGTGACACGGTGCCCGTGTACGAGGTGAGCTGCACCGCCAGCCCGTCCAGCAGCGCCGTCAGCCGCAGGGCCGCGGCGTCCGGCTCGGGGCAGGAGAACTCACCGGCGGCCACGCCCTCGGCGATGACCCCGGCGATCGCCGCCTTCCACTGGCGGTCCAGCTCGCGGGTGACCTCCCGCAGCGCGGGCTCGCGCGGCGCCGCCGCCCAGCCCTCGATCCACAGCCGCCAGCCCTTGGCCGGACCGGTCGGCGCATACCACCGCACGGCCGCCCGCAGACGGCGCAGCGCCGACGTGCGACGGGCCAGCAGCCCCCGCAGATGGGCGAGATCGTCCTCGGCGGCGCGGGTGAACGCGGCGGCGACCAGCCGCTCCTTCGTGGCGAAGTGGTAGAGCACCAGGGCGTTGCTGACGCCGAGCGCCGCGGCCACGTCGGCGATCCGCAACGCCGCCACGCCCCGCGCCGATATCTGCTCGATGGCGGCGCCCAGCAACTCCTCGCGCCGCTCCGCCACGCTCAACCGGACTCTCCCCACGCACGTCACCCTATACAGGCGCCCGGACGTGCGGTGACGCCCTTCCCGGCCGCCGTGTGCCGGGGGAACACGGATGTGCCGTCCGTCGTTCCAGGTGACGTAGGACGAGAAGACCACAATGAGAGCCTGAACCACTCCACCTGGAGGTACCGTGGCCGCTTTCCGTTCCCCGAGTCCCGGGCTCAGCGTGCCGCGGCCCGCGGCCTTCGGCGTGGACCCGAGCGGTGAGCGCATGGCGCGCATCCGCAGATCGCCGCACTTCCGCGACGGCGTCTTCCAGAACCCCGGGGGCACCGCCCGGACCCGGCCCTCCGGATCGGCCGCCGAATTCGCCAAGATCTACTTCAACAAGGAGGCACGGCTGCGCCGGTCCCCGCAGGGACCGGTCCCGGTGCACGCCACCACCCTGGCCGACCTCGCCCGGCCGCCCGCCACCGGACTCCGGCTGACCTGGATGGGCCACTCCAGCGTGCTCGCCGAGATCGACGGCCAACGCGTGCTCTTCGACCCGGTGTGGGGCGAGCGCTGCTCCCCGTTCCCCTTCGCCGGCCCCAAGCGCCTGCACCCGGCGCCGCTGCCGCTCGCCGCCCTCGGCCCGGTCGACGTCGTGGTCATCTCCCACGACCACTACGACCACCTGGACATGCCGACGATCAAGGCGCTGGCCGGCACGGACACCGTCTTCGCCGTACCGCTCGGGGTCGGCGGCCACCTCGAACACTGGGGAGTCTCCCCCGACCGGCTGCGCGAGCTGGACTGGCACGAGTCGACGCGCGTCGGCGGCCTCACCCTCACCGCTACCCCGGCCCGGCACTTCTGCGGACGCGGGCTGCGCAACACCCAGCACACCCTCTGGGCGTCCTGGGTCGTCGCCGGTGACGAGCACCGCGTGTACCACAGCGGTGACACCGGTTACTTCGACGGTTTCCGCGACATCGGCGCCGCGCACGGCCCGTTCGACGCCACGATGATCCAGCTCGGGGCGTACGCGGAGTTCTGGCCGGACATCCACATGACCCCCGAGGAGGGCGTCCGCGCCCACCTGGACCTCCAGGGCGGCCGGCCGCACGGCGCGCTGCTGCCGATCCACTGGGGCACCTTCAACCTGGCGCCGCACGCGTGGGCGGAGCCGGGGGAGTGGACGCGGGACGCGGCCGAGGAGGCGGGGCAGGCGGTGGCGTTCCCGCGGCCGGGGGAGCCGTTCGAGCCGGCGGGGGAGCTGCCGGTCGAGGCGTGGTGGCGCGGGGTGTCGGCGCCGATCGCCCACCCGTGGCGCCGCCCGCGGGCCGCCGGGGCGGTGGCCGGGACCAGCAAGGGGGATCTCGACCTCGCGGGTGAGCGGTGACACCGCTCACGGACGCGGGGGACGAGGCTGCCTGAGGGGGCGGGCCGGGCGGCACCCGTCTGCCGCCCGGTTGCCCCGGGGCCTCAGTACAGCTTCTTCCCCTCCGCCAGCATGGCGACGAACTTCTCGATGCGGGCCGCCCTCGTCTCCGCCTTCTTGGCGTCCTCGACCCGGTGCAGGATCGCGAACCGGTTGCGGCTGTCCAGGGTGGCGAAGAAGTCGCGCGCCGCTGGCGCCGCGTCCAGGGCGGCCTGGAGGTCGTCGGGCACCGTCGCCTTGCTCTGCGACGCGTACGCCGCCTCCCAGCGGCCGTCCTTCTTGGCCCGGTCCACCTCGCGCTGCCCTGCGGGCCGCATCCGGCCGGCCTTGATCAGCTCGGTGGCCTTCTCCCGGTTCACCTTCGACCACTTGCTGGCGGACCGGCGAGGGGTGAAGCGCTGCACCCAGTACTGCTCGTCCTGCTTCTTCTTCTGCCCGTCGATCCAGCCGTAGCACAGGGCGGACTCCAGCGCGTGGGCGTAGTCGACGCCGTCGACCCCGGAGCCGTTCTTCGGGATCCGGAACCACACCCCCGTGGTGTCCTCGTGGTGCTCCTCCAGCCACTTCTCCCACTCCTCCTGCGTGGCGAAGGACAGGACCGGATCAGGCGACTTCCGCGCTCCCTCAGACATGGACGCCATGAAATCCCACCCCCGGGGGCGGGTCAACAACCCCACCGGAACACCCGGCCACGGCCGATCCTCCCGCCGGGCCGTGCACAAAGTTGAGCAGCCGACCCGGAGCGCCCCGGCGTACCGTCCCCGCTGGTCGAGCGACACACCGAAAGGCGGACGCATGACGACGATGTACGAGCACGTCGGCGGGGAAGCGGCGCTGCGGCGGCTGGCGGAGCACTTCCACCACCTGGTGCTGGAGGACCCGCTGCTGGGCGACCTGTTCCGTGCCGGATCGCCGTACCACGCCGACCATCTCACCGCGTTCCTCGCCGAGATGCTCGGCGGCCCCGCCCGCTACACCGACGAACTCGGCGGCTTCATCGCGCTGTTGCGGGCCCACGCCGGCATGCGGATCACCCCCGAGCAGAGCGACCGGTTCGTCGCCCTGCTGCTCAGGGCCGCCGACGACGTCGGGCTGCCCGACGACGACCGCTTCCGCAAGGCGTTCACCGGCAACCTCGAGAAGGCCGCCGGCTTCACCACCAAGGCCTCGCAGGAGGACGACCACCCCATGCTCCAGCCGCCGTACCCGGTGCTGGGCCGCTGGCAGTGGTGAAGCGGCACCGCTGAGACCGACCGACGAGACGAGGGGGAACGTTGAAGTCCGCGGAGCCCGTCCCCGTGTCATCCGCCGAGGTGACCGCCGGCACCACCTGTGAGCGACTGCTCCGCATCCTGGAGCCCCTGGTCACGCGGACCGGGCCGCTCGACCCCGACACCGACCTGGCCGACGCCGGACTCACCTCGCTCGCCGCGGTCCGCCTGATGCTGGAGATCGAGACCGAGTTCGGCACCGAAGTGCCGCTCTCCCTCCTCCTGGAGTGCCGCACCCCGCGCGACCTCGCCCACCGGATCGACCGCGCCGAGCACGCCGACGCCGGGGACCGCTGGGACGGCGACGGCGCCACCGGTCGCGTGGACGTGGTGGCCGAGCCCGCGTCCCGCCACGAACCCGTCCCGGCGACCCCCATGCAGGAGGCGTACGTCGTCGGCAAGTATCCGGAACTCGACCCGGACGCCTTCGGCTGTCACCACTACCACGAGTTCGCCCTCGACGGGCTGGACACCGACCGGCTGGCCCGGGCCTGGCGGCGGCTCGTGGAACACTTCGACGCCCTCCGGCTCACCGGCGTCGGCCGCAACCAGCACGTCCGGGAGAGCGCCCGGGTGCCCGAACCCGTCGTCCACGAGACGGCGGACGCCGACGCCCTGGAGGCCGAGGCGAGCGCCGTACGCCGCAGGCTGTCCCACCACCGCTACCCGCCGGGCCACTGGCCGCCGTTCCAGGTCGAGATCTGCCGGGAGCCCGCCGGACGCGCCGTGATCCATCTCAGCCTCGACGGCACGGTCACCGACGCGCACGGCACCGACCTGCTGCTGCACCACTGGTGGCACGCCTACACGTCCGAGGAACACCCCCTGCCCGAGGCGCCGTTCAGCCTCCGCGACACCCTGGACGCGCTCGCCCGCCACCGGGGCTCCGCCGCCCACCGCGCCGCCCTGACCCGGGCCGCCGAACGGCACAAGGGCCTGCCCGGCGGTCCGTCCGTACTGCTCGCCGAACCCCCCGAGCCGCCGCCCGGCCTCGACGGCCACCCGCGCACCCCACGCCGCGGGCGACTGACCCCGGCCCAGTGGGCGGGCCTGCGCGCGCGGGCCGCCGGGCTGCGTGTCTCACCCACCTCGCTGGTGCTGACCGCCTTCGCCGAAGCCCTGACACCGGCCGGTTCGGACGAACCGTTCACCCTCGTCCTGACCACCACCGACCGGCCCCGGCTGCCGTCCGCCGCCGAGCAGCTCGTCGGCCCCTACACCTCCGGCTGCCTGCTCGTCGTCGACGGCCGGCCACCCGACCCGGACGAGGCCGCGCGCGCCCTCCACCAACGGGTGTGGGAGGCGCTGTCCCACGCGAACGTCGGCAGCGTCGAGGTGCTGCGCGAACTGCGCGCCCAGGGCACCCGGGCACCGGCACTGCCGGTGGTCTTCACCAGCCTGCTCGACCTGGGCCTCGACGGTGCCCGGCGGGGCAGCATGAGCGACCACGAGCGGTACGCCGTGGGCCAGACCTCCGGCATCGCCCTCGACCACCAGATGCGGGAGCGCGACGACGGCCTGGACTTCCGCTGGGACACCGCCGACGGCCTCTTCCCGCCGGGCGCGCCCGACGCCCTGTTCGGCCGCTTCTGCCGGCTGCTGCAAGGCCTGTGCGAACCGGCGCCCGACACCCCGCTGCCCGCCCGGGAACTCCAGCAGGCGTACCTGGTGGCGCGGCTCGACGGCCACACCGGCCGCGGCTGCCAGTACCACCAGAGCTTCCACGTCGACGACCTGGACCTCGCGCGGCTGCGCGGCGCCTGGCAGGAACTCGTCACCGCACACGAGGCACTGCGCCTGCGCACCGGCGCCGACGGCACGCTCGGCGTGCTTTCCACGGCTCCGGCCGACGCGTGGATCCCGGTCCTGGACGTCCCCGAAGGCGCGGACGCCGACGCCGTCGACCGTGCCGTACGCGCCGACATGACCCACCGGCCGTTCGGGCTCGGCCGGGGAGCCCACACCGACCTCAGGGTCGTCCGTGCGCCCGGACGACCCGCCACCGTGCATCTGTCGGCCGACCTGCTCGTCGGGGACGCCCGCAGCATCGTGCTGCTCGCCCGCGACCTGCTGCGCCGGTACGCCGACCCCCTCGGTGCCCCGCCCGTCCCGACCAGGCTGCCCCGCGCGTCCCGGCCGGTGACCGAGGAGGCCCGCGCCCACTGGCGGGACCGGCTCGCCGGCCTGCCGGCCGGGCCGGAGCCGCGGGACACGCGGACCCCCTCGCGCCCCCGGCGACGCGAGCGCCTGCTCACCCACCGCACGGCCCTCGTGGCATGGGCGGACCGGCACTCGGTGAGCCTCGACGCCACGCTGCTGGCCGCCTACTGCACCGCACTCGCGGCCCTCCAGGACAAGCCGTTCGCGCTGCCCGTGGTCTGCTTCACCGGCTCCGACGCGCAGCGCCCCGCCGAGTTCACCGAACTGACCTGGGTCCGCTCCCCGGAGCCCGGCACCGACCCGGCGACCCTCGCCCGCGCCTACTGCCGGCAGCTGGCCCAGGACCTGGAACGGGGCGGCGGCGCCGGTCTCGCCGAGATGCGCTCCCTCGTCGTACGGCGCCGCAGGGACGCGGACTTCGCGCATCCCGTGGTCTTCACGACCGTCCTCGACGTCTCGGACCGCCCCCTGCCGGCCGGCGTGCGCCCCGGTCCCGCGGGCACGGCCACCACCGACGTCGCCCTCGACTGCGTGACGGTCGACGACGGAACGGCGCTGCACCTGGCGTGGGACGCGCTGGACGAGCGGTTCGAGGACGGCGTGCTGGACGAGGCGTTCGAGCGGTACGCCGACCTGCTCACCGCGCTGGCGACGGAGACCGGCGCTACCCCGGCCGACGCCGAGCGCCACCGCCTCCTGTACGGCTTCAACGACACCGCCCGCCCCTACCCGGCCGACGGCCCGGTCCACCTGCTCTTCGAACAGCAGGCCCGCAGCCGCCCCGACGCGGTCGCGCTGCGCTGGCGCGAGGGCACCATGACGTACGGCGAACTGAACCGCCGGGCCAACCTCCTCGCGCACCGGCTGCGGCGAGCGGGCGTCGGGGACGGCACCTCCGTGGGCATCTGTGTGCGGCGCGGCCCGGCGATGGCCGTGTCCGTGTTCGCCGTCCTGAAGGCGGGCGGCGCCTACGTCCCCGTGGACCCCTCACTGCCCCGCGACCGGGCGCACGGCATGCTCCACGACACCGGCACCCGGCACCTGCTGGTCACGGCGGGCGGCCCGGGCTGGCAGGTGCCGGACGGCACGGACGTCCTCGACCTGGACGCGCCCGGGGCCACCGGGGCGGACCTGCCCGACCCGGGCGACCCCGCGCCCGTCACCGGCCCGGACTCGGTCGCCTACCGGCTGTTCACCTCCGGCAGCACCGGGCGCCCGAAGTGCGTGGTGGTGGCGCACCGCTCCCTGCACAACCTCCTCGACTGGTGCCGGCGCACCTTCGACTTCGGTCCGGGCGACACCGGGCTGTGTGTCACCTCCCTCGGCTTCGACCTGTCCGTCTTCGACATCCTCGGACTCCTCGCGTACGGCGGCGGCCTCTACATTGCCGACGAGGCCGAGCAGCGCGACCCCGAACTGCTCGTCGACGCCCTGCTGCGCGAGCCGGTCACCTTCTGGAACTCCGCGCCCACCACCCTGGCCCGGCTCGCCCCGCACCTGGCCGAACACCGCGGACGCCCCGGCACCGCCGACCTGCGCCTGGTCTTCCTCAGCGGCGACTGGATCCCGCTGTCCCTCCCCGACGACGTGCGCGAGGTGTTCACCGGGGCCCGGGTGATCGGTCTCGGCGGCGCCACCGAGGCCACCGTCTGGTCCAACTGGTACCCCGTCGCGGACGTCGACCCCGAGTGGCGCAGCATCCCGTACGGCAGGCCCATCGACAACGCCCGCTACTACGTACTCGACGGGCACATGGAGCCCTGCCCCGTCGGCGAGGAGGGTGACCTCTACATCGCGGGCGACTGCCTCAGCCTCGGCTACCACGGACAGCCCGAACTGACCCGGGAGCGGTTCGTCCCCGAGCCCTTCGGGAAGGATCCGGACTCCCGCATGTACGCCACCGGGGACCGGGCGGCCTACCGCGACGACGGCGTCCTGGTGTTCCTGGGACGACGCGACCACCAGGTGAAGATCCGCGGCTTCCGGGTCGAACTCGGCGAGATCGAGCACCGGTTGTGCGCCCACCCCGCCGTGCACGACGCGGTGGTGGTGGCCCGGCCCGACGGCGGCGGGGACCGGCGCGTGGTCGCGTACCTGATCGCCGAACCGGGCACCGCCCGGCCCTCCGTGTCCGAGCTGCGCGCTCACGCGGCCCGGACCCTGCCCGACTACATGGTCCCGAACTTCGTGGCGTTCCTGCCGTCCTTCCCCGCGACGGACAACGGCAAGCTGGACCGGGACGCCCTGCCGTGGCCGCTGCCCGACGGGCCGTCCGAGTCCGACGGGCCGTCCGTGTCCGGCGAGCCGGAGCCACCGGCTCCCGCACGGCGCCCCGCCACCGGAACCGGCACCCCGTTCCCGTCCGCCGGTGAACTGGCCGAGGAGATCGGCGCGTTGCTGGCCGACCTGATCGGCGTGCCCGAACTGGACGCCACGCTGGACCTGTGGGACCAGGGCGCCACCTCCTTCACCCTGGCCCAGCTGTCCTCGGCCCTGCGGTCCCGGTACGGCCGCCGTGTGCCCGTATCGGCCCTGCTGGCGGAGCCGACGGTCGCCGGGATGGCCCGCCACCTCGCGGGTGGCGATCCGGCGACGGCGCCCGCGGAGTCCGCGGAGTCCGCGGAGCCCGCGCGGGAGGAGCGGTCCGCGCAGGACCGTCCCCCGGCGCCGGACTCCGTGGAGTTCTTCTCGGCCGAGGACCGCGACCGCTTCAAGTCGGGCGCCTGGCACCTGCGGCAGCGCTCCGACGACGAACCCCTCCTCGTGCTCGACGGCCCGCTCCCGCCCGCCGACCGGTACCGCGAACGCGCCACCCACCGGGACTTCGCCGACGGCCCGCTGGCACACGACGCCTTCCTCCGCTTCCTGGCCGCCCTGCGCTCGCGGCCCGCCGGTGACGGCCCACGCCGCCTGTACGCCTCCGCGGGCGACACCTACGCCGTGCAGACCTATCTGCACGTCAAGCCGGGCGCCGTCGAGGGCGTCCCGGGCGGCGTCTACTACCACCGCCCCGACGACCACGTCCTGCAACGCGTCGGCACCGGCCCCGGCATCGACCGCACCGTCCACTTCGCCTACAACCGGCCCGTCTTCGACCGCGCGGCGTTCGAGGTGTACCTGGTCTCCGAACCGCGCGGCATCGAGCCGCTGTACGGCGAGGAGTCGCAGCTCTACCTGGCCGTCGAGGCCGGGTACATGGGGCAGTTGCTGATGAGCGGGCAGCGGGAGAGCGGCGTCGGCCTGTGCGCCGTCGGAAGCCTCGCCTTCGACCGCGTCCGTGACACCCTGCGGCTCCATCCCGGCCAGCGGCTGCTGCACGCCTTCCTCGCCGGACCGCTGCCCCGCGAGTCCAGTAAGGATGTCCGGCCGGTCCGCGAGCTGCGGGCGGCCGACGCGGGACCGGCCGCGCCGCCGGCCCCGGCGGACATGGCCGTGATCGGCACCGCCGGGCGCTACCCCGGAGCGGACGGCCTGGAGCAGTTCTGGGACAACCTGCGCTCCGGACGCCGCTGCCTCGGCCCGCTGCCCGCCGAACGGCTGGCCGCCTTCGCCGCCGCCACCGGCACCGCGCCGGACCCGGCCGCGACCTGGCCGCACGGCGGCTACCTGCGCGGCGACGACGGATTCGACGGCCGGCTGTTCCGTGTCTCACCCCAGGAGGCCGAGGGGCTGGACCCCCAACTGCGGCTGCTGCTGCCCGTGGTGTGGCAGTGCCTGGAGGACGCCGGCCACACACCCGGCAGTCTCAGCCGCGACGGTGAGCGGGTCGGGGTGTTCACGGCGACGATGTGGCACGACCACCGGCAGACGGGCGAGACCCGGTGGCGGGAGGGCGCACCGGCCCGCCAGGCGGCCGCCGCCTCGGACCTCCCGGCGCGGATCGCGCACTGCCTCGGGTTCGAGGGCCCCGCCGTAGCGGTGGACACCGCCTGCTCCTCCTCGCTGACCGCGCTGCACCTGGCCGTGACCAGCCTGCGCCAGGGGGAGTGCGACGCGGCGCTGGTGACGGGCGTCAACGTCGTCGCCCACCCCTACCACCTGGCGCTGCTGCGCGACCTCGGCCTTGCGGCGGCCCGGCCGTCCGCCGGTGCCTTCGGAGCCGAGGACACCGGCTGGTCGCCCGGCGAGGGCGCGGGCGCCCTGCTGCTGCGTCCGCTGCGGGACGCCGTGGAGCGCCGGGACGTCCTGCACGCGGTCGTCGAGGCGACCGGCACCGGTGCGGCCGGACGGCCGGGCCCCTTCGGGATGCCCGCCGCCGAACCGCTCGCCCGCTCCCTCGCCCGCATGCTGCGCCGGCACGGCCTCGACGGCGCCGACATCGGGTACGCCGAGTGCGCCGCCTCCGGCGCCCTGCTGGCCGACGCGGCCGAACTGGATGCCCTGCTCAGCGCGTTGCGCCCGCCCGGCACGGACGGGAACCTGCTCGTCGGCACCGCGAAGCCGTCCATCGGACACCTGGAGGCGGCCTCCGGGCTGTCCCAGCTGACCAAGGTCCTCCTGCAACTGCGTGAGCGCACCCTCGCCCCGACCGTCCCGGCGCCCCGGCGCACCGAACTGCCCGACTGGGCCCGGCTCACCGTCGCCGACACCGCCCGGCCCTGGACGCCGGTCGCGCCGGGCGCGCCGCTGCGCGCGCTCGTCAACGCCGTCTCGGCGACCGGCGCGTACGGCCACGCCGTGCTCAGGTCCGCCGACGGCACCCACCGAGGACCGGGCGCGCCCGCCCCGGACCCGGCCGAACGAAAGGACAGCGGTGACCGGTACCTGGCTGAAGAACGGTAGCGCCGGAACGGACGCGCCGCTGCGCCTGTTCTGCTTCGCCCACGCCGGCGGGGGCGGCGGCTTCTTCCAGCCGTGGCGGGAGAAGCTGCTGCCGGAGATCGAGGTGTGCCCGGTGATCCTGCCCGGCCGCGAGACCCGCGTCGCCGAGCCCGCCTTCCGCAGCATGGAGGATCTCATCGGGCCGCTCTGCACCGGCCTCGCTCCCCACCTGGACCGGCCGTACGCGCTGTTCGGCCACAGCACCGGCGCGGCCATCGCCTACGAGGTCGCCCGCCGCTTCCAGGACGACCCGGTGCGTGCCCCGCGCCGGCTGCTGGTCTCGGGGCGGCGCGCCCCGCACCTGGCGGCACGCCGGCCGCCGTACGCGGGGCTCGCCGACGACGACTTCCTGCGGGTCGTCGCCGAGCTGGGGGGCACTCCGCGGGAGGTGATGCGCCAGCGCGACCTGATGCGGATGTTCCTGCCCGCGCTGCGCGCCGACTTCCACCTCAACGAGAGCTACCGGCCACTGCCCGGTCCCCGGCTGACCTGCCCGCTGTCCGGGTTCACCGGCGACCAAGACCCGGAGGTCACGCCGCTGGAACTGCGCCTGTGGGAGACCACCAGCGACGGTCCGTTCCGCCTGCGCGTGTACGAGGGCGACCACTTCTACCTGGCCGGGCTGCCCGAGCCGCTCCACTCCGACCTGCGCCGGGACCTGAGCGAGACCGTGGGGCAGTCGGTGCCCTGACCCTGGTCACGGCGGGCCGTGGTGCCGCACCACCGTCACGTCCGGTCCGTGGCCCCGCCGTACGGCCACCGCGAGCAGATGCCGGTCGCCCCGGGACCACTGGGCGAACTGCCACCGCGGGCCGTCGTCGTCGGCCGCGGTCAGCCGGGGCCCGCCGGGGGCGTCCGGCGTGACGGCGTAGGAGTCCGGGGGCAGCAGGAAGCCCAGGCCGCGCGCCTTGCCGTACGCCTCCTTCAGCGTCCAGTGCCGCAGGAACACGCCGCCGCGCTCGCCGGGCGGGGCCGCGAGGACCCGGGCGGCCTCCCGGGGGTGGAACATCGCGCGGGCCACCCGCACGGGGTCCACCGGGCGGTCGGTGACCTCCACGTCGACGCCGCAGTCCAGCTCGGGACAGACCAGGCAGACCGCGAGTCCGGGGGCGTGGGCGACGCTGAAGCGCAACCGGGGCACGGTGGGTGGCCCGGCGAGCTCGGGACGGCCGTGCGGCCCCGTCGTCAAACGCCATTCGGCGGGCCGCACCTCGGGCACGCACCGGCTGAGCGCGGTCCGCAGCAGAGTGCGGGCCGCGACGTACAGGCGGCGGTCCGCGACCCGGCGGAAGGCCGCCGAACGCCGCCGCTCCTGCGCCGAGAGCAGGGCGCGGTCGCCGTGGGCGTCCGGTGCGACGGCCCAGACATGCGCGAGGGGAGCGCCGGTGACCGGGTGGTGCAGGGCGACGCGGGGCGGCGGCGTCTCCTCGGCCATGGCGCCTCCCCGCTTCCCGTGCACGGCCGTCGGGCCTTCCGCGGCGATTGTCGAGCCTGCGGCGCACGCAACCGGCCCCGCCGTGCAAAAGTGAGCAGATCCGCGAGGCCCGTGCCGGTTACAACCGGGAGAGCCGGGGCCCGGTGGCGGCCCCCGACCGCGGGAGCGACCATGGCCGTCGGCATCGAAGCGATCAACGCCTACGTGGCACGCGCCTGTTTCGATGTGGCGGAACTCTTCCGCGGCCGGGGCCTGGACATGAGCCGGTTCGACAACCTCATGATGCGGCAGAAGTCGGTCAACCTGCCCTGCGAGGACGCGGTCACCAACGCCGTCAACGCGGCGAAGCCCCTCCTGGACCGGCTCACCACCGAGGAACGCGACGCCGTCGAACTCCTCGTCGTCGGCACCGAATCGGGACTCGACCTGGGAAAACCCCTCTCCACCTACATCCACCACCACCTCGGCCTCAGCCCCCGCTGCCGCTCCTTCGAGGTCAAACACGCCTGCTACGGCGGCACGGCGGCCCTCCAGACAGCCGCCGGCATCATCGGCGCCTCACCCGTCGAGACCGCCAAGGCACTGGTGATCGCCGCCGACGCGCCGAGCGCGGCGGCCCGCGGCACCTACTGGGAACCCTCGGAGGGCGCCGGCGCGGTCGCCCTCCTCGTCGGCCGCGATCCGCGGGTCCTGGAACTGGACCCGGGCGCCAGCGGTCTGCACACCTTCGAGGTGATGGACACCCTGAGGCCCCGCCCGGACCTGGACTACGTCGACTCCGACGTGTCCCTGCTGTCGTACCTGACCTGCCTGGAGCGCAGCTTCGCCGCCTACCGAGAGCGGGTGGCCGGCGCCGACGTCGTCGACAGCTTCCAGCACCTGGTGCTGCACACCCCGTTCGCCGGCATGGTCAAGGGTGCTCACCGGAAACTGCTGCGCACCCACAAGGGCCTGGGACCCCGCGAGGCGGCCGAGGACTTCACGCTCCGGGTCGCCCCCACGCTCCACTACGGCTCCCGGGTCGGAAATCTCTTCTCCGCCTCGCTGTACCTCGCCCTGTGCTCCCTCCTGGACCACGGCGACCCGGAAACCCCCTGCCGCATCGGGCTGTTCTCCTACGGTTCCGGGTGCGGCTCGGAGTTCTTCAGCGGCGTCCTCGGGGAGGAGGCCGCGGACGTCGCCGGGCGGATGCGGATCGGCGCCGCGCTCGACGCCCGGCGGGCACTGACCATGGAGGAGTACGACGCCGTCACCGAACTCGGCGGCGACCGCGCGTTCGGCGTGCGCGACCTGGACGTCGACACCAAGCCCTACGCGGACCTGTACGGCGAACTCGCCGACGGAGCCGGGCTGCTGGTGCTCGACCGCATCGAGAACTTCCACCGCCTCTACTCCTGGAGCTGACCGACCGATGAGCCACGGCACCGTCCGGGTCAGGCACCAGGAACCCGCCGTCCTGCGCATCACCCTGAACCGGCCCGAGCGCGGCAACACCGTCGACTCCGCCCTGATCGCCGACCTGCACGAAGCCCTGGACGACGCCGAGAACGCCGACGACTGCCGGCTGGTCGTGCTCGACTCGCCGGGAGGCACGTTCTGCAACGGGATGGACATGGGCGAGGCGGCGGGGGACATCGGCACGGGAGCCGCCCACGGCAGGGACGCGGAACGGGGAGCAGACAGCGGTTCGGCGTTCTTCGGACTGCTGCGGCGGCTCACCGAAGTGCCGCGGATGACCCTCGCCTGCGTGGACGGACGGGTGGCGGGCGGCGGTGTGGGACTCGCCGCGGCCTGCGACCTCGTCCACACCACCGAACGCGGCGTGTTCAGCCTCCCCGAGGCCTTGTGGGGACTGCTGCCGTGCAGCGTGCTCCCGTTCCTGGCCCGCCGCACCGGCGCGCACACCGCGGGCACGATGACCCTCACCACCCTGCCGCTCACCGCCCAGGAAGCGGTGCACCGGGGACTCGCCGACGAACTCTCGCCGGACCCGGGCCCGTTGGTGCGCCGCTTGCTGTCCCGGCTGACCAAGATCGACGCCCGGATGATCGGAGAGGCCAAGGGATACCTGTCCGCGCTGCATCCCGTCACCGCGGAGACCGAGCGGCGGGCGGTCACCGAGTTCGCCCGGCTCGCCGCGGCGCCCGGCGTCCGCGAGGGCATGGCACGGTTCGCCGCCGAAGGGCGCTACCCGTGGGAGCGGTGAGCGCCGGGTCCGGGCCGTTCCGGAACGGAGCACCAGGAAGGCGGCCGACGGGCGTCGTATGGGCCTTTCCGGGCCAGGGCTCCCAGCGCAAGGACATGGGCGCCGGCCTCTTCGACCGCCACCCCGGCACGCTCGCCCGCGCGGACGCCGTACTCGGCCGCTCGGTCCGTGAACTGGCCGCCGATCAGGCCGCGTTGCGCGACACTCGCGTCCTGCAGCCCGTCCTGTACACCATCGGCGCGCTGACCTACCTCGACCGTGCCGCCCGGGAGCCGCAGCCCGACTGCATGATCGGACACAGCCTCGGCGAGTACACCGCCCTCTACGCCTCCGGCGCCCTCGACTTCGAGACCGGACTGCGGCTCGTCGTGGCCCGCGCCGAGATCATGGGGCGGGCGAGCGGGGGCGGCATGCTCGCCGTCGTGGGACTCGACGTCGAGCGGCTGCGGGAGGTCATGCGCCGTGAGGGCGTGGACGACATCGACGTCGCCAACCACAACTCGCCCGTGCAGACGGTCCTCTCCGGCCCCGAGGACTCCGTCCGCGCCCTCGCGCCCGTGCTCCGCCGTGAGGGCGCGGGCAAGTGCGTACTGCTGCACATCAGCGTCGCCGCCCACTCCCGCTACATGGCCGGGGCAGCCGACGAACTCGGCGCCGTCCTCGACACCGTCACCTTTCACGAGCCCCGCGTCCCCGTGGTCTCCAATGTGACGGCCCGCCCCCACCGGAGTGACCGGATCGCCCTCCGGCTGCGCGAGCACATGTGCCGGGAGGTGCGCTGGTGGGACAGCCTGGCCCACCTCGTCGAACAGGGGGTCACCGAGCTGGTCGAGCTGGGCCCCGGAAGCGTGCTGACCAAGCTGTGGGCGACGGCCCGGGCCGAGCTCGCGCCGCCGCGGAACGGGCCGCCCCCGGCAGCGCGGGACGGGCAGGACCGCGAGGCGCGAACAGTGCGGGGGCCGGGGCCGGGGGCAGAAGGTGACGGCGCGGCGGCACCGGGAACGCGCACGCGGCCGGCCGCGCCGGGACGCCGCCGCGCCCCGGTGACCCGGGAACGGCTCGGCTCGACGCGGTTCCGGGAGCGGTACGGGACCGAACTGGCCTGGGTCGTGTCCGGGACCGGCGACGGAGCCGTGGGCGACGAGGTCTGCCGGGCCGCCCGGGCCGCAGGGCTCGCGGCCTGCACCGACCCCGTCCCCGGCGCTCCGCCCCAGGAGTCGCCGGGCCGTGCGGGCCGGCACGGCTGGGGGATCGGACTGTGCCCCGGGGCGGACGCGGACGAACAGGTCACCGCACTGCTGGCGCACGAGGTGCGCTACGTCGAGGCCCGCCACCCGTACGGCCCCGACGCGGCACTCGTCCGCTTCCGCTTCACCGGCGCCCACCGCCGCCCGGGCGGCGGACCCGTGGCCGTACGGCACGTCGTCGCCCGCGTCACCGGACCCGACCAGGCCGCCGCCTTCCTGCGCCCGCCCGCCCCGGCCCTGCTCGCCGAACTCGTCGGCACCGGAGCCCTGTCGGCTCGCGAGGCGGACGTCGCCCGTGAGCTGCCCGTCGCCTCCGACCTGGCCGTCCAGCACCCGGGGGGCTGGCACGACGGCGGCGCCGACGCCTACCACCTGCTGCCCGCCGTGGCCGCGCTCGCCACCCGGAGCCCCGGGCCCGAACCCGTGCACGTGGGTCTGTGCGGAGTCGTCGGCACACCGGAACAGGCCGCCACCGCCTTCGCCCTGGGCGCCGCCTTCCTCGTCTCCACCTCCCTCACCGCCTGCGCACCCGCGGCCCGGCTGGCCGACCCCCTCAAGGACACCCTGGCGAGGGCCGTCGATGACGACGTCACCTGGGCGCCCACCGAACGGCACGCCACCCTGGGGGTCCTCGCACGGGTCGTCCGCCGGGGCACCCTGTTCCCCGCCCGGGCCGGCCTGCTGTACCGGCTCCTGCGCGAACACCGCTATTTCGCCGACGTCCCCGAACCCCGGCGCCGGCACGTCGAGGAACACCTCCTGGGCGGCCCGGCCGCCGAGCCGCCTGCGGCCACCGGAGCCGACGGACGCCTGCGCACGGCCGACGTGTTCCGCGGATACGTGCGGGAGACCGCCCGCCGTACACCGGCCGGCGCCCCCCTGCGGCCCCTGGACCACCAGCTGCCGTGCGACCCGGACCTCACCCACTTCAACCGTGCGGCGGCAGGCACCCCGCTGGCCGCGTGGACCGCACGCACTCCGGCCGCGGTGGCCGGACACCTCCTGACAAACGCCGCGGAACTGCTCACCGAGCGAGCCCCGAAGCGGGCCGAAACGCGCCCATGAACCAGCGGACACACCAAGCAATCGCTACGGTCTGCGACGGACAGTGGGGCCCCGCCCACGGGACCCCACGGGCATGCGGCATGCCCGGACCAGCCCGGACCGAGCCCAGGCCGACACCCGTGGAGTGAGACGGCATGAACCCTTTGGAGCGCACCGACAGCGACATCCCGCCCGACGGCGCCGGTACGGCCCCGGTCGACCCGTGCGTCGTGCTCGTCTCGGCCGGCGACCCCGACCGGCTCGCCCGCGCCGCCCGCGACCTGCGTGACCGGCTCGGCACGCTGCTGCGCCAGGACCGGGCGCCCGCCGCCGCCGACGTGGCCTGGACCACCCAGACCGGCAGGGTGCCCATGCGGCACCGGCTCGCCGTAGTACGCCCCGACCTGGACGGGGTCGTCGCCGCGCTCGAAGCCTTCCTCGCCGGCCGCCCGGACCCCGCCGTCCACACAGGACGGGCCGGGCAGGCACCGGCCGGTGCGCCCGGCACCGCCACCGACGCGGCCCGGCTGTGGGCCCAGGGCGCCGACCTGCCCTGGGAGACCTACTGGCACACCCCCCGGGCCCGTGTCGCCCTGCCGGTGTACCCGTTCACCGCCACCGACGCGCCCGCGCCGCCACCGACGGCGGAGCCCGCCGCCGGCGCCGCTCGGGACACGGGGGCGGACACCCGGGCGGCCGAGCTGGAGACGGCCCTCCTGGACCGGTACGCCGAGGTGTCCGGGATACCCCGGGACGAACTCGACGCCCACACGCCCTTCGTGGAGTACGGGCTCACCTCCCTCCAGGTGGGCGAACTCAACCGGCTGCTCGCGGACGACTGGGGGGTCGGCACCCGGACCCTGTTCTTCGAACACGGCGACATGGCCCACGTGGCCGAGGACGCCGTGCGCCGCTGCGGGGCCACCCCGCGCCGTGCGCCGGACGCCGGACGACCGCGGACCACGGCCGGGCCGGCCGCCGCAACGAGAGCCGCCGCAACGAGAGCCGCCGCGGAGCCCGGCCCGGCCGCGGAGCCCGGCCCCGCCGAGGAGGCCGACGGCGCGATCGCCGTCATCGGTGTCGCGGGCCGCTTCCCGCAGGCCGGGGACCTGGAGGCGTTCTGGGCCAACCTGGAGTCCGGGCACGACTGCGTCACCGGTCTGCCCGCCGACCGGCACCGCCCCGGCTGGCCCGTCGACGAGATGATCGGCGGCTTCCTCGACGGCGTCGACCGCTTCGACCCGCTGCTGTTCGGCATCACCCCCCGCGACGCCGCCCTGATGGACCCGCACGAGCGCCTCTTCCTCGAGACGGCATGGGCCGCCCTGGAGAACGCCGCCCACCCCCGGCAGCGGCTGCGCGAGCGGCACGGGTCACGCGTCGGCGTCTACGCGGGCGCCATGTACGCCGACTACTCCTTCTTCGGCGTGGAGGAGACCCTGCGAGGGCGCCCCGCCTACAGCGGCGGCGCGCTCGGCAACATCGCCAACCGGGTCTCGTACATCCTCGACCTGCACGGCCCCAGCCTCGCCGTGGACACCATGTGCTCCTCGTCGCTGGCCGCCCTCCACCTGGCCGTCCGCGCGCTGCGCGCCGGTGACTGCGAGGTCGCCCTCGCCGGGGCCGTCAACCTCTCCCTGCACCCGAACAAGTTCGTGCAGCAGCGGCTCATGTCCCTGACCTCGACCTCCCGGCGCTGCCGCAGCTTCGGCGCGGACGGAGACGGGTTCGTGCCGGCCGAGGCGGTGGGCGTACTGGTGCTGAAACCACTGGCCCGGGCCCTGGCCGACGGCGACCGGGTGCGCGCGGTGATCCGGGGCACCGCCATGGTGCACGCCGGACGCACCAACGGTTACATCGTGCCGTCCCCCGTCGCGCAGGGCCAGGTCGTCCGGGACGCCCTCGCCGACGCCGGGCTGCGGCCCTCAGACATCGACTACCTGGAGGCGCACGGCGCCGGCACCGCGCTCGGGGACCCCGTCGAGATCGACGGCCTCGCCCGGGTGTTCGGCGGCGACGACCGCCCCGCGGGGTCGCTGCCCATCGGCTCGGTGAAGTCCACCATCGGGCACGCCGAGGCCGCCGCCGGCATGGCCGCGCTCACCAAGTGCCTCCTCCAGATGGAACACGGCACCCTGGCCCCGACCCTGCACGTGGACCGCCTCAACCCGAACATCGACTGGGACGCCGTGCCCTTCCGCCCCCAGGACGGGGCCGCCCCCTGGCCCCGGCCGGCCGGACCGGACGGCGCCCCGCGCCCCCGCCGCGCGGGCATCAGCTCCTTCGGCGCCGGCGGGACCATCGCCCACGTGGTGCTGGAGGAGTTCCCCGCCGCCGCCCGCCAGGACCCGCCCCCCGTCCCGGCGCCCCGGCTGCTCGTGCTCTCCGCCCATGACGAGGCACGCCTCAGGGACACCGCCTCCCGCCTCGCCACCTGGCTGCGCCGCCCGGACGGGGCTCCGCTCGCCGACGTCGCCTGGACCCTGCAGACCGGCCGTGAACCCCTGCGCGAACGCCTCGCCCTGGTCGTCGGCGACGAGGCGGACGCCGCCGCCCGCCTGGCGGAGTTCGCCGCCGGCCGGGACCCGGACGCCGCGAGTGCGGCACGCGGTCGCGCACCCCACGGCGGCCGGCCCCAGGGACGCCTGCTGCCGGAGGGCCCGGACCCCGACCTCACCGCGCTCGCGCGGCACTGGGTGAGCGGCGGGCCCGTCGACTGGACCCGGCTGTACACCGGCTCCGCACCGCGCGTCACCACCCTGCCGTCCTACCCCTTCGCCGCGATGCGCTGCTGGATCCCCGAGCAGGACTCCGCCGGCGGACCCGCCGCCTTCCCGGACCCGCGTCCCGGCCGTGACACCCCGGCCTCGCCACAGGACGCCCGGGACATCGAGTTGCTGCGCCGCGAATGGCTGCCCACCGGAGAGGCGGCCGACGGGAGCGCCCCCGCCGAGGGCGCCGTGGTGTGCCTGTACGGCACCGCGACCCGAGCCGTGGCCGACGCGCTCGCCCGCACGGCACCGCCCGGCGCCCTCGTCCCGGTCCTCGTACACGACGGCCACTCTCCGTCCGGCGCGGCTGAGTTCGGCGACGACGCCCAGGCCGACGCCGTCACCAGTGAACTCCTCGCCCGCCATCCGCTGATCGCCGGCTGGATCGACCTCACCGACCTCGACCGGCCCGACCCCGCCGCCCCCGGCCCCTGGACCGCCCGCCTGCTGCTGATCCGCCGGCTCGTCGGAGCCCGGCCCGGCGCCCGGCTGCGCGGCCTCCAAGCGGTACGAGGACTCCAGGACCTCGACGGACCCGCCCCCTGTCCGTCCGGTGCCCGCATGGCCGGGTTCCTGCGCTGCCTCGGCGCCGAGTACCAGCGGCTGGACACCACCGTCCTCGACACCGACCTGCCCACCACCGACCCGGAACGGCTGGCCGCCGCGCTCTGGGGCGAGTGGCACCGGCCCGGCGGGCGCGCGGAGGTCTGCCACCGGAACGGACTGCGCTACGAACCCGTCCTGCGCCCCACCCTGGCCCGGCACACCCCGCTCGTACCGGACCCGGGCCGGGCCTACGTCGTCACCGGCGGCACCCGGGGCATCGGTGCCCGGGTCGCCGCCCATCTCGTCGAGCGCGGAGCACGGGCCGTCGCGGTGCTCGGCGGCAGGCCACTGCCGCCCCGCGAGCGGTGGGAGACCCCGGGAGCCCTCGGTGCCGCCGAAGCCGAGGCCGTCGCCGGCGTGCGGCGACTGGAACGGCTCGGCGCGCGCGTCCTGGCCCACGGCGGCCCGCTCACCGACCGCGCCGCCGTCGGTGCCTTCCTGGACCGGGTGCGGTCCGAACTGGGACCCCTGGCAGGCGTGGTGCACTGCGCCGGCGGTCCGGGCGGCGGCCGGCCGGCCTTCGTCGGCAAGGACACGGCCACCGTCCGCGCGACCTTCGCGCCCAAGACCGACGGCCTGGAGACGCTCGCCGACCTGTGCGAGGGCGACCGGCTCGACTTCTTCGTGGCGTTCTCCTCGGCCTGCGCCCTCGTCCCGCGCCTCGCCGTCGGCGTCACCGACTACGCGGCGGCCAACGCGGCGGCGGACCTGCTGCTCGGCCACGGGGTCCGTACCGGGGGCGCCCACCTGCGCTCCGTGGCCTGGCCGATGTGGACCGAGAGCGGCGCGGCACGAGGGAAGGACAACGTCTGCGCCCCCGTCGGCCTGGACACCGTCGACGACGCCACGGGGCTGCGCATCCTGGAGCAGGTGATCGCCATGCCCTGGGGCGGCACCGTCCTGCCGGCCCTGGCCCTGGACGCCTCCTTCGACGCGGAGACCCTGCTGGACACCCGGACGGACCGGAGCCCGGCCGCGCCACCGGAACCGGCACCGGCACCGGAGCCCGCGCGCACCGGCAGCGGCCCCGCCTGGCTGGTCCCGCTGGTGTGCGCGGTCCTCGGCACCCCGGAGACCGACCTCGACACCACGGCCGACTTCACCGACCTCGGCGTGGAGTCCGTGATGCTGGGGGAACTGCTGGAACGCGTCGAGGACGCCGTCGGCAAGCGCCTGCCGCCCTCGCTGCTGCTGGAGCACCCCTCGGTGCAGCAGCTCCACGACCACCTGACGTCCCTCGGCCTGGCTCCGCGGCCCGTCCCGGTGGCGGAGGCACCCGTCCCGGTGGCCGAGGCACCCGTCCCGCCCGCTGCCGCTGCCGCTGCCGCTGCCGTGCCGCCGCTCCCTGTCCCGGCGGCGGCCGCCGCGGCCCCCGCCGGCCGCCGTACCGACGGCCATGTGGCCGTCATCGGCATGGCGGGGCGGTTCCCCGGCGCACCGGACGTCGCCACCTTCTGGCGCAACCTGGTCGAGGGCCGCTGCGCCGTCACCGAGGTACCGGCCGACCGCTGGGACACCGCGGCCCACTACCGCCCGGAGTACGAACCGGGACGCAGCACCGGGAAGTGGGGCGGCTTCCTGGACGGTCTCGACCTGTTCGACCCCGGGCCGTTCCAGCTCGGCGACGACGAGGCCACCGTGCTGGACCCGGGGATCAGGCTGTTCCTGGAGGCCACCCGCGACTGCCTGGCCGACGCCGGCTACCGGGGCGAGGAACTGCGCGGCCGGGACGTGGGCGTCTTCGTCGGCGGGCGGATCTCCTCCTACCCGCTGCGCGCGCCGCTGCGCCCCGACGTCCTCCAGTCCGACCAGAACTTCCTGGCCGCCCAGGTGGCCCACCGCTTCGACTTCCGGGGCCCCGGCCTCGTGGTGGACAGCGCCTGTTCGTCCTCCCTGGTGAGTGTGCAGCTGGCGTGCCGCAGCGTGCTGTCCGGGGAGACGGAACTGGCCCTGGCCGGCGGGGTGGAGATCCTGCTGGACGAGCGGCCCTACCTGGAGTTCAGTGCGGCCCGCGTGCTGTCGCCCACCGGCCGCTGCCGTCCCTTCGACGAGCGGGCCGACGGCATCGTGCCGGGGGAGGGCTGCGGTGCCGTCCTGCTGAAACCGCTGGCGGCCGCCCTGCGCGACGGCGACCGCGTGCACGCGGTGATCGAGGCGGTCGCCGTGAACAACGACGGCCACACCATGGGCACGACCACGCCGAACCCGGTCGCGCAGACCGACGTCGTCCGCAGGGCCCTGGCCGCGGCCGGGCGCCGGGCGGAGGAGATAGGACTGGTGGAGGCGCACGGGACCGCCACCCGGATCGGCGACCCGATGGAACTCAAGGCGCTCACCGACGCCTTCGCGGGCGCCGAGGAGTCGTACGGCCGCTGCGGCATCGGCAGTCTGAAGGCCAACGTCGGTCATCTGCTGAACGCGGCCGGCGTGGCGGGTCTGATCAAGGTCGCGCTGAGCCTGGAGCACGGGGTGGTGCCGCCCACGCTGTTCTGCGACACGCCCAACCCGCGCTTCGACTTCGCCCGCTCGCCGTTCCGGCCCGTGACCGAGGCCGAGGCGTGGACGGCGCCGCCCGCGCGCCGGGTGGCGGGGGTCAGTTCCTTCGGTCTGGGCGGTACCAACGCCCACCTCGTCGCCTCAGCCCTCGACCCGGCCGAGCGTCCGGCGGGCGTACCGGTGCGCGAGCCGCTGCCCGCGCCCGCCTACGCCCGACGGCGGCTGTGGCTGGACCGGAAGGCGGACGGCGGCTCCGCCCCGGGCCCCGTGCCGTCGGCGGCCGAACGCCGTACGTCTCCCGTGCCGCGGACGGAACCCCGGCCGGCACCCGCCCGTGCCGCCATCCTCGATCTGCACTTCGTCACCCGCCGGGTGACGGACGGCGTTCCCGAATCAGGTCCGGCGGCGCGGGTGCCGTAGCACCCGGGCCGCCCTTCACCACCACGGAAGGAAGCACCCCCCATGGAGAACTCCGCAGAGGCGGCCCCCGGGCCCGCGGACGCGGCACCGGCCCTGCCCACTCCTCGTCAGGCCGCCCTGGCCATCGCCGGTGTGATGGCGGGGATGCTGCTGTCGGCCCTGGACCAGACCGTCGTCAGTGTCGCCCTGCCCAGCATCGTCAGTGAACTGGGTGGTCTCGAACGGCTGCCCTGGGTGGTCACGGTCTACCTGGTCACCTCCATGGCGGTCACCCCGCTGTGGGGCAAGGTGTCCGACCTCTACGGCCGCCGGACCGTGGTGCAGTGCGCCATCGGCGTCTTCGTCGTGGGGTCCGTGCTGTGCGGCGTGGCCCAGAGCATCGGGCAGCTCATCGTCTTCCGCGGCATCCAGGGCCTCGGCGCGGGCGGTCTGTTCGTGCTGGCGCTCGCCGTGATCGCCGACGTGGTGCCACCGGAGCGCCGAGGCCGCTACCAGGGCCTGTTCGGGGCCGTGTTCGGCCTGTCGAGCGTGGTCGGGCCGCTGGTCGGCGGCTGGTTCACGGACGGTCCGGGCTGGCGCTGGATCTTCCTGGTCAACGTGCCGGTCGGGGTGCTGGCCCTGGTGGCCACCGCCGTCGGCCTGCGCGTCCGCGGTCCCCAGCGCCGGCACACCATCGACTTCACCGGCGCCGCCCTGGTGGCCGGTGCCGTCGTGTGCGCCCTGCTGTACCTGAACTGGGCCGGCGAGGCCCACGGCTGGGCCGCGCCCGGCTCGCTGGCGCTGGCCGCCGGTGCCGTCGTGCTCGGTGCCCTGTTCGTGTGGGCGGAGAACCGGGCGGCCGAACCCGTCATCCCCATGCGCCTGTTCCGCAATCCGGTCTTCGGCGTCGGAGCCCTGTTCGGACTGCTCGCCGGGGCCGCCATGTTCGCCGGCATCGTGTACCTGCCGCTGTACTTCCAGACTGTCATGGGCATGTCGTCTACACGCTCCGGACTCGCCATGCTGCCCGCGATGTTCGGACTGACCTTCACGTCCATCGCATCCGGTCAGCTGATCAGCAAGACCGGACGGTACAAGGTGTTCCCCGTCTCCGGTTCCGCACTCCTGGTCGTCACCATGCTGCTGCTCTCCCGGGTCGACGCGGGCACCCCCTACTGGCAGATCGGCCTGTACGCCTTCCTGTTCGGCGCCGGAGTCGGCCTGGTGATGCAGCCCGTCATCACCGCCGTACAGAACTCCGTGCCGCCGCAGGACATCGGCGCGGCCACCAGCTCCGCCAACTTCTTCCAGCGCATGGGGTCCGCGGTCGGGGTCGCCGTCCTCGGCACCGTCCTCACCAGCCGGGTCGCCGACCGGCTGGCGGACGTCGGCCAGGACGCGGCACGCGCCGCCGACCAGGGCGTCACGGCTCTGCACCGGCTGCCCGAACCGGCGCGCGGCGACGCCCTGGACGGCTACGCCCACGCCATGGGCGACATGTTCCTGGTGTGCGTCCTGCTGGTCGGACTCGCCCTCGTGGTGTCCCTGTTCCTCAAGGAGATGCCCCGCGAGAACGACCCGGCCGCCGAGGAGCCGGCGCAGGAGACGTCCACGGCACGCTGACCTGCCCGGGCGGGCGGCACCGTCCCCGGCCTGCTCAAAGTTGTGCAGCCCCTGCGCGGCGGTCCGCCTAGCGTGGCTCGCGCCGGCCCCAGGCCCGGCACGAGCCACGCATCCTGCGCACTGGAAGGACGGCCATTCATGGACCAGCGGACAGCCCGGAGCGCGGCCGGTCCCAGCCCCGCGTCGGCCCAGAGCCCCGTGCCCGCCGACAAACTGCTGCACTCGGGCAACTCGGGCTTCACCATCGCCCGCAGCGCCCAGCTGAAGTACGAGCACCGCGACGAGGGCCGCAAGCTCTTCGCCGACGTGATCGCCTACATGAACCAGTCCGACCTCAACGGTGCCTCCTTCTACTTCTACGAGGAGGCGTTCGGCAAGCAGGACCGGGTGCACTGGCTGATCCACTGGAAGACCCCGAACGACTACGCCATCAGCCTGCACATGGTCGATCACGACGAGAAGATGATCGACCTGCTGGAGAGCGACCGGGTGCCCGAGGACGCCGGCGCGGGTGTGTGGGGCCGGGCCGTCGTCGAGGGCTCCGTGCGCGAACGCATCCTCGTCCCGCAGCACGGGCTCGTGCACGAGGAGGAAGATCACGACAGCGGCGAACTCTGGGTGGACCCGGCCAGACTGCAGACCGACCAGTCCGACACCGAGCTGCTGCACTCCGCGAACTCCCTGCTCACCCTGCACCGCACCGGCCAGGCCTCGCACGAGTTCCGCAAGGAGGCCCGGCTGTACGCGTTCGCGTGGCAGAACGAGGTCAACCGCAAGCTGCCCGGTCGCGCCACCTCGTACCTCTACGAGGAGACCTTCGGCGTGATGGACCGGCTGCACTGGCTCATCCACCTCAAGGACTTCGACGCCTACCAGGAACTGCTCGAACTCGAGCGCACGGACGCCGACTTCCGGGCGCTGGGCGAGCGGCAGTTCGTCGCCGAACGCAAGGGCGGCGGCACCTGGGGCCGTTCCTTCGTGTCCGGCACCATCGAGGACACCGTGCTGCTGCCGTACCAGCACCGCCCGGGCGCGTGAGGGCCTGGCTCTTCGCCGGCCAGGGGGCACAGCGCGTCGGAATGGGGCAGGGTCTCTTCGACCGCTTCCCCGAGTACGTGGCGGCCGCCGACCGCGTCCTCGGCGAGTCCGTGCGCGACCTGTGCCTCGACGACCCCGACGGCCGGCTGAACCGGACCCGGTGGACCCAGCCCGCGCTGTACGTGGTCAACGCGCTCGCCTGTGCGCAGGCGCTGGCGGAGGGGCCCGCACCCGACGTCCTGGCGGGACACAGCCTCGGCGAGTACAACGCACTGCTCGCCGCGGGCTGTTTCGACTTCGAGACCGGTCTTCGGATCGTGTGCCGGCGCGGGGAGCTGATGGGTGAGGCGGACGGCGGCGCCATGCTGGCCGTGGTCGGCCTGTCGCCGGACGCCGTCCGAGCCCTGCTCGACCGCAGCGGCGCCACCGACGTCGACCTGGCCAACCTCAACACCGCCACCCAGGTGGTGGTGTCGGGGCCGGCCGAGAGCGTCAAGGCGCTCCGCGCCGCCGTGCGGGCGGCCCCGGGCGCCCGCTGCGTCCCGCTGGCCACCAGCGGTGCCTTCCACTCCCGGCACATGCGCCCCGCCCAGGAGCGCTTCGCCGCGTTCCTCGATTCCGTCGAATTCCGGCCACCGCGTATCCCGGTGATCGCCAACGTCACGGGCCGGCCCTATCCGGCCGACGGCGTGGCGGACCTGCTGGCCCGGCAGATCGCGGCTCCGGTGCGCTGGCACGAGACCCTGCGGGAACTCGGTGCCCCAGCCGCAGCCGCAGCCGCAGCCGCAGCCGCAGCCGCAGCCGCAGCCGCAGCCGCAGCCGCAGCCGCAGCCGCAGCCGCAGCAGCCCGTACCCGTGCCGGTGGGGGTGCGCCGGGAGGCCCCTCTTGTCGCCCCCGGGCCGGAAACCGCCCGGGACCCCGCCGCCGCCCGGCTCGGCAGCGCGGAGTTCCGCCAGGACCACGGCGTGCGCTACGCCTACCTCGCCGGCAGCATGTTCCGCGGGGTGTCCTCGGTGGAACTGGTCGCCCGGCTCGGAAGGGCGGGCCTACGCGGCTACTTCGGCGCCGGCGGACTGGACCTCGGCGCCGTCGACAAGGCCCTCGCCGAACTCGCCCGCACTCCGGGCCTCGACGGCCGCTACGGCGTCAACGTGCTGCACGACCTGACCCGTCGGGGCGCCGAGGACGCCCTGACCGACCTGCTGCTGCGGCACGACGTCCGGCACGTGGAGGCCGCCGCCTTCACCACCGTCACCCCTGCCCTCGTCCGCTTCCGGTTCACCGGCGCCCACCGCACCGCGGACGGCGCCCCCGTCGCCGTACGCACCTTGGTCGCCAAGTGCTCGCGTCCCGAGGTGGCCGCCCACTTCATGGCGCCGCCCGCCGAGGAACTGCTGCGGCGCCTGGTCGCCGGGGGCGCGCTGACCGGGGCCGAGGCCGACGCGGCGCGCGGGCTGCCGGTGGCGCAGGACATCTGCGTGGAGGGCGACTCGGCCGGCCACACCGACGGCGGGGTCAGCCTGGCCCTGGTGCCGACCACGGCCGCGCTCGCCGCGCGACTGACCGCACAGCACGGCTACGCCCGCCGTCTGCGGGTGGGGGCCTGCGGAGGGCTGGGCACCCCCGAGGCGGTCGCGGCGGCCTTCGTGCTCGGCGCCGACTTCGTGGTCACCGGCTCGGTCAACCAGTGCTCGCCCGAGGCCGGCACCTCGGACGCCGTGAAGGACCTGCTGGCCGCCCTGGACGTCCAGGACACCGCGTACGCGCCCGCGGGCGACCTGTTCGAACTCGGCTCCCGCGTCCAGGTGGTCCGCAAGGGCACCCTCTTCGCGGCTCGGGCCAACAAGCTGTACCAGCTCTACCGCGGCCACAGCGGCCTGGACGACCTGGACGAGGCCACCCTCACCTGGCTGGAACGCGACTGTCTGCGCGCCCCGCTGGACCAGGTGTGGAAGCAGACGTGCGCCCATTACCGGGACACCGGACGCGACCACGAGATCGAACGGGCCGAGCGGGACCCCCGGCACCGGATGGCGCTCCTGTTCAAGTCCTACTTCGCCCGCACCAACCGGGCCGCCCAGGACGGGGACCCCGCCGAGCGGGCCAACTACCAGGTGCACTGCGGACCCGCGGCCGGCGCGTTCAACCGCTGTGTCGCCGGCACCGCCCTGGAGCCCTGGCGCGAGCGGCACGTCGAACGCATCGCCGAGCTGCTGATGACCGGGGCGGCACGGGTCCTGGACGAGCGCCTGGCCGCCTACGCCCAGCCCGGTCCCCACCCCTCGACCCACCCATGACACACACGAGGAGAGCGACATGACCCTGGACAGCGGCACGCCCGGTGTTCCGCCCGCCCGGCACCAGACCACGCAGCCCACCGACCGGATCCTGCACTCGGCGAACGCCGGGGTCGTCGTGGAGCGGGTCGCGCAGATAGCCGCCGGCCAGGGCGACAGCGCGCGCCGGCTGGCCCGTGAGGCAGCGGAGTTCGTCAACACCAAGCATCCCGGCCTCGCGACCGTGTTCGTCTACGAGGAGACCTTCGGTGTCAAGGACCGTCTGCACTGGCTGATCCACTTCCGGTCCCTGGAGGACTACGAGCGCCTGCTGCACATGGGCGGTCCCCGCGACTTCCGGGACGGGGTGCTCGGCGGCCATGTCTCGCAGCACCAGGCCGACGCGTGGCAGGCCGCGTTCGTGCCCGGCAGCGTGCGGGAGACGATGATGCTGCCGCACCGCTGGGGGATGTTCGGCACCGCCACCCAGACCATGGCCCAGGACCCGTCGATGAGTCCGCTGGCCGCCGACCGGGACGAGCCCTGGTTCGAGGTGCAGCCGGCGCACCATCAGACCGCCGTCCCCGCCGACCGGCTCCTCAACACGGCCACCGCCGGGGTGATCATGCACCGCGTGGTCGACTTCAGCTACAAGTACCGGGCCGAGGCCCGCCTGTTCGCCCGCACGGTCGCCGAGAACACCAACCTGAACGCCGACGGGGACGCCACCGCGCTGGTCTTCGAGGAACTGTTCGGGACCATGGAGCGGATGCACTTCCTCATCCACATGAAATCGCTGGGCACGATGTACAAGCTGATGGGCATCGACGCCCGCACCGACCCCGCGGCGCCGCGTGCCACGTACATGCAGGACTGGGTGCCCAAGGAGCAGGGCGGTGGGCGCTGGGACAGCCTGATGCTGGAGGGCAGCGGGAACGACGGCTGCCTGACGCCGCAGTACTGGGCGGACTGAGGGCGCACGAGGAGGCCGCGGCACTCGGGTGAGTGCCGCGGCCTCCTCGCGTTGTCCGGCGGGGCCGGCGTCAGGCCATGGTGGTGACGCAGAACGGGTGACCGGCCGGGTCGATCAGGACGACCCACTTCTCGCCGCCCGGCTGGTGGTCCGGCTTGGTGGCCCCCAGGGAGGTCAGCCGCTCCACCGACTCGTCCAGGTCGCTGACGCTGAAGTCGAGGTGCATCTGCTTGTCGTCACCGGGCCAGGAGGGCTGCTTCAGGCTCTGGACCCGCTGGAACCCGATGCGGCTCGAACCGTCGGCGGTACCGATGTAGGCGAAGTCCTCGCTCGCGAAGAGCGTCTGATAGCCGGTGACGGCGCTGTAGAACTCGGCCAGAGCCTTCGGGTCCGGCGCGTCGAGGGTGACCGCTGCCAGCTGCCCAATGGGGGACATGAAAGGTTTCCTTCCTCAGGACGATGATCGTCTCGGCGTGCAACCTCCGCGTGCACCTCCGGCGTTCGCGAGCCTAGGCCCTCACCGGTGCGGGCGCACGCGGATCGCCGGGACTACTCGAAGGAGTGGTCCAACGCGATCGCCGCGTGACCGTCCGGACCCGGGTTGTCGCAGAAGTAGGTGCCGGTCCCGCGCAAACCGGCCAACCCGCCCGTTCCGGAACCCTCCAGCACCTCCAGGGTGGCCTTGGCCGTGCCCCCGCCGGTGGTACCGGTGACCTGGAGGACGAAGCTGCCGCTGCGGTCGCCGATCCGGCCCGTCACCCGTTCCAGCGCCGTGAACACACTCGCCCCGTCGGGCGACAGGGCGATGAGGACCTGCTGGACGCCCTCGCCCTCGATCTGCCCCCGGTAGTGGTTGGCCACCTGGCCGTGCAGCAGCAGCGGAGCACCCTCCGTCTGCTGGTAGGGCGCGGGCTGCCAGGGATCCCAGGTCATGGTGCTGGTCGACTGCATGTGCTGTCCTCTCGCTCGCGGTACCTCGGCGAACCGGTGGCCGGACTGCCGACGGGGATCAGCCGGATTCTCGCGCCTGATTACCGCTGGATCTGCTCACTTTTGAGCGATGCAGAGAAAGGCAATTCCGGGGTACCGGGACAGGAAAGCGCGCTGTTATCTTCGAGGCATGACCGATGAATTCCAGGAAATGCCCGAGGACTGGACCCGCGCCCTCGCCGTGGTGGCGCATCCCGACGACATGGAATTCGGCGCGGCGGGCGCCGTGGCGCGCTGGACCGCGGCCGGGAAGTCGGTCGCCTACCTGGTGGCCAGCCGGGGTGAGGCCGGCATCGACTCGATGGCGCCCGAGAAGGCCGCCGAGGTCCGCGAGGCGGAGCAGCGGGCCAGTGCGGCCGTGGTGGGAGCGGCCGGAGTGGAGTTCCTCGACCACCCCGACGGCCGGATCGAGTACTCCGCCGAGCTGCGCCGCGAGTTCGCCGCCGCGATCCGCCGGCACCGTCCCGAGCTGGTCCTCGGCTTCTGCCACCACGACCACACGTCGACGGGACGCTGGAACTCGCCGGACCACCGCAACACCGGCCGCGCCCTGCTCGACGCGGTGGGCGACGCGGCCAACCGCTGGATCTTCCCCGAGGACGGCCCCGGCCCCTGGCAGGGCGTCCGCTACGTGGCGGTCTCCAACTCGCCCAAGCCGACCCACGCCGTGGACGTCACCGACCACATCGACCGGGCGGTGGCCTCGCTGGAGGCCCACGCCAGCTACCTGGCGGCCATGCAGCCGCCCGTCACCGACGTCCGCGGTCCGCTGCTGGGCCTGGCCCAGGCGATGGGGGCGCGCTTCGGCGGCCGTCCGGCGATCGCCTTCGAACTCATACCGCGCTGACCCGCCGGGCCCAACGCCCCCGGTCCGGACACCGCCGGGCCGGGGACGCGGCGGCTCAGCTCCTGACGTACACGCTGCGGTGCACGCGCCACTGCTGCACCCGGGGACGGTCCTGGTCGGGCAGGGCCTGCAGGGCGGCCAGCGCGGGCTCGACGACCCGTGCCCAGGTGTCGTCGTCGACGTCCCACAGGTACGGCGGCAGCCGGCGCTCCAGGCTCTCCAGGAGCTGCCGGGGGGTCGTGGCCCGCTCGTAGTCGGCGGCGAACTCGTGCCGCAGCCGCTCCAGCCCCACCTCCCGCGCCGCCGCGTCGAGGCCCTCGGGCGTGTCGGGGCGCCGCGGCTGCAGCACCGCCAGCCGGTCCAGTACGGCGACCAGCTCGTCCGGATCGGCGGCGGGATCGCCGTGCACCGCGAGCAGCCGCCCCCCGGGGCGCAGCACCCGCGCCGTCTCGCGCAACGCCCGGGGCATGTCCCCGACGAGGTGCAGGACGTGGGTGAACACCACGTTGTCGAAGCTGGCGTCGGCGAACGGCAGCGCCCTCGCGTCCCCCACGCAGACCCGCCCCGGGAGCCGTTCGGCCGCCCGTGCCAGCATCGGCGGCGACACGTCGACGCCGCGCACGTCGTGGCCCAGTTCGGCAAGTCCCGCCGCCACGATTCCCGTGCCGACGCCCACCTCGAGCACCGGGCCCGGAGCCAGGTCCCCGGCCAGCTGTGCCGCGGCCTGTCTGCCGCGTTCCATTCCGCCCCGCATCCGGTCGTAGTCGTCCGCGACCCGGTCGAAGGCCTTGGCCTCGGTCACCGCGCAGTTCCTTCCGTGTCGATGTGCCAGGTGATCTCCGCGTACCGCACGAGATCGGCGACCTCCCGCGGCGCGCGGACGAACTCCGTGATCAGCTCCGCCACCAGGACGGGGCGGTCGTGCGGCGCGTAGTGACCGGCGACGGCCAGTTCCGCGTACCGGGCGTGCGGGAAGCAGCGCGCGGCCTCGCGGGCCCGGGCGGGAGAGGAGATGCCGTCGAACTCCGAGCAGACGAACAGCGTCGGCACGGCCACCCGGGGCGCCTGCGCCGCGGAGTCGAGCCGCCACAGATCCATGAGCTGACGGGCGTACCGCACGAGCACCTCGGCGTCCCGGAAGGGCCGCCGCACCTCGTCGGCGAGTGCCCGGCTCAGCACCCCGAGCACCCCCGCGTCCCGGGCGCCGGGGCTGCCCGAGCCGCCCGCGGCGCCCGGGGCCAGCAGGTCCAGCATCCACGCGGCCTTCTGCGGCCTGCGGTCCAGCGCGCGGCACACCGCCGCCAGATCGGACTCGTACTTGGTGTCCATGCCGTCCCAGCGGTCGTTCTGCCGGAACGTGGCGTTCAGGAACACCAGGGAGGCGACGGCCTCCGGACGGTGCTGCTGGAAGGCGGTGGCGATCTTGGCGCCGGTGCACCAGCCGAGGAGATGGGCGCGCTCGGCGCCGACGGCCTCCAGCACCGCGTCGATGTCGTCGAGCTGGTGCCGGGTCCCCCAGGCGGGATCCTCCCGCTCGGTGCCGCGCACCTGCCAGGTGACGACGCGGTGGTGCGGGGCCAGGTGGGCGCACAGCCGGGTCAGGAAGCCCGGTCCCTGCCCGAGCGCGTTCAGCACCAGGAGGGGCGGACCCTCGCCGGTCCCGCCCTCGAACAGCACCAGCGGCCGCCCCGCCACGTCCACGACGCGCCGCCGCAGACCACCATCCGTGCCCGGCGCCGCGTCCGGCGACGCCCGAGCGGCCCGGACCGCGCCGAACAGCTCCCACTGCCCGGCGGGGGAGAGGGAGGGGGCGCCCTTCGAGGGGGCGGTCCCGTCGGCGGGAGGCGGCAGCGGAGCCTCCGCGGTCGCGGTCGCGGTGGTGTCCGTGTCCGAGTCCGTGTCCTCGTCCGTCCCGCACAGGCGTACCGCCTGACGGCGTACGTCGGTCAGGCGGAGGTCCAGGAGCCGGTCGACGGCGTTGAACGCCGCGCGGTCCGGCACCGGGCGGACGTCGATGCCGTGCACCGCGCCGGCCCGGGCGAGCACGTCGGTCAGCGGGACCGGGGCGGGCCGGGGCACCGAGGAGAAGCCGTCGGGCAGGTCCCCGGGCGCGCCGGCCCGCCAGAGTTCCCCGGCAGCCCGTTCCGCGGTCAGCAGGGGCAGGCCGAGACCCGCCACACCGGCCACCCGCAGCGGTTGCCGCTCGAACCAGTCGGGCACCCGGTCCGCCACCTCCGCGCGCACCGAGTCCAGCGCCCACAGCAACCGGTGGGCGCCCGGCGGGCACTCACCCAGCGCCGGGGCCCGCGCGTCCACCACCGGCGCCGTGCGCAGCATCCGCCAGGACACCCCGGCGTCCAGGCACGCCTCCACGGCCATCCGTTCCAGGTCCCGGCAGGACCGCTGCGCCCGGCCGTCGTCCGGCGCCGGGTCCTGGCCCACCTGCACATAGCGGCGGGCCCCGAGGCCGGGCAGCGCGGCGAGCAGCGAGCCGGCCAGCGCGGCGTCCGCGCGTGCCCCACGGGCCTGCGACCGGTCCCAGCCCGGCACCACGCACCACACCTGCTCCGCCGGCCAGGTCTTCAGCTCGGCGTCCACGCCGTCCGGCTCTGCACACACCACGGTCAGCCGCCGCGCGTCGAGCCCGTCCGGCCCTTCGGCCCCGCTGCCGCTTTCCGCCACGAGCCCGGCCAGCTCCTCCCGTCCCGGAGCGGGCGCCCCGGGACGGGACCGGACGACGGAAAGCAGGACCACCTCGGTGCCGGCGGCACCATCCGCGGCCGCCAGGCAACGGGCGGCGAGCCGGCCGGCGAGGAGCGGCGACGTACCGGCGATCAGCACCCGTTGCGGCATGCGTGACGTCCTCCTGTGGCGAGGGGCGCCGCCGAGCTTCCGATTCCCGGGGCCTGAAAACAAAAAGAAGAACCCAGATGGTCCGCTCTTTACGGGCCGGAATTCTGCTCAATAGTGCGCACGCCGAAAAACTACCCGGACGCCCTTGCGGCGACGGAAATTCCGTCGTTAGCATCCCCGCGCAGCATTTCTCTCGAACGGGCCCGCACGCCCATTCCGCGCCGTTCCCGGAACCGGCCGCGCGCGTGCACGGCGATACGGACCACCCGGCACACCGGCACCACCCTGGCGACGACAAGAAGGACGAGGCGCACCGTGGCGACGAACTGGGACGAGACCTTCGAGAAGCTGGTCAGGGCCGCACTCACCGACTACCCCCCGACCGCTGAGCTGCGCGCCGACGTCCCGCTGCCCGCACACGGCCTGGACTCCCTCGGCATGGTCGGACTGTCCGCCCGGCTGGAGGACGCCTACGGCATCGAGTTCCCCGACGGAGCCCTGGCCCCGGCCAGCTTCGCCACCCCGGCCGACCTGTGGCGTGTGGTCAGCGGCTGTCTGGCGGACCGGTGACGCCCGGCGCGCCGGGCACCCGGCCGGGTGCCGCCAGGATGCTCCAGGACTGGTTCGCCGACGGCCTCGCCCGCAACCCCGACGGCCCCGCCCTGCGCATCCTCGACCGCCACTGGACCTACACCGAGGTCGACGCGCTCGCCCGCACCTGGGCCGCCGCGGTCGTCGCGGCCGCCGAGCCGGGCGCACCGGTGGCCGTGCTCGCCGCCAAGACCCCCGAGGCGTACATCGGCCTGCTCGCCGCTCTCCACGCCGGCGCCCCCGCCGTACCGCTGAACCCGGAGAACCCGGTGGCCCGCAACGCCGCCGTACTGCGGGCCGCGGGCTGCGGTGCCGTGATCGCCGCCCCGGACGCGGCGGCGCAGACGGCCCGCCTCGTGGAGTCCGCACCCGTCCACGTCGCCCTGGCCCCGGGTACGCACCGCACCGCCCTGCCCGCGAAGCTGCCCAGTGCCGTCGGCGGTGCCCGCGTCCTGACGGCGGAGGAACTGTCCGAGCCCGGCGCCGGGCCCGGCCGGCGGCCACCCGCGGGGACGCCCGACGACCTCGCCTACATCCTCTTCACCTCCGGCTCCACCGGCACCCCGAAGGGCGTGCCCGTCAGCCACGGGAACGTCTCGGCGTTCCTCGCCGCCTCGCTCTCCCGCTACGGCGTGCGGCCCGAGGACCGGTTCAGCCAGGTCCACGAGACCACCTTCGACCTGGCCATGTGCGACATCTTCCCGGCCTGGGCCGGTGGGGCGTGCGTGTGCGTCCTGTCCCGGCTCCAGGCCCTGGACCCGGCCCGCTGGGTGCGCCGGTACGGACTGACCGTCTGGCACAGCACCCCCAGCCTCGCCCGCGGCCTGCAGCGTGCCGACCGGCTCGCCCCCGGGAGCCTCGCCGGCCTGCGCCAGTCCGTGTTCGCCGGTGAGCCCCTGCACGTGGACACCGCACGCTACTGGCAGCGCGCCGCGCCCGACGGCGTCCTCGACAACATCTACGGCCCCACCGAACTGACCATCGCCTGCACCGCGTTCCGCTGGCATCCCGGCCAGGACCTGTCCGACCCGGGGTACGGCGCCACTGTACCGATCGGCGTCGCGAACACCGGGATGGAGGCGATGCTCCTCGGCCCGGACGGCTCGCCCGCCGACGGCACCGGCGAACTCGTCATGACCGGACCCCAGATGTTCCGCGGCTACCTCGAACCCGCCCAGAACGCGGGCCGGTTCCTGGAGCACGGCGGCCGGCGCTGGTACCGCACCGGGGACCAGGTGCGCGCCACCCCGCACGGCTTCGTCCACCTCGGCCGCACGGACGCCCAGGTGAAGGTCAACGGCTACCGGGTGGAGGTCGGCGAGGTGGAGGCGGCCCTGCGCGACGCGTCCGGCACCGACGCCGTCGTGTTCGCGCTCTCTGCGCCCGGCGGCACCCGGCTCGTCGGCTACCTGCTCGGCGACGCCGAACCCGACACCACGCACCTGGCCGAACGGCTCGGCGACGCCGAACCCGACACCACGCACCTGGCCGAACGGCTCGCCGACCGGCTGCCGCCCTACATGCTGCCCCGACACCTGTGGTGGCTGCCCGAGGCACCACTGAACGCCCATGGGAAGACGGACCGGACCCGGCTGCGCGAGGACGCCGTCCGCCGGCTCGGACACGAGGGGGAAGCCACGCCGTGAACGACCCGATCGAGTGTCACCTCTCACTGCCTCACGACGACTTCATCATGCAGAACCACCGCATCCACCAGGTGTCGGTGATGCCGGGCGCGACCTTCCTCGACATCGTGTACCGGATCCTGCGCGCCCAGGACCTGGACACCGAGCGGGCGACACTGCGGGACGTGCTCTTCGCCGAGCCCATGGCCACCGCCGTGGGACGCGACCTCGCCGTACGCGTCACGATCGGCGCCCCGGACGCCACCGGCGCCCGCCCCGTGAAGGCGGCCGGCGCGGCCGTGGCACCCGGCACGGACCCGGCGACGGCGGAGTCCGACGGCATGACCTGGCGCCCGCACTTCTCGGCCCGCCTGGAGTTCACCGACGAACCCCCGCCCCCGCCGATCGACCCGCGCGCCCTGCTCACCCGCGCCCGGCACAGCCGGGACATGGCCGAGCTGTACCGGCAGGCACGGGCCGAGGACATCGAGCACGGGCCGCCCATGAAGGGCTTCGGTGAACTCCACCTCCTCGACACGGGCGGTCTGCTGGCCCGCCTCGAACTGGACCCCGCCTCCCGGGACCAGGAGAACGCCTTCCATCTCCACCCGGCGAAGCTCGACGCCGCCACCCTGGTCACCTTCGGCCACCGCCCGCCGCCCGGCCCCGACCCCTTCATCCCGGTCCACATCGCGAGGTTCCGCGCCCCGCGCGCGGTGACCGGACCCTGCTGGGTCCACGTGCCGACGGCCGAGACCGTCGCCCCGTCCGGCGACGTGATGCACAACGACTGCCTGGTCTACGACGAACAGGGCCGCTTCGTCGCCGAGTTCACCAAGCTGAGCTGCAAGCGGGTGCGGCACGCCGGACTCATCACCCGCCTGCTGGACATCCCGTCGGCACTGCTGGAGCAGCGGCCCAGGCCCGCCGCCACCGCGGCCGGCGGCGATCCGGAGCAGCGGCTCGCCGCGCACCTGCGCGCCCTGATCGGCGGCCTGCTGGGCCGGGCCCCGGACGCCGTGGACCCCCACCGGGGCTTCTACGAACTCGGCCTGGACTCGGTGACGCTGCTCACCCTGAGCACCGAACTGGAGAAGGCCGTCGACGGGCGCCTCTACCCGACGTTGCTCTTCGAGCACCCGGACGTCGCCTCCGTCGCCCGGCACCTGGCCCAGCGGCACACCGTCACGCTGCCGGCCGAGGACCGGGCCGCCGCGGCACCCGGCGCGGCGGCGGACACCGCCCCCGTGCAGCCGCCGGGTCCGCCCGCGACACCCCCGGCGTCCGCTCCGCGCCTCGGCCTCCACCGGCCCGGCTGGGTCCCGAAGACCGCCACCCCCGCCCCGCAGCCCTCCGGCGACCTGCTCGTCGTGACCGCCGACCCCGCGTTGCCCTCCGCCTTGCGCGACCGCGCCGCCTCCGGCCGGCGCATGGTGCACGTGCTGCCCGCCACCGCCTACGAGCGCACCGGGACCGACACCTGGCGCCTGCCCACCGGCAGCCGCGCCGACTTCGGCCGGCTGCTGGACGAACTGGCCGCCGAGGGCGCCGTCCCCTCCGTCCTGGCCGTCTGCCCCGCACCCGCGCCAGGCCCCGCCGCCGACACCACCGACGCCTACGACGTCGTCTGGGCGCTCGCCGGCGCGCTCGCCGCCCGCCCCGCCGACACCCCCCGCGAACTCCGCTTCCTGTACAGCGCCGACCACGAGGACGCGGCCCCGCAGCATGGCGCGATCGGTGCCCTGGCCCGGGGCATCACCGCGGAGAACCCGGCCCTGCGCTGCCGCAGCACCTGTGTCGTCGGCGCGCCGGATGCGGGGGAACTCGCGGACGTCCTGCTGACGGAGGCGGCCGACGACGGCGAGGACAGCGAGAGCATGCACCGGCACGGCGAGCGCCACGTGCGCCGCCTCACCCCGCACACGCTCGACGGACCGGACGCGCCCGCCCTGCCCCGGGGAGCCGTCTGCCTGGTCACCGGCGGAGCGGGCGGGGTCGGCTCGCTCCTGGCCGAACACCTGGCCGGCACGCACGGTGCCCGTCTGGTGCTGTGCGCGACCCGGCCGCCCGACGCCACGATCACCGCCCTGCTCGACCGCTGCGCCGCACGGGGCGGCGAGGCGCACTACCTGCGGGCGGACGTCTCCCGCCCCGAGGACGCCGAGGCCGTCGCCGCCCGGTGCCGCGAGCTGTACGGCCGTATCGACGCGGTCCTGCACTGCGCCGGCCGCACCGACGACGCCCTGCACTTCCGCCGGGACCCGGCCGAGACGCACGCCGTGCTCGCCCCGAAACTGGCCGGCACCCTCCACCTCGACCGGGCCACCGCCGACAGCGACCCGGCCCTGTTCGTCCTGTTCTCCTCGCTGTCCGCGGTCGTGCCCAACACCGGCCAGTGCGCCTACGGCTACGCCAACGCCTTCCTCGACGCCTTCGCCGGCCACCGGGCGGCCGACCCCGCGCGTACCGGACGCACCCTGTCCCTCGCCTGGCCCTACTGGGCCGAGGGCGGCATGCGCGCCGACGCCGCCGCACTCGCGCGCTCCGCCGAGTCCGGGATGCTGCCGCTGCCCACCGGGGCCGCGCTCGGCCTGCTGGACCGCTGCCTGGCCGGGCCGGACACCCCGGCCCGGCTGGTCGCCGTACACACCGACGGGAACGCGGCCGGACCGCTCACGACCGGGCTGTTCGCCCCCGCGCCGGACCGGGCGGACACGGTGCCGTCGGCCCCCGTGGCCGCGCACGCGCCCGCGAACGCCTCGGCCCGCGGGCGCGGCGCCCGCCCGGTACCCGCGCCCGTGGCGATCATCGGAGTCGCCGGGCGCTATCCCCAGGCCGCCGACCTGGACGCCTTCTGGGCCAACCTGGCGGCCGGCCGGGACTGCGTCACCGAAGTACCGCCCGACCGCTGGGACCACGACGCCCTCTTCGACCCCGAGCCCGGCCGGCCCGGACGCACCTACGGCCGTTGGGGCGGCTTCCTGGCCGGTATGGACCGCTTCGACCCGCTGTTCTTCGGCATCTCCCGGCGCGAGGCCGAGCGCATGGACCCGCAGGAACGGCTGTTCCTGACCATCGCCTGGCAGACACTGGAGGACGCGGGCCACCCGCCGGAATCCCTCACCGCCGAGCAGGTCGGCGTCTTCGCCGGCGTCATGTGGAACCACTTCCAGTTCGTGCCGGACCCCGACGACGAGGCCGCCCCGGTGGCCCTGCACTCCTCCGTCGCCAACCGCGTCTCCTACACCTTCGACTTCCGGGGCCCCAGCATCGCCGTCGACACCGCCTGCTCCTCGTCGCTGACGGCGCTGCAACTCGCGGTGGAGAGCCTGCGCCGCGGCGAGAGCACCTGCGCCCTCGCCGGGGGTGTCAACCTCATGCCGCATCCGCAGAAGTACCTGCAACTCGCCCGCGGACGCTGGCTGTCCCGGGACGGCAGGTGCCGCGCCTTCGGCGAGGGCGGTACCGGCTACGTACCCGGGGAAGGGGTCGGAGCGGTCCTGCTCAAGCCGCTGGACCGGGCGCTGGCCGACGGCGACCACGTCCACGGCGTCATCCGCTCGGCCCGCGTCAACCACAGCGGCCGCACCAGCGGGTTCACCGTGCCCAGTCCGACCGCGCAGGCCGCGCTCGTCGCCGACGCGGTCCGTGAGTCCGGCGCCGACGTGCGCGACCTCGGCTACGTCGAGGCCCACGGCACCGGCACCTCGCTCGGCGACCCCATCGAACTGGACGGCCTGCGCACCGCCCTGGCCACCTTCTCGGCCGGGCCAAAGCACGTGGCCATCGGGTCGGTGAAGACCAACATCGGCCATCTGGAGAGCGCGGCCGGCATCGCCGGACTCACCAAGGTGCTGCTCCAGTTCCGGCACGGCCGCCTGGCGCCCTCGCTGCACGCCGACACGCTCAACCCGCACCTCGACTTCGGTGACGGCCGGCTGGCGGTGCAGCGCGCCGCCGCGCCCTGGCCGCGCCCGTCCGGCGGCCGGAGGCTCGCCGGAATCAGCGCCTTCGGCGCCGGCGGCTCCAACGCCCACGTCGTACTGGAGGAGCCCCCGCCGGTCCCGGCCCGGCCCGCGCCACGAGGCCCCCGGCTGTTCGTGCTGTCCGCCAAGGACGAGGAGGCCCTCAGGGAGCGGGCGGCCGCCCTGCTCACCCTCCTCACGCCGGACGCGGAAGGGCACCGGGACGCCGTCGCCGGGGAGCCGGCTCCGATCCGGTCCCTGGTCGCCCGGCGCCTCGCGGTGCCCGAGGCGTCCCTGGGCGGTGGCGAGACCTTCGAGGACCTCGGCCTCGACCCCGCGGGCCGACTGGCCCTGGCCCACGACCTGGCCGCGCACACGGAGACCGAACAGGGCGTCCCGGCGGAGGAGTTCGCGGCGGCGGTGCACCCCGGCACCACCCTGGACGAGGCCGCCGAGACCTGGGCCGGACTGACCCTGGCGGCCCGCACGGGCGAGCACGGCCTGCCGAGGCTCGACGACCTCGCCCACACGCTCCGGGTGGGCCGCACCGCGATGCCGGTCCGGTTCGCGGTCGTCGCCGACGGGCTGCCGGAGCTGCGCGCGGCCCTGGAGGGTCTGGTCAAGGGCGCCGAACCGGGACCCCGCACCTACCGGGGGACCGCGTCGGCCGATGCCCGTACACCCGCGCGCGCGTCGGCGACCACCGCCGGCACCCTGGAGGACCGGGCCCGCCGCTGGGTCGCGGGCGAGACCGACGACGCCTACGACGCCGACGGGCCCGAGGCGGGTGCGCCTTGCCGCCGGGTGCCCCTGCCCGGCTACCCGTTCCGGGAGGAGAGCTGCTGGCCGGGCGGATGGACAGGGCGGCCGGCCACGGACCGGGAGGTGACGCCCGCGCGGGGCCCCGTCACGGCGCCCGTCCCGGCCCCGGCGGAGCGCACCCCGGACGGCTCCCCGGCCACCGTCCCGGACCCCTCCCCGGCCACCGTCACCGACGACTCCCCGGCCCTCACCGCTTCCTCTCGCGACGACGGTGCCGAACTCGTCGTCCTGGACGGAGGGATCGGCCTGATCAGGATGAACTCGCCCATGTTCACCGAGCGGTTGCTCGGCGACCTGCGCGCCGCCTTCGAGGCGGTCGCCGTGCGCCCGGACGTCAAAGCGGTCGTCATCACGGGCTCCGACGGCGTGTTCAGCATGGGCGGCACCGCCGAGGCCCTGGAGACACTCGCCGACGGCGAGGGACGCTTCACCGACCAGGCCTTCGTGTACGAGGGGTTGCTGCGCTGCGACCGCCCCGTGGTCGCCGCGATCGACGGGCACGCCTCCGGCGGCGGCCTGGCCTTCGGGCTGTACGCCGACGTGGTGCTGTTGGCCGAAGAGAGCGTCTACAGCGCCAACTTCGTCGCGTACGGCTTCACCCCCGGCATGGGGGCCACCTACGTCCTGGAACGCCGGTTCGGCTCGGCCCTCGCGGACGAGATGATGCTCACGGGCAGGCCCCTGACCGGCGCCGAACTGCACCGCCACGGTGCCATGGTGACGGTCCTGCCGCGCGGTGAGGTGCTGTCGGCGGCCCTGGACCGTGCCCGCGCGCTCGCCGCGCGGCCGGAGGGAGCCGTACGCCGTCTCAAGCGGGAACTGGCCGGCCGGGTGCTGGCCCGGCTGGACGAGGTGGTCGGACGCGAGGTCCGGATGCACGAGGAGGTGCTCGGCACCGGCGCCCGCGACCGCGTCAGGGACCACTTCGCCCGCGTGGAGGCCTTCGGCGGGCCGGGGAACACCACGGCGAGGACTCCCGGCCCCGCGCTCCGGCCCGAGCCCTCCGTGGCCCCGGCGGAGGAGGCCGCACCGGAGCCCGCACCGGAGACCGCCGCCGGGCCCTCCGACGCCGAGGTGCGTGCGGACGTCGTCGCGTCCCTGGTGCAGGTCCTCTACCTGCGGCCGGAGGAGATCGACGACGAGCGTACCTTCGCCGAGATGGGGCTGGACTCGATCGGCGCCGTCGAGGTCGTCCGCCACCTCAACGAACGGCACGGCGCCGGTCTGGAGGCCGTCGCGGTCTACGACCACCCGACCGTGCCGGCCATGACCGCGGCTCTCCTGAGCGCCCGCCACCGGACGGCGGCCCTCCACCGCGCGGCCGTCGAACACCGCGCGGCCGTCGAACCGGCGGCGCGGGCCGAGGACGACAGCCGCGGCACCGGCGCCGGCACCGACGCCGGAGGCACCGCCCCCGGCCCCGCCCCCGCGCCGGAACCCCCCCCGCCGGCCACCCCGGCGCCCCGGCCGGTGCCCCCGGCCCCCGGCACCGCCGTACCGGCCACGTCCACCACCCCCGCCGGCACGGTGACCCTGCGCCCGGTGCCCCGCCGTTCCCCGGCCGGGGCCAAGGCCGTACCCAGCGAGGAGGAGCGGAGCCCCGACCCCGAACCCGAACCGGCCGCTCCACCGAACGGACCGGACGTCGCCGCCGCCGACATCGCGGTGATCGGCATGTCCGGCCGTTTCCCCGGCGCCGACGACCTCGGCACCTTCTGGAAGAACCTGGAGGCCGGGCGCAGCGAGATCGCCGAAGTGCCCCCGGAACGCTGGTGCGTGGACCGCTGGTACGACCCGGACCGGTCCGTCACCGACCGCACCGACAGCAAGTGGGCGGCGCTGGTGGACGGAGCGGACGAGTTCGACCCCGCGTTCTTCCGGCTCTCGCCGCTGGAGGCGGAGGCCATGGACCCGCAGCAGCGCCTCTTCCTCCAGGAGGCATGGAGGGCGCTGGAGGACGCCGGGCACGGCGCCGGCGGGACCGACCGGCCGACCGAACGCGGCACCCGGGACTGCGGGGTGTTCGTCGGCTGCGGCGCGGGGGACTACGCGGACCTCCTCGCGGCGGCCGGACAGGCCGACACCGGGCACGCCTTCCTCGGCTCCTCGCCGTCCGTGCTCGCTTCCCGCATCTCCTACTTCCTCGACCTGACCGGCCCCACCCTCGCCGTCGACACCGCGTGCTCCTCCTCCCTCACCGCCGTCCACCTGGCATGCGAGAGCCTGCGTCGCGGCGAGTGCCGTACCGCCCTCGCGGGCGGCGTCGCCCTGATGTTCACCCCGCGTCTGCACATCCGCTGCAGCAACGCCGGAATGCTGTCCCCCTCCGGCACCAGCGCACCCTTCGACGCGCGGGCCGACGGCATCGTGCTCGGCGAGGGCGTCGGCGTGGTCGTACTGAAGCCGCTGGCACGGGCGATGGCCGACGGCGACCACATCCACGGCGTCATCAAGGCCACCGGCGTGAACGGCGACGGCCGGACCAACGGCATGACCGCGCCCAGCGCCGCCGCCCAGACCGAACTCCTGCGCCGCGTCCACCGCGCGGCCGGCGTCACCGCCGCGGACATCGGATACGTCGAGGCCCACGGCACCGGCACCCCGCTCGGCGACCCGATCGAGGTGAAGGCACTTCAGGACGCGTTCCGCACCGACGGCTCCGACGGCTCCGACGGCACCGACGGCACCGACCGTGCCGCTCCCGCCGGGCCGACCGTGCTCGGCTCGGTGAAGGCCAACATCGGGCACACCACCATGGCCGCCGGCATCGCGGGCCTGCTGAAGGTCCTGCTGGCGCTGCGGCACAGGCGGATCCCCCCGACCCCGCACTTCAGCGAGGCGAACCCGGAGATCGACCTGTCCCGGGGCCCCTTCCGCGTGCTCACCGGCGCCGCCGACTGGCACCCCGGCCCCCGCGGCACCCGGACCGCCACGCTCAGCAGCTTCGGCTTCAGCGGCACCAACGCGCACGCCGTCATCGCCGAGGCGCCGCCCCGCCCGCCCGCGCCCGCCGAGGCCACCGAGACCCGCCGGGACCGGCTGATCCCGGTCTCGGCACGCGACCGGAACGCCCTGGACCGGGCCCTCACCGGGCTCGCCGACGCCCTGGAGAGCGAGGACGCGCCCGCCCTCGCCGACATCGCACTCACCCTCGCCACCGGCCGCACCCACTTCCCGCTGCGTGCCGCGCTGGTCGTCCGGGACCGGGCCGAACTCGTCCGCGCGCTCCGCGCCGCCGCCGCGGGTGGCGAGATGCCGTACGTGTACGCGCCGCTGACCGCCGAGCCCGGTCTGCGCACCCTCGCCGAGACGTACGCGCACGGCGGGTCCGTCGACTGGGCGGCCCTGCACCCCCGCGGCGCCGCGCGCCGGGTGCCGCTGCCCACCTACCCCTTCGCCCGCGACCGGCACTGGCTGCCCGGCGCCCGGCCGGACACCGGCGCACCCCGCCGCTCCCAGGACGCCCCCGGCACGCTGACCCAGGCCCTCGACCCGCGCGACCGAGTCGTGGCCGACCACCGGCTCGCCGGGCGGCCCGTGCTGCCCGGGGTCGCCGGCCTCTCGCTCGCCGTACGCGCCGCCGCCCGGCACGGGATCACCGGGGCCGTCCGCGTCTCCCGGGTGCAGTGGCTGCGCCCGGTGGTGGCGGGCGCCGCACCTGACGTCCGGGTCACGACGAAGGAGGACCCGGCGGGCGGAGTGGCCTTCGAGCTGACGGCCGCCGACGGCGAACGGGTGCCGTGCGTCCGGGGCCGCGTGGAGCCGCTCACCGGCGAGGACGCCCCGGAGCGCCCGCTTTCCGTCGAGGCGGTGCGCGGACGCTGCCCCTCCTGGCACCCGGGCGAAGACCTCTACGCCGCCTTCGCCGCCGGAGGCCTCGCGTACGGGCCCGCCTACCAGGCGCTGGAGGGCGTCTGGGCGGGTACCGACGAGGCGCTCGGCGTGCTGCGGGCCCCGGACACGCCCGTGGGGGAGGAGGCGTCCTGGCCGCTCGACCCGGCCGTCCTGGACGCGGCCCTCCAGACCCTGAGCGTGCTCGTCCGCGACACCGGCGGCGGACCTCTCGTTCCCTTCGCGCTGCGGGCCCTGGAGGTGCGGGCCCCGCTGCCCGCACACGGCCACGCGCACGCGGTACGGGACGGCGCCACGTTCACGGTACGGGTGACCGATTCCGGGGGCCGGGTCTGCGCGTCCTTCCTGGGAGCGGCGCTGCGACCGCTGCCGGCGGCGGAGGACGAGCGGGAACCGGCGGCCGGACGACCCGAGACCCTGGTCCTCGTGCCGCGGCTCAGGGAGGCCGGCCCGCCGGACCGGGCGACACCGCCCGACGCGGGGACGGCCTGGGTGTTCCACACGCCCGCCGCCCGGCCACTCGCCGCAGCCCTCGCGGACGCGGGGCGTGCGGCGACCACCGTCGCCCTCCCGGCCGCCGACGGCACCGCGTCCTTCGCCGTGCCCGACGGCGTGCCGGACACGGTCTACTGGCTCGCCCTGCACGACCCCGCCGAGCCGGTGCCCGTACAGGGGCCCGACCCGGCGACCCTCGGCCTGTTCCGGCTGCTGAAGACGCTGCTCGGGCGCGGAGCCGGCAGCCGGCGGCTCACCGTGAAGGTGGCACTGTCCGGTGCCGTCGCCGACGATGAGCGCGGACCCGTCCAGCCGCACAGCGCCGGTCTGATCGGGCTGACGCGGTCGGCCGCCGCCGAGTACCCCAAGTGGCGCGCGGGCTGCGTCGACCTCCCCCCGGAGCGGTCCGCACCGGAGGAGTCGGCGGGCCTCCTGCTGGCCGAACCCTGCACGGAACCCCTCGTCGTCCTGCGGGGCACCCGTCGGCTGGTGCGCGCTCTGGCCCCGCTGCCGGTCCCGCACCCCGCCGGGCCGGGGAGCGCGCTCCGCGACGACGGCGCGTACGTCGTGATCGGCGGTACGGGCGGCATCGGCACCGCGCTCGCCCGCCACCTGGCCCGGAACCACCGTGCGCGGCTGGTGCTGGTCGGCCGTCGTCCGCAGGACGACTCCGTGCGGGCGCTGCTCGCCGAACTCGACGCGCTGGGCGGGCACGCCGCGTACGTGCGCGGCGACGTGGCCGATCCGGCCGACGCCCGGCGGATCGTCGCCGAGGCGCGGCAGCGGACGGGCCGGGTCGACGGTGTCTTCCACAGTGCGCTGGTGCTGCGCGACCGCACGCTGGCCGCCATGGACGAGGACACCTTCCTGGAGGTGCTGGCGCCGAAGACGAGCGGCCTGACGGCGCTGGCCGCCGCGCTCGACGACGAGCCGCCCGGCTTCCTGGTCTGCTTCTCCTCGGCCATCTCATTCACCGAGGCACCGGGACAGGCCAACTACGCCGCGGCCAGCACCTTCGAGGACGCCTTCGCCGGGTACCTGCGCGAGCGCTCCTTCCCCGCCTCGGTGATCAACTGGGGTTTCTGGGGAAGCGTCGGCGTGGTCGCGCAGCAGCGCCGCGTCGAGCGGTTCGCCGAACTGGGCATCGGCTCACTGGAGCCCGCCGAGGGCATCGACGCGCTCACCCGCGCCCTCGGGGCGGGTCCCGCCCAGGCGGTCGTCGTGAAGGCCGCCCCGCGGGGACTCGCCCTCCTCGGCGCCGAACCCGACGCCACCACGGACGCCCTGGCGCGGGCCCGCGCAGGGTTCGCCGAACTGGAGCGGGTCGCGGCGAGCCTGCTGCGCGCCCGGCTGCCCGGAGCGGACGGCGATCCCGACACCGTCCTGGCGCGGTGGAGCGGCCGGCACCCGGAGGGCGGAGCCGGTGAGCGGCTGCTCCGGGCCGTGGTGGACCTGCTGCGGCGCTCCGGACCCGGAGGTCCCTCCCCGCAGGAGGTGATCGCCCGTCATCCCGCCATGCGCCCGCACGTCACCCTGCTGCGGCGCTGCGTCGAAGCCCTGCCCGAGGTGCTCGACGGCTCCCGGCCGCCCACGGACGTGCTCTTCCCGGACGGGTCCGTGGACCTGGTCGAATCCGTCTACCGGGGCCAGCCGTTGTCCGACCACCACCACCGGCTCATGGCGGCCGAGACCCTGGCCGCCCTGAGATGCCACCGGCCGGGCGACGCCATGCGCCCGTTGCGGATCCTGGAGATCGGCGCGGGCACCGGCGCCGGGACGGCGTTCGTCCTCGACGCCCTCGACGAGGTCCTGCGCGACACGGGCGGCGCCCCGTCCGTGTCGTACACCTACACGGACGTCTCCTCCGCCTTCCTCGCGCACGGCGAGCGGGAGTTCGGACCCGGCAGGCCCCACCTGTCCTTCCGGCTCCTCGACATCGAACGCCCGCCCGCCACGCAGGACTTCACCCCGCACGGCTACGACCTGGTCCTCGCCACCAACGTGCTGCACGCCACGGCCGACATCGAGCGGACCCTGGCCCATGTGCGCGAACTGGTGGCCCCCGGCGGCACCCTGCTGGTCAACGAGGTCACACGGGCCTCCGACTTCCTCACCCTCACCTTCGGACTGACGCCCGGCTGGTGGGCGTTCCGGGACGCCGGGCGCCGGCTCCCGCACACGCCTCTGCTGGGGCCGGACCAGTGGCACCGGGCGCTGACGGCGAGCGGATTCGGGCCGGTCAGGACCCTGGGCGTGCCGGACACCCCCGTCGAGCGCCTGGACCAGTGTGTGTTCGTGGCCCGGACGGCTCCCGAGTCCGTCGCCCGCGAGGCCGCACCCGACGGTGCCCGGGTCCGCGCGTATGTGCGTGACGTCTTCGCCGAGGTGCTGAAGTTCGACCCCGGCGCGCTGGCCGACGAGGTCACCTTCGACAACTACGGGGTCGACTCGCTGGTCAGCCTGCGCATCGTCAGCCGCTTCGAGGAGGATTTCGGGGAACTCCCCGCGACGCTGCTCTTCGAGAGGCTGACGATCGCGCAGCTGGCCGGCTACTTCGCCGAGGAACACCCCGCAGGCGTCGCCGAGTTGCTCGCTCGCTCAAGTGCGCACCCGCGGACGCCGGCGGTCGCCGGGACGCCGGCCCCGGAGCCGCGCCCCATGCCGGCCCCGGCCGCGTCCGGGGACATCGCCGTGATCGGGGTCAGCGGGCGCTACCCGGGTGCACCCGACCTGGACACGTTCTGGCGCAACATCGCCTCCGGCACGTCTTCGTTCAGCGAGGTGCCCGGCGAACGCTGGGACTGGCGGCCGACGTTCGACGCCCGGCGCGGCACGCCCCAGCGCAGCTACAGCCGATGGGGCGCCTTCCTGGACGGCATCGACCGGTTCGACCCCGCGTTCTTCGGCATCCTGGGCCGTGACGCGGCGCACATCGATCCGCAGGAACGGCTGTTCCTGGAGACCGCCTGGAACCTGCTGGAGGAGAACGGTCACCTCGGTCCGGACACCCACGACCCGGACACCGGTGTCTTCGTCGGGGTCATGTACGGCACCTACGGACAGCTCGCGGCCACCGGCTGGCCCGAAGGCCGCCTGTCCGGCGCGCACTCGGCACACTGGTCGGTCGCCAACCGGGTGTCGTACTTCTTCGACTTCCAGGGCCCCAGCCTCTCCGTCGACAGTGCCTGCTCGTCCTCGCTCACCGCCGTCCACCTGGCCTGCGAGAGCCTGCGGCGCGGCGAGTGCAGTACCGCGGTGGCGGGCGGGGTGAGCCTCGTCCTGCACCCCGCCCACCATGTGTCGCTGAGCGCCCTCAACATGCTGTCCGCCGACGGCAGGTGCAAGGTCTTCGACGCCGACGCCGACGGGTTCGTGCCCGGCGAGGGCGTCGGCGCCGTCCTGCTCAAACCGCTCGACCGCGCCGTCGCCGACGGCGACCGGATCTGGGCGGTGATCAAGGGCGGCGCCATGAACGCCGGCGGCAGGACCGGCGGCTACACCGTCCCCAACCCCAACGCACAGGCCGCCCTCGTCCGCCGTGTCCTGGAACGCACCGGCGTGCCGCCCGAAACCGTGTCGTACGTCGAGTGCCACGGCACCGGCACCTCCCTCGGCGACCCGATCGAGATCGCGGCACTCGGCAAGGCGTTCGGCCAGGCCCCCCGCCCGACCCCCTGCGCGGTCGGCTCGGTCAAGTCCAACATCGGACACCTCGAGGGCGCGGCGGGCATCGCCGGACTGACCAAGCTGCTGCTCCAGCTGCGCCACCGCCGCCTTGCGCCCTGCGTCAACCTCGACACCCCCAACCCCAGGATCGATTTCGCCACCGCGGGCCTGGAACCGGTCACGACGCTCACCGACTGGCCCGCGTCGCCCGACGGTTCTCCCCGCCGGGCCGGCGTCAGTTCCTTCGGCGCGGGCGGAGCCAACACCCATCTGATCCTGGAGGAGTACCTCCAGCCGGACACGACCGCTGCCGAGTCCACCGGACCGCAGCTCTTCCTGCTGTCGGCGCGCTCCGCCGAACGCCTCCGGGTCCACGCCCGCGCCGTGGCCGACCACCTCGCGGGTCCGGACGGCACCGGGACCGCCCTCGCCGCGCTCGCCCGGACCAGCCAGACCGGCCGGCGTCACTTCCCGGAACGGCTGGCGGTCGTCTGCGCCGACACCGACCGGCTCGCCCTCCTGCTGCGCTCCTTCGCCGACACCGGCCGTGCCGAGATCCCCGGCCTCGTCGTCGGCAGGGCCGCCCCCGGCCGGGGCGACAGGCGCCACGGGCCCGACTCCGCCCTGCTGCGCGACGCCCGTGGCACCGATCCGGCGCCTGCCCTCGCGCGGCTCGCCGGACGCTGGGTCAGCGGTGACGACGTCGACTGGGTCGTGCTGTGGGAGGGGAGCGCGGTACGGCGGGTGCCGTATCCCACGTATCCCTTCGAGCGGACCAGGCACTGGCTCGACACGGGCGTGGCGGACCCGACCATGGGAGGCACCACCACGCGGGAGCCGGTTCAGGAAGCGGCCGGGACGCCGCGACCCCCGTCCCGGGAAGACGCGTCCGGCGCCCTGCACCGCCTCGTTCCCGCCCTGGAGCCGTGCCCTCCGGCCGCGTCCGTGCCGGTCGATCCGCCCCGTCGGGTCCTGCTGCTCGGGCCGGACTCCTCCGTGCGCCGTGCCCTGGCCGAGGAGTTCGCCCGCAGGGGCGCCCACTGCCTCGCGGTGAGCGCGGGCGTGCCGGGAGCGGACGACGCCGTGCCGGCCACCCCCGACGCCCTGCGCCGGTTCGTGCACGACCTGGCCGAACGCGACCTGCTGCCCGACACGCTCGTCCTGGCCTGCCCGCCGGAGGCCGGACCACCCGGTCCCGGCACCGTCGCCGACGACCTCGACCGCGGACCCCACCTGCTCCTGTGGACGGCGGCGGCCCTGCTCGCCCGCGACCGCCGGGTGCGGCTGCGTACGGCCGTCGCACACGGGCCGGCCGCGCGGCAACCGCAGTTCTCCGCGACCGGCGCCCTGCTCAAGTCGCTCGCGCTGGAGCACAGCGGCTGCACCGCGGTGGTCCTCGGCTTCGAGACGTACGCGGACGCGGCGGCCGACACCGCCACGGCCGCCCGGTTCGCCGAAGCCGTCGCCGACGAGCTGGAGCACCGCGGCGACGGTGTCACCGAAGTCGTCCACGACCGCGACGGGCGGCGGCACCTGCGCCGCCTCACCGAGCGGCCCGTGCCGCCCGGGACCACGGACGCGCCGCTGCCGGTCCGGGCCGGCGGCGCCTACCTCGTCACCGGCGGCGCGGGCGCCCTCGGCCGGATCCTCGGCGGGCTCCTCGCCGACACCGCCCCCGTCAACCTCGTGCTCGCCGGACGCTCGCCGCTCGACGACGACATCGAGCGGCGCACGGCCGAGCTGTGGCGCGGCGGCAGCACCGTCTGGTACCGGCGGACCGACCTCTCCAGCGCGACGGACGTCGCCGGCCTGATCGCCGACATCCGCAGCCGCTACGGCACGCTGGACGGCATCGTGCACGCGGCCGGAGTGCACCGCGACGCCCGCGCCGTGGTCAAGACCGCCGCCGAGTCGGCCGAGGTGCTCGGTCCCAAGGTGGCCGGCACGGTGCTGCTGGACCACGCCACCCGCGACGAGGACCTCGACTTCTACGTCCTGTGCGCCTCCCTGGTGGGGGAGACCGGCAACCTGGGACAGACCGACTACGCCTACGCCAACGCCTTCCAGCTGGACTTCGCCGAGGGCAGGGAGCGGCTGCGTACACGCGGCGAGCGCTCGGGGCGGACCGTGGCGATCGGGTGGCCGCTGTGGGAGGACGGCGGCATGGACGTCGACGACGCCACCCGCAGGCTCTTCGCCCAGCTCTGGTCGATGGCACCGCTGCGCACCGGCACCGGCCTCGCCGCCTTCCGCGCCGCCCTGACCGGCACCGGGACGCGATGGCTGCCCGTGGAGCGCATGCCCGTGGAGCGGACGCGGGTGGAGCGGACGCCCGTGGAGCGGCCCCCGTCCCCGGCCACGCACACGACCACCGCGGTGGAGTCCTCCGCCGGGTACGAGAGGGAGGTACGTACGAACACCACGAACGGCGCCCGGCACCCGGGCACCGATGCCCCGAACGAGGCGGTGAGGCGCCGACTGCGCGCCTTCACGGCGGAGTTCCTGCTGGTCGACCCTGACGAGGTCGACACCGCCGCCGAACTGATGGACCTCGGCTTCGACTCGATCTCGCTGAGCGAGCTGATCGTCCGCGTCAACGACCACTACGGCCTGGAACTGCTGCCGACCGTACTGTTCGAACACCCCACGCTGGACGACGTGGCCGCCCACCTCAGCCGCGAGCATCCGGCGGAGGTGAGCGCCGTGGAACCGGCACCGGCCCCGGCGGCGGCCCCGGCGGCGCCCGCGGCACCCCGGCCGGCGGCGGTGGTCCGGGACCCGGAGCCCGCCGCCCCGGCGCGGTCCTCGGCGTCGGCTCCCGCGAGCCGTCGCCGGGACGTGGCCGTGATCGGTATGGCGGGGCGGCTTCCGGGTTCGCCGGACCTGGACGCCTTCTGGCGCCATCTGAGCGCCGGGGACGACCTGGTCGGGCCCGTGCCCGCGGACCGCGCCGACCTGCTGGCGGACGCCACCACGGCGGGCCTGCGCGGCGGGTTCCTCGAGAACGTGGCCGACTTCGACGCCGCGTTCTTCCGGATCTCCCCGGCCGAGGCCCGGCTGATGGACCCCCAGCACCGGCTGTTCCTGGAGACGGTCTGGCGCACCTTCGAGGACGCCGGACACCGGCCGGAGGACCGCGCGGGCACCTCGACCGGCGTCTTCGTGGGCATGGCCACCTCGGACTACGGCGAGCTGATCGCCCGGTCCGGCGTGGACCCCGAAGCCCACATGGCCACCGGAGTCGCCCGCTCCCTGGTCGCCAACCGCGTGTCCCACCTGCTCGACCTGCGCGGACCCAGCGAGACCGTCGACACCGCCTGCTCCAGCTCCCTGGTCGCCCTGCACCGCGCGGTCGGTGCCGTGGCCGGCGGCGAGTGCGACGAGGCGATCGCGGGCGGCGTCAGCCTGGCGCTGAGCCCGGGGCTGTTCCGGGTGTTCGACCGGTCCGGCATGCTGAGTCCCGCCGGACGCTGCCGCACCTTCGACAAGGACGCCGACGGATACGTCCGCGGCGAAGGGGTCGGCGCCGTGCTGCTGAAGCCGCTGGAGCGGGCCGAGGCCGACGGCGACCGTGTCCTCGCCGTCGTCCGGGGCAGCGCCGTCAACCACTGCGGGCGGTCGCCCTCGCTGACCGCCCCCAACCCGCGTGCCCAGGCCGACGTCGTGGTCCGCGCACACCGTGCCGCCGGAGTCTCCCCGGCCACCGTCACCTACATCGAGACCCACGGCACCGGCACCCGGCTCGGCGACCCGATCGAGGCCGAGGGCCTCAAGGACGCCTTCACCCGCCTGTACGGCGACTCCGGCGAACCCGTGCCCGCCGAGCCGCACATCACGCTCGGCTCGGTGAAGACCAACATCGGCCACCTGGAGGCGGCGGCCGGGATCGCCGGGCTGCTCAAGGTGCTGCTCGCCCTGCGGCACGGCACCCTCCCCGCCCATCTGCACCTGCGGGAGGCGAACCCCTACCTCCGACTGGACGGCACGCCGTTCCGCATCGGCACCACGACCACCCCGTGGGAAGGTGCCAAGGACGAGCACGGCCGCCCCTGCCGGCGGGCGGGGATCAGCTCGTTCGGCTTCGGCGGCACCAACGCCCACGTCGTCCTGGAGGCCTGGACGCCCCCCGACGACGCACCCCGGCCCGCCGCACGCCCCCGCGCGTTGCCGAGGGCCGAGTTCCAGCCGCGCCGCCACTGGTTCAGCGCCCCGACCGCACCCCGGCCGGCGAGGACGGAGTCCCTCATGCCGCACCCCGAAGACGCAGCCACGACCACACATCCGCAGCACGCCGCGGAGCCCGCACCCGCCACACGCCCCCGGGTACGGCTCCAGCCCCTCGGCGCGACCGCACCGACCGCACCCGCCCCCGCCCCCGAGGAGGCCGCCCCCGCGGAAGTCGCCGCGGAAGAAGCCGCTCCCCTCCGGCCCACGCCACAGACCCGCGTCGAGCACCCGGCAGAAGCGGACACCACGCCCCCGGCGGCACCCCCGACGGGTGACCCACGGCCCGGCGTGACGGAGATCCGCGCCACCGTACGCGACCTGGTCGCCGACGTCCTCGGCCTGTCCGCCGCCGACCTCGCCCACGACACGCTCTTCGCCGACCTCGGCCTGGACTCCATCTTCCGCATGGACGTGGCCCGTGCCCTCAACGACAGGCACGGCCTCGACCTCCAGGGCGCCGACCTGTACGAGCACGACACCATCGCCGCACTCGCGGACCACGTGCTGACGGCCATCGGCACCGGCACGGCCCGACCGGCACCACGCGAGATCCCGCCGCCCGCACCGGACGGCCGTGACGACGCCCGCGACGCCCTGCGCCAGGTGCTGGAACGGGCCCTCGGCCGACCCATCGATCCGACGGTCACCTTCGAGGAGAACGGCTTCACCTCCTTCGACATGCTCCGCGGTGTCAGCGCCCTGGAGAGCGGCCTCGGCGCCCTGCCCAAGGCCCTGCTCTTCGAGCGGCCCACCCTCGACCGCCTCACCGACTCCCTGTGCGAGACACACGGCGAGCAGGCCGTCGCCCGGGTCCGGCCACCGGCCCGGCAGGAGACTCCGGCACCCGCTCCCGGCCCAGCCACCGGGGCCAGGACGCTCACCCGTACCGAGGCTGCCGCCGACCCCGAACTCGGCCCAGCCGTGGCGGAGTTGGAGCGGCAGTACGGCAAGGAGAGCGGGCTCGGCGGCCGTGACATCGCCCCGCACCTCTTCGTCGGCGCCGAACGCCGCGGCCTGTTCGCCCTGTCCAAGCGGGACCGGACCCTGCTCGTGTGGAACTACACCGGACCCGAGGACCACTTCGCCGAGCTGGCCGCCGAGTACTTCGACCACGCCCGCCGCACCGGCCTGCGCCCCAACCTGCTGTCCCTGGTCCCCCTGGCGGAGGTGGGCGGGGATCCCGTCACCGCGACCCCCTTCGGGGCGCTCCAGCGCATCGAGGACCTCGGTTCCTTCAAGCTGTCCGGCGGCCGGATGAGCCGGCTGCGGTACATGGTGAAGCGGTTCGAGAAGGCCGGGGCCTGCCGTACGGTCGAGTACCGCAGCGGCGACGACCCGGCCGTGGACGCGGAGCTGGCCGCACTCGTGGACGGCTGGGCGGCGACCAAGCAGATGGTCAACCCCTACGTGCGCCGGGTGCGCGAGGAACTGGCCGGCGGCAGGCTCGACGAGCGTCACCGGCTGTTCCTGACGTATCTGGACGACGCCCTGGTGAACGCCGTCGTCGTCACCCGGATCCCGTCCGAGAACGGCTACCTCCTCGACGTCGAGTTCTACCCCGGCGACATGCCGCTCGGCGGGCTGGAGTTCGCTCTCGTGCGGATCCTGGAGCGACTGCGCGAGGAGGGCTGTGAGGTCTTCAGCTTCGGCGCCAGTTTCGGCGGCGAGCCCGGCACCTCGCCCAACGCCTCCGAGGCCGCCGTACGCGCCCTGGCGGAGCTCCGCGACGCCGGCATCTTCGGCGGCGGCAACTACCAGTTCAAGAACAAGTTCCGTCCCGAGAACCGGACCCTGTACCTGGTGCAGCCCGAGGGCGACGGGGCCAGCGAGGTCAGCGACGTCATCCTGATGATCGCGGACCCGGCGGCACCCGTGGCCGCCGCCCCCGCACCGCGGGAACCCGGTCCCGACCGGGCGCCCCGCGAGGCCCGGCTGTCCGCGCACGGCCACAATCCCGTCCGGCTGCCGCATCTGGCCGTCGAACTGGACCTGATCACCGACTCCTGGGCGGACCGTGCCGATCCCTGGCAGCGCGACAGGACACGGGCGCTGGGCGAACTGGCCGACGCCGCCGGGGTCACCGGGGAGGAGCCGCCGGCCGTGCCCTGGCTGCCGTTCGCCCACCGGTTCTTCGCGGCGTCCGGCCGTGCGGCCGAGGAGCGGGTCTGCAGGGCCTGGCCGGGGCCGCGCGGCCGGGTCCTGCACGCCTCGGCCTTCCCGACCTGGCTCGGCGCACTGGCGGAACACGGCTTCGACCCGTCCATCGCGCTGCCCGTCGTGGGCGAGGGCCCCTTCGCGGCGGACCTCCGGCTCACGGCACTGGAGGACGCGCTGGACCGGTACGCCGGGCACGTGTCCTTCGTCCTCGTGGAGATGGCCACCAACGCCCACGGAGGCGCCCCGCTCTCCCTGGAGAACCTGCGCGGCGTCGCGGAGCGGACGCGGGCCCACGGCGTGCCGTTGGTGGTGGACGCCACCCGGCTGCTGGACAACGCGCTGCTGGTCTCCGGTGCCGGCCCGGACCGGCCGGCCCGGGACCCGTGGGAGGTGGTCCGCGAGATGCTGGGCCTCGCCCAGACGGTGACGTTCAGTCTCTCGAAGGACTTCGGGGTCGACGGCGGCGGACTGATCGCCACCGGCGACGAACGCCTGGCCGAGCGGATCACCGAGCGGATGCTGGAACGAGGCCGGGAACCGGGCCTGTCCGCGCGCCGGCTGCTGTCCGCCGCCCTGCTGGACCAGGACTCCACGACGCGGCTGGTGACCGAGCGGGTGGCGAACGTGGCCGCGTTCCGCCAACGCCTGGAGCTGGGCGGGGTGCCCCTGGTACCCGGCCCCTCCGCGCACTGCGTGCTGCTCGACGTCGACAAGGCCGCCGCCGGCAGCACGCTGCGTCACCCCGCCGCCTCCCACCTGGCCGCGATCTACGCGGCCACCGGCGTACGCGGCGGCCCCCATCTCGTCCCCGGCGCCCGCCTCGCCGACGGCTCCGCACCCCCGGAACGGCACCTGATCCGGCTCGCCGTACCGCTGGGCATGGACCGCGCGACCCTGGAACGGGCCGCCGACCGGATCGCCGCGCTCGTCGCCTCCCCGGCACCGCTGCCGGACCTCACGGAGGTCACCGGCACCCCCGGGCCCGCCGCGCTGCGCTGCTACCACCCCACCGACGCCCTGCCCACCGACATCCGCGAGGCCCTGGAGGAAGGCCCCGCGTCCGCCACCACCGCGTCCGCCAACCACGACGTGCTCAGGGGGCGGGTCCCCGGGGTGCGCCGGCACCTGCTGCCGATGGCCGACGGCACGGTGGAGGTGTTCGACTGCGGCAGCGGCCCGGCCGTACTCATGCTGCCGCCGTTCAACATCGGCGGCGGTGTCTTCGCCGACCAGGTGGCCGGCCTGTCGGACCGCCACCGGACACTCGTCGTCCACCACCCCGGCGTGGGCGCCACCACCACGGCGGACGACATCTCGCTGCCCGGCATCGCCGACCTGTACGCCGAGGTCCTGGACCGGCTCGGCGTGCGGGGCCCGGTGCACGTGGTGGGCACCTCCTTCGGCGGTCTCCTCGCGCAGAGCTTCGTCCTCGCCCATCCCGGCCGCGCCGCGTCGCTGGCGCTGGTGTGCAGCTCGTACCGCTACGCCAACCGCGTGGGCGAGGTGAACCGCCTGGCGGACCTGGTCGCCGAGGACCTGGACCGGATCGTCGCCGCCGGGGCCGAGGACGTGGCACGGCACCGCGCCGAGTACACCGAGCGGCTGCTGCGCTGCGAGAGCATGGCCCCGCACATCGGACTGCGCTACCTGGACGTCTTCGCCCAGCAGCCCGACCTCCTGGGGCGGCTCGGCGACATCGCCGTACCCACCCTCGTCGTGGCCGGCGGTGTCGACGCCGTCGTACCGCGCAAGACCTCGCACCTCATGCACGGCGCCATCCCCGACGCCCGCTACCACGAACTGCCGCTGGCCGGGCACTTCCCGACCGTCACCGACCCGGACGGGGTGACCGCCGCCCTGGCCGCATTCCTGTCCGAACTGGGGGAGGAGCGATGACCGGGTACGGCATCGAGGCCCTGGACGTGTACGCGGGCAGCGCGGCCGTCAGCGCCCGCGCGGTGTTCGACGGACGGGGCCTCGACCCGCGCCGCTTCGACAACGTCGCCTCCGACCGGCGGTCGGTGGCGCTGCCCTTCGAGGACCCCGTCACCCACGCCGTCAACGCCGCACGTCCCCTGCTGGAACGGATGCCGCCGGCCGACCGCGACCGGATCGAACTCCTCGTCACCACCAGCGAGTCCGGCATCGACTACAGCAAGTCCATCGCCTCCTACGTCCACGAACACCTCGGCCTGCCGTCCACCTGCCGCATGCTGGAGATGAAGCAGGCCTGCTACGCGGCCACCGGCGCACTGCAACTAGCCGTCGGCTACCTGGCCGCCGGAGTCTCGCCCGGCGCGAAGGTGCTCATCGTCGCCACCGACATGTCCCTCGCCGACGAGCGCGCCCAGTACGCCGAGCCGGTCACCGGCACCGGAGCCGTGGCGCTGCTCGTCGGCGGCCGGCCCCGCGTTCTCACCGCCGATCCGGGCGCGTTCGGCGTGCACGCCTTCGAGACCCTGGACTCCGCCCGGCCGGGCCCCGACCTCGACATCGCGGACGCCGACCGGTCGCTCATGGCCTACCTGGAATGCTTCTCGCGCAGCTTCGCCGACTACCGCTCCCGCGTGGAGGGCGCCGACTTCGCGACCACCTTCGACCTGCTCGCCCTGCACACCCCGTTCTCCGGCATGGTCCGGGCCGCACACCGCAGGCTGCTGCGCGAGCTGTACCGCAGCCCCGCCGCCGCCGTGGCGGAGGACTTCGAACGCCGGGTCGCGCCCTCCCTGGTCCACCCCGGCCAGACCGGCAACCTCTTCTCCGGCTCGCTCTACCTGGCACTGGCCAGCGCCCTCGACCACACCGGGCTCGACGGCCCCGCCCGCATCGGGCTGTTCTCCTACGGTTCCGGCTGCTCCTCGGAGTTCTTCAGCGGCGTCGTCGGCCCCGAGTCGGCCGCCGCCGTCGCCGAGGCACGCATCGGACCCCGGCTCCGGGCCCGAGCCGACCTCGACTTCGCCGAGTACACCGCGCTGCTCGCGGAGAACACCGACTGTCTGCGACCCGTCCCGCACCGCGACATCGACCCCGGCCGCTACGACGCCCTGCTGCGCCGGGCCGTGGACCGCCCCAAGCTCCTCGCCCTGACCGGTGTGCGCGACCACCACCGCCAGTACGCGTGGATCTGACGAACCGGAGGTAACCGAAGTGAACGGATCGGACGCAAGCGTCCCCGGCACCGACAGCGCCGAGGAACGAGTCCTGACGGTGCTGCGCCGCACCACCCTGGACATCGTGCCGGAGGTCGAGCCGGCCTCGTTCACGCCCGACCGGACCCTGTCCGAACTGGGCTGCAACAGCATCGACCGGGCCGAGATCGTCACCCTGGCCATGGAGGAACTGGACATCGCGGTGCCTGTGCACGAGTTCCACCAGGGGATGGACATCGGCACCCTGGCCGCGCTCATGCTCAAGCAGCTGTGAGCGGACCCGCCGCGGGCGGGAGCGCGGTGGTGGTGACCGGGCTCGGTGTGCTCGGCGCCGTCGCCGCCGGCCCCGAGGACCTGACCGTCGCACTGCGCTCGGGACGGTGCGCCCTCAGCACACCGTCCCCACCCGCCGACGCGGACCGGCCGGGCGTGTCCTGGCCCGCGTTCACCGCCGACCTGGCGGCGGACGACGTACCCGACCGAGCCCTGGAGACGCTGCCCGGCCTGCCCGACGCCCTGCGCGGCGCGGCCCGGCGGACCGTGCTGCGGGCGCCGGTCCCGGTACGGGCGGGCGTCGTCGCCGCGCTCCAGGCATGGCTGGAGGCCGGGCTCGACCGTACGGCGCCGCCGCCCGAGCGCATCGGCGTCACGGTGGCCGGCAACAACCTGACGGAGCGGGTCACCGAGGACGGCCGGGCCCGTGCCGAGCGCAACCCCGCCCACCTGCCCGCCCGTTACGCCCTGCAGCACCAGGACACCGATCACGTCGCCACGCTCAGCCGCGTCCTGGGCCTGCGGGGCGAGGGCTGCACGGTCGGCGGCGCCTCGGCGAGCGGCAACCTCGCCCTCGTCCACGGCGCCCGGATGCTCACCGCCGGGGCCGCCGACGTGTGCCTCGTCGTGGGCGCCATGACCCGGCTGTCGCGGCTGCAGACCCGCGGCTTCCTCACGCTCGGCGCGATGGCCCCGGCGGACGGCGCGCCCCCGCACCCCCCGGCGCCGTTCGACACCGGCCACCGGGGCTTCCACCCCGGGCAGGCGGCGGCCTGCGTGGTCCTGGAGACCGCCGCCTGTGCCCGGCTCCGCGGCGCGCCCGCCCTGGCCCGGATCGCGGGCGGCGCCGTCGTCCTGGACGGCAACCACCTGGCCGACCCGTCCGTGGACGGAGAGGCACGGGCCATGTCCGGGGCACTCGCACGGGCGGGCGTGGGCGCGGCGGACATCGGCTGGGTCAGCGCCCACGGCACCGGGTCGCCACTGGGCGACCGGACCGAGGCCGACGCCCTGCGCAAGGTCTTCGGAGCGGGCGACGAGGGTCCCTGGATCAACGCGACCAAGACACTCTCCGGGCACTGCCTCAGCGCCGCCGGCGTGGTCGAGGCCGTGGCCGCCGTACTGCAACTGCGGGCCGGGTTCGTGCACCCCGACCCCGGTCTTCGCGAGCCCGTCGACGCCGGTCTGCGCTTCGTGCGCGACGAGCCGCGGCGCGCTTCCGGCGGCTTCGTGCTCTCGAACGGATTCGGCTTCGGCGGCATCAACACCGCCGTCGTGCTGGCCCATCCGGACGCCTGAGCCGAGCCGTCGACAGCGCCGATGCTCAGAAGTGAACAGAACCGGGGCAGCGCCGGAACGTAGGGTCGCAACCCGTGCCGGGAGCGGGCCGATGGTGGCAGCGAGGGAAGGGTTTCCTATGACGGACACGACCGACAACACCGGACCGCTGCGGGACGCCGATGCCGAACCGCCCGCCTTCCCGCAGGAGAAGGCACCGGGCTGCCCCTTCGACCCGCCGCCCGGATACCGCCGGTTCCAGGCCGAGGACCCGTTCGCCCGGGTCACCCTGCCCAGCGGCCAGCGGGCGCGCGTGGTCACCCGGCACCGGGACGTACGGGCCGTGCTGGACGACCCCCGCTTCAGCGCCGACAGCGCCCACCCGGACTTCCCGCGGATGTTCCCCCGGCCCGTGCCCCAGGTCCTCAAGGGCACCTTCCCCCGGCTCGACGGCGCCGAGCACCTGCGCTACCGCCGGATGCTCGCCAGGGACTTCACCGGCCGCAGGGCGGAGGAACTGCGGTCCCGGATCGAGCAGATCGTGGACCACCGCCTGGACCTGATGGAGGAGCGGGGCGGCCCGCTCGACCTCATGGAGGAACTCGCCTACCCCGTGCCGTCCACCGTCGTGTGCGAGCTGCTCGGGGTGCCGGCCGAGGACAGCCCGCTGTTCGAGTCCCGCACCCGGGTCCTCATCAACGGCCGCAGCACACCCGAGGAGACGCTGCGGGCCAAGGACGACATCCTCCACCATCTCGAGGGGGTGGTGGCGGCCAAGGAGAAGCAGCCCGGCGACGACCTGATCAGCCGGCTTCTGGTCGAACAGGTCACCCCCGGACTGCTGGACCGCGCCGAGGTCGCCGTCATCGCCTGGCTGCTGCTCGCCGCCGGCCACCACACCACCGCGACCATGATCGGCACCGGCACCATGCTGCTGCTGGAGAACCCGGACCAACTGGCCGCCCTGCGCGCCGACCCGGCGCTGCTGCCGGGCGCGGTGGACGAACTGCTGCGGCACCAGACGGCCATGCAGATCGGCATGAACCGGATCGCCACCGAGGACGTCACCATCGGGGAGCAGACCGTGCGCGCGGGGGAGGGCGTCGTGTGCCAGCTGGCGACGGCCAACCGGGACGCCGACGTCTTCCCCGACCCCGACCGCTTCGACGTGACCCGCACCGCCCGCGGCCAGCTGGCCTTCGGCCACGGCCCCCACCAGTGCCCCGGACAGTCCCTGGCCCGCATCGAGCTTCAGGTCACCGTGGGCCGGCTGTTCGACCGGCTGCCCGGACTGCGGCTCGCCGTCCCCGCGGCCGACGTGCCGTTCTGGCACCACCTGTTCGGCATCCACGGCGTCAAGGAACTGCCGGTCACCTGGTGACATGCGGCGTCGCCCCGCGGCCCGGGGCGGCCCCGCCACGGCCCCGCCCGAGCGACGGAGGAGGAGTCGTTGTCGGAGGTACAGCAGGAGCTGGTCCACCTGTTCGACGGGTTGCGCGCGGTCTCGCTGTCCACCCGGCGCAGCGAGAAGTGGCGGCGCTACCCGCCCGACATACTCCCGGCGTTCATCGCCGAGATGGACTTCCCCGTCGCCGAGCCGGTGCTCGAGGCCATCAGGGCGCACCTCACCGTGGGCGGTGACCTCGGCTACGCGTACGCCTACACCACCGAGGCGCCCGTGCAGCGGGCGTTCGCCGCCTGGGCACGGGCGAGTTACGGCTGGCGGGTGGAGCCGCGGAGGGTGGTGCTGTTCCCGGACACCATGCGGGTGATGGAGGTGGCGCTGGAGCAGTTCACCGAGCCGGGCGACGCCGTCGTGGTCGACGTGCCCGCCTATCCGCCCTACTTCGAGGCCATCGCCGCGGCCGGCCGCCAGGTCGTGCCCCGGCCGATGCGGCTGCGCGGGGGTCGCTGGCGGCTCGATCTGGAGGGGCTGGCCAGGGCCTTCCGGGCCGGGGCCGCCGCGTATTTCCTGTGCAACCCGCACAACCCCACCGGGCGGGTCCTGACCGGTGACGAACTGCGCGAAGTACTCGCGCTGGCGGCGGAGTTCGGGGTCGCGGTGATCTCCGACGAGGTGCACGCGCCGCTCACGCACCCGGGGCACCGGCACGTGCCGCTCGGTTCGCTGCCCGAGGCGAGGCGGGTGGCGACGGTGACGGCGGCCTCGGCGAGCAAGGGCTGGAACCTGTCAGGTCTGAAGTGTGCGATGGCGGTGGCCGGCCGGTCCCGGGACCACGACCGGCTCATGGAGATGCGGCCGAGGGAACGGGACGGCGTGGGCATACTCGGGGTGAGCGCGAGCGAGGCCGCCTTCACCCTGGGCGGCCCCTGGCTGCGTACCGTCCGCCACTACCTGCACGGCAGCCGGAGGATGCTCGTCGAACTGTTCGAGTCCTTCGGTCCGGACCTGGTGCTGGTCCCGCCCGAGGCGAGCTATCTGGCGTGGCTCGACGGCCGGCGGCTGGCCGACCGGCTGGGCAGTGACGATCTGGCGGAGTTCTTCCTCGGCCGCGGCAAGGTTGCCGTCAGCGACGGCCGGGAGTACGGGAGCGAGGGCTTCATCCGGCTCAATTTCGGCACCTCCCAGCGCTTGCTGGAGGAAATGGTCCGCCGGATGGAGAAGGCTGTGCGGGAGGAGTCCCCGGAATCGGGCGGTGCCGCCGGGGCACCGCCGCCGAATGTTCCTGGATATCCCGCTCCGGTGTGCAGTTCTTACAGACCGGCGGACAAGGAGGAGTTCTCCAGATAGTCCGTCAGCTCGGCTATGTGGATACAAAGATGTGCTTCCTCGGTGCGGTGAACCACGCCGGCCACCGAGAATCTCTTGAGGAAGTAGCCGACGCGGGAACGTGTTGTCCCTACCATTTCTGCCAGCTCTTCCTGCGTTATTCGATCGCGTATCTGAGCGGTCTGGTCCTTGCGTCTTCCGACCTTTTCCCCGAGTTTTACCAGCAGTGCCGCCAGTCTGTGCTCACTGTCCATCGTCACCAGATTGGCGATCACCTGCTGCTGCTCCAGCAACCGGTTCGCCATGTGGCCGATCAGCGCCTCGCGCAGCGGCGGATCGCAGTCGTTCAGGATCTGCGCGACGTGGACCTGCACCAACGTCGTGACCTGCATGGCCTGTGCGGTCTCGGTGTGCTTGGCGGCCAGTACGCTCGACTCTCCGAACACGTCGGCGGGACCGTGTATGGACAGCAGGCACTGCTTTCCGTCGCGGGTGTGCGTCAGTGTCTTCACCTGACCGCTCTCGACCAGATAGATGTGCGCGTCGGGCTGACCGAGATTGTACACGTGTTCTCTCCGGCCGACACGAAATCTTGTCCCCCTGATGGTCCCTCTTCTAGCTGCTTCCTGAAGTGCGGTGGCCAGACTTCGCTCTGTGTTACAGAAGGGTTCCATTCCACTCCCGGTGACCTTATTTGATCGCCAAAGCCGCTGGTGAAGAATGTTGTGCAGATCGAATTCCTGCGCCGAATCTAAGGCATCGGTCCAAGGTAACGGTAGTGCTACGGTCCAGGTTGGCTGCAAATGGCCGCAACACGGTGGGGCGGATTGTTCTACGACACTCCGCCGGCACACCGCCGAAAAATAACTCCGGGTTCTCGCGGGGCCGCCGGAGCCGTAGGGTGTTGTCGTGGCAGAGGGGATCGAGGCGGTACTGGCGGAGAAGTACGCCTGCTTGTTGCCGCATCTGGACGAGCGGCAGCGGCGGCTGGCACTGGGAGCGGACGCGAGGGCTCTGGGGCGCGGAGGCGTCCGGCTGGTGGCCCGGGCCGCCGGGGTCTCGCGGGAGACGGTCTCGCGCGGCGTGGCGGAACTCGCCGGCGATCCGGGACCGCCGGGCCGGGTGCGGCGTGCGGGCGGCGGGCGCAAGCGGCTGCGGGACAAGCACCCCGGCCTGGTGCCGGCCCTGCTGGCACTGGTGGAACCCGGGCCGCGCGGGGATCCGGAGTCGCCGCTGCTGTGGACGACGAAGTCGACCCGGAAGCTGGCCCAGGCGCTGACCGCCCAGGGGCTCCGGGTCGGTTCGGACACGGTGGCGGCGCTGTTGAAGGAGGAAGGATTCTCCTTGCGGGGTGCCGGCGGCACGACCGAGGGGGCCCGCCACCCGGACAGGGACGCCCAGTTCCGCTACGTCAACAGCCGGGTCCGGGAGTTCGCCGACGCCGGACAACCGGTGATCAGTGTGGACGCCAGGAAGGCGCCGGCGCCGGGCGACCGCGCGGGCGCCGGGACCGACCCGTACGAGAGCCACGAACCGCCCGAGAGCCCCGGCCGGACGCCGGTCGGCTGTGACGGTGACACCGCGGCGTTCGCGGTGGCCACCCTGCGACGCTGGTGGGACGGCGAGGGCCGGCGCCGCTACCCGGATGCCGCGCGTCTGCTGATCACCGCGGACGTCGGAGGCTCGGACGGCTGCAGGGTGAGGGCGTGGCAGAAGGGACTCGCGGACTTCGCCCGCTCCACCGGCCTGACCGTGACGGCCTGCCACATCCCGCCGGGAACCTCGAAATGGAACCGCAGCGAGCACCGGCTCCTGTCACGCATCAACACGAACTGGCGGGGGTGGCCGCTGACCAGTCACGAAGTCGTCGTCAACAGGATCGGTGAGGTCGCCACCGGCACGGGCCCGGCCGTCCCGGCCGTCCACGCCGAGTCCGGTCCGGCACAGGTCCCCGTCCGCGTCCACGTTCCGGACGAGGCCGTCGCCGCTGTGCCGCTGACCCCCCACGACTGGCACGGCACCTGGAACTACACCCTCGACCCGGGACGGCCGGCCAGGACGTGCCTGAAGCCCTGAAGCCCTGAAGCCCTGAAGTTATTTTTCGGCGGCTGCCCGGGGCCACGGCGGTCGGACGCAACCCGTCCGACGACGGCAGAGGTTTCGGTCCCCGCCCCGCGCGGTGGGTGGTCCAGCAGGTCATCGGGGGCCTCCAGCCGCCCCCGCTCCTCGTTCGCGCCCCGGCCACCGGCCTCGCCCGCAGCCGCTCCGGGGGAGCGCTCCTGCCGGGCGAGGGGCGGCGCATCCGCGATCGGACCGTGCGCGGACCGCCGGCGGGACGCTGTCGAACCCCTGTGAACGGAGGGAGTCAAGAGTGATTTTCAGCCGAGAATCCGCCTTCTGTTCGAGCTTCTCTTCGAGTCCGCTCCACCGGATGTCTCCGGCTCGCGGTCGCCGTCACGCGCGGTGACTGAATTTGATGGAGTCCGACCGTTTCTCCGTCGTTCGGGAACGGGTGTGTTTCAGGCTTATCGGTCTGTCGTACGAGGCCTCATACCAGAGCGGGACGTTGCCCGGGGGACTTTGGTAACTGCCCACCGCACATGAGGAGCAGCCGACTACTGTCAGTGTCCGTCGGGCGACGTAGGGCCGACGGACCAGTACACGGACCAGTACGAGGACACCGATGTCTCACCTCCGCGCCCCGGCCGCGCGAGCAGACCGCCGCGAGGGCGGGCGGCACGGCCGGCCGGCCCCACGGACCACCGCCGCGCTGCCCGAGACCCACATACGGTCCCAACTCCTGAGGCTCGCCGTCCTGCCGCCGGTCGCGGTGGCCCTCAGCGCCTGCGCGGTCGTCCTGTTCACCGTCCGGTCCACCGGCGCCCGGCCCGGCCCCGTCCTGTGGGCCGTCCTGGCCGGAGCGGTCTCGGTGACCGTCGTGGCCGTCGTCGTCGCCGCCTTCGCCGCCGACCGCGCCGCGCGGTCCGTGCACGACCGCGTCGGCGCCCTGCGGCGCAGCACCGCGCGCCACGAGGGCGACCTGCGAGCCGTGGTCGATGCGTTGCGCCGCGGTGAGACCCCGCCCCAGCGCAAGCCGCGCGGCGGACCGCCGGACGACGCGGACGACTTCGAACTGCTCGCCGCCGACCTCTCCCGCGCCCACGACGGCGCCGTCACAGCCGTCGTCCGGGCCGCCCAGCTCTCCAGCCAGGCGGGCAGCGAGCAGAAGCTGGAGGTCTTCGTCAACCTCGCCCGGCGCCTGCAGTCCCTGGTGCACCGGGAGATCTCCATCCTGGACGAGCTGGAGAACGAGATCGAGGACCCCGACCTCCTCAAGGGCCTCTTCCACGTCGACCACCTCGCCACCCGCATCCGCCGCCACGCCGAGAACCTCGCCGTGCTCGGCGGTGCCGTCTCCCGCCGCCAGTGGAGCAACCCGGTCGACATGACCGAGGTGCTGCGCTCGGCCATCGCCGAGGTCGAGCAGTACTCCCGGGTCCGGCTGGTTCCGCCGATCGACGGCACGCTGCGCGGCCACGCCGTCGCCGACGTCATCCACCTGCTGGCCGAACTCGTCGAGAACGCCACGCTGTTCTCCGCCCCGCAGACCCAGGTGCTGATGCGCGCCAACCTCGTCACCTCGGGGCTGGCCGTCGAGGTCGAGGACCGCGGACTGGGCATGCCGGTCGACGAGCAGAGCCGGATGAACGCCCTGCTCGCCGACCCCGACCAGGTCAACGTCGCCCGCCTGCTGGCGGACGGGCGCATCGGGCTGTTCGTCGTCTCCCAGCTCGCCAAGCGGCACGGGATCACCGTGCGGCTGCAGACCAACATCTACGGCGGCGTCCAGGCCGTACTGGTCGTGCCGCAGGCCCTCTTGGGCGCCGGGCCGGGGATGCTCCCCGGAGGCGCGGCCCACCCGGCGGAGGCCGCCGCGGGCGAGCCGGTGCCCGTGCCGCCGCCCCGGCACCAGCCGCGGGCCGTGGCCCCCGCGATGCCGCCGGCGGCGCCGGACGCACCCGCTCCCGCCCCGCCCGCTCCCGCCCCGCCCGCTCCGGCCCCGGCTGTTCCCGCACCCGCCCCGGCCCCGGCGGGGACCGGTCCCGTCCAGGTGCGCAGGGCCGACGGGGAACCCGTGCCGCTGCCCGTGCGCGGCACGCACCGCAACCGTCCCACCCCGGCCGCCGCCGTGCCCGGTGTGCGGTCCGAGGACCGGGGTGTCCTCGCCGAGCACGCGGCCATCCCGCCCGTCCCGCGGCACAGCGCGGTGCGCGGGACCATGGGGAAACCCCAACTTCCGCGCCGCCGCGCCCAGGAGCACCTCGTGCCCCAGCTGCGCGGTGGCCCCGCGCCCCGCCAGGAGCCCGAGGAGTACACCGGCCACGACCCGGGCCTGATGGCCGCCTTCCAGCGCGGTGTCGGCCTCGCGGAGGCCCGGCAGCGCACCGAACCGGCGCCCCTGGCACCGGCCCACGGCGACCCGGGCGTGACGGCCGAATGACCACCCGCACCACCACCTCCACGACCACCTCCACGACCACCTCCACGACCACCCCCACCACCCCCGTCCTCATGACCAGCGCTCCCGCAGACCTTCGTACCCCAAGGAGTCGATCCACCATGGCGAGCGATGCGCCGACCGGCCAAGTGTCCGACCTCGACTGGCTGATGAGCGGCCTCGTCCAGCGCGTGCCGCACACCAGCAGCGCGGTGCTCCTGTCCGCCGACGGACTCGTGAAGTCCGTCCACGGACTCGACGCCGACAGCGCCGACCACATGGCGGCCCTGGCCTCCGGCCTGTACTCCCTCGGCCGCAGCGCCGGCGTCCGCTTCGGCGACGGCGGGGACGTGCGGCAGGTCGTCGTCGAACTCGACTCGACGCTCCTCTTCGTCACCACCGCGGGCTCCGGCACCTGCCTGGCCGTGCTGGCCGGCCGCGAGGCCGACGCGGCCGTGCTCGGCTACGAGATGGCGATGCTCGTCAAGAGCGTCCGCCCCTACCTGGTCACCGCGCCCCGGCAGCACGCCGTCGAACCCCCGGCGATGAGGCCTTGACGGTGGCCGCGGCCGGCGACGGGCCCTGGCTCGACGACGCGGCCGGACGGCTGGTGCGCCCCTTCACCGTCAGCAACGGCCGTACCCGGCCCACCGTCGCGCTCGACCTGATGTCCCAGGTCATGGCCACCGGGGCGACCCCCCTCGGCTACCTCGGACCCGAGCACGCGCAGGCACTCGACCTGTGCCGGGCGCCCCTCCCGGTCGCCGAGCTCGCCGCACACCTGCGACTGCCGGTGGCGGTCACCAAGGTGCTGCTCTCGGACCTCGTCGACTGCGGCGCGCTGACCACCAAACCCCCCGCCGCGTTCCACCACCACCCCACGGACCGGGCCCTTCTGGAGGCAGTGCTCGATGGACTACGACGACAGCTCTGACTACGCGCACGGCGAAGGCGCCGACCCGTTCCCCACCGCCCTGAAGATCCTCGTGGCGGGCGGGTTCGGCGTCGGCAAGACGACCTTCGTCGGCGCGGTCAGCGAGATCGCGCCGCTGAGCACGGAGGAACTGCTCACCACGGTCAGCGCCGCGACCGACAATCTCGACGGAATCGAGAACAAGCTCGAAACGACCGTGGCCATGGACTTCGGCCGCATCACCCTCGATGCCGAACACGTCCTGTACCTGTTCGGAACGCCCGGCCAGGAACGCTTCTGGTTCATGTGGGACGAGCTGTGCGAAGGCGCGCTCGGCGCGGTGATCATCGCCGACACCCGCCGCCTGGAGGAGTCCTTCGCCGCCGTCGACTTCTTCGAGGAACGCGGACTCGGCTTCGTCGTCGCGATCAACGAGTTCGACGGCTCCTACCGCTACGACCCCGAGGAGGTGCGCGCGGCCATGGACCTGCACCCCGAGATCCCGATCGTGCGCTGCGACGCCCGGATCTCCAGCTCCGGCGTCCAGACACTGCTCACCCTCGTACGCCACCTCATCGCCCACACCCCGGCCCCGGCGTCGGGGTCCGGCGCCGGAGTCCGCCCATGAGCTACGACCCGCCGCGCCCGGCCGGACGTCTGCTGCTCACCCCCGAGGACCGGGAGGCCCCCGCCCGGGTACGACGGCTGCGCCTGCTGGGTCTGGCGGAACGCTCCGATCCGGCCCTCGACGCCTTCGCCGCCCACCTCGCCGGCCTCGCCGAGGCGCCGTACGCGATGGTCAACTTCCTGGTGGAAGGCGGGCAGTTCTTCGCCGGGCTGCGGGTGCCCGAGGTCCCGCCGGTGACGCGGGGCGACGGGACCAGCCCCGAGTTCGGCCGGGTCCAGCCCAGGGACCACGGCTTCTGTCCTCACGTGGTGGTCCGGCGCAAGGCGCTGGTCCTGGAGGACGTGCGCGACTATCCGCGCTTCGCCGGCAATCCCGTCGTCGACGCGTTCGGCATCCGCTCCTACCTCGGCGCCCCGCTCATCGACAGCACGGGGACGGTCCTGGGCACCGTCGCCGCCGCCGACGTGCGGCCCCGGAGCTGGGGTACCGCGGGGCTGGTCACGATCAAGTCGGCGGCGGCCGACCTCGTACGGCGCATCGAGCGCAGCGCGGAGGACGGGCTTCCGCTGTGAATCGCAGGGCGATCGGCTGCCCGGGGCGTGCGGCGTGAAGGAAAGCTGCGGCCGGGCTTAAGAAAGGCTCGATGGACCCGGGGCGGTGTCGTACGGCAGATTGCTGTGCGATTCCCCTCCCCTCCCCGGACGCGGGCCGCTTCGGCGTGCCCACCGCCGGGACCTCACCCCCGTCAGGAGCCGTTCAGTTGAAGGCGCTGGTCAAGGAGAAGGCGGAGCCCGGGCTCTGGCTCGCGGACGTACCCGAGCCCGCCGTGGGACCCGGTGACGTCCTCATCAAGGTGCTGCGCACCGGCATCTGCGGCACCGACCTGCACATCCGGGCCTGGGACGGCTGGGCGCAGCAGGCCATCCGCACCCCGCTCGTCGTGGGGCACGAGTTCGTCGGCGAGGTCGTCGGCACCGGGCGCGACGTCACCGACATCAAGACCGGCGACCGCGTCAGCGGCGAGGGCCATCTGGTCTGCGGCAAGTGCCGCAACTGCCTGGCCGGACGGCGCCACCTGTGCCGCGCCACGGTCGGTCTCGGCGTCGGCCGGGACGGGGCGTTCGCCGAGTACGTCGCCCTGCCCGCCGCCAACGTCTGGGTGCACCGCGTCCCCGTCGACCTCGACGTCGCCGCGATCTTCGACCCGTTCGGCAACGCCGTGCACACCGCGCTGTCCTTCCCGCTGGTCGGCGAGGACGTCCTCATCACCGGCGCCGGACCGATCGGCCTGATGGCCGCCGCCGTGGCCCGGCACGCGGGCGCCCGCAACGTCGTGATCACGGACGTGAGCGAGGAGCGGCTGGACCTCGCCCGCAAGGTCGGCGTCAGCCTCGCCCTGAACGTCTCGGACGCGTCCATCGCCGACGGACAGCGCGAGCTGGGCCTGCGCGAGGGCTTCGACATCGGCCTGGAGATGTCCGGCCGCCCCGAGGCGATGCGCGACATGATCGCCAACATGACGCACGGCGGCCGGATCGCGATGCTCGGCCTGCCGGCCGAGGAGTTCCCGGTCGACTGGGCCCGCATCGTCACCTCCATGATCACCGTCAAGGGCATCTACGGCCGCGAGATGTTCGAGACCTGGTACGCCATGTCCGTGCTGCTCGAAGGCGGCCTCGACCTCGCCCCGGTGATCACCGGCCGGTACTCCCACCGCGACTTCGAGGCCGCGTTCGCCGACGCGGCGAGCGGCAGGGGCGGCAAGGTCATCCTCGACTGGACCGCGTAAGTCATCTGCTTTCCTAGGAGCTTCTGAGATGTTCGACTCCGTGCGCGACGACCTGCGCGCCACCCTCGACGAGATCCGGGCCGCCGGCCTGCACAAGCCCGAACGCGTCATCGGCACCCCGCAGTCCGCGACCGTCAACGTCACCGCGGGCGGCCGCCCCGGCGAGGTCCTCAACTTCTGCGCCAACAACTACCTCGGCCTCGCCGACCACCCCGACGTGGTCGCCGCCGCCCACGAGGCACTGGACCGCTGGGGCTACGGCATGGCCTCCGTGCGCTTCATCTGCGGCACCCAGGAGGTGCACAAGGAACTGGAGGCCCGGCTCTCCGCGTTCCTCGGCCAGGAGGACACGATCCTCTACTCCTCCTGCTTCGACGCCAACGGCGGCGTCTTCGAGACCCTCCTCGGCCCCGAGGACGCGGTGATCTCCGACGCCCTCAACCACGCCTCGATCATCGACGGCATCCGGCTGTCCAAGGCGCGCCGCCTCCGCTACGCCAACCGCGACCTCGCCGACCTGGAGCGGCAGCTCAAGGACGCCTCCGACGCGCGGCGCCGCCTGATCGTCACCGACGGCGTCTTCTCCATGGACGGCTACGTCGCCCCGCTCGCCGAGATCTGCGACCTGGCCGACCGCTACGACGCCATGGTCATGGTCGACGACTCGCACGCCGTCGGCTTCGTCGGCCCCGGCGGGCGCGGCACACCGGAACTGCACGGCGTCATGGACCGGGTCGACATCATCACCGGCACCCTCGGCAAGGCGCTGGGCGGCGCCTCCGGCGGCTACGTCGCCGCCCGCGCGGAGATCGTCGCCCTGCTGCGCCAGCGGTCGAGGCCGTACCTCTTCTCCAACACCCTCGCCCCGGTGATCGCCGCCGCCTCCCTCAAGGTGCTCGACCTGCTGGAGTCGGCCGACGACCTGCGCGTACGGCTCGCCGAGAACACCGCACTGTTCCGCCGCCGGATGACCGCGGAGGGCTTCGACATCCTCCCCGGCGACCACCCCATCGCGCCCGTCATGATCGGCGACGCGACGCGGGCGGGCCGCATGGCGGAGCTGCTCCTGGAGCGCGGCGTCTACGTGATCGGCTTCTCCTACCCGGTCGTCCCCCAGGACAAGGCCCGCATCCGCGTCCAGCTGTCCGCCGCCCACTCCACCGACGACGTGAACCGCGCGGTGGACGCCTTCGCCTCCGCGCGGGAGCAGCTCGCCGCCTGAAACCCCGGCTGACCTGAGAGAATCGATCCCATGATCGAGGCGCGGCGGCTGCACATCCTGCGAGCGGTGGCGGACCACCGCACCGTGACGGCGGCCGCCGCCGCGCTGTACCTCACCCCGTCCGCGGTCTCCCAGCAGCTCGCGGCCCTGGAGCAGGAGACCGGGCACCGCCTGGTCGAGCGCGGAGCCAAGGGCGTACGGCTGACCCCGGCCGGCGAGATCCTGCTCAGCCACACCAACGCCGTCCTCGCCCAGCTGGAGCGGGCCGAGGCCGAGCTGGCGGCGTACGGCTCGGGCGAGGCGGGCACGGTCACGGTCGCCTCCTTCGCGACCGGCATCGCCCTCGTCGTCGCGCCCGCCCTGGCCCGCCTCGCCGCATCGGCGCCCGGCATCCGCATCCGCGTCCAGGACGCCGAGGGCGACGCCAGCCTGCCGATGGTCCTGGACCGGCAGGTCGACGTGGCCGTCGCCGTCGAGTACCGCGGGGCGCCCTCCGCCGACGACCCGCGCCTGACCCACGTCCCGCTGTACGCCGAGCCCTTCGACGCGGTCGTCCCGGTCGCCCACCGCCTCGCCGACGCCGAGGAGGTGCCGCTCGCCGAACTGGCCAAGGACACCTGGATCGGGCCCTACCCGGGCAACCCCTGCCACGACGTGGTCGTGCTGGCCTGCGAGAGCGCCGGGTTCCAGCCCCGCCTCGAACACTCCTCGGACGACTTCCGCGCCGTGGTCTCCCTCGCCGCGGCCGACGCCGGTGTGGCGCTCGTCCCGCGCTCGGCGCTGCACGGCACCGATCTCACCGGCGTGGTCGTCCGCCCGGTCGACGGGGTCGCGCCCACCCGCCGCGTCTTCGCGGCCGTCCGCCGGGGAGCCGAGGAGCACCCGCTGATCCGCCCGGTGCTCGACGCACTCGGCGAGGCGGCCCGGGCGTGAGGCCTCCGTAACACGTGCGTCTCATATCGGGGATAGCCTCCCGAATATGAGAGACGACGACCGCGAAACGGACCCGGTGGACGCCCGGCTCGCCGCCCGGCTGGCCGAAATGCGGGCCGAACACGGCTGGTCGCTGGGGGAGCTGGCGGAGCGCAGCGGGGTGAGCCGGTCCACGCTGTCCCGGGCCGAGCGGGCCGAGACCAGCCCCACCGCCGCCGTGCTCAACCGCCTGTGCGCGGTCTACGGACGGACCATGTCCCGGCTGCTCGGCGAGGTCGAGGAGGCACCCGCGCTGCTGGTGCGGGCCGCCGAGCAGCCCGTGTGGGAGGACCGCCCGGCCGGGTTCGTACGCCGCTCGGTCTCCCCGCCGCACGCCGGACTGCGCGGCGAACTCGTCGAGGGACGGCTCACCCCGGGCGCCGACATCGCCTACGACCGTCCTCCCGTACCCGGCCTGGAACAGCACGTCTGGGTCCTGGAAGGGGCCCTGGAGATCACGGCGCAGGACGTGGAGCACCACCTCGCCGCCGGGGACTGCCTGCGGATGCGTGTGTGGGGGCCGACGCGGTTCCGGTGCGCCGGGGACGAGGGCGCGCGCTATGCGCTGGCGGTGGTGCTGCCGTGATCGTGGACCGGGTCGACGAGCGCGGGGTGACCGCGCTGCTGGACGGCTTGGCCGGGCTGCTGGCCGACACCGTCGCGGGCGGCGCCTCCGTCGGTTTCCTCGCCCCGCTGGGCCATGCGGAGGCCGCGCACTGGTGGCGGGGGCGGGCCGCCGCCGTGGCCGCCGGGCACCTCGTCGTCTGGGTGGCGCGGGAGGGGGAGCGGGTGACCGGAACGGTGAGCCTCGCCCTGCCGGACAAGCCCAACAGCCGCCACCGCGCGGAGTTGGTCAAGCTGGTGGTGTCCCGCGAGGCCCGCGGCCGGGGGCTGGGCCGCCGGCTGCTGACCACCGCCGAGGAGGCCGCCGCGGCGGCCGGCATCACCCTCCTCCACCTGGACACCGAGACCGGCAGCCCCGCCGAGCGCCTCTACCGCTCCGCCGGGTGGACCCGGGCCGGCACGATCCCCGACTACGCGGCCGACCCGCGCGGGGAACTGCGGCCGACGACGCTCTACTTCAAGCAGGTCGGGGAGCGGGTGGGCGCACCCGCCACCGCCGGGTGACTGTCGGTGGCGGCGGCTACCGTGCCTGCCATGCCGGACGCAGAAGACGTACGCCGTATCGCCCTGTCCCTGCCGGACACGACGGAGAAGACCGCCTGGAGCATGCCCACCTTCCGGGTCGCGGGAAAGATGTTCGCGACGCTGCCCGAGGAGGAGACCTCCCTCGCGGTGCGCTGTCCGAAGGAGGAGCGCGACGAACTGGTGCTGGCCGAGCCGGAGAAGTTCTGGATCGCCGCGCACGAGGCCCAGTTCGCCTGGGTGCGGGCCCGGCTCGCCGCCCTGGAGGGCGAGGACGAGCTGCGCGACATCCTCGCCGACTCCTGGCGCCAGGCGGCCCCGCCCCGACTGCTGGAGGCCCATCCCCGGCTGGGGCTGCCCGCCGGGGGCTGAAAACCCCTCGGGCGTTGTCAGTGCCCCGTGGCATGATCCGAAGACGTGCGCGACAGCCGGGACCGGAGGGGGGTTCCGGCTGTCGGACGCTCGGTGCGACGGGAGGGCAAGGGGAGGGGAGAGCACGCGATGGCCGGTACGTCGTCGCGGCCGACGGCGGCGCGAGTCGTCTGGTCACGGGACTTCGCGTTGTTCTTCGCCGCCCGGGCCGTGGCCCGGCTCGGCGACACCATGCTGCCCGTCGCGCTCGCCGCCGGACTGCTCCAGCACGGGTACGGGGCGGGCGCGGTCGGCCTCGCTATGGCCGCGACGGCCGCCGCCTTCGCCGGTCTGGTCGTCTTCGGCGGAGTCCTCGCCGACCGCTTCAGCACCCGCAAGCTGATGATCGGCGCCGACCTGGTCCGGCTCGGCACCCAGGCCCTGGCCGCCGCGCTCTTCTTCTCCGGGCACGTCGTGCTCTGGCAGATCTGCGCGATCGGCTTCGCCAACGGCGTGGCGGGCGCCGTCTTCCAGCCCGGCGTCGCCAGCACCGTGCCCCGGCTCGCCTCCGACGTCCAGGGCGCCAATGGCGCGATACGCGTCGCCGAGTCCGCCGCCCAGCTCGCCGGCCCCGCCGTGGCGGGCCTGCTCGTCGGCTTCGCCTCGCCCGGCGGGGTCTTCGCCGCCCACGCCACCACCTACGCGGTCAGCGCCGTGTGCCTGCTCCTGCTCCGGCTGCCCCCGCTCGCGCCGGGGAGCCGAGCGGTGTCCGGCCGGGGGAGCAAGGCCTTCCGAGCCGACCTGGCCGAGGGGTGGCGGGAGTTCCGTGCGCGTCGGTGGCTGTGGAGCGTCATAGCCGTCTGGTGCGTCTACATGATCGCGGTCTGGGGTCCGACCGTTCCGCTGGTCGCCACCGAGGTGGTGCGGGAACACGGCCCGCGCGCCTACGGTCTGGTCAACTCCGCCCTGGGCGCGGGGACCGTCGTGGGCGGCCTGCTCGCCCTGCGGCTGCGGCCGCTGCGCATGCTCCGGGCCGGGGCGATCGCCCTCGTCGGCTTCGCCGCCTTCCCCGCGAGCGTCGGTGCCGGGCTCGGCGTACCCGCCATGGCGGCCGGAGCCGCCGTCGCCGGGGCCGGCATGTCCTTCTGGGGCGTGATGTGGGCGACCAGCGTGCAGACCCAGGTCCCGCCGGACGTCCTCAACCGCATCCACGCCTACGACGTGGCGGGCTCGCTGGCGATGATGCCGGTCGGCCAGGCCCTCGCGGGACCGGCCGCGTCGGCCCTCGGCGCCGACCACGTGCTGCTCGTCGCCGGAGCGACCAGCTTCGCCGTGTGCGCGGCCCTGCTGCTGATACCGGCGGTGCGCGGGCTGGTACGGGTGGAAGCGGCCGCGGCGGGGTCGAGCGGCGCCCCGGCCCCGGCCGACGCAGGGGCCGAGCCGTCCCGCACACGGAAGCGCTGACGCCCCCGGACCCCGCGCCGGAAAAGCGATGCGCGACCACCGGCCCGAGTGCGGTATGGTTTTCCTGCGCGTTCGACCGGGGGAAAGCCCAGGTCAGACGGGTAACGGGACGTGGCGCAGCTTGGTAGCGCACTTGACTGGGGGTCAAGGGGTCGCAGGTTCAAATCCTGTCGTCCCGACCGGAGACGGTCGTTGATCGAGGGGCGGTTTCGGAGAGATCCGAAACCGCCCCTCGATTGTTCTGCCTGCGGCGTGCCTGGCCGCTCGGGCGAGATGCCCGATATATCACTGTCGGGTGTCCGCGCTCATCCTCTGCCACTTCGCGCTCGCGCTGTTCGCCGCGCCGTTGGTGAGACGGTGCGGAACCCGTGCCTTCCTCGTACTGGCCCTGCCGCCCGCCGCGGCGACCGCCTGGGCCGCCACCCGGTGGAGCACGACGGCCGCGGGCGGCGCGGACACCGTCGTGTGGCGCTGGCTGCCGTCGTACCACGTGGACTGGGCGCTGCGGCTGGACGCCCTGGCCGAACTCATGGTGCTGCTCGCCGCGGGCGTGGGCACCCTCGTCCTGGTCTACTGCGCCTCCTACTTCGACGACCGCTCGCGACAGCTCGGCAGGTTCGCCGGGAACCTCCTCGCCTTCGCCGGGGCGATGCTCGGTCTGGTCCTCGCCGACGACCTGATCCTGCTCTACATCTTCTGGGAACTGACGACCGTCTTCTCCTACCTGCTGATCGGCCAGACCAGCGACCACAAGCGGAACCGGCGCAGTGCCCTGCAGGCCCTGACGGTCACCGCGCTCGGCGGACTGACGATGCTCGTCGGCTTCCTGCTCCTGGGGCACGAGGCGGGCACGTACCGCATCTCGGCGATCCTGGCCGACCCGCCGTCCCCGTCGGCGGCGCTGTCCACGGCGGTCGTGCTGATCCTCGTCGGCGCCCTGTCCAAGTCCGCGATCTGGCCGTTCAGCCTCTGGCTGCCCAACGCCATGGCCGCCCCCACCCCCGTCAGCGCCTACCTGCACGCCGCCGCGATGGTCAAGGCGGGCGTCTACCTCGTCGCCCGACTCGCCCCCGCCTTCGCCGACGTCACGCCCTGGCGCCCGCTCCTGCTCGTCCTCGGCTCGGTGACGATGCTGCTGGGCGGCTGGCGGGCGCTGCGGCTGTACGACCTGAAACTCGTCCTCGCCTACGGAACCGTCAGTCAACTCGGCTTCCTCGCCGTCCTCACCGGCGCGGGCCGCTACGACACCGGCCTCGCCGCCACCGCCATGATCCTCGGGCACGCCCTGTTCAAGGCACCGCTCTTCCTGGTCACCGGCATCGTCGACCACGCCACCGGCACCCGCGACCTGCGCAAGCTCTCCGGTCTCGGACGCCGGCTGCCCGCCGTGTGCGCCGTCGCCGTGATCGCCGGGGCCTCCATGGCCGCGGTGCCGCCCCTGCTCGGCTTCACCGCCAAGGAGGCCGCCTTCCAGGCGCTCCTGGACGGCGGCACCGGCGACCGCTGGGCGCTCGCCGCGGCCGTCGTCGGCTCCGCCCTGACCACCGCCTACACCCTGCGCTACCTGTGGGGTGCCTTCGCCCGCAAGCCCGGCCTCCCCGACACCGACGCGCACCGGGTCCCGGCGGCCTTCCTGGCGCCGCCCGCCGTGCTCGCCCTGGCCTGTGTCGTCCTCGGCCCCGGAGTGCCCTGGCTCCAGGACCTCCTCGGCACCTACGCCGGGCAGTTCCCGGCGCCCGCGCACCCGTACCACCTGGCGCTGTGGCACGGAGCGGGCACCGCGCTCGCCCTGTCCGGCGCGGCCTGGGCGGGCGGGGTCCTGCTGTTCCTCGCCGCGGGACCCGTCCAGCGGGCCGGCCAGGCCGTCGCCTGGCGCTCCGCGGACCTCGTCTTCGGACGGCTGCTGCTCGCCCTGGAGCGCACCGCCCTGCAGTGCACCGGACTGGTGCAGCGGGGCTCGCTGTCGGTGTACCTGGTGACGACCATGAGCGTGGTCCTCGCCGGGCAGATCGCCGTGCTCGTCGCGGACGAACCCTGGGCCGCGGTGCCCGCCCCACGCCTGTGGGACCACCCCGCCCAGGCCGCCGTCGCCCTGCTGACCTGCGCGGCGGCCCTGCTGTGCCTGGGTGTGCGGCGCCGGATGAAGGCGGTCGTGTTCGCCGGCCTGACCGGATACGGCACCGCGCTGCTCTTCGTCGCGCAGGGCGCGCCCGACCTCGCGCTCACCCAGTTCTGCGTGGAGACCGTCTCGATGATCGTCTTCGTGCTGGTGCTGCGCCGGATGCCGGTGCGCTTCGAGGAGAACTTCAGCCGGTGGCGGCGGCTGGTGAGGATGCCGGTGGCCCTCGCGGGCGGCGCCGCCGTCGCCGTCGTCGTCTGGATCATGGCGGGGCACCGCCGGGCCGACAGCGCGGGAGCGGCGATGGTCGAGGAGACCGCGCACCACGGGCTGAAGGACGTCGTCGCGACGATCCTGGTCGACCTGCGGGCCTGGGACACCATGGGCGAGTCCGCGGTGCTCGCCGCCGCCGCGATCGGCGTCACCAGCCTCATCTACCTGCACCGCCGCGCCGACGGCGCCGAGCAGCCCGTACTGCCGCTGCCCGGGGACCACCCGCACGCCGGACTGCGCACCGCCTGGCGGGCGAGCCGGTACGAGTCGGCGGGGCTGCCCAGCGGCGACGAGGGCGCACCCGAGCGGACCTGGCTCGCCGCCAGCGCCACCCTCGCCCCCGAGCGCCGCAGCCTCGTCCTCGAAGTGGTCGCCCGCCTCATCTTCCACCCCGTCCTCGTCCTCTCCGTCTACCTGCTGCTGTGCGCGGAGAACCTGCCGGGCGGCGGCTTCGTCGCGGGACTGACCGCGGGCGTCGCCTTCATCGCCCGCTACCTGGCCGGCGGCCGCCACGAACTCGCCGACGCCGTGCCCTTCAAACCGGGCGTGTTCACCGGCCTCGGTCTGTTCCTGTCCACCGGGGTCGGGCTCGGCGGCCTCGGCGAGGGCACCGTGCTGCACGGCTGGACCTGGCACGGCCACCTGCCGGTGTGGGGCGACGCCCACCTGTCCACCGCCGTCCTCTTCGACTGCGGGGTCTACCTGCTGGTGCTCGGCGTGGTCCTGGACATCGTGCGGGCCCTCGGCGCCCGGATCGACCGCCAGATCGAGCGGGCCGCCCCGCGCCCGGAGGCGGGCCGCGCATGACCGTGAGCCTGTCCCTGCTGGTGGCGGCCGCCGTCCTCAACGCCGTCGGCGCCAGCCTGCTGCTGACCCGCTCCCTGACCCGGATCCTGCTCGGCGCCGTCGTCCTCGGCAACGGCGTCAACCTGCTGGTCCTCGCCGCCACCGGCAGCGCGGGCGACGCACCGCTGCTCTACCCGCACATCATCCGCAACCGCGTCACCGACCCGCTGCCCCAGGCCATCGCTCTGACCGCGATCGTCATCACCCTCGCCACCACCGCCTTCCTGCTCGCCATGGCCTACCGCAGCCACCAGGTCACCGGCTCCGACGAGATCAGCGACGACACCGAGGACCGGCTGGTCGCCCTGCGCGCCGAGTTCCTCGACCGGCGCGGCGAACTCCGCGACCGCTACCGCGAGGCCCGCGCCGAGGACGGCGGCGCCGACGCCGAACAGCGCGCGCGCTACCGCGCCGCCCGCAGACGGCTGCGCCGGCGGGTCCGCGAGGAACGCGCCTACCAGGCCCGCGCCAACGACGTGTCCGGGAATCTCTGGAACGACATCCTCGGTGCCGACCCCGAGGACTACCGGGAAGGCCGCGAGCTGGGCTCCACCGACGCGGCCGGCCGCCCCGGGCCCGCCCCGGCGCGCGTCGCCGGGCCCTCCAACGACCCCGAGGAGACCGGCCGCGAGCCCGACTCGCTCCCCGGCGAGGACTCCTGCCACCCGCCGCCCGACCAGCCCGACGACCCCGGGGGCGCGGGCACGGAAGGAACCAGGTGAACGCGCTCGTCCCGCTCCCCGTCCTGCTGCCCCTGTGCGTCACCGGCCTGAAGCTGGCCATCGGGCCCCGGCTGCACCGGTTCCAGCGCTTCATCAGCATCGCCGTGCTCGGCGCGGTCCTGGTGCTCTCCGTCCTCCTCATGGTCGCCGCCGACCGCCACGGCCCGCTCACCGTGCACCTCGGCGACTTCGCACCGCCGGTCGGCATCACCCTGGTCGCCGACCGGCTGGCGGGTCTGATGCTCACCGTCTCCAGCGCCGTCACCCTGCTCGTCCTGGTGTACTCGCTGGGCCAGGGCATGGCCGACCGCGACGACCAGGCGCCGGTCGGGGTCTTCCACCCCGCCTACCTCATCCTCGTGGCGGGCGTCTCGTGCACCTTCCTCGCCGGCGACCTCGTCAACCTCTACGTCGGCTTCGAGATCATGCTCGTCGCGAGCTTCGTCCTGCTCACCATCGGCGGCACCGAGACCCGGGTCCGGGCCGGATCGACGTACGTGATCATCTCGCTGTTCTCCTCGGTGCTCTTCCTGATCGCCATCGCCATGACCTACGCGGTCGCGGGCACCGTGAACCTCGCCCAGCTCGCCGAGCGGCTGCAGGAGGTGCCGCTCGGGGTGCGCACCCTGCTGGAGGCGATGCTGCTGACGGTCTTCGCGATCAAGGCGGCGGTGTTCCCGCTCGCGGCCTGGCTGCCCGACTCCTACCCCACCGCCCCCGCACCCGTCACCGCGGTCTTCGCCGGACTGCTGACCAAGGTCGGCGTGTACTCGATGCTGCGCACCCAGACCCTGCTCTTCCCCGGCCACCGCCTCGGCGACCTGCTGATGCTCGCCGCGCTCGCCTCCATGGCCGTCGGCATCCTCGGCGCGGTCGCCCAGACCGACCTGAAGCGGGTGCTGTCCTTCACCCTCATCAGCCACATCGGCTTCATGGTCTTCGGCATCGCCCTCGCGGGGCGCGGTTCGATCGCCGGGGCGATCGTGTACGTGGCCCACCACATCACCGTGCAGACCACCCTGTTCCTCGTCGCCGGGCTCATCGAGCGGCGCGACGGCACCACGGAACTCACCCGCCTGGGCGGCCTGGCGAAGACGGCGCCGCTGCTCGCCGTGCTGTTCTTCGTGCCCGCCATGAACCTCGCGGGCATCCCGCCGCTGTCCGGCTTCATCGGCAAGCTCGGCCTGATGCGGGCGGGCGTCGCCGACGGCGGCGGCTGGGCCTGGGCACTCGTCGCCGGGTCCGCCGCCACCAGCCTGCTCACTCTCTACGTCATGGCCAAGGTCTGGAACCTCGCCTTCTGGCGCGACGCACCACCGGGGGCCGAGGAGGAGGGCGTCGTGCTGGAGTCGGCCGAGGACGACGAGACGGGCGACGACGAGGAGGAAAGGCCCACCGGGTCGGGGAGCGGACTGCCGGTGCCCGCGGGCGCCGTGGTCACCGCCGGCTTCCTCGGGCAGTCCATCACCACCACCAAACGGCTGCCCTGGCCGATGCCGGCGGCCACCGGCGCCGCCGTCGCCCTCGGCCTGTCGTACACCGTGCTGGGCGGCCCCCTCACCACCTTCACCCAGGCCGCCGCCACCGAACTCCTCGCCCGTACCCCCTACATCGAGGCGGTGCTCGGCCGGTGAGCGACCTCTTCCGCGACCGTTCCCCCTACAGCTGGTCCTTCCGTGTCGGGCGCGGCCGGCGCGTGCTCGACCTGCCGCTCGTCGGCTGGCTCACCGTCATCTGGATCCTGCTGTGGGGCACCCCCTCCTGGGCCAACCTCGTCAACGGCGTCCTCGTGGCGGTCTGCCTGTGCCTGGCCTTCCCGCTGCCCGCCGTGGACATCGGCCTCAGGCTGCGCCCCCTGGGAATCCTGCGCCTGGCGGCCTACCTGCTGTACGACATGTTCTCCTCCAGCGTCGAGGTCACCCGGCAGATCCTCGCCAAGGGCCCCTACCACGCGGCGGTCGTGGCCGTCCCACTGCGGGTGCGCAGCGACCTCATGCTGACGGCCACCGCCGTCGCCGTCTCCAACGTCCCCGGTGGCTCCGTGATCGAGGTGCGCCGCTCGACGGCCACCCTGTTCCTGCACGTCCTCGACGCGGGCGAACCCGGCGAGACCGAGGGCGCCCAGCGGCAGGTATGGCGCATGGAGGAACTCGTCGCCCGCGCCTTCGGCACAGCCGAGGACATCGCCGACGCCGCCCGTCCCGTACCGGAAGGTGAGCCCCCGTCGTGACCACTCTGCACGCCGTCGAAGACGCCCTGCTCGTCGCCTCGCTCGCGATGATCCTCGTCGCCGGCGCACTGCTGCTGTACCGGATCTGGTACGGCCCCTCGATGCTGGACCGCGCCGTCGCGCTGGACGTGGCCGCGGCGCTCATCATCGCCGGCATCGGAGTCAAGGCCGCCCACGACCGCGACTCCTTCTACTTCCCCGTGATGCTGGTGCTCGCCTTCCTCGGATTCACCGGCTCGGTGGGCATCGCCCGCTTCATCGCCCCACGCGACCGGCCCTCCGTGCGGGCGGACGGCAGGCAGGACCACCGGTGAACGCCTGGGCCGAGGCCGCCGACCTGGCCGGGACCGTCCTGCTGTTCCTCGGCTGCCTGCAGTGCCTGCTCGGTGTGATCGGGATGCTCCGCTTCCCCGACGTGCTCTCCCGCAGCCACGCCGCCACCAAACCGCAGACCCTCGGGATGCTCCTCGCCCTCGCCGGGGTGGCGCTGAGGCTGCGCCACGGCACCGACGTGGGCACCCTCGCGCTCATCGTCTTCTTCCAGTTCCTCACCGGCCCGGTCGCCTCCCACCTGGTGGCCCGGTCCGCCTACCGCACCGGGCAGACGGGCTCCCGGGGCCTGCTCAGGGACGACCTGGACCCGCAGCTCAGCCACGAGGAACGGCGGGAGGAGTAGCCCCGGGCCGGGGGCGGGCTCAGTCCACGCAGCCCACGTGCGCCAGTGCCTGCTTCAGCAGCACCCCGTGCCCGCCCGGCATCTCGCTGCGCACCGCCTCGGACAGGGCCTCGCGCGGATCGAACCAGACCAGGTCGAGGGCGTCCTGGCGCGGCCGGCAGTCACCGGTCACCGGTACGACGTAGGCGAGCGAGACCGCGTGCTGCCGGGGGTCGTGGTACGGCGTGACACCGTGCGTCGGGAAGTACTCGGCCACCGTGAACGGCTGGAGCGAGGCCGGCACCCGGGGCAGCGCCACCGGGCCGAGGTCCTTCTCCAGGTGGCGCAGCAGGGCGTCCCGGACCCGCTCGTGGTGCAGCACCCGGCCGGAGACCAGCGTCCGGCTGACCGTCCCGTCCGGTCCGATGCGCAGGAGCAGACCGACGCTGGTGACTTCGCCGCTGTCGTCCACCCGCACGGGCACGGCCTCGACGTACAGGATCGGCATGCGGGCGCGCGCCATTTCGAGTTCGTCGCTCGTCAGCCAGCCCGGCGTGGTTTCGGTCATGTCAGACATCGCTTGATCATACTTTCAGCCGTTCGTGCTTCCTGGGCGGCGCTCCGGGACTGTGACCCGTCCCACGCCGCTCAGCCGTCGTCCGCCGGACCACCGGGCAGCCGGTAGACCCGCCGGGCATTGTCCCGCCCCACCCAGCGGGCCAGGCGCAGCGCGTCCGGGAGGGACAGCTCGTCGGCGTCCAGCCGCTCCTGCAGCAGCCCGGCCAGCCCCTGCCGGAAGACCAGCGCCCCCAAGTGGTGGAACTCGGCCAGGCCATAGGCGTCGGAGCTGTGGAGCAGCTTGCGGAACGGGGTGATCTCCAGTGCCTCCGCGAGGACCGCGCCCGCCCGCGCGGGGCCGACGTGGTGCAGGGTCAGTCCCACGTCGAGGTAGACCCGCTCGAAGACCGCGGACAGATAGGCCGCCTGGCGCTGGTAGGGCCAGCAGTGCAGCAGCAGGACCGGGATCGTGCCGGCGGTCAGGTGCAGCCAGTCGGTCAGCAGGGTGGGGTCCACCCGGTGCAGGCGGATGTCGCCGTCGCCGAACCCGGTGTGCAGTTGCAGCGGCCGCCCGAGGTCCACGGCGGTCCACAGCAGGTGTCTCGTCAGCACCGGATCGTCGAGCCGGCCGCCGCCGCGCGCGAGCCAGCGCCGGGCCGCCTCGGTGACCTCGGCGGGCGAGGGACGGGACGGGTCCAGGTCGAACCCGGTGCGGTAGGCCGCCACCGACTTGACGCCGACCACGCCGGGCTGTCGTACCGCCTCCCACGCGGCGGTGCGGAACGCCCGCGCGTACGCGTCTGGTTCGACACCGGCCGCCGCCACCGCCTCCGCGACGCCCTCCAGCCGGACCACCTCGTACGCCCTCGCGCCCGCCGCCCCGGCCAGCTCGGCCGGGGCGGTCACGCGGTGCGGGGCGTACCCCGTGTCCACACAGAACACGCCGGTGCGCGCGGCCCGCAGGAACCGCCGGTCGACCTCGGCGGCGCCCAGTTCCGCCCGGCGGGCCAGGTACACGTCGGCGGGGGAGTGGCGCGGCAGACCCAGCAGGGGCGCGCAGTGGCGGCGCACGGCGAGGCCGGCGGGGCTGTCGAAGGGGGAGACGCCGGGCCACGCCTCGCCCTCGGTGAGCAGGGACTCGAAGCCCGCGCGGTCCAGGTCCCCGGTGACGGCGCCGTGGCAGTGGTGGTCCACCAGCTCCAGCGCGGCGAGCCGCTCGTGCACGGGCCCGGCGGCCATCTCAGTACTTCCACCGGTAGGCCGCCGCCACACCGTCGTCGTCCAGCCCTTCGACCGCCCCCGCCTCGCCCAGCCGTACGGCGATCACCGCGTCGGCCAGCACCGGACCCAGTGCCTCGCGCAGTACGCCGTCGGCACGGAAGGCCTCCACCGACTCCATGAGCGTGACCGGCAGCCGCCGCACACCCCGGGCCGCCGCCTCGGTGGCGCCGAGCCGGGCCGGGTCGCCGGTGGTCTCCTCGGGCAGCGGCGCCGACGAGGAGAGCCCGTCCAGGCCGGCGGCGATCACCGAGGCGAGGGCGAGGTACGGGTTGGCGGCCAGGTCGACCGGCTTGACCTCCAGGTTCGCCGCGCGGTCGCGGACCCCGGTGGTGCCGGTGACGATGCGCAGCGCGGCCTCACGGGTCTCCCGGCCCCAGGCCGTGAATACCCCGGCCCACTGCGAGGGGCGCAGCCGCAGCCGGCTGGCCGGGCTCGGCGCGGTCATCGCGGTGAGCGCCGGGAGGTGGCCGAGGACTCCGGCCACGAAGGACTCGGCCTCGGCGGTCATGCCGTACCGGCCCGCGCCGCCCGCGTGCAGGTTCTCGCCGCCGCGCCAGGCGGAGAGGTGGAGGTGCCCGCCGTTGCCGACGCCCTGTCCGAGGACCGCCGGGGCGAAGGAGACCCGCAGCCCGTGCCGCCGGCACACCGCCCGGATCGTCTGCCGCACCAGGACGCTGCGGTCGGCCGCCGCCACCGGGTCGAGCGCGCCCACCGAGACCTCGAACTGCCCCGCCGCGTACTCGGGATGGAACTGCTCCACCTCCACGCCCTGCGCCGCGAGCGCCGCCAGCAGATCGGCGGCGCAGTCGCTCAACTCCACCTGGCGGGCGGCACCGTACGCCGGTCCTGACACCGCCGGGACGAACGCGTCGCCGTCCGCGTTGCCCCGGCCCACGGCCCACTCGATCTCGACGGCGGCCCTGAAGGTGATGCCGTGCCGCTCGGCGGCCCCGGCCACGGTGCGGCGCAGGACGGTGCGGCCGCACGCCGGGTGCGGTGCGCCCTCCTGCGTGATCCGGTCGACCGGCGCCCACGCCCAGCCGGGCTGCGCCGCCAGCACGGTCAGCCGGTCGAGGTCGGGGTAGAGGCGCAGGTCGCCGTCGGGGGAGCCGAGGACGTCCGTGGTGACGATCGAGTCGTCGGCCAGGAAGGTGTCGAACACCGGCGACATGCCGACGCCCCAGGCCGCGGCCGCGGCGAGCCTTGCGGTGGGCACGGTCTTCACCCGGGCGATCCCGGCGGTGTCGACGTACGCCAGCACCACGCCGTGCACGCCCCGTCCGGTCAGCTCGCCGGTCAGCGCGGTGGCCCGCTCGACCTCGCCGGGGCGCCCGCCGGGCACGGGATCGCTGTCGCTCACGTCTCGGCTCCTTCGCGCGTGCGCCCGTCCGTCGCGCACCATTGTGCCGCCCGGTGATCACCCTGTCCGGGTTTCATCGGATCTGCGCACGACGTGGTGGAGCCCGGCGCGGTCAGTCCAGGTCGGCGGGCTGGGGCGAGGGGGTGCCGCCGTCCAGGACCGTCCGCAGGCGCTCGGTGCCCTGGCGCACCGCCTGTTCGACGGAGTCGGTCCGGCCGCCGTCGAGTCCGCCACCCGTGACGGTGACGGCGGAGGTGTCGACGCGGACCGTGGCGATGTCCAGGGTGAGCGTGGCCGGACCGTCGCCGGCGTCGCCCTGCACGGTCACCCGCAGCCCCGTGCGGGCGTCGCCCACGTCGGGCACCGAGGCCTCGGTCACCTGGACCGTGCGCTCGGTGCCCCCGGAGCCGGTGGCGGTGAACTCGTCGCAGGTGTCCGGCAGGGTCCGCAGCCACTTCATCCGGGCGTCCAGACCGGCTCGGTCGTACCCGGCGACCTGTTCGAGCAGCCGGGAGTCGCCCTGCTCGAAGCCGGTGAGGGCGGACGGCCCGGAGGGGTCGCCCAGCAGGTCGTCGCCGTAGAGGGCGTCCAGCAGTGCCTGGCAGTCCGTCGCCTCGGACTTCGCGGTGAGGAAGTCGGCCACGTCGACCTTGCCGACGAGCAGCCGGTCGCGCCACTTGTCCGCGTCCTGGACCTGGTTCCAGTCGCCCTCCAGGTCGGCCTCGGTGAGCAGGGCGGCCTTGGCACCGGCCTCGGTGAGGGTCGTGGGGGAGGCGCTGGGGGAGCCGGTGGGGGAGGTCGTGGGCGAGCCGCTCGGGGTCTGCTTCGCCGCGTTCTGCGGGGCGACCCCGGCCTGTTCGGCGGCGGTGTCCGAGGCGCTCTGCGACCGGCCGCCGTCCGAGCAGGCCGCGGTGGTCAGCAGCGCGCCCGCCGCCAGGGCGGAGGCCAGGAGACGGGCGGGGTGGGACGGACGACGGCTCATCGCGGGATGCCTCCTGGGACGGGAAACGGTGTCCTCAGCGCATCACCGGGGCCGGGGGCGCACCAGCGCACGGGCCTGTTCGGGTGACCGGCGCGGCCCGGCGGAGCCGCGGGTCCGCGACGGGCACGGACCGCGGGACCCGGCGCGCTCAGCCGACGCGGTCGAGGGTGTCCTCGGCCACGTCCTTGTCCACCGCCGCACGCACCAGCGCGGCCGCGAGGACGGCGGGTTCCGTCTCCTTCCCGGCGAGGGACAGCAGCCGGTCCCGGTCCCCGGGCAGGCCGAGCCGCTCCGCGCCCTGGAGGGCCTTGCGGTCCAGGCGGGGCCCCGCCTGCGGCCAGACCAGCTGGACCTCCCGCAGGAAGATGTCCGCGCCGGTCGGTCCCACACCGGGGAACTCCTGGAGCAGCCGCCGCACCTGCGAGACGTCGCCGTCCGCCTCGTCGCGGAGCCGGCGCAGGTCGCCGCCCCACCGCTCGATCAGCAGTTCGGCGGCCTCGCCGAGCTGGGTGGCGGTGCGCTCGTCGTAGCGCCGGTAGCCGCCCCGGCCGAGCGCGTCCACCCGCTCCTGCCAGGTGGCGTCGGCCATGCGGCGCGGGTCGCGCAGTCCCGCCTCGCTCAGGGCGCGGGCGGCGGCGACCGCGATGGAGGCGCTGATGCGGGCGCTGAGCAGGTGCGCGAGGACCAGCAGCCGGTAGAGCGGCTGCGGGGTGTCCTTCAGCCGGATGCCCGCCTCCTCGGCGTACGTCCGCCCGTGCGCGTCGACGAGTTCGCGCACGGTCCGGCGTTGGCCGCGGTCCGCCGTCACGGCTTCAGTGGGTCGTGACCGACCGTCATGAGCCGGTGCCGCAGCCGGGTGTCGTCGGATACGGGCTCGTTCTCCAGGTCGGTCTGCGAGGTCACGGTGTCCACGACCTTGCGCATCGCCCGCAGGTCGTCCTCGGTCAGGTCGGTACGCCGCTTCTGCAGGATCGCGAGGACGTGCTGTCCCAGCGGCGGTCCGGCGTCGTCCGGCAGCGGCTCGGTCAGCTCGCCGGAGTCGCGCACCCGGAGCCAGTCCGCGAGTTCCGCGGAGGTCATGTTCACCACGCGGTGGAAGTCCTCCCACAGCGCGTCGAGTTCGAGGGCGTCGGCCATGAGGTGTCCCTTATTTCGCCGTGCGTACGTGCGTGTTGCGCGGTCAGCCGGAGCAGGGCCGCGCGCTCCGCCTCGTCGGTGCCGCCCCACACGCCCGACGTCTGCCCCGACTCCAGGGCGAAGGCCAGGCACTCGGGGGTCACCGGGCATCTGGCGCAGACGCGTTTGGCGGCCGCCGTGTCCCGCAGGGCGGGTCCGGCGGTGCCCACCGGGAAGAACAGATCGGGGTCCTCATCCACGCAGGCGGCGCGGCGCAACCACTCCATGCGGGCGCGGGTGCCCATGGGGCGCGGGGGCAAACGCCCGGGGGCCCCGCACGGACCCGGCTCGCGGCCTCAGCGTGCGAGCACGCCGTCCAGGAATCGGGTGAGGTCGGCGAACACCTCCGCCCGGTTGGTCTCGTTGAAGACCTCGTGCCGGGCGCCCGGGTAGATCCGCTCGGTCAGGCCGCCGCCGTTCAGCGACTCGACGCCGACGCGGCTGCCGGGCAACGGCACCAGCCGGTCGTCGTCGCCGTGCACCCACAGCAGCGGCAGCCGGCCGACGTCGCCGCCCTCGGCCACGGTCTCCAGCGTCCGCACGAACGCCTGGAGCGTCGGCCGCTTCATCGGCCCGTGCCACACCAGCGGGTCCGCCGCGTACGCCGCTCCCACCGCCGGGTCGCGGGAGAGCGAGGCCGGGCTGATCGGGGTGTCGGGGATCTCCTCCAGGGCGAGCAGCCGGCGCGGCAGCTCCCAGTCGCCGATGACCGGCCCCGACAGCACCAGCGCCGTCAGCTCGCCGGGGTGGCGCTGGGCGTAGCGGGAGGCGATGAGGCCGCCCATGGAGTGGCCGATCATGACGACCGGCAGGCCGGGGTGGGCGGCACGGGCGAGGCCGGCCACGGCGTGCACGTCGGTGACCACGTCCTCGAAGTCCTCGACGACCACCCGCTCGCCGTCCGAGCGCCCGTGCCCGGTGTGGTCCGGCGCGTAGACCGCCGCGCCGTGGCCGGTGAGGACGCCGGCCACCTCCGCGTAGCGCCCGGTGTGCTCGCCGTAGCCGTGGACCAGCAGCGCGACATGGCGGGGACGCCCGGCGGGCCACTCGCGGACGCGGATCCGCCCGCGCGTTCCGGTCAGCGTGTGCTCGCGGGCCTCGGCCATGTCTCCTCCGGCTGCGTCGGCGACGGTCCTCCGGAGGATCTTCCCAGGACCCGGTCCGGCGGTCTATAGTCCAAAACTAGCAGTGCTAATTAAGCGTAGTGCTCATCAAGGTTCGCGGTGGTCGACGCGGCGGCGCGCCGTCCGGCGACCGCGCGACGACGGTCAGGAGTCCCTCGTGCGTCCCGTCCACTTCGCGGCCGCCCGCCGCACCCCGATCGGCAAGCTGCGCGGCGCGCTGTCCACCGTGCGGCCCGACGACCTCGCCGCCGCCGTGATCCGGGGCCTGGTCGCCGACGTACCCGCGCTGGACCCCGCCCGGGTCGACGACGTGTACTGGGGCGCCGCCAACCAGGCGGGCGAGGACAACCGCAACGTCGCCCGCATGGCCGCCCTGCTCGCGGGCCTGCCCGAGACCGTGCCCGGTGCCACCGTGAACCGGTTGTGCGCTTCCGGCCTCGAAGCCGTCACCACCGCCGCGCGCACCATCGCCGCGGGCGAGGCCGACGTCGTGCTGGCGGGCGGCTCCGAGTCCATGAGCCGCGCCCCCTTCGTGCTGCCGCGCCCCGAAGAGGCGCTGCCGCACCGCATCGAGACCGCCGACACCCGGCTCGGCTGGCGCCTGGTCAACCCGGCGATGAAGGACCTGCACGGCCTGCTCGCCATGGGGGAGACGGCCGAGGAGGTCGCCGAGCGGTACGGCGTCCCGCGCGAGCGCCAGGACGAGTTCGCCCTGCGCAGCCACCGCCTCGCCGCCGAGGCCCGGAAATGCGGCCACTTCGACGACGAGATCCTTCCCGTCGAGCGCCCCGACGGCGTGGTCGTCGACTCCGACGAGTGCGTCCGCGAGGACACCTCCCTGGAGAAGCTCGGCCGCCTGAGGCCGGTCTTCCGCCCCGGCGGCACGGTCACCGCGGGCAACGCCTCCCCGATGAACGACGGCGCCGCCGGCCTCCTGCTGGTCAGCGAGGAGGCCCTGAACGACCTCGGCCTGGAGTCGCTCGGCCGCTATGTCGCGGGCGGCTCGGCCGGTGTCCACCCCGACGTCATGGGCATCGGCCCGGTCCCCGCCACCCGCAAGGTCCTCGCCCGGGCCGGCTGGAGCGTCGACGACATCGCCGATGCCGAGTTCAACGAGGCGTTCGCCGCCCAGGCCCTCGCCTGCGTCGACCAGCTCGGCATCGACCCGGACCTGGTCAACCCCACCGGCGGCGCCATCGCGCTGGGCCACCCGCTCGGCTGCTCCGGCGCCCGCATCCTCACCACCCTGCTCCACCGCATGCGCCGCACCGGGGCCGGCCGCGGGCTGGCCACGATGTGCGTGGGCGTGGGGCAGGGCAGCGCGGTCCTCGTCGAACGCCACTAGGCCCCGCCCCCCAGCCGCACAAGCCACCCCCTCTGCAGAGCCGCAGCAAGGAAACGGAGCATCACCCCATGGCAACCCTCTCCGTCGCCGCAGTCCTCGCCGAGAACGCCCGGCGCCGTCCCGACAAGGAGGCGCTCGTCGAGGGCGACCTGCGGCTGACCTTCGCCGAGGTCTGGCGGCGGGCCCGCGCCCAGGCCGGTGCCCTCGCCGGCCTGGACGTCCGGCCCGGGGACCGGGTGGCGCTGATGGCACCGAACACGGCCGACTTCCCCATCGCGTACTACGCCGTCGCCGCGGCCGGAGCCGTCGTGGTGCCGGTGCACCTGCTGCTGTCCCCGGCCGAGGTCGAGCACGTCCTGCGCGACAGCGGCGCCACCCTGCTGCTGTGCCATCCGGCGCAGGCGGAGACCGGAGCGGCCGCCGCGCGGGAGACCGGCGTACGGATGGTCACGCTGGGCGAGGAGTTCGGCGGGCTCGCCGAGCAGGCCGAGCCCCTGCCCGCGTACGTCACCCGCGACGCCGACGACCCGGCGGTCGTCTTCTACACCAGCGGCACGACCGGCGTCCCCAAGGGCGCCGTGCTCAGCCACTTCAACCTGGTGATGAACGCGACGGTCAACGCCTTCGACGCCAACGACATCCGGCCCGATGACGTGGCGCTCGGCGCGCTGCCCCTCTTCCACGCCTTCGGCCAGACCGTCTCCCTGAACTCCACCTGGCGGGCGGGCGCCACCCTCGTCCTGCTGCCCCGCTTCGATGCGGCGCGCGCCATCGAGCTGATGGTGAAGGAGGGCGTCAACACCTTCCACGGGGTGCCGACCATGTTCGTCGCGCTCGCCGCAGCGGCGGCCGGCGCCGAGGCCCTGCCCAAACTGCGGGTGTGCGTCTCCGGCGGAGCCTCGCTGCCGGTGGCGGTGCTCGAGCGGTTCGAGGCGGCCTTCGGGGCGACGATCTACGAGGGGTACGGGCTGTCGGAGACCTCCCCGGCGGCAGCCGTGAACCAGCCGGTGTTCGGCGCCAGGCCCGGCACCATCGGGCACCCCCTGTGGGGCGTCGACGTGGAGATCGCCCGCGCCGAGGTCGAGGGCGCGGTGGAACTGCTGCCCACCGGCGAGCTGGGCGAGGTCGTCGTCCGCGGCCACAACGTCTTCTCCGGCTACCTCGGCCGCCCCGAGGCCACGGCCCAGGCCCTTGTCGACGGCTGGTTCCGCACCGGTGACCTGGGCACCAAGGACGAGGACGGGTTCCTGAGGATCGTCGACCGGAAGAAGGACGTCATCATCCGGGGCGGCTACAACGTCTATCCGCGGGAGGTCGAGGAGGTGCTGATGCGCCACCCCGGTATCGCCCAGGTCGCCGTCATCGGGCTCCCGGACGAGCTGCACGGCGAGGAGGTCTGCGCCGTGGTCGTGCGCGCCCCCGGCACGACGCCCGACGCCACGCCGGACGCGGCCGGGGTCACCGAGTGGTCCAAGCAGCACCTCGGGCGGCACAAGTACCCGCGCCGGGTGGAGTTCGCGGACGAGCTGCCGCTGGGGCCGAGCATGAAGGTGCTCAAGCGGGAGCTGCGGGCGCGCTACGCCGAGCACTCAGCATCAGGAGCCCCCCAGGCATCCGTCGGCCGCTAAGGACCGATGGGCGAGACGGTGCTTACGGCGCCGGTGGGGGTGCGCATAGCATCGGTCCCCGCAATGGACACCATGACGCTCTGGCACCTCACCGGCTGGGAATTCGCCGCCCTCGCCTTCGCGGCCCTGCTCGTCGGCTTCTCCAAGACCGCGGTGAGCGGGGCCAACACGGTCAGCCTCGCGATCTTCGCGGCGGTCCTGCCCGCCCGCGCCTCCACCGGCATCCTGCTGCCGGTCCTGATCGCCGGTGACGTCCTGGCCGTCCTCACCTACCGGCGCCACGCGCACTGGCCCACCCTGTGGCGGCTGTTCCCGGCGGTCGGGGTGGGCGTGGTCGTCGGCACCGTGTTCCTGGTGTGGGCCGACGACGCCGTCGTGCGCACGTCGATCGGCGTGATCCTGCTGTTCATGGCCGGGGTGACGGTGTGGCGCCGGCGGCAGGCCGAGGCCACCGAGCAGCCGGACGAGGTCACCTCGCGCGCCGGCCGGGTGAAGGCCCGCTCGTACGGCGTCCTGGGCGGCTTCACCACGATGGTCGCCAACGCGGGCGGCCCGGTGATGTCGATGTACCTGCTCTCCGCGGGCTTCAGGAAACTCGGCTTCCTGGGTACGTCGGCGTTCTTCTTCCTGATCGTCAACGTCTCCAAGCTGCCCTTCAGCGCGGGGCTCGGCCTGATCGACGGCCGCTCGCTGCTGCTCGACGCGGCGCTGGTGGTCTTCGTGGTGCCCGGCGCGTTCCTCGGCAAGTGGGCCGTGAAGCGGATCAACCAACGCCTGTTCGAGCGTCTGGTGATCGCGGCGACGGTTGTGGGGGGTCTGCAGCTCCTGCTTGCCTGACCCGCTGCGGGAGACCGTTGCTGAGGTCCTCCACCAGCAGGCGCTTGGCGATGGCGTCGACGGCGGCGCGCAGGTCCGTGTCCGTGGGCCGGCCGATGTCCCGCTCCACCCGGTCCTCCAGCCAGGCCGCCCACGCCCGGCCGATCACCAGGGCCTCGCGGGCGCCCGCGTCGGTGTGGGAGAGCAGGGAGCCGTGGCGGGTCAGGAACCCCTCCTCCACCATCCGGTCGAACACCGGCAGCAGCACCTCCGGGGGAAGCCGGCGGCGGGCCGCGATCAGGCCGAGGCTGGCGTGCCCGACGAGCCGTGTGAACAGGTCCACCTGCATCACGGCCCAGGCACCGGCGACGTCCAGGCGGGTGTCGCTGCCCGCGATGATCCGGCGCGCGGTGTCCAGCTCCGTACCGCCGATGATCTTCCCGACGGAAGCCTCCAGCGTCCGCCTGCTGCTGGCGTCGTGCGGTGAGGCGAAGCCCTCGCCCATGTCCGTGGAACCCGCGCGGGCGCTGTCGCGCAGCTGGACCTGCTTGAGGAACAGCGCGACCAGGAAGCCGAGGACGGCGATGGGCACCGTCCACAGGAACACCGTCTGGATGGTGTCCGCGTACGCGTCGACGATCGGCGCCGACGCCCGGGGCGGCAACCGGTGCACGCCCTCCGGACTGGTCGACGCCCTGGCGATCACCGACGGGTCGGCGGCGCCGGTGCCGGCCGCCGCCGTGACGCCGTCGCGCAGGTTGGGACCGAGCGCGTTGGCGTAGATCGTGCCGAACACGGCGGTGCCGAAGGAACTGCCCAGCGTGCGGAAGAAGGTGACACCGGAGGTCGCGGTGCCGAGGTCGGCGTACTCGACGGTGTTCTGCACGGCGATGGTCAGCACCTGCATGGACAGGCCGATCCCCGTGCCGAGGACGAACATGTACAGCGACTCGAGCCCCGCGCCCGTGGAGGCACCCATCAGCGACATCAGGTACAGGCCTGCGCCCATCACCAGCGTGCCCGCGATGGGGAACAGCCGGTACCGCCCCGTCTTGCTGACCACGTTGCCGCTGAACACCGAGGCGATCAGCAGCCCCGCCACCATCGGCAGCGTCCGCACCCCGGAGACGGTGGCCGAATCCCCGTCCACGTACTGCAGATACGTCGGCAGGTACGTCAGCGCGCCCAGCATGGCGAAGCCGACGATGAAGCTGAGGATCGAGCAGACCGTGAACACCGGGTTGGAGAACAGCCGCATCGGCAGCATCGGTTCGGCCGCCCGGGTCTCCACCCAGCAGAACAGACCGAGCGCGATGAGCCCGCCCGCGAACAGGCCGATGATCACGGCCGAGCCCCACGCGTACTCGTTGCCGCCCCAGCTCGTCGCCAGGATCAGCGCGCTGGCGCCGACCGCGACCAGCGCGATGCCCAGGTAGTCGATGACCGGACGGGCGGCCGACTTCACCACCGGGATGGTGCGGGCGGCGGCGATCACGACGACGACCGCGATGGGCACGTTGACGTAGAAGGCCCAGCGCCAGGTCAGGTGGTCGGTGAACAGCCCGCCCAGCAGCGGTCCGATGACCGTCGCGACCCCGAACACCGCGCCGATCGCGCCCTGGTACTTGCCCCGCTCCCGCAGCGGGATGACGTCCGCGATCAGCGCCATCGACGTCACCATCAGGCCGCCCGCGCCGATGCCCTGCACCGCCCGCCAGATGATCAGCAGCGGCATGTCGGTCGCGAGCCCGCACAGGAAGGAGCCGGTGATGAACACGACCGCGGACACCTGGAAGACGACCTTGCGGCCGAACAGGTCGCCGAACTTGCCGACCAGGACCGTCGCCACGGTCTCCGCGAGCAGGTACGAGGTCACCACCCACGACATGTGTGCGGCGCCGCCCAGGTCCGAGACGATCGTGGGCAGCGCGGTGCCGACGATCGTCTGGTCCAGGGCCGCGAGGAGCATGCCGAGCATGATCGTGACGAAGACCACGTTGCGGCGTCGCCGGTCCAGCACGGGCGGCTGGGTGGCGGCGGTCCGCGGCGATTCCTCGGCGACTGTCACACGGTCACGATCACACCGGTGCACCGGCCACGCATGCGGGAGCGGTCCGCCCGGGTGTGCCCCGGAGCCCGTTCGGGCCCGGCCCGGTCAGCGGTCGCCGGGGTTGCGCCGCAGCAGGTACGTGTCCATGATCCAGCCCTTGCGCTCCCGTGCCTCGGCGCGCAGCCGCTCGATGCGGGGCGCGGCCTCGGCGATCGGACCGGAGGCGAGGATCTCGTCCGGGGTGCCCAGGTAGGCGCCCCAGTAGATGTCGATGTCCTGGTCCGCGTACCGCCGGAAGGTCTGGTGGGCGTCCAGCATCACGACCACGTCGTCCGTGTCCTCGGGGAAGCCCTCGGCGAGCCGCCGCCCCGTGGTGATCTGCACCGGGCGCGCCACCCGGTTCAGCCCGGTCCGGTGCCGGGCGACCAGCGAGGAGACGCTGCTGATGCCGGGCACCACGTCGTACGCGAACGACACCGAGCCGCGCTCCAGGATCTCCTCCAGGATGCCCAGCGTGCTGTCGTAGAGCGCGGGGTCGCCCCACACCAGGAACGCGCCGCTCTCGTCCTCGCCCAGCTCCTCGGCGATCAGCCGCTCGTAGATGCCCGCGCGGGCACTGCGCCAGTCCCCGACGGCCGGCGAGTACGCCGCCCCGCCCGCCTTCCGGTCCCGCTCGGGGTCGCGCGCCTCGACGACCCGGTACGTCCCCTCCGGTATGTGCGTCTCCAGCATGTCCCGGCGCAGTCGCACCAGGTCGGCCTTGGCCTCGCCCTTGTCCAGGACGAAGAACACGTCCGTGCTCCGCAGCGCCTTGACCGCCTGGAGCGTCAGCTGGTCGGGGTCGCCCGCGCCGATACCGATCACATGAATTGTCCGCACGCCACGAGTCTGCCGTACGCCACCGACAACGCCCCGGCCGGGCTGCCCCGGCGGGACTCAGCCCCGCAGCCGGGGCGCCCGCGCCGCCGCGTCCACGGACCCGCCGCCCTCCACCTCACCGGCCAGCTCCCGGGCCCACCCGGCGACCGCGCCGAGGTCCATCCCGTACGGCCGCTCCCGCCCGGCCCCCGACGCCGCCCACGCCGTGACGGCCCCCGCCCCGCGCCGCAGCAGCCTGGCCCCGCCGGTGACGTTGCCGCGCGCGGAGTGCGTGAGGCCGACGGCCAGCTGGGCCAGGCCCCGCCACAGCTCCCGCTCCTCCTCGGGCCCCGACTTCCAGGCGTCCTCGAAGACCTCGTGCGCGTGGAAGGGCTTCCCGTCGTCCAGCAGCCGCTGCGCCTCGGCGACCGTCTCCTCCGGCGCCCGTACGACGCCCTCGGGCTGGCGGGCCACGCCGTCCGCGCCGTAGGGCAGCGGGCGTCCGAGCCCGTCGCGCGGCCGGGCGTTGCGCGCCCGCCCCTCCTCGTCGCGGTCCCGCCCCCGTGCCGGGCGGTCGGAGGCGGTGCTGTCCACGGGGTTGTCGGCAGGGCTGTCCATGGGTCCGATTGTCCCTCTCCCGTGCCCGCTTAGGCGCGGCCCGGTCCGTGGGGTAAAGTGCTGTCCGCGTGATCGCGCGGTTCACCGCGCGTGACGGCACCGGGACGTGGCGCAGCTTGGTAGCGCACTTGACTGGGGGTCAAGGGGTCGCAGGTTCAAATCCTGTCGTCCCGACGGTGAAGAAGCAGATGAGAGGGGTCCTTCGGGGCCCCTCTTGATCGTTTCCAGAGGTGCCGTCTCACACATTCTCACGGATGCTGTTGATCAAGGTCAGCCGAGCAGTTCGGCCAGCTTCTCCGGACCCGCCCTGAGCGACTGCGGGTTGGAATGCACGCAGGTCCGCTTCGTGAACCCGAGACCGCCTTTTCCGGCCTCAGGTCGAGGCGTGACGAAGGGCGGGGCCGCGGGAGGCGCCAGTTCTTCAGGGTGGCCATGGCTTGCTCGCCGAGGCAATGGATTCCGGCCCGGATGCTGTTGTGCCGACGTTGCGGCCTTGGGACGCCGACCGCGGACGGGCGCCCGGGTGGTGCCGCCGGCGCCTCGATACGCCTTGTCCGTCCAGCACTTCACCTCCGCGTCGCGGGGGTGAAGTCACCGGCAGCACGCATGTCGTGGCGAGCGCCCGGAACGGTGGGTGAGGCCGCCAGCAGCCGTCCTGCCGCATCGGCGACGGCCTGCCACGCCGGGCTCGTCGGACATGGCGGCGCCGACACGGCTGAGAGCTACCACGGAGCTGCGCACCGACCGGTGAGCGGACGGTGCGGGCCCGGTCTACCGGTTCGCGGCTTCCCGAGAGGCGATCCGGTTCGTGCGACCGACCGCGCGGCCCACCGTATTGCGCACCGCGAGGCCCGGCCGGGTGCGGGGCACCATGAGCCTCGCTGAACACAGCTGAGCACACCGGAAGGAGTCCGAGCCGGCCACTACGACCACCCGGGCACCCCGGCCCGGCTCGCCGTGCTCCGCGAGGTCGCCCGGGAGACCGGGGCCACGGTCAACCAGGTCGTTCTCGCCTGGCAGATCGGCGCGGAACTGCCGATCGTGCCGCTGGCCGGGGCCTCGTCGGTGGCCCAGCTGGAGGAGAACCTGGCCGCCGTGGAACTGGAACTGACGGCGGACCAGCGGGCCCGTCCGGACGCGGTCCACTGAGCCCGGTCAGTTCCTGACCAGCAGCTGGAAGTCGAACGCGTACCGGGACGCGCGGTACACGTGCGTCCCGTACTCGACCGGCCGCCCGGTGTCGTCGTACGCGATCCGCCGCATGGTGAGCAGCGCGGCGCCCTCCTGCTCGCCGAGCAGCTCGGCCTCCTCGCGGGAGGCGTTGCGGGCGCCGACGGTCTGGCGGGCGCTGTGCAGGGTGACGCCGCGGGAGCGCATCATCCGGTACAGACCCGTCGACTCCAGCCGGGCGTCGTCGAGTTCCAGCAGTCCCGCCGGAAGGTGGTTGCACAGCATCGCCACCGGCTGCCCGTGGGTGAGGCGCAGCCGCTGAAGGACGGCGACCTCGGTGCCCTCCGCGACACCGAGGGCCGCCGCGACCTCGGCGGTGGCCGGGACGCCCTCGTTGCGCACCACCCGGGTGCCCGGGCCCTGCCCGGCCGCCTCCAGGTCGTCGTAGAGGCTGCTCAGTTCCAGCGGGCGCCTGACCTGGCTGTGCACCACCTGGGTGCCGACCCCGCGCCGCCGCACCAGGAGCCCCTTGTCGACCAGCGACTGGATCGCCTGCCGGACGGTCGGCCGGGACAGGCCGAGGCGCACGGACAGGTCGACCTCGTTGCCCAGCAGGTTCCCCGGCGCGAGGACGCCGCGAGCGATCGCCGCCTCCAACTGCTGGGCCAGCTGGTAGTAGAGCGGCACCGGACTGCTCCGGTCCAGGGCGAAGTCCAGGATGCCGGTCGCGGACGCGGTCACGGCGCGTGCGGGGTCGCCGGTCTTCGCCATGGACGTACCTCCCTTGCGTAGGGGACGGGCTGTCGGGGAACCGGGAGCGTCAGAGGTGGCGGCGACGGTCGGCGACCGCGCGGTCGTAGGCCGCCCGCGCGTCCGTGGCGGCCTCGCGGGCCGACACCTCGGCCACCGGCACGTCCCACCAGGCCTCCGCCGGCAGAGCGTCCCCCGCGGGCGCCGTCTCGACGTACACGCACGTCGGGCGGGTCGCCGCACGGGCCGTGGCGAGCGCCTCGCGCAGCTCCCGCACTGTCTTGGCGCGCAGCACGTCCATGCCGAGGCTGGCCGCGTTGGCGGCGAGGTCGACAGGGAGCGGGGCGCCGGTGAAGGAGCCGTCGGCGACGCGGTGGCGGTAGTCGGTGCCGAAGCGCTCGGCGCCCACCGACTCGGACAGGCCGCCGATGGAGGCGTAGCCGTGGTTCTGGACCAGGACCAGCTTCACCGGAAGGTTCTCCTGGACGGCCGTGACGATCTCCGTGGGGTTCATCAGGTAGGTGCCGTCGCCGACCAGGGCCCACACGGGGGTGCCGGGCGCGGCCTGCTGGACACCGAGCGCGGCCGGGATCTCGTAGCCCATGCAGGAGTAGCCGTACTCCAGGTGGTACTGGCGCGGGGACCGGGCCCGCCACAGCTTGTGCAGGTCGCCGGGGAGCGAACCGGCCGCGTTGATCACCACGTCCTCGTCGCCGACGACCGCGTCCAGGGCACCCAGCACCTGCGTCTGGGTCGGCACCGCGCTGTCGTCGTCGGCGCGGAAGGCCGCCTCGACCGTCTCGTCCCAACGGGCCTTGCCCGCGCGGTACTCCGTCTCGTACGCGGCGTCCACCCGGTGCCCGGCCAGCGCCTCCGTCAGTGCCGCGAGCCCCGACCGGGCGTCGCACACCAGGGTGGCGGCGGCGAGCTTGTGGGCGTCGAAGGCGGTGATGTTGAGGTTCAGGAAGCGGACGCCGGGGTGCTGGAAGAGGGTGCCGGAGGCGGTGGTGAAGTCCGAGTAGCGGGTGCCGACGCCGATCACCAGGTCGGCGGTGCGGGCGAGGGCGTCGCTCACCGCGGTGCCGGTGTGGCCGATGCCGCCGAGGTCCGCCGGGTGGTCGTGGCGCAGCGCGCCCTTGCCGGCCTGGGTGGAGGCGACCGGGATGCCGGTGGCGTCCACCAGTGCCTTCAGGGCCTGTTCGGCCTCGCTGTGGTGGACGCCGCCGCCCGCGACGATCAGCGGGCGTGCGGCGGCGCGGACCGCCCGGACCGCCTCGGCCAGCTCCGCCGGGTCGGGCGCCGGGCGGCGTACCCGCCAGACGCGGTCGGCGAAGAACTCCTCCGGCCAGTCGTACGCCTCGGCCTGCACGTCCTGCGGCAGCGCGAGGGTGACCGCGCCGGTCTCCGCCGGGTCACTGAGCACGCGCATCGCCTGGAGGGCGGAGGCGAGGAGCGCCTCGGGGCGGGTGATCCGGTCGAAGTAGCGGGAGACGGGCCGCAGGGCGTCGTTGACCGACACGTCGGCCTCGACCGGGTGCTCCAGCTGCTGGAGCAGGGGGTCGGCGGCGTGCGAGGCGAAGTAGTCGCCGGGGAGGAGCAGGACCGGCAGGCGGTTGATGGTGGCGAGGGCCGCGCCGGTGACCAGGTTGGTGGCGCCGGGGCCGATGGAGGTCGTCACCGCCTGCGCGGACAGGCGGTTGAGCTGCCGGGCGTGGCCCACGGCGGCGTGCACCATGGCCTGTTCGTTGCGGCCCTGGTGGTACGGCATCGCCTCGCGGTACTCGACGAGCGCCTGGCCGAGGCCGGCCACGTTGCCGTGGCCGAAGATGCCCCAGGTGCCGGCGATCAGGCGGTGCCGGACGCCGTCGCGTTCGGTGTACTGCGCGGCCAGGAAGCGCACCAGGGCCTGGGCGGTGGTCAGTCGGCGGGTGGGCGCGGCGCTCATGCGGACCTCTCCGGTGCGGTGTAGAGGGGGAGTCGGGGGTCGACCGGCTGCTCGGGCCAGGTGTCCCGGACCCAGGCGTGGTCGGGGTGGTCGCAGATCAGCCAGGCGCGCTCGGGCTCCGGCCCGGCCATGACGTTGAGGTAGTACATGTGGTGGCCCGGGACCGCCATCGACGGCCCGTGCCAGCCGTCGGGGATCAGCACGACGTCCCCGTCGCGCACTTCGGCGAGCACGTCCGTGCCCCGTCCCCGCCCGGAGGGGGAGACGCGCTGGTAGCCGAGGCCCCGGGTGCCGTCGTGGGGCGCGAACTCGAAGTAGTAGATCTCCTCCAGCACCGACTCCTCGCCGGGCCGGTGCTCGTCGTGCTTGTGGGGCGGGAAGGAGGACCAGTTCCCGCCCGGCGTGAGCACCTCGACCGCGATCAGCTTGTCGCACTCCAGCACCCCGGCCGCACCGAAGTTGTTGACCTGCCGCGAGCAGTTCCCGGTGCCCCGCAGCTCCACCGGCACCGAGGACGCCGGGCCGTAGCGGGCGGGCAGGCGGCGGGTGCAGCGGGCGCCGGTCAGGGCGAACCGGCCGCCGCCGTGCGAGGTCAGCGTCGTGCGGGCGTCGCGCGGGATGTACGCGAAGTCGGTCACACCGCTGAACACGCTGTCGCGACCGTCGAGTTCGAAGGTCTCCTGGCCGAAGTCGTCGGCGGTCGCGACCGTGCAGCCGCCGCTCAGCGGCAGCACGATCCACTCGCTCTCGCCGCTGTCGAAGGTGTGACCGCCGCCGGGCGGCAGGTGCACCACGCGCAGGCTGGAGTAACCCCAGCCCGCGCTCTCGGGGGTCACGTCCACGGCGTACGGGCCGTCCGCCGCGGCCTTGCCCGCGGGAAGGTGATAGGTCATCCCCTGCTCCTCCGCCTCTTCTCGCTCACAGCAGTCCGACGGCCGTGTCCACCGCCTGCTCCACACTGCCCCCGGCCGGGTAGAGCAGCGAGCGGCCGACGACCATGCCCTGCACGGTGGGCAGCCTGAGGGCCTTGCGCCAGCGTTCGTAGGCCGCGGTCTGGTCCGCGGGGGAGCCTCCTATGTCGCCGCCGAGCAGCACCGCGGGCAGCGTGGAGGTCTCCAGCACCTCCGCCATGTCGTCCGGGTCCTGGGTGACGGGCAGTTTCAGCCAGGTGTAGGCGGAGGTGCCGCCGAGACCGGAGGCGATGGCGATGGAGCGGGTGACGGCCTCGGCCGACAGGTCGTTGCGGACCCGGCCGTCGACCCGGCGGGAGATGAACGGCTCGACGAACAAGGGCAGTTCGCGTGCCGCCATGGCGTCGACCGCCCGGGCGCTCGCCTCCAGCGTGGCCAGCGAGCCGGGGTCGTCGTAGTCGATGCGCAGCAGCAGCTTGCCCGCGTCGAAGCGCAGCCGGGCGATGTCCTCGGCGCGGTGGCCGGTGAAGCGGTCGTCCATCTCGAAGGCGGAGCCCGCGAGGCCGCCGCGGTTCATCGAGCCCATGACGACCTTGTCCTCCAGCACCCCGAGCAGGAGCAGGTCCTCCAGCACGTCGGCGGTGGCCAGCACCCCGTCGACGCCGGGCCGGGACAGCGCGGTGCACAGGCGTTCCAGCAGGTCGGCCCGGTTGGCCATGGCGAGCCCGCGGTCGCCGACGCCGAGCGAGCCGCGCGCCGGGTGGTCGGCGGCCACGATCATCAGGCGGCCGGAGTCGCCGATCAGCGGGCGGCGTACCCGGCGGGCCGCGGCCTCGGCGATCGCCTCCGGGTGCCGGGCGCGGACCGCGGTGAGGTCCGGGATGCTGGAGATGCTGAGGGACAAGGCGTTGCTCCGTTCAGGGAGTGGCTCGCGCGAGGAGGTCGTCGACCTCCGCCTCGGTGGGCATCGCGGAGGAACAGGCGAGACGGGAGGCGACGAGGGCGCCGGCCGCGTTGGCGTACCGCATGATCCGCTCCAGCTCCCAGCCGGAGAGCAGACCGTGGCACAGGGAGCCGCCGAACGCGTCACCCGCGCCGAGTCCGTTGACCACCTCGACCGGGACCGGCGGCACCTCGGCCGACCGGCCGTCGCGGTGCACGGCGAGGACGCCCTTCGGGCCCTGCTTGACCACCGCCAGCTCCACACCGGCCGCCAGCAGTGCCTCGGCGCAGGCGCGGGGTTCGCGCACGCCCGTGGCGATCTCGCACTCGTCCAGGTTGCCGACCGCGACGGTCGCGTGCGCGAGCGCCTCGGCGTAGTACGGGCGTGCCTGGTCCGGGTCGGTCCAGAACATGGGGCGCCAGTCCAGGTCGAACACCGTGGTGCCGGAATTCGCGCGGTGGGCGAGGGCGGCCAGGGTCGCCGTACGGCTCGGTTCCTCGCTCAGGCCGGTGCCGGTCATCCAGAAGATCGAGGCCGCGCGGATCGCGTCCAGGTCCAGCTCCTCCGGATGGATCACCAGGTCGGGAGCCTTGGGCCGGCGGTAGAAGTACAGCGGGAAGTCGTCCGGCGGGAAGATCTCGCAGAACGTCACCGGTGTCGGGTAGGCCACGACCGGGGTGACCCAGCGGTCGTCGACGCCGAACTCCCTCAGCGCGCCGTGCAGATAGGCGCCGAAGGGGTCGTCGCCGGTGCGGGTGATGACGGCGGTGGCACGGCCGAGCCGGGCGGCGGCGACCGCCACATTGGAGGCCGAGCCGCCGAGAAACTTGCCGAACGTCTCAACCTCCGCCAGGGGAACGCCCGTCTGCAAAGGATAGAGATCGACCCCGATGCGGCCCATCGTGATCAGATCGAAACGCGGGACTGACTCGGCCATGTGCGACGCTCCTTTGGCTGGGCGGGGGCCTGCCGCCTCCCAGGTGTATGACTCCTGAACGACGCTGTCAAGACTTTGTACTGACATTCGGACCTGTGAGTGAAATGATGTCTTGACAAAGTATTGACAGTGGGCGTCTCAAGGACTTGTATCCGGTCCCAGCGCAGCAACAGCCATTCTTCTCGGGTCTGGCACTCGGGTCTGGCACACGGCTCTCCCGTCGCACAGTCGCACAGTGAGGTGCAGGAAAAGATGGACCGCTCTTCGCACGCCCGCTCCCGCAGATTCGCCCCTGCCGTGGCCCTCGCCGCCGCCGCGGCCCTGACCCTCGCCGGCTGTTCCAGCAGCTCGGGCGGGAAGAAGGCCGACGAGGAGAGCGACTCGGGCGCCTCCGCGGGCAAGGCGAACACCCCCCGCATGACGGTCGCCCTGGTCACCCATCAGGCGCCCGGCGACACCTTCTGGGACATCGTCCGCAAGGGCGCCCAGGCCGCCGCCGACAAGGACAACGTCAAGCTCGTCTACTCCGCCGACCCGAACGCCGGCAACCAGGCCAACCTGGTGCAGAACGCGATCGACCAGAAGGTCGACGGCATCGCCGTCACCCTCGCCAAGCCGGACGCCATGCGGAGCGTCCTCGCCAAGGCGGAGAAGGCCGGCATACCCGTGGTCGGGCTCAACTCCGGTCTGGCGGACTGGAAGAAGCTCGGCCTGATGGAGTTCTTCGGCCAGGACGAGACCGTGGCCGGCGAGGCGCTCGGCAAGCGGCTGAACGAGGACGGGGCCAAGAAGGCCGTCTGCGTCATCCACGAGCAGGGCAACGTCGGCCTGACCCAGCGCTGCGACGGCGTGAAGAAGACCTTCGAGGGGTCCATCGAGAACCTCTACGTCAACGGCACCGACATGCCCTCGGTGAAGTCGACCATCACCGCCAAGCTCAAGCAGGACGGCGCCATCGACCACCTCGTCACGCTCGGCGCCCCCTTCGCCATGACGGCCGTGCAGTCCGTGGACGAGTCCGGCGGCAAGGCCAAGGTCGCCACCTTCGACCTCAACAAGGAACTGACCGGCGCCATCGAGAAGGGCGACATCGCGTTCGCCGTCGACCAGCAGCCCTACCTCCAGGGCTACCTGGCGGTCGACGGACTGTGGCTCTACAAGAACAACGGCAACTACAGCGGCGGCGGTGAGCAGCCGGTGCTGACCGGCCCGGCCTTCGTCGACAAGACCAACGTCAAGGCCGTCGCCGAGTTCGCCTCGAAGGGCACCCGGTGATGAGCATGGCCCAACAGGCTGAGCCGGCGGTGACCACACCGCCGGCCCCCGGCCCCCAGCAGACCGACGGGCGCACCCGCGAGCGCCCCGTGGCGCTGCGGCTGCTCGCCCGGCCCGAGGTCGGGGTCTTCCTCGGCGCCGTCGCCGTGTTCGTCTTCTTCCTGATCGCCGCGCCCACCCTCCGCGACGGCGGCTCCATGGCGACGGTCCTGTACCAGTCGTCCACCATCGGCATCATGGCGCTGCCCGTCGCCCTGCTGATGATCGGCGGCGAGTTCGACCTGTCCGCCGGTGTCGCCGTGGTCACCTCGGCGCTCACCGCCGGCATGCTCAGCTACCAGCTGACCATGAACGTCTGGATGGGCGTGATCGTCGCCCTCGTGGCCTCGCTGGCCGTCGGCGCCTTCAACGGCTGGGTGCTGATGAAGACCGGCCTGCCGAGCTTCCTGGTGACGCTGGCCACCTTCCTGGTCCTCCAGGGCGTCAACCTCGCCGTCACCAAGCTCGTCACCGGCAACGTCGCCACCGACGACATCAGTGACATGGACGGCTTCGACCAGGCCAAGGCCCTGTTCGCCTCGTCCTTCGACGTCGGCGGCGTCGAGGTGAAGATCACGGTCGTCTGGTGGCTGGTCTTCGCGGCCCTGGCCACCTGGGTGCTGCTGCGCACCAAGTACGGCAACTGGATCTTCGCCGTCGGAGGCAACCAGGACTCCGCCCGCGCGGTCGGCGTGCCGGTCACCTTCACGAAGATCACGCTGTTCATGCTGGTCGGCTTCGGTGCCTGGTTCGTCGGCATGCACCAGCTGTTCTCCTTCAACACCGTGCAGTCGGGCGAAGGCGTCGGCCAGGAGCTGATCTACATCGCCGCGGCCGTCATCGGCGGCTGTCTGCTCACCGGCGGCTACGGTTCCGCCATCGGCCCCGTCTTCGGCGCCTTCATGTTCGGCATGGTGAACCAGGGCATCGTCTTCGCGGGCTGGAACCCCGACTGGTTCAAGGCCTTCCTCGGCGTGATGCTCCTCGGCGCCGTCCTCATCAACCTGTACGTCCGCCGCGCCGCGACCCGGAGGTGATCGGAAATGACCAGCAAGACCCCAGCAGCCCCCGGCACCCACGGCGCCGTCCTCCCCGACCCCGCACCCGAGCAGGACCGCCCGCTCGTCGAACTGCGCCGCGCCGGCAAGTCCTACGGCAACATCCGCGCCCTGCACGGAGTCGACCTCACCGTCCACCCCGGCAGGGTGACCTGCGTGCTCGGTGACAACGGTGCCGGCAAGTCCACCCTCATCAAGATCATCTCCGGGCTGCACCAGCACACCGAGGGCGAGTTCCTCGTCGACGGCGAGGCCGTGCGCTTCGCCACCCCGCGCGACGCCCTCGCCCGCGGCATCGCCACGGTCTACCAGGACCTCGCGACCGTCCCGCTGATGCCGGTGTGGCGCAACTTCTTCCTCGGCTCCGAGATGACCAAGGGCCCCTGGCCCGTGCGCCGCCTCGACATCGCCCGCATGAAGCGGACCGCCGACGAGGAACTGCGCAACATGGGCATCGTCCTGGACGACCTCGAACAGCCCATCGGCACCCTCTCCGGCGGCCAGCGCCAGTGCGTCGCCATCGCCCGTGCCGTCTACTTCGGCGCCCGCGTCCTCATCCTCGACGAGCCCACCGCCGCGCTCGGCGTCAAGCAGTCCGGCGTGGTGCTCAAGTACATCGCCGCCGCCCGCGAACGCGGACTCGGCGTCATCTTCATCACCCACAACCCCCACCACGCCTACATGGTCGGCGACCACTTCAGCGTGCTGCGCCTGGGCACCCTCGAACTGAGCGCCGCCCGCGCCGACATCACCCTCGAAGCGCTCACCAACCACATGGCAGGCGGCGCCGAACTCGCCGCCCTCAAGCACGAACTGGCGCAGGTCGGCGGGGTCGACGTGGCGGCGCTGCCCGACCACGCGGACGATGCGGAGAAGGCCGCCGCGCCCGATACTGCCGACAGGACCGACGGCGCCGCATCCGGCGCCGCCGCATCCGACAGCACCGCATCCGGTACCGCCGAAGGGAAGGCCTGAGCATGCCCTCTGCCCTCGACCGCATCCGCGTCGGTTCGGCCCCCGACTCCTGGGGCGTCTGGTTCCCCGACGACCCCCGGCAGGTGCCGTGGGAACGGTTCCTGGACGAGGTCACCGAGGCCGGCTACGAGTGGATCGAGCTGGGCCCCTACGGCTACCTCCCCACCGACCCGGCCCGGCTCACCGACGAGGTGACCCGGCGCGGCCTCAAGGTCTCGGCGGGCACCATCTTCTGCGGCCTGCACCGCGGCCCCTCCGAGTGGGACGCCACCTGGGAACAGGTCAGCCGCGTCGCCGCCCTGACCCGGGCCATGGACGCGAAGCACCTCGTCGTCATCCCGTCCTTCTGGCGCGACGACAAGACCGCCGAGATCCTGGAGCCCCCGGAGCTGACCGGCGAGCAGTGGACCCACCTCACCCGGGGCATGGAGCGCCTGGGCCGCGAGGTGCGGGAGACCTACGGCCTGGACATCGTCGTCCACCCGCACGCCGACACCCACATCGACACCGAGGAGCACGTCGAGCGCTTCCTGGACGCCACCGACTCCGACCTGGTGAACCTCTGCCTGGACACCGGCCACTACGCCTACTGCGGCGGCGACAGCGTCAAGCTGATCGAGACCTACGGCGAGCGCATCGGCTACCTCCACCTCAAGCAGGTCGACCCGGAGATCCTCGCCGGCGTGCGGGAGGGCGGGGTGCCGTTCGGACCGGCCGTCCAGCGCGGCGTGATGTGCGAGCCGCCGGGGGGCGTGCCGGAGCTGGGCCCGGTGCTCACGGCGGCCCAGGAACTCGGCGTGGACCTGTTCGCCATCGTCGAGCAGGACATGTACCCCTGCGAGCCGGACAAGCCGCTGCCCATCGCGGTGCGCACCCGGAAGTTCCTGCGCTCCTGCGGGGCCTGAGACCGGCCGCGCCGGCGGGGGAGCGTCCCGCCGGTGCGCCGCTCGGCGGGCCGTCATGGGTGGTGCGCGCTAGCGTGCGCAGCACTGACCCCTCGTCCCGTTCCGGGAGGCACCCATGTCCTCGCGTCTCAACCCGTACCTCAGCTTCGACGGCGATGCCCGAGAGGCGATGGAGTTCTACGAGCAGGTGTTCGGCGGCAGCCTGGCGCTGAACACCTTCGGCTCGGCGGGCATGCCGGACCCCGCGTACACCGACAAGATCATGCACGCCATGCTGGAGACGCCGAGCGGCTTCACCCTGATGGGCGCCGACACGCCGCCCGGGATGGAGTACACGCCGGGGAACACCTTCGCGGTGAGTCTCAGTGGCGACGACGCGCGCGAGCTGCGCGGCTACTGGGAGAAGCTGTCCGCCGGCGGTTCCGTCGCCGTCCCCCTGGAGAAGCAGATGTGGGGCGACGTCTTCGGCATGTGCACGGACCGGTTCGGCGTCCAATGGATGGTGAACATCAGCGAGCCGGCGGGATGACCCCGCCGGCTCCGCCGGACCTCTGCGTCCCGCTCAGCCCCGCCGCACCTGAGCGATCGTCACCGGCCGGTGCTCGTGCAGCGAGAGGGTGCACGCCTCGGCGATCCAGCCCGCCTCCAGCGCGTCCTCGACCGTGCAGGGCGAGGGGCGGGTACCGGCGACGACCTCGGTGAACGCGGTCAGCTCGGCGCGGTAGGCGGCGGCGAAGCGGTCCATGAAGAAGTCGTGCGGAGTACCGGCCGGGAAGGTCGTGCCCGGCTCGACCGAACGCAGCGGCAGCCTGTCCTCCAGTCCGACGGCGATCGAGTCGTCGAAGCCGTGGATCTCCATGCGGACGTCGTGACCGCGGCCGTTGTGGCGGCTGTTGGAGACCAGGGCGACGGTGCCGTCGTCCAGGGTGAGGACCGCGCCGGTGGTGTCCGCGTCGCCCGCCTCCCGGATGAAGCCGGCGCCGCGGTTGCCGCCGACGGCGTACACCTCGCTCACCTCGCGCCCGGTCACCCAGCGGATGATGTCGAAGTCGTGCACCGAGCAGTCCCGGAAGATGCCCCCGGAGGCGGCGACGTACGCAGCGGGCGGCGGCGCCGGGTCCAGCGTGGTCGACCGGACGGTGTGCAGCGTGCCCAGCTCGCCGCTGCGCACGGCGGCCCGCGCGGCGGCGAACCCGGCGTCGAAGCGGCGGTTGTAGCCGATCTGGACCGGCACGTCGCGGCCCGCGAGCGCCTTGAGCACCTCGACGCCCTCCGTCATGGTGCGGGCGACGGGCTTCTCGCAGAAGACGGGCACACCGGCCTCGACGGCGGCGAGGATCAGGTCAGGGTGGGCGTCGGTCGCCGCCGCGACCACCACACCGTCCACACCGGCGGCCAGCAGGGCCTCGGGCGAGTCCGCGACCTCGGCGCCGAACCGCTCGGCGGCGGCCTTCGCGGCGTCCGCGAACGGGTCGGCCACGACGAGCGAGCCGACGGCGTCGAGTCCGGCGAGGGTCTCGGCGTGGAAGGCGCCGATGCGGCCGAGGCCGAGGATTCCGATACGCATGTGCTTGGCTGCTCCTTGCTCGGGGTGGTGTGGGGTGTCCGTGCCGGGGCCCGTGCCCCGTACGCCCCCGCTCACCGGCTCTCTCGTCGTACCCGGCCCGCCCGCAGCCGCTCGCGGAGCGCGTTCGGCGTCCACTCCTCGCGCAGCGCCCGCCGTACGAGGTCCGCCTGGGAGGGCGGTGCCAGGCCGTCGACCGGCGGGTCGCGGTCGAGGTTGGTGGGGAAGGGGTACCCCTCCGCGCTCGCGGCGACCACGTGCTCCAGCCACCGCTCGCCCACGCCCTCGGCCTTCCGTTTCAGCAGCACCGGGTAGACGGCGTCCACCACCGCCTCCCGGTCCACGGTCTCCATGGCCCGGCCGAACGCGGAGGAGATCTGGAGCAGGTTGGCCATGCGGCGCAGGCCCGCGGAGCGGTTGGCGCCCGCCGCGTGGAACAGCGCGGGGTTGAAGAAGACCGCGTCGCCCTTGGCCAGCGGCAACTGCACGTGGCGTGCCTCGAAGAAGGCCCGGAACTCCGGCAGCCGCCAGGCCAGGTAGCCCGGCTCGTACTTCTGGGAGTGCGGCAGGTACATCGTGGGCCCGGACTCCACGGGCATGTCGCAGTGTGCGACGGCGCCCTGGAGCGTGAGCACCGGGGAGAGGCGGTGCACGTGCGCCGGGTACGTGGCCGCGGCCTCGCCCGAGAGGAAGCCCAGGTGGTAGTCGCGGTGCGCGGTCTGCGCGGCACCGCCCGGGTTGACCACGTTGATCTGGGAGGTGACCTGGTAGCCGGGGCCGAGCCAGGCGCGGGCGACCAGGGCCAGGGCGTCGTTGGCGTAGTACGCGGCGAACGCCTCCGGGTCGCGCAGGGCCGCCTTCTCCAGGGCGTTCCACACCCGGTCGTTGGCGCCGGGCGCGGCGAAGTGGTCACCGGCGGCGGCGCCCGAGGCGCGCTGCTCGGCGATCAGCGCGTCGAACACGGCCGTGGCCCGGTCGACCACCGCCGGGTCCGGGAAGGCGCGCTCGAGGACGACGATGCCGGGGCCGTCGGCGAGGGCGTGGACGAGTTCGGCCGCCGTCTCCGGGTCGTCGCGCAGGTCCCCGGCGTCGTACACGGGGACGTTGCGCTCCACGGCGGAGGCCCGCGGGTACGCGGCCGGGTCGGTCGGCTGCTCGACGAGCGCGCGGAAGGCGTCGAGGTCGCAGTCGCGTTCGGAGAGTGGGGCGCGGTGGGCGGGGACGGGCGCTGCGGGCATCGTCGTCCTTTCGCTGACAGGGGCGACGCGGTGCTGTCATTCTTGTCCTGACAAACGCGTCGAACAACCAGCAGGCGGCCATCAAAAACCCCTCAGAGTGCGCCGCACGGACGAAGCGGAGGAGCCGGCCATGGGGCACCCCTTCCCGATCCGGGAGATCGCACGGCAGGCGGGCCTGAGCGAGGCCACCGTCGACCGGGTGCTCAACGGCCGCGGCGGCGTGCGCGAGAGCACCGCGTTCGAGGTGCGCCGGGCCATCGCCGACCTGGACCGCCAGCGCACCCAGGTGCGGCTGGTCGGCCGCACGTTCATGTGCGACATCGTGATGCAGGCGCCGGAGCGCTTCTCCACCGCCGTGCGGGCCGCGCTGGAGGCCGAACTGCCCGCCCTGCACCCCGCCGTGGTGCGCTGCCGCTTCCACTTCCGCGAGACCGGCCCGGCCGGGGAACTGACCGGCACCCTGGACCGGATCGCCCGGCGCGGCTCCCAGGGGGTGATCCTCAAGGCCCCGGACGTCCCCGAGGTGACCGCCGCCGTCGGCCGGCTGACCGCCGCGGGCGTCCCCGTCGTCACCCTGGCGACGGACCTGCCGGTCAGCTCCCGTGTGGCCTACGTCGGCATCGACGACCGGGCGGCCGGCGCGACCGCCGCCTACCTCATGGGCCAGTGGCTCGGCGACCGCCCCGGCCACATCCTCACCAGCCTCAGCAGCGGCTTCTTCCGCAACGAGGAGGAACGCGAGATGGGCTTCCGCGGCGTCATGCGGGCCCGGCACCCCGGGCGGGCCCTCGTCGAGATCGCCGAGGGGCAGGGCCTGGACGCCACCCAGTACGACCTGGTGCGGGCCGCGCTCGAACGCGATCCGGAGATCCGGGCGGTCTACTCGATGGGCGGCGGCAACATCGCCACCCTGCGCGCCTTCGCGGACCTCGGCCGCCGCTGCGAGGTGTTCGTCGCCCACGACCTCGACCAGGACAACACCCGGCTGCTGCGTGAGCGGCGCCTGTCCGTGGTCCTCCACCACGACCTGCGCCAGGACCTGCGCGAGGCCTGCCGCCACGTGATGCGGGCCCACGGCGCCCTGCCGTCCGCGGGTCCCTCGCGGCCGTCGGCGATCCAGGTCGTGACACCGCACAACATGCCTTGCGACACGCCCTTCGACGCCGCGACCGTGTGACGCCCGGCGGCCTTCCGGCTCAGTCGGACGCCTCGGGTCCGACCCAGGTGCCGCGCTCCGCCGACCGCGTCATCGCGTCCAGCACGGCCGCGCTGTGCACGGCGTCCGTCAGAGTCGCGCCGTACGGGGTGCCCTCCGCGATCGAGCGCAGGAAGCGGTGGGCCTCCACCACCTTCAGGTCGTCGTAACCCATGGCGTTCGCGGCCCCCGGCTGGAAGGCGGCGAACTCGCCGTGCCCGGGGCCGACGTACACGGTGCTCACGGGCTGGTCCTGGTACTCCGTGCCGCGGCTGACGCGCAGTTCGTTCATGCGGCGGAAGTCCCAGGACACCGCGCCCGTGGTGCCGTGCACCTCGAAGCCGTAGTTGTTCTGCTCGCCGACGGACACCCGGCAGGCCTCCAGGACACCGCGGGCGCCGGAGGCGAAGCGCAGCAGGCAGCTGACGTAGTCCTCGTTCTCGACCGGGCCCAACTCGCCGCCCGTGGCACGCGCGTGACCGGCGGTGGCGGCGGCGGGGCGGGCCCGCTCCGGCAGGAAGACCGCCGTGTCGGCGGTCAGCGACGCGATGTCGCCGAGCAGGAACCGGGCCAGGTCCGCGCCGTGCGAGGCCAGGTCGCCGAGCACCCCGCTGCCGCCGCGCTCCCGCTCGTAGCGCCAGGTCAGCGCGCCTTCCGGGTGGGCGGCGTAGTCGCTGAAGAGCCGGATGCGGGCATGGGTGACGCTCCCGATGTCACCGGCGGCGATCAGGTCGCGGGCGGCCTCCACGGCGGGGGCGTTGCGGTAGTTGAAGCCGACCGTGCCCTGCACACCGGCCTCGGCCACCGCGTCCGCCACCGCCCGCGCGTCGTCTGCGGACAGGCCGACCGGCTTCTCCACCCAGATGTGCTTGCCCGCCCCGGCCATCGCGACGGCGATCTCGCGGTGCAGGAAGTTGGGGGCGGTGATGCTGACCGCGCGCACCCGCGGGTCCGCCGCCACCTCGCGCCAGTCGCGGGTCGTGGAGGCGAACCCGAACTGCGCGGCGGCCTCCTCGGCCCGCCCCGGCACCTCCTCCGCTACCGTCACCAGCTCCGGGCGCAGCGCGAGGTGCGGATAGTGGTGCCGGACCCGGGCGTACGCCTGGGTGTGCACCCGGCCCATCCAGCCGAAACCGACGACGGCGACACCGAGTGCCTCGACCATGAGAGCCCCTCTTCGGACCTGTCCGTGATCTGTCCAGCGTGATCTGTCCAGGCCACCCTGGGCGGGCGTCGGCATCATGTCAACCTTTTGACAGGACAAACCTCATGGCCGGCCCAGGTCGATCGCATAGGCCTTGCGCAGCGTCTCGTGCACCGTCCACGTCGTACGGTCGCCCTCGCGCAGTACCGCCAGGTCGCCCGGCCCGACCGTGAGCGTCGGGCCGCTCGCGACCTCGATCGTGGCCGAGCCGCTGAGCACGACGAACACCTCGTCCGCCTCGGTGTCGGTGACCACCTCCGGCGTGATCTGCCAGACGCCGCGCACCCGGCGGCCGTCCGGCGACTCCCAGACCACCTTGCCGGTCACCTCGGGTGTGCCGGACACGATCTGGCCGGGGTCGAGCGGCTCGGGTTCGAGCTCGGCGTGGGGGACGTGGACAACGAAGCTGTGGGTCATGCCGCGACGTCAACCAGTGCCTGCCGGGCGCCAGGGGAGACAGGGTGTGGGGGATCGGGCCGGGCAGGCGGACACTTCGTCGCGGTCCGCGCGGGGGTGAGCAGCGCGAACGGAACTCCTGGACGGAGGCCGAGCGCGCCAAGGGACCGGACTGGGGCCCGAGGGCCACCGCGTCCCGCTCCCTCCACGGCACCCCGCCGGTCGCCTGACAGGTCCCGACAGCTCTCGCGCTCGGCTCACCGACCCCGTCGCGACAGCCACGCCGCCACCACCGCGCCGGACACGTTGTGCCAGACGGAGAAGACCGCGGCCGGCAGCGCCGCCAGGGGGCTGAAGTGGGCGGTGGCCAGCGAGGCGGCGAGACCGGAGTTCTGCATGCCGACCTCGAAGGCCATGGCACGGCTGCCGGGCTCACCCAGTCTGCCGAGGCGCCCCGCGCCGTAGCCGAGGGCCAGACCGAGCCCGTTGTGCAGGACGACGGCGACGAAGACCAGCCCCGCGGCCGACTTGATGGCGTCGGCGCTGCCCGCCACGACGACCGCCACGATCACGGAGATCGTCAGCGCGGACAGCCAGGGCAGCGCCGGCAGCGCCCGCTGCACGTACCGTCCCGCGAGCAGCCGTACGACGACGCCCGCGAGGACCGGCAGCAGCACCGTCTTGAGGATGTCGGTGACCATGGACCCGGCGTCCACCGGGAGGTACTCTCCGGCCAGCAGCAGGGTCAGCGGCGGGGTGACCAGCGGGGCGACCAGCGTGGAGACGGTCGCGACGGAGACGGACAGGGCGACGTCGCCGCGAGCCAGGTAGGTCACCACGTTGGAGGCCGTACCGCTGGGCGCACAGCCCACCAGGATCACGCCGGCGGCGAGCTGCGGCGGCAGGTCGAGCAGGTGGGCGATGGCCCAGCCGAGCCCCGGCATGATGACGTAGTGCGCGCCGAGCCCGAGCGCCACCGCCCAGGGGCGCTTCACGACGCCGCGGAAGTCCTCCGGGGTCATGGTGATGCCCATGCAGAACATCACGACACCCAGCAGGTACGGCACCGCCTCGCTCCACCCGGTGAAACTCCCGGGGAGCAGCAGGCCGAGGGCGCCGGCCAGGAGGACGAGGACCGGGAAGACGGTCACGGCACGCCGCGCGGAGCGGTCGCCGGTGACGTCGTCACCGAGGTGTTCGTCGCGTTCGTCGTGTTCGTTGTTCGCGGTTCTTTCGGTTCGCACCGTGCGAGGTAACGCCTGGTGGGCGGCGTGACGCAACGGCGTCTCGCGATGTGATCATCCCATCCGACCTGTGAGCGGACCGGGCCCGGCCCACTCGGCCGCCCGCGTGGGAGGGTTGGCTGGCGACTCCGTCCCACCGCGCGGATGGGGTAGGCTTGACCAGCGCGATCGCGGAAGACGCGGATCGCGCACCGGGACGTGGCGCAGCTTGGTAGCGCACTTGACTGGGGGTCAAGGGGTCGCAGGTTCAAATCCTGTCGTCCCGACGGTTGCGAAGGGTCTTCGCGGGCGGAAGCTCGCGGGGGCCCTTTTCGTCGTGGCGCCTCGTCCTCGTGCCTGATCGTGGTGCCTCGTCCCGGCCCGGGCCGTTTCTTGGTGGGCGGACACCCCCTTGACGCGTCCTCGGCGCCGGTCGACACTTCCCCAGTAATCCTAGTGATTAGGTAGGGAAACATCCGGGAGAACCATGACCGTCACACCGCTCGTCCCTGCCCCCGCCTTCCGCGGTCGGATCGGCCGCGACCCGAGGAGCGGCCACTACGCCGTGCCGCGCCGCTACCGCCTCCACCTGTCGCCCGGCCACGACGACTGTCTGGGCATCGCCGTCGTGCACCGCCTCCTCGGCCTGGCCGAGATCTGTCCGGTGACCCTCCTGGCCCGGCGCCCCGACTGTCCCGACGGCGGATACGCCGACCTGCGCCCGCTGTACGAGGCGAGCGCCCACCACTACCGGGGTCCTGCCGTCGCGCCGGTGCTCAGCGACGGCTGGTCCGGCCGGATCGTGAGCACGCACGCGCGCGACATCATGCGCGACCTCGCCCGGTCCTTCACCCCTCCCGCCGGCCCGGTGCTGTATCCCCGCGGCGCGGAAGCGGAGATCGCCGCCGTCGAGGAGCTGTGCGCCCGGGCCGCCGACCCCGCGGCGCTGCCCGGCGTACTCGACCTCCTGGAGCGGCGCCTGACCGCGCACTCCCACGTCGTCGGCGACCGGTTGACCGCCGCCGACATCGAGGTCTGGGCGGCCCTCGTCCGACGCGACACCCCGCGGCGTGCGGACGACCACCCCGCGCTGTGGTCCCACGTCCGGGGCCTGACCGCCCACCCGGCCTTCGGCCGTGCCCTCGCGGGCCGTCCCGCCTGACACGACGGGACCCGTGGAAGTCGCCGTGTCCGCCGCCCCCCAGCGGCGGACACGGCATGTGCCGCGACGCGTCGCCCTCCCCCGAAGGCGGCGCGTCGCGGCCGGCCCCCGGCGCCGGTCCGTGGCCACGGCGCCCGGGTGCTCGTGAGCCGCGCGGTCACCAGTACATGACCGCCGTCTCGCCGGCACCCCACGAGGAGTACAGGCGCACCCGGACGACATAGCGGCGGCCCTTGACGAAACGGGCCCTGATCGTGGCGTTGCGGGGACTTCCCCCGTCGTCCTGTCCGGCGAAGTAGCGGGGCACGCCGTCCCGCTCCTCGAACACGACGACGACGGCGTCGCTGTCGCCGAAGGTGCCCACGGTGTACTCGCGGGTCTCCGGCGGGTCCACACGGAAGTCGGCCTGCTCGCCGGGCCCGAGACCCAACGGCACCGAGCGGAACGGCACCAGCGGACCGGGCCGGCCGGTGGGCGGGTACCAGCGCAGGGCGAACTCCTTGTCGGCGGCGGAGAGTGTACCGGGCGGGTGCAGGCCCGAGCGGTAGTGCTCGGGTTCCAGGATCAGCCCCGACGGGAAGGGATACTCCATGATCGACTGCGGGTCCCAGACCGGGCCGTTGGCCTCGTCGCCGTCCAGCTTGCGCAGGATGTTGTGGAAGGTCCGCTCCCGGCTCCAGTGGTTGGGCGGGCCCGCCAGCTCGGCGTAGACGGCCTCGTCGTCCCAGAGGATGCCCGCGTACGGGTTCTGGTGCTCGTGCAGCATGCCGAGCGCGTGCCCGATCTGGTGCAGGGCGGTCGCCCGCTCACCCGGCGCGGTCAGGTCCCAGCCGAAGTTCATCGTACGGTCGTTGAGCCCGACCCGCAGCGCGTCCTTGCCCACCGCCGACCAGGACCCGTCGCCGGGCTGGAAGCCGATGCGCAGCTCCGCCTCCGACCGGTCGCGGACCTCTTCGAGGTCGAGCCCGATGCCGAGGTCCAGCCACTGCCGGAAGCAGTCGCGCACCACGTCCCGCTGCTCCTCGGTCCCCACCCACGACCCCCGCCGGGGCCGCCCGGTGCCCGGCATCGGGACCACCGAGGTGTCGGTGTCGCCACCGAGGAAGCAGTAGTGCAGCACCGTTCCGTTGACCCACATCCGCTGCCCGCCGACGAGCGCGGCGGCACGCTCGGCGGCCAGCCCCGGTGCGAGCACGGGGGCCGGCTGCTGCGCGAGCGAGCAGTAGCGTGCGGTCATGGTCATCAGGGTGCCGTCCGGACCGGTCCCGGCGCCTGAGTCGGGGGGTACTCAAGTCACCCTGTATCAGGGGTGAGTATGCCGGCTCATGTTGCCGTGACGACTTCTCTGCGGGACGCGAAGAGGCTGGAGACCCCCTGGCCGTTCACCGGCCGGGCGGACGAACTGGAGCTGGTGCGCGGGTCCGTGGCGGCCGGCCGGGGCGGGCTCGTGGTGACGGGCCCGGCGGGCGCGGGCAAGACCAGGCTCGTGACCGAGGCCGTGCGCGGCACCGACACGGTCCGCGCCGCCGGGACGCCCGAGACCGGGGACATCCCCTTCGCCGCCTTCGCCCACCTGCTGCCCGAGCGGGTCACCCTGCACCGCGCGGTCCAACTCCTGTCCGGTGTACGGCTGCTGCTGGTCGACGACGCACACCTGCTCGACGATGCCTCCGCCGCCCTCGTGCACCAGCTCGCCGTGCACGGCCGCACCCGCCTCCTGGTCGTCGCCACCGACGGCGCCCCCGTACCGGGCGCGGTGTCCCGGCTGTGGTCCGGTGAGCTGCTGCCGCGCCTCGCCCTGGAACCGCTGCCCCGCGAGGAGACCGCCGAACTGCTCACGGCCGGCACGGACACCGCCCTGGAGCCGCTCACCGTCGACCGGCTGTACCGCTTGGGCCGGGGGGACCTGCGGCTGCTGCGCGAACTGCTGACCGCCGTGCGCGGGGGCGGCCGGCTCGTGCCGGTGCCGGACACGGACCAGTGGGCGTGGCGGGGACCGGTGCCGCTCACCCCGGCGGTCCGCGAGCGCGCCGCCCACGTCCTCGACCGCACCCGCACCGAGGAGCGGGAGACGCTCGAACGCCTCGCCTTCGCCGAGCCCCTGCCCCTGGACCTGGACGCCCTCGACATACGGACCCTGGAGCCGCTGGAGGCCGAGGGACTGGTCACCGTAGACGACCACGGCGCCACCCGTCTCGCACACCCCCTGCACGGACCGGTGCTGCGCGCCGCCGCCGGCCGGCTGCGGGCCCGGCGCCTGGCCGGCACCCCGGACCGGACCGGCCCCGCCCTGGAGGCGGAACGGGCCGCGCTCGCCCGGCGCGTCGAGCAGGCCGACGTACGGGCGACCGAGGCCCCCGTGGGGGAGTGGCTGGTCGCCGAGGGAGCACCGCTGCCGACCCGGTACGCGGCCCTGCGGGCCAGGTACGCACGGCTGCGCGGACGGCTGCGCGAAGCCGCGGCCTGGGCCCGCGAGGGCCTGCGGACCCAGCACGACGATCCGGACTGCCGCACCGAACTCGCCCTGGCCGCCGCACAGTCGGGGGACGCGGCGCCGGGCGTCGCGGCGGCGGCCGCCACGTGGGCCGCCGCCGCGCGCGGTGACCTGGACGAAGCGGTCCGGACGGCCGGCCGGGGCGACCCGTACGACGCCGTCCGGCTCGGCGCACCCGAGCGGGCGGCGGGCCGGCTGACCGGCGTCTTCGCCGCGCACGCCGACGCCCTCGCGCGCGCGGACGGACCGGCACTCGACCGGGTCGCCGAGGAGCTGGAACGGCGCGGGTTCCTGCTGTTCGCCGCCGAGGCCAGCGCCCAGGCGGTAGGCGCCCACCGCGACCCGCGGGCCGCGCGCACCGCCCGGACCCGTGCCGCCGCCCTCGCCCGGCGCTGCCAGGGCGCCCGCACCCCGGCGCTGTCCGGCCTGGTGCTCGGCGAACTCACCGCCCGGCAGCGCCAGATCGTCACGCTCGCCGCCGCGGGCCTGAGCAACCGGCAGATCGCGGAGCGGCTGACCCTGTCCGTCCGCACCGTCGGCAACCACCTCTACGGCGCCTACACCCGCCTCGGCGCGGCCGACCGCGGCGCCCTGCCCTGGCTCGTGGAACTGCCCGAGCCCCAACCCGCCTGATCCGGCGGCCCCGGCGTCTCAGGCCGCACCGAACGCCGAGAAGGCCCACCCCGTCGCCTGGTGCACCGCGTCGCCCGGCAAGGAGGCCCGCGCGTCACGCAGGGCCTCCGCCAGGGACAGGCCCGCCTCCAGCCCCTTGTGCAGCGCGAGCATCAGCGGCACCACCGCGGCGTCGTTGACCGGCGCGGTGCACGCCACCACCCCGGCCGTGCCCAGCGGCAGCAGCGCGGTGACCAGGCCCAGCAGCTCGTCGGCGCCGACCGACGCGAAGCGCGCGGTGTCGCAGCAGGGCAGGATGATCCGGTACGGGCTGCGGTCGAGCCGCTCGAAGTCGTGCACGATGAGCGGCCCGTCCGCCATCCGCAGCGAGGAGAACAAGGGGCTGTCCGCACGGAAGGTCCCGTGCGCCGCGATGTGTGCCAGGGCGGCCCCGTCCAGCTCCCGCAGGACCCGTGGCACCCGCGCGTCGTCGCCCTCCAGCACGACGGTGGTTCCACGCGCGGCGGCACCACCCCCGGGCACGTCCGCGATGCGGTGGCCGCCATCGCCGGACCGCCCCGCACCGTCGCGTTCTCGGCGACCGGACCGACCGCCGTCGTCGTCGGGCCGGGGAACCCGAGTCGTGGCGACACCCGCCACGGCCGACACCCCACGCTCCCGCCCGCCGCGCGGCGCTCCATCGAGCGTTGCGGTCCGTTCCCCGTGCACCCGCCCGCCGGGCGCCGGCACCGCCCACGCTCCGGCCGGGTCTTCCTGCTCGCCGCGGCCCGGTCCGTCGTGCGGCGGTACGTCACGGGTCCGCGCCGGCTGGTCCCGCCCGCCCTGGGACGGCACCTCGCGCGTGCTCGGCGGTGCCCCGGGCGGCGTGCCCGTGCCGGTCCCTGCCGGTGTCCGTCGCCCGGTGTACCGGTCGGACAGTTCGGGAACCTCGGCGCCGCCGCTCGCCAGGCCGGGGCCGCGGACCAGGACCTGGCGGCCGCCGGGCGGGGGAGCGGTGTCCCGCGCGCGCAGCCAGCTGCTCGCCGACGGCGACACGCTCAGCACCCGTTCCCGCAGGGCGGGCAGCAGGGCCCACGGCACCCGGTGCAGCCGGCCCGGCGGGACCACGACGACCGGGCCGGACCCGAGGTGGGCCGCGGCGGGACCGAGCAGCAGGTGCTGAAGCCGGGCGCCGGCCGCCTCCACCAGGGGCAGCCGCGCCTCGGCTCCAGGATGGGCCAGCCGCCGCAGCCCGGCCTGTACGTGCTCGGCCTCCACCTCCGCCTCGGCGAGCAGCCCGGCCTCGAACCGCCGTACCCGCCCCTGCCCGCACAGCAGCACGTGCACGCGCCCGTCGAGCACCGCCAGCTCCACCAGCCGCACTTCGTCGCCCAGCCGCCGCAGCAGCCGCGCCACGTCGAACCGGTCGCCGTCGCCGGGCGCCTCGCCCCGCATGTGCAGGGTGCGGGAGCGGATCTCCCGCTCCAGACGCCGCTGCTCGCGTTCCAGCGCGGGAGCCGGCCGGCCGCCGTCCGTGCGGGCCTCCTCCGCGCGGGCGGCGAGTTCCCGGAACGCCGTCATGGCGGTGAGCAGCACCGGATCGGCCGGCGGCCGCGTCGGCGGCGCCGACAGCACCGTCGCCCGCCAGCGCTCGCTCCATCCCAGCAGCCGTCGCGGCCCGCCCGAGACCAGCGACGCCCGCTGGGCCAGCGCCGCCAGCTCCGCGCCCTGCGCGGTGGCCCGGGCCCGCAGCTCCGAGGCGCCCAGCGTCATACGGTGGTCGTCCAGGACGTCCAGGCCGCGCCGGCAGGCTTCCAGGACGCCCCGCGCCGACCCCGCCGCCCGCGCCCGCAGCGCCTGCGCCGCCCAGCCCGTCATCCGCGCCAGCGGCGGCCCGCCGTGCCGGCTGCGCGCGGCCACCGCCAGATGGCGTTCCGCGTCCGCCATCCAGCCGAGGCCCAGCGCGATCCGGCCCGCCAGCAACGAGGCCTCCGGCGCCGCCGGGGCCCCGAAGGCCGCCAGCCGCTCCGCCACCGCCGCCGCGTCCGCGACCAGCCGGCCCGACCTGCGTCCCGTGGCGACCCGCGCCTCGATCAGCACCAGCCGGGCGTGCGTCTCGTACCAGGTGCGCCGCTGCCCGGCGAACAGCCGCACCGCGACGGCCGCGCGCGCGAGCGCGGTCTGCGGCTCGTCCGCCAGCCGGGCCGCCCGCGCGGCCACCAGCAGCAACTCCGCCTTGCGGGTGGACTGCCCGCCGATCCCGTCCAGCGCCGCGATCGCCGTGTCCGCCTCCGCCAGCGCCTCGGTGGCCAGCCCCGCCGCCATCAGCACCTCGCAGCGCCGGATGGTGAGCATGAACGTCGGTGTGCCCAGCTTCGCGTACCGCTCCTCCGCCTCGTCGAGCAGCCGCAGCGCCGCCGGCACGTCACCCGACCGGAACGCCGCCAGGCCCCTGCTCTCCACCGCGTCGGCCTTGTCGTGCTCCTGGCCCGTGGTGTCCCACAGCGCCTCCGCCGCGGTGAAGTCGGCGTCCGCCCGCTCCACCGAGCCCAGCGCCAGATGCACGGTCGCCCGCAGCGTCAGCGCCCGCGCAGTCCAGATCACGTCCTCCGCCTGCCGCAGCACCGGGATCGCCCGCCGTACGTCCTCCAGCGCCTCGCCGTGCCGGCCGAGGACCCACCACACGTAGGCCCGCCGGTACAGCACCCGCGCGCGTGTGTGCCCCGTCCCGCGCGCCACGCCGCGCTCGAAGGCCTCCAGCCCCGCCCGGGTACGGCCGGCGTGCACCAGCGCCACCCCGAGCGTGGCCAGGACGTCCGCCTCCCGCTCCGCTGACTCCGCGCGCGCGGCGAGGTCACGGGCGCGCCGCAGATGGGCCAGGGCCTGCCGGGTGTCGCCGAAGTCCCGCTGCCAGATGCCGATCACCTGATGGGCGACCGAGGCGTGCAGCGGCGAGGGGTCGGCGCCGAGCAACTCCTCCGCCCGCGCCAGCGCTTCGCCCGGGGCGGCGAACACCATCGGCAGCAGGTCGAGAACCGGGTCGTTGCGCGCTGTCACTCCACGGATGGTAGTGCTCCGGAACCACGCCACACAGGTCCGAGTCTGTATCAATCGGCGGCCCGGGGACTCTGATTGACGACCGCCGTCACCACTGTGGTCACGTCCGCAGTCACCACCCCGCCCCGACCGTCGTCACCGCCACCGCCTCAGTGGAGGGCATGCCATGGCACCACAGCGATTCCGTGAGCAGTTCGACCAGATCCAGCGCTCGATGCCGGGCGTCCCGCTGGCGATGGGACCCGACGACTCCGCCGAGTTCTTCTACGAGAAGGGCGTCGTCCTCGCCCGCGACGGCGAGGAGGCACGCCTCGTCGAGGACACCGTGCGCGACCACTTCACCACCATGGCCGGACTGACGCCGGACCACGTGCGCCGGGCGAGCCCCGAGACCAACCGCACCGGCATCACCCGCATCCAGGTCGCCGACCCGGGCGAGGGCGCCGGCGGCGGCGACCCCACCGTCGCCCACGCCCTGCGCTCCCTCAGGACGGTGGAGGGCCGTGCGGGCCGCCGGCTGATCAGCCGCAACCACGTCGTCTCCATCGCCGTCAACGCCTGCCCCGGCGACGAGCCCGTGCCCGTCCCGCTGAGCGAGCCGCCGAACCCGGCCGCCGACACGACGCCGTACGACGCCGCGAGCGCCGTCGGCGTCCTCGTCATCGACACCGGTCTCATGCACGACTACCGGTCCTACCCGCTGCTGGCCCACACCGAGGGCGACGCCCAGATCAGGGAGTGCGACGACGACGGGGTGCTGTGCCAGTACGTCGGGCACGGCACGTTCATCGCCGGTCTGGTCGCCGCCGTCGCCCCCAACACCGAGGTGACCGTCCGCAACACCCTCAACGACGCGGGCGCGATCCTGGAGTCCGAGCTGGGCGAGAAGCTCTTCGAGGCCGTCGACCGCGGCGGCTGGCCCGAGGTCCTCAGCCTCTCCGCCGGCACCTCCAACGGCCGCACCGACGGCCTGCTCGGCGTGCACGCCTTCATGGAGGAACTCCGCGACCAGCGCACCCTGCTGGTCGCCGCCGCGGGCAACAACGCGAGCGCCACGCCGTTCTGGCCCGCCGCCTACGCCACCCTGCCCGGCTGGGAGGACTCGGTGCTGTCGATCGGGGCGCTGCGCTCCGACGGCGAGTTCGGCGCCTGCTTCAGCAACCACGGCGGCTGGGTGCGGGCCTACGCCCCCGGCGAGCGCCTCACCAGCGCCCTCACCGGCTTCGGGACACCCGTGCCGTACGTCTACCAGCACTCCACCTACGACGCCTGCCGGTTCGGCTTCACCTACCCCTGCACCTGCCAGTACCCCCGGCACAACGGGGTGCTGAGCGAGCCGGGCGAGGCGCCCGCCAAGCCGGACCAGGTGATGTTCGAGGGGCACGCGCAGTGGAGCGGCACCTCCTTCGCCACCCCCGTGGTCGCGGGGCTGGTCGCCTCCCACATGACGGCGCACAAGGAGACCGATCCGCGCGCGGCCGGCCGGCAACTGCTCGCGGCCAACACCGAGTACGCGGAGGTGCGCGGGGCGCACGTGCCCGCCCTGCTGCCGCCCACCTGGCGCCCGGTCGCCTTCGACCCGTCGGCGGGCGGGTCGTGAACGGTCTGCTGGCGGTCGGAACCACCCGCTCCACGGCGTACGATGGCAGGTCGTACACGAGGGGTGGGACCGTGGACCGTGCAGATGTCGGGGCGCTCGTCCAGTCGGCGGCCGACGGGGACGCGGCGGCCTGGAAGGCACTGGTGGACGGGCTCGGCCCGCTCGTGTGGTCCGTGGCGAGGTCGCACGGGCTGTCCGACGCCGACGCGCACGAGGTGTACCAGACCGCCTGGTTCCGCTTCGCCCAGCACCTGGGGCGGATCCGGGAACCGGAGAAGTCCGGCTCCTGGCTGGCGAGCACGGCCCGGCACGAGTGCCTGAAACTGCTCAGGGCCTCCAGGCGGTGGACGCCGACCGACGATCCGCAGCTGCTCGACCGGCCGAGCGAGGACCGCACGCCGGAGGAGTCGGTGCTCGACTCCGAGGAGGCCGCCGCGCAGACCGAGCGCGTACGGCTGCTGTGGCAGGAGTTCGAGGAACTGGGCGAACGGTGCCGCCAGTTGCTGCGGGTGCTGATCTCCTCGCCACCGCCCAGTTATCAGGAGGTGTCCGCCGCGCTGGGTATCGCGGTGGGCAGCATCGGGCCGACGCGCCAGCGCTGTCTGCGCCGGCTGCGGGCCCGGCTGGAGGCACGGGGGACCAAATGAGCGATCTGAACGACGAACGCGGCGAACGCGACGAGTACGACGAGCGCGACGGAGAACTGTACGACGGCCTCCTGGAGGAGGAGCTGCGGCAGGCCGCCGCGATCCTGGACCCGGTCCCGGCCGAGCTGCGGCGGGTCGCCGTGGACGCCTTCGCCCTGCGCGACCTGGACGTCCGCGTCGCCGAGCTGACCTTCGACTCGCTGGTGGACGGCATCCCCGTCAGGGGGGAGTCGGACCCGCCGCGGATGCTCACCTTCCAGTCGGACGGGATGACCGTCGACGTCGAGGTGACCGCGCGGGGCCTGATCGGCCAGCTGCTGCCGCCGGGCCCGGCCGGGATCGAGGTGCTGAGCGGGCCGCGGGCGCACGCCCGGCTGACGGCCGACGACATGGGCAGGTTCACCGGCCAGGCCCCGCCCGCCGGCCCGTTCGCGCTGCGGCTGCGGACCGGCCGGGAGGTGGTCGTGACGGAGTGGCTGCGGACCTGACGCGCGCCGCGTACCGAGCGCGGGGCTACCAGGCGCAGGGCAGCGTGCGCGGCCCCCGGATCATGGTCTTGCGCCGCCAGGCCACCTGCTCGGCCGAAACCGCGAGGCGCAGCCCCGGCAGCCGGTCGAGGAGCGTGTCGACCAGCAGCTCGGTCTGCATCCGGGCGAGCACGGCACCCGTGCAGAAGTGGTGCCCGTTGCCGTACGCCAGGTGCGGGTTGGGGTCGCGGTCCAGGTCGATGCGGTCCGGGTCGGGGAAGACGTCCGGATCGCGGTTGGCGGCCAGGTACGAGACGTACACCGGGTCACCGGCGGCGATGCGCGTCCCGTGCACCTCGACGTCCTCCAGGGCGATACGGGCGAGGCCCACCGAGGTGCGGTGCGAGATCCAGCGCAGCAGCTCGTCCAGCGCCGGGCCGCGCGCCTCGGGCCGTTCGCGCATCCGGGCCATCAGCTCGGGACGGGTGAGCAGCAGGTACAGCATCTGGCCGACGTTGTGCGTGACGGCCTCGCCGCCGATCTGGAGCGGCCCCGCCAGCCCGACGGCCTCCGTCTCGCCGACCTCGCCGCGGCCCACGGCGGCGCCGAGCATCGAGTACACGTCGTCGCCGTCGCTGTCGGCCCGGGCGCGGACCGTCTCGGTGATCCAGCCGTACAGACCCTGCTTCGCCCGCTCGGCGGCCTCGGCGCCACCGGAGGTCGAGATGATCTGCCGGGTCCAGGAGTGCACGCGTTCCCGGTCGGCGGCGGGCACGCCCATCACCTCGCTGACGACCGTGATCGGGAAGGGCTCCAGGACCCGCTCGACCAGGTCGGCCGGCGGCCCTTCGGCCAGGATCCCGTCCACCAGCCCGTCGAGGATCTCCTGCGCCCGGGGCCGCAGCCGCTTCGTCGCGCCCACGGTGAAGGCGCCCGCGACCGCGCGCCGCAGCCGGTTGTGGTCGGGCTGGTCGGCGAAGGCGAGGGAGCCAGGGCGGGGCTTGAAGTGCGGGGCGAGCCGGGTGATCTGACGCCTCGTCACCTCGGCCCGCCCGAAGCGCGGATCGTTCGTGATCGCCTTCACGTCGTCGTACCGCGTCGCCAGCCAGGCCCAGCCCTCGCCGTGCGGGAGCCGGACGCGGGTCAGCGGCCCCTCGCGCATCAGCTCGGCGAGGACCGGGTCGAACTCCGGGCCGTCCAGGTCGAGGGCGGGCCAGTCCCGCACCGGGGGCGGCGACTGGCCGGTGAGCGTGGTGGTCTCCTGCGTCATCCCCCCACCCTCTCCGCGCCCCCGCCCGGCTGTCGCGCGGGAGTGCTCCAGCCGGTGGTCGGCGGGGGCGGAGGCCAGGGGGGTCAGGCGGTCACGGAGTCCACGAGCGCCGCGAGCGACTCGGCGAGCCGGGACAGCCCCGGCCCGGCCGGACCGCCCGGCTCCGTCATGTAGGTGTCCCGGCGGATCTCCACCATCAGCGCGCCGACCTCGGCCCGCGTCCCGTAGAAGTCCAGCGGCACGTACGCCCCGCCGAACGGGCTGTCCAGCCCGGTCTCCCCGCACGGGGCGAACGCCGCCCGGGCCGCGGCAAGCAGCCCGGGCGGCGTGTGGAAGGCGTCGGTGCCCAGGCACACGGGCGGGCGCGGGCCCTCGCCGTGCAGTTCGTAGGGGAGCGGCTCGGCCGGGTAGGAGTGCACGTCGACGATCACCGCCCGACCGGTGGCCGCGAGACGGTCGGCGACCGCCTCGGTCATGGCCCGCGCGTACGGCCGGAAGTACCGCTCGATCAGCGGCGCGGGGTCCGTGTCCCCGGGGCGCAGCACCTCGCGGTGCGACGTCCGCGTGTACACGGCGCCCATCCCGGCCGCGTTCATCTCCTCCCGCTCGTCCGGGAACCGCTCCGGGTCCACGACCAGCCGCGAGGCCCGGTTCACGAACCGCCAGGGAGTGAGACCGGCCAGCTCGGCGGCCCGAGCGGCGATCTCCGCGGTGTGCGCGTCGGTCATGTGGTCCAGCTCCCGCTCCAACTCGGCGTCGGACAGGACGATGCCGGGACGGACGTCGGCCGGCACCTCGCGGGAGGAGTGCGGCACGTGCAGCAGCACGGGGGAGTGGGGGGCACCCGGCAGCAGCTCGAAGGCGGGCGGGGCGTCGGTCACGGGGCGGCTCCGAGGGCGTTGTCAGTGGGGTGCGGCAGGATCGCGGGGACGGTACCGGGCAGCGAGGACAGGGGGGCGTCGTGTCGATCACCAACCAAGAAGTGGCCGCACATCGGTTTCTGGAGGGGCTCTACGAGGACGACTACTTCCCGGAGCAGGTGGTGGACCGGGGCCGCGCGATCCTGCTCCGGCTGTGTGCCCGCGTGGAGGCGGAGCGGCCGGGCGACCTGACGGCGCTCTACGCGCTGACCCACGCGGCCACCGAGGAGTTCAACGAGCTGGAGGCGGCCTTCGACGAGGCGGGCAGCGAGATCGAGACCACGGCCCGGGAGGAGATCGGCGAGGCCTTCTGGTTCGTGGCCCGGGCCTACGGCTTCCCGGACGCGGACCCGGAGGAGCTGATCGCACCACGGGAGTGGTGAAGCGGCGGCACCCCGCCTCCGACGGGACGGAGACGGGGTGCCGGGGGTCCCTGCGGGCCCCGGGGAGGATCAGGCGAGGGACGCCAGCGCCTCGTTCCAGGTGGCCGACGGGCGCATGACCTCGGCGGCCTTGGCCGGGTCGGGCTGGTAGTAGCCGCCGATGTCGGCCGGCTTGCCCTGGACGGCGTTCAGCTCCTCGACGATCTTCTGCTCGCTCGCGGTGAGCGTCTCGGCGAGCGGGGCGAAGGCCTTGGCCAGGTCCGCGTCGTCGGTCTGCTTCGCCAGCTCCTGCGCCCAGTACAGGGACAGGTAGAAGTGGCTGCCGCGGTTGTCGATGCCGCCGACGCGACGGGTCGGGGACTTGTCCTCGTTGAGGAAGGTCGCCGTGGCGCGGTCGAGGGTGTCGGCGAGGACCTTGGCACGGGTGTTCCCGGTGGCCTCGGCGTACTGCTCCAGGGACGGCACCAGGGCGAAGAACTCACCGAGGGAGTCCCAGCGCAGGTAGTCCTCCTTGACCAGCTGCTGCACGTGCTTCGGGGCCGAGCCGCCGGCACCGGTCTCGAAGAGGCCGCCGCCCGCCATCAGCGGGACGACCGACAGCATCTTGGCGCTGGTGCCGAGCTCCAGGATGGGGAAGAGGTCGGTCAGGTAGTCGCGCAGCACGTTGCCGGTCACCGAGATGGTGTTCTCGCCGCGGCGGATGCGCTCCACCGACAGCTTGGTCGCCTCGACCGGGTTCAGGATCCGGATGTCCAGGCCCTCGGTGTCGTGCTCCGCCAGGTAGGCCTTCACCTTGGCGATCAGGTTGGCGTCGTGGGCGCGGCCCTCGTCCAGCCAGAAGACGGCCGGGTCGCCGGTGGCGCGGGCCCGGGTGACGGCCAGCTTCACCCAGTCGCGGATCGGGGCGTCCTTGGTCTGGCAGGCGCGGAAGATGTCACCGGCGGAGACCGTCTGCTCCAGCACCGCGTTGCCGGCGGCGTCGACCAGGCGGACCGTGCCGGTGGTGGGGATCTCGAAGGTTTTGTCGTGGCTGCCGTACTCCTCGGCCTTCTGCGCCATGAGGCCGACGTTCGGGACCGAACCCATGGTGGAGGGGTCGAAGGCGCCGTTGGCGCGGCAGTCCTCGATGACGGCCTGGTACACACCGGCGTAGGAGGAGTCCGGGATCACGGCGAGGGCGTCGTGCTCCTGGCCGTCCGCACCCCACATGTGGCCGGAGGTGCGGATCATGGCCGGCATGGAGGCGTCGATGATGACGTCCGAGGGCACGTGCAGGTTGGTGATGCCCTTGTCGGAGTCGACCATGGCCAGCTCCGGGCCCTCGGCCAGCTCGGCGTCGAAGGACGCCTTGATCTCGGCCCCCTCGGGCAGGGACTCCAGGCCCTTGTAGATGCCGCCCAGGCCGTCGTTCGGGGTGAGACCTGCCTTGGCGAGCGTCTCGCCGTACCGGGCGAAGGTCTTCGGGAAGAAGGCGCGGACCACGTGGCCGAAGATGATCGGGTCGGAGACCTTCATCATCGTGGCCTTCAGGTGCACCGAGTAGAGGATGCCCTCGGACTTGGCGCGGGCGACCTGCGCGGTGAGGAACTCGCGCAGGGCGGCGACGCGCAGCACGGAGGCGTCGACGACCTCGTCCTTCTTCACCGGCACCGACTCGCGCAGCACCGTGGTGGTGCCGTCGTCGCCGACCAGCTCGATCCGCAGGGTGCCGTCCTCGGCGATCACCGTGGACTTCTCGGTGGAACGGAAGTCGTTCTCGCCCATGGTCGCCACGTTGGTCTTGGACTCGCCGGACCAGGCGCCCATGCGGTGCGGGTGGGTCTTGGCGTAGTTCTTCACCGAGGCCGGGGCGCGGCGGTCGGAGTTGCCCTCGCGCAGGACCGGGTTGACCGCGGAGCCCTTGACCTTGTCGTAGCGGGCGCGGACGTCGCGCTCCTCGTCGGTCTTCGGGTCGTCCGGGTAGTCCGGCAGCGCGTAGCCCTGGCCCTGCAGCTCGGCGACGGCGGCCTTGAGCTGCGGGATGGACGCCGAGATGTTCGGCAGCTTGATGATGTTGGCGGCGGGCGTCTTGGCCAGCTCGCCCAGCTCCGCGAGGGCGTCCGGGATGCGCTGGTCCTCGGTGAGGTACTCCGGGAACAGGGCGATGATGCGGCCGGCCAGCGAGATGTCGCGGGTCTCGACCGCGACACCCGCCTGCGAGGCGTACGCCCGGACCACCGGCAGGAACGAATACGTCGCCAGGGCCGGGGCCTCGTCAGTGTGTGTATAGATGATGGTCGAGTCAGTCACCGGGTGCTCCGCTCCACGTCTGCAACATTGCTCGACATCAAGATATCTCGTGACCGACCCCGGCTCGACAGGGGTGGCACGGAGATTCCGGCCACGCCGCGCTCAGGGGAGCGGGACGGTCTCCTCGCCCGTCCGCTGCTGCGGGAGGACCACGGCCCCCTGCTGGAGCGCGACCGTCCGCGCGGGCGACGGGATCCGGATGCCCTCCGCGCGGTAGCGCCGGTGCAGCCGCTTGATGAACTCGTGCTTGATCCGGTACTGGTCGCTGAACTCGCCCACGCCCAGGATCACCGTGAAGCCGATCCGCGAGTCGCCGAAGGTGTGGAAGCGTATCGCCGGCTCGTGGTCCGGCACCGCGCCGCTGACCTCGGTCATCACCTCGGCGATCACCTCGGACGTCACCCGCTCCACGTGGTCCAGGTCACTGTCGTAGGAGACGCCGACCTGGACCAGCACGGTCAGCTGCTGCTCGGGCCGCATGAAGTTGGTCATGTTCGACTTGGCGAGCTGCCCGTTCGGGATCACCACCAGGTTGTTGGACAGCTCGCGCACGGTGGTCTGGCGCCAGTTGATGTCCTCGACATAGCCCTCCTCGCCGCTGCTGAGCTGGATGTAGTCGCCCGGCTGCACGGTCTTGGAGGCGAGGATGTGAATGCCCGCGAAGAGGTTGGCCAGCGTGTCCTGGAGGGCCAGCGCCACCGCGAGGCCGCCCACGCCCAGGGCGGTGAGCATCGGCGCGATCGAGACGCCCAGCGTCTGCAGCATCACCAGGAAGCCGATGGCCAGCACCAGGATGCGGGTGATGTTGACGAAGATCGTGGCCGAACCGGCGACCCCGGAGCGCGACGTCGTCACCGTCCGCACCAGACCGGCGATCACCCGTGCCGCCGTCAGCGTCGCCACGAAGATCAGCAGCACCGTCAGCACCTGGTTGACGCCGTGCTGCACCGCCCGCGTCAGCGGCAGCGCCGCCGCCGCACCCGCCACCCCGGCCGCGACCGCCGCCCACGGCACCACCGTGCGCAGCGCGGCCACGATCACGTCGTCGCCGCCCCAGCGGGTGCGCCCGGCATGGCCCGCCAGCCAGCGCAGCAGCATCCGCAGCAGGAACGCCCCCAGCAGACCCGCCCCCAGCGCGATGCCGGCGGGCAGCAGGTGGTCCATGGTCAGGTCCTCGGTCACCGGCCGTCTCCAAACCTACGGGATGTCGGGGATGCGCGATCCGGCCGGACCGCAAGGCAGTTCGACCGGCGCGAGGGTTCATCCTGCCGCATCCCGAGCGGTGGTCCGTACCGTGCCGCAGGGCGGAACGGGGCGTTTCAGACGATGCCTTCGGCGAGTTCCGCCTGCTCGCGGTCGTCGCCGTAGGCGGCGGCCGTCGGGGTGCCGTACGAACGGCGGGCGACGAACCACCACACCGTGGCCAATACGAGTACGACGACCAGGGCGACGGCGGCGTAGTTCATCGTGTCGACCGTCACCGGGGACGACTGGGGGAGGCAGAACAGCACGGTGACCAACGCCACCCACACCACCGCGACCCACCCCACCGGCCTGCTCCACCGGCCCAGGTTCCAGGGCCCCGGGGTGAACCGGTCGCCGGCCCGCAGCCGCAGCAGCACCGGGATGGCGTACGCCGGGGTGATGCCGATGACGTTGATGGCGGTCACCGCGCCGTACGCCGTCGCCGAGTACAGGGACGGCAGCGCCAGCAGACAGGCCACGGCCACCGACAGCCACACCGCGGCGACCGGGGTCTGGGTGCGGGCGGAGACCTTGCGCCACAGCGACGAACCGGGCAGGGCGCCGTCCCGGCTGAACGCGAACACCATCCGGCTGGCGGCGGCCACCTCGGCGTTGCCGCAGAACAACTGCGCCACGATCACCACCAGCAGCAGCGCGCTCGCGCCGTCCGTGCCCAGCCCGTCGAGGAGGATCTGGGCGGGCGGCACCCCGGTCGCGGTGTCGCGCGTCGCGTCGTAGTCCTGGATGGCGAAGGTCAGTCCGGCCAGCAGCACGAAGCCCGCCAGCCACGACACCCAGATGGCCCGCACGATGCCCCGCGCCGCCGACACCGAGGCGTTCGAGGTCTCCTCCGACAGATGAGCGGAGGCGTCGTATCCGGAGAAGGTGTACTGGGCCAGCAGCAGGCCGATCGCGGCCACGTACAGCGGGTTCTCCCAGCCGGTGTCGTTGACGAACTCGGTGAAGACGAAGGACGGCGACTGGTGGTGGTCGGGGACGATCACCAGCGCGCCGACGATCAGCGCGACACCGGCCAGGTGCCACCACACGCTGACGGAGTTGAGCACGCTGACCAGCCGCACGCCGAAGAGGTTCAGCACGGCGTGCAGCAGCAGGATCACCACGAAGATCAGCATCGTCTTCTCCGGCGTCGGCTCGAAGCCCCACTGGAGGTTCAGGAACGCGCCCGTGAACAGCGCCGCCCCGTAGTCGATCCCGGCGATCGCGCCGAGCAGCCCCAGCAGGTTCAGCCAGCCGGTGTACCAGCCCCAGCGGCGTCCCCCGAGCCGGTCGGCCATGTAGTACAGCGCGCCGGACGTCGGATACGCGCTGGTGACCTCGGCCAGCGCCAGCCCGACACACAGCACGAACAGGCCGACGCCCGCCCAGCCCCACAGCATCACGGCGGGGCCGCCGGTGCCCATTCCGAAGCCGTACAGGGTCATGCAGCCGGACAGGATCGAGATCACCGAGAAACTGATCGCGAAGTTGCCGAAGCCGCCCATGCGGCGGGCCAGCACCGGCCGGTAGCCGAGTTCGCGCAGGCGCTGTTCCTCGCTGACGGACGGTTCAGAGGGGCGGGGCATGGCAAACCTCCGGGACGGATGAGTGGGGGGTCAGGGGCGTCGCCGGCCGTGGCCACGGGCTCGGGCGGCCGAACGGCTGCGCGTGCGGGCCTGGAGGAACACCTCCACCGCCCGCCCGGCCGAACCGTCACCCGGGGTCCGGCAGGCCCAGGGCAGCGGCGTCCAGTAGGGGCCGAGCGCGTCGAACACCTGGTTCGCCTCCCGGAACCGGAGGGCGCCCCACAGTGCGTGGGCCAGGTGGTTCAGGTCCGGCAGGGACCGCTCGTCCCGCACGGAGAGCGCGAACCAGGAGTCGAACGCCTGCCGCGCCTCACGGGTGGCGTCCTCCGCCACCCAGTGCAGGTCCAGCGCCGCCTCCCGCGCGCCCGAGCGGCGGTAGCGCTCCACCCGCACGTACAGCGGCAGCACGTGCAGGGCCGAGCCGGGCGGCGCCGAACCCGCCGCCCAGTGCGCGAACCCGGCCGCCCGGGCGAGGCGTTCGGAGCCGCCGCGCGGATACAGGAACTGCAGCATGCGGTGGTGGGCCTCCCGGTTGTACGGGTCGCGCTTGCCGGCCTCGGCGAGCAGCCCCCAGGGCCCCGGCGGCAGCATCGGCTCCGGCGGCGCCATCCGGTGCTCCTCCCAGCGCTGCCCCTCGTCCAGCCGGGCCAGCGCCAGCAGACACACCCACGGCACCGGGTCGTGCGGCGCGGCCCGCGACGCCGCCTCGCAGGCGTGCCAGGCCTGCGGCCACAGCTCGCGGGTGCGGGGATGGTCCTCGCGGTGCGCCCGCAGCGCGCGCTCCACCGCCACCCGGGCGTGCATCACCGCGGCCGCCGCACTCTGCGGCTCCTCCGCGAGCCAGGCCCGCACCACGTCCGTACCGGCCGCCGAGGCGGCCAGCACCTGGGTGCGCCGCGTCCACTGCGACCAGGAGCCGGTCTGCTCCAGCAGGATGCGCATCGACATCCAGCGCCCGGCCCGGACTTCCTGCAGGGCCGAGCGCAGCGCGGTGTCGTGGCCGGCGGGGTCGTAGGCGGGCTGTGCTCCGTCTCTGGCCATCACACGCCCGCTGCGAGGAGCGGAACGGACCGTACGGCAGCATGGCGTGACAAACAGCCCTCCCCGGGGGCGGTGGTGCGGTGGTCGAGCGGTCGGCGCACACTATAGAGGCGGAGGTTCCGCATCTGTTCGCTTTCGCGGCACCGGCGCAAAACCCTGGCCATCAGGGCCGACTGACGGCCCGTCAGCCGCTCTTGACGCGGTGTGTCCGCGGGGGCAGGCTGGCGCGCGGTGATCGCCGAGGCCGTCGGCGGAGGAAGCGGGGAGGTGCAGGTGCCGGGCTCGGTACTCGCCGTCGACCAGGGCACGTCCGGCACCAAGGCGCTGGTGATCTGCCCCGAGCGGGGCGTGATCGGCACCGGTTTCGCCGAGGTCCGGCCCCGGTACCTGCCCGGCGGTCTGGTGGAGGTCGACCCGGAGGAGCTGTACGGCTCGGTGGTCGACGCCGGGCGCCGGGCGCTCGCCGACGCGGACGAGCCGGTCACCGCGCTGGGACTGGCCAACCAGGGCGAGACGGTGCTCGCCTGGGACCCGGAAACCGGCCGCCCGCTCACCGACGCGCTGGTCTGGCAGGACCGCCGGGCCGCACCCCTGTGCGCCGAACTGGCCGACCACGCCGACGAGTTGCGTCACCTGACCGGCCTGCCCCTCGACCCGTACTTCGCGGCGCCGAAAATGGCCTGGATACGACGGCACCTCACCCGCGCGGGCCATGTCACCACCTCCGACACCTGGCTCGTGCACCGCCTCACCGGCGCCCACGTCACGGACGCCGCGACCGCCTCGCGCACCGGGCTCCTCGACCTCGACCGCGTCGAGTGGTCGCCACGCGCCGTGGAGCTGTACGGGCTGCGGGGCGAACGGCTTCCGGACATCGTGGACAACGCCGCCCCCATCGGTACGACCAGGGCCTTCGGCCCCGAACTCCCGCTCACCGGCCTCGCCGTCGACCAGCAGGCCGCACTGCTCGCCCAGCGCGTCACCGAGCCCGGCACCGCCAAGTGCACCTACGGCACCGGGGCGTTCCTCCTCGCCCACACCGGCGGCACACCGCGGCGGGGCGCCTCGGGGCTGGCCGCCTGCGTCGCCTGGCGGCTCGGCGGACGCACCGACCACTGCCTGGACGGCCAGGTGTACACGGCCGCCTCCGCCGTACGCTGGCTCACCGACCTCGGCGTCATCACCGGCGCGGCCGACCTCGACCCCGTGGGCGCCGCGGTGCCGGACGCCGGCGGCGTCACCTTCGTCCCGGCACTGGCCGGGCTCGCCGCTCCCTGGTGGCGCGGCGACCTGCGCGGCTCGCTCACCGGTCTCGGCCTGGACACCACCCCCGGGCACCTGGTGCGCGCCCTGTGCGAGGGCCTCGCCGCCCAGGTCGCGGAACTCGCCGACGCCGCGGCGGCCGATCTCGGCGGCCCGCTGACCGTACTGCGCGTCGACGGCGGCCTCACCCGCTCGACGCTCCTCATGCAGACGCAGGCCGATCTGCTGCAACGCCCGGTGGAGGTGTCCGCCCTGCCGGATGCCACCGCGCTCGGCGTCGGCGCCCTGGCCCGGCTCGGCGCGGACCCGTCCCGCACCCTCACCGAGGCGCTCCCCGACCTCGGGCCCACCACCGTGTACGAGCCCCGCGTCACCGCCGACGAGGCCACCGAGCGCCGCACCCACTTCCGCAGGGCGGTCGCCGCGCTGCTCGCCGGGAGCCCGGCATGACCGGCGGCCGGAGCCACGGCCACCGCCGCCCCGGCACGACCCGGACCACGCCCACGTCCCCGGGTGCGGACACGCCGGCCGCCGCGTCCTCCCGCGAAAACGCTGAGCGGCCGCCCCGGCTCGCCCCGCGGCGACCCGCCGTGCCGTATCAGGCGCCGGTGCCGCCCCTGCCGACGACGCCCGGCGCCGCACGCTCCTCCGGGTGGGCTCGGCCGTGGTCCCGGTCCGTCGCAAAGCGGCATGCCGTGCCGTCCGAGACTCCTGTGCCGCGTGGCCCCGGAAACCGGCCGGGACGACGGGCCCGCGGGGCGACCCGAGGCGCCGGGACTTTCGTCGGGCGGGGTGCCACCGGGTGGCCGCGTGCCGGCCGGCCGGCGGGTCGGCCGCTCCCCGGGGCGGGGGCGCTGCGTGTCCCGGGCCGTGCGCCGCTCGAAGGGAGCCCGGCATGACCGTCACCGTGTCGGGGACGCTGCCCGGCGAGCCGTACGACGTGGCGGTCGTCGGGGCCGGGGTCGTCGGGTGCGCGATCGCCCGGCGGCTGGCGCAGCACCCGGGGGTGCGCGTCGCCCTGGTCGAGGCGCAGGACGACGTCGGGCAGGGCACCTCCAAGGCGAACACCGCCATCCTGCACACCGGGTTCGACGCCGTGCCCGGCTCGCTGGAGGCCCGGCTGGTGCGGGAGGGCGCCCGCGAACTCGCCGCGTACGCCGCGGAGTCGGGCATCCCCGTCGAGCGCGTCGGCGCCCTGCTCGTCGCCTGGGACGCGGAGCAGCTCGCGGCGCTGCCCCGCCTCGCCGAGAAGGCCCGCCGCAACGACTACCACGACACCCGCGTCCTCGCCCCCGCCGACCTCTACGCCCGCGAACCCCACCTCGGCCCCGGCGCGCTCGGCGCCCTGCACGTACCCGGCGAGAGCATCATCTGCCCGTGGACGACCACCCTCGCCTACGCCACCCAGGCGGTCCGCGCCGGAGTCGACCTGCACCTCGACTCGCCCGTCGTACACGCCGGTCACGCGGAGGGCGTCCACCGGCTCGGCACCCCGCGCGGCCCGCTGCACGCCCGACGGCTCGTCAACGCCGCCGGGCTGCACGCCGACACCCTCGACCGGAGCCTCGGCCACGACGACTTCACGGTCACCCCGCGCCGGGGCCAGCTCGTCGTCCACGACAAGTTCGCCCGCGCCCTGGTCCGCCACATCCTGCTGCCCGTCCCCACCGCCCTCGGCAAGGGCGTCCTGGTCGCCCCCACCGTCTACGGCAACGTCTTGCTCGGCCCCACCGCCGAGGACCTGGACGACAAGCGCGACACCGGCTCCACCGCCGAGGGACTGCGCCGCCTGCGCGAACAGGGCCGCCGCATCCTGCCCGCACTGCTGGAGGAGGAGGTCACCGCCGTCTACGCGGGCCTGCGCGCCGCGACCGAGCACGACGACTACCGCATCGCCGCCCACCCCCACCAGGGCTACGTCACCGTCGGCGGCATCCGCTCCACCGGCCTCACCGCCTCGCTCGCCATCGCCGAGCACGTCACCGGCCTCCTCGCGGACACCGGCCTCGACCTCGGCCCCCGGCGCCCGCTCGAACCGGTCCGCATGCCGAACCTCGGCGAGGCATATCCCCGCCCCCACCAGCGGCCCGACCTGGTCGCCGCCGACCCGGAGTACGGCACCCTGGTCTGCCACTGCGAACGCGTCTCCCGCGGTGAGATCCGTGACGCCCTCGCCGGACCGGTCCCGCCCCGCTCGCTGGAGGGACTGAGCCGCCGCACCCGGGCCCGGGCGGGCCGCTGCCAGGGCTTCTACTGCGGGGCGGTGGTAAGGGCGTTGTTCGAGGAGGCGCAGGGATGACAAGTCGACACGTCGACGTCCTGGTGGTGGGCGCCGGTCCCGCCGGACTCGCCGCCGCGTCCCTGCTCGCGACCCTCGGAGCCCGCGTCGAGGTCCTGGAGCGCGAGCAGTCACCCGGGGGAGTGCCGAGGCACTGCGCGCACCGGGGCTTCGGCAACCGGCCGCGCACACTGACCGGTCCGGCCTACGCAGGCCTCCTCACCGACGCGGCCGTCCGCGCCGGTGCCGACCTGCGCACCGGCGTCACCGCCCTCGACTGGACGGGCCCGCGCGCCCTCGCCACCGTCGGACCACAGGGCACCGAAACACTCGCCGCCGACGCGGTCGTCCTGGCCACCGGCGCCCGCGAACGCCCCCGCGCCGCCCGCCTCGTCCCCGGCACCCGGCCCGCCGGCGTCTACACCACCGGCGAACTCCAGCAGGCCGTCCACCTGTACGGGCAGCACATCGGCGCCCGCGCGGTGATCGTCGGCGCCGAGGACGTCTCCCACGCCGCCGCCGGCACCGTACGGGCGGCCGGAGCCGAGGTCGTCGCGCTGGTCACGGAGCTGCCCCGGGCCCCCGCCGCACCCGTGCGGACCCTGCACGCGCGCCTGCGGCACCGCACCCCCGTCCTCACCGGCACCACGGTCACCGAACTCCTCGGCCGTGGCCGCCTGTCGGGTGTGCGGGTACGCCACCGCGACGGCCGCACGACCACACTGGCCTGCGACACCGTCGTGTTCACCGGCGACTTCGTCCCCGACCACGAACTCGCCCGGCGCGGCGGGCTGACCCTGGACCCGGCGACCCGCGGTCCCGCCGTGGACGGCGCCCTGCGCACCTCGCGGCCCGGCGTCTTCGCGGTCGGCAGCGTGCTGCACGCCGTCGAGAGCGCGGCCACGGCGGCCCGCGAGGGCGCGCACGCCGCGACCGCCGTACACGACTGGCTCACCGACCGCACCGGTGCGCGACCGACGGGCCCGACGGGCCCGACGGGCCCGACGGACCCGACGGACCCGACGGGCCAGACGGACCCGACGGGCCAGACGGACCGCACGAGCCCCACGGACCCGTGCTGGCCCGTCGGCGTCCCCCTCGTCGCCGACCCGCCCCTGCTCCGCATCACCCCCAGCCGCGTCACCCCGTCCGACCGCCTCCCCTACCTCCTGCGCACGACGGCCCCCCTGCCCCGCCCCGTCCTCTACGTCACTCAGGACGGCCGCCTCCTGCACCGGGAGCGGGGCCGGCTCACCACGGCCGTACCGCACCGCCCGCTCACGCTCACGGCACACTGGACGCACCGGGTCGACCCCGACGGCGGCCCGGTCCACGTCACCGTCTCCCGGCCGCACCCGGGATGACCCGCCCGGTGACCCGGACGTCCCCTCAGATCACCCGCGCCCGCACCAGCGCCGCCAGCGTCAGCGCCCCCGGCAGCAGCGGCAGCCACACCGTCAGCAGCCGGAACGCCAACACCACCGCCGTGGCCACGGCCGGCGGGCCGCCCGCCGCCACCAGCGCCACGACCAGCGCCGCCTCGACCGAGCCGATGCCGCCCGGCGTGGGCACCAGCGCCACCGCCACCGTCGCCGCGAGGTACGCCACCGCCAGGTGCCCGGCGGGCAGCGTCAGCCCCAGCGACCGGCCCACCAGGACCAGCACCGAGGCCTGCAACGCGGGGAACGCCAGCGCACCGCCCCACAGCGCCAGCGCGCGAGCCGGCCGGGTGTGCACCGAGCGGGCCTCGCCCAGCGCGGTCCGCAGGAAGGAGACCAGCGCCCCGCGCAGCCGCGGCAACAGCACCAGCACCCCCGCCGCCACGACCGGGACCGCGCCCGCCACGACCAGCAGCGGCACCACGGCCCCCTCGGGCAGCAGCGTGCCGAGCCGCAGCGCGCCGGGGAACGCGATCAGCAGGGCGCCCAGCAGGGCGAGACGGCCGACGCTCTCCGCCAGCAGGTACAGCGCGAGCGCGGCCGAGGAACGGGCGAGCGGCAGCCCGCACACCGTCATGAACCGCAGATTCACCGCGCTCGCGCCCAGACCCATCGGCAGCAGGTGATTGGCCGCGCCGGCCGCGAACTGGGTGGCCAACAACCGCCGCCGGGGCAGCCGCTCCACCACGGCGCCCTGCCGAGTGCAGGAGGCGGCGACCCAGGTCAGGCAGGTCGCGCCGACCGCGGCCAGCAGCCAGGGCCAGCGGGCCGTGGCGAGATGGCCGAAACCCTCCGCGAGCACGGACCGGTGCCGGACGGCGACCACGCCCACCAGGAGCAGCGGAAGCACGCACAGGACCCGGCGGACCGGGACGCGGCGCAGGAGTGGCTTCTCGGGGACTCGAACCGCTGTCGTCACAGCACAAGACATTCCCCCAGACGCGCCAACTACGGGTGACCGACGCGCGGACACGGGCTTACGGACCACCGGCCGTGCCGCCTTGACCTCAAGGTTGGTCGAGGTTCTACGGTCATCGGCATGAGTATGGAGACCACGGCGTGGACGCAGCTGTACAGCGCCATGCACGCCCAAGACGAGCGCCGCCCCTTCGCCCGCGCCACACTGCGCCGCATCGGCGCGTTCGCCCGCCCGCACCGCCGCCGCATCGTCCGGTTCCTGCTGCTCGGGGTGGCGACCGCACTGCTCGCCGTCGCCACCCCCGTCCTCGCCGGAAAGGTCGTCGACGCGATCGTGTCGGACGGCGACGAGGGCACGGTCGTGCGCCTCGCCCTGCTCATCGCGCTCATCGCCGTCGCCGAGGCGGTGCTCGGCATCCTCTCCCGCAGGCTCTCGGCGACGCTCGGGGAGGGACTCATCCTCGATCTGCGGACGGCCGTGTTCGATCATGTGCAGCGCATGCCGGTCGCGTTCTTCACACGCACCCGTACGGGAGCGCTCGTCTCCCGTCTCAACAACGACGTCATCGGCGCCCAACGCGCCTTCAGCAACACCCTGTCCGGCGTGGTCAGCAACGTGGTCACCCTGCTGCTCACCCTCGCCGTCATGCTGACCCTGTCCTGGCAGATCACCCTGCTCGCCCTGGTGCTGCTCCCGGTGTTCGTGCTCCCGGCGCGGCGGATGGGCCGCCGCATGGCCCGGATGCAGCGCGAGGCCGCCGCCCTGAACGCCGCCATGGGCACCCGTATGACCGAGCGCTTCTCCGCGCCCGGCGCCACCCTGATCAAGCTGTTCGGCCGCCCCGAGGAGGAGTCCGCCGAGTTCGCCGACCGGGCCCGCCGGGTCGCCGACATCGGCGTGCGCACCGCCACCGCCCAGGCCGCCTTCATCACCGCGCTCACCCTCGTCTCCGCGCTCGCCCTGGCCCTCGTCTACGGCCTCGGCGGCTTCTTCGCCCTGCGCGGCACCCTGGACCCGGGCGCCGTCGTGGCGCTGGCCCTGCTGCTGACCCGCCTGTACGCGCCGCTCACCGCGCTCGCCGGAGCCCGCGTGGAGGTCATGAGCGCCCTCGTCAGCTTCGAGCGGGTCTTCGAGGTGCTGGACCTGGCCCCGCTCATCGACGAGAAGCCCGACGCCCGCCCGGTCCCCGAAGGCCCGGTCGCCGTCGAGTTCGACGACGTCCGCTTCGGCTACCCGTCCGCCGACAAGGTCTCCCTCGCCTCCCTCGAAGAGGTCGCCACCCTGGACACCCGCGGCGGCGAAGAGGTCCTGCACGGCCTCTCCTTCCGAGCGGAACCGGGCCAGACCATCGCGCTGGTCGGCTCGTCCGGCGCCGGCAAGTCCACCATCGCCCAACTGCTGCCGCGCCTGTACGACACCGACGGCGGCACCGTCCGCGTCGGCGGCGTCGACGTCCGCGACCTGAGCGCGCGGTCGCTGCGCGACACCGTCGGCATGGTCACCCAGGACGGCCACCTCTTCCACGACACCGTCCGGGCCAACCTGCTGCTCGCCCGGCCGGGCGCCACCGAGGACGAGCTGTGGGCGGCGCTGCGCCGCGCCCGGCTGGCCGACCTCGTACGGTCCCTGCCGGACGGGCTCGACACCGTGGTCGGTGAGCGCGGCTACCGGCTCTCCGGCGGCGAACGCCAGCGCATGACCATCGCACGGCTGCTGCTGGCCCGCCAGCGCGTCGTCATCCTCGACGAGGCCACCGCCCACCTCGACAACACCTCCGAGGCGGCCGTCCAGGAAGCCCTCACCGAAGCCCTCCAGGGCAGGACAGCCGTGGTGATCGCGCACCGGCTGTCCACGGTCCGGACGGCCGACCGGATCCTGGTGGTCGAGGCCGGGCGCATCGTGGAGAGCGGCACCCACGAGGAACTCCTCGCGGCCGACGGCCGCTACGCCCAGCTGCACCGCACCCAGTTCGAGCGCCCGGCCCTGGACAAGGCCGCGTAGGGCAGGCGGCGCGGACGCTACCGCGGGCCGGACGTCCCGGCTCGCAGGGGCAGGTCCTGCTCGGCCCAGACGACCTTCCCGCCGGGCGTGCGGCACGAGCCCCAGCGCCGGCACATCATGTTGATCAGCTGGAGACCGCGCCCGCTCTCGTCGCTCACGTCCGCGTGCTGGATCTGCGGCAGGTCGGGACCGGAGTCGGAGACCTCCACGGACAGCCGCTCGTGCCGCAGCAACCGCAGCTCGCCGGGCGCGTTGCCGTACCGCAGGGCGTTGCCGACCAGCTCGCTGACCACCAGCTCCGTGGTGTCGACCAGCTCCTCGAGCCCCCACCGCTCCAACTGCTCCCGCACCGCCGCACGGGCCTGCCCGGCGGCCTTGCCGTCCGGCGGCAGCGCCCGCACGTACACGTCGCACTCCGGACCGAGCGGCCGGGCGAGGGCCGCCAGCACGATTGCGTCGTCCGACCGGTCGTCGCCGACCCGCTCCGCGACCGTCCGGCACGCGGCGGCGTCCTCGGGCAGGTCGTCGCCGAGCGCCTCGCGCAGCCGCTCCAGCTGGGTGCCCAGGTCGGCCGTGCGGGACCTGATCAGCCCGTCCGTGTACAGCGTCAGCCGGCTCCGCTCGCGCACCGGCCGCTCGACCGGGTCGTACGGGATCACCCCCGTGCCCAGCGGGGCCCCCGTGGGCACCTCCAGGAACGAGACGGTGCCGTCGGGCCCGGTCAGCAGCGGTGGCGGGTGCCCGGCGCTGGCGATGCGGAAGGTGTTGCCGCAGGGGTCGTAGACCGCGCACAGACAGGTGGCGACCTGGTCCTCCTCCAGATCACGGGCGGCCAGGTCGAGCCGGGCCAGCAACCGCTCGGGCGCGATGTCCAACGCCATCAGGGTCCGGGCCACCGTGCGCAGCCGCCCCATGGTCGCGGCGGCGGCCAGGCCGCGCCCCATCACGTCGCCCACCATCAGCGCGGTGCGGCCGCTGGGCAGCGCGACCACGTCGAACCAGTCGCCGCCCACGGCGGCCGGATCGGCGGCCGGGTCGTAGCACGAGGACACGTCCAGGCCCGGCGTGCTCGGACTGGACCGGGGGAGCAGTGCCCGCTGCAGGGTGATGACGTGGTCGCGCTCGCGCCCGTAGAGCCGGGCGTTGTCGATGTACACGGCGGCCTTGGACGCCAGCTCCATGGCCAGGGCGACGTCGGTACGGCTGAACGGCGCCCGGTGGCCGGCCCGCACGAAGTCGGCCAGCCCCAGCAGCACCCCGCGGGCGATCAGCGGCACCGCCAGGTAGGAGTGGACGCCCGCCCGGCGCATGATGTCCGACGACTCGCGCGAGGGTGCGATCACGGCGAAGTCCGCGCGTGTCATCCGGGACACCAGCACCGGCCGGCGGGTGGTGAGACACCGCTGCCCCAGCCGGTCGGCGGTGTGCACCGACAGCTCGCCCACGGGATCGGGCGCGAGGTTCAGGCCCTCGACCTCCGACACCGCCATGGCCCTCAGCCGCGGCGCCTCCCCGCCCGTGCCCCGGTCGCCCTCCTGGAACCGCAGCACCGAGTCCAGCAGGTCCACCGCGGCGCCGTCGGCCAGCTCCGGCACGGTGAAGTCGGCCAGCTCCTCCGCGGTCCGCCGCACGTCGAGCGTGGTGCCGATGCTCAGGTCCGCCGCGTTCAACCAGGCCAGCCGACGTCGCGCGCCGAGCGCCTCCGTCATCGACCGCAGCGCGCCCCGTGCCGCCCGCTGCCCGCTGACGAGGGGATTCGGGGGGCGGCGCAGCCCGCCCAGCCACGCTCGTTCCCGCACGCGTCGCCTCCTCCCACGGCCTCCTGTCCTGATTCTGCCCTGCTCCGGGACGACAGGCGACGGCGGACCCCCCCGCCGGCGTCCGCGCCGGCAGGGGGCGCCGCCCGGGAACGGCTCAGTCGCGCAGCCACACCGCCGTGTCGCCCGGCAGCCGCCCGGCCTCGTCCAGGGGTCCGCTGGTGAGCAGGACGGCACCGTGCGCGGGCAGCTCGACCGGCGACGCGGACAGGTTGACGACGCACACCGGGCCGCCCGCGCGCCGGAACGCGAGGACGCCGTCCGGCGCGGGCAGCCACTCCAGGGCGCCGTCGCCGAATCCCGCGGTGGACCGCCGCAGGCCCAGCGCCTCGCGGTAGAGCGAGAGCATCGACCGCGGGTCCGCACCCTGGCGGTCCGCCGCGTACGCGGCCCAGCCCTCCGGCTGCGGCAGCCAGGGCTCGGTCTCCGAGCCGAACCCGCAGTACGGCGCGTCGGCAGCCCACGGAAGGGGCACGCGGCAGCCGTCCCGTCCCGGATCGACGCCTCCGGAGCGGAAGTGCATCGGGTCCTGGATCCGCTCGCGCGGGATGTCGGCCTCGGGCAGGCCGAGTTCCTCCCCTTGGTACAGGTAGACGGACCCGGGCAGGGCCAGCGTCAGCAGTGCGGCGGCCCGGGCGCGCCGGGTGCCCAGGGCCAGGTCGGTCGGGGTGCCGAAGGCCTTCTTCGCGAAGTCGAAACCGGTGTCCTCGCGGCCGTAACGGGTCACGGTGCGGGTCACGTCGTGGTTGCAGAGCACCCAGGTGGCCGGGGCGCCCACCGGGGCGTGCTCGGCCAGAGTGTCGTCGATGGTGCGGCGCAGCCGGTCCGCCTCCCAGGGGCAGGACAGGAAGTTGAAGTTGAAGGCGGTGTGCAGTTCGTCGGGCCGCAGGTAACGGGCGAAGCGCTCGGCGTCGGGCAGCCACACCTCACCGACGAAGACGCCCCCGTACTCGTCGGCGACCTTGCGCCAGGAGCGGTAGATGTCGTGCAGCTCGTCCTGGTCGATGTACGGGTGCGGGTCGACGCCCTCCTCGAAGTCCGCGAGCGCGGGGTCCTTCGCGAGCAGGGCGGCGGAGTCGATGCGTACGCCCGCCACCCCCCGCTCGAACCAGAACCGCAGTACGTCCTCGTGCTCGCGGCGCACCTCGGGGTGGGCCCAGTTGAGGTCGGGCTGCTCCGGGGTGAACAGGTGCAGGTACCACTCGCCGTCCGGGACCCGGGTCCAGGTGCGGCCGGAGAACTGGGAGGGCCAGTCGTTCGGCGGCAGCTCGCCGTGCGCACCGCGGCCGGGGCGGAAGTGGAACCGCTCCCGCTCCGCGCTGCCCGGGCCGGCCTCCAACGCGGCCCGGAACCAGGCGTGCTGGTCGGAGACGTGGTTGGGGACGATGTCGACGATGGTGCGGATGCCCAGCTCCCGCGCCTCGGCGATCAGCTTCTCGGCCTCGCCCAGGGTGCCGAAGGCGGGGTCGATGGTGCGGTAGTCGGCGACGTCGTAGCCGCCGTCGACGAGCGGTGAGACGTACCAGGGGGTGAACCAGACGGCGTCCACCCCGAGTTCGGCGAGGTAGGGCAGTCTCGCCCTCACGCCCGCGAGGTCACCGGTGCCGTCGCCGTCGCCGTCGGCGAAACTGCGGGGGTACACCTGGTAGATGACGGCGTCGCGCCACCAGTTGTCGGTGCGGTGCGAGTTGGGGGCTGCCACGTGACGGTCCTTTCGGGCAGGGTGGATCTTCGCCGCCGGCCCGGACAGAACGGGGCGTCGGACGGGCCGACGGCGAAGGTTGACGGGACGTGCCAGGAGGCCCGGGAGGCCCGGGACACGGGGGGAGGAAGGCGGGCGGCGAGCGCCTCGGCCCTGGAGACCTCAGCCCTTGAGCCCTCCGGCGGTGAGTCCGCTCATGATGTTGCGCTGGAAGATCAGGAAGATGATGAGCGTCGGCAGGGAGGCCATGGTGAGCGCGGCGATCAGCACGTTCACGGGCACCCCGTTGGACAGGGAGTAGATCCCGACGTTCAGGGTCTGCTTGGCCGGGTCGGGCAGGGTCAGCATGGGCCAGAGGAAGTCCTTCCAGACCCCCACGATCGCGAAGATGGAGACCACGCCGAGGATCGGCCGCGAGATCGGCAGCACGATCGACCACAGGGTGCGCATCGGCGAGGCACCGTCCATGGAGGCGGCGTCGAGCAGCTCCCGGGGGATCGAGTCGAAGAACCGCTTCAGCAGGAAGATGTTGAAGGCGTTCGTCACCGAGGGCAGCCAGATCGCCCACGGCGTGTTCAGTAGGTTGCGCTCGAAGATCGGCACGTCGAGCACCGTCAGGTACTGCGGCACGACCAGTACGGTCGCCGGGATCATCAGCGTCGCCAGCATCAGGCCGAGGATCGCCTTGCCGAAGACCGGCCGGAGCTTGGACAGCGAGTAGGCCGCCGCCACGTCGAACACCAGCTGGAAGGCGAGCGCGCCGAACGCGTAGAACAGGGTGTTCCCCAGCAGGCTCGCCAGGTCCATGACGTTCCAGGCCTCGGAGTAGTTCTCCGGCCGGAAGGACTCGGGGACCAGCGTCGGCGGGGTCCGCACGACCTCCTGGGTGTCCTTGAAGCCGCTGGAGACCATCCAGTACATCGGGCCGAGGAAGACCACGGTGAAGAGGGCGACGACCAGGCCGAAGACCACCCAGTACAGCAACTTCCCGCGAGGCCGGGCGAGCTGGGCCGGTGAGATGAGTGTGCGTGTGGACATCTGTGGTTTCCCCCGGCTCTACTCGTCCTCGGCGCGGCTGAGCTTCACGTACGCCGCCGAGAAACCGGCCAGCAGTACGAGGAGCAGCAGGCCGAGGGCCGCCGCGGCACCGTAGTTGTTGAAGTTGAAGGCGTATTGGTAGATGAGGTAGACGACCGTGGTCGTCGAACCCTCGGGGCCGGCGCCGCCGGTGAGCAGGAAGGGCTCCACGAAGACCTGCATGGTGGCGATGACCTGCATCAGGAGCATCAGCGAGAGGATGAGCCGGGTCTGCGGGATCGTGACGTGCCAGATCTTGCGCAGCAGCCCGGCCCCGTCCAGCTCCGCCGCCTCGTACAGCTCACCGGGGATGCCCTGGAGCGCGGCCAGGTAGATCAGCGCCGCGCCGCCCATGTTCATCCAGGTCGACGCGATGACCACGGAGAGCATGGACAGGTCGGGATCCTGCAGCCACTGCTGCTCGGGCAGTCCGAAGAACCCGAACACCTCGTTGAGCATGCCGTAGCCGGGGTCGTACAGGTACTTGAACAGCAGCACGGAGGCGACCGGGGGAAGCATCACCGGCAGGTAGACGAGCAGCCGGAGGTACCCCTTTCCGTGTCTCAGTTCGTTGATGACGATCGCGACGACGAACGGCACGGCGAAGCCGAGCACCAGAGCCAGCACGGTGAACAGCAGGGTGTTGCGCCAGGCCTGCCAGAAGGCCGGGTCGTTGAAGACCGTCTCCAGGTTCTCCATGCCGACCCAGGAGACCTCGCCCTGGTCCGTCTTCTGGAAGGCGAGGAAGAACTCCCGGACCATCGGGTACCAGGAGAAGAACGCGAAGCAGAGAACCGCTCCGATCAGGAAGCCGTGCGCGGTGAGGTTGCGCTTCAGGCTCCTGCCGAACGACCCGCCGCGCTGGGGCGGGCCGTCCACCGGCGGCTGGGCGTGGCGGACTCTGGCCGCCTTGCTCGGGGTCAGGCTGGGGGCCGACATCGTCGCTCCTTGGGACTGATCTCATGGGCCCCGGGGGGCGGTGCGGCCCGCCCCCCGAGGGAGCCGGTCACTGCGTGGCCAGAACCTGGTTGACCTGCTGCTCCGCGCTGGAGAGCAGCTTGTCGATGTCGGCGTCCTTGTTGGTGAGGAGGCCGGACATCACGTTGTCCAGGACCTTGTAGACCTCCTGGGCCTTCGGCGGCTCGGCCAGGCCCGGGACCGGGTTGTCCATGAACGACTTGAAGTTCTCGACCGGCATGGTGGCGTGCTCGACCCGGGCCGCGTCGTCCTTCTTCTTCGACTCGTTCAGCCAGAAGTTGGGCTGCGGCAGGCCCACCGGCAGCTTGTCGGTCTTCTTGCGGGCCCAGTCGAACTGCCCCTTGCCGACGGTCAGGTTCTCGAAGTTCAGCCAGGCGACGGCCGCCTTGACCTTGTCGGCGGAGATCCCCTTCTTGATCATGTAGCTGTTGCCGCCGGCGAGGGTGTTCTTCTCGCCCGGTATCGGGCCCATGCCGAAGTTTTCGTAGTCGGCCCCGAGTTGCTGGACCATGTACGTGATGTCGTCCGGCGCGGCGAGGAACATGCCCAGCTTGTCCGTGGCGATCTGCTTCTGCAGGTCACCCCACTTGAGCAGTTGGGTCTTGCCCATGCTCTCGTCCTCCCAGCGCATGGCGTGGAGGTTCTCGGCGACCTCCTTGCCCACCTCGTTGTTGAACGCCGCCTTCTTGCCGCTCTCGTCCACGACCGCGGCGCCGCGGCTGTACATCTGGGCGGTGAAGTGCCAGCCGCCGGTGTTGCCCGCGCTGTACTCGCCGAAGCCGGCGATGCCCTCGCCCAGGCCGGCGATCTTCTTGGCGGCGGTACGGACCTCGTCCCAGGTGCGCGGCGGGGTGTCGGGGTCCAGTCCGGCCTGCTCGAAGAGCTTGCGATTGATCAGCAGGCCCATCGTGTAGTTGCTGGTGGGCAGGCCGTAGAGCTTGTTCTCGTGCTTGAGCGAGCCGAGCACGTTCGGGTCGATGTCCTTGAGCGCCGGGACGGTCTTGTCGTTGACGTAGGCCGTGATGTCCTCGGCGCCGTCGTTGTCCAGCACCTGGGGCAGGTCGGTGAAGTAGGTGTAGAAGACGTCGGGCTGGGACTTGGCCTTGAGCATCGCCGTGAAGCGCGGCGGCTCCAGGCACTGGCCCGGGGTGGAGCGGCCCTCGATGGTGACGTGGGGGTAGGTCTTGTTGAACTCCTTGACGTCCTCCTGCCACTCCTTCAGCTCGGCCGCCTTCGCCTTCGGCGGCATGCAGTCGATGGTGAGCGTCACCTTGGTCTTCGGGTCCAGTGGAGCGGCCGGGTCGGAGGACCCGCTGCCGCCTTCGGAACCGCCGCCGTCGTCGCTGCTGCTCGTGCCGCAGGCGGCAAGAGCGGTCAGGGTGAGAGCGGAGACGAGCGTGATGGCGCCGGCACGGCGAGTACGGCGGAACCGAGCACTTCTCATGGGTGGTCCCCTTCGGGCATGAACGTGGAAGGCGCCCCACCGCCGATGCGTTGTGGGGCGCCGCACACTCAACCACCGTGAACAAGTGAACGCAATATCTCGCGCTGATTTCGTAAATGTTTGACAGAACGTCGAAGGCGCTGGGATTCCGCTACCGGACGGAAACCTGTGCGGTGGAGCCGCGGACGACGAGTTCCGGTTCGAAGAGCAGTTCCCTGTGGGGGACTTCGGTGCCTTGGATCTGTGCGCACAGGAGGTCGACGGCGGCGCGGCCCATGGCCTCGATGGGTTGGCGGACGGTGGTGAGGGGTGGTTC
>JODU01000020.1 GCA_000720845.1 Kitasatospora aureofaciens | reverse complement strand
CGCGCTGTACGAGCACAAGGTGTTCGTACAGGGCGCGATCTGGAACATCGACTCCTTCGACCAGTGGGGCGTCGAACTCGGCAAGGTGCTCGCCAAGCGGGTGGAGCCGGCGCTGAGCGAGGGCGCGGAGGTGCCGGGACTGGACGCGTCCACCGAGGCGCTGGTGGCCGCCTACCGGGAGTTGCGCGGGCGGGTGTGAAGGCGCCGAAGGGGCGGCGGGAGGTCTTCCGCCCCCGCCGCCCCTTCCCGTTCCCGTCCCTGGGGGCTGCCGCTCCCAGAGCCAGCTTCGGCCTGAACAGCCTCGTCCTCAAACGCCGGACGGGCTGGATTACGCCGACGCCGGTGGGTACAGCGACCTCGGCAGCTGGGACGCCGCCGCCGAGTCCAGCAGCCACAGGGTGCGGGCGCGGCCCCGGGCACCCGCCGCCGGGGCCTGGATCTCGCCCGCGCCCGACAGGGCCATCGCCACCGCGTTCGCCTTGTCCTCGCCCGCCGCGAGCAGCCACACCTCACGGGCGGCGCGGATCGCGGGCAGGGTCAGGGAGATGCGGATGGGCGGCGGCTTGGGGGAGCCGTGGACGCCGATCACCGTGCGCTCCGTCTCCCGGACTCCCGGGTGCTCCGGGAAGAGCGACGCCACGTGGGTGTCCGGGCCGACACCGAGGAGCAGGACGTCGAAGGACGGCACCGCGGCGTGGTTCTCGGGGACGGAGGCCGTGGCCAGCTCCTGCGCGTAGGCGGCGGCCGCCGCCTCCACGTCCGAACCGTAGGGGCCGTCGGACGGCGCCATCGCGTGCACCCGCTTCGGGTCCAGCGGCACCGCGTCGAGCAGCGCCTGACGCGCCTGGGTGACGTTGCGCTCCGGGTCGCCGTCCGGCAGGAAGCGCTCGTCGCCCCACCACAGGTCGAGCCGGCCCCAGTCGATCGCGTCCCGGGCCGGAGAACCGGCCAGCGCCGCGAGCAGGCCGTTGCCGTTGCGGCCGCCGGTGAGGACCACGGACGCGCTGCCCCGGGAGGCCTGCGCGTCCACGATCTTCGTGATCAGGCGGGCCGCCGCGGCCTCGGCCATCAGCTCCTTGTCGCGGTGCACGACCAGCTGCGGGGTGTCGCTCATTTCGCCGCCGCCTTCCTCACCGGTGTCTTCTCCTGCGCCGCGTCCTTCGCGGGGGCCTTCGCAGCCGCCTCGACGGGAGCGGCGACCGCGCGGGCGCCGTTGCCGTCGGCCGGGTCCCCTTTGGCCGGCGCGTTCAACCGGTCCACCCCGTAGCGCAGCGCCGAGGCGTACGTGTCGTCCGGGTCCAGGCGCCGCAACTCCTCCGCGATCAGCTCGGCCGTCTCGCGGCGCTTGAGCGCCACCGCGCGGGCCGGCTGCCCCTGGATGGAGAGGTTCGCCAGCGAGCCGTCGGCCCGGTCCAGGACGACCGGACCGCAGTCGGTGTCCATGCGGACCGCGGTGAGACCCGGGCCGCTCGTCACCGTGCGCCGCACCGGCACGTCCAGCCGGTCGGCGAGCCACATCGCGAGCAGCTCACAGCTCGGGTTGAACTCCTCGCCCTCCACCTCGACCGACTGCACCTGGCAGTCGACCTGGTCGAGGGCCGCCGCCAGCATCGAGCGCCACGGCGTGATGCGGGTCCACGACAGGTCGGTGTCGCCCGGCGCGTAGGCGTCGGCACGGGCCGCCAGCTCCCGTATCGGCTCCTCGCAGGCGTAGGTGTCGGTGACGCGGCGCTGGGCGAGGGCGCCCAGGGGGTCCTTCGCCGGATCCAGCGGCGCGTTCACCGGCCACCAGACCACCACCGGCGCGTCCGGCAGCAGCAGCGGCAGGACCACCGACTGGGCGTGGTGGACGACGTCGCCGTACAGCCGCAGCACGATCGTCTCGCCGGTGCCCGCGTCGGCGCCGAGGCGCACCTCGGCGTCCAGCCTGGACTGGGTGCGGTCCCGGGGCGAGCGGGAGGCCCGCTTGATGACGAGGAGCGTGCGCGAGGGATGCTCGTGCGCGGCGTCGCTCGCGGCCTTCAGGGCGTCGTAGGCGTTCTCCTCGTCGGTGACGATGACGAGGGTGAGCACCATGCCGATCGCGGGCGTGCCGATCGCCCGACGGCCGAGCACCAGCGCCTTGTTGATCTTGCTGGCCGTGGTGTCCGTGAGGTCGGTCTTCATGGCCGGCGCCAGCTCCGTCCGTCTCGTTCCAGCATGTCGTCCGCCTCGACGGGACCCCAGGTGCCCGCCGGGTACTGGGCCGGCGTGCCGTGCTCGTCCCAGTACTCCTCGATCGGGTCGAGGATCTTCCAGGACAGCTCGACCTCCTCGGTGCGCGGGAAGAGGTTGGCGTCGCCGAGCAGCACGTCGAGGATCAGGCGCTCGTACGCCTCGGGGCTGGACTCGGTGAAGGACTCGCCGTAGGCGAAGTCCATGGACACGTCCCGGATCTCCATCGACGTGCCCGGCACCTTGGAACCGAAGCGGACGGTGACGCCCTCGTCCGGCTGGACGCGGATGACGATCGCGTTCGAGCCGAGTTCCTCGGTGGCCGTCGTGTCGAACGGGGAGTGCGGGGCCCGCTGGAAGACGACCGCGATCTCCGTGACCCGGCGGCCGAGGCGCTTGCCGGTGCGCAGGTAGAAGGGGACGCCCGCCCAGCGGCGGTTGTCGATGCCGACCTTGATCGCGGCGTAGGTGTCGGTCTTCGACTTCGGGTCGATGCCCTCCTCCTCCAGGTAGCCGACGGCCTTGGCGCCGCCCTGCCACCCGGCCGCGTACTGGCCGCGCACGGTGTCCCGGCCCAGGTCCTTGGGGAGGCGGACCGCGCCGAGCACCTTGGTCTTCTCCGCCGCCAGCGCGTCCGCGTCGAAGGAGGCGGGCTCCTCCATGGCGGTCAGCGCGAGCAGTTGGAGCAGGTGGTTCTGGATGACGTCACGCGCCGCGCCGATGCCGTCGTAGTAGCCGGCCCGGCCGCCGATGCCGATGTCCTCCGCCATGGTGATCTGGATGTGGTCCACGTAGGACCGGTTCCAGATCGGCTCGAACATCGTGTTGGCGAAGCGCAGCGCCAGGATGTTCTGGACGGTCTCCTTGCCCAGGTAGTGGTCGATGCGGAAGACCTGGTCCGGGGCGAAGACCTCGTGGACGATCGCGTTGAGTTCCTCGGCCGACCTCAGGTCGTGGCCGAAGGGCTTCTCGATCACCGCGCGGCGCCAGGAGCCGCCCGTCTGGTCGGCGAGACCGTGCTTCTTCAGCTGCTGGATGACCACCGGGAAGGACTTCGGCGGCACCGACAGGTAGAAGGCGAAGTTGCCGCCCGTGCCCTGTGCCTTGTCCAGTTCCTCGATGGTGCCGCGCAGCCGCTCGAAGGCGTCGTCGTCGTCGAAGGTGCCCTGGACGAAGCGCATCCCCTGGATGAGCTGCTGCCAGACCTCCTCGCGGAACGGCGTACGGGAGTGTTCCTTGACGGCGTCGTGCACGACCTGGGCGAAGTCCTCGTGCTCCCAGTCGCGGCGGGCGAACCCGACGAGCGAGAAGCCCGGCGGCAGCAGACCCCGGTTGGCGAGGTCGTACACGGCGGGCATGAGCTTCTTGCGGGACAGATCACCGGTGACGCCGAAAATGACCAGACCCGACGGCCCCGCGATACGCGGGAGCCGTCGGTCTGCGGGGTCACGCAGCGGATTGCTGCTTGACAATTTTTAGCCCTCCGAGGGAGCGAGGCGCTTGAGCTCCGCCTCCGTGGACTTCAGCAGGTCGTTCCAGGCGTCCTCGAACTTGTCGACGCCCTCGTCCTCCAGGAGCTGGACCACCTCGTCGTAGGAGATCCCGAGCTTCTCGACCGCGTCGAGGTCGGCGCGGGCCTGCTCGTACGACCCGGCGACGGCGTCGCCGGTGATCTCGCCGTGGTCCTCGGTGGCCAGCAGCGTGGCCTCCGGCATGGTGTTGACCGTGTTCGGCGCGACCAGGTCGGTGACGTACATGGTGTCGCTGTACGCCTTGTCCTTCACACCGGTCGACGCCCACAGCGGACGCTGCTTGTTGGCGCCGGCCTTCTCCAGGGCGGCCCAGCGGTCGGTGCCGAAGACCTCCTCGTACGCCTGGTAGGCGAGGCGCGCGTTGGCGACGGCGGCCTTGCCGCGCAGCGCCTTGGCCTCGTCGGTGCCGATCGCGTCGATCCGCTTGTCGATCTCGGTGTCCACGCGGGACACGAAGAAGGACGCCACGGAGTGGATCTGCGACAGGTCCAGGCCGCGCTCCTTGGCCTTCTCCAGGCCGGTCAGGAAGGCGTCCATGACCTTGCGGTAGCGCTCCAGCGAGAAGATCAGCGTGACGTTGACGCTGATGCCCAGGCCGATGGTCTCGGCGATGGCCGGCAGGCCCGCCTCGGTGGCCGGGATCTTGATGAAGGTGTTGGGCCGGTCCACCAGCCACGCCAGCTGCTTGGCCTCGGCCACGGTGGCGTGGGTGTTGTGCGCCAGGCGCGGGTCCACCTCGATGGAGACCCGGCCGTCCTTGCCGCCGGTGTTGTCGAAGACCGGGCGCAGGATGTCGGCGGCGTCGCGGACGTCCGCCGTGGTGATCATGCGGATGGCCTCTTCGACCGTGACCCCGCGCACGGCGAGGTCGGCGAGCTGCTGGTCGTAGCCGTCGCCCTGGGAGATCGCCTTCTGGAAGATCGACGGGTTGGTGGTGACGCCCACGACGTGCTGCTGGTCGATCAGCTCGGCGAGGTTGCCGGACGTGATCCGCTTGCGCGACAGGTCGTCCAGCCAGATCGCGACGCCTTCATCGGAGAGGCGCTTGAGTGCGTCTGTCATGGAAAATGCATCTCCTACGTGTCGTGTACGAGCGTCAGCGCTGGGCTGCGGCGATCGATTCCCGGGCGGCGGACGCGACGTTCTCGGCGGTGAAACCGAACTCCTTGAAGAGCACCTTGGCGTCCGCCGAAGCACCGAAGTGCTCCAGGGAGACGATCCGGCCGGCGTCCCCCACGTACTTGTGCCAGGTCAGACCGATCCCGGCCTCGACCGCGACCCGCGCCCTCACGGACGGGGGCAGGACGCTGTCCCGGTACCCCTGGTCCTGCTGCTCGAACCATTCCACGGACGGCATGGACACCACACGGGTCGGCACGCCGTCGGCCTGGAGCCGCTCGCGCGCCTCGACGGCGACGTGCACCTCGGAGCCGGTGGCGATGAGCAAGACCTCGGCGTCGCCGCCGTCGGCCTCGAACAGGACGTAGCCGCCCTTGGCCGCGTCGTCGTTGGGCTCGTACGTCGGCACGCCCTGGCGGGTCAGCGCCAGACCGTGCGGCTGGCCCTTGCCGAACTCCTTCGTCCAGCGCCGGAGGATCTCGCGCCAGGCGATGGCGGTCTCGTTGGCGTCGGCCGGACGGACCACGTTCAGACCCGGGATGGCGCGCAGCGAGGCCAGGTGCTCGACCGGCTGGTGCGTCGGACCGTCCTCGCCCAGACCGATGGAGTCGTGCGTCCACACGTACGTCACCGGCAGGTGCATCAGCGCCGACAGCCGCACCGCGTTGCGCATGTAGTCGGAGAAGACCAGGAAGGTTCCGCCGTAGATGCGGGTGTTGCCGTGCAGCGCGATGCCGTTCATCTCCGCGGCCATCGCGTGCTCGCGGATGCCGAAGTGGATGGTGCGGCCGTACGGGTCGGCCTCCGGCAGCGGGTTGCCCGCCGGGAGGAAGGACGACGTCTTGTCGATCGTCGTGTTGTTGGAGCCCGCGAGGTCGGCCGAGCCGCCCCACAGCTCCGGGACGACCGCGCCGAGCGCCTGGAGCACCTTGCCGGACGCGGCGCGGGTCGCCAGGCCCTTGCCCGCCTCGAAGACCGGGATCTTCTCCTCCCAGCCCTTCGGCAGCTCACCCTTGGCGACGCGGTCGTACTCGGCGGCGCGGTCCGGGTTGTTGTCCCGCCACTGCTGGAAGGACTTCTCCCACACCGCGCGGGCCGCCTGGCCCTTCTCCAGCGCCTTGCGGGTGTGCCCGATGACCTCGTCGGAGACCTCGAAGGACTTCTCCGGGTCGAAGCCCAGGACCCGCTTGGTCGCCGCGACCTCGTCGTCGCCGAGCGCCGAGCCGTGGGCGGCCTCGGTGTTCTGCGCGTTCGGGGCGGGCCAGGCGATGATCGAGCGCATGGCGATGAAGGACGGCCGGTCGGTGACCTTCTTCGCCTCCTGGATCGCGTCGTAGATCGCGTTCGGGTCCAGGTCGCCGTCCGGCTTCGGGGCGACACGCTGGACGTGCCAGCCGTACGCCTCGTACCGCTTGCAGGTGTCCTCGGAGACGGCGGTCTCGGTGTCGCCCTCGATGGAGATGTGGTTGTCGTCCCACAGCAGCACCAGGTTGCCGAGCTTCTGGTGACCGGCCGTGGAGGACGCCTCGGCGGAGATGCCCTCCTGGAGGCAGCCGTCACCGGCGATGCAGTAGACGAAGTGGTCGAAGGGGGACTCGCCCTCCGGGGCCTCCGGGTCGAACAGGCCGCGCTCGTAGCGGGCGGCCATCGCCATGCCCACCGCGTTGGCCACGCCCTGGCCCAGCGGACCGGTCGTGGTCTCCACGCCCGTGGTGTGGCCGTACTCCGGGTGGCCGGGGGTCTTGGAGCCCCAGGTGCGGAAGGACTCCAGGTCCGCCAGCTCCAGGCCGAAGCCGGCCAGGTACAGCTGGGTGTAGAGGGTCAGGGACGAGTGGCCCGCGGACAGCACGAAACGGTCGCGCCCGACCCAGTTCGCGTCGGCGGGGTCGTGCCGCATCACCTTCTGGAAGAGGGTGTAGGCGGCGGGCGCCAGGCTCATCGCCGTACCAGGATGGCCGTTGCCAACCTTCTGTACGGCATCGGCGGCCAGGACGCGGGCGGTGTCCACGGCCCGCTGGTCCAGTTCGGTCCACTCGAGGTCTGTGGTGGTCGGCTTGGTGCTCACCCTGAGTCAGGGCTCCTCTCCACATGTCGGTTGCCCGTGCACAGGTGCACGGGCTGCCGGCGCGTCCGTGAGTCGGCCGGCCATTGCCGAGCCTACCCCCGTAAGTACGTGCGTTTTTCCGCTGGAAACCAGACTGCCGGGACTCTTCCGGATCCGCCTGTCGACTGGGCGAAACCGCATTCGGCAAGTGAATACGGAGCCGCTCATCTGACCGCTCAACCGACTCCGCGAACGCACGTCGGAGCGCTCGCGCCAACACGAGCCCACCCCCGCGAAGGCCGAGGTATGGGCAACGTCTAAAGTGGCGTGGTACGCGCGAGCCTTTACCGCCACTTCACACGGGGAGGCTCGCTGGGATGTCTCTGTCAGGGGTGTGCGTGACGGCCGTTGAATCCCGTCCTGCGGGGGTTATCGGGACGAGCCAGAGCCCGAGTCACCGGCCGTTCGGGGCCCGTGTCAAGGCGTTCGTGGCGCTGACCAAGCCGCGGATCATCGAGCTTCTGCTGATCACCACCGTTCCGGTGATGTTCCTCGCCGAGCAGGGTGTTCCGAATCTGAAGCTGGTGCTGCTGACCTGCGTCGGCGGTTACCTGTCGGCCGGCGGCGCCAATGCGCTGAACATGTACATCGACCGCGACATCGACGCGCTGATGGACCGGACCTCGCAGCGACCGCTGGTGACCGGCATGGTCAGTCCGGCCGAATGCCTCGTCTTCGGCATCGCTCTGGCGATCGTCTCCACGCTGCTGTTCGGCTTCACCGTGAACTGGCTGTCGGCCTGGCTCTCGCTCGGCGCGCTCCTCTTCTACGTCGTCGTCTACACGATGATCCTCAAGCGCCGCACCTCGCAGAACATCGTCTGGGGCGGCATCGCCGGCTGTCTCCCGGTGCTCATCGGCTGGTCGGCCGTGACCAACTCGATGTCCTGGGCGCCGATCATCCTCTTTGGCGTGATGTTCTTCTGGACGCCGCCGCACTACTGGCCGCTGTCCATGAAGGTCAAGGAGGACTACGCGCGCGTCGGCGTGCCGATGCTCCCCGTGATCGCGTCCAACAAGGTGGTCGCCCGGCAGATCGTCATCTACAGCTGGGTGATGGTCGTCGTGTCGCTGCTGCTGACGCCGCTCGGCTACACCGGCTGGTTCTACACGGCGGTCGCCGTGGCGGCCGGCGGCATGTGGCTGTGGGAGGCGCACGGGCTGCAGAACCGGGCCAAGGCCGAGGTGACCGGCGGCAAGCTCAAGGAGATGCGGCTGTTCCACTGGTCCATCACCTACGTGTCGGTGCTGTTCCTCGCCATCGCGGTGGACCCCTTCCTGCGCTGAGCGTCATCCGGTGGAGCCGTCCGACGGGCGGGGTGCGTGGTCAAGGCCACGCACCCCGCCCGTCGCCGTTCGATCTACCCGTCGGTAGCATCCTGGTCATGGCAGACACGCAGCAGGTGGAGACGGAGCAGGCCGGCGTGAAGCGCGGCTGGGCCGGCCGGTGGGACGCGTACGAGGTGACCCGGATGGCCGGGCGGATCGAATCCTTCGCCAAGGCCCACGGCGGCGCCGAGGCCCAGGTGGCCCACCTCGGGGAGCGCGGCGCCCGGATCGTGCTCGTCGGCGAGGACGGCGCCTGGGGCGACCTGGTCGCGCGCACCCACGACAGGGCGCGCAAGGCCGTGGAGAAGTCCGGGATCACCGTCCACGAGGACTTCGACGGCGAGTTCGCCGCCAAGGTCACCACGGGCCGCTACGAGTGGTCGCGCATGGCGGGCATCCAGGTCGGAGGACCGAGCAACACCTGAGGGCCGGTTCACCCGTTAGGACCGTAGGAAGCCGCGAGGCGCGCGGGCCGCGAGGCGCACGAGCCGCGCGGCGCTCGGTCCCAGCACGGGGAGCCCGGATGATCGAAACGCCGTCCCTGGTGGACCAGTACTGCCACGGCGTCCTGAGAACGGAGCTGGGCCTCGGCACCTTCGAGGCCCAGCTGGCCCGCACCGAGGGACCGCCGGCCCCGGGCACCACCCTCTTCGACACCCAGACCGGCTTCGCGGTACGCCGCTGGTGCCCGCCCCTGCTCGGCCTGGAACCGCACTGCCCGCCCGCCCGCTACCTGGCCCGGCGCCGCGAACTGGGCGTCATGGAGGCCGACCGCCGGCTGCTGCGCGGCAGCGGCATCACCACCTATCTGGTCGACACCGGACTGCCCGGAGACCTCACCGGCCCCACCGAGATGGCCTCGGCCGCGGACGCGGACACCCGCGAGATCGTGCGCCTGGAACTGCTGGCCGAGCAGGTCGCGGACACCTCCGGCACCGTCGAGTCCTTCCTCGCCAACCTCGCCGAGGCCGTGCACGGCGCCGCCGCGCACGCGGTCGCCTTCACCTCCGTCGCCGGCGTACGGCACGGCCTGGCGCTCGCGCCGGAGCCGCCGGGCCCCGGCGAGGTGCGCGGGGCCGCCGCCCGCTGGCTGACCGGGCGCGAGGTCGGCGGGGAGCTGAGCGACCCGGTGCTGCTGCGCCACCTGCTGTGGATCGCCGTCGCCTCGGGCCTGCCGCTCCAGCTGCACGCGGGCCTCGGCGAGCCGGGCCTGCGCATCGACCGCACCGACCCGGTCCTGCTCACCGACTTCGTACGGGCCACCGCGGGGCTCGGCACCGACCTGGTCCTGCTGCACGGCTACCCCTACCACCGCCACGCCGCCCACCTGGCCGGCGTCTTCCCGCACGTCTACGCCGACTCGGGCGCCGCCCTGGTGCGCACCGGCGCCCGGGCCGCGACGGTCCTCGCGGAGATCCTGGAGCTGGCCCCCTTCGGCAAGATCCTCTTCTCCAGCGGCGCCCAGGGCCTGCCCGAGCTGCACGTGGTCGCCGCCCGGCTGTTCCGGGAGGCCCTCGGCAGGGTGCTGGGCACCTGGGTGGCCGAGGGGGCGTGGTCGCTCGGGGACGCCCAGCGGGTGGCGGGGATGATCGCCGCGGGGAACGCGGGGCGGGTCTACGGGCTGGAGTGACGGGTGTACGGATCGGAGCGCGTCGCCGAGACTGGGCGCATGCCGACCGACGCCCTGCTCGACCGCTTCCTCACCGGCCTCGCGCCCCTCGACCCCGTCGCCGTCTGGGCACATGGTTCCCTGGGCGCGGGCGACTACCAGGAAGGCCGCAGCGACCTCGACCTGATCGCGGTCCTGCCCCGGCCGGCCACGGCCCGCACGGCCTGGCGGCTGGGGCTGCTCCACGCCCGCCTGCGCGCCGAACCCCTGGCCGGGCTGCTGCACTGCACCTACCTGTCGCCCGAGACCGCCGCCGACCCCGAGGCACGGCACCTCACCTGGGCCCACCAGCAGCTCTTCAAGCGCACGGTCACCCCGGTCACCCGGCGCGAACTCCACAGCTTCGGCCGCGTCCTGCACGGCGAGCCGCCGGAGCACGTGCTGCCGCCGGTGACGGACCCCGAGCTGGCCGGGTTCGTCGTCCGCGACCAGCGGGACTTCTGGCGGCCGAGCGTGCGCAGGGCGGAGCTGTGGTCGCGGGACGTCTGGGTCGACCTGGGCCTGCTCACCTTCGCCCGCGCCACCGTCACCCTGCGCGAGGGACGCCTGATCACCAAGCGCCAGGCCCTGGACGAGCTGCCCGCCCTGGGAGCTCCCGGCGAGGTCGTCGAGGACATCACCGAACGGCGGTACGGGAAACGCGCGCGGCCCGCGGCCACGGGGGAGTGGACTGCCCGCCGCGCGGAGCTGACCCGGAGCTACCTGGGCCCGGCCATCGACACGCTGGTGGCGTCGTACTCCTGAGCGGGCAGCCCCGAGACCGTGTCCGTCTCCTCGGGCCGCTCGCGCAGCGCCAGCAGCACCCGCAGCACCGCGATCCACACCAGGCACGAGCCGAACATGTGCAGGCCGACCAGGACCTCGGGCAGGTCGGTGAAGTACTGGACGTACCCGATGACCCCCTGGGCGAGCAGCACCAGGAACAGGTCGCGGGTGCGGGACAGCGGACCCTTGGGCGCGTCGACCGCCTTCAGCACGAACCACAGGGCGAACGTCAGCGTCACCACGATCCACGCCAGGACGGCGTGCCCCTTGGTGATCATCTCCCAGTCGACCGGCATCCGCGGGACCTCGCTGGAGTCACCCGCGTGCGGACCGGCACCGGTGACCACCGTGCCGACCAGGATCAGCAGCGCGGAAACCGCGATCATCACCCACACGAGCTGCTGCACGGACTTGCCGACCAGGGGGCGCGGCTCCGTGTCGCCCTCCCGGGTGCGCTGCCACATCAGCGTGGCCAGGGTGATCAGCGCCGTCGTCGCCACGAAGTGGGCCGCCACCGTGTACGGGTTGAGGCCGACCAGTACGACGATCCCACCGAGGACGGCGTTGCTCATCACCACCCAGAACTGCGCCCACCCCAGGAGGGTGAGGCTGCGCCGGTAGGGCTTCTGCGACCGCGCGGCGATGATCGCCCAGCCGACCGCGGCGCACAGCACGTACGTCAGCATGCGGTTGCCGAACTCGATGGCGCCGTGCAGGCCCATCTCGCTGGTCGCGGTGAGGGAGCTGTCGGTGCACTTGGGCCAGGTCGGGCAGCCGAGCCCGGAGCCGGTGAGCCGGACGGCGCCGCCGGTGATGACGATGATCACCGACATCACGAGGGGCGCGAGGGCCGCCCGCTGGACCGTCCGGGGGTGCGGCGTCCAGCGCGCGGCGATGAAGGCGAGCGGGTTGCGCACGGCGGCTGCGGCGTCGGCGCGGGTCACGTTTGGCACGCCGTCCATCGTAGGCGCCCGCTTGTGCACGCTTTCACGAGGGTCGGTCTCGGGCATGCGTCCCTACTCCCAGCGGAAGAACTTTCCGGCCGCCGCGAGGCCCACGACCGCCCACACGGCGAGGATGCCCAGGTCGCCCCAGGGCATCGCGGCACCGTGCTGGAGGACGTCCCGCAGCCCGTCCGACAGGGCGGAGATCGGCAGCAGTCCCAGCACGTCCCGCGCCGCGTCCGGGAACTTGTCCAGCGGCACGATCACCCCGCCGCCCACCAGGAGCAGCAGGAAGACCAGGTTGGCGGCGGCCAGCGTGGCCTCCGCCTTGAGGGTGCCCGCCATCAGCAGCCCGAGCCCGGAGAAGGCGGCGGTGCCGAGGACCAGGAGCAGCAGCACGGCCGCCGGGTTGCCGTGCGGCGACCAGCCCAGCGCGAAGGCGATCACCGTCAGCAGCACGATCTGGAGCACCTCGGTGACCAGGACGGACGCCGTCTTCGCGGTCATCAGGGCCCAGCGCGGCAGGGGCGAGGCGGCCAGCCGCTTCAGCACCCCGTACCGGCGCTCGAACCCGGTGGCGATGGCCTGTCCGGTGAACGCCGTCGACATCACGGCCAGCGCGAGGATGCCGGGGGCGAGGAAGTCGACCGCCTCCCCGGCTCCGGTGTCGATGATGTCCACGGAGCTGAACAGCACGAGCAGCAGCGTCGGGATGACCACCGTCAGCAGCAGCTGCTCGCCGTTGCGCAGCAGCATCTTCGTCTCGAGCACGGCCTGCGCCGCGATCATGCGGCCGAGCGGCGCGGCGCCGGGCCTCGGCGTGTAGGTGCCGGTGGTCGTCGTCATGAGCGCAGTTCCTTGCCGGTCAGTTCCAGGAAGACGTCCTCCAGGGTGTGCCGCTCCACCGAGATGCGGTCCGGCATCACCCCGTGCTGGGCGCACCAGGAGGTCACCGTCGCCAGCAGCTGCGGGTCGACCTTGCCGTTCACCCGGTAGGAGCCCGGGGTCAGCTCGGCCGCCGCGGAGTCCGGGGGCAGCGCCTTGAGCAGGGACGCGACGTCCAGCCCCGGCCGGCCCGTGAACCGCAGGGTGTTCTCGGCGCCGCCGCGGCACAGCTGCTCCGGAGAGCCCTGGGCGACGACCCGGCCGGTGTCGACGATGGCCACGTCGTCGGCCAGCTGCTCGGCCTCGTCCATGTGGTGGGTGGTGAGGATCACCGAGACCCCGTCGCCGCGCAGGTCCCGCACGAGGTCCCAGGTGGCGCGGCGGGCCTGGGGGTCGAGACCGGCGGTCGGCTCGTCCAGGAACACCAGCTCCGGGCGGCCGACCACGGCCATCGCGAGGGCGAGCCGCTGCTGCTGCCCGCCCGAGAGCCTGCGGTACGTGGTGCGGCCGCACGAGCCGAGACCGAGCCGCTCGATCAGCGCGTCGACGTCCAGCGGATGGGCGTGCAGCTTCGCGACGTGGCGCAGCATCTCGTCCGCGCGGGCGCCGGAGTAGACGCCCCCGGACTGGAGCATCACGCCGATCCGCGGGCGCAGCTCGGCGCCCTGTCGCACCGGGTCCAGGCCGAGGACGCGGACCGTCCCGGAGTCCGGTCTGCGGTATCCCTCACAGGTCTCGACCGTGGTCGTCTTGCCCGCCCCGTTGGGGCCGAGCACGGCGGTGACGCCCGTGCGGGCCACCAGGTCGAGGCCGTCCACCGCGGTCTTCGTGCCGTACCGCTTCACCAGGGCCTGGACCTGGACCACGGGCTCGCTTCGCATGGGTCACGAGTCTAGGTAGGCGGACGACCGGCCGGGCGCGGGGGTGTGGAAAACCTCCTCGCGGCCGGGACGGGCCTCACTCGCGGGGGCGGTGCACGGGAAGCCACCGTTCGGCGTAGGCGACCGCGTCCGGCAGCGGGAACAGCCGTACGTCGGCGGCGCCGACCCTGCCGCGCACCACGGGACGGTCCCGTTCGAAGTCGTGGCCCAGCTCCTCGAAGCGCTCCGAGGTGATCGACACCTCGGTCACCCGCTCCCAGCCCACCGGCCCCGGGCGTCCCACCTCCACCAGCGGGGCGGGGATCCGGTACTCGGCGAGGTGGAAGGCGGTGCAGGCGTCGTAGCCGGCGCCGAGCAGCAGAACCCGGGCGTCCAGCCGTTCGAGGGTGGCCAGCGGGCTGCGCTCGCCCAGCCGGCAGTCGGTCGCGTGGCCCGCGACCACCTCGTCGGCGCGGGCGCCGAGGGCCGCGAAGGAGGTCTGGGGATGGGCGCTGCGCCGGGCGCCGGGCCAGGTGCGCACCGTCTCCGGGACCACTCCGACGCCGCGCGAGGGCGAGATCAGCGGGTCGTAGGCGGGCGTCGCCGCCCGTACGGTCTCCCACCACTCCTCGGGCACCGGCGGACTGGTCCACAGAGCCGGGTCGGAGAGGTCGCCGGTCTGGGTCGGGACCACCAGGGTGCCGCTCGGACCGAGCACGTCGAGCAGCGCCTGGACGACCGCGACGGGGCCTGAGCAGACCCAGCCGAGCGCGCTGAGGGAGGAGTGCACGAGGAGGGTGTCGCCGGTCCGTACACCCAGTTCGCGCAGCCCGGCGGCGATCGTGCCGCGGGTGACGAGTGGGCCGGTCGGAGGGGGTGTGGGCATGCGGGGGAGTGTTCCGGAAGCCGCTCGCGGACGCCAGCGGATTGCCCCCTCGCTGATCGATCAAAGATCGTTTCCGCAGGTCACCTTAGGTATGCCTAAGTGACGCAGGGCACCGTCCGATGATCCGGACGCGGGTTGCCCGCCCCGGATGAATTACGCAACAATGGCGTTGTGAAAAACGTCGGTGAGGCTCCGCAGGAGGAACTCGCGACCGGTGAGCGGTCCACCCGCAACCGTGTCGCGCGCTCCATCCTGGACCACGGGCCCTCGACCGTCGCCGAGCTTGCCGGTCGTCTGGGCCTGACCCAGGCCGCCGTCCGGCGCCATCTCGACGCGCTGGTCGCCGACGACGTGGTGGAGGCCCGCGAGCAGCGGGTCTACGGCACGCGCACGCGCGGGCGGCCCGCCAAGGTCTTCGCGCTCACCGACTGCGGCCGGGACGCCTTCGACCAGTCGTACGACAAGCTGGCCGCCGACGCCCTGCGCTGGATCGCCGAGCAGGAGGGCGGGGAGCAGGCGATCGCCGCCTTCGCCCGCGCCCGGATCGCCGCCCAGTCCGGCGCGTACCGCGCGGCCGTCGAGTCCGTGCCCGCCGACAAGCGCACCGAAGCGCTGGCCAAGGCCCTGAGCGCGGACGGGTACGCTGCTACCGCGCGGAGCGCACCCCACCCCCAGCAGGGCGAGCAGCTGTGCCAGCACCACTGCCCGGTCGCCCACGTCGCGGAGCAGTTCCCGCAGCTGTGCGAGGCGGAGACGGAATTTTTCGCCGAGCTGCTCGGTACGCATGTACAGCGTCTCGCGACCATCGCGCACGGCGACGGGGTGTGCACCACGTTCATTCCGAAGACTTCGAAGCCTCCCGAGACTTCCGAGACGGCTTCCAAGACGCTTTCCAAGACCCATAACGCATCTGCAAGCACGGCCGGGAGGAACCCCGCATGACTCTCCCCACGGAGACTGCTCACCCTGAGCTCGAGGGCCTGGGCAAGTACGAATACGGCTGGGCCGACTCCGACACGGCCGGCGCCTCTGCCAAGCGCGGCATCAACGAGGACGTCGTCCGCGACATCTCCGCGAAGAAGAACGAGCCGGAGTGGATGACCAAGCTCCGCCTCAAGGGCCTGCGCCTCTTCGAGAAGAAGCCGATGCCGAACTGGGGCTCGGACCTGTCGGGGATCGACTTCGACAACATCAAGTACTTCGTGCGCTCCACGGAGAAGCAGGCGGAGTCCTGGGAGGACCTGCCCGAGGACATCAAGAACACGTACGACAAGCTCGGCATCCCCGAGGCAGAGAAGCAGCGCCTCGTCGCCGGTGTCGCCGCCCAGTACGAGTCCGAGGTCGTCTACCACCAGATCCGCGAGGACCTGGAGGAGCAGGGCGTCATCTTCCTGGACACCGACACGGCCCTGAAGGAGCACCCGGAGCTCTTCAAGGAGTACTTCGGCACCGTCATCCCCGTCGGTGACAACAAGTTCGCCTCGCTGAACAGCGCCGTGTGGTCCGGCGGCTCCTTCATCTACGTGCCGAAGGGCGTGCACGTCGAGATCCCGCTCCAGGCCTACTTCCGCATCAACACGGAGAACATGGGCCAGTTCGAGCGGACCCTGATCATCGTCGACGAGGGCGCCTACGTGCACTACGTCGAGGGCTGCACCGCGCCGATCTACAAGTCCGACTCGCTGCACTCCGCGGTCGTCGAGATCATCGTCAAGAAGAACGCCCGCTGCCGCTACACGACCATCCAGAACTGGTCGAACAACGTCTACAACCTGGTCACCAAGCGCGCCGTGGCGTACGAGGGCGCGACCATGGAGTGGATCGACGGCAACATCGGCTCCAAGGTGACGATGAAGTACCCGGCCGTCTACCTGATGGGCGAGCACGCCAAGGGCGAGACCCTGTCCATCGCCTTCGCGGGCGAGGGCCAGCACCAGGACGCCGGCTCCAAGATGGTCCACATGGCGCCGAACACTTCCTCCAACATCGTCTCGAAGTCCGTGGCGCGCGGCGGCGGCCGCACCTCCTACCGCGGCCTCGTCGAGATCGGCGAGGGCGCCCACGGTTCCAAGTCGAACGTGCTGTGCGACGCGCTGCTCGTCGACACCATCTCCCGCTCCGACACGTACCCCTACGTGGACGTCCGCGAGGACGACGTGTCCATGGGCCACGAGGCGACCGTCTCCAAGGTCTCCGAGGACCAGCTCTTCTACCTGATGAGCCGCGGTCTGAGCGAGTTCGAGGCGATGGCGATGATCGTGCGCGGCTTCGTCGAGCCGATCGCCAAGGAGCTGCCCATGGAGTACGCCCTCGAGCTCAACCGGCTGATCGAGCTGCAGATGGAGGGCGCGGTCGGCTGACCCCGCCCCCGCCCCCGAAGCAGTCGCCAGTTTCGCCAGATTCTGACGCAGGAACGTAGGAAGAGAGCAGACCGACAGCCATGGCTGAGGCTCAGAACATCCCCGTGGGGTCCACCACCGCGGGCCAGATCGCGGTGGCCGCCGAGTCGACCGTCGCCACGCGCATGAGCGCACCCGCGTCCTTCGACGTGGCGGACTTCCCGGTCCCGCACGGCCGCGAGGAGGAATGGCGGTTCACCCCGCTTGAGCGGCTGCGCGGGCTGCACGACGGCACCGCGGTCGCCACCGGCGACGGCGTGAAGGTCGACGTCGACGCGCCCGAGGGTGTCGTCGTCGAGACCGTCGGCCGCGACGACGCGCGCATCGGCCGGGCCGGCACCCCCGTGGACCGGGTCGCCGCCCAGGCCTACTCGGCGTTCGAGAAGGCCGGCGTGATCACCGTCCCCAAGGAGACGGTCCTCACCGAGCCGATCCGCATCGTCGTGCACGGCGAGGGCGGCACCGCCTACGCCCACCAGGTCGTCGAGCTGGGCGCCTTCGCCGAGGCCGTCGTCGTCATCGACCACTCCGGCGACGCGGTGCTCGCCGCCAACGTCGACTACGTCCTGGGCGACGGCGCCAAGCTGACCGTCGTCTCCGTCCAGGACTGGGACGACAAGGCCGTGCACGTCGGCCAGCACAACGCGCTCGTCGGCCGGGACGCCACCTTCAAGTCCTTCGTGGTCACCTTCGGCGGCGACCTGGTCCGGCTGCACCCGCGCGTGGCCTACGCGGGCCCCGGCGGCGAGGCCGAGCTGTTCGGCCTGTACTTCACCGACGCCGGCCAGCACCAGGAGCACCGCCTCCTGGTCGACCACAACGTCCCGCACTGCAAGTCCAACGTCGTCTACAAGGGCGCGCTCCAGGGCGACGACGCGCACGCCGTGTGGATCGGCGACGTGCTCATCGAGGCCGCGGCCGAGGGCACCGACACCTACGAGATGAACCGCAACCTCGTCCTCACCGACGGCGCGCGGGTCGACTCGGTGCCGAACCTGGAGATCGAGACCGGTGAGATCGTCGGCGCCGGCCACGCCTCCGCGACCGGCCGCTTCGACGACGAGCAGCTCTTCTACCTGATGGCGCGCGGCATCCCCGAGATCGACGCCCGCCGCCTGGTGGTCCGCGGCTTCTTCGCCGAGCTGGTCCAGCAGATCGGCGTCGCCGACATCGAGGAGCGCCTCCTCGCCAAGATCGAAGAGGAGCTGGAGGCGTCGGTCGCATGACCTTCGTACGCGTCTGTGGAGCGGACGAGCTGGAGGAGGACACCCCGAAGCGGGTGGAACTCGACGGCACGCCGATCTCCGTCGTGCGGACCGAGGGCGAGGTCTTCGCGATCAACGACATCTGCTCGCACGCGAACGTCTCCCTCTCCGAGGGCGAGGTCGACGACTGCCACATCGAGTGCTGGCTGCACGGCTCGCGCTTCGACCTCCGTTCCGGCAAGCCCGACAGTCTTCCGGCGACGCGCCCCGTCCCCGTATACCCCGTAAAGATCGAAGGGGACGACGTGCTCGTCTCCCTCACCCAGGAGTCCTGAGGCACCCATGGCAACGCTTGAAATCCGAGACCTGCACGTCACCGTCGAGGCCGACAACGCCACGAAGGAGATCCTCAAGGGCGTCGACCTCACCGTGAAGCAGGGCGAGACGCACGCCATCATGGGCCCCAACGGCTCCGGCAAGTCGACGCTCGCCTACTCGCTGGCGGGTCACCCCAAGTACACGATCACCGGCGGCACCGTCACCCTCGACGGCGAGGACGTCCTGGAGATGTCCGTCGACGAGCGCGCCCGCGCCGGCCTCTTCCTCGCCATGCAGTACCCGGTCGAGGTCCCCGGCGTCTCCGTCTCCAACTTCCTGCGCACCTCCGCCACCGCCGTCCGCGGCGAGGCCCCCAAGCTGCGGCACTGGGTGAAGGAGGTCAAGGAGGCCATGGAGCGCCTCAACATGGACCCCGCCTTCGCCGAGCGCAACGTCAACGAGGGCTTCTCCGGCGGTGAGAAGAAGCGCCACGAGATCCTCCAGCTGGAGCTGCTCAAGCCCAAGGTCGCGATCCTCGACGAGACCGACTCCGGCCTGGACGTCGACGCCCTGCGTGTCGTCTCCGAGGGCGTCAACCGGGTCCGCGAGTCCGGCGAGGTCGGCACCCTGCTGATCACGCACTACACGCGCATCCTGCGCTACATCAAGCCCGACTTCGTCCACGTGTTCTCCGCCGGCCGCATCGTCGAGTCCGGCGGCGCCGAGCTCGCCGACAAGCTGGAGAACGAGGGCTACGAGGCATACACGAAGGGTGGCGTATCCGCGTGACACAGCTGCCGGGCCTCCTCGACACCGAGGCGATCCGCAAGGACTTCCCCATCCTGGACCGCCAGGTCCACGACGGGCACAAGCTCGTGTACCTGGACAACGCGGCGACCAGCCAGAAGCCGCGACAGGTGCTGGACGCGCTCAGCGAGTACTACGAGCGCTACAACGCCAACGTCCACCGCGGCGTGCACGTCCTCGCCGAGGAGGCCACGGCGCTGTACGAGGGCGCGCGTGACAAGGTCGCGGAGTTCATCAACGCGCCCTCGCGCGACGAGGTGATCTTCACCAAGAACGCCTCGGAGTCCCTCAACCTGGTCGCGAACATGCTGGGCTGGGCCGACGAGCCCTACCGCGTGGACCACGAGACCGAGATCGTCATCACGGAGATGGAGCACCACTCCAACATCGTGCCGTGGCAGCTGCTGGCGCAGCGCACCGGCGCGAAGCTCCGCTGGTTCGGTCTCACGGACGACGGCCGCCTGGACCTGTCCAACATCGACGAGGTCATCACCGAGAAGACGAAGATCGTCTCCTTCGTGCTGGTCTCCAACATCCTGGGCACCCAGAACCCGGTCGAGGCGATCGTGCGCCGCGCCCAGGAGGTCGGCGCCCTCGTGTGCGTCGACGCCTCCCAGGCCGCGCCGCACATGCCGCTGGACGTCCAGGCGCTCCAGGCCGACTTCGTGGCCTTCACCGGCCACAAGATGTGCGGCCCGACCGGCATCGGTGTGCTGTGGGGGCGCCAGGAGCTGCTCGAGGACCTCCCGCCGTTCCTCGGTGGCGGCGAGATGATCGAGACCGTCTCGATGCACTCCTCCACCTACGCCCCGGCCCCGCACAAGTTCGAGGCGGGCACGCCCCCGATCGCCCAGGCGGTCGGTCTCGGCGCGGCGATCGACTACCTGAACTCGATCGGCATGGACAAGATCCTCGCCCACGAGCACGCGCTGACCGAGTACGCGGTCAAGCGCCTGCTGGAGGTCCCGGACCTGCGCATCATCGGCCCCACCACGGCCGAGGAGCGCGGCGCGGCGATCTCCTTCACGCTGGGGGACATCCACCCGCACGACGTGGGCCAGGTCCTCGACGAGCAGGGCATCGCGGTCCGGGTCGGCCACCACTGCGCCCGCCCCGTCTGCCTGCGCTACGGAATTCCTGCGACCACGCGAGCGTCGTTCTATCTGTACTCCACGCCGGCCGAGATCGACGCGCTGGTCGACGGCCTGGAGCACGTACGGAACTTCTTCGGCTGACGGGACGAGCGAAGAGCATGAAGCTGGACTCCATGTACCAGGAAGTCATCCTGGACCACTACAAGAACCCGCACGGGCGGGGCTTGCGGGATGGCGACGCCGAGGTCCACCACGTCAACCCCACCTGCGGGGACGAGATCACGCTCCGCGTGAAGTACGACGGCACGACGATCAGCGACGTCAGCTACGAGGGCCAGGGCTGCTCCATCAGCCAGGCGAGCGCCTCCGTGCTGAACGACCTGCTGGTCGGCAAGGACCTCGCCCAGGCGCAGCGCATCCAGGAGACCTTCCTGGAGCTGATGCAGTCCAAGGGCAAGGTCGAGCCGGACGACGCCATGGAGGAGGTCCTGGAGGACGCGGTCGCGTTCGCCGGGGTCTCGAAGTATCCGGCCCGGGTCAAGTGCGCCCTGCTGAGCTGGATGGCCTGGAAGGACGCGACGTCCCAGGCACTGGACGGCGCCGACGCCGAGAAGGAGACGACGGCATGAGCGAGACCCTGGAGATGAAGCCGGCCTCGGAGGAGGAACTCCGCGAGGCCCTGATGGACGTCGTGGACCCGGAGCTGGGCATCGACGTCGTCAACCTCGGCCTGATCTACGGCATCCACGTCGACGACGCGAACATCGCCACCGTCGACATGACCCTGACGTCGGCGGCCTGTCCGCTGACCGACGTGATCGAGGACCAGGCCAAGTCCGCCACGGACGGCCTCGTCAGCGAGCTGCGCATCAACTGGGTCTGGATGCCGCCGTGGGGCCCCGACAAGATCACGGACGACGGCCGCGAGCAGCTGCGCGCGCTCGGGTTCAACGTCTGAGCCGCACCGGCACAACGGCTGTGGAGAACGGCGACACCTTCGGGTGTCGCCGTTCTCCGTGTTCGCTCCCCGCCCGCGCCCCCTGTTATGTACGCTCGTACACATGGGATATCTGCTCCTGGCCGGTGCCATCGCCGCCGAGGTCGCCGGCACCACCGCCATGAAGTACAGCGAGGGCTTCAGCAGGCTGGTGCCGTCCCTGCTGACGGCCCTCGCCTACGTGCTGTCCTTCGCCCTTCTCGCCCAGACCCTGAAGCTCCTCGCCGTCGGCACCGCGTACGCCATCTGGGCCGGGGTGGGCACGGCCGCCATCGCCACGATCGGGGTCGCCTTCATGGGCGAGGGGATGACCCTCACCAAGGCCGCCGGCATCGCGCTGATCATCATCGGCGTCGTCGTCCTCAACCTGGGCGGGGCACACTGATGCCCCGCCGTCACGATCCGGAGCGCCGCCAGCGCATCATCGACGCGGCGATCAGGGTCGTCGGACGGGCGGGCATCGCCGGCCTCAGCCACCGCAGCGTCGCCGCCGAGGCGGACGTGCCGCTCGGCTCCACGACGTACCATTTCGCGACCCTCGACGACCTCATGGTCGCCGCCCTGCGCCAGGCCAACGAGGGCTTCGCCGGAGTCGTGGCCGCCCACCCCGCCCTGTCACGACCCGACGTCGACCTGCCCGGCGAACTCGCCCGCGTCCTCGGCGAATGGCTGGGCGGCGACCGCACCGGCGTGGAGCTGGAGTACGAGCTGTACCTCGCCGCCCTGCGCCGTCCCGCGCTGCGCCCGGTCGCCGCCGAGTGGGCCGAGGGCGTGGGCGCCCTGCTCGCCGCCCGCACCGACCCCACGACGGCCCGCGCCCTGGTCGCCGTACTGGACGGCATCTGCCTCCAGGTCCTGCTGACGGACACGCCGTACGACGAGGAGTACGCCCGCGAGGTGCTGGCCCGGGTGGTCCCCGCGCCCGGCACGCGAGACGCCCCCGGTCCCGGCTCGCATCGGCGGGCGGCGGCCGGTTAGGTTGCCCTCATGACCGACACGACTGCTCCCCGCACCACCGGCGCCGTGGCCGCCGGCCTCGCCACGATCGCCGCCGACGGCACCGTCCTCGACACCTGGTACCCGGCCCCCGAACTGTCCGACGAGCCCGGTCCCTCCGGCACCGAGCGCCTCACCGCCGAACAGGCCGCCGAACTCCTGGGCGGCGGCGCGACGGCGGCGGTCGGTCCGGACGCCCGGCGCGGCGTCGAGGTGGTCGCGGTCCGCACGGTCATCTCCTCGCTGGACGAGAAGCCGCTCGACACGCACGACGTCTACCTGCGCCTGCACCTGCTCTCCCACCGCCTGGTCAAGCCGCACGGCCTGAGCCTGGAAGGCCAGTTCGCCTTCCTCGCCAACGTCGCCTGGACCTCGCTCGGCCCGGTCGCCGTCGACGACATCGAGAAGGTCCGCCTCAACGCCCGCGCCGAGGGTCTGCACCTCCAGGTCACCTCGATCGACAAGTTCCCCCGCATGACGGACTACGTCGCCCCCAAGGGCGTCCGCATCGCCGACGCCGACCGGGTCCGGCTCGGCGCGCACCTCGCCGCGGGCACCACGGTCATGCACGAGGGCTTCGTCAACTTCAACGCCGGCACGCTGGGCACCTCGATGGTCGAGGGCCGCATCTCCGCGGGCGTCGTCGTCGGCGACGGCTCCGACATCGGCGGCGGCGCCTCCACCATGGGCACCCTCTCCGGCGGCGGCAACGTCCGCATCACCATCGGCGAGCGCTGCCTGGTCGGCGCCGAGGCGGGCGTCGGCATCGCGCTGGGCGACGAGTGCGTGGTCGAGGCCGGCCTCTACGTCACCGCGGGCACCCGTGTCACGATGCCCGACGGCCAGATCGTCAAGGCCCGCGAACTCTCCGGCGCCTCCAACATCCTCTTCCGCCGCAACTCGGTCACCGGAACGGTCGAGGCCCGCCCGAACAACGCGGTCTGGGGCGGCCTGAACGAGGTGCTGCACAGCCACAACTGAGCCGGCGTGAGTGTGCCGAGCGCCCTTTCCGGTCGTCGTGGGGAGGCGCTCAGGTGTCGGTGGGGGTGCCCTGCTCCTGCCGGCGGCGCACGATCTCGGTGATCCAGACGGGGGCGTACGGGGAGGTGCAGCCCGGGGGAGTGGGGTAGTCCTTCAGGACGCCGAGGCGCTCGCCGATGGCGAGGGCGCGGGGCCGGTGGGCGGGGTGGTCGATGCCGATCCGGGCCAGGCAGTGGTTCATCGCCCACTGCAGACGGTCCGGGGCGTCCTTCATCTCCGACTCGATGGTGTCCAGCAGGGCCGGGAGGTCGAGACCCTCGGGCTTCCTCGTCACGCGTTCGGTGGTCAGTGCCCAGCCCGCGCTCGCGACGACGGGGTCGGGGTCGGCGGTCCAGACCGCGCGCAGTTCCTCGGCGTGCGGGTTCTTCTTCACCACGTAGTTCACGAGCCAGTCGTGCACCTTGGGGGTGCGGGCCTCGCGCAGCATGGTGTCCAGTTCGTCGCGGTCGTAGGACTTGGGGCGGCAGACCAGGAGGGCCAGCAGACGTGCGGCCGTGTCGTCCGTGGCCCAGAGGCCGCGCGCGAGTTCGGGCCGGGTCTTCAGGCGTTTCGCGAGCGCGCGCAGCTTGGTGAGGTTCACGCCGTGGTTGTCGCCGTGCTTCTCGTTCACGGCCCGGATCCGCGGGTCGTCGAGCGCGGCCAGCTCGGCCGTCACCTCGGCCACCGTCGGCTCCCTCGGCGTCTTCTCCGGCACCTCGGCCCCTCCTGTCGCCCCGGTCGGTCGTCCGCGGGGCCCCAGCCTACGGCGGTCACCGTTTCAGGGCCCGGTACCTCTTCAGCGGCACGGTGAGGCGCGCCTGGCCGGCCGCTCCGTTCAGCTCGGTCAGGAGGTCGTCGGGGCACAGCTCGTACAGGTCGCCCCACCAGCGGCGGCCCTTGTCGTCCCAGGTCCGGTAGCCGCCCGGGACGCCCCGGGCCACGTAGCGCCTTCTGCTCATCGCCGGCAACGGCAACCCGCACGTACGGATGACCACCCGTGACTTTCCGGTGGTCTTGGCGGATGAACGGGTGGACGCAGAGTCCGATCAGACGCCGATCCGACGAAACGAGGACCTGGGATGACGCCTGAGAACACGCCTGAGAACACGCCTGGGACGACGACCGGGCGGGCGGGGACCCTCGCGCGCCTGCTGGCCGGGGCCGGTGCCGCGGCACTGGTGTGCTGCGGGTCGGTGTGGGCCGCGGGGGCCGCGCACGCCGACGAGACGACGACCGGCTCGCACAACGGCCCCCGCGTGGGTCTCCTCAACGTCCACGTCGGCCAGATCGACGACCCGGCGGAGGACGTGCTGGAGCACACGCTGCTGTTCGGCGACGGCTACGCCTGGGACTGACCGGCGTGGGCGGCCAGTTCCTCGTAGGCCGCCAGCAGACCGGCCGTGGTCCGCGGGTCCGCGGGCCGCAGCGGCGCGCGGACCGGGCCCGCCGGAAGGCCCAGTGCGCCGAGGAGGGCCTTGGCGGTGACGGTGCCGGGCAGACCGGCCGCTGTCATCGACTCGACGAGCGGCACGGCCCGCCGCTGGAGCAGGGCGGCCCGTCCGGTGTCGCCCGCGTCGAAGGCGTCGAGGACGGCCCGGAACAGGTCCGGCACGACGTTGGCGGCGGTGCTGACGTACCCCGCCGCGCCGACCGCGTACAGGGCGAGGATCTGCTCGTCGCAGCCCGCGTAGTACGCCAGGCCGGTGCGAGACAGCACCTTCTGGGTGCCGAGGAGGTCGTAGGCGCAGTCCTTGACGGCGACGATCCGCGGGTGCCCGGCGAGGCGGACCAGGGTGTCGGGTTCGATGCGGATGCCGGTGCGGCCCGGGATGTCGTACAGCATCACGGGCAGCCCGCTCGCGTCGGCGACCTCGCGGAAGTGCGCCTCCAGGGCGTCCTGCGGGGGCCTGCTGTAGTACGGCGCCACCACCAGCAGCCCGTCCGCGCCCGCCTTCTCGGCGGCCAGGGCCAGTTCCACGGTGTGCCGGGTGTCCGCGGTGCCGACCCCGGCGACGAGGGCCGCCCGGTCCCCGACCGCCTCCCGGACCGCCGTCACCAGCGCCGCCTTCTCGGCGTCCGTGGTGGTCGGCGACTCGCCCGTGGTGCCCGACAGCACCAGGCCGTCACAGCCCCGGGAGACCAGGCGCTCGGCGAGCCGCCGGGCGCCGTCGAGGTCGAGTGCGCCGGACTCGGTGAAGGGCGTGACCATCGCGCACAGCGCGCGGCCGAAGGGGGCGGCGGGGCGGTGGCGGTCGTGGCGGCGGTCGTGGTCTGTCGTCATGGGAGTAGTGTCGACGGCTCGACAGTTTAGCTCCACTTAATTCTTCTACGAGGTACTTGTAAGTGATGCTTCGGTAGAGGGTGGTGTACGGGGCGTCCCTGCCGTCCCGGCACCGGCAGGGGTAGTGCCGTACGGCCCGGGGTACCCGGGGTGCTCCGAACCGAGAGGAGGCGGGAACACCGTGACCGGAACCATGCACACCAGGCCGGTGCACGACGAGCAGCACTCCGTGGGCGAACTCGTCGGGCAGGCCACCGAACAGCTCTCCCGGCTCGTGCGCCAGGAAGTGGCCCTCGCCAAGTTGGAACTGGCCGAGAAGGGCAAGCGGGCCGGGCGCGGCGGCGGAATGCTCGGTGCCGCGGGCGCCATCGCCTACGTGGGCCTGTTCGCCCTGGCCGGCACGGCCACCGCCGCGCTCTCGCTGGTACTGCCCGTCTGGGCCGCGGCGCTCATCGTGACGGCGGCGCTCTTCGTGATCGCCGGTGTCCTGGCCATGACCGGTCGCTCCCAGCTGCGCCGGGCCGTGCCGCCCAAGCCCGAGGAGACCCTCGACAGTGTCAGGGCCGACGTCGACCAGATCAGGGAAAGGGCACATCGATGACCGACGCGACGAGCCGGGACGGTTCGAGGAGCGGCTCCACCGCGCAGCCCGTAGGCGGGGCCAAGGGTCCCGACGAGCTGCGCAGGCAGATCGAACAGACCCGCGGCCAGCTCGGCGACACCGTGGAGGAGCTGGCGGGCAAGGCCGACGTGAAGGGCCGCGCCAAGGCCCGGGCCGCCGACCTGAAGGACAAGGCCGGCGCCATGACCGTGCAACTGCGCAGTTCCGCCGCGCACGCCGGACACGCCGTCCAGGAGAAGGCGGGCCGGGCCGGTCACACCGCGCACGAGAAGGCGGGCCGGGCCGGAGACGGCGCGGAGCGGCACACGCCGCCGGGACGGGCGCGTGGCGCGGTGCGGGCGGGGCTCGGGCACCCGCGCGCCGTGCTGGCCGCCGGGGCGGCGGTGGGCGTGGTCGCCGCGGCGGGCCTCGTACGGCTCCGTCGGCACGGGCACTTGTGAGCGCACGCACGGGGACGCGGTGTGGCGAGGGGCTTCGGAAGGGGCCCCTCGCCCCCTGCGTTCCACCGGTTCCACCGGTACGGGAAGGGGGTTGACCTCAACCTTGGTCGAGGTCGGAGAGTGGTGCGTGCACCCGACGACCACCGATCACTGGAGGCCGGCATGACCCGCCGCACCGACGCCCACCCCCGCCTCGCCCGCCCCGACGCCCTGGCGCCCTTCTTCAGCACCTGGCGGGTCGGCACCCCCGAGCGGCAGCGGCAGACCGTCGACGCCATCGCCCGTACCTGGGAGGACCGGCCCTGGCCCGCCGAGGACCTGCGCGCCTACCACGTCTACACCGGGCACGACGGCAGCACCCTGCTGCACCACTCCCAGTGGGCGGGCGAGCAGGCGTACGAGGCCTTCGTGAAGACCCACCGGCAGGAGCGCGTCGACGAGATCGACACCGCCGTGCCGGGCATCGAACGGCTGGGACTCGGCAGGTACCGGCACTACCGCGCCGCGACCCGCGAGGGCGGGGCGGCGGCCGTCGCCCCCGGCTGTGTCGTGATCGTCGAGGTCGAGTTCGAGGGGCCCGACCCCGACCGGCAGCGCGCCTGGGTCGACGCCGTCTTCGAGGCCCTGGAGAGCGAGCCGCGGCCGCACCCCGGCGGCATCTCCGCCCACTTCCACCTCAGCACCGACGGCACCCGGGTGCTCAACTACGCCGAGTGGGAGAGCGCGCGGGCCCACATCGACGCCCTCGCCGCACCGGGGGACGGTGTCGGCTCGGCGACGGCCCAGTGGGAGCGGGTGCAGCACTGGCCGGGCCTGAAGAGCAGCACGGTCAGCCGCTACGACCACGCGCTGGGCCTCGTGCCCCGCTGAGCCCGCCCCCCACCTCGGGCCGGTTACGGACGGAACCGCAGCACCTGCGGGTCGTGGTCGCTGATCTGGTCGTGGAACTCGGCGTTGACGTGCACGCTGTCGTAGGACAGGTGTCCGCCGCGCCGGACCGACGGGCTGACCAGGATCTGGTCCAGGACCTGGCTGTTGCCCTGGTAGACGTACGAGTAACGCTCGCTCCTCGGCAGCGACTTCACCGCCGACCACAGGGCCCCGTCGTCCTCCAGGATGCGGGCGGTCGTCGAGAACTCGAAGTCGTTGATGTCCCCGAGGGCGATGACGTCCGCGTTCTTCTCGGCGGCCAGGATCTCCTTGACGAAGGTGTTCACCACCCTCGCCTGCGCGTGGCGCTGGGTCTCCGAGCTTCGCGACGGCGGCTGGTACTGCGCCGTCAGACCCTGGTCGCCGCCCTTGGAGTTGAAGTGGTTGGCGATGACGAAGACCGTCCGGCCGCGGAAGACGAACTCGCCGGCCAGCGGCTTGCGGCTGTCCTCCCAGGCCGGGTCCGCCGGGTCGACCCGGCCGGGGGAGAGGGTCAGCGCCGCCTTGCCGCGCACCTTGCGCACCCCGGTCGCGGCGGTGGCGTCGCCGCCCGCGCGGTCGGTGAAGGACACCCGCTCCGGGTTGAACAGGAAAGCCTGGCGGATGTTGCCGCCGGGCTCGCCGCCGTCCGCCTTGTCCACCGGGTCGATGCCCCGCCACTCGTAGCGCGGCCCGCCGGCCGCCACGATCGCGTCGATCAGCCTGCCGACCGTCGCGTCGGCCGCCACGGTGCCGTCGTCCGTGGCGCCGTTGTTGTCCTGGATCTCCTCCAGCGACACGATGTCGGGCGACTTCAGGTGGTGCACGATCGCGTCGGCGTGCGCGGCGAAGGTGTCGTCCGACGGGTCGAGGTTCTCCACGTTGTACGTCGCCACCGCCAGCTCGCGGGCGCTCTGCGGGCGCGTCGACTCGCGCTCCGTGCCGCCGCGCTCCAGGGCGCCGATCTCGCCCGCGACCAGCGTGTAGCCGCCGTACTGGTTGTAGTCCAGCGGACCGGCGGTGGTGCCCGCGAGCGTGTCGCCCACGTCGGCGGCGGGGAAGTCGGCCGGCTTGCCCAGCGACTGGATCTGCAGCCGGCCGGTGTTCTGGTCGTCGTAGGAGCCGTAGACCGTGCCGCCGCGGCGGTTCGGGTTCTCCCAGGGCTTCACCGTGACCCACAGCTCGGTGTACGGGTCCGAGGCACCGACCACGCGGGCGTCGGCGACCCGGACGCTCATGCCCTCCAGGGACTCGTAGTAGTCCAGGGCGTACGCGTCCGGCCTCAGGGGCAGGCCGTTGACCGAGCCGTTCGCCGCCTCGTCGCCCTCGGGGGCGTACGCGCGGGGCACGGAGCGGGCGGATACGGTCGTCGCGGCCGGGAGGGCGTTGCCGGTCGAGACGACGGTGACCGTCGGGCGGGTGATCTCGGTCAGCGACTGGTTCCCCGAGGACGTACCGCCGGGGACGTACTCCGAGACCGTGCCGGAGACGGTGACCGCGTCACCGACGGCGACCTCGGGGGCCTTGTTCGTGAAGACGAACACGCCCTCACTGGTGGCCGGGTCCGCGTCCGGCCGCGGGTCCTGGATCCAGAAGCCCTTGGAGGAGCCGTAGCCCCGGACGCCGGTGACGATTCCGGCCACGTCCGTGACCTGCCGGCCGGCGTACGGGGACAGCCGGGTGCTGCCCTGGATGTCGTGGATCCGCACGGAGCCGGCCGGTGCGGAACCGGCGTGCGCGGGCACGGTGAGGACGACGGTGGACGCCGCCGAGCAGACGGCGGCGACGGTGAGCGCGGCGAGGCGCGCGGAGGACTTGCTGGCCAACGGGATCCCTCCGGGGACGTGACGTGGCGCCGGGACGAGGGTGGGACGCGAGGGGCGACAGGCTGTGCGCGGGACGTCTGAGCCCTGGAGGAAGACGTCCCTCCGACCCGCCCCCCCCCGCTTTCTACGCGCGTCAATCTCCTGCCTGGTCAGGTCAGTTGTCAAGGTTTCGGCCATGTACGCCACCCGACGGGGAGATGAACCGGGCGGCATGGGGTGAAACCCGTCTAGGCTGAGCAGTTGAGCCGTACACGGGCCGTACGGCGGTCAAGAGGCGCGCGAGGAGAAACTTCCGATGTCAGACAGCTCCACCCTGCCGCCCGCACGGCTGCGCCCCGACGCGGAGCTGGCCCGCGACGCGCTGTCCGCGCCGGTGCTCGCCCGGGCCGCGCGACTGGCCCGCTGGGCCGGTCCCGACACCCGCGTCGACGCCGGGGGCGGCCTCGTCGAGGAGCAGCTGCCGGCGGCGGCCGAGCAGCTCGGGCTGAGCGGGGACGCCGCCGCCGCCTACGCGAGCGAGGCCTGGCGGATCGCCGTGGACACCGGGCTCGTCGAGATCACCGACGAGGAGACGGGCACCGTGGCCGCGGGCGAGGACCTCGCCCTGCTCACCGGCGGCTCCCCCGAGGACGTGCTCGGGGTGTGGCTCACCGCCCTGGAGGCCGTGCTCGCCGACGCGAGCGTGCCCGACCTCGACGACCTGGTCGACGCGATGGCCGAGGGCGGCGAGGCCGACCTGTCGTCCCTCGACTGGGACCCCGACGCCGAGTCCGAGTTCCTCGATGGCGTGCTCGGCAACCTCTACCTGCTGACCGTCGGCGAGGACGGACCCGGCGACGCCCCGGTGCCGCTGCCCGCGCTGGCCGCCTCGGTGATCGTGCCCAGCGACATGAGCGAGCCGAGCAACGAGGTCCTGGAGCAGGTGTCGGACGCGATGATGCGCCTGGACGACCAGTTCCGGCTGCTGGAACCGGTCGGCCTCGTCGAGTACCAGCCCGTCGACGAGGCGCTCATGGCCGACGCCGACGAGGAGCCCGCCGCCCCCGTCGACGAGGCCGACCTCAGCCGCTACGGCATGGTGCGGCTCACCCCGCTCGGGCTGTACGGACTGCGCGCCCGGCTCCTGGACTCCGGCTTCGAGGCCCCCGCCGTCGGCGACCTCGCCGACAAGGGCGCCGACGCGCTGCTCGACGGCACCGCGTCCTTCCCGCCGGCCGCCGCCCACGCCGAGACCGAGCTGTGGCTGGCCGGGCGGAGCCCGCTCGACGCCGCCCGCGAACTGCTCGCGGCGGCCCGCGGCTCCGACACCGGCGCGCCGCTGCGCCGGTTGCGCTGCCAGCAGGCGCTCTCCCTCCTCGGCGCGGAGGCCGAGCCCGCGCTGCGGGAGGTCCTCGACGACGCCGAACTGGGCGGCCTGGCCCGGGTGTGGCTCACCGAGCACGGGGCGCGGGACGTGCCCGCCCCGCCCCAGGAGATGGTCTTCTGGCTGACCATCGACACCGTGGCCGCCCAGCTTGCCGCCGAGGGCAACTCCGAGGAACTGCGCGCCCTGGTGGAGGGCCTCGCCCGCCAGCACAGCGGGTTCTTCGACACGGTCTGGCGGGTCGAGCACCCGGCCACGCCGGACGTCCTGGAGGCGATGGGGCGGCTGCACCCCGACAAGAAGGTCGCCAAGGAGGCCCGCAAGGCGGCGTTCAAGGCACGCTCCCAGCAGGGCGGCTGACGGCAAGAGCGACATGGCGAGCGCCCCGTCCGCGGGGCGACCGCAAGGGGCGCCCGCCCGGCGGACGGGGAACGCCGGGCGGGCGATGCCCGACGACCGCCGGCCCGCGGCGGGCAACGCCGGTCGGGATGCGGGGATCGGACCGCCTCCGGGCGGGGGTGCTCGGCTCGCGGCCGGGACCGGTGGCCGGTTTCGGCGGGGAGCGGTCGGGTGGGAGAGGTCTCCGCTCGTTCAGCCTGCGTTCAGGTAGTGGCGGGCTCCCTGTTCAGGCGGAGGCGGAACCGTGACGCCCGACCGAGGTCCGCCACCCTCCACGGCTCGCCCACCGTCACAGGAGACACCATGTCGCTCACCCGCAGGGACTTCGCCAGTCGATCCGCGCTCACCGGCGCCGGGGTCGTACTGGCGGGCAGCGTCGGCGCCCTCGCCACCGCCCCGAACGCCCTCGCGTCCACGGACACCGACAGCGTGGGGGAGGAGCACGGTCACGGGCACGACGGTCACCACGGCCACGGCGGAGTCGGTTACGGGCCGCTGATCCCCGACCCGGACGGCATCCTCGCCCTGCCCGCCGGCTTCCGGTACGAGATCATCACCTACTCCGGCCGGACGAAGCTGGAGTCCGGCGAGTACACCCCGTCCAACCACGACGGCACCGCCACCTTCGACGGCCCGCGCGGCACCACCCTCCTCGTCAACAACCACGAACTCGGTGGCCACCGCGACGACTGGCCGCACCCCGTCCCGCTCACCGAGGGCCTCGTCTACGACCCGGCCGCCGCCGGCGGCTGCACCGTCGTCGAGGTCCGCCGCGGCGGCCACGTCGCCGAGTGGGTCGGCATCGCCGGCACCGCCACCAACTGCGCGGGCGGCAGCACCCCGTGGGGCACCTGGCTGACCTGCGAGGAGACCGAGGACAAGGCCGGCAAGAACGGCATGACCAAGGACCACGGCTACGTCTTCGAGGTCGACCCCGAGGACCGCCGCGCCAACCGCGACCCCAAGCCGATCAAGGCGCTGGGCCGCTACGCCCACGAGGCCGTCGTCATCGACCCCAAGCGCGGCCACGCCTACCTCACCGAGGACGCCTCGGGCCCCAACGGCCTCCTGTACCGCTGGGCCCCGCCGGAGCACTTCCGGCACGGCCGGGGCCGGCTGCGCACCCTCGCCGACGACGCCGGGGTCCTCCAGGCCTTCAAGTGCTTCGACTCCGGCGGCAAGTTCGTCGACGACCTGTCCCGCGCCACCAAGACCGGCACCGTCTACGGCGTCGACTGGGTCGACGTCCCCGACCGCGACGCGAAGTCCACCTCCGTGCGCAAGCAGTTCGCCACCGGCGAGGTCACCCGCGCGCGCAAGCTGGAGGGCATGTGGTGGGCCGACGGCGGCGCCTACGTCGTCTCCTCCTTCGCCCGCGACGAGAGCCCCGGCCGGCCGCACGACGGCCAGGTCTGGTTCTACGACCCGAAGCGCCGCACCCTGACGCTGAAGGTCCTGCTCGGCGTCAACGCCGACCCGTCCGCCGACGGCGCCTTCGACGGCCCCGACAACATCACCGTCTCCCCGTACGGCGGCCTGGTCATCGCCGAGGACGGCGACGGCGTCCAGCACCTGTTCGGCGCCACCGACAGCGGCCGCACCTACCCCATCGCCCGCAACGAACTGAACCTGGGCACCGAGGACGACCCCGAGTACAGCGAGTTCACCGGCGTCACCTTCTCCCCCGACGGCCGGACCCTCTACGCCAACATCCAGACCCCGGGCATCATGCTCGCCATCACCGGGCCCTGGAAGCGCCAGCGGCGCTAGAACCGGGAGTCACTCTTACGGGTGTGCCTGTCCGATTCGTCAGCTGGCAACTGGCGCTGGACATACTGTCCTCACATGCCCAAGTCATGTGAACAGTGCGGAAACTCCGTGAAATCGACTCGCAGGCGTTTCGGCAGCAACCGGTGCAGTCTCGCGGGGACCGTGAGGCAACGTGCTGATGCGAAGCGCAGACCCAAGCCGCCGTGCCCGCAGTGTGGGAAGGCCGTCCTGACTCGAGGTGCCGTGCACTGCGGCAGAGCTTGCGCCAACGCAACCCGCCGAGAACAGGCGGAGGCGCGACGCGGCGAGCCCGTGCCGTGCCTCCGCTGCGGGGCGACGGAACGACGCCGTCGGTCCAGCGGTCCGTACTGCTCGTGGGAGTGTTTCAACGAGGACCGCTACGAGCGAACAGGTACGTTCGCGCGGTGGCTTGGTGCCTGGCGATCCGGCGAGGTCACCGGTACCAGGGAAGACGGCCGTCCGGATTGGCGGGTGAAGCAGGCTCTGGTTCTGCTCAGAGGGCAGCGATGCGAGACCTGCGGATGGGCGGAGGTGAATCCGGTGTCTGGAAGAGTGCCGCTGCACGTCGACCACATCTCGGGCGACCGTTCGAGAAACCGTCCAGAAGACGTCCGACCGCTGTGCCCGAACTGCCATGCGCTGACTCCCAATTATCAGCACCTGAACAACCCGAAGGTGAGGCCCGTCCGGCGGAAGCAGAGCCGTCGCTATCAGGAGGTCTGGCTCGGTGAACGTACCGCCTAGCAGACGCGGGAGGTCGGCCCGTCGAACCGGCAGGTCGTCGCCTCCGTCCTGCGGCGCCCCGACGAGCCCGGCGAACTCCTGGCCTACTGGACGGCGACGTACGGCCGCGCCGTACCCAAGCCGGTCAAGCGGGGGATCGCCGACGCCGTACGGCGGCTCTACCACGGCAAGTCGCTGCTGAAGTACGACACCGCGTCCAAGGGGTACCGCTTCGGCGACATCCTCAACCTGGTGCACGCCGCGCCCGACCCGGACAAGCCGTGGCAGGGCGAGCTGTTCCAGTACGCCCTCGACCTCCGGCACAACCCGGACACCGCGGTGCCGCCCGCCTCGGACCGCGTCCTGACCGCGCACCGCGAGCTGATGGCGCTGCCCGTCGCCCACCGGCGAGCGGTGGTCACGGCGCCCGACGGTGCCGAGCGGCTCACGGCGGGGCGGGACGCCGACTGGCCCTGGGACGCCCGGTGCGGGCCCGCGCGGTAGGGTGCCCGGAAGGTCACCGCTGTGCAGGGAGGGGCTGTGGCGCAGGTCAGGCCCATGCGGGCGGATGCACGGCGTAATCGTGAGCGGTTGCTGACGGTGGCGGCCGAGGCGTTCGCCGAGCACGGTGAGGGTGCCTCCCTGGACGACATCGCCCGGCGCGCCGGGGTGGGCGTCGGCACCCTCTACCGGCACTTCCCGACGCGGCGGGCGCTGCTGGAGGCCGCCTACCTGGAGCGCCTGGAGGCGATCGCGGCCCGCGCCGACGTGATCGCGGCCGCCCGGCCGCCGGGCGCGGCGCTGCTGGCGTGGCTCGACGAGCTGGCCGTCGGGATGCTCCAGGTGCGCGGGCTCACGGCGCTGCTCGGTACGGCCGTCACCGGCGGCGGCCCCGCGTGCGGCGACTGTGTGCGCGGGGCGGCGACCCGGCTGGTGCGGGCCGCGCAGGGGGCCGGTGCGCTGCGGCCGGACGTCGAGCCGGTCGAGGTGCTGCGGCTGCTGCACGGGGTGGTGACGGCGGCCGAGGCGGCCGACGAGGTGGACGGGACGGCCGTACGCCGGTACCTGTCGCTGCTCGTGGAAGGGCTGGGCCGGGACTAGGGGCGCCCGCCGCCGGGCGCCCCCAGGTGGAGCCGGGCGCCTACAGCGCCTTCGCGGCCGGCTTCACCATGCCGCGGACCGTGCGGGACTTGACGAATTCGCCCATGGCGGTCATGTCCCACTCGCCGGAGTACTGGCGGATCAGCTTCGCCATCATCACGCCGGTCTGCGGCTCGGCGCTGGTGAGGTCGAAGCGGACCAGCTCCTCGCCGCTCGCGGCGTCGATGAGGCGGCAGTACGCCTTGGCGACCTCGGTGAACTTCTGGCCGGAGAACGAGTTCACCGTGAAGACCAGGCCGCTGACCTCCTGCGGGAGCCGGCCGAGGTCCACGACGATCACCTCGTCGTCGCCGCCGCCCTCTCCGGTCAGGTTGTCGCCGGAGTGCTTGATCGCGCCGTTCACGATCGAGAGCTTGCCGAAGTAGCAGCTGTCGATGTGGTTGCGCTGCGGGCCGTAGGCGATGACGGACGCGTCCAGGTCGATGTCCTTGCCGCGGTAGGCGGGCTCCCAGCCGAGCCCCATCTTGACCTGGGAGAGCACCGGCCGGCCGCCCTTGACGAGGGAGACGGTCTGGTTCTTCTGGAGGCTGACCCGGCCCTTGTCGAGGTTGATCTTGCCGGTGCCCGGGGCGGGGGCCGACGGCGCGGCGGGCGGGGCCGGAGGTGCGGCGGGCATGGTGGGGGCCGCGGCGGGCGGGGCCGGGGGCGTGACCGCCTGGGGCCGCGGCGGGGTCGCCGGCTGGGCCGGGGCCGCCGGTTCCTCCACCGTGACGCCGAAGTCGGTGGCGATGCCGGCCAGCCCGTTGGCGTAGCCCTGGCCCACCGCGCGGGCCTTCCAGGCGCCGTTGCGCAGGTAGACCTCGACGATCACCAGGGCGGTCTCGGTGCCGAGCTGCGGGGGGGTGAAGGTGGCGAGCACGGAGTTGTCGTCCGCGTTGCGGATGGTGGCGGTCGGCTCGATGCCCTGGAAGGTCTGGCCGGCGGCGTCCGGGCTGGCGGTGACGACGATCTTCTCGATGCCCGGCGGGACGGCGGAGGTGTCCACCACGATCGCGTCCGGGGCCGTGCCGCCGCCGGAGCGGTACGTCACGCCCTGGCCGGTGGGCTGGTTGTAGAAGATGAAGTCGTCGTCGGAGCGCACCTTGCCGTCGGCGGTGAGCAGCAGGCCCGATACGTCGAGCCGCACGGGCGCGGCGACGTCCACCGTCACGCGGGCGGCGGAGAGGGGGATGTTCGAGCCGGGGGTCATAGCTGTCATGCCGGGTGAACGAGCGAGGGCGTTTTACCGTTCCCTTACCCGGCGGCCAATCGGGTTCGCGGCCGGGGCACGCCGGGTCAGCGGCGGTCGCGGGGGTGGTTGCGGGGGTGGTCGCGGGCCATGCGTTCGTTGCCGCGTTTGTAGTTGCCCGTCCAGCGGGCCATGACCAGCTGGGGGTCGCCCGCCGCGACCTCTTCCAGGAAGCGGGCCGCGCGGGAGCCGTTGAGGGTGGTCGCGGGGCGGTTGTGGTGGGTGATGTGAACGGTGCCGGTTGATGTGGCCGTGTAGGCGAAGCCGTGGGGTTCGGGCATGCGGGGATCGTACGGGGCGGTGGGGGCGGCGGCCTCAGGGTTTTCGCCCCCGCCGCCCCTTCCCGCCCCGTCCCCGGGGGCTGCCGCCCCCAGGCCCCCGCTTCGGCCCTGAACGGGCCTCGTCCTCAAGCGCCGGACGGGCTGGAGAGGCCGGACGTCGGCGGGAAGTGCTACGGCACGACCACGATCTTGCGGCCCACGCCCGCCGCGAACTGCTCCAGTGCCTGGGGGTAGCGGGCCAGTTCGATGCGGTCGCTGATGAAGACGTCCGGGTCGAGGACGCCGTTCGCGAACAGCTCCGCCGCGCGCTCGTAGCTGTGGAGGACCGCCATGGATCCGGTGATGGTGATCTCCTGGTTGTAGATGCGGTACGGGTCGATCTGTACGCGCGTCGCGTAGTCGGCGACGCCGAACTGGAGGAAGGTGCCGGCCTTGGCGACCCGGTCCAGGCCGTCCTGGATCGCCGCCGCGTTGCCGGTGGCGTCGATGACCAGGTCCCAGCCCTGGGGGCGGTCCAGCTCGTCGGGGGTCGCGGCAGAGGCCGAGACGCCGAGGCCGCGGGCCGTTTCCAGGCGGGCCGGGTTGAGGTCGACCATGTCGACGCTGGCCGCGCCGGTGCGCTTGGCCAGCTCCAGCATCATCAGGCCCATCGTGCCGGAGCCGTAGATCAGGACGTGGGCGCCGAGGCGGGACTGGAGGACGTCGTAGCCGCGGACGGCGCAGGAGAGCGGCTCGATCAGGGCCGCGTCCTGGGTGCGGACGTGCTCGGGGAGCTTCACGCAGTTCGCGACCGGGGCGACCGCGTACTGTGCCGCGCCGCCCGCCGTCGTCACGCCGATGGCCGCCCAGCGCTCGCAGAGGTTGTTGTGGCCGGTGCGGCAGTAGCGGCACTCGTAGCAGTAGAGGGAGGGGTCCACGGCCACCTGGTCGCCGACCGCCACCTCGGTGACCTGGGCGCCGACGCCGACCACCGCGCCGGCGAACTCGTGGCCCGGCACGATGGGGAGCTTGGGCGCGAACTCGCCCTGGAGGATGTGCAGGTCGGTGCCGCACAGGCCGCAGGCGGCGACCTCGACGACGACCTCGCGCGGCCCTGGCGTCGGGTCCGGGACCTCGGTGACGACGGCGCGGCCCACGGACTCGATGACGGCGGCCTTCATTTCACGGCTCCCAACGACAGGCCCTGGACCAGTTTGTCCTGGGCGGCGAACCCCGCGGCGAGCACCGGCAGGGAGATGACGAGCGACGCGGCGCACACCTTGGCCAGGAAGAGGCCCTGGCTGGTGATGAAGCCGGTCAGGAAGACGGGGGCGGTCTCGGCGACCACGCCCGTCAGCACCCGGGCGAAGAGCAGTTCGTTCCAGCTGAAGATGAAGCAGATCAGTGAGGTCGCGGCGATGCCCGGGAGGGCGATGGGGGCCACCACCCGGACCAGGATCGTGGGCAGCTTCGCGCCGTCCACCCGGGCCGCCTCGATGATCGCGACCGGGACCTCGGCCAGGAAGGACTGCATCATCCAGACCGCGATCGGCAGGTTCATGGAGGTGTAGAGGATGACCAGCAGCCAGATGTTGTCCAGCATGTCGGTGTTCTTGGCGAACAGGTAGATCGGCAGCAGGCCGGCCACCACCGGCAGCATCTTGGTGGACAGGAAGAAGAACAGGACGTCCGTCCACTTCTTCACCGGGCGGATGGACAGGGCGTAGGCGGCGGGCAGCGCCAGGACCAGGACGAAGAGGGTCGAGGCGATCGACGCCACCGCCGAGTTGACCAGCGCGGGCCAGGGGCTGGCGCCGCCGCCCGCGCCGAAGAACTCGCGGTAGCCGTCCAGCGTCAGCGACGCGGCGAAGGACGGCGGGTTGGTGGCGGCGTCCGACTCGGAGTGGAAGGAGGTCAGCGCCATCCAGGCGATGGGCAGGAAGAAGACGATGCCGACCAGCCAGGCCACCAGGCCGAGGCCGGCGCCGGTCCGGCGGCTGGTGCGTACGGGCGGCTTGGCGTCGGTGACGACGGGGCGTACGGCGGTGGCGGTCATGCGCGGCCGACCTCCTCGCGGAACAGGGACGACACCACGCGCAGCGCGAAGGTGGCGATGATGATCGAGCCGATGACGACCAGGACGCCCGCGGCCGAAGCGAGGCCGTTCTCGTGGGCCTGGTAGAAGCTCTGGTAGACGGTGTAGGGCAGGTTGGCCGTGCCCAGGCCGCCGGACGTGATCGTGAAGACCGCGTCGAAGTTCTGGACGATGTAGATCGAGCCGAGCAGGGCGCCGAGTTCGAGGTAGCGGCGCAGGTGGGGCAGGGTGAGGTGGACGAAGATCTGCCAGTCGCCCGCGCCGTCCACCCGGGCGGCCTCGATCTGCTGCTGGTCCCGGCTCTGCAGCCCGGCCAGCAGGATGAGCATCATGAACGGCGTCCACTGCCACACCAGTGAGGCCTCGACCGCCAGCAGCGGGGTGTTGGAGATCCAGTCGGGCTGCGGTCCGCCGACGTAGTGCAACAGGCCGTTGAGCAGGCCGTATTCGGGGTTGTAGAGGACGTGTTTCCAGAGCAGCGCCGCTGCCACCGGGACCACCAGGAACGGGGCGATCAGGAGGGTGCGGACCACGCCGCGGCCCTTGAACCTGCGGTCGAGGAGCAGGGCGAGGGCCAGGCCGAGGACCAGGCTGACCAGCACGACCGCCACGGTGAGCAGGATCGTCGTCCACACCGACTTGCGCAGGGCCGGGTCGCCGAGGACGTCGCCGTAGTTGGCGAAGCCGGTGAAGTGGCGGGCGTCCGGGTAGAGGGCGTTCCAGTCGAAGAAGGAGATCACCAGGGTCGCCACGAAGGGCAGCTGGGTGACCACGACCATGAAGACCAGGGCGGGGAGGAGGGGGGCACGGGTGGCCCAGGCGCGCAGCCGGTTGGACGGCGGGCGGACGGTGGGGCGGGCGTGCTCGGGTGCGGCCGAGGGGGCCGTGGTGGTGGCGGTCATCGTCCCTCGTACTCCTCGGAGATCTTCTCGGCGAGCTGCTGGGACTTCTTCAGGGCCTCCTCGACGGACTGGCGTCCGGCGATGGCCGCGCTGATCTCCTGGGAGACCTTGGTACCGAGATCGGTGAACTCGGGGATGCCGACGAACTGGATGCCGGGCGCGGGCCGCGGCTGCACGCCGGGGTCCTTGGGCTTGGCGCCCTCGATGGCCTTCCTGGTCATCTCCTGGAAGGCGGCGGCCTCCTTGACGTAGGCCGGGTTCTCGTACGTCGAGGCGCGCTTGCCGGCCGGGACGTTGGACCAGCCGGTCTCGTCGCCGACCAGCTGCTCGTACTCCTTGCTGGACGCCCAGGAGACGAACTTCCAGGCCTTGTCGGCGTTGCGGGAGGCCTTCTGGATGCCCCAGGCCCAGGTGTAGAGCCAGCCGGAGGAGTCCGTCTTCTCCACCGGGGCGGGCGCGTAGCCGACCTTGCCCTTGACGGGGGACTTGGCGGCGTCCAGGGAGCCGGCCGCGGAGGTGGCGTCGTACCACATGGCGACCTTGCCCTGCGTCATGTTGTTCAGGCACTCGGCGAAGCCGGACTGGGCGGCGCCGGACTCGCCGTGTTCGCGGACCAGGTCGACATAGAACTTCGTCGCCTTCTGCCACTCGGGGGAGTCGAGCCGGGCCTGCCAGTCCTGGTCGAACCAGGTGCCGCCGAAGGTGTTCACGACGGTCGTCAGCGGTGCCATCAGCTCGCCCCAGCCGGGCAGTCCGCGCAGGCAGATGCCCTTCATGCCCGGCTCGGACCCGTCCAGCTTCTCGGCGAAGGAGGCCACCTGGGTCCAGGTGGGGTGCTCGGGCATCTCCAGGCCCGCCTTGGCGAACAGGTCCTTGCGGTACATCAGGAAGGACGACTCGCCGTAGAAGGGCTGGCCGTAGAGCTTGCCGTCCTCGGCGGTGAGGGACTCGCGCATCGGGCCGAGGACGTCCTGCTCGTCGTAGGCCGGGTCCTTCGCGACGTAGGAGTCCATCTCGTGCAGCCAGTCGTTGCGGGCGTAGATCGGTATCTCGTAGTTGGAGAGGGTGGCGGCGTCGTACTGGCCGGCCTGGTTGGCGAAGTCCTGGCTGATCTTGTCGCGGACGTCGTTCTCCGGCAGGACGGTGAAGTTCACCTTGATGCCGGTCTCCTTGGTGAAGTGGTCGGCGGTGAGCTTCTGCAACTCGACCATCTGCGGGTTGTTGACCATCAGGACGTTGATGGCGTTGCCGCCGGATCCGGCGCCGCCCGCCCCGACCCAGCAGCCGGTGAGCAGCGGGGCGAGCAGCGTCCCTGCGGCGGCCATGGCGAGCGTGGCTCGCGGCCTCCGTCGGCTCTGGGTTCGCATGGATCGCTCCTGAACGTATGGGGAGGTATGGGTAGATGTAAGGAGATATAGGGCGGTGGAAGGGGTGGGTGTGCCGTGCGGGGGCCGGTGGGGCCGGGGCGGTGCTCAGACGCGGATGACCTGGGGGCCGAGCAGTGAGTAGCGGTGGGCCTCGGCCGTGGGCAGCAGGGTGCTGGTGACGATGGCCTCCAGGGCGCCGACGTCCGCGAAGCGGCAGAAGCTCACCGCCCCGAACTTGGTGTGCGCGCCGACGAACACCGTGCGGCGGGCGGCCCGGATGGCCTGCGCCTTGACCTCGCTGACCGCGGGGTCGGGGGTGGTGAGGCCGTGCTCGCGGGAGATGCCGTTGGCGCCGATGTAGGCCAGGTCGACGACGAAGCCGGCCAGCATCTTCGTCGTCCAGTGGTCGACGGTGGCCAGGGTGCCCGAACGGACCCGGCCGCCGAGCAGCAGGACGGAGGTGTCACCGGCTTCCGCGAGCGCGCCGGCGACCGGCAGGGACGCGGTGACCACGGTCAGCGGCCGGTCCCGGGGCAGCGCCTCGGCGATGAGCTGGGGGGTGAAGCCCTCGTCGACGAAGACGGTCTCCGCGTCGCCGAGCAGTTCGACGGCGGCGGACGCGATCCGGCGCTTCTCGGGCACGTGGCTGGTGGCGCGGAAGGCGAGCGTGGTCTCGAACCCGGCGCTCTCCACCGGGTAGGCGCCGCCGTGGGTGCGGCGGACCAGCCCGTGGTCCTCCAGGGCGCGCAGGTCCCGTCGTACGGTCTCCTTGGCGACGCCCAGTTCGGCGGCGAGGGCGGTGACGTCGACCGAGCCGGTGGCGCGGGCGACCCGCACGATCTCGTGCCGACGCTCTTCCGTCGTCCTCGTGTTCATGCCGAACACCCGCCTCACCGCCTCGTCGCCGTGTGGTTGCCCGTTCGGGCCCGTGTGGTCCTTGGGGGAAGTTCTACAGCGGCGGCGCGGCACTGACCAGGCCTGTTGTGGACCCGATACTGCCCGTGTGCGCCCGTTTGCGGTGCCGGGTGCCCGTCTCGGACCTGGGGCGGAGCGCGGAGCGGGGTGGGAACGGGCAGTGCGGATGCCCGCATGCGGAAGCGGACGGGCCCGTTCGGTGCCCGTCCGCTTCTCGTGGGGTCGTCTTCCGGTCAGTACGGCCAGATCGGGGGGTCGGTCACGAAGTGGCCGCCCAGGCGGGCGTGCGCCGGGTTGTCCGGGTCCAGTTCGCCCTGTTCGGCGACGAGCTTGTCGGCGTACGGCTCGGAGTCGTCCCGCGGTTCGTAACCGAGCGCCCGCGCGGAGGTGAGGTCCCACCACAGCCGGGTGTTGGCGGAGGAGCCGTGGACGACGGTGTGCCCGACGTTCTCGGCGGTGAGGGCCGCGTGGAAGAGGCGGGCGCCGTCCGCCGGGCTCATCCACACCGAGAGCATGCGCACGCTGGTCGGCTCGGGGAAGCAGGAGCCGATGCGGACGGAGACGGTCTCGATGCCGTGCTTGTCCCAGTAGAGCTGGGCGAGGTCCTCGCCGAAGCACTTGGACAGGCCGTAGAAGGTGTCCGGGCGGCGGGGCGTGTCGACGGGGACGAGGGGGTCGTCGCCCCGCGGGCGCGGGGTGTAGCCGACGGCGTGGTTGGAGGAGGCGAAGACGACGCGGCCGACGCCCTCCTCGCGGGCGGCCTCGTACAGGTTGTACGTGCCCTCGATGTTGGCCTTGAGGATCTTCTCGAAAGAGGCTTCCAGGGAGATGCCCGCGAGGTGGATGATCGCGTCGACGCCCCGGACCGCCTCGCGCAGGGCGTCCCGGTCGGCGAGGTCGGCGACGATCGCGTCCGGCTCGCCCTCGACCGGGCGCAGGTCGAGCAGGCGCAGCTCGTAGCCGTGTCCGGGCAGCAGTTCCCGCATCAGGGTGCCGAGGCCGCCGGCGGCGCCGGTGAGCAGGACGGTGCGGGGAGCGGGCATCCTCGGGACTCCTAGGTCGGTCTGTGCAGGGGCGGCGCAGCGGGGCAGGCGTGCGCACGCGTGCTGGTGTGTGCCTGACGTTCAGATGTGTGGACACGCTAAGGAGCGGGTGGTCACGCGTCAAGAGGGCGCCTGCTTGACGGTGTTCGCGGGGCGGCTTAGCGTGGTCGCGTTCAGAAATGTAGACACAGGTCATAGATATGGAATGGGGAGCGCCCGTGACCTCAGCCCCTCTCGCCACTCGGCTCACCGCGCCCAGCGGCCCGCTGTTCTTCCCCGTCACGGCGTACGGACCCGACGGCGGGCCCGACCTCGACGTCTACCGCACCCATGTACGCCGCGGGGTCGAGGCGGGTGCCGCCGCCGTGTTCGCCTGCTGCGGCACCGGCGAGTTCCACGCCCTGACGCCCGAGGAGTTCGCGGCCTGCGTCCGCGCGGCCGTCGAGGAGAGCGCGGGCCGGGTGCCCGTCCTCGCGGGCGCGGGCTACGGCACCGCCCTCGCCGTGCGCTATGCCCGCCTCGCCGAGGAGGCCGGGGCGGACGGGCTGCTCGCCATGCCGCCCTACCTGGTGCTCGCCGGGCAGGAGGGACTGGTGCGGCACTACCGGGAGGTGGCCGCGGCGACCGCGCTGCCCGTGATCGTCTACCAGCGCGACAACGCCGTGTTCACCCCGGACAGCGTCGTCGAACTGGCCCGCACGGACGGCATCGTGGGCCTCAAGGACGGGCTCGGCGACCTCGACCTCATGCAGCGGACGGTCAGCGCGGTGCGCACGGAGCTGCCCGGCGAGGAGTTCCTGTACTTCAACGGACTGCCGACCGCCGAGCAGACCCAGCTCGCCTACGGTGCGCTCGGTGTCACCCTCTACTCGTCCGCCGTGTTCTGCTTCGCCCCCGAGATCGCCCTCGCCTTCCACCGGGCGCTGCGCGAGGGCGACGACGCCACCGTGCACCGCCTGCTGGACGGCTTCTACCGGCCGTTCGTCGAACTGCGCGCCAAGGGCCGCGGTTACGCCGTCGCCCTGGTCAAGGCGGGCGTAAGGCTGCGTGGCCTGGACGTGGGGGAGGTGCGGACGCCGTTGGAGGAGCCGGCCGAGGAGCACGTGAAACAGCTCGCGCGGATCATCGAGCGGGGCCACGCGCTGCTCGGGGAAGGGGCCGGCCGGTGAGGGCGTCGGCGTTCCTCTACCCCTGGGACGTGAACGGCGACCCGGAGGCCCCCGCGCGCGTCGGGGACCTCGGCGTGGCCCAGGTGACGCTCGCCGCCGCCTACCACTCCACCCGCGCCCTCACCCCGCGCCACCCGCGCCACCGCGTCGTCACCGCCGAGCACGCCGCCGTCCTCTACCCGCCGGACGCCGACCGCTGGCAGAACCGCGCACTCCGCCCGTACGGGTCCGGCGACTGGGCGCCCGGCGACGCCTACGGCGAGGCCGCCGCCGCCCTCACGGACGCGGGCCTGAAGGTGCACACCTGGGTCGTCCTCGCCCACAACTCCCGCCTCGGCGCGGAGCATCCGCACACCTCCGTCGTCAACGCCTACGGCGACCGCTACCCCTGGGCGCCCTGCATCGCGCGGCCCGCCACACGCGCGTACCTCACCGGCCTGGCCGCCGAGGCGGCGGTGCGGCCCGGGGCGCACGGCACCGAACTGGAGTCGCTGGGCTGGTACGGGCTCGCCCACCTGCACGCCCACGACAAGACCGGCGGGGTGGGGCTCGGGGACGCCGGGCAGTACCTGATGTCGCTGTGCTTCTGCCCCGACTGCCGGGCGGGTTACGGCGCCCAGGGCCTCGACGCCGAGGAACTCGCCGCCGCCGTACGCACCGCGCTGGAGCCGGTGTGGCGGGGCGCGGCGCCCTCGGACGGGGGCTGGGCGGGCGTCGAGAAGCTCCTGGGAGCGGCGCCCGCGAACGCCACGCGCGCGTGGCGGGACGACCGGGCCCGCACGCTCCAGGAGGCGGCGGTCTCCGCGGTCCGCGCCGCGGCGCCCGACGGCTTCCAGGTCCTGCTGCACGCCGACCCGGTGTCCTACCACTGCGGTGCCAACGCCGGCGTCGACCCCGCGCACATCCTGTCCGTCGCGGACGGCGTGGTCGTGCCCTGCACGGGCGGCGCGGGCCTGCTGACGCCGTTCGCCGAACGGGCCGGGGAGGGGACCGTCCTCGCCGCCAACCTCACGGTGGTCTCGGGCATGGGCGGCAGCCCCCGCACCCTCGCCGCCGACGCCGCCCGCGCCCGCGACCTGGGGGCGACGGAACTGCGGCTGTACCACGCGGGGTTGGCCTCGGACGGGGATCTGGAAGGGGTGCGGGCGGGGCTCGCGACCCTCGCGTAGGGTGCGGACGGGGGCGGCCGGGCCGGTCGTCTCCGACCGGCCCCCGGAAGCCCTCGTCGCGCTCTCCAGAAGGATGCCCATGGAACTCGCCCAGGTCCGCCTCCTGGTCACGGACTTCCCCGGCTGCTACCGCTACTACCGGGACGTACTGGGGCTGAAGCCGCAGTTCGAGGCGGAGGACGGCCCGTACGCCAAGTTCAGTCCCGACGGCGGCACCGCGGGCATCGCCCTGCAGGACCGCGCGCAGCTGGCCCAGGTGCTGGGCGGACTCACCGCCGAGCCGGCCGGCCACCGGTCCCTCGTCGTCCTGCGCGTGGACGACCTGGACCGCTACTGCGAGGAGATCACCGCGCGGGGGGCCGGACTCCTGCACGGCCCGGCCCCCATGACGGACCGCATGCGGGTCGCCCACCTCGAGGACCCGGCGGGAAACCTCCTGGAACTCCAGGAGTGGCTGGCCCTACGAGGCTGACGGCGTGCGCCGGCCGGTCGGCCTCCGCGCGGGCGCCAGTGCCAGCGCCGTGGCCAGCAGCACCGCCCCCACGACCGGCAGCAGCAGGCGCAGGCCGGTCAGCTCCACCAGTGCCGCGCCCACGGCGAGTCCGAGCACGTTGGGCGCGAAGACCAGGGAGTTGGCCGTCGCCGTGACCCGGCCGAGCAGCGGCCCCGGCGTCTCGTGCTGGACGGCGGTCAGCGCGGCGATCAGCACCGCGGGCAGCCCCGCGCCGATCGCCGCGCCGCCGGCCAGGGCCACGGCGTCGTACGGTGCCGCCCGCACCGCCACCGCCACCGCGAACAGGGCGATCCCCGCGGCGGCGAAGCGCCGCCCGCCCAGGCGCCGCACGGCCGGCCCGGCGAGCAGCCCCACCACCACCGACCCGGCCCCCTGGACGGCGTAGAGCGCACCGGCGTACGCGGGGGAGTGCCCGAGGGCGTCGACGACGGCGTAGGCCGTGGCGCCGTTGACGCCCGCGCACAGCATGGTGACGCCGCCCGCGAGGACGAGCGGGCGCAGGCCGGGGTGCCCCCACAGGTACCGGGCGCCCTCCGCCGTACGCCGGCGCCAGCGCGTCGTGGGGCGCTCCGGCGGCGCCTCCCGTACCCGCAGGGCGGTGTACACGCCGGTGGCCAGCACGAACGTCACCGCGTCCAGCAGCGCCACGCCCGGTCCGCCGTACACCGCGTACAGCCCCGCCCCGGCCAGTGGCGCCACCAGTTTCATGCCTTCGTTGGCGGTCGTCCGCAGCCCGTTGAAGTCGCCGAGGAGCCCCGGGTCGACGGCGGCGGCGACGAGCGCCGACTCGGCCGCGTCGTGGACGACGCCCGCCGCGCCGTACACGAAGAGCACCGCGAAGAGCAGCCACAGCGTGTCCGGTGAGTCCACGGCGAAGAGCGTGAGCAGCAGGCAGGCCATCAGCAGGCTCGCGGCGATCAGCAGCGGCCTGCGGCGGACCCGGTCCGCCAGGGTGCCCAGCGCCGGGCCCACGAGCGTCGGCGCCCACATCGCGAGCATGCACAGCGCCGCCAGCCCGTCCGAGCCGGTGAGGTCCTTCACCCACACGCCCGCCGCCAGCCACAGCGCCGAGGTGCCGAAGCCGGACACCACCACCCCCGCGAGACACAGGCCCGCGTTCCGGTCGCGCACGACGCGGACGACGGGCCAGCGGCCGTCCGGTCCCGCGGATTTCCTCGTTCCTGACGTCGTCATAGCTGTTCAGCGTGGGCGTAAGGCCCGGCCGCGGGCATCGGGCACATGCCCTGGAACCGGACCCGGCGGCCGATGAGTTTCGCGGAGGCGATGAGTCCACCCTCCGACAGCGCCGGCCACACACATCCTCGGGAGCAGCCGATGACCGCCGAGACCACCACCCTCGACCTGGGACCGCAGACCCGGATCCTCACCCGCCTCGCCGACGGTGTGCGCGACGACCGGCTCGCGGACCCGACGCCCTGCCCCGACCTGGCGGTGCGCAACCTGCTCGGCCACCTGACCGGTCTCGCCGTCGCCTTCCGGGACGCCGCGCGCAAGGACCTGGGCGCCACGACCGACACCAGCCCCGAGGCGTCCGTGCCGGACATCGGCCCCGGCTGGCGCGAGCGGCTCGCCGCCGCGCTCGGGGAACTCGCCGAGGCGTGGCGCGACCCCGAAGCGTGGACCGGCATGACCCGGGCCGGCGGCATCGACCTGCCCGGCGCGGTCGCCGGCGCCGTCGTCGCCGACGAGCTGGTGATCCACGGCTGGGACCTGGCCCGCGCGACCGGCCAGGAGTACGCCCCCGACGCGGCCGCGCTCCAGGCGGCGCACGGGCTGCTCGCCGCCGCCGCGGAGGAGTCCGAGCGGGACCAGGGCATGTTCGGGCCGGTCGTGGCCGTGCCCGCCGACGCGCCGCTGCTGGAGCGCACCGTGGGGCTGAGCGGACGCGACCCGGGCTGGAGCCGCACCGACCGGTGAACGCCGGCCTCACCCAACTTCCTTTGTCAGAAGCATTGACGTGGCCCCGCGCCCCTCTTACCTTCAACGCGTCGTACTCCGTACGTCATATATGAGACGCGATACGCGAGATCTGATGTCCGAGATCTGTCCGCGCATCCGACGCGAGATTCCGAGAGGCGCGCATGACCTCTGTGCCCACGCCGATCCCCTCCCGCACGCAGTACGTGCTGGAGGAGATCAAACGCCGCATCCTCACCGGCCGGTTGACGCCCGGCCAGGCCTTGGTCGAGACCGACCTCGCCGCACAGTTCGGGGTGTCCAAGACACCGGTGCGCGAGGCGCTCAAGACGCTGGCCGGTACCGGACTGGTCGTGATGAGCCAGTACAAGGGCGTCACCGTGCGCATGGTGGACGCGGACATGGCGCGCGAGGTCTACGACGTCCGGCTGCTCCTCGAGCCCGAGGCGCTCAAGCGCGCCGTGCGCCGCGGTGCCTCCCTGGACGCCGCCCGGGACGCGCTCACCCAGGCCGACCGGGCCACGGACACCGCCGAACGGTCGCTGGCCAACCGCGAGTTCCACCGCGCCCTGTACCTGCCCTGCGGCAACCCGCTGCTCGGCCGGATGCTCGACGAGGTCCGCGACCAGGCGGCCCTCGTCTCCGCGGTCGCCTGGGCAGCCGACCCCTCCTGGGAGCGGGAGGCCGGCGAGCACCAGGAGATCCTCGCCCTCGCCCTCGCCGGTGACGCGGACGGCGCGGCCCGCGCCCTGCACGCGCACATCGCGTCGTTCGTCGAGCGGGCCTTCCCCGAAGCGGGGACCGCGGCCCAGGAAGAGGTCGGTCAGGCATGACAGCGACGTTCGAGACCCAGCGGGCGGCCCTGGCCGACGTGGTGGCGATCCCGGTGACCCCGTTCGCCGAGGACGGCACCGTCGACCCCGCCGCCTACCGGGCCCTGCTGCGTCGTCTCCTCGACGGTGGCATCACGACCCTCACCCCCAACGGCAACACCGGCGAGTTCTACGCCCTCGACCCGGCCGAGCGGCGCCTGGTCACCGAGCTGACGATCGAGGAGGCCGGCGAGCGCGCCGACATCCTGGTCGGCGTCGGCCACGACGTGCCGACCGCGGTCGCCTCCGCACGGCACGCCCGCGACCTGGGCGCCTCCATGGTGATGGTGCACCAGCCCGTCCACCCCTACGTCTCCCAGGGCGGCTGGGTCGACTACCACCGCGCCATCGCCGAGGCCGTGCCCGAACTGGGCGTCGTGCCCTACATCCGCAACGCCCAGCTCACCGGCGCCCGCCTCGCCGACCTCGCCGACACCTGCCCCAACGTCATCGGCGTGAAGTACGCCGTGCCGGACGCCTCCAAGTTCGCCGCGTTCGCCCGCGACGCGGGCCTCGACCGCTTCGTCTGGGTCGCCGGGCTCGCCGAGCCGTACGCGCCCTCGTACTTCAGCGCGGGAGCCACCGGCTTCACCTCGGGCCTGGTGAACGTCGCCCCGGCCGTCTCGCTGAACATGATCGAAGCGCTCCGGTCCGGCGACTACCCGGCCGCCATGAAGGTCTGGGAGCAGATCCGCCGCTTCGAGGAACTGCGCGCCGCCAACGGCTCCGCCAACAACGTCACCGTCGTCAAGGAGGCCCTCGCCTCGCTGGGCCTGTGCCGCCGGGAGGTGCGCCCGCCGAGCAAGCCGCTGCCCGAGGGCGAGCGGGCCGAGGTGGCCGCCATCGCCGCGGGGTGGTCGATATGACGGCCCCGACCGGCCGGAAGTCGCCGGAACAGCTCCGCAGCCACCAGTGGTACGGCACCGACGGCCTGCGCTCCTTCAGCCACCGCGCCCGCACCCGCCAGCTCGGCTACCTGCCCGAGGAGCACCTGGGCAAGCCCGTCATCGCGATCCTCAACACCTGGTCCGACATCAACCCCTGCCACGTCCACCTGCGCGACCGCGCCCAGGCGGTCAAGCGGGGAGTGTGGCAGGCGGGCGGGTTCCCGCTGGAGTTCCCGGTCTCCACGCTCAGCGAGACCTTCCAGAAGCCGACCCCGATGCTCTACCGCAACCTCCTCGCCATGGAGACCGAGGAGCTGCTGCGCTCCTACCCGGTCGACGGCGCCGTGCTGATGGGCGGCTGCGACAAGTCCACGCCCGCCCTGCTCATGGGCGCCGCCACGGTGGACCTGCCCGCGGTGTTCGTCCCCGCCGGGCCGATGCTCCCCGGGCACTGGCGCGGCGAGACCCTCGGCTCCGGCACCGACATGTGGAAGTACTGGGACGACAAGCGGGCCGGCCTCATCGGCGACTGCGAGATGCAGGAACTGGAGAGCGGCCTGGCCCGTTCGCCGGGCCACTGCATGACCATGGGCACCGCCTCCACGCTGACCGCCGCGGCCGAGGCGCTCGGCGTCACCGTCCCGGGTGCCTCCAGCATCCCGGCCGTCGACTCCGGGCACGACCGGATGGCCGCCGCGGCCGGGCTGCGGATCGTCGAACTGGTCCACCGGGACCGCAGGCTGAGCGACATCCTCACCGCCGACGCGTTCGAGGACGCGGTCACCACCGTGCTCGGCCTCGGCGGCTCCACCAACGCCGTGATCCACCTGATCGCCATGGCGGGCCGCGCGGGCGTCACCCTCACGCTCGACGACTTCGACCGCATCGCCCGCACCGTCCCGGTCCTGGCCAACGTCCGCCCCGGCGGACAGACGTACCTGATGGAGGACTTCCACTTCGCCGGCGGCCTGCCCGGCTTCCTCTCCCGCATCACCGACCTGCTCCACCTGGACCGCCCCACGGTCGCGCACGACACCCTGCGCGAGCAGCTGGAGGGCGCCCTCGTCCACCACGACGACGTCATCAGGACCCGCGACAACCCCGTCGCGGCCGAGGGCGGGGTCGCCGTCCTGCGCGGCAACCTCTGCCCGGACGGCGCCGTCATCAAGCACATCGCCGCCGAGCCGCACCTGCTCAAGCACACCGGCCCCGCCGTCGTCTTCGACGACTACAGGACCATGCAGCGCACCATCAACGACCCGGACCTGGGCATCACCGCCGACAGCGTGCTGGTGCTCCGCAACGCCGGACCCAAGGGCGGCCCGGGCATGCCGGAGTACGGGATGCTGCCCATCCCCGACCACCTGCTCAAGCAGGGCGTGCGGGACATGGTCCGGATCTCCGACGCGCGGATGAGCGGCACGAGTTACGGCGCGTGCGTGCTGCACGTGGCCCCCGAGTCGTACGTCGGCGGCCCGCTCGCCCTGGTGCGCACCGGGGACTCCATCACCCTCGACGTCGAGGCGCGCTCCCTCCGGCTCAACGTGGACGACGAGGAGCTGGAGCGCCGCAGGGCCGCCTGGACACCACCGCCCGCCCGCTACGAACGGGGCTACGGCGCGCTCTACAACGATCAGATCACCCAGGCCGACACCGGCTGCGACTTCGAGTTCCTGGCCCGCCCGGGCACGGTGCGCGACCCCTACGCCGGCTGAACCCGCCGACGGCGGGACCCGGCACTCCCGTACCCATCGAGAAAGCGCTTCCTATCAGCTCCGCGAACGCCCCGCACGACGTAGACGTACTAGAACGGAGAACTGTCATGGCCCAAGCCGCAGCCGTGGCGAAACCGCCCGCGCCACCCCGGCGGCGCCGTGCCTCGGCCACGCCGCGCAGGCTCCCGTACCTGCTGATCGGACCGGCCGCCCTGCTGATGCTGGGCTTCATCGCCTACCCGGTCATCAGCGTCTTCTACTACAGCCTTCAGGAGTACAACCCCACCAAGCCGTGGCGGAACGGCTTCGCGGGCTTCGACAACTTCGTCAAGATCTTCACCGACGACCCGGTGTTCTGGGACACCCTCGTCTTCAGCGCCAAGTGGGTCTTCGTCGAGGTCGGACTGCAGCTGCTGTTCGGTCTCGCGCTGGCCCTCATCGTCAACCAGACCTTCGTCGGCCGGGGCGTCGGGCGGGCCCTGGTCTTCTCCCCGTGGGCCGTCTCCGGCGTGCTGACCTCCGCCATCTGGGTGCTGCTCTACAACTCCCAGACCGGCGTCACCCGTTACCTCGCGGACATGGGCATCGGCTCGTACGGCACCAGCTGGCTCTCCGACACCTCGACCGTCTTCTCCGCGGCGGTGGTCGCCGACCTCTGGCGCGGCGTGCCCTTCTTCGCGATCCTCATCCTCGCCGACCTCCAGTCCGTCTCGAAGGACCTGTACGAGGCCGCCGAGGTCGACGGGGCGAGCCGGCTCAAGCAGTTCTGGCACATCACCCTGCCGCACCTGAAGGACGCCATCATCCTCTCCACGCTGCTGCGCGCGGTGTGGGAGTTCAACAACGTCGACCTGCTCTACACCCTGACCGGCGGCGGACCCGCGGGCGAGACCACGACGTTGCCCCTGTACATCGCCAACACCAGCGTCGACGCCCACGACTTCGGCTACGCGTCGGCCCTCACCACGGTCGCGTTCGTGATCCTGCTCTTCTGCTCGATCGTCTACCTGCGGCTGAGCAAGTTCGGAGGCGACAACAAATGATCACCAAGGAGGCCACCGCGGCCGCCCCCGCCCCCGCGCCGGTCGCCCCCGCACCGCCGCGGCCCGGCAGGAAGCGCCCCGCCTGGGACGAGGTGCCCCGCTGGCAGATCTACCTGCCGCTCGGGATCTACCTGGTCTTCACGCTGATCCCGTTCTACTGGATCCTGCTCTTCGCGGTGCGCCCGGCCGGCTCGACCTCACTCGTGCCCTGGCCGATGACCACCGAGCACTTCGAGAAGGTGTGGACCGACCGCGGCTTCGGCACCTACTTCACCAACAGCGTGTACGTCGGGCTCGCGACCCTGGTGATGACCACGCTCGTCGCGCTGGCCGGCGGCTACGCCCTCGCCCGGTTCGACTTCAAGATCAAGCGGGTCTTCATGCTCGCCCTGCTCTGCTCCCAGTTCGTGCCGGGCGCGCTGCTCCTGGTGCCGCTGTTCGAGATCTTCGCAGGGCTCCAGATGATCAACTCACTGGGCAGCGTCATCATCGCCGAGACGGTCTTCCAGCTGCCGCTGTCGATCATCCTGATCAGCAACTTCATCAAGAACGTGCCGTACTCCCTGGAGGAGGCCGCCTGGGTCGACGGCTGCGGCCGGTTCCGGGCCTTCCGGATCGTCGTACTGCCGCTGCTGCGGCCGGGCCTGATCGCGGTGGGTTCCTTCGCCTTCGTGCACTCCTGGAACCACTTCCTGTTCGCCCTGATGTTCCTCAACAACCAGCAGAAGCAGACCATCCCGGTCGGCCTCAACTCCCTGATGAGCGCGGACAGCGTCGACCTCGGCGCACTCGCCGCCGGGGGCATCGTCGCCGCCGTCCCCGTCGTGATCGTCTTCGCCTTCATCCAGAAGTGGCTGATCACCGGCTTCAGCGCGGGGGCGGTGAAGGGATGAGCCCGGTTCCCGTCGTCCTCGCGGGCGCCCGCGGCCACGGCCGCTGGCACGTCGCGAACATCCGCCGCCTGGAGCGGGCGGGACTGGTCCGGCTGGCCGGCATCTGCGAGCTGACCCCGCTGACCGAACAGGAGGCCGGGGGAGAACTCCCCGAGCAGTCCGCCGACTTCGGCGCCCTGCTCGACTCCACCGGCGCCCGGATCGCCGTCATCTGCACGCCGATCCCCACCCACACCGACCTCGCCCTGACCGCCGCCCGCCGAGGCGTGCACCTGCTCCTCGAAAAGCCCCCGGCACCGTCGTACGCCGAGTTCAGGCGGATGGCCGACGGGGTCGCCGAGGCGGGCGTCGCCTGCCAGGTCGGGTTCCAGTCGCTGGGCTCGCACGCCGTACCGGCCATCCGCGAGCTGGTCGCCCGGGGCGCGATCGGCGAGGTCGTGGGTGTCGGCGGGGCCGGGGCATGGGTGCGCGACGAGGCCTACTTCCGCCGGGCGCCCTGGTCGGGCAAGCGGCGGCTGAACGGCGCCGACGTGATCGACGGCGCGCTGACCAACCCGCTGGCGCACGCCGTCGCCACCGCCCTCGCGCTCGGCGGCACCGCCCGCGCCGAGGACGTCACCGGCATCGAGACCGAGCTGAGCCACGCCAACGACATCGAGGCCGACGACACCTCCTGCGTGCGGATCGGCACCGCGCGCGGACACCGCGTCACCGTCGCCGCGACCCTGTGCGCCGAGCACGCCGACGAGCCGTACGTCCTGGTGCACGGCTCCAGCGGACGCGTCACCTTCTGGTACAAGCAGGACCGCGTCCTGCTCCAGCGCGGCGGCCACGGCCCCGAGGAGTTCCACCACGACCGCACCGACCTGCTGGAGAACCTGGTCGACCACCTCACCACCGGCGCACCGCTGCTGGTGCCGCCGGAGGAGACGGGCGCCTTCATGCGGGTCGTCGAGGCGATCCGCCGGGCCCCCGACCCGGAGCCGCTGCCCGACGCCGCCTGGCACCGGGTCCCCGGCGAGCGACGCCGTGTGGTCCCCGGCATCGAGGGCCTCGTGGCCGCCGCCGCCGACACCCTCAGCCTCTACTCCGAACTGGGCGCGCCCTGGGCGCCGCGCACCGAGCACGCCCGATACGAGGTGAGCACCCGATGACCGGCAACGACTCCCCGGTGCTGCGCGTGGCGGGCCGCCCCGTCGCCCGGTACGTGACCCGGCCCGAACTGCCCCACCGGCTCTCCCCGCGCCCTTATCTGCACCCCGTCACCACCCTGGCCGGCACCGCCGTCACCGAGTTCAGCCCCGCCGACCACCTCCATCACCTCGGCGTCGGTGTCGCCGTTCCCGACGTCGAGGGGCACAACTTCTGGGGCGGGCGCACCTTCGTCCGCGACCGGGGGCCGACCGAGCTGGACAACCACGGCACCCAGCGGCACGCCGCCTTCCAGCTCCGCGACCCCGACGGCTTCGTCGAGGAGCTGCGCTGGGTCGCCGCCGGCACCGAGCTGCTGCGCGAGCGCCGGACGGTGGCGGCCACCGAACTCACGGGCGCCGCCTGGGCGCTGGACTTCACCTTCTCCCTCACCAACATCACCCCCCACCCGCTCACCCTCGGCAGCCCCGCCACCAACGGGCGCCCCGGCGCGGCCTACGGCGGCTTCTTCTGGCGCGCCCGCAAGGAGAGCGCGGCGCCCACGGTCTTCACCGCCGACCGGGAGGGCGAGCGGGAGGTGCACGGCGGCCGCGCCGACTGGCTCGCCCTGACCGGGGAGACCTGGTCGCTGGTCTTCGCCGGAGCCACCGAACGCACCCGGCGCGACCCGTGGTTCGTGCGCACCGAGCAGTACCCGGGGGTCGGTTCCTCGCTGGCCCACGACGACCGGGTGGCCATCGCCCCGGGCGACACCCTGGTCCGCCGGATCGTCACCGTCGTCGCCGACGGACGCCTCGACGCCGACGGTGCCGCCGCCCTCGTGCGCAAGGCGGTGAGCCCGTGACCGCCCCCGAGAGCGCGGGGACGTACACCAACCCCGTCCTGAACGCCGACTGGTCCGACCCGGACGTCGTCCGCGTCGGCGACGACTTCTACCTGACCGCCTCCAGCTTCGGCCGCGTCCCGGGCCTGCCGCTCCTGCACTCCCGGGACCTGGTCCACTGGACCCTGGTCGGGCACGCCCTGGACCGCCTGGAACCCGAGCGGGAGTTCGCGCGGCCCCGCCACGACTGCGGCGTCTGGGCACCGTCCCTGCGCCACCACGCGGGCCGCTTCTGGATCTTCTGGGGCGACCCGGACCAGGGCGTCTTCCAGGTCAACGCCCCCGACATCCGGGGCCCGTGGACCGCGCCCCACCTGGTCAAGGGGGGCAAGGGCCTGATCGACCCCTGCCCCCTGTGGGACGAGGAGACCGGCGAGGCCTACCTCGTGCACGCCTGGGCCCGCTCCCGCTCGGGGATCAAGAACCGTCTCACCGGCCACCGCATGCGCCCCGACGGCACCGGACTCCTCGACGACGGCAAGGTGATCGTCGACGCCGACCGCCTCCCCGGCTGGTTCACCCTGGAGGGCCCCAAGCTCTACCGGCACGACGGCTGGTACTGGATCCTCGCCCCCGCCGGATCGGTGGAGACCGGCTGGCAGGGCGCCTTCCGCTCCCGCGACTTCTTCGGCCCGTACGAGGAGAAGGTCGTCCTGGAACAGAAGGACACCGACGTCAACGGCCCCCACCAGGGCGGCTGGGTGCGCACCGCGTCCGGCGAGGACTGGTTCCTGCACTTCCAGCAGCGCGGCGCGTACGGCAGGGTGGTCCACCTCCAGCCGATGCGGTGGGACGACCCGGACGGCTGGCCGGTCCTGGGGGACGACGGCGCCCCGGTCACCACGCACCCGCGTCCCGCCCTGCCCCCGCAGCCGCCCGCCGCGCCCGCGGCCGACGACGACTTCCCCGGCGGACGGTTCGGCCGCCAGTGGTCGTGGACCGCCAACCCCCGCGAGGGCTGGGCCACCCAGCACGCCGGGGACGGGCTGCGCCTCGCCTGCGTCCGTTCGGCCGACGCGCACGACCTGCGCCTGGTGCCGAGCGTCCTCACCCAGCGCTTCCCCGGCGAGCCCTCCGTGATCGAGGTCGAGCTGCGCCTGGACAGCGCGGAGCCCGGCGCACGGGCCGGACTCGCGGTGCTCGGCGACGCCTACCGCTGGATCGGGCTCCAGCGGGACACCGACGGGACGGTGCACCTGGTGCACCGGTTCGCCGAGTCGGTGGCCGAGGCCGAGCGGGACGCCGACCGGCCCCGCCCCGCACCCGGGGGACGGGCCCGGCTGCGGATCGAGACGGTCCCCGGGGCGCGCTGCCGCTTCTCCTACGACCTCGGCGACGACGCCCCCGGCGACGGCCCGCATCCCGTCGGCCGGGAGTTCGCCGCCACCCCCTGGCGCTGGGTCGGCGCACTGCTCGGCCTGTTCGCCCTCGCACCCGCCGGACCGGGACCGGCCGGCACCGCCACCTTCACGCGGTTCCGCGCCGGGCCCCACTGAACCCCCACGCTGTCGTTCCACCGCTTCGCCGTTCCACCGCTTTGTTGGATCCAGAAGAAGAGAGCCGACCAATGAGGATCAGCATGCTCAGCAGCAGAGACAAAGGCACAGCCAGGCGCCGGACCTCCGCCGCCGTCGCCCTGGGGGCCGTGCTCGCGCTGACCGCCACCGCCTGCGGTGACGACGGCAGCGGGACGGGCGGCGACAAGGGGGCCGAGGGCAGCGGCAAGGGCAAGATCGTCTTCTGGGACAACAACGGCGGCATCCGCACGGCCGTCTGGAAGGAGATCATCGCCGACTTCGAGAAGGCGAACCCGGACATCGACGTGGAGTACGTCGGCATCGCCGCCACCGAGTACCAGTCCAAGGTCGACACCGCCATCCAGGGCGGCGGCCTGCCGGACGTCGGCGGCGTGACGGCGTCGATGCTCGCGGGCTTCTCCGCCCAGGGCGCCCTGGAGCCGCTGGACGAGCGGCTCGCCAAGTCCTCCCTGAGCGACAAGCTCAACAAGGACATGGTCGAGTCCCTGAAGGCCGCCGGCGGTGGCGACGGCACCCTCTACTCGATGCCCAGCTCCGCCAACAACGGCGTCCTCTACTACCGCACCGACCTGTTCGAGAAGGCCGGGCTGGACGCGCCGACGACGTGGGACAAGTTCTACGAGGCGGCCGAGAAGCTGACCGACACGGGCAAGAACGCGTTCGGCTACACCATCCGCGGCGGCTCCGGATCCATCGCCCAGGCCTTCGACGCGATGTACGGGCAGTCCGGCATCACCTCGTTCTGGGACGCCGACAAGAAGAAGACCACGGTCAACGACCCGAAGAACGTCGAGGCGCTGGAGAAGTACGCGGCCCTCTACAAGAAGGCCACGCCGGCCGCCGACGTCAACAACGACTTCGCCAAGATGGTCGCCCAGTGGGACACCGGCACCATCGGCATGCTCAACCACAACCTGGGCTCCTACCAGGACCACGTGAAGGCGCTCGGCGTCGACAAGTTCCGCGGCATCCCGCAGCCGGTCGGTGCCTCCGGCAAGCGGGTCCAGGTCTCCAACCCGGTCGACGGGCTCGGCATGTTCAAGAGCTCGAAGAACAAGGAGGCCGCCTGGAAGTTCATCGAGTTCGCCACCGCGAAGGAGCAGAACTCGAAGTTCAACGAGTCGGCCGGGCAGGTGCCGTCCAACACCGAGGCCGCCAAGGACGCGTGGATCCAGAAGGCCGAGCCGACGAAGCTGGCGGCCGAGGCGCTGAACGACGGGTCCACGACCATCGTCCAGCTGCCGTACTACCTGCCGGACTGGAACACGGTGTCCAAGTCGGAGAGCGAGCCGGCGTTCCAGAAGGTGCTGCTGGGTGACATGAGCGCGAAGGACTTCCTGGACGATCTGGCCGAGAAGCTGAACGAGGCGCAGGCCGAGTGGACGGAGCAGATGGGTTAGCCGGCTCCGGTTCCGGGTTTCGCCGTGGGCGGTCCGTCGTTCGTCGCGGGCTGCGGGCCGCCCGTGGCTTGTCGCGCAGTCCCCCGCGCCCCTGGGGGACCGCCCCACCCCCTACTGAAAGGCAGACCGGCGTGTCACTCAGCCGAAGACAGGTCACCGCAGCCGCCGTCTCCTCCATTCCCCTGGCGTTCGCCGCCACCGGCACCGCCCGAGCCGGCGGACGCCGTGCCCGCAGCGTCTTCGTCGCCGGGGACTCCACCGCGGCGCAGAAGTACTCCGACGCCGCGCCCGAGACCGGGTGGGGCATGGTCCTGCCCTTCTTCCTCCGCAAGGAGCTGGAGGTCGCCAACCACGCCGTGAACGGGCGGAGTTCCAAGAGCTTCGTCGACGAGGGGCGGCTCGACGTCGTCCTCGGTGCGATCCGGCCAGGCGACCTCCTGCTCATCCAGTTCGCGCACAACGACGAGAAGGACGAGGACCCCGCCCGCTACACCGAGCCCTGGACGACGTACCAGGAGTACCTGCTCAGGTACGTCGACGGCGCGCGGGCCCGCGGGGCGCGGCCGGTGCTGGCCACGCCGGTCGAGCGGCGGCGGTTCGACGCGGACGGTACCGCGCAGCCGAGCCACGGCGAGTACCCGGCGGCGATGCGGGCGCTGGCGCGGCGGGAGGGCGTGGCGCTGCTCGACGTGCAGGCGCTGTCGCTCGCGCTGTGGCAGCGGCTCGGCGCCGAGGGGACAAAGGCGTACTTCAACTGGACCGCCACCGAGCAGGACAACACCCACTTCAACCCGCCGGGCGCGATCGCGGTCGCCCGGCTCGTCGCCCGGGAGCTGCTGCGCGGGCGCGTCCTGGCGCACCGGGACGTGCGCCGGCTGGACCAGGAGATCCCCGAGTCCTGGATCGGCTGGCCCGCACCGGCCACCGCGTAACGCCCCGCACACCACCCCGAGAACAAAGGGAGAGCCGCATCATGAGCACCCGTAGATGGCATGTGCATGCCATGAAGAGAGCTGCCGCCCTCGCCGGCTGCACCGCCCTCGTACTGAGCCTGACGGCCGCCACGGCCGAGGCCCGCCCCGGCCACCACCCCCGCGACACCGCCCGGCAGACGCTGCCCGCGGGCGACGGCTGGGCCTCCCACGGCACCGGCACCACCGGCGGCGCCGCCGCCGACGCGGAGCGCGTGTACACCGTCTCCACCTGGGCCGAGTTCAGGGCCGCCCTCGCCGTCGAGGGCACCGCGCCGCGGATCATCAAGGTCGAGGGCACCGTCGACGCCGTCTCGGAGGGCTGCGAGGCCTTCGCCGCGCCCGGCTACGACTTCGACGCCTACCTGGAGAAGTACTCCCCGGAGAGCTGGGGCAGGGAGACCGACCTGAGCGCCGAGCCCGACGACAGCCCCGAGGGCCTGCGCCGCGCCTCCGCCGCCGAACAGGACCGGTCCATCAAGGCGAACGTCCCCTCCAACACCACCATCGTCGGCGTCGGCCGGGGCGCCGCGCTCAAGGGCGCCAGCCTCCAGATCAAGGACGTGGACAACGTCATCGTCCGCAACCTGACCTTCGAGAGCCCCGTGGACTGCTTCCCGCAGTGGGACCCGACCGACGGGGACAAGGGCAACTGGAACTCCGAGTACGACAGCGCCGTCGTCCACGGGTCGACGCACGTGTGGCTGGACCACAACACCTTCACCGACGGCGAGCACCCCGACAGCGCGGCGCCCACCTACTTCGGCATGCTCTACCAGCAGCACGACGGCCAGCTGGACATCGTGAAGGGCGCCGACTACGTCACCGCGTCCTGGAACGTCTTCACCGAGCACGACAAGACCATCCTGATCGGCAACAGCGACAGCGAGTCCACCGCCGCCGTCGACCGCGGCCACCTGAGGGCGACCTTCCACCACAACCTGTTCAAGAACCTCGTCGAGCGCGCACCCCGCGTCCGCTTCGGCCAGGTCGACGTCTACAACAACCACTTCGTGGCCTCGGACGACTACGCCTACAGCTTCGGCGTCGGCAAGGAGTCCGCGCTGGTCGCCGAGTACAACGCCTTCACCCTGCCGGCCGGCGTCAGCCCCGCGAAGGTCCTCAAGCGCTGGAACGACTCGCCGCTGAGCGCCGCGCACAACCGCGTCAACGGCCGCGGTGTCGATCTGATCGCCGCGCACAACGCCGAGAACCCGGAGGTCCCCCTGCGCACCGGCGCGGGCTGGACGCCCACGCTGCGCACCAAGGTCCTCCCGTCCCTGGCGGTCCCCTTCGTCGTCGACCACGGCGCGGGCGCCGGCCGGCTGCGCTGACCCGTCCCACGAACCGGGCCGGGGCGCCCGCACCGCCCCGGCCCACCCCGCCCGTACCCGAAGGAGCACCCGCATGCACCGACCCGCCCCGTCCCGCAGAGGCTTCCTCCTGGCGACCGCCGGCGCGGGCGCCGCCCTCGGCCTCGCGGCCGGTCCCGCCGTCGCCGGCACCGGAACGCGCCCGCGCCCCTTCGGCCGGTACGGCTCACCGGCCGCCCGCCGCACCCCCAGGACCCTGTACGTCGACCCGCACGGCCGCGGCGACTTCACCTCCGTCCAGGCCGCCGTCGACGCCGCCGAGGGCGACGGCTGGACACTCGTCCTCGCCCCCGGCACCTACCGCGAGACGGTCTCCGTCGACACCGGGCGCACCGGGGCCACCTGGCTCGGCGCCTCCGGGGACCCGCGCGACGTCGTCATCGTGTACGACAACGCGGCCGGCACCCCCAAGCCGGACGGCTCCGGCACCTACGGCACCAGCGGATCGGCCACCACCACCTTGCGCGCCGACGGCTTCACCGCCCACGCGATCACCTTCGCCAACGACTGGCTGCGCTCCGACCAGCCCGACTGGACCGGCACCCAGGCGGTCGCCGTCAAGGTCATGGGGGACCGGTCCGCCTTCCACGACTGCCGCTTCCTCGGCCACCAGGACACCCTCTACGCCGACACCCGCGACCTCGGCCTCTTCGCCCGCCAGTACTACGAGCGCTGCTACGTCGAGGGCGACGTCGACTTCGTCTTCGGCCGGGCGACCGCGGTGTACGAGCAGTGCCACTTCCGCACCCTGGTCCGCCCCGACCTCGACGCGGCCCCCTACGGCTTCGTGTTCGCGCCGTCCACGGCGGGCGCCAACCCGCGCGGCTACCTGGTGATCCGCGGCCGCGTCAGCAGCGAGGCCCCCGACGGCTACTACAAGCTGGCCCGTCCCTGGGTGCCCAGCTCCGACACCACCGCCCGCCCGATGCTCACCGTGCGCGAGACCCACCTCGGCGCGGGCATCGACGCGGTGGCGCCGTACGCCGACATGCGGGACGCCTACCCCTGGCAGGAGCAGCGGTTCCGCGAGTACCGCAACACCGGCCCCGGCGCCGCGGCCACCGTCCCGGAGAACCGGCCCCAGCTCACCCGGGCCGAGGCCGCCGCGCACACCCGGGAGGCGTACCTCGGCGACTGGCGGCCGTACGGCCGGTGGCGCTGACCGGCGGCGTCGACCGGCCCGCCGCGTCCGGTACTTGACCTGCTTGACGCGATTTTTGCCAGATACGGGGGCGCGGATCCGGCCACGGGTCTCGCGCTCGCCGGGGTGACGCGCGTAGAAACCTGTGTCATGCATAAACCACTGCGCATCGCGACCGTCACCGCCGCCTGTGCCGTCGCCGGTGCCGTCCTGTACGGCACGGGCGCCGCCACCGCCGGCCAGTCGACGGCCAACTCCACCCACGAGCCGTACAACATCGGGGTGCTGGCCAAGGACATCGACGCCTACTACGGCACCACGCTCGACGCCGACGGCGTCTACCAGGCTTCCCCGGACAGCCCGTACGCCGCGGACCTGGCCCGCCTCGACGCCGACGCGAAGAAGCAGATCGACCGGGCGGCCCGCGCGGCGCACCACCGGCACACCAGGCCCGCGGTCGTCTTCGACATCGACGACACGCTGCTGCTCAGCCTCGACTACGAGAAGAAGAACAACTACGGCTACGACGGCGCCACCTGGGCCGCCTACGTCGACCGCGCCGACCGCCCGGCGGTCCCCGGCAGCCCCGAACTCGCCCGGTACGCCGAGAAGAAGGGCGTCGAGGTCTTCTACAACTCCGGCCTGGGCGAGGCGCAGCGCGCCGCCGCCGTCGAGAACCTGAGGAAGGCCGGCGCCGACGTGAACCTCGACACCGGCCACGTGTTCCTGAAGGACAAGGCGAACCCGCCGTCCTACCTGGCCCACTGCGCCACCCCGGGCACCTGGAAGTGCACCACCGTGCAGTACAAGGCGGGCACCCGCCGGCACATCGAGCGGGACCTCGGGTACGACATCGTCGCCAACTTCGGCGACCAGTACTCCGACCTCCAGGGCGGCTACGCGGACCGGACGTACAAGCTGCCCAACCCGACGTACTTCGTCGAGTAGCGGGACGCCCGCTCAGCCGCCCGGGGTGAAGCCGCCCCGGACCGTGCGGGTACCGGACGCCGCGGTGGCGGTCGCCGAGTAGCGGTCGCCGCCCGCGTCCCGGCCACCGCGTTCGTGGTTGTACTGGCCCGCGAACACCCACTCGCCGGCCGGGACGGTGCGGCCCGGCCGGAGCGCCCACCGGTAGACGAGGAAGCCGTCCCGCTCGTCGAGGGTGAACGTGAAGTCGCCCTCCGGCAGTGACCGCCAGGCCCCGGTGGAGGTCACCGAGCCGGTCTGCGCCACCCGCAGTTCGACGGTGAGCGCGGTGAGGGGGGTGGTCGTGCCCAGCGTGATGTTGCTCTGCGCCCAGAACTCGTTGCTGTGCGGGTCCACCGCGCCGCTCGACCACAGCGGGCCGGGCTCCCGCGACCCGGGCGAGGCGGCGGCCGGACGCTGCGCGGGAGGGGCCTCCGGTGCCGTCGAGGCCACGGTGTAGCCGCCGGCCACCAGGACGCCCGCCACCGCCGCCGTCGCCCCGGCCACCCGCACCCAGCCCGGCAGCCGCGGACGGGCCGGCCCGCGGACTCGGGCCGCCATGCCGCGCTCCACCCGGGCCAGGATCCGGCTCCGGTCGGGCCGGTGCGCCCCGCCCGCCTCGCGCAGCCGTGCACGCAGCTGCTCGTCCGCCTCCCGCCGCGGTCCGGTCATCGGGTCCCTCCCGTGGCGCCACCGCTGCGTGCGATCGCCGCCCGTACCTGCCGAGGGGCACGGGGAGCCGCCCGGGTGCCGAGCACCCGCTGGAGTTCGGCCACCCCCTTCGACGTCTGGCTCTTGACCGTGCCCACCGAGACGCCCAGGGCGAGCGCCGTGTCCTTCTCGGAGAGGTCGAAGGCGTGCCGCAGCACCACGCACGCCCGCTTGCGGAACGGCAGCCGGCGCAGCGCCTCCTGCACATCCACCACGCCCGCGACGTCCGGGTTCTCGCTCCGCTCCTCGCGCTGCGACCAGAACAGGGCGACGCGTCTGCGCTCGCGCACGGCGGTGCGGACGCGGGTGCGGGCGAGGTTGGCGACGACACCGCGCGCGTACGCCACCGGGTGGTCGGCCGCGCGAACCCGGTCCCAGCGGTGCCACAGGGCCAGCAGAGCGTCCGCCGCGAGGTCGTCGGCGGCGTCCGGCTCGCCCGTCAGCAGGTGGGCGAGCCGGGCCAGTTCGGCGTAGTGGCGTTCGAAGAAGGCGTGGAACTCCGCGGAGGCGGCGGCGTCGACGGCTGTCCTCACGACGGACTCTCCTCGCAGCGGCTTCCCCGGTGCCAACACCGTACGGCAGACCGAACCCGCGGGGGAGGGCCGACTTCGGCCGAGGGGCCGCCTCAGCCCTTGAGTGCCGCCTCCATCATCGCCTTGGCCACCGGGGCCGCCAGGCCGTTGCCGCTGACCTCGCTGCGGGCCGCGTCGGACTGCTCGACGATGACCGCCACCGCGACCTCCTTGTCCGACGAGTCGGACTTGGCGTAGGAGGTGAACCAGGCGTACGGCGTCTTGCTGTTGTTCTCGCCGTGCTGGGCCGTGCCCGTCTTGCCGCCCACCGTCGCCCCGGCGATCTGCGCGTTGGAGCCCGTGCCCTTCTCGACGACGGTCCGCATGGCCGACCGCAGCTGCTCGGCGGTGGCGGAGCTGACGATCCGCTTCGAGCCGGCGTCGGTGTGGTCCTCCAGCGCGTCGCCGCCGCTGTCGGTGACCTGCGACACCATGTGCGGGGAGACCAGCTCGCCGCCGTTCGCCAGGGCGGCCGAGACCATCGCCATCTGGAGCGGGGTCGCCGTCACGTCGAACTGGCCGATGCCCGTCAGGGCCGTCGACGAGCGGTTCATGTCCTTCGGGTACACGCTGGTGTAGGCGCGTACCGGCACGTCCTGCGTCTCGTCGTTGAAGCCGAACTTCTCGGCCATGGCACGCAGCTCGTCCTGGCCGAGGTCGACGGCCATCTTCGCGAAGACGTTGTTGCACGAGTACTGCAGCGCGGTGCGGATCGTGGCGTTCTCGCAGGGCGCGTCCGGGTTCTCGTTGCTGAGGTCCCTCGTGGTGCCCGGCAGGGTGTACGGATCGGGGCTGTCCGTCCTCTCGTCCACCGAGCCGTACAGCCCGTCCTCCAGCGCGGCGGCCGCCACGACCAGCTTGAACGTCGAGCCCGGCGGCAGCGGCTGGCGCAGCGCGCGGTTGGTCAGCGGCTTGTCCGGGTCGCCGGTGAGCTTCTTCCAGGCCTCACCCGCGGTGTTCGCGTCGGTGAGCGACGTCGGGTCGTACGAGGGGGTCGAGACGACCGAGAGGATCCTGCCCGTCTTCGGGTCGATCGCCACGGCGGCACCCTTCGTGTCGCCCAGCGCCTCGAACCCGGCCTTCTGCACGGCCGGGTCGATCGTCGTCACCACGTTGCCCGGCTCGGCCCGGGTGCCGGTGACCGTGTCCATCACGGTCCTCAGCCGCGGATCGGTGCCGTTGAGCACGTCCTGGTAGATGCCCTCCAGCTGGGTCGGCGCGTACGCCTGCGAGGCGTAGCCCGTCACCGCCGCGTACAGCTTCCCGTTCTCGTACGTGCGCTTGTAGGCGAGGTCGCCGCCCTCCGTCGGCGCCGAGCCGGTGACCGACCGACCGGCCACGATGATGTTCCCCAGCGGCTCCGCGTACGTCTCGATCGCGCCCCGCCGGTTGTCCTTGCTGTCCGCGAGCGCCCGGCCCTCGTAGAACTGCACCCAGGTCGCCCTGATCAGCAGAGCGAACACCAGGAGCAGCGTGAAGACCGAGGCACGCCTGATCGTCTTGTTCATCCCGTTCATCCCGCTGACAGGACGAACGGGCGGGGGGCGGTCGTTCCCGAGTGCCCCGTTTTCTCATCTTTCTCATGCTTCTCAGCGCCCGTTCATGCGTCGCGGACGCGGGAGTCGTTCTCGGCGCGTCAATCCGCGAGGTGCAGGACGACCTCGTCGATCTCCTCGCCGCGGGCCGGCGCGAACCCCCGCGCCCGCGCACTGGTCACGAAGCCGCACTTCTCCAGCACGCGGCGCGACCCCGCGTTGTCGGCCGCCGCACGCGCGTACAGCGGGCGGTCCCGTACCTCGGCGAGCAGGGCGCGCAGGGCGGCCGTGGCCACGCCCTGCCCCCAGTAGGCCCGGTCCACCCAGTACGTCACCTCGCGCTCGCCCGGATCCCCGTACACCGCCGCGCTGCCGACGACGTCACCGTCGCCGAGGATGGTCCGCACCACGTCGCGGGAGGCCCGGATCTTCCCCCAGTGGGTCGCGAACGCCTCCCAGTCGGCTGGGTCCTTGGGGGTGAAGGCCGCCATGCGCAGGGCCTCCGGATCGTTCATCTGCCGGAAGAAGACGGGCAGATCGCTGTCGTGGACCTCGCGCAGTGCGATGTGCATGGGTCAGAGCCTACGCGTCGCCAGTGTCAGCCGGTCCCGCGCGTCGAACAGCGCGTCCTTCACCATCTGTTCGTGCGCGGGCGTCAGCCGCGCCACCGGCACCGAGCAGCTGATCGCGTCCCGCGCGGGGGTGCGGTAGGGGACCGCCACGCCGAAGCAGCGCAGCCCCAGCGTGTTCTCCTCGCGGTCCACGGCGAAGCCCTGCTCCCGCACCTGGTGCAGCTCCTCGATGAGCTTCTCCCGGTCGGTGATGGTGTGTTCGGTCAGCGCCGGGAGCGTCTCCGGGAGCATCTTGCGCACCTGCTCGTCGCTGTACGTGCTCAGCAGCGCCTTGCCCAGCGAGGTCGAGTGCGCGGGCAGCCTGCGGCCGACCCGGGTGAAGGGCCGCAGGTAGTGCTGGGACTGGCGGGTGGCCAGGTAGACCACGTTGGTGCCGTCCAGGCGCGCGAGGTGGATGGTCTCCGTCGTGTCGTCGGAGAGCCGGTCCAGCGTCGGCCGGGCCGCCGCGACCACCTCGTCGCCGTCGATGTACGAGGTGCCGACCAGCAGCGCCCGCACCCCGATGCCGTACCGCGTGCCCGTGGCGTCCGTCTCCACCCAGCCCAGCTCCACCAGCGTGCGCAGCAGCATGTACAGACTGGACTTGGGATAACCGACGGCCTCCTGGACCGACGCGAGGGAGTGCATTCCGGGGCGTCCGGCGAAGTACTCGAGCAGCTCAACCGTCCGCACCGCGGACTTGACCTGCGCTCCGCCCCCCGTCTCGACAGCCGACATCGCCCTTGACCCCTTCGTTCGACGAGAAGCTGAAGATATAGTCTCGAACAGCATATTCATCAGTAGAGACAGCGTTCAGTATATCGAACGACTCTTGTGCCGAGCACGTGGAGGGACCCGCGGTGGCAGCAGCACCAGTCTGGAGTGTCGACCCCCGTACCGGGAAGCAGCGTGAACAGGTCGCGGTAGAAGCCACGGCCCAGGAGGTGGACGCCGCCGTCCGCGCCGCGCACGCCGCCCGGGACGCCCTCGAGGACCGCACCGTCCGCGCGGCCTTCCTGCGCGGCGCCGCCGACGAGCTGAAGGCGGCCGAGGGCACCCTGGTCGAGGTGGCCGACGCGGAGACCGCGCTCGGTCCGGTCCGGCTCACCGGTGAACTCGCCCGCACCTGCTACCAGCTGCGGGCCTTCGCCGACATCGTCGACGAGGGCGAGTTCCTCGGCGTGGTCGTCAACCACCCCGACGACACCGCCACCCCGCCCGTCCCGGACCTGCGCCGCTACAAGGTGCCGCTCGGCGTCGTCGCCGTCTACTCGGCCTCCAACTTCCCCTTCGCCTTCTCCGTCCCCGGCGGCGACACCGCCAGCGCCCTCGCGGCCGGCTGCCCGGTCGTCGTCAAGGCCCACCCCGACCACCCGGCCCTGTCCGAGCTGGTCGCCAAGGTGCTGCGCCGGGCCGCGGCCCGGCACGGCATCCCGGACGGGGTCCTCGGCCTGGTGCACGGCTTCGAGGCGGGCGTCGAGCTGATCAAGCACCCGCTGGTCGCGGCGGCGGGCTTCACCGGCTCGGTCCGCGGCGGTCGCGCGCTGTTCGACGCGGCGGCGGCGCGTCCGGTGCCGATCCCCTTCCACGGCGAGCTGGGCTCGCTGAACCCGGTCGTCGTCACGGAGGCGGCGGCCACCGAGCGGGCGGAGGCGATCGGCGCGGGGCTGGCCGGGTCGATGACGCTGGGCGTCGGGCAGTTCTGCGTCAAGCCCGGCCTGGTGCTCGTGCCGGCGGGCGACGCCGGTGACGGCCTGGTGAAGTCCCTCACCGACGCGGTCAGCGCCACCGACGCCGGTGTGCTCCTCGACCACCGCATGCGGGACAACTTCGTCGCGGGCGTCGCCGAGCGCGCCGCGCTGCCCGACGTGGACTCCCCGGTGACGCCGGGCGCGGGCGGCGAGCACACCGTCAGCCCCGGGTTCCTCACGGTGCCGGCGGCGCGGCTGGCTGCGGAGGGCGAGCACGATCTGCTCCTGGAGGAGTGCTTCGGGCCGGTCACGGTGGTGGCCCGCTACCAGGACGAGGCGGAGGTGCGGGGGGTGCTGTCCCGCCTGCCCGGGAACCTCACGGCGACCGTGCAGCTCTCCGCCGAGGAGGCGGCGGGCGAGGGTGCCGCGGCGGCCCTCCTCGCCGAGGTCACGCCGCTGGCGGGGCGGGTGCTGGTGAACGGCTGGCCCACGGGGGTCGCGGTGGCCGCGGCTCAGCAGCACGGGGGGCCCTACCCGGCGACCACCTCGACGTCCACGTCGGTGGGGGGTACCGCCATCGAGCGGTGGCTGCGGCCGGTGGCCTATCAGGGGGTGCCTGAGGCGTTGCTGCCGGTGGAGCTGCGGGATGAGAATCCGCTGGGACTGCCCCGGCGGTTCAACGGGGTGCTCGAGCGGTAGCGCCGTGGGGCGCGGGGTTGTGTGCGGTCCGACGCGCCGTTGTGGCTTGTCGCGCAGTTCCCCGCGCCCCTGGGGTACCCGCCCCGGGCCTGCGATGATCAGGTCATGACTCTTGAACTTCCCGAACTGCCGTTTCCCCTGCGCCCGTACGGACCCGAAGGGCACTGGTCCTACGCCGACGGTGTGCTCACCGGGGTCGCCGGGGCCCGGCAGGACCGCTTCGTGCCGCCCACCGGGGAATCGCTGGAGTCCGTGTCCGACGCGCCGCGGCTGCTGGGGGCGCCCGACGGGGACTTCCAGCTGATCGCCCGCGTGTCCGTCGGGTTCCGCGGCGCCTTCGACGCCGGGGTGCTCTACGTGCACGTGGGGGAGCGGACCTGGGCCAAGCTGTGTCTGGAGTACTCCCCGGACGTGCCCACCGTCTGCACGGTGGTCACCCGGGGGCACTCGGACGACTGCAACTCCTTCACCGTGGAGGGGGACTCCGTCTGGCTCCGGGTCAGCCGGAGCGGACGGGCCTTCGCCTTCCACGCCTCCCTCGACGGGAAGCACTGGACCTTCGTACGGCTCTTCACGCTCGGCGACGAGCGGGAGACCGGTGCCGCCCTGGTCGGCTTCCTGGCCCAGGCGCCGACGGGGGAGGGCTGCACGGTGACGTACGACCACCTGGAGTTCCGGCCGACCTGGCCGGCGGACCTGCGGGACGGCAGCTGACGGGGGAATGGGACCCGCTGCTTGAACGTTCACGTATGGGGCGGAGAGGGCCTCCGCAGCCGTACGACCTGGAGAAGAGCCGAGACATGCGCGTCGAGATCTGGAGCGATATCGCCTGCCCCTGGTGCTACGTGGGCAAGGCCCGCTTCGAGAAGGCGCTCGCGGCCTTCCCGCACCGGGACGGCGTCGAGGTGGTCCACCGTTCCTTCGAACTGGACCCCGGGCGGGCCAAGGACGACGTGCAGCCGGTGCTGACGATGCTCACCGCCAAGTACGGCATGAGCCAGGCGCAGGCGCAGGCCGGTGAGGACGGCCTGGGGGCCCAGGCCGCCGCCGAGGGCCTGGACTACCGCACCCGGGACCGCGACCACGGCAGCACCTTCGACATGCACCGCCTGCTGCACCTCGCCAAGGAACGGGGCCGGCACGAGGCGCTCCTGGACGCCTTCTACCGGGGCAACTTCGCCGAGGAGCGCTCCGTGTTCAACGACGACGAGCGGCTCGTGGAGCTGGCCGTCGGCGCGGGGCTCGACGCGGACGAGGTCCGCGCGGTGCTCGCCGACCCCGCCGCCTACGCCGACGAGGTGCGCGCCGACGAGCGCGAGGCCGCCCAGCTCGGGGCGACCGGGGTGCCGTTCTTCGTGCTCGACCGCGCCTACGGCGTCTCGGGCGCCCAGCCCGCCGAGGTCTTCACCCAGGCGCTGACCCAGGCGTGGGGCGAGCGCACGCCGCTGAAGCTGATCGACGAAGGGGGCGCGCAGGCCTGCGGTCCCGACGGGTGCGCGGTGCCGCACGAGTGAAGGGCCGGCCGAAGGCCCAGGTGAGGGGCCGTGCATAAGCGATGCTTGGAGAAACCGCGTAGAAATACGCAATGGACGGAGAGGTCCCCGGGCAGCACAGTGGTGCCATGGAGAGCTTCGAGAACCTCGTCCGCACCGAGTTCGCCCCGAAGACCACGTACCTGAACACCGCCAGCACCGGCCTGCTGCCCGCCCGGACCCTCGTGGCCATGCGGGACGCGGCGGCCGCCGCGGCGGAAGGGCAGCCGCTCGACATGTTCGCCGACGTCGAGGCGTCCCGGGCCGCGTACGCCCGCCTCGTGGGGGTGCCCGCCACCCGGGTCGCGGCCGGCGCGTCCGTCGCCACGTTCAGCGGACTCGTCGCCGCGTCGCTGCCCGCGGGCGCCGAAGTCCTCACCGCGGAGGCCGACTTCAGCTCCCTGGTGAACCCGCTGTACACGCGCGGCGACCTGAAGGTGCGCAGCGTCCCGCTGGAGCGGCTCGCCGAGTCGGTGGGGCCGGACACCGCGCTCGTCGCGGTCAGCTCAGTGCAGTCCGCCGACGGGCGGCTCGCCGACCTCGCCGCGCTGCGGGACGCCGCCCGGGCACACGGGGCGCGGACGCTGATCGACGCCTCCCAGGCGAACGGCTGGCTGCCGACGGCCGCGGACGACTTCGACTTCGTGGCCGCCGTCGCCTACAAGTGGGTCCTGTGCCCGCGCGGCGTCGCCTTCCTCGTCGTACCGGAGGACCTGGGGGCGGCGGCCGGGCTGACGCCGCTGTTCGCCGGGTGGGCGTCCGGCGAACACCCCTGGGACAGCTGCTACGGCCCCGTCGAGGAACTCGCCCACTCCGCCAGGCGGTTCGACGAGAGCCCCGCCCTGTTCTCGTACACCGGCGCCCGGCACTCCCTGGCCCTGATCGAGGAGCTGGGCGTCGACGCCGTGCACGCCCACGACACCGCTCTCGCCGACCGGTTCCGCGCGGGGGTGCGCTCGCTGGGCCACGAGCCGGTGGACGCGCCTGGCTCGGCGATCGTGTCCGTGCCGGGTCTCGGCCACCGGCAGGGCGAACTGGGCCGGGCCGGTGTGCAGGTCTCCGACCGGGCGGGCAACCTCCGGGCCGCCTTCCACCTGTACAACACCGAAGCCGACGTGGACCGGCTGCTCGACGTGCTGGCGGGCTGACCCGGCAGGTCCGGGAGGCAGGAAGCAGGAAGCAGGAAGCAAAAATATCGGGCAGGGGCCTCCCGTCCCACACGAAAAGGCCCCTGCCCGAGCCTCAGAAGCGGGTCACCGCACCGGAGTGAAGTCCCGCGCGCCGATGAACTCCGGCCGCCGGATCGGGGCCGCGAACGGCTCCACGGCCGTGTTCTCCACGCTGTTGAACACGATGAACACGTTGCTGCGCGGGAACGGCGTGATGTTGTCGCCCGAGCCGTGCATGCAGTTGCAGTCGAACCAGGTGGCCGAGCCGGCCTTGCCGGTGAACAGCTTGATGCCGTACTCGGAGGCCATCTTCGTCAGCGCCTCGTCGGACGGGGTCCCCGCGTCCTGCATCTGCAGGGACTTCTTGTAGTTGTCCTTCGGCGTGGCCCCCGCGCACCCGAGGAACGTCTTGTGCGACCCCGGCATGATCATCAGGCCGCCGTTGGTGTCGTAGTTCTCGGTGAGCGCGATCGAGACCGAGATCGTCCGCATGTTGGGCAGGCCGTCCTCGGCGTGCCAGGTCTCGAAGTCCGAGTGCCAGTAGAAGCCGCTGGCGCCGAAGCCCGGCTTGACGTTGATCCGCGACTGGTGGACGTAGACGTCCGAGCCGAGGATCTGCCGCGCCCGCCCGACCACGCGCTCGTCGCGCACCAGCTTGGCGAAGACCTCACTGATCTTGTGCACCTCGAAGACCGACCGGATCTCCTTGGACTGCGGCTCCACGATCGAGCGCTCGTCCGCGCGGATGGCCGGGTCGGTGGTGAGCCGCTCCAGCTCCCGCTGGTACTCGGCGACCTCGTCCGGCGCGATCAGCTGGTCGATGGCGAGGAAGCCGTCGCGGTCCAGCGCCTGGAGGTCACCGGCCGACACGGGACCGGGCGTGTCCGGGGAGCCCCAGACCACCGGGTCCTGCCGGGGAGTCGCCACCTCGGTGGCGCCGCGGGTGGGATAGAGATCAGTGACGTTCGTGGTCGTGGTGGTCACGGTGACTCACACCTCCTCGGTGAGCAGCGGGTAGACGCCGTTCTCGTCGTGATCCTCCCGTCCGGTCACGGGCGGGTTGAAGACACAGATGCAGTGGAAGTCCTCCTTGACCTTGAGCGTGTGCCGCTCGTGGCCGTTGAGGAGGTACATCGTGCCCGGCGTGATGTGGTACGTCTTCCCCGTCTCGCGGTCGGTCAACTCGGCGTCGCCCTTGGTGCAGACGACGGCCTCGATGTGGTTGGCGTACCACATCGACGTCTCCGTACCCGCGTAAAGGATCGTCTCGTGCAGGGAGAAGCCGACCTTCTCCTTGGCGAGGACGATCCGGGTGCTCTCCCAGGTGCCGGACGCGCTCTTCACGTGCCGGTCGGTGCCTTCGAACTCCTTGAACGAACGGACGATCACGGTATTGCGATGCCTCCTAGATGAAGGATGTGCAGGGGCCCCGGCGTCCCCGGCCGCGCGGGCCGAAGACGCCGGGAGTCATGGGGTGGTGCCCGGCGGTCCCGCCGTGGGACGGTCGCGCCGGACAGGGGTCACGCGGTCTCGCGCACGGCCCGGGCCAGGGTCTTCATGCCCTCGTCCAGCTCGTCGGGCGTGATGGTGAGCGCCGGAAGCAGCTTGACGACCTCGCTCTCGGGGCCGGACGTCTCGATGAGCAGCCCCAGCTCGAAGGCGCGCTTGGCGACCCGGCCCGCGCGGGCCTTGTCGTGGAACTCCAGGCCCCAGACCAGACCGCGGCCCCGGTACTCCTTGATGTCGGCGAGGTTCTCCTCGGTGATGGCGATCATGTGCTGCTCGACCTGCTCGCCGCGCCCCCGGGTCTGCTTCTCCATCGCCGACCCGTCGGCCCAGTACGCCTCCAGCGTCGCGGTCGCCGTGACGAAGGCCGGGTTGTTGCCGCGGAAGGTGCCGTTGTGCTCGCCCGGCTCCCAGACGTCCAGCTCCGGCTTGAACAGGCACAGCGACATGGGCAGGCCGTAGCCGCTGATCGACTTGGAGACGGTGACGATGTCCGGCGTGATGCCCGCCTCCTCGAAGGAGAAGAAGGCGCCGGTGCGGCCGCAGCCCATCTGGATGTCGTCGACGATGAGCAGCATGTCCTGGCGCTCGCACAGGTCGGCCAGGGCGCGCAGCCACTCGGCCCGGGCGACGTTGATGCCGCCCTCGCCCTGCACGGTCTCGACGATCACGGCGGCCGGCTTGTTCAGGCCGGAGCCCTGGTCCTCCAGCAGCCGCTCGAACCAGATGAAGTCCTCGACGGTGCCGTCGAAGTAGTTGTCGAACGGCATGGGCGTGCCGTGCACCAGCGGGATGCCGGCACCGGCCCGCTTGAACGCGTTGCCGGTCACCGCGAGGGAGCCCAGCGACATGCCGTGGAAGGCGTTGGTGAAGGACACGATCGACTCGCGGCCCTTGACCTTGCGCGCCAGCTTGAGCGCGGACTCGACCGCGTTGGTGCCCGTCGGGCCCGGGAACATGACCTTGTACGGCAGGTCGCGGGGGCGCAGGATGATGTTCTGGAACGTCTCCAGGAAGCGGCGCTTGGCGGTCGTCGACATGTCCAGCCCGTGCGTGACGCCGTCCCGCTCCAGGTAGTCGATCAGCGCGCGTTTCAGGACGGCGTTGTTGTGCCCGTAGTTGAGCGAGCCCGCTCCGGCGAAGAAGTCGAGGTACTCGTGGCCGTCCTCGTCGTACATGCGGCTGCCGACCGCACGGTCGAAGACGGTTGGCCAGCCGCGGCAGTAGCTGCGCACCTCGGACTCGACGGTCTCGAAGACGCTGAGGTCGGGCTGGGTGATGGTCACGACGAATCGCTCCTCGTGGGGTGAGGGTGGGAGAGGAAGGTCGTACGGATCCGGGGACCGGTGCGGTCCGCCGGGAAGTCTCTGGGGCCGGACTGGCACGGGGTGCCGGGCCGTCCGGACGGCCGGTCGGTCAGCCGGTGGCGGACAGGGGACCTATGCGGTACAGCACCTCGGGCTCGTGCGGTCCGTCGGGGAACACGTCCGTGTCGAACAGCACCTCGCGCTCCAGCCGGGCACCGCGGCGCTCGGCGAACGAGGTGAACAGCCGCTGGGAGGCGGTGTTGTCGGGGGAGATGGTGGTCTCCAGGGTGGTCAGCCCGCGTTCCGCGACGGTCCGCTCGGCCAGCCCGTCGAGCAGGGAGGCGGCGAGCCGGCGCCCGCGATACGCCTCGTCCACCGCCACCTGCCACACGAGCAGTGTGTCCGGACGGTCCGGCCGTACGTATCCGGTGACGAAGCCGACCGGCTCACCGCTCTCGTCGCGGGCGACGGCCGACGTGGCGGCGAAGTCCCGGCACCAGAGCAGATAGCTGTAGGAGGAGTTGAGGTCCAGGACCTTGGAATCCCTCGCTATCCGCCACAGGGCGGCGCCGTCGGCCACTCTCGGACGATCGATTTGCAGGTCTGCTTGCGCGGCAGTCATGCAAATTGAATTTACCCAGCGAAATTCGAAATTGCATCGCCGCATGGGGTTACGAATGGCCGCCTCGTGTGTTATCACGCGTGCGCGTGCTTCCGCGCGAGACGGCGGCGGTATGGGGTATTTTGCCGGGGATGTAAGCCGCAAAGCGGACAGCATGTGGATCGGGTCACAATCACGTAACCCGTGCGAGACGTGTCCGAAATGTGAAGGTCGGCCGTCGTGAAATCTTTGTGTTTAGGTCCGAGGAAAGCGGGCAGAAGAATACGGGAAGCTGTGCTGAGTGGAATTCTTTAATTCTGCTTGCGTGACTATCGGGAATTCCCTGTGATTCACCCTTGTGAAAGACCGGTTCCGGACGGGCGCCCCCACGCCTGCTCGACTGCCCGCCGCGCGGCCTCCGGGTCCGCCTTCACACCCCGCTCGGCCAGCGCGGCACCCAGTGCCGCCAGGCAGCCCTGCACGGCCCCGCGCGTCGCGTCCGGACCGTAGTGGTTGACCCGGATCATCTCGCCCGCCAGCGCGCCGCCGCCCGCGGCCAGCGGCAGCGCCGGGTCGGACTCCAGGGCCCGGGCCACCAGCGCGGACGCGTCGACGTCCGACGGCGTGCGCAGCGTCGTCGCGACCGGCGCCGCGTCGCCGGCCTCGTACACGTACGGCTCCAGGCCGCCCAGGGCGAGCGCGCCGGCCCGGGTGGCCGCCGCGGCGGACGCGTGCCGCGCCATCACCGTCTCGGGGCCCTCCGCCTCGATGCGCTCGACGCAGGCCTCCAGCGCGAGCATCTCCAACTGCGCCGGGGCGTGCAGCAGAGCCTTGCGCCCGCCGTCGATCCAGCGCTCCTTCCAGTCCAGGAGCGAGAGGTACGACCGCCGCGGCGCGTGCGGGTTCGCCGCCATCCGCGCCCAGGCCCGCTCGCTCACCGACACCGCCGAGACCCCGGCCGGGCCGCCCATCGCCTTCTGGGCGCCGATCACGCACAGGTCCACGCCCCACGCGTCCGGCAGCACCGGCTCGGCGCCCACGGAGGCCACCGCGTCCAGGTAGAAGAGCGCGCCGTGCGCCCGCACCACCTCGCCGATCTCCGCGACCGGGTTGGTGTTGCCGGTCGCCGCCTCGGCGTGCACGAGGGACACGAAGTCGATCTCCGGGTGCTCGGCCAGGGCCCCGCGGACCTGATCGGCGGAGACGGCCGTGTGGAACGGCACGGCGAGGTCGTGCACGGTGGCGCCGCAGTCCCGCAGCCAGTTGCCGAAGGTCTGCCCGTACGGCCCCGTGATGACGTTCAGCGCGACGGTGCCGGGGCCCGCGGCGGCGCGGATCGCGCCCTCCAGCGGCAGCAGTGCCTCGCCCTGCATGACCACCACGTCCTGCCCGGTGCCGAGCAGGCGCGCGACCCGGTCCTCGATCGCGGCGAAACGTCCGGCGCTCAGCGGGGGGAGGTCCAGGAAGGGATGGGTCACGGCGGTGCTCTCTTCGGTAACGGCGGGTGTGCGGCGCGGGTACACGGCGTACGGAGTCGAGAGTAACCATGGCGCCCGCCGGAACTCGCGCCGGAGTGCTTCCGTTGCGACACCCCCACGCCCGGAATCGTGGCTTCCGTCACAGCCGAGGCGGTCACCGCCTGATGGACTGGCCCCGTGTTCCTCGTACTCCTGCTGCTCGTCGTGGTCGCCGTGGTGTCCGCCGTCGGTCTGACCGGCCACGGCGCGAGCGTCCTCGCCGCCCGCCGCGCCCGGGGTCCGGGTGCCGGGCCGGGACTGCACGCCCTCGCCGCGTTCGCCGGTGCGGCCGCCCTCGCGGCGTACGCCTGGGGGCTGCTGCACGTGACCGGTGCCGTCATGGAGTCCGGCGGCGGCGCGAACTCCTCGCCGGCGCCGCCCTGCCGCATGCCCGGGTACGAGGAGTGCGCCCTGCACGTCATCGACCAGTCGGTGTCCTTCCTGCCCCTGGGCTTCGTCTGCGAGACCACCGGCGGCGGAGAATACACCAGCGACGACGTCCCCGGCTACGTCAACCCCGCCACCGCCGTCCTGGCGCTGACCGCCGTCGCGAGCGCCGTCGGGGCCGGGTACGCGACCGAGCTGCGCGCCCGTGCGGCAGCGCGCGGCGGGCGCCGGTGACCGGCCCCGGACGGGTGTGCGGGCACCGTTTAGGGTGCGGGGCATGAGCGATCGCGCGGTGCTGCACGTGAAGGGTCGGGTGCTCGTCGGACCGGAGGAGGTCCGGGACGAGGTGTGGGTGATCGACGGCCGGATCTCGTACGACCGCCCCACCGGCGCGGCCGACGTCCGCACTGTCGAGGGCTGGGCGCTGCCCGGCCTGGTCGACGCGCACTGCCACGTAGGCCTGGACCAGCACGGGGCGGTCCCCGAGGACGTCGCCGAGAAGCAGGCGCTGACCGACCGCGAGGCGGGCACCCTCCTCATCCGCGACGCGGGATCGCCCTCCGACACTCGCTGGATCGACGACCGCGAGGACCTCCCGAAGATCATCCGGGCCGGCCGGCACATCGCCCGCACCCGCCGCTACATCCGCAACTACGCCTGGGAGGTCGAGCCCGAGGACCTCGTCGCCTACGTCGCCCAGGAGGCCCGGCGCGGCGACGGCTGGGTGAAACTGGTCGGCGACTGGATCGACCGCGACCTCGGCGACCTGTCCGCCTGCTGGCCGCGCGGCGCCGTGGAGGCGGCCATCGCCGAGGCCCACCGCCTGGGCGCCCGCGTCACCGCGCACTGCTTCGCCGAGGACTCGCTGCGCGACCTGGTCGAGGCCGGCATCGACTGCGTCGAGCACGCCACGGGGCTCACGGACGACACGATCCCCCTCTTCGCCGAGCGGGGCGTCGCGATCGTGCCCACGCTCGTCAACATCGCCACCTTCCCCGCGCTGGCCGACGGCGGCGAGCCCCGGTTCCCGCGCTGGGCGGCCCATATGCGCCGGCTCCACGAACGCCGCTACGACACCGTGCGCAACGCCTACGACGCCGGAATCCCGGTCTTCGTCGGCACCGACGCGGGCGGTGCCCTCGCCCACGGGCTGGCCGGGGCCGAGGTCGCGGAGCTGGTCACCGCGGGCATCCCGCCCCTCGACGCGCTCGCCGCGACGACCTGGGCCGCCCGGCGCTGGCTCGGCCGTCCGGGCCTGGAGGAGGGCGCACCGGCGGACCTGGTGGTGTACGAGCAGGACCCGCGCGCGGACGTGCGCGTGCTCGCTGCTCCGCGCCGGGTGGTGCTCCGTGGGCGGGTCGTCGGTTAGCCGACGGGAGTGACGCCGGGGAACACCCGTGCGGGTAGACGCGGGGTGGATTCGAAAGGGTTCGCCAAAACCCCACGAAGGGGTGAAGTGCCCTGAGTTCGCTGACGGTTCGGTGAACGCGGGGACATTCTGTGCGGGTCCCAAGCACGTCGCTCATGCGTGCCCCGCACGCATGTCTCACTGGGGGTCCCACCACCTTGAACGGCAACACCTTCCGCATGCCCGCACGCCGTCTCGCCACCGTCGCGGCGGCCACGGCCCTGGCCGCGGGCCCCGCGACCCTGGCCGGCGCGGGTTCCGCCCACGCGACCGGCGACCACGGCCGCGCGAGCGCCACCGTGCTGCGCACCGGGCTCGACGTCTCCCTGCTCAACAAGACCGTGAACGTCCCGCTCGCGGTCACCCTGAACGAGGTGCAGGCACCCGGGAACGCCGAGAAGACCGCGCTCACCGCCCGGCTGGACGGCGTCGACGGCGGAAAGCCGTTCAGCGTCCTGCGCGCCGACGTCGCCGAGGCGAAGGCGACGGCCACCGCCGACAGGAGCCAGGGCTCCACCACGCTGGCCCGCGCCCGGCTCCACGTCCCCGGCCTGCCACTGCTGTCGGTGATCGAGGTCCAGGAGGTGACCTCCACGGCGACCTGCGAGGCCGGGAAGCAGCCGGTCGCCGACGCCGGCCTCCTCGGTCCGGTGACCGTCCTCGGCAAGAAGGTCACGCTGACCACCGGCGGTACGACGGACGTGAAGGTGCCCGGCGTCGGCGAGGTACGGCTCGACCTCTCGAAGGAGGAGACCACCTCCCGCACGGCCGCCGCCACCGCGCTCGAACTCAAGGTTTCCGTCAATCCCGGTGACCTGAACGTCGCCGAGGTCGACGGCACCGTCACCCTCGCCAAGGCGACCTGCGAGTCCCCGGCCGCCCCGCCGGCCGAGGCCGGGCAGCCCCCGGCGAAGGCCGACGAACCCCCGGCCGAGCAGGACGCCGAACCCGCGGCCGAACCCGCCGCGGACGTGCAGCCCCAGGGTGCCCGCACCGAGGCCGACCTGGCCGAGACCGGCGGCAACTCCGCGACCCCGTACGTCGCGACCGGAGCCGCGGCCCTGGTCCTGGCCGGCGGCGCCACACTGATCCTGGCCCGCCGCAGGCGAGGCTGACGGCGAGGGGGCCGTGCCGGGGGCCGGTGCCGGGGCCCCGGGCCTGTGACGGGGGTGCCTCGCCGGTCCCGGCCCGGTGCAGGTGACGCTGAGGCGGAGGGGGCCAGGCCGGCCGAGCCTCGGGCCGGTTGCGGCGAGGGGGCGTGCCGGGGGCCGGTTCTGGGCGGGGTGTCCGTGGAGGGGCTTTGGCCGGGGCGGGCGGTGGTTCGGTGTCCCGGTGTGTGGGGCCGGTGCCGGGGCCGCGGGCCTGACGGGGGTGCCATGCCGGTCCCGGCCCGGTGCAGGTGACGCTGAGGCGGAGGGGGCCGGCCAGGGTGCGTCGCTCAGGCCGGGTCCGGCGCCGTCAGCGCATGCTTCAGCGCGCGCAGGAAGCCGTCCGTCGTCGCACGGTCCCGTACCGCCAGGCGCAGCCACCCCTCGCCCAGCCCCGGGAACGTGTCCCCGCGCCGGACCGCGTATCCCAGGCCGCGCAACCGGTGCCGTACGGTGGCCGCGTCCGGGACGCCGACCAGGACGAAGGGGCCCTCGGCCGGACCGGCGACCCGCACCCCGGCACCGGCGAACTCCGCGAGCCCGGCGACCAGACGGTCCCGGTCGGCGGCGACGCGGTGGGCGGCGTGGGCGGCCTCCGCCAGCGCCCGCGGCGCCACGCACACCTCGGCCGCCGCCAGCGCGGGCGTGGACACCGGCCACAGGGGCTGCGCGCGCTCCAGTTCGGCGATCGTCTCCGGGTCGGCCAGGACGTAGCCGATGCGCAGTCCCGCCAGCCCCCAGGTCTTGGTGAGGCTGCGCAGGACGACCAGGCCGGGTACGTCCGTCCGCCCGGCCAGCGCCTCCCGCTCGCCCGGCACCGCGTCCATGAACGCCTCGTCCACGACCAGGGTCCGCCCGGGCCGGGCCAGCGACGCGAGTACGCCCGCCGGGTGCAGCACCGAGGTGGGGTTCGTCGGGTTGCCGACCACCACCAGGTCGGCGTCCTCGGGGACGGCGGCCGGGGCGAGGCGGAAGCCGTCCGCAGCCCGCAGCAACACCCGCTCGACCGTGTGCCCCGCGTCCCGCAGCGCCGCCTCGGGCTCGGTGAACTGGGGGTGCACCACCACCGGCCGGAGCACCTTCAGCGCCCGCGCCAGCAGCACGAACGCCTCCGCCGCCCCCGCCGTCAGCAGCACCCGCTCCACCGGCAGCCCGTGCCGCGCCGCCACCGCCGCCCGCGCGGCCCGCCCGTCCGGGTAGGCGGCGAGCGAGCCGAGCGAGGCGGCGACGTGCTCACGCAGCCAGGCCGGGGGAGTGTCCGCGCGGACGTTCACCGCGAGGTCCACCAGCGCCGCACCGGCGTCGCGCACCTCCGCGTCCCCGTGGTGCCGAAGGTCCGGGCCGCTCCCCCAGCCGCCCCCGGACCCGGCCTCAGTGTGCATGGGAATGTGCGTGTCCATGCCCGTGATGGTGCCCGTGGTGGTGGTCGCCGTCGTCGTCGGGGTGGAAGTGCGGCTGCTGCGGCAGCCCCACCTTGTCCTCGAACCCCGGCAGCGCGATCCGGTACACGCAGCTGTCGCAGTTCATCCGCAGGTCGCCCTTGACCGCCTCCTCGTACCGCTCCCACACCAGGTCGAGCAGCTCCGGCTCGGGGCCGATCACGTCGGCCGACCGCACCTCGGTCTCCGGGTTCGCGGCGGCCCACTCCTCGGTCTGGTCCCGGACCCGGTCCGGGAGGATGCCGGTGAACAGGAAGTAGGGCAGGACGACGACCCGCCGCGCCCCCAGCCGCACGCACCGGTCCAGGCCGCCCGGCACGTCCGGCTCCGCCAGCGACACGAACGCCGTCTCCACGGCCGCGTAACCACGCCCCTCCCACAGCAGCCGCGCCGCCTTGAACACCTCGGCGTTGGCGTCCGGGTCCGTCGACCCGCGCCCCACCAGCAGCACGGTCACCTCGGACGGGTCCCAGGCCGGGTCGACCGCCTCGGCGAGGCGCCGCTCCAGCACCCGCAGCAGTGCCGGGTGGGGGCCCAACGGGCGCCCGTAGGTGTAGGAGATGCCGGGGTGGCGCTCCCGCTCGCGGGACAGCGCCGCCGGGATGTCGCCCTTGGCGTGCCCGGCGGACACCAGCATCAGCGGCACGGCGGCGAACCGGCGCACCCCGCGCTCCACCAGCTCCGTGACCGCGTCGCCCAGCGGCGGCGGGGACAGCTCGATGAAGCCGCCCGCGACGGGCAGTTCGGGGTGGCGTCGGCCCAGCTCGCGCACGAAGTCGCGGAACGCCTCGGCTCCGGCCTCGTCCCGGGTGCCGTGTCCGGCGATGAGCAGGGCGGGCGGGGTCGTCACAGGGTCTCCTCGGGTTTCTCGGATTCGGACGTCCCGGACACGGGCGTCCGGGAGGCGTCGGCGGGGGAACGGCGGGTGGCCGGGTCCTCCTGCCAGCGGTAGCCGCGCGGTGTCACCATGCGCCCGGCGATCTCCCGGGTCGCGGTGTTGCCCACCGTCACGACGGTCATCATGTCGACGGTCGCCGGGTCGAGCGCGGCGAGCGTCGACAGGCGGCTCGACTCGTCGGCGCGCGACGCGTTGCGCACGACGCCCACCGGAGTCGTCGGCTCCCGGTGCTCCGCGAGGATGGCCAGCGCCTTGGGCAGCTGCCAGTCGCGGCCCCGGCTGCGCGGGTTGTAGAACGTCACGACGAGGTCCGCCTCCGCCGCCGCCCGCACCCGGCGCTCGATGACCTCCCACGGCGTGTGCAGGTCGGACAGGCTGATGGACACGTGGTCGTGGCCGAGCGGCGCGCCCAGGATCGCCCCGGCCGCCAGCGCCGCCGTCACGCCCGGCACCCCGACCACGTCGATGTCGTCGCTAGCCTCGGCCAGCGCGGGGGAGGCCATGGCGTACACCCCGGCGTCCCCGCTGCCGATCAGCGCGACGGCGTGCCCGCGCCGCGCCTCCTCGACCGCGGTCCGGGCCCGCTCCTCCTCCGCGCCGAGCCCCGACTCCAGCACACGCGTGCCGGGCCGCAGCAGATCGCGGACCTGGTCGACGTACTGGTCGAGCCCGACCAGCACCGACGCCCGCCGCAGCTCCGCCCGCGCCCGCGGCGTCACCAGGTCCCGGGCGCCGGGACCGAGCCCGACCACCGCGAGCCGCCCGCGCACCGGCCGCCGTACCACCGCACAGGTCGCCATCGCGGGCACCGCCGCCGACTTCCGCTTGGGCACGAGGAGTTCGCCCCCACGCACCAGCGCCGCCGCCTCCGCGACCGACGGGGTGCCCACGGCCGCCAGCGGGGCGTCGGACGGGTTGGGCACCTCGACGCCCGCCAACTCGTCGGCGGGGTACGTCACCAGGGGTACGCCCAGCCGCTCGGCGGCCCCGACGATCCCGGGCTCCTCCGCCTTGGCGTCCACGGTGGCCAGGAAGGCGACCGACGCGGCCGACAGCCCCGCCCCGCGCAGGGCGGCCTCCACCAGGGCGAGGACCTCGTCCACCGGCGCCCCCCTGGACGCGCCGACCCCGACGACCAGGGACGGCGGACGCAGGACGACCTCGCCCTCCGACGGTGCCACCGCACGGTCCGTCACCCGGACGACGCAGGCACCCTCCGCGCCGGCCGGCAACGGCGGCAGCGGCCAGGCCACGTCCGCGCGCAGCGCCACCGGCTCGCCGTCCAGCAGGGCCCGCGACACCCCGGCGACATCGCCCTCCACGGGCAGCCCGAGCGTGTCCAGACCGGCCAGCCCGACCGCGTCGGTCGCCGTCGTCACCACCGGCTCCGCGCCCAGCACCTCGCCGACCGCGCGGGCGAGTTCGTTCGCGCCGCCCCCGTGCCCGCCGACCAGCGACACGGCGAACCGCCCGCCCTCGTCGACGCACACCACACCCGGGTCGGTCCGCTTGTCATCCAGCAGCGGCGCCACGAGCCGGACCACGGCCCCCGTGGCCAGGAAGCACACCAGCCGCTCGCACTCGGCGAACGCGGACCGCACGGCGTCCGCGACGGGACCCTCGTACACCCGCGTGCGGTCCGGCCAGGCCGCGGCCAGCCGGTCCCGCGCCGCCGCTCCCGCCGACGTGGCGGAAATGAGGCCGATCAAGGGGCAACTCCTTCGGTACGGCTGTGCGGCCTCACGCCCCACAGCAGGAAGACGGGATTGGTGGCCGCGAGCCGGGTCACGTCCCCCGGCAGCGGCGCGAGCCGCGAGGACTGCAGCAGCACCCCGTCGCAGTCGAGGCCCGCGCCCAGCAGCGCCTCGCGGGCCGCCGGCACCCGGTCGAGCGCGGCCACGGCGACGACCACGGAGCGCCGGGCCCGACGGGCGCACTCGGCGACGATCGCGGGCAGTTCGCGCCCGCCACCGCCCACGAACACCGCGTCCGGGTCCTCGCCCAGGCCGGACAGCACCGCGGGCGCCACGCCGTGCACCACCCGCACGTCGACACCGTGCGCGGCGGCGTTGGCGCGGACCCGCCCGACACCGTCCGGCGTCTTCTCGACGGCGGTGACGGCGGCACCCAGCCGCGCGCACTCCACGGCGACCGACCCGGAGCCCGCGCCGACGTCCCACACCAGGTCTCCGGGGCGCGGCCCGAGGCGGGCCAGCGCCAGCGCCCGCACCTCGAACTTGGTGATCATCGAGTCCCGGTACGCGAACGCGTCCTCCTCGAGCGCCCACCCGGCGGGCCCGGGCCGCGGCCCCGCGACCGCCCGCACCGGCCCCAGCGCCCGCGCCTCGTCCAGGCACAGCACCACGCTCACCGCCGTACCCCAGTCCCGGGCGGCGGCCTCGGCGGGCGTCACCCGCTCCACCCGCTCCTCGGCCGAACCCAGCGCGGAGGCGACGACCAACACCCGCCCGTCCGACCCGAGCGCGGCCCCCAGCTCCGCCGGACCGGCCCCGGGCCCCGTCAGCACGGCGACCTTCGGGTGCGCCCGGCACAGGTGCACCGCCGTCCGCAGGTCCCGCCCGTGCGCGCTCGCCACCACGGCGTCGTCCCACGGCAGGCCGGCCCGCGCGAAGGCCGCGGCGACGGAGGAGACCCCGGGCCGCACCTCCAGCCGCTCCGGACCGAACCGCTCGGCCAGCGCCCGCACGATCCCGAAGAACCCCGGATCACCGGAGGCCAGCACGGTCACCGGCCGCTCCTCGGCGACGTACTCCGCGACCGTGTCCAGGGCGGGCGCCAACGCTCCCAGAACGACCGTCCGCGCCCCTTGCGGCAGCCGTACGGCGTCCAGGTGCCGCCGCCCGCCGACGACCAGCTCCGCACCCGCGGCGACCTCCGCGCCGGGCACCGCGCCGGTCCCCGTCCCGACCACGGTGATCACGTGCTCGCACCCCGCGAGCGCAGTTCCCGGCGCGCCGCGGGGTCGGCCCTGCGGTAGCCGTGGAAGTGCCCCGGGTGGTACAGGTGCGAGCGGGTGCCGTGCGCGTCGAGGGCCGGCCCGACCAGGAACAGCGTGTGCTTCCAGAGCTTGTGCTCCTTGACCGTCTCCTCCAGCGTCCCGATCGTGCACCGCACGACCAGTTCCTCCGGCCAGGTGGCCTGGTAGGCGACGACGACCGGGGTGTCGGTCGGATAACCGCCCTCCAGCAGCTCCCGCACCAGCTGGCCGCTGCGGGCCGCTGACAGGAAGACCGCCATGGTCGTGCCGTGCTTCGCGAACTCCCGGACCTCCTCCCCGGGCGGCATCGGCGTCTTGCCCCCGCCGAGCCGGGTGAGGACCACGGACTGCGCGACCTCGGGGATGGTCAGCTCCCGCTGCGCGAGCGCGGCGACGGCGGAGAACGCCGAGACGCCGGGCACCACCTCGGTCGCGATGCCGATCTCCGCACACCGGTCCAGCTGCTCCTGCGTACCGCCCCACAACGCCGGGTCGCCGGAGTGGATACGGGCCACCCGCAGCCCCTCCTCGCGCGCCCGCCGGTACACGGCGACGACGTCCTCCAGCGACATCGCCGCCGAGTCCAGCACCTCGGCGCCCTCCCGCGCGTGCTGGAGCACCTCCGCCTGGACGAGGCTCGCCGCCCAGATCACCACGTCCGCTTCGGCGATGGCGCGCGCCGCCCGGAACGTCAGCAGATCGGCGGCGCCGGGACCGGCACCGACGAAGGTCACCCTGGCCTCGGAATCCATCGTTTTCGGTCCTCTCCTGTGCGTCCTGCGCATATTTACTGCGGTTGCTGCTGTCGTACGCGCGTGAACGCGACGTGATCGGATACCAAGGGCCCATGGCGGTCTTCGTCGCGCTCGGCGCGTTCCTGATGACGCTGGCCGGCGGATGGACGGCACAGCGCGTGACCGACCGGCGCCACCTGGTCCTGGGCCTGGCCGGCGGCCTCATGCTGGGCGTGGTCGGCCTCGACCTGCTGCCGGAGGCCCTTCAGGCGGCGGGCGACGAGGTGTTCGGCGTGCCCGCGGCGCTGCTGCTCTTCGTCGCCGGATTCCTGCTGGCGCACCTGGTGGAACGCCTGCTGGCGGCCCGCCGTGCCGCACACGGCGCCGACGAGCACGGACACCGCGCGCCCGAGGTGGGCCTGACGGCCGCGGCCGCGATGGTCGGGCACAGCGCCATGGACGGCGTGGCGATCGGCGCCGCCTTCCAGGTCGGCGGCGGCATGGGCGCCGCGGTCGCGATGGCGGTGATCGCCCACGACTTCGCGGACGGCTTCAACACCTACACACTCACCAGCCTGTACGGCAACGCCCGCCGCCGCGCCATCGCGATGCTGGTCGCCGACGCGATCGCCCCCGTCGTCGGCGCGGCCTCCACCCTGCTCTTCACCATCCCGGAGGGCGCGCTCGGCGCCTATCTCGGCCTGTTCGGCGGTGTGCTCCTCTACCTCGCCGCGGCCGAGATCCTCCCCGAGGCCCACCACGAGCACCCCGCCCGCTCGACCCTGCTGTGCACGATCGCGGGCGCGGCGTTCATCTGGCTGGTCGTGGGCATCGCCGAGTGAACCGCGTGAGCCGTCACGCGCGCTCACAGCTTCCCGCCCCGCCCGCCCGCGCGCCGCGCGGGCGCGATGAGCGTCGACAGATACGGCAGCGGCGCCCCGTCCAGCTCACCGGCCGGCCGTACGGACTCCTCCGCGAGCCCCAGCGCCGACCCCCACACGGCGTCGTCCAGCCGCCCGCTCTCCCGCAGCGCCTCGGCCACCTCGGCCGCCTGCCGGCCGAACTTGTAGGCGACGACCGTGCCGGGCCCGTGCAGGGCCTCCTTGAGCACGGCGGCCCCCGCCGTGACCGGCACCAGCGTCAACGGCTCGGTGCCCTCGGTCAGCACGGCCCCCGACCGTGCCGCCAGGTCCTGCATGGCGGTGATCCCGGGGACCGTCTCCACAACGGTCCCCGGCACCAGCGCGCCCACGGTCTGCGCGAGATAGGTGAAGGTCGAGTACACGTTGGGATCGCCGATGGTCGCGAAGGCGACGGCCGCGTGCTCCCGCAGCAGCCCGGCCACACGCTCCCCGGCCGCGTCCCAGGCCGCCTCGCGCCGCGCCCGGTCGGTGCGCTCGTTCAGCGCGAACACGACCCGTACGACCTTCTCGGCGCCCACGTAGTGCAGCACCGTCGTCTCGGCCCGTCCCCGCTCCCCGGTGTCCATGACGGGCACGACCACGACATCGGCGTCCCGCAGCGCGTTGACGCCCTTCACGGTCACCAGCTCGGGGTCCCCGGGCCCGACCCCCACCCCGATCAGCCTGCTGCTCATGACGTCCAGCACCTCTCCACGAACCGACGGGCGACACCGGGCTCGGCCGCCCAGTGCGTGTGCAGATAGCTCGCGTGCACACCGCGCTCCACGAATCCCTCGACGCGCCGCTCGGGCGCCCGCATCCCCCACGCCGGCGCCGCCCCGGCCCCCGGCTCCACGACCGTCCGGTGGAACTCGTGTCCCCGCATCCGCGTCCCCGCGCCGGCCAGCGCGCTGTCGGACACGGCCACGGCGTCCCGGTAGCCCAGGGTCAGGCGCTCCGACATCCGGGCGGAGGCGTCCAGCACCCCGCACATCGGCGAGCCGTCCAGCTCGCGGCACAGGTACAGCAGCCCCGCACACTCGGCGGCTACGGGAGCACCGCCGAGCGCCAGCTCGGCGACGGACTTCCGCAGCCCTTCGTTGGCGGACAGCTCCGAGGCGTACACCTCCGGGAACCCGCCCCCGATGACGAGTCCGGCGGTCCCCTCGGGCAGCTCCTCGTCCCGCAGCGGATCGAACGTGACCACCTCCGCCCCGGCGGCGGCGAGCAGCTCGGTGTGCTCGGCGTAGGAGAACGTGAAGGCGGGTCCACCGGCAACGGCGACGCGCTCCCTCAGCCCGTCCGGCGCTTGAGGACGAGGCCGTCCAGGCCGAAGCGGGGGTCTGGGGGCAGCAGCCCCCAGGGACGGGACGAGAAGAGGCGGCGGGGGCGAGGAAGCCAAGGCCTCACCCGCGTCCCAAGCCGCACAGGACAACGCACCGGCACTACGCGCCAGCCCGGCCAACGCCTCCAGATCGCACCCGTCGGCGACCTGCTCGGCCATCGCCGCAACCGCCTCCACCGCCTGCGAACGCCGCTCGGCGACAGGCACCAGCCCCAGATGCCGAGAAGGCGTCTCCACGGGCGCGGCCCGCCGCAACACCCCCAGCACCGGCACCCCGACGGAGTCCACCGCCTCCCGCACCAACGCCTCGTGCCGGTCCGACGCGACCTTGTTCAGGATCACGCCCCCGATCCGCACCTCCGGGTCCCAGGACACGAACCCGTGCACCAGCGCCGCCACCGACCGCGACTGCGACGACGCGTCCACGACCAGCACCACCGGTGCCCGCAGCAGCTTCGCGACCTGCGCGGTGGACGCCAGCTCGCCCTCCCCGGCGGCCCCGTCGTACAGCCCCATCACGCCCTCGACCACGGCGATGTCGCACCCGCGCGCCCCGTGCAGGAACAACGGCCCGATCAGCTCGGGCCCGCACAGGTAGGCGTCGAGGTTGCGGCCCACCCGCCCGGTGGCCAGCGCGTGGTACCCGGGGTCGATGTAGTCCGGCCCGACCTTGTGCGGGGACACGACGAGGCCCCGCGCGGCGAGCGCGGCCATCAGCCCGGTGGCGACGGTGGTCTTGCCGCTGCCGGACGAAGGCGCGGCGATGACCAACCGGGGCACGACGGAGTCGGAGGAAGTCACCACTCGATGCCCCTCTGCCCCTTCTGCCCCGCGTCCATCGGATGCTTGACCTTGGACATGTCGGTGACGAGATCGGCGAAGCCGACGAGGGCGTCGGGCGCGTTCCGCCCGGTGATCACGACGTGCTGGGTCCCCGGCCGCTCACGCAGCACGGACACCACCTCGTCGGTGTCGACCCACCCCCAGTGCATCGGATAGGCGAACTCGTCCAGCACGTACAGCTTGTACGTCTCGGCGGCCAGATCCCGCTTGACCTGCTCCCAGCCCTCCCGGGCCTTCTCCTCGTTGTCCAGCTGCGCGTCGCGCTGGACCCAGGACCAGCCCTCGCCCATCTTGTGCCAGTCGACCGACCCGCCCTCGCCGCTGGCGCCCAGCACCCGCAGGGCGTTCTCCTCGCCGACCTTCCACTTGGCCGACTTGACGAACTGGAACACCCCGATCGGCCACCCCTGGTTCCAGGCGCGCAGCGCCAGCCCGAAGGCGGCGGTGGACTTGCCCTTCCCGATGCCCGTGTGCACGACGACCAGAGGACGGTTGCGCCGCTGTCGGGTCGTCAGTCCGTCCTCCGGTACGACACTCGGCTTCCCCTGCGGCATTACGCGGCCCTCCTGCTGCCCTGCACGTCCTTCACGAGACCGGCGATCGAGTCCGCCCGCAGCTCGTCCAGCGTCACCGCCGTACCGCCCAGCTCACCCGCGAGCCGCCCGGCGAGCCCGAGCCGCACGGGCCCCGACTCGCAGTCCACGACCACCGAGGCGGTTCCCTCGGCCGCGAACAGCCGCGCCGCACGCCCCGCCAGCGCGACGGGCTCCGGGCCACCGGTCGCCCGCCCGTCCGTCACCACCACGACCAGCGCCCGCCGCGCCGGGTCCCGCAACCGCTCCACCCGCAGCACCTCGTGCGCCTTGAGCAGCCCGGCCGCCAGCGGCGTACGCCCCCCGGTCGGCAGCGACTCCAGGCGGACCGCCGCCGCGTCCACCGACGAGGTCGGCGGCAGGGCGACATCGGCGGCCGAACCCCGGAAGGTCACCAGCCCCACCTTGTCCCGCCGCTGGTACGCGTCCAGCAGCAGCGACAGCACGGCACCCTTGACGGCACTCATCCGCTGCCGCGCGGCCATGGACCCGGAGGCGTCCACGACGAACAGCACGAGGTTGCCCTCACGCCCCTCGCGGCTCGCCTGCCGCAGATCGTCCCGGCGCACCACAAGACCCGGCCCGCTGCGCCCCCGCGCCCGCTGGTGCGGGGCGGCGGCCTGCACGGTCGCCGCCAGGTGCAGCTTGGTCAGCGCCCCCCGGGGACGCCGGGCCCTGATGGTCCGCCCGTACTCGGTCCGCGCCCGCGAACGCCGCCCGGCGGCACCCTCGCCGAGCCCCGGCACGCTCAGCACCCTGGTCCGGAACGGCTCGGCGGCCCGCACGGGGGACTGCTCACCGGCACCGCCGGACGGCTGCGGCTCCCCGCCCTCCCCGGCCTCGGGCCGCGCGGCGGTGTCGCCGTCGCCCTGCGGCGCGTCGTCGGGCTCCGGCTGCCCGCCGGGACCGCCCCCGGGGCCCGGATCGGGATCGTCGTCTCCGCCTCCGTCCCCGTCCGACCCGCCGAACTCCTCCAGCGTCTCGTCGAGCTTGTCCTCGTCCAACCCCGGCGCGTCGAAGGGATTGCGCCGCCGCCGATGAGGCAGCGCCAGCAGCGCCGCCTGCCGCACGTCCTCCGCGAGCACCTCCGTGCGCCCGGCCCACGCCGCAAGCGCCGTCGCCGTCCGCGCCATCACGATGTCGGCCCGCATGCCGTCCACCTCGAAGGCGGCACAGGTCGCCGCGATCTGCCGCAGCGCCCCGTCGCCCAGACGCACCGACGGCAGCAGTTCCCGCGCCGCCACGATCCGCGCCCGTACGGCGGCCTCCTCGTCGGCCCAGCGCGCGGCGAAGGCGGCCGGGTCGTCGTCGTGGGCGAGCCGGCGCCGTACGACCTCCACCCGCTGGTCGGGCTCCCGCGAGGCGGCGACCTCGACGGTCAGCCCGAACCGGTCCAGCAACTGCGGACGCAGCTCGCCCTCTTCGGGATTCATGGTCCCGACCAGCAGGAACTTGGAGGCGTGCCGCACGGACACGCCCTCGCGCTCGACGTAGGAGGCGCCCATGGCGGCTGCGTCCAACAGCAGGTCCACGAGGTGGTCGTGGAGCAGGTTGACCTCGTCGACGTAGAGGATGCCGCGGTGCGCGTCGGCCAGCAGCCCCGGCTCGAAGGCCTTCACGCCCTCCGCCAGCGCCCGCTCGATGTCCAGGGCGCCCACCAGCCGGTCCTCGGACGCACCGACGGGCAGCTCGACCATCCGCGCGGGCCGGGACGCGAAGGCGCCCGGCTCGTGCGGGCCGTCCGGGCAGGCGGGGTCGGGGGAGCCGGGGTCACAGGAGAAGCGGCACCCGGAGACGACGTCCACCTCCGGCATCAGCGCCGACAGGGCTCGCACGGCTGTGGACTTCGCGGTGCCCTTCTCACCACGGACCAGCACACCGCCGACGGCCGGGGAGACGGCGTTCAGCAGCAGTGCGAGCCGCAGGTCGTCCTGACCCACGACGGCCGTGAACGGGAACGGGGTACTCACTTGTCGTCGCCCTCCAAGTCGCCTTCGAGCTCCAGATAGGTGGCGCGCAGCCGCTCCAGCGTCTCCGCGTCCGGCTCGGCCCACAGGCCCCGGTCCGCGGCCTCCAGCAGCCGCTCGGTGATGCCGCGCAGCGCCCAGGGGTTGGACTTCCTCATGAAGTCCTGGTTCTCCTGCGAGAACACGTACTCGGCGGACAGCTTTTCGTACATCCAGTCATCGACCACGCCCGCTGTGGCGTCGTACCCGAAGAGGTAGTCCACGGTGGCCGCCATCTCGAAGGCGCCCTTGTAACCGTGCCGACGCATCGCCGCCATCCACCGCGGGTTGACCACGCGGGCCCGGAAGACCCGGTGCGTCTCCTCGCCCAACGTCCGCGTCTTCACCTGGTCCGGGGTGGCGGAGTCGCCGACGTACGCCTCCGGGCTCTCACCCGTCAGGTGGCGCACCATGGCGACCATGCCGCCGTGGTACTGGAAGTAGTCGTCGGCGTCGACGAGGTCGTGCTCGCGTGTGTCGACGTTCTTCGCCGCCACCGCGATCCGCCGGAACGCCGTCTCCATGTCCCCGCGCGCCGCCCGGCCGTCGAGCCCGCGTCCGTAGGCGTAGCCGCCCCACACCGCGTACACCTCGGCGAGGTCCGCGTCGCTGCGCCAGTTGCGGGCGTCGATCAGCGGGAGCAGACCCGCGCCGTACGCGCCCGGCTTGGAGCCGAAGATGCGGGACGTGGCGCGGCGCCGGTCGCCGTGCTCGGCGGTGTCCTCGTCGGCGTGCGCGCGGACGAAGTTCTGCGAGGCGGGCTCGTCCACCTCCGCCACCGCCCGCACCGCGTCGTCGATCAGCCCCACCACGTGCGGGAACGCGTCCCGGAAGAAGCCGGAGATGCGCACCGTGACGTCCACGCGCGGCCGGCCCAGTTCCGCGACCGGGACCACCTCGAAGCCCGTCACCCGGCGCGAGGCGTCGTCCCACACCGGACGGCAGCCCAGCAGGGCCAGGATCTCCGCGATGTCGTCGCCCTGGGTGCGCATCGCGGACGTGCCCCACACCGTGAGGCCGACCGACTTCGGATACTCGCCGGTGTCGTTCAGGTACCGCTGGATCAGCGAGTCCGCCAGCGACTGACCGACCTCCCAGCTCAGCCGGGACGGGATCGCCTTCGGGTCGACGGAGTAGAAGTTCCGGCCGGTCGGCAGGACGTTGACCAGGCCGCGGGTCGGCGAGCCCGACGGTCCGGCAGGCACGTAGCCGCCGTCCAGGGCACGCAGGATGTGCCCGATCTCGTCCGTCGTGCGGGCCAGCCGCGGTACGACCTCGGTGCAGGCGAACTCCAGCACGGCCACCGCGTCCGGGAGTCCGGCGCCCAGCACCTCGCGCACCAGCGCCGGTACGGCAGCCGTGTCCCAGGCCCGGGACTCCATCCCCTCGGCGAACCGCCGGCACAGCTGCTCCAGCAGGTCGATCGCGTCGGCGGCCGACCGCGCCGGACCGTCCACCAGCTCCGTCAGCTCCACCGGCACCTTCACGGGGGCGCCCGGCTCGGCCAGCAGCTCCTTCTCCACCAGGCCGAAGTGCTCGGCCAGGCAGGCCCGCAGGCCCGGCAGCGCGTTCGCCTGCCCGCCCCACACCTGCGAGGCGCGCAACACCGCCAGGACGAGGTTGACCCGCGGTTCGCCGACCGGGCCGCCGCCCAGGACGTGCAGGCCGTCGCGGATCTGCACGTCCTTGATCTCGCACAGGTAGCCGTCGATGTGCATGACGAACTCGTCGAACGCGTCGTCGTCCGGCTGGTCGTCCACGTGCAGGTCGTGGTGGAGCTCGGCGGCCTTGACCAGCGTCCAGATCTGCGCGCGGACCGCGGGCGCCTTCGTCGGGTCGAGGTCGGAGACGAGGGCGTACTCGTCGAGCAGCTGCTCCAGCTTGGCCAGGTCGCCGTAGGTGTCCGCGCGCGCCATCGGCGGCACCAGGTGATCGACGACGGTGGCGTGTCCGCGCCGCTTGGCCTGGGTGCCCTCGCCGGGGTCGTTCACGATGAACGGGTAGATCAGCGGCAGGTCGCCGAGGACGGCGTCCGGCGCGCAGCCCGCGCTCAGGCCGAGTCCCTTGCCCGGCAGCCACTCCATCGTGCCGTGCTTGCCCATGTGCACGATCGCGTCGGCGCCGAAGGTGTTGTCCAGCCAGCGGTAGGCGGCCATGTAGTGGTGCGACGGCGGCATGTCCGGGTCGTGGTAGATCGCGATCGGGTTCTCCCCGAAGCCGCGCGGCGGCTGGATCATGACGACGACGTTCCCGAACTGGAGGGAGGCCAGCACGATGTCGTCCCCGTCGACGTACAGCGACCCCGGCGGCTCGCCCCACGCCTCGGTCATCGCCTCCCGCAGCCGCGGGTCCAGCTTCTGGAACCAGGCCCGGTAGTCGGCCAGCGGCACCCGCGCGGGCGCGGCGGCGAGCTGGTCCTCCGTCAGCCACTCCACGTCGTGGCCGCCGGCCTCGATCAGCCGGTGGATCAGCTCGTCGCCCTCGGCCGGGTACCCGGTGACCCCGTACCCGGCGTCCCTGAGCGCGTCCAGCACCCGCACCGCCGACGCCGGGGTGTCGAGACCGACCGCGTTGCCGACACGGGAGTGCTTGGTCGGGTACGCCGTGAAGACCAGCGCGAGCCTCTTGTCGGCGTTCGCCTTGTGCCCGAGCGCCGCGTGCCGTACGGCGATCCCGGCGACCCGCCCGGCCCGCTCGGGGTCGGCGACGTACACCGGCACCTCGTCGGGCCCCTGCTCCTTGAAGGAGAACGGCACGGTGACCAGCCGTCCGTCGAACTCCGGAATGGCGACCTGCATCGCCGCGTCCATGGGGGAGAGGGCGGCGTCGGAAGCCTCCCAGGCGGCGCGGGAGGAGGTGAGGCAGAGCCCTTGCAGCACCGGCACGTCCAGGTCGGCCAGCGCCCCGATGTCCCACGCCTCCTCGTCACCGCCCGCCGAGGCCTGCGAGGCGTGCGTGCCGCCCGCCGCGAGGACCGTGGCGATCAGGGCGTCGGTCCGGCCCAGCAGCTCGTACAGGCCGGGGTCCGCGCCGCGCAGCGAACCGCAGTACACGGGCAGGGCGTTGGCGCCGCGCGCCTCGATCGCGTCGCAGAGCGTGTCGACGAACGCGGTGTTGCCGCTCAGCTGGTGGGCGCGGTAGAAGAGCACGCCGACCGTCGGGCGCCCCGCCACGACGTCCCGGGAGCCGTGGACGCCGTACTCCGGCATCTTCAGCGGCTCGTCGAAGCCCTCGCCGGTCAGCAGCACCGTGTCCGACAGGAAGCGGGCGAGCTGGGTGAGGTTGTCCGGGCCGCCCTCGACCAGGTAGCGCAGCGCCTGCGCCACCACCCCGGCCGGGACCGACGACTCGGCCATCAGTTCCGCGTCCGGCACGCTCTCGCCGCCGAGCAGCACGGTCGGGATGCGGGCGGCCCTCAGCGCGGCCAGCCCGTCCTCCCAGGCGCGTTTGCCGCCCAGCAGGCGCACGACGGCGAGGTCCGCGCCCTCGACCAGGCCCGGCAGCTCGTCCCGGACGTCGACCCGGGTCGGGTTGCCGATCCGGTAGGCGGCGTCCGACGCGCGGGCCGCCAGCAGGTCCGTGTCGGCGGTCGACAACAACAGCACTGTGCTCATGCGGGCGCTCCCGGTGGAATGAAGGGCAGTCCTTGTGGCGCGCCGGACTCGATGAGCCGCCACAGCGCGTCGGTGTCCGCGTGGTGTTCGATCAGGTCGCCGAGCCGGTCGAGCTGCTCCTCGCGCAGCGCGGCGAACGATGTGTCGGGGGCCGGCACGAAGCGGCGGCCCGCGGCGGCGGCCACCTCGCGCAGGAACGCCCGCCGGAAGCCGTCCGACTCCAGCGAGCCGTGCCAGTGCGTGCCCCAGGTCTGCCCGGTCCGGCAGCCGTCCAAGAAGGGCTCGCCGTCCAGGACTTCGGCGACCCCGTGGTGGATCTCGTACCCCTCGACGCGCTCGCCGAGGGCCTCGCCGACGGGCCGGGTGAGGGTCTTCTCGCGGGCGAACCGCACCCGCACGGGCAGCAGTCCGAGCCCGTCCACGTGCCCGGCGCGCGACTCGACCTCGTCCTCGATGTGCTCGCCGAGGAGCTGGAAGCCGCCGCAGATCCCGAGCACCGGGCGGCCGTCGGCGGCCCTGCGGGCGATCGCGTCCGCCAGGCCCCGCTCCCGCAGCCACTGAAGCGCCCGTACCGTCCCGCGCGTCCCCGGCACGATCACCAGGTCGGCGTCGGCCAGCTCCTCCGGCCGGTCCACGAACCGCACCACGACACCGGGTTCGGCGGCCAGCGCGTCCACGTCAGTGAAGTTGGACATGAGGGGGACCGCGCAGACCGCGACCCGCAGCACGTCCTCGCCGACCGGCGGCGCGACGACCGACTCCCGTACGGTCCCGCGCAGGGAGACGCTCCCCCACGCTCGGCTTCGCTCGCGCGGGGGGACCCCCATCCCGTCCTCCTCGTCGATGCCGAGCCCGTGCCGGAACGGCAGCACGCCGTACGTACGTCGTCCGGTGAGCCCGTGCAGCATCTCCAGACCCGGCTCCAGCAGCGACACGTCGCCGCGGAACTTGTTCACCAGGAACCCGGCGACCAGCGCCTGGTCCTCGGGCGCCAGCAGCGCCACCGTGCCGAAGAAGGACGCGAAGACGCCCCCGCGGTCGATGTCGCCGACGACCAGGACCGGGAGTCCGGCGCCCCGGGCGATCCCCATGTTCACGATGTCGGTGCGGCGCAGGTTGATCTCGGCCGGGCTGCCCGCCCCCTCGCAGATCACCGCGTCGTACGTGCCGCGCAGTTCGGCCAGCGAGTCGAGCACCGTGCCGAGCAGCCGCTCCTGGCGCCCGCCGTGATAGCCGCGGGCGCTCATCTCGCCGACGGGCCTGCCGAGCAGCACGACCTGGCTGCTGCGCTCCCCGCCGGGCTTGAGGAGCACGGGGTTCATGTGCGCGGTCGGCTCCACCCGGCAGGCCTGGGCCTGCATGGCCTGCGCCCGCCCGATCTCCGCGCCCTCGCGGGTCACGAAGGAGTTCAGCGACATGTTCTGCGCCTTGAAGGGCGCCACCTTGACGCCCTGGCGCACCAGCCAGCGGCAGATCCCGGCGGTGACGATGCTCTTGCCGGCGTCGGAGGTGGTGCCGGCGACGAGCAGGCCACCGTTCATGACGTACGTCCCTTCCTGACGATGCCGCGCGCGAGCAGCCGCGCGCCCGCGCACACGCCCAGCGCCAGCCAGCCCACGCGCCGGGACAGCCGTACCGCCCGGTCGATGTCGCCGGAACCGGCCCGTACGGGGCGGCCGGCGGCGCCGTTGAGGACGGGCCGGTGCTCGACCCGTCCGCCGTAGGAGAGCGTCCCGCCGAGCCGCACGCCCAGGGCGCCCGCGAAGGAGGCCTCCACGGGCCCGGCGTTGGGGCTCGGGTGCCGGTCGGCGTCCGCGCGCCAGGCCCGTACGGCGCCCCGCGGATCGCCCCCGGCCACGGTGGCCAGGACGGCGGTGAGGCGGGCGCCCGGCCAGCCCGCGAGGTCGTCCAGGCGGGCCGAGGCCCAGCCGTAGCGGCGGTACCTGGGCGACCTGTGGCCGACCATGGCGTCCAGCGTGTTGACGGCCCGGAAGCCGAGCAGCCCGGGCACACCCGCCACGGCGCCCCACACCAGGGCGCCCACCACCGCGTCCGAGGTGTTCTCCGCGACGGACTCCACGACGGCCCTGGCGATGCCGTCGGCGTCCAGCGCCTGCGGGTCCCGCCCGCACAGGTGCGGCAGCCGCGTCCGCGCCGCCTCGACGTCCCCCGCCTCCAGGGCCCGGCCGATCGCGGCGGCCTCACGGGCGAGCGAGGTGCCGCCGACCACGGCCCAGGTGGCCGCGCCGGTCAGCGCGACGCGGGCGGCGGGGGAGCGGCGTACGGCGTGCGCGGCGGCCGCACCGAGGGCGACGGCGCCACCGGCGCACACGGCGGTGTGCAGGGCGCCCCAGCCCCGGTGGTCGCGCCACAGCACCTGTTCCACGGCGCCCGCGGCACGGCCGAACACGGCGACCGGGTGTCCGCGGCGCGGGTCGCCGAGGAGGAGGTCACCGAGGAGGCCGGCGGCGGCGCCGTACGCGAAGACGCGTCCGGCACGCATGGGCTCAGCCGGTCACAGGGTCGGGGAGGCACCTGGTACGGGGTGTCGAGCGGTGGCGGCAGCCGGGCATCGCGTCGTGTCCTCACTCAGGGTGTCCACGCCCTGGTTCGAAGAGTCCGGCGGTGAGAGTTCCTGGCTCCCGGGGTTTCCTGTTCCCCGGTCACAGTGGCGGGACCGCGCCGGATTCGCACCGGGCTTCCTCTCCTGCCGCCGTAGATGGCCCCGGAAGTCCACCACGCCCCGCGAACACCCGTCAACCTGGCGTTGACCTGCGGCGGGGGAGTGTGCGAAGGCCCACACGCGAGTGGTGTGCGCCGGAACGCGAAAGGGCGGGGCGCGGAACGGTTCGAGTCCGTCCCGCGCCCCGCCCCGGCGCGCGCCCGCGGAGCGCGCGACGCTCAGGCGACGATCAGATAGATCCCGTACGCCACCGCCGCCGTGCAGGCCGCGAAGCACGCGTACGCGCCGGTGACCGCGAGGGTCGCGGAGCCGCCCTCGGCGGTGGCCCGCTCCTGGCGGGAGAGGCCGACGATGCCGAGGGTGAACAGGCCCACCAGGGCCACCGTGACCACGAGGCTGACGCCGAAGACGGAGCCGAGGGCTGCCCAGTCGATGCTCATGGAGGTTCGCTTCCTTCGTACCCGGGACGCGGGCTCAGACGGTGGTGGCGGCCGACGGGGCCTTGGGGTCGGGAGTGGTGGCGGGGGCCGGGACGGTGGCCGACAGGTCCTCGGTCACGCCCGCAGGGGGCGGCGACACGGCGGCCATCGCCGTGGTGACCACACCGGCCGGCTCGGGCTCCCCCGCGCCCACCGTGTCGCCGTCGACGACGTTGGTGTGGTCGACGACCTCGCGGCGGGAGATCCGCCAGATCGCATAGCTGGAGGCGACCAGGAACACCGCGACGAGGGCCGTGCCCCAGTCGCCGGCGCGGCAGACCCACTCGGCGAGCGCGGCGACCAGGGCCGCGGCCGGCAGCGTCAGGCCCCAGGCGACGAACATCCGGGTGGCCGTGGACCAGCGGACCACGCCGCCCTTGCGGCCGAGGCCCGCGCCCATCACCGCGCCGGAGACCGAGTGCGTGGTGGACAGGGAGAAACCGAGGTGGGAGGAGGCCAGGATGACCGTGGCGGCACTGGTCTGGGCGGCGAAGCCCTGCTGCGGCTGGAGGTCGGTCAGGCCCTTGCCCATGGTGCGGATGATGCGCCAGCCGCCCAGGTAGGTGCCGAGCGCGATGGCCAGGCCCGCGCTGAGGATGACCCACACGGGCGGGTCGGAGTCCGGGGCGAGCGAGCCGCCGGCGATCAGGGCGAGGGTGATGATGCCCATGGTCTTCTGGGCGTCGTTGGTGCCGTGGGCCAGCGAGACCAGACCGGCGGAGGCGATCTGACCGGCCCGGTAGCCCTTCGCGGCGGCCTTGCCGTCGGCCTTGCGGCCCAGTGAGTACGTCATCCGGGACGCGAGCAACGCCGCGAGTCCGGCCACGATCGGGGCGGCGATCGCGGGGAGCAGCACCTTGGTGACGAGCACGTCGCCGTTGACCGCGCCGATGCCGGCCGAGGCGACGGCGGCGCCGATCAGACCGCCCATCAGGGCGTGCGAGGAACTGGACGGGAGTCCGACCAGCCAGGTCAGGAGGTTCCAGAGGATCGCGCCGACCAGTGCGGCGAAGATGACCTCGGGACGGATGCCGGTCTCGTCGACGAGACCCTTGGAGATCGTGTTGGCGACCTCCACGGAGAGGAAGGCGCCTACAAGGTTGAGGACGGCGGACATCGCCACCGCCACCTTGGGCTTGAGCGCACCGGTCGAAATGGTCGTTGCCATCGCGTTGGCGGTGTCGTGGAAACCGTTCGTGAAATCAAACGCGAGTGCGGTTACCACCACAATCGCGAGGATCAGCGAGAAGCTTTCCATTTACCCAGGCAATCGTTCGAGGTCGTTGGCGCGACGAACGTAGGTAACCAGGGTGAACGGAAGATGAACTGAGCAGGGCGTCGCGGTGACCGGAAGCGGGGCCGGAGCCTCCCTCTGCGTGCCCGCTCCGGTGCTCTCCGGAGACGTCCCTGGCAGGATCACCGCAAGGCCGTTCGGCGAGGGGCCGTGAGGGGCGCGCGGGCGCTCGGGAGGAGACGTGACTGTGACGCGATCGCGGGCTGGGTCCGGAGAATCGGCCGGAGAGACGGCCAGGGAGCCGGCCTGGGAGGAACTCGTCGCGACGGCCCGCCGGACGGTGGCGGACGGGCTGGTCGTCGGCACCTCCGGCAACGTCTCCGTGCGCGTCGGCGACACGGTCCTGGTCACCCCGTCGGGCGTGCCCTACGACCGGCTGACCCCGGGCGACGCGACCGGCGTCGACCTGGACGGACGGCAGGTGCTCGGCACGCTGGTCCCCACCAGCGAACTGCCCATGCACCTGGCCGTGTACCGCGCGGACCCCGACGCCCGGGCCGTCGTCCACACCCACGCCGTGCACGCGACGGCGGTCTCCCTGCTCGTCCCCGAACTCCCGGCGGTGCACTACATGACGGCCGCCCTCGGCGGCCCCGTCCGGGTCGCCCCCTACGCGGCCTACGGCACCGACGAACTCGCCCGCGGCATGCTGGAGGCCCTCAGGGACCGCACCGGCTGCCTGCTCCGCAACCACGGCACGATCACCTACGGCACCTCCCTCGACCAGGCCTACGACCGCACCGCCCAGCTGGAGTGGATGTGCCGCCTCTGGCTGACCGCGTCCTCGGTGCCGGGCCACTCGCCGTCCCTGCTGACGCCGGAGCAACTGGCGGAGGTGACCGAACGCCTCCGGGGATACGGGCAACGGAGCTGACGCCGGGCGCGTGCCGGGCGGTTCCCGGGGTACCGGCTACGGGACACGGCACCCGCGTCACCCACCGTCACGCGTCCACTGGCCGCCCGAGGACTCCACCAGGAGACTGGCTCCATGCGCACTGTCACCGCAACGGCAGCCGCCGTCACCGCAGCCCTGGCGACCGGGGTGGCGAGCGTCGCCGTCGGCCGGCTCGCCAGCGACGCCGCGCTCAAGGCGCCCCCCGGCCGGCCTCTGCCCACCGAGCCCCGGCTCACCGTGCACGGCACCGCCGCCGGACAGATCACCCTCACCCGGGACCTGGCCGCACTGCGCCCCGGCCGGTACGGGCTCGCCGGTGACGGCTCCCACGCCGTCCTCGGCCCGGTCCTCGGCACCGCCGAACACGGCGCCGACACCGTCGTACGCCGCCTCGAACGCGTCACGCACGGCACCCTGGAGACCGGCGACCGGGCGTGGTTCACCCCGAACCTGTACGTCGGGAACCCGGGCACGGCCCTGGACCTGGAGTACGCCGACGTCGAGGTCCCGGGGGAGCTCGGTCCGCTCCCGGCCTGGTTCCTGCCCGGAGCGCGCCCGACCTGGATCGTCGCCGTGCACGGCCTGGCCGCCACCCGCGAACACGCCCTGAACCTGATCGCCCCGCTGCACCGCCGCAACGTCCCGGTGCTCGCCCTCGCCTACCGCGGCGACGTCGGCGCGCCGCCCTCGCCCGACGGCCTGCACCACTTCGGCGAGACCGAGTGGCGCGACGTGGACGCGGCCGTCCGCTACGCCCTCGACCACGGCGCCCGCCAGGTCGTCCTGCTGGGCTGGTCCACCGGCGCCACCATGGCCCTGCGCACCGCCGCGCTCTCCGGCGTGCGCGAGCGTATCGCGGGGCTCGTCCTGGACTCGCCGGTGCTCAGCTGGGAGACCACCCTGCGCGCCCTGGCCGCCGCCCGTCGCACCCCCGGGGCGCTCCTGCCGCTCGCCGTCCGGGCCGCGCAGGGCCGTGCCGGGCTGCACGCCGACCGGGACACCGGCACCGCCGGCCTCCACCGCCCGGCCGTCCCCACCCTGATCTTCCACGGCCCCGGCGACGCGGTGGCCCCCTGGCGCCTCTCCCGCCGCCTCGCCGACACCCACCCGCGCCTGGTCGCCCTCCACACCGTCCGGGACGCCCCGCACGGCGCCATGTGGAACGCCGACCCCGCGGACTACGAGGAGACTCTCCGCCGCTTCATGACCCCACTGGTCTGATCCCCTCCCGCGGTCCCCTCGCACGACTTCCTCCCGCGACCCTCTCCCGCGAACCCTTCGCCCGCTCCGTGACGCCTGCCCGTGGGCGTGACGGTCAGGTTCCGTTCAGCGCCGTACCACTGGCCCGATCCGGTGCCCGGACTGCGCACCCGGCCCCCGCGCACGCCACTCCGGGAGGCCGCCGGGGCATTCCGTTTGGGTTTTCGGACCGTCAACCGGAAGACTGCACCCGTGACGTCCCGTATCCCGCGCGACTCCAGGCTCCGACTCGTCCGCCCGCGACCCCTGGCCGCCGCCCCCCCAGCGATGAATCAACGGCGTCCACGCCGCCCCGCACCGCGCCCCCCGGAAGGCACACCGGCCCGCTCGGAGCTGGCCCGAATGGCGCGCTCCGGTCTTGCCGACGCGGCCCGGGTAGCCCGCTGGGCCGACTCCGCGCTCGGCCCAGGCCGGGGCAGCGCGACCGCCGACGGCAAGGCCACCCTGTCCGACGCCACCGCCGAGCACGCGGCCCGCGAACTGGGCCTGCCCGTGGCCAAGGTCCGCGCCGACTGGGACACCGCCCGCCTCGCCGGACTGGTCGAGGTGCACGGCGGCACCGCCCGGCCCGGCTGGCGGCTGCGGGCCTGGAACCGCGACGACAGTGCCGTGCTGCGCGGCTGGGTCGCCCTCTTCGACGCCTGGTCGCTCGCCCACCCCGAGCCCGCCGGGCAGGAGCCCGCCGCGGTCGCCGAGGTCGTCTCCGCGATGCCCCAGGTGCTCTCCTTCCTCCAGCTGTCCGCCGGACCCGTCCCCGTGGCGCAGCTCCTGGACCTGCTGGAGCAGCGCGTCACCGAACTGCGCACCGAGCGCTGCGAGGTGCCCTACGGCCCCCGGCTCGAACCCGGCACCCCGGGCGCCGAGCCGGACCCCGACCCGGCCACCGACACCCCGCTCGCCCCCCTCCTCGACTGGGCCCTGCACGCCCTCGCCTCCGTCGGCGCCCTCACCTGCGGCGACGGGCACGCCACACTCACCCCGCTCGGCAACTGGGCGGTCTGGGTCAAGCTGGAGCAGATCTGCGTCGCCGCGCAGAGCCCCGCCGGCAACATCGAGCAGTCGGCCGAGGGCATGCTCCGCGGCTGCGCCCAGCTCCGCCCCAACGCCGCCCGCGCCGAGTACCGCGCCTGGCTGGCCGCCCGCCCCGTCGGCAGCGCCGTCGCCGAACTGCTCGGGGCCGCCCGTGGCGAGGACGCCCTGCTGCGCGGCCTCGCCTTCGAGGCGCTGCGCGTCGTCGGGGCGCCCGCCGAGCCCGACGTCCGCGCCGTCGTCGACGAGCCGACGCTCAGGCCGTACGCCCTGCTGTGGCTGGCCGAGCACGACGGCGCCGACCCCGAGGACGCGCACGAGGTCCTCACCCGCCGGGAGGCCACCTGGCTGTGGGTCGACACCGCGGCGGCCGTCGCCGACCACGGGGAGGCCCCGCTGCTGGTGCGGCACCTGGAGTCAGCGGTGCAGGCCACCGTCCCGGCCCTGCTGGACGAGGTCCGCGCGGTCGGCCACCCCCGCACCGTCCAGGTGCTGGTGGCGCTCGCCGCCGCGCACCCGGACCCCGCCCTGGCCAAGGCCGTACGCCGGGCGGCCTTCCAGGTCCACACCGGGGGCAGCTGACCGGCCGGGCGCGACGGACGAATCCCACGGACGAACCCGAAGGACGAACCGCCGGAGGCTACCCGGGTACCTCCGGCGCGTACGTCCCGAAGCTCCAGACGTTGCCCTCCAGATCGCGGGCCATGTAGTCCCGCGAGCCGTAGTCCTGGTCGGTCGGGGGCATCAGGATCTCCGCGCCGTGCTCCACGGCCCGCCGGTGATGGGCGTCGACGTCCGCCACCACGACGTACACCCCCGTGGGGCCCCCGCCCTTCATCGCCTCGTCGAAGCGGCCGCCCCCGCCCTTCGAGCCGAGCATGACCAGGCCGTTGCCCTGGGCCAGCTCGGCGTGGGCCACCGAGCCGTCCTCGCCCTCGTACACCGCCGCGGCGGTGAAGCCGAAGGCCTCGGTGAGCTGCCGGATCGCCGCCTTGGCGTCCGCGTACCTGAGCGTCGGGCAGATACTCGGACGCCCGCTCTCTTCGCCTGCCATACCGATCACTTCCTCGTGAGCCGGTGGCCCGTGCTGCTTTGGGCCCGTTCGCCCAGTCTTCCACCGGCCACTGACAACGCTCGCGGGGAAAAGCGGTTGCACGGCCCCGTTAGACTGGCCCCATGGCCATTCTCCTCGTGCATTAGAGCGGCGGGAACCTCCACAGCCGCCCACCCCGCCAACCACCCGCCCAGGAGTCTGACCGTGATCTCCGCCTCCGGCATCGAGCTGCGCGCCGGTGCCCGTGTCCTCATCGAGAGCGCCACCTTCCGCGTCGCCAAGGGCGACCGCATCGGCCTGGTCGGCCGCAACGGCGCCGGCAAGACCACCCTCACCAAGGTCCTGGCAGGCGAGGGACAGCCCGCCGCCGGCGCCGTCACCCGCTCCGGCGAGGTCGGCTACCTCCCGCAGGACCCGCGCACCGGCGACCTCGACGTGCTCGCCCGCGACCGCATCCTGTCCGCCCGCGGCCTGGACGTCCTGATCCGCAAGATGCGCGAGAACGAGCAGCGCATCGCCAACGGCCAGGGCGCCACCCGCGACAAGGCGCTCAGGCAGTACGAGCGCCAGGAGACCGAGTTCCTCACCAAGGGCGGATACGCCGCCGAGGCCGAGGCCGCCACCATCGCCGCCGCGCTCAACCTGCCCGACCGGGTGCTCGGCCAGCCGCTGCACACGCTCTCCGGCGGTCAGCGCCGCCGGATCGAGCTGGCCCGGATCCTGTTCTCGGACGCGGACACCCTGCTGCTCGACGAGCCGACCAACCACCTCGACGCGGACTCGATCATCTGGCTGCGCGACTACCTGAAGACCTACCGCGGCGGCTTCATCGTGATCTCCCACGACGTCGACCTGGTGGAGACGGTCGTCAACAAGGTGTTCTACCTGGACGCCAACCGCTCCCAGATCGACGTCTACAACATGGGCTGGAAGCTCTACCAGCAGCAGCGCGAGGCCGACGAGAAGCGTCGCAAGCGCGAGCGCGCCAACGCCGAGAAGAAGGCCGCCGCCCTGCACTCGCAGGCCGACAAGATGCGCGCCAAGGCCACCAAGACCGTCGCCGCGCAGAACATGGCCCGCCGCGCCGACAAGCTGCTCTCCGGCCTGGAAGCGGTCCGCCAGTCCGACAAGGTCGCCAAGCTCCGCTTCCCGGAGCCCGCGCCCTGCGGCAAGACCCCGCTGACGGCCGAGGGCCTGTCGAAGTCGTACGGCTCGCTGGAGATCTTCACCGACGTCGACCTGGCCATCGACAAGGGCTCCCGGGTCGTCATCCTCGGTCTCAACGGCGCCGGCAAGACCACGCTGCTGCGCCTCCTCGGCGGCGTCGAGAAGCCCGACACCGGCCAGGTGATCGAGGGCCACGGCCTCAAGCTGGGCTACTACGCGCAGGAGCACGAGACCCTCGACCCCGAGCGCACCGTCCTGGAGAACATGCGCTCGGCCAACCCCGACCTCGACCTGGTCGAGGTCCGCAAGACGCTGGGCTCGTTCCTGTTCTCCGGGGACGACGTCGACAAGCCCGCCGGTGTCCTCTCCGGCGGTGAGAAGACCCGTCTCGCGCTGGCCACCCTCGTGGTGTCCTCGGCGAACGTGCTGCTCCTCGACGAGCCCACCAACAACCTCGACCCGGCCAGCCGCGAGGAGATCCTCGGCGCGCTGCGCACCTACAAGGGCGCCGTCGTCCTCGTCACCCACGACGAGGGCGCCGTCGAGGCGCTCCAGCCGGAACGGATCATTCTGCTTCCGGACGGCGTCGAGGACCTGTGGGGCGCCGACTACGCGGACCTCGTCGCCCTCGCTTGATCGAATGGATGATCCACTGGTTATGGATCATTCGGCCGATCCGTGATCCACCATCTGTGTGAGATCTCCTCATCAAGAGGTGTGTCCTACATCCATTTCGCGGCCGGACCCCCCATTGTCGGGGCCCGGCCGCGACGCCTTTCTGACCTGGAATTACGTGGGGAAACCCGTTCGGCCGAACGCGTCCGATTCTCTGGAATCACGCATTCCGTATGTGGGGACCCGCTCCTGTCGTCACAAGCTTGTCTCATCGACCTTGCCGAATGGGTGGCCAGGAGGGCCGGGAGGGGTGATCATGAGGAGTACCAGAGCGCACTTCCCATGAGGAGGCACGGGTGGCCGAGACTCTGAAGAAGGGCAGCCGGGTTACCGGCGCCGCGCGCGACAAGCTCGCGGCAGACCTGAAGAAGAAGTACGACGCCGGTGCGAGCATCCGGGCGTTGGCCGAGGAAACCGGCCGCTCGTATGGCTTTGTGCACCGCATGCTCAGTGAGTCGGGCGTCACGCTCCGAGGGCGTGGCGGGGCTACCCGGGGCAAAAAGGCCACATCGGCCTGACACCCCGGGCGGCCCCTCGACTCCGAAAGTGATGGTGGCCACCCGGCCGGTCGTCCGACCGTCCGGGTGGTTACTGTGCAGTCACTTAGCCCTGCCGTCGCACGGCGCACCGTCCGGCGCGCGGCGGGGACGACGACCGCATCTTTCGGAGGCGCCCCATGGCTTCGCCCGCCCACGACCCCGGTCCCGCACTCGACCAGGACGGCGTGCGGCTCACCGTCGACGACGCGATCGCCACGGTGACGCTGACCAACCCGGCCAAGCGCAACGCGCAGAGCCCCGCTCTGTGGCGGGCGCTCGCCGAGGCCGGCCGGCTGCTGCCGGGCTCCGTCCGTGCCGTGGTGCTGCGGGCCGAGGGCAAGTCCTTCTCGGCCGGGCTCGACCGGCAGGCGTTCACCCCCGAGGGCTTCGACGGCGAACCGTCGTTCATCGACCTCGCACGGGGCGGCGACGCAGAGCTGGACGCGGCCATCGCCGAGTACCAGGAAGCGTTCACCTGGTGGCGGCGCAGCGACCTCGTGTCGGTCGCCGCCGTGCAGGGGCACGCCATCGGGGCGGGCTTCCAGCTGGCCCTCGCCTGCGACCTGAGGGTCGTCGCGGACGACGTGCAGTTCGCCATGCGCGAGACCAGCCTGGGGCTGGTGCCGGACCTGACGGGCACCCAGCCCCTGGTCTCCCTGGTCGGATACGCCCGCGCGCTGGAGATCTGCGCGACCGGGCGCTTCGTCACCGCCGAGGAGGCCGTGAGCACCGGCCTGGCCAACCTCGCCGTGCCCGCCGACCAGCTCGACCCCGCCGTGCACGACCTGGTGTCCGCGATCCTGGCCGCACCGCGCGACGCGGTCGTCGAGACCAAGGCACTGCTCCAGGGCGCCCAGACGCGGGACTACGAGGCCCAGCGCACCGCCGAACGAGCCGCGCAGGGACGCCGGCTGCGCGACCTGGCGGGGCTCGGGGAGTAGGGGAGCGGGCCGGGAACGCGGCTCCTCAGCCGACGGCCGTCACCACCACCGCCACCGACGGACGGTCCGGCAGAGCCTCGGACACCACCGCGCGGACCCGCCGGGCCACCTCGACGGCCCGGTGGTCCGCGTGCACCGCCAGCTCCACCCGGACATGGCGGCGCGGCAGGGCCCCCTCCCGCGCCGACGGCTCCGCGACGTGCACCGGACGGCCCAGTACGCCCGTCAGCCGGACCACACCCGGCACCGCCCGCACGACCCCGGCGACCCGGGCCTCGTCCCCGCCGACGGCCCCGTCGTCCTCGCGCCCGCCCGCGCCGGGGGCGTCGTCGGCTCCCGGCTCCGGCTCCGGCCCGGCGTCCGTCTCACGGCCGGGTGCCGTACGCGTGGCCTCGGCCACGTCCAGCAAGCCGGTCACCCGCAGGTCCACGTCCGCCACCGCGAGGCCCAGCCGCCCGTCCGCCGCGTCCGTCAGCGCGGCACGCAGACGCGCGGCCGTCGTCGGCAGGGGCTCCGGGGCCCCCGCCGTGGACCCCACGACCGCCGCGAAGCCGGCCGTCACCCGCAGCGCACCGGGCGGCAACGCGCCCGGCGGAGGCGGCACGGCGGCCTCCCGGGTTTCGTCCGGGTCCGCGAGACCGACCCGCAGCTCACCCGGGCGAACCCCGGTCACCTGCCGGGCCGCCGCCAGCAGCACCTCCCGTGCCGCGCTTTCGGCGATCCACGCGCCGTCGCCCGGGCCGCCCAGCGGCAGCAGCCTGCCGAGACCCAACTGCTCCCGCACCGCGCGCGTCCACCGGTCCGCCGTCGTCATTCCTCCAGCCTGCCGCATCCGTGGCGCGAGGCACGGCAACCCCGCCTAACGTGGTGACAGGACTACGACCGAAGGGGACGTACGGCGATGAGCGACATGGAGACCCACCGGAGCGGGCAGGACACGATCGAGACCTCCGGGGCGGCCAAGGGACAGACGATTCGGCGCGGCGGCGGAGACCCCGGCACCCGGGGACGGACCACCATCGCCGACGGCGTCGTGGAGAAGATCACCGGAATGGCGGCACGGGACGTCGCCGGTGTGCACGCGATGGGCAGCGGGATGTCCCGCACCTTCGGCGCCGTGCGCGACCGGGTGCCCGGCGGGACCAAGTCCGGGGTGACGCGCGGGGTGAAGGCCGAGGTCGGCGAGAAGCAGACCGCCCTCGACCTGGAGATCGTCGTCGAGTACGGCGTGTCGATCGCGGACGTGGCCCGCGATGTACGGGAGAACGTGGTCGCGGCGGTGGAGCGGATGACCGGTCTGGAGGTCGTCGAGGTCAACATCGCGGTCAGCGACGTGAAGCTGCCCGACGAGGAGGACGAGGAACCGGAGCCCCGGATCAGGTGACGCGGACGCCGACCGAACGCTGACAGAACGGTGAATCGAAACAGTGAACGAGGGGAGCGCGCCATGAGCATGGCCGTGGTCGGCATGATCGCCGGCATGGCACTGGGCTTCGCCGGATACTTCGGCGGATTCGGTGCCTTCCTGCTGGTGGCGGCCCTGGGGGCCGTCGGGTTCGTCGTCGGCCGCCTCCTGGAGGGGGACATGGACCTCGGTGACTTCTTCCGCTCCCGCGACGACCGGCGGCGGTGACCGGCGTGAGCGATGGGGCCGGTGAGCTCCTCGAACCCCTGGCCCGGGTGGCGCCGGGCGAGCGCGGTGCCACGCGGATCGCCGACCGGGTCGTCGCCAAGGTCGCCGCACGGGCGGCACACGAGGCTCTCGGCCCGCTGCACCCGGACGCCGCACGGCCGTACGCCACCGTCGACGTCCACCACGACACCGCCCACGTCCGGGTCCACCTGGAACTCGACTACCCGTGCGACATCGGCGCCCGCTGCGGCCGGGTGCGTCACCAAGTCATCCAGCGGGTACGTGCGTTGGTGGGCATGACGGTGCCGGAGGTCGCCGTCCAGGTGGAGCGGCTGCACCTGTCGGCGGAATACGGTGCGAGGCACGGGAGGACCCGATGAGCGAGCCCCAGGGCGCCGGGACGGGACAGGGCAGCACCCAGCGCCTGCCCGTCGTGGAACGCGGCACGGAGCCGGGCCCGCCCCCGCCGTCGGAGCAGCACGGGCCCGGCCTGCCGGAGGCGTCGGGGAGCGGGCGGGCCGGCCGCTTCTGGTCCGCGCGCCGCGTCCCCGCCGGCATCGTCGCCCTGCTGCTCCTGCTCCTCGCCGGGGCCTTCCTCTACGACGTCGTCGCCGTGCGCGCCGGCCGGTCCGCGCTCGGGTGGCGCCGCGACCTGGCCAGAGAGCTCGCCGAACGGCCCGTCGACGACACCTGGGTGCTGGTCGGAGCGGGAGTCGCCGCGGCCCTCGGGCTCTGGCTGCTCCTGCTGGCCCTCACCCCCGGGCTGCGCCGGGAGCTGCCGATGCGGCGCACCCACCCGGACGTACGCGCCGGGCTGCACCGGGACGCCGCCGCCACGGTGCTGCGCGACCGGGCCATGGAGGTCTCCGGGGTCCAGTCGGCGCGGGTGCGGATGCGCCGCCGCAGGGCCCGCGTACGGGCGCTGTCGCACTTCCGGGAACTGGACGACGTACGGACCGAGCTGGACGGTGTGCTCGACGACGCGGTGCGCGGCCTCGGGCTGGCCCGGCCGCCCGCCGTGTCGCTGCGGGTGGCGCGACCCGGACGGAAGGGGTGAGCGCGGTGCTCAGAACGGTGAACCGGGTACTGACCGGACTGGCGGGCCTGGTCCTGCTGGCTGTCGGCGGCGCGGTGCTGGCCGTGGGCTTCGACGCCCCCGCGCCCTCCTGGTGGGTCCACCAGGGGCCGCACGACGTGCTGCTGAGCGACGCCGAACGGACCCGGTGGCGGGACGCCGGCTGGTGGTGGCCGGTCGTCATCGCGGCTCTCGCCGTCCTGCTGCTGCTCGCCCTGTGGTGGCTGGTCGCGGTGGTACGCCGCCGCAGGCTCACCGAGGTCCTCGTCGACACCGGGGACGGCGAGGGCGCCTCGCTGCGCGGCAGGGCACTGGAGGACGTCCTCGCCGGTGAGACGGACCGCGTGGACGGGGTCGAACGGGCAGCCGTCCGGCTCACCGGCCGCCGCGACGCCCCGGCGGCCCGCGTCCGGCTGCTGCTGGCTCCCCACGTGGACCCCGGCACCGCCCTGCACGACCTCACCACCGGGGCCCTGACCCACGCCCGCGAATCGGCCCACCTCACGTCCCTCCCGGCGGAGGTCCACCTACGGGGCGTCAAGCACGGGGCGGAGCGGGTCAACTGACGGGGCGCACCCCGCCGGGGACCGCGCACCGCGCCGTCCCCGGCGGGCGTCGGGCCCCGGTACCTCCCCGGGCCCTGCACGACCGTCCTAGAACCCGTGCCGCACGCCGCCGTCCACCGGCAGCATCACGCCCGTGATGTACGACGCGGCGGGGGAGAGCAGGAACGCCGACGCGCGCCCGAACTCCTCCGGGGCGCCGTAGCGGCGCAGCGGGATGCGGGACTCGGCGGCCGCCCTGGTCGCCTCCGGGTCGGCGGACAGACCGTCGAGCTGGCGCACCCGGTCGGTGTCCACGCGGCCCGGCAGCAGGCCGACGACGCGGATGCCGCGCGGGCCCAGCTCGTCGGCGAGGGACTTGGCGAAGCCCGCGAGCCCGGGGCGCAGGCCGTTGGAGATGGTCAAGCCCGGGATCGGCTCGTGCACCGAGCCCGACAGCACGAACCCGATCACCCCGCCGTCCGCCAGCTCGGCCGCCGCCGCCCGGGCCAGCCGCACCGCGCCGAGGAACACCGACTCGAACGCCGACTGCCACTGCTCGTCCGTGGTGTCGGCGACGAACCCGGGCGGCGGCCCGCCCACGCTGATCAGTACGCCGTCGAAACGCCCGAAGCGCTCGCGGGCGGTCGCGATCAGCCGCCCGGCGGCCTCCGGGTCGGCGTTGTCCGCGGCCACCCCGACCGCGTCCGGCCCCAGGGCCGAGGCCGCCGCCGCGACGCTCTCCTCGTCGCGGCCTGTGACGACCACCTTCGCCCCGTCGGCGACCAGCTCCCGCGCGGCGGCGTTGCCCAGGCCCCGGGTGGCTCCCGTGACGACGTACACCCGGTCCTTCAGTCCAAGATCCATGCCCCCTATCCTGCCTCCTCGTCCCCGAACAGGGCGAGGGCCGTGTTCACCAGGCCGACGTGGCTGAAGGCCTGCGGGAAGTTGCCGAGCTGGTGCCCGCCCACCGGGTCGTACTCCTCGGCCAGCAGTCCGACGTCGTTGGCGAGCGCCACCAGACGCTCGAACAGCTCCCGGGCCTCCTTCGTCCGGCCGGTCGCGTGCAGCGCGTCCGCGTACCAGAACGAACACACCAGGAACGTCCCCTCGCCGCCCGGCAGGCCGTCGACGGGATCGCCCTCGGTGGTGTAGCGCCGCACCAGGCCGTCCCGGGTCAGCTCCGCGCCGACCGCGTCTACCGTGCCGACCACGCGCGGGTCGTCCGGCGGCAGGAAGCCCACGCGCGGAATGAGCAGCAGCGCGGCGTCCAGTTCCGGTGAGCCGTAGGACTGGGTGAAGGTGTTGCGTTCGGCGTCGTAGCCCTTCTCGCACACCTCGCGGTGCACCTCCTCGCGCAGAGCGCGCCAGCCGTCGAGGTCACCGCCGCCCAGCTCGGGATGGTCCTCCAGGGTGCGCACCGCCCGGTCCAGGGCCACCCACGTCATCACCTTCGAGTGCACGAACTGCCGGCGCCCGCCCCGCACCTCCCACAGCCCCTCGTCCGGTTCCCGCCACGCCGTGGCCAGGAAGTCCATCAGGGCGCACTGCAGCTCCCACATCTGCGGCCGGGGACGTATCCCCGCCAGCCGGGCCAGCGACAGGGAGTCCATGACCTCGCCGTACACGTCCAACTGGAGCTGGTTCACGGCGTCGTTGCCGATGCGCACGGGCGTGGACCCGGCGAAGCCGGACAGCCACGGCAGCTCGAACTCGGGCAGCCGCCGCTCGCCCGCGACGCCGTACATGATCTGCAGGTCCGCCGGATTGCCCGCGACCGCGCGCAGCAGCCAGTCGCGCCAGGCCTCGGCCTCCTCCAGGTAGCCGGCCGACAGCAGGGCGCCCAGGGTGAGCGTGGAGTCGCGCAGCCAGCAGAAGCGGTAGTCCCAGTTGCGCACGCCGCCCGGTTCCTCCGGCAGCGAGGTGGTGGGGGCGGCCACGATGCCACCGGTGGGCTGGTACGTGAGCGCCTTCAGCGTGATCAGGGAGCGGACCACGGTGTCCCGGTGCGGACCCTCGTAGCGGCAGCGCGCCGCCCACTCGCGCCAGTCCTCGACGCTGTGCTCCAGCGAGAGGTACGGGTCGACCAGCGGTGGCCGGGGCTCGTGCGAGGGGTGCCAGGTCAGCACGAACGCGACCTTCTCGCCCGCGGCGAGGGTGAACTCCGCGTGCGTCCCGAAGTCCTGGCCCCAGCTGTGCACCTCGGGCTCGCTGCGCAGCCACGCCGAGTCGGGCCCGGCGACGGCCACCCGGTGACCGTCGGACCTGCGCACCCACGGGACGATCGAGCCGTGGTCGAAGCGCAGCCGGAGCACGCTGCGCACGGTGACCTCGCCGCTCAGGCCCTCCACGATGCGGACGAGGTCGGGGGCGCGGTCGCGCTGGGGCATCAGGTCGGTGACGCGGACCGCGCCCTCCGCGGTCTCCCACTCGGTGTCCAGGACCAGGGTGTCCGGCCGGTAGGCACGCCGCGTGCAGCGCTCGGCGCCCTCGGGTGCGATGCGCCAGTGGCCGTTGTCCTCGTCGCCGAGCAGTCTGGCGAAGCAGGCGGCCGAGTCGAAGCGGGGCAGACAGAGCCAGTCCACGGAGCCGTCCGTGCCGACCAGGGCCGCGGTCTGCTGGTCGCCGATGAGCGCGTAGTCCTCGATGTGGGGGTGCACGGGTTGACCTCTTCCCGGCCTCGGCCGGAGCAATCGGGTGCGCTCGCGCGCTCCGGCCGCGCTGCTACACCGCTGCGGGCTCCGGCTCCGCCGGCCGCACGTCCTCGGCGGTCTCCCGGTCGCGCTTCTCGCGCCGGACAAGGAACCACCAGCCGACCGGTACGGCCGCGGCGAACAGCCACCACTGGATCGCGTAGGCGAAGTTGAGCGCGGCGTTCTCGTTGCCGGGCTTGCCGATCGGCTCCGGGGTGCCGTTCTTCGGCTCCGGCGTCTTCAGGACGACGTACCCGCCGAGCACCCGGGCGTCCAGGCGCTCGGCCTGCTGCGCGCTGTTGATGAGCATGATCTGCCGGTCCGGGAGGCCCTGGAGATCCTTGATGCCGCTCGCCTCGGTCGTCTCGTCGGGCATCAGCCGCCCGGTGAGGGTGATCTCGCCCCCGGGCGGCGCGGGGACCTTCGGGAACGCGGTCTGGCTCTGGCCGTCCGCGGGGATCCAGCCCCGGTTGACCAGCACGACCTTGCCGTCGTTCAGCACGAACGGGGTCAGTACGTGGTAGCCGATGTTGTCGTCGGAGTCGGTGCGGCGGCGGACGACGACCTCGCGGGCGGTGTCGAAACGGCCCTTCGCGGTGACGGTTCGGTACCGCTCACGTGTGGTGATCTTCTTGCCGGGTGCGGTCAGCGACTCCACGGGCACCGGCGAGGCCTCGAGCGCGTGCGCGACCAGGTCGTTCCGGGCGGTGCGCTCCTCGTAGCGGTGCATCTGCCAGAAGCCCAGCCGGATCATCGTGGGGATGAGCAGCACGGCGAGCAGTGTGAGGATCACCCACTGGCGGGACAACAGGAAGCGGTACACCCCATGACCGTACAACTGGGGCATGGGGTGGGACGCGGCGGGTGGGCGTTCGCGCCCGGCGGCCGGGCTCAGACCTTGTCGACGATCCCCGCCCTCCCCTCCGCGCGGGCGCAGTGGGCGCCGCAGAACCAGTGGCCCTCGACCTCGACGCCCTGGCCGATGATCTGCACCCGGCAGTGCTCGCAGATGGGCGCCATCCGGTGGATCGCACAGGAGAAGCAGTCGAAGACGTGCACCGCTCCCTGGGCGTGGACCTCGAAGGACATTCCGTAGTTGTTGCCGCAGACTTCACATGTCGCCATGCGCCACAGGGTGGGCCGTCGCCGCGAACGCGGGCCAGCGGGAGCCGGGCGAGTCGCCCGGAATCACCCGTCCGCACGGCTGGGGCCCGTCTGGCGAACCCCGGGGCGGCCTGTGGGCCCAGGACCTCAGGGCTCCGCGTCCGCGGGCTCGACGTCCGCGAGCAGCTGCCCGAACGCCGCCTCGTCCACCACCGGCGTGCCGAACTGGCGGGCCTTGACCACCTTGGAGGTGCCCGAGTCCGGATCGTTGGTGACCAGCAGGCTGGTCAGCCGGGACAGGCTCGTCGCGACGTGCAGTCCCGCCTCGACGGCGCGGTCCTCCAGCAGGTCGCGCTCGACGGAGGTGTCACCCGAGAAGGCCACCCGCATGCCCTGCTTGAGTCGTTTGCCCTCTTCGTACCGCCCTGGGTTGGGATGCGGGCATGCGGGCCTTTTGCGGGAGGGGCGCCAACTGTTCGGCCGGTAGCTCCCGTAGCCCGCCTGCTGCCCGATCCGGGGTGTGGGCCGGTCCGACCACTCGGTCAGCGGCCGGCACTCGTGCAGCGGCAGCCGCACGTCACCGGCCGCCGCCGCGAGCAGGCTCGGCCGGAACGCCTCCGCCAGCACCCGCGCGTCGTCCAGCGCGTGGTGCGCCCGCTGCTGCACGACGCCGAAGTGCGCGGCCAGCGACTCCAGTTTGTGGTTGGGCAGCGGCAGGTCCAGCGCCTTGGACAGGGCGATGGTGCACAGCCGCTGACGCACCGGCGCCTCGCGGTCCGCGCGCGCGTACTCGCGGGCGATCATCTGCCAGTCGAAGACCGCGTTGTGCGCGACGAGCACCCGCCCGTCGAGCCGGGCCGCGAACTCCTCGGCGACGTCCGGGAAGAGCGGCGCGTCCCGGAGCACCTCGCTCGTCAGACCGTGTATCCACACCGGCCCCGGATCGCGCTGCGGATTGACCAGGGTGTACCAGTGGTCCTCGACCTCGCCGCGGGCGTCCAGCCGGTAGACGGCCGCCGAGATGATGCGGTCGTCGCGGGCCAGGCCGGTGGTCTCCACGTCGACGACCGCGTACCCCTGCGGATACGCGGCCGGCCACGCCGTGGCGGGCGGCGCTGCGGTCGTGCGGTCTTCGAGCATGGTCAATGAGGATACGGGCCGGGACCGACACCCATGTCCCGCAGGTGCCCCGTACCGTCAAGTTCCGGGCACCGGGGGAGCGTTGCGGCGCTCCCCGGGCGTACTCACCACCGGATGGGCACCGGAAGGGCCGTCAGGAGCCCCGACACCGCGACCACCACGCCCAGCGCGGCGACCTCCGCGCGCGCGGGGGAGCACGCGGTCAGCGGATCGGCCGCGCGGCCCAGCCGGATCCTGGCCCACAGCGCGAGGACCGCGACGGCGGCCACCAGGAGCACCTTGGCGAGCAGGACCCGCCCGTACGCGGTGTCCGTCAGCTGGTCCAGGATCGTGCCCGCAGGCATCCGGCGCAGCGAACTGCACACCCCGGTGGCCGTGAGGACCGCCAGCAGGACGGCCGCCACGCGAGCGTAGAGCCCCAGCAGGGCGGGCCCCGCCGCCCCCCGCCACCGCCGCAGGGTGCGCAGCGCGTACAGCAGACCGCCCACCCACAGGGAGGCGCACGTCAGATGGACGAGGGTCAGGCCGGAGCCGAGCAGCGGGCTGTACTCGGTCGTGGGGTGCGCGCGCAGCGCGTCCGCGACGATCACCGCGGCCAGCGGCCACACCTGGAGTCCGGGCCGGCGCGAGGTCGCGCACAGCCAGGCCGCGAGGAAGCCGTTGACCTCCAGGAGGGCGAGTTTGCCGTCGCGGGAGGCGTAGAGACCGCCGACGTCGATGTCGGCGGCGGAGCCGGGCACCAGGTTGCCGGTGGCCACGACCGAGGCCAGCCCCAGCGCGGCGACGAAACCGGCGGCGGCCGCGTACGGCGACCAGGAGCGGGGCCGGTCCGGGGGAGCGCCGGGCAGCGACCGGGCCAGGCGGTCCACGAAGAGTTCGCCGAGCGGAACGCTCAGCGCGGCGAAGAGCACCGTGCGCAGCAGGGCGATGCCGCCGGTGCCGGGTGCCTCGGCCTCCCCGGTGCCGTGCAGGGCGGGGGACGGACCGAGCACGGGTATCAGCGCGCCCAGCGCCACCAGCACGAGTACGGCCACGGTCCGGCCGGCCCCGGAGGGCCGCGAGTGGCGTCCCGTGTCGGTGGTCCGGGACGGCGGGCGTATCGAGGTCACCCCAGGATCTTCACCAAGTCGCCAGATCCGGGCAAGTTCCGCAGCGGGCCGGGCGGCTGCCCGGCCCGCTCCACGCGCGCGTGCGGATCACGCGCCCACGTGTCGGTGCGGCACCGGTTACCGGGTCACCGCGTCCAGCGCGTCGGCCGTGCCCCAGCCGTAGAAGCCGTTGCGGTTCTTCGGGCCCTCGCACACCGCGTCGACCTTGCCGTCGCCGTCGATGTCGTACGGCTCGGTGCACGCGGTGGCGTCGGCCTCGGCGTACAGCAGGGCCTTCACCAGGGCGGGGGAGGCGTGCGGGTGCGTCGACTTGATGAGGGCGGCGACGCCCGCGACGTGCGGCGAGGCCATCGACGTACCGGCCATGTAGCCCCACTTGCCGCCGGGCAGCGTGCCCAGGATCAGTCCGCTGGTGGCGGGCGGCTCCGGCGTCTGGTAGGCCGTCGAGTCGCCGCCGGGCGCGGCGATGTCGATGACGCCCCGGCCGTAGTTGGAGAAGGACGACTTGAGGCCCTTCGCGCCGGTCGCCGCGACCGTCACGACCCCCGGCAGCTGGGTCGGGATGTCCAGGCACTTCGACGGTTCGACCGTCCGGTCACCGGGCGTGGTGTCGTTCGGCGAGGACGGGTCGGTGATCTCGTCGGAGGCGAGGTCGTAGTTCTCGTTGCCGGCCGCGGCGACGTTGACCGCGCCCTTCTTCTCCGCGTACCGCGAGGCCCGCGAGACGGCCTCGACGAGCGCCTTCTGGTCCGGGTCGTCCTTGCAGTTGAAGTACCACGGGTCGGTGTAATAGCTGTTGTTGGTCACGTCGACGCCGTGCTCGGCCGCCCACATGAAGCCGCAGACCACGGCCTCGGTGTAGAAGAAGCCGTCGGGGTTGGAGACCTTGATGCCGGCGACCTTCACCCCGGGAGCCACGCCGGTCATGCCGACGCCGTTCTTGGCGGCGGCTATCTCACCGGCCACGTGGGTGCCGTGCGGGCTCTCCGCCGCGCTCGGCCGCCAGGCACCGTCGGTGGTGTCCGGCTTGCCCGCGACGCAGTTGACGGAGGCCCCGCGGTCGAAGTTCGGAGCGATGTCCGGGTGGGTGTCGTCGACGCCGGTGTCGATGACGGCGACGGTCACCTTCTGGCTGCCCAGCGACTTCTCGTGCGCCTTGTCCGCCTTGATGGCGGGCAGGTCCCACTGCAGCGACTCCAGCGGGTCCTGGCCCTCGGCCTTCGCGGAGGAGGCCTTGGCGGCGGCCAGGTCCTTGCCGCTGAGCACCTGCGGCGCGCCCGTGTCCGTGGTGGCGGCCGAGGGCAGCGGCGCGGTGCGGGTGGCGCCGGCCGACTGCACGCCGCGCGCCTTGCGGACGGTCTTCGCGAAGTCGGGGTTTGCGGAGTGGACGACGATCACGCCGATCCGGTCGTACGACGTGACGATCGTGCCACCCGCCTTGGCTATCGCCCGCCGCACGGTGGCCGAAGGGCCGTGCCCGGGGGCGACGTTGACGACGTAGCTGAGCGAGGTCGCGTCCGCCGCCGTCGAGGGGGCGGCCTCCGCCGCGGGGGCCGCGGCGGCCGGGGTGCCCGGCAGGAACGCCAGCGAGGCGGCCACGGCCAGGCCGGCCGGGATCGCGAGGGCGCGGCGGTGACGCGGGTGGGGTGCGGTCATGCGTGGTGTCTCCAGTCCGTCGGGAAAGCTCGGAAAACGCGTGATGCCGGTGCGTGGCAGGGAGGCGGAGGTGCCCACGTGGGCACCCGGGGGTGCCTGCGAGGCGTCGCTCACCTGATGCCCGACACCCTCGCGCCCGGTGCGACCGGCACCGCGAGCGCGAGCCCGCGTCTGGAGCGCGGGTCAATCGGGGAACGCAGATGATCCATGGGGTCTCCACATCATCCGGCAGACGGCACCCGCCCGGACACGGGTATCGGCCCGGGCAGGTACATGACGTAGTGGTGCAGGGTGAAGCTATCCCCCGAAGTCGCTGGCCAGCAATGACCCACCGGGGGTGACTTCGGAAAGTGCCACGGGTGTTGAACCGGTCCCCGCGGGGCGCCGTGTCGTTGGACAGGGAGCCCGAGCACCACCGGTTCCCCGCGAGAACACCGAGGTCCAAGCCGTCATGTCCGTCGTACGAGGAGACTCCGTGGCCACCGACGCACCGCCCCCCTCGAAAGAGGAACACCGACTCCCCTCCGCCGAGGAGTTCTCCGAAGTGCAGCAGAGCGCTGAGTTCGCCGAACTGCGCCGCGCCTTCCGCTCCTTCGCGTTTCCGCTGACCGTCGCCTTCGTGGCCTGGTACCTGCTCTACGTGCTGCTGTCGAACTACGCCGGCGGCTTCATGGGCACCAAGCTGTTCGGCAACATCAACGTCGCGTTCGTCTTCGGCATCGCCCAGTTCGTCAGCACGTTCCTCATCGCCTGGTGGTACTCGCGGCACGCCGCCGCGAAGCTCGACCCCAAGGCCGAGGCCATCAAGTCCCGGATGGAGGGCGGCGCATGAGCCCCGCACAGACCGTCTTCGCCGCCGAGCTGGCCGCCAACGAGGCCAGCGAGCACCGGCCGCTGATCATCACGCTCTTCGCCGTCTTCGTCGTCGCGACCCTCGGGATCACCGTCTGGGCGGGCCGCCAGACCAAGGACGCCGCCGACTTCTACGCGGGCGGCCGGTCCTTCAGCGCCTTCCAGAACGGCCTCGCCGTCTCCGGCGACTACATGTCGGCGGCGTCCTTCCTCGGCATCGCCGGCGCCATCGCCCTCTTCGGCTACGACGGCTTCCTGTACTCCATCGGCTTCCTGGTCGCCTGGCTGGTGGCCCTGCTCCTGGTCGCCGAGCCGCTCAGGAACTCCGGCCGCTACACGATGGGCGACGTCCTCGCCTACCGCATGCGCCAGCGCCCCGTGCGCACCGCCGCCGGCACCTCCACGATCGTCGTCTCGATCTTCTACCTGCTGGCCCAGATGGCGGGCGCGGGCGTCCTCGTCTCGCTGCTGCTCGGCATCACCTCCGACGCGGGCAAGATCCTCATCGTGGCCCTCGTCGGCGTCCTGATGATCGTGTACGTCACCATCGGCGGCATGAAGGGCACCACCTGGGTCCAGATGGTCAAGGCCGTGCTGCTGATCGGCGGCACCATCCTGATCACCTTCCTGGTGCTGCTGAAGTTCGACTTCAACATCTCCGACCTGCTCGGCAAGGCGGCGGAGAACAGCGGCGCGGGCTCCGCCTTCCTGGAGCCCGGCCTCCAGTACGGCGCGAACGGCACCACCAAGCTCGACTTCATCTCCCTGGGCATCGCCCTGGTGCTCGGCACCGCCGGTCTGCCGCACATCCTGATCCGCTTCTACACGGTCCCCAACGCCAAGGCCGCCCGTAAGTCCGTGAACTGGGCGATCGGCATCATCGGCGCCTTCTACCTGATGACCATCGCCCTCGGCTTCGGCGCGGCGGCACTCATCGGGAAGGACGAGATCATCGCGTCCAACCCGTCCGGCAACACGGCGGCGCCCCTGCTCGCCCTGCACGTGGGCGGCGTCGACTCGGCCTGGGGCGCGATCCTCCTCGCCACGATCTCCGCGGTGGCCTTCGCGACCATCCTCGCCGTCGTCGCGGGCCTCACCCTCGCCTCGTCCTCGTCCTTCGCGCACGACATCTACGCCAACGTCATCCGCAAGGGGCAGGCGACCGAGAAGGAGGAGATGCGGGCGGCCCGCTGGGCGACGGTCTTCATCGGCATCGTCTCCATCGCGCTCGGCGCCCTCGCCCGCGACCTGAACGTGGCCGGCCTGGTCGCCCTGGCCTTCGCGGTCGCCGCGTCCGCCAACCTGCCGACGATCCTCTACAGCCTGTTCTGGAAGCGCTTCACCACCCAGGGCGCCCTGTGGTCGATCTACGGCGGCCTGATCGTCGCCGTCGGCCTGGTGCTGTTCTCACCCGTCGTCTCCGGCGACCCGAAGGCGATGTTCCCGGACGTCGACTTCGCCTGGTTCCCGCTGAAGAACCCGGGCATCATCTCGATCCCGTTCGGCTTCCTGATGGGCTGGCTCGGCACGGTCCTGTCGAAGGAGGAGCCCGACAAGGCGAAGTACGCGGAGCTGGAGGTCCGGTCCCTGACCGGCACCGGAGCGCACTGACGCCCCCGCCCGACCGGTACCGGCGCGGCCGCTCGTAGATCCCTACGACGCGGCCGCGTCCCGCGTCGTGGGATCGGGCGGCTGTCGATGTCGGACCGGTCACGTAGGCTCGACGGTGTCGGAGGAGAGAAGTGCTCCACCGATCCGCGTCGAGGGAGGGGGCCCACGTGCTCATCGACACCTACGGCCGAGTGGCCACCGACCTGAGGGTCTCGCTCACCGACCGCTGCAATCTGCGCTGCACCTACTGCATGCCCGAAGAGGGCCTGAAGTGGCTGGCCAAGCCAGATCTGCTCACCGACGACGAGATCGTCCGCCTCATCGGCATCGCGGTCACCTCCTTCGGCATCGAGGAGGTCCGCTTCACCGGCGGGGAGCCGCTGCTGCGCCCCGGCCTGGTCGGCATCGTCGAGCGCGTCGCGGCCCTGGAGCCCCGCCCCCAGATGTCGCTCACGACCAACGGCATCGGCCTCGGGCGCACGGCGACGGCCCTGAAGGCGGCGGGCCTGGACCGGGTCAACGTCTCGCTGGACACCCTGCGCCCGGACGTCTTCAAGACCCTCACCCGCCGGGACCGCCACAAGGACGTCCTGGAGGGCCTGGCGGCCGCCCGCGAGGCCGGACTGACCCCCGTCAAGGTCAACAGCGTCCTGATGCCCGGGCTGAACGACGACGAGGCGCCCGACCTGCTCGCCTGGGCCGTCGAGCACGACTACGAGCTGCGTTTCATCGAGCAGATGCCCCTGGACGCCCAGCACGGCTGGAAGCGCGAGGGCATGGTCACCGCGGGCGACATCCTGTCCTCGCTGCGCACCCGTTTCGAGCTGACCGCAGAGGGCGCCGGGGAGCGCGGCTCGGCCCCGGCCGAACGCTGGGTGGTGGACGGCGGCCCGCATCGCGTCGGCGTCATCGCCTCCGTCACCCGACCGTTCTGCTCGGCCTGCGACCGCACCCGCCTGACCGCCGACGGCCAGGTGCGCACCTGCCTGTTCGCCACCGAGGAGACCGACCTGCGGGCGGCCCTGCGCTCCGACGCCCCGGACGAGGAGATCGCCCGCATCTGGCGCCTGGCCATGTGGGGCAAGAAGGCGGGCGCGGGCCTCGACGACCCGGCCTTCGTCCAGCCCGACCGCCCGATGTCGGCGATCGGGGGTTAGGGCCCGGGGCGGCTCCTCACGGCCTGCCGGAGTCCTCCGGGGCTTCCCACTCCGCGAGCGGGACCACGTCCTTCAGGAAGCCCCGTACCCCCAGGAACTGGGACAGGTGCTCGCGGTGCTCGTCGCACGCGATCCACGTCTTGCGGCGGTCCGGGGTGTGGAGCTTCGGGTTGTTCCACGCCAGCACCCACACGGCGGGGGTGCGGCAGCCCTTGGCGGAGCAGATCGGGGTGGTTTCGTCACTCACGGTTTCGTCTCGCAGATCCACGCACAAGGCCCGCACACAAGGCGACGCCGAGCAGCCACGGGGGGAGCTGCCCGGCGTCGGTCCGTCGCTCCGACGGGGGATGCGGAGCGCGTACGAAGTATGTCACGGCCCACCCGTCGCCCGGCACCGGAACCACACGATTCATCTGAGCATTTCTTCGGCCTGGCGTGGAATCGACGCCACCGCGAAGGGGCGCACCCGGTCACGGTCGGCCGCGCGACTCGCCGCCCGGACCAGGCGCCGGATCGGCGGCGGCGGCCTCCGGGACGGGTTCCGCCGCGCCGTCCCTGTCCCGCGGCGGCATGATCATCGGTGGGGTCGGCACCGTCACGAACGTCGACGGCAAGGATGGCGCGTTCTCACGCCCGGCGTTGGCGATCACCACCGCGATGTACGGCAGGACCGCGCCGAGGACGAGGGCCACGATCGCGACGTGCCGTTCCACGTTCCACAGGCAGACCGCGAGGATCACCGACGCCGTACGGATGGACATCGAGATGATGTACCGCCGCTGCCGCCCGCGCACGTCCTCCTGGAGGCCCGTCCGGGCCCCGGTGATCCGGAACACCTCGGCACTGCCGCCGGCACTCTGCTTCCGCATCTGGTTCCACCATCCGCCCGCATCGGACACTCCCCGCCCCGCTCTCGTCCGCGGCCGCTCGGGGACTCCGGTCCCGGACAACTCCCCACGTTACGCCGCACCCGCGCCGCCCACGAGACCGGGGCACCCCCGATCCGGCCGCACCGCGTGCGCCGCCCGGCGCAGGCGCCGGTACCCCGTTCGGCCGTACGCGGCATGCGCCGTACGCGGTACGCCCGAACACTGGTGGCAATGCTCGCGTAGAGCCGGACGAGGAGGCAGCCATGGGCTGGTTGTGGGCGATCATCGTGGGATTCGTGCTCGGCTTGATCGCCAAGGCGATCATTCCCGGCAAGCAGCACATGCCACTGTGGCTGACCACCATCTGCGGCATGATCGGCGCGATCATCGGCAACGCGATCGCCCGCGCGGCCGGCGTCGAGGCGACGGCCGGCATCGACTGGTGGCGACACCTGTTCCAGCTGGTGGCGGCGATCATCGTCGTCGGCCTCGGCGACGCGGCCTACGCGTCGGTACGCGGCAACAGGCGGCGCGGACGGGCCTGACCGGCCCCGGGGCCACTCGGGCAGGCAGGGCGAAGGGGCGTACTCCGACAGCCGTACGGCGCCGGAGCGCGCCCCTCGCGCGTGCGCCCGCTCAGGCGCCGGTGACCTCCACCGCGGCCAGGTTCTTCTTGCCCCGGCGCAGCACCAGCCAGCGCCCGTGCAGCAGGTCCTCCTTGGCGGGGACGGCGTCCTCGCCGGTGACCTTGGCGTTGTTCACGTAGGCGCCGCCCTCCTTCACCGTGCGGCGCGCGGCGGACTTGCTGGCCACCAGGCCCACCTCGGCGAACAGGTCGACGACCGGGGCCGGCTCGGCGACCCGGACGTGCGGCAGCTCCGAGAGGGCCGCGGCCAGTGTCCGCTCGTCCAGCTCCGCCAGCTCGCCCTGGCCGAAGAGGGCCTTGGACGCGGCGATCACCGCGGCCGTCTGCCCGGCGCCGTGCACCAGCGTCGTCAGCTCCTCGGCCAGCGCCCGCTGCGCGGCCCGCGCCTGCGGACGCTCCTCGGTCTGCCGCTCCAGCTCCTCCAGCTCCTCACGGGAGCGGAACGACAGGATGCGCATGTATGTCGAGATGTCCCGGTCGTCCACGTTCAGCCAGAACTGGTAGAAGGCGTACGGCGTCGTCATCTCCGGGTCGAGCCAGACGGCGCCGCCCTCGGTCTTGCCGAACTTGGTGCCGTCCGCCTTGGTCATCAGCGGCGTGGCGTAGGCGTGCACGGACGCGTCCGGCTCCAGCCGGTGCAGCAGGTCGAGGCCGGCCGTGAGGTTGCCCCACTGGTCGCTGCCGCCCTGCTGCATCGTGCAGCCGTACCTCCGGTAGAGCTGGAGGAAGTCCATCGCCTGGAGCAGCTGGTAGCTGAACTCCGTGTAGCTGATGCCCTCGGAGGACTCCAGCCGTCGGGCGACGGAGTCCTTGGTCAGCATCTTGTTGACCCGGAAGTGCTTGCCGATGTCCCGCAGGAACTCGATCGCCGACAGGCCCTCGGTCCAGTCGAGGTTGTTGACCATCACCGCGGCGTTCTCGCCTTCGAAGGACAGGAACGGCTCGATCTGGCCGCGCAGCCGCTGGACCCAGCCCGCGACGGTCTCCGGCGAGTTCAGCGTGCGCTCGGCGGTCGGTCGCGGGTCGCCGATCTGGCCGGTGGCCCCGCCGACCAGCGCCAGCGGCCGGTGACCGGCCTGCTGGAGCCGGCGCACGGTGAGCACCTGCACCAGGTGCCCCACGTGCAGGGACGGCGCGGTCGGGTCGAAACCGCAATAGAACGTGACGGGACCGTCCGCGAGCGCCTTGCGCAAAGCGTCCTCGTCGGTGGACTGGGCGAACAGCCCGCGCCACTTCAGCTCGTCGACGATGTCCGTCACGGTTCTCGTGTCTCCTACGTGCTCATGCGGTGCTTGATGATCTTCGGGCAGTCGGGTGACGGCCGACTACGAGGTTATACGCCCTGACTGACAGAGCTCATATTGAAATCGGGGACCCGCAGCGCCGGCATCGCGGCCCTGGTGAACCAGTCACCCCACTCCCTGGGCAGCGTCTTCTCGGTCCGCCCGGCCTCCGCGGCCCGGCCCAGCAGGTCCACCGGCGACTCGTTGAACCGGAAGTTGTTCACCTCGCCGACGACCTCGCCGTGCTCCACGAGGTAGACGCCGTCCCGGGTCAGCCCGGTCAGCAGCAGCGTCGCCGGGTCGACCTCCCGGATGTACCAGAGGCAGGTCAGCAGCAGCCCGCGCTCCGTGCCCGCGACCATCTCGTCCAGGGACCGGTCGGGGTCTCCGCCGTCCAGGATCAGGTTGCCGACCGCGGGTGCCACCGGCAGCCCGGTCAGGGCCGCGCCGTGCCGGGTGGTGGTCAGCCGGTGCAGCTCGCCCCCGCGGATCCAGTCGGTCGCCGTCACCGGCAGCCCGTTGTCGAACACCGACTGGTCGCCGCCCGAGGAGTGCGCGACCACGAACGGCGCGCTCTCCAGCCCCGGCTCGTGCGGATCGCTGCGCAGTGTCAACGGCAGGGCGCCGAGCCGCTCGCCGAGACGGGTGCCGCCGCCGGGCTTGGAGAACACCGTGCGCCCCTCGACCGCGTCCCGACCGGAGGCCGACCAGTACTGGTAGATCAGCAGGTCCGCGACCGCGGTCGGCGGCAGCAGCGTCTCGTACCGCCCCGCGGGCAGCTCCACCCGCCGCTCGGCCCAGCCGAGGCGTACGGCCAGCTCGGCGTCGAGGGCCGCCGGGTCGACGTCCTTGAAGTCCCGGGTGGCGTGCCCCGCCCACGCCGACCGGGTCCGGTCCGGCGACTTGGCGTTCAGCTCCAGCGTCCCGTTCGGCTGGTCGTGCCGCAGCCTGAGCCCCGTCGAGGTGCCGACGTACGTCGAGGTCATCTCGTGGTTCGCGAACCCGTACAGCTCCCGGCCGCCCGCACGCGCGCGGGCGAACGCCTCCCCGAGGGCCGGCGCGAAGTCGGCGAACACCGCCGACGTGGTCTCGGCGGGCGCGTCGGTGAAGTCCGGGGACGCCGCCCCGCCCGTGACCAGCGGCTGGGCGTCCTCGGCGGGTCCGGCACCCCGCGCGGCGGCCTCGGCGGCCCGCACCAGGGGCTCCAGCTCGTCCACGGCCACGGCCGAGCGGGAGACGACCCCGGACGCCGTGCCCTGCTGCCCGTCGACGGTGGCGACCACCGTCAGCGTGCGCCCGCGCGTGACGCCGTTGGTGGTGAGCGCGTTGCCCGCCCAGCGCAGGTTGGCGGTGGACTCCTCGTCGGCGATGACGACGCACCCGTCCGCCCGGGACAGCTCCAGCGCCCGCTCGACGATCTCGTGCGGCTTGTTGGTGCGGACGCTCATCGACCCGCCTCCTGCGTCGTGTTGAGGATGTTGACTCCCTTGAAGAGGGCGGACGGGCAGCCGTGCGACACGGCCGCGACCTGCCCCGGCTGGGCCTTGCCGCAGTTGAAGGCACCGCCCAGGACATACGTCTGCGGACCGCCGACGGCGGCCATGGACCCCCAGAAGTCGGTGGTCGTCGCCTGGTACGCCACGTCCCGCAGCTGTCCGGCGAGCCGCCCGTTCTCGATCCGGAAGAAGCGCTGACCGGTGAACTGGAAGTTGTAGCGCTGCATGTCGATGGACCAGGACCGGTCACCGACGACATAGATCCCGCGGTCGACGCCCCCGATCAGATCCTCGGTCGACAGCCCGCCCGGATCCGGCCGCAGCGACACGTTGGCCATGCGCTGCACCGGCACGTGCGCGGGGGAGTCGGCGTAGGCGCACCCGTTGGACCGCTCGAACCCGGTGAGCCTCGCGATCCGCCGGTCGAGCTGGTACCCCACCAGCGTGCCGTCCTTCACCAGGTCCCAGGACTGGCCCTCGACGCCCTCGTCGTCGTACCCGACGGTCGCCAGGCCGTGCTCGGCGGTGCGGTCGCCGGTGACGTTCATCAGCTCGGAGCCGTAGCGCAGCTTGCCGAGCTGGTCGAAGGTGGCGAAGGAGGTGCCGGCGTAGGCGGCCTCGTAGCCGAGGGCGCGGTCCAGCTCGGTGGCGTGCCCGATGGACTCGTGGATGGTCAGCCACAGGTTCGACGGGTCGACGACCAGGTCGTACAGCCCCGCCTCGACGCTCGGCGCGCGCATCTTCTCGGCGAGCAGCTCCGGGATCTCGGCCAGCTCCGCGTCCCAGTCCCAGCCGGTCCCGGTCAGGTACTCCCAGCCCCGCCCGGCCGGCGGCGCCAGGGTGCGCATGGAGTCGAACTCGCCGCTGGAGTCGTCCACCGACACGGCGGTGAGCACCGGGTGCAGCCGCACCCGCTGCTGCGTGGTCACCGTCCCGGCGGTGTCGGCGTAGAACTTGTTCTCGTGCACGGTCAGCAGCGAGGCGTCCACATGGTCGACCCCGTCGGCCGCCAGCAGCCGCGCGCTCCAGTCGGCCAGCAGCGCCGACTTCTCGGCGTCGGGCACGGCGAAGGGGTCGATGTCGTACGCCGAGACCCAGGTCCTGTCGGCGTGCACCGGCTCGTCCGCGAGTTCCACCCTCTCGTCCGACCCGGCCGCCCTGATCACCTGCGCCGACAGCTTCGCCATCGCCACCGCCTGCGAGGCCACCTTGGCGGCGGCGTCCAGGGTCAGGTCCACGCCGGACGCGAAGCCCCACGTACCGCCGTGCACCACCCGCACCGCGTACCCGAGGTCGGTGGTGTCCGAGGACCCGGCGGGCCGGGCGTCCCTGAGGCGCCAGGAGGCGTTGCGCACCCGCTCCAGCCGGAAGTCGGCCTGCTCCGCACCGAGGGCACGCGCCCGGGCGAGAGCGGCGTCGGCGAGGGCGCGTAGGGGGAGTGCCGTGAAGGCTTGGTCGATGCTGTGAGGCACCTGCGTCTCTTTCTGTCGGCGTGACCGGTCGTCTGCCGCGACACCGGGGGCTGCGCCGCATCATGTCGCGTCGGGGGTCCGGCGACCACACCTTTCCCGCCGCGCCGGGAACCGGTTCTGTAGGGACCCGACAGACAGCCCCGTAAGCCACTGTGGGTGCCCGAGTCTCTGAGCCAGGCCGGGGACCGATAGATTTTCGAGGAAGCCGCCTGCGTCGCCGCCCGCCGAACGGGTGGCCGGACGGGTGGACGACCGCTACGGAAAGGGTGATCCGTTGAGCCGCTCGGTTCTCGTCACCGGAGGAAACCGGGGCATCGGCCTCGCCATCGCCCGCGCTTTCGCCGACGCCGGCGACAAGGTCGCGATCACGTACCGCTCGGGTGAGCCGCCGGAGGGCTTCCTGGCCGTCAAGTGCGACATCACCGACAGCGAGCAGGTGGAGCAGGCCTACAAGGAGATCGAGGAGACGCACGGTCCCGTCGAGGTCCTGATCGCCAACGCCGGCGTCACCAAGGACCAGCTCCTGATGCGCATGTCGGAGGAGGACTTCACCTCCGTCGTCGAGACCAACCTCACCGGCACCTTCCGCGTGGTCAAGCGCGCCAACCGCGCCATGCTGCGCGCCAAGAAGGGCCGCGTCGTCCTCATCTCGTCGGTGGTCGGGCTCCTCGGCTCCGCGGGGCAGGCGAACTACGCCGCCTCCAAGGCCGGTCTGGTCGGCTTCGCGCGTTCCCTCGCCCGTGAGCTGGGGTCGCGCAACATCACCTTCAACGTCGTCGCGCCCGGCTTCGTCGACACCGACATGACCAAGGTGCTCACCGACGAGCAGCGGGCCAACATCGTCTCGCAGGTGCCGCTGGGGCGGTACGCGCGGCCGGAGGAGATCGCCGCGACGGTGCGGTTCCTCGCCTCGGACGACGCCTCGTACATCACTGGAGCCGTCATCCCCGTTGACGGCGGACTGGGAATGGGTCACTGATCACCATGAGCGGAATTCTCGAGGGCAAGCGCGTCCTGATCACCGGCGTGCTGACGGAGGCCTCCATCGCCTTCCACGCCGCGAAGCTGGCCCAGGAGCAGGGCGCCGAGGTCATCCTCACCGCGTTCCCGCGGCCCACCCTGACCGAGCGCATCGCCAAGAAGCTGCCGAAGCCCGCCAAGGTCATCGAGCTGGACGTCACCAACGAGGAGCACCTCGCCCGGCTCGCCGACGTCGTCGGCGAGGAGCTGGGCGGTCTCGACGGCGTCGTGCACTCCATCGGCTTCGCCCCGCAGGACGCCCTCGGCGGCAACTTCCTGAACACGCCGTTCGAGTCGGTCGCCACGGCCATGCACGTCTCGGCGTACTCCCTGAAGTCGCTGACCATGGCCTGCCTGCCGCTGATGCAGAACGGCGGTTCGGTCGTCGGCCTCACCTTCGACGCGCAGTTCGCCTGGCCGCAGTACGACTGGATGGGCCCGGCCAAGGCCGCCCTGGAGGCCACCAGCCGGTACATGGCCCGTGACCTGGGCAAGCAGAACATCCGCTGCAACCTGGTCTCGGCGGGCCCGCTGGGCTCCATGGCCGCCAAGTCCATCCCGGGCTTCAGCGACCTGGCCGCCGTGTGGGACACCCGCTCCCCGCTGGAGTGGGACCTGAAGGACCCGGAGCCGGCCGGCCGCGGCATCGTCGCGCTGCTGAGCGACTGGTTCCCGAAGACCACCGGCGAGATCGTCCACGTCGACGGCGGACTGCACGCCATCGGGGCCTGACCGGACCCAACGGACACCTCGCCGAGGGCCCGCGTCCCGTACGGGGTGCGGGCCCTCGTGCTGGACCGGAGCGGCTCGGCGCCGCGACCGCTCCGGCGCCGCTCAGTCGCCAGGGGACGGCCCGAACAGCCCGGGACGGCAGACGAACGGATAGGCGCCGGCCTCCTCCGCCGCCGTCGCCGCGTCACCCGTGCGGATCGCGTCCACCAGCCGGCCGTGGTCCATGTGCGTCGCCGGTGACATGCCCTCGCCCACGTCGCCCCGCAGCCAGTCCCGCAGGACCTCGCTCAGGTCCGCGTACATCGCTGTCAGCACGTCGTTGTGCGAGGCGGCGACGACCGCCAGGTGGAACGTGGCGTCCGCCGCCACGAAGGCCTCCGCCTCACCCGACTCCCAGGCTTCCTCCCGGCGCAGCAGCAGGGTGTCGATCTGCTTGAGGTCCTTCTCCGTGCGCCGCTCGGCGGCCAGGCGCGCGGCGGCCGACTCCAGCGTGGACCGCAGCTCGGCGATGTCCCGGGGCTCGGCGCCGGCGAAGCGGCGCTGCATCACGCCGGCCAGCTCGCTGGTCGCCACGACGTACGTGCCGGAGCCCTGGCGGATGTCCAGCAGGCCGTTGTGGGCCAGCGCGCGGACCGCCTCGCGGACCGTGTTCCGGGCGACGCCGAGCTGCTCGACCAGCTCGGGCTCGGTGGGGATGCGGGAGCCGACCGGCCACTCGCCCGAGGTGATCTGCTGCCGCAGCGCGGCGATGACCTGCTCGGACAGTGCCGAACGGCGGGGATGGCTCAGCGGCATGGCTCACCTTCGCACACGAGCGGTCGAACGAGTGGACAATCAATCATCCCATGATTCTATGATGGGTCTCATGGCTAGTGACGAAACCCGGACGGAGACACGCACGGAGACACGTACGCAGCGTGCTGAGGGCGGTGTGCCCGAGGTACCCGGCGGGGCGCCCGCCACGCGCGCGTGGACGACGTGGACGACCCGGCTGCTCATCCTCGGCATCGTCCTGGCCGCGGTGAACCTGCGCCCCGCCATCACGAGCCTGGGCGCACTCCTGGAGGAGGTCCGCGACGGGCTCGGCATGAGCGGCAGCATCGCCGGGCTGCTCACCTCCGTGCCCCCGCTCTGCTTCGCCGTCTTCGGGGTCACCGCCCCCCGGCTGGCCCGCCGCTTCGGGCCCGGCGCCGTGGTCTGCGCCGGCATGTTCGCCATCACCGCGGGCCTGCTGATACGCCCGTACGCGGGCGGCACGGGCGGCTTCCTGGCGGCCACCGCCCTGGCGCTGATGGGCATCGCGGTCAGCAACGTCCTGATGCCGGTCATCGTCAAGCGCTACTTCCCCGACCGCGTCGGCTCCATGACCGGCCTGTACTCGATGGCCCTGGCCTTCGGCACCTCCGTCGCCGCCGCGGCGACCGTGCCCCTGACCAACGCGCTGGGCGGCCACTGGCAGCCCGGCCTCGCGGTCTGGGCCGTGCTGCCCGCGCTGGCCGTCCTGCCCTGGCTCCCGTTCGTACGCAACCGGACGGCGCCGGGGGCCACGGGACCGGCCACGCCGCCGCCGGGACGGGAGGGCGAGAAGCCCGCGGAACAGCCCCCGCTGCGGATCACCCGCAGCCGCACGGCCTGGGCACTCGCCGTCTTCTTCGGTCTCCAGGCCACCGCCGCCTACATCACGATGGGGTGGATGGCGCAGATCTTCCGGGACTCGGGCGTGTCCGCCGGCACCGCCGGGCTGCTGCTCGCGGTCATCATGGTGATGGGCGTGCCGCTCGCCTTCGTCATCCCGCGGGTGGCGACCCGCCTGCCCCACCAGGGCCCGATCGTGCTGGTCCTGGGCCTGTGCGGACTCGCCGGATACGCCGGCCTGTACTTCGCGCCGGTCGGCGGCGCATGGGCCTGGGCCCTGCTGCTCGGCATCTCCAACTGCGCCTTCCCGCTCGCGCTGACCATGGTCGGAATGCGGGCGAGGACGGGAGCGGGCGTCGCCCAGCTGTCCGCCTTCGCCCAGAGCACCGGCTACCTGATCTCCATCCCCGGTCCGCTCCTGGTGGGCGTCCTCTACCAGCACAGCGGCGGCTGGGGGCTGCCGATCGCCCTGATGAGCGCGCTGATGGTGCCGCAGATGGTGGTGGGCGTCCTGGCCGGGCGCAACCGTACGGTGGAGGACGAGGCGGCCCGCTGACCCGGGCGCGCGGCGGCCCGGCCGCCGTGGACGGCGCGTCGGCCGCCGTCGGGGCCGGCCCGTCGTCGGTGGCCCCCCGGGAGCGGCCCGGGCGGAGGATGCGAGACTTGCCGTATGCCAGTCCTCGACCCGAACCCCCAGCACGGCCAGAAGAAGATGCTGATCGTCTTCGGCGCCTTCCTCGCGATCTTCGTGATCATCGGCGTCATCGCGACGATCGCCTCGCCGTGACCCCGCCCCCGCCGGCCGGACGGTGGGGTTAACCCCCCGTCCCCTAGGGGGTGAGGGTCAGGGTCAAGTGGGTGGACCTCCGGATGGGTTGGGCCCCGCCGGTTCCGTAACGTCGAGATGTGCCCGCGACAAGCGGGCCGCCGAGCACGGACCAGGGACGCCCGAAGACCAGCGGAGGCACTCATGTCGGCCCCTACCTACCCCCGGCCTCCCCAGGCGACCCGCGGCGGCGTCGACATCCGGCTGCCCTGGTGGGCCCTCGCCCTGCCCGTGCTCGCCTTCGTCGCGCTGCTCCTGCTGATACTCGATCCCGCCGACGCCCACGCGGCCGCGGGGCAGCCCGCGACGGCCCACCTCCTGGAGCGGCTGGAGCAACTGGCCACGCGCTGAGCGCCGAGCGTGGACTCCCACCCGCGTCCCGTCGTGAGCCCGCGTGTCAACTCCCAGAGCCCCGTGGCCTGTTTCATGCGAAGCTGGAAGACATGAGCGTCGCAGAACCCCGCAGGATTGTTCTCTTCCGGCATGCGAAAGCCGACTGGCCACAGGTGTCCGACCACGAGCGACCGCTCGCCGACCGGGGCCGCATGGACGCCGCGGAGGCCGGGCGTCGGCTGGCGGACACGGGCGTGCCCTTCGACCAGGCCCTGTGCTCCACCTCGGTCCGGACCCGCGAGACCTGGAAGCTCGCCGTCCAGGAGTTCCCGCACCGGCCGAAAACCGTCTACGAGGAGCGGATCTACGAGGCCTCGCCCGGCGAGCTGATCGCCGTGCTCAACGAGACCCCCGACGACCTGCGGAACGTGCTGATGATCGGGCACAACCCGGGCGTGGAGGCGCTGACCGAGATCCTGGCCGGCTCGGCCGAGGACGAGGTCCGCGAGCGGATCAAGCGCCGGGGCTTCCCGACCGCCGCCTTCGCCGTCCTGACCTTCACCGGCTCCTGGAAGGACGTGGAGCCCGGCCGGGCCGTCCTGGTCGACTACTGGGCGCCGACCGACTGACCCGCCCCCGCGTGACAGGGCCCGGCAGCCTCACGGTCCGGGCCCTCGTCGTGCCGGGGGCCCGCCAGTGCCTCCGCCCTCCGCGCTTCCGCCCGTTCCTCCGCCGGTTCAGGGCTGCCCGGCGGGCAGACCGAGGCCCTCGCCGAGACCCTCGTCCAGCGTGTCCGCGGCCTCGACCTCCTCGCGGGTGATGCCCAGCAGATAGAGCACCGTGTCCAGGAAGGGCACGTTCACCGCGGTGTGCGCCGCCTCACGGACCACCGGCTTGGCGTTGAAGGCGACCCCGAGCCCGGCCGCGTTCAGCATGTCCAGGTCGTTGGCGCCGTCGCCGATCGCCACGGTCTGCGACAGCGGTACGCCGGCCTCGGCGGCGAACCGGCGCAGCAGCCGCGCCTTGCCCGCACGGTCCACGATCTCCCCGGTCACCCGGCCGGTCATTCTGCCGTCGACGATCTCCAGCGTGTTGGCCTGGGCGAAGTCCAGCCCCAGCTGCTCCTGAAGGGCGTCGGTGACCTGCGTGAAGCCGCCGGAGACCACCCCCACCTGGTAGCCGAGCCGCTTCAGCGTACGGATCAGGGTGCGGGCCCCCGGCGTCAGCCGCACCTCGGCGCGCACCTTGTCCACCACCGAGGCGTCAAGACCGGCCAGCAGGGCCACGCGCGCGTGCAGCGACTGCTCGAAGTCCAGCTCCCCGCGCATCGCGGCCGCCGTCACCTCGGCGACCTTGTCCTCGCAGCCGGCGTGCGCGGCGAACAGCTCGATGACCTCGTCCTGGATCAGTGTGGAGTCCACGTCCATCACCACCAGGCGCTGCGCCCGCCGGTGCAGCCCCGCCGCGACGACCGCGATGTCCACGCCGAGCGCCGCGGCCTCGGTGGCCAGGGCCGTGCGCAGCGGTTCGGTCTCCACACCGGACACCGCGAACTCGACGGCGGTCACCGGATACTTGGCCAGCCGGAAGATACGGTCGATGTTGCTGCCGGACTCGGTGATCCGGGCCGCTATGGCGGCGGTGGCCTCCGCGGTGAGCGGGTGCCCGAGCACCGTGACCAGGGAGCGGCCGAGACCGCGCGGCCGGTTGTCGCCGATGCCGGAGATGATCTCCGCCTGCAGCTTCAGCGACTCCGCCCAGCTGTGGACGGTCGCCCGCAGATCGCCCTCCAGACCGCGGGGCGGCTCGGTCACGAGCGCGCACAGCACGATCCGGCCACGGGTGACGACCTGCTCGATGTCGACGACGTCGACCGAGTACGCGGCGAGAGTGTCGAACAGGCCGGCCGTGATGCCCGGCCGGTCCTTTCCGAAGATCTTGACGAGGAGAGTGGGAACGTCAGAGGTCTGCGAAGCGCTCATGGTGCTCCCACCGTATCCGGCACGCGGTGCCGCCCGCGCCTCAGGTCCGACTGGCGGACAGGGGGCGCGCGGGGAGCGCGCGGGCCGGATTCCCGTCCGGGGGAGCGGCGGCCGAGCGGTCGGGAAGCGGGGTGCCGTCCTCGCACCCGGGTGGCACTGCGGCACGGGGTACGTACGTTCACGCTCCGGGCTGTCCCGGGCCGCCGGGGTGACGCGGGAGGCGGGCACCGCCTACCCGTCCCCGGGCCGCCGGGGCGTGGGGGGGGTGGGGAGGGAAGCGGCGGGGGCGGAGGCGGCGGAGGGCCCTCGCCCCAGGGCCGGGACGACGGCCGTTCCCCCGGTCGCCGTGGCCGTCGCGGCGTTTCCGGGGGCGGCCCCAGCGGCCCGGCCACCGTGGGGGCGCCGTACACGTCGTCGTCGGGCCGGTGGTCCGCCCCGCCGCCTCCCCGGCCCGCCCCGCCGCCGTCGTGCCCCGGGGTACCGCCTCGATCGCCCTCGCCGCCCCCTCCGTACCGCGCCGGGGCGGTACGGCCTCGTTCCTGCCTCCGCCCCGTGCCGCCCGGCGGCCAGCACCCCGACGACGTGTGCCCGGGCCCCGACGACGTGTGCCCGGGCCCCGACGGCGCCCCCGCGTCGCGCGGCCGGGCGTCCTCGGGTTCTCCCGAGGGGCCGCGTGGTCCCGGTGCCCCGCCGGGCCCCGCGCCCTCCCGCGATCCCAGGCGGGGACCGGGGCCCGGATCGGGCGGCCGGTGCGGCGCACCCGGCCGGTACGGGCCCGGGGACGAGCCCGCCCACGCCGGACCGCCCGCGCTCGCGCCCGCGTTCGCGCCCCCGCCCTCCGTCACCGCCCCGGCACTGCGTGCCAAGCCCGACGCCCGCGTCCCGGCCGCCCCGCTCACCCGTGCCAGCAGCGCCCCGGCGGCTCCCGCGCCCGCGCCCCAGGCGGCGCCCAGCAGCAGGGCCGCGCCGAGATGTCCGCGCAGGTCGATGCCCGCGCCGAAGGCATCGATGCCGAGCACCGACACGGAGGCGTCCACGGACACCTCGGTGAGCAGGGCCGCCAGCGGCAGCGTCACCGCGGTGGCGACGCCCAGCCGCAGCGCACAGCCCCTGGCGAAGACCAGCGGACGTACGTCGTGGGGCCCCACCGGCGTCCGTACCGCCGTCAGCACCCCGGCCAGCAGCATCATCAGTGCCGCGGCCACCCCCAGCAGCCACACCCGCCCGGCCGGCTCCGCCAGCCGCGCCAGGGTGACCGGCCGCTCGGCGCCGTCGCCGAGCAGATCGTCGAGGGGAGCCGGGAGGACCCCGACCAGCGCGCCGGTGGCCCGCCCGTCCCACGGCACGAACAGACCGAGCGGGATGCCGAGCCAGGCCCCGTTGGGCGCGCCCAGCAGTGCGGCCCCCGCGATCCGCCGGGGACGGTCGTCGCCGATCGCCGTCCAGGCCGCCGCCGCGAGGCCGGCCACCACCGCCGTCAGCGCCACCGTGACCAGCGCGGACACGGCCGGCCGCACCACCCGGTGCACGGCCTCGCACCCGCGCGGCAGCGGCGTGCGGCGGGAGGCCGGCAACGCGATCAGCAGCACCCCCGCGCACCAGGCGAGACCGCCCAGCAACGTCGGCGCGGTGTCGACGGTGAACCCGACGGCGGCCCGGGCGTCCACGAGGTCACCGACCCGGCCGGGCAGCAGCCCGCCGATGTCGCCCACGTCACCGAGCCCGGGGATCTCCGGCCCGCCGCCACCCCCGCCGGGCAGGTCGTCGAGCCCGAGCGAGGCGCCGTCGATCGTGACGACGTCGTGCCCGGCCCGGGCCAGCCCGCCCAGCATCGCCACGAACAGCGCGACCACCGCGCCCACGCGCGCGAGGAGTTCGGCGGGGGCGACGACAACTCCGGCCGCCCGCAGGGACCGCAGGAAGAAGAAGGACAGGAACAGCGCCCCGACCAGGCCCACCCCCAGTGGCGTGATCTCGATGGCCGTGTGCGCCTGGGCCCCTTTCATGCCGAACGAGGACACATCACCGGCCGGGGTGACCGAACCGCTCGCCCCGAGCGCCACCACCGCCGCGGTCATCGGTCCGAGCGAACCCGACGCGTCCGCGTCCAGCAGGTGCAGGCCGAGCGCCGCCGTGCCCGCCATGCCGATCAACGCCCAGCTCACGGAGGCGATCGCGGACAGCAGTACGTCGCCCCACGGCACGCGCGTGCCGTACCCCTTGTTCCCGACGCTCGTGGACGCGCTCATGGCAGACCCCCCGATCCGCTGCGCGGCCGACTTGCCGCGCATGTCCCCCTCGCGTGGAATACCACTCTCCGCGCAGGTTTCCACCCCGTCAACGGGAACGGCCGGTGGCGCCTACGCACTTTTCACAAGGCCCGACTTTCGGTCAGGGCCCCGAGCCTGAAATAGTTCCCCCCGATGTTCGACATCCCTAGACTCCCCGCGACGGGGGTACATCGGGGGACAACTCAGTGGGGCATGGAGTGCCGGAACTCGTACTGGAATCCAATGGACGGACCTGGACGCTCGATCCGTCCCGGTCATACGCGCTAGGACGCGATCCGCAGGGGGAGCTTGTCTTCGACGACGCCAGGGTCTCCTGGCGGCATGCCACGATCAGTTTCGACGGCCGCAGTTGGGTGGTCGAGGACCACGGCAGCACCAACGGCACCTTCGTGCACGGGCAGCGGGTCCAGCGGACGGAGCTGGGCGCCGGCACGGTGCTGAACCTCGGCAACGCGACCGACGGACCGCGCGTGAGCCTGACCGGCGCACAGGCCCCGGCCGGCACGCCGCAGGCCCAGCCGCAGCAGCAGCCGTACGCCGCGCAGGCAGCGAACGCGGGCTGGGCGCAGCAGGCGCCGCCCGCGCAGGAGCCGTTCCAGCAGCAGGCGCCACCGCAGCAGGCACCGCAGCACGGGCAGCAGCACGGGCAGCAGCACCAGGCCCAGCAGCCGGGCTGGCAGCAGGCGCCGCCGCAGCAGGCCGCGCCGCACTTCCCCCAGCAGCAGGGACCAGGCGGCGCGGCGGGGGCGCCACCGGTCCACGGGGACCGCAGCCCGACCACGTTCCACCAGTTCTCGCTCGGCCGTGTCATGCGCATCGGCCGTGCCCTGGAGAACGACCTGGTCGTCTCCGACCTCCAGGTCTCCCGCCATCACGCGGAGTTCCACTCGACGCCCGACGGGCGCATGGAGATCCGCGACCTCGGCTCGCACAACGGCACGTACGTCAACGGCCAGCCGATCGCCAAGGGCGGCTCCCAACTGCTCGGCCCGACCGACATCGTGGGCGTCGGCCACTCGACGTTCCAGATCGTCGGCGACCGGCTCGAGGAGTTCGTCGACACCGGTGAGGTCTCCTTCTCCGCCCGGCACCTGACCGTCACCGTCGACGGCGGCAAGCAGATCCTCAAGGACGTCTCCTTCGGCGTGCCCGAGAAGTCGCTGATCGCGGTCATCGGCCCGTCCGGCTCCGGCAAGTCGACCCTGCTCAAGGCGCTCACCGGCTACCGGCCCGCCGACCAGGGCGAGGTCCTCTACGACAACCGGAACCTGTACAAGCAGTTCGCCGAGCTGCGCCAGCGCATCGGTCTGGTCCCGCAGGACGACATCCTGCACAAGGAGCTGACCGTCAAGAAGGCGCTCAAGTACGCGGCGAAGCTCCGCTTCCCGGCCGACACCACGGCAGCCGAGCGCGACGCCCGCATCGACGAGGTGCTGCGCGAGCTGAAGCTGGACATCCACAAGGACAAGAAGGTCACGTCCCTGTCCGGCGGTCAGCGCAAGCGCGTCTCCGTCGCCCTGGAGCTGCTCACCAAGCCGTCGCTGATCTTCCTGGACGAGCCGACCTCCGGCCTCGACCCGGGCATGGACCGCGACGTCATGCAGCTGCTGCGCGGCCTCGCCGACGACGGCCGCACCGTCCTTGTCGTCACCCACTCGGTGGCCGAGCTGGCGACCTGCGACAAGCTGCTGGTGATGGCGCCGGGCGGTTCCGTGGCCTACTTCGGCCCGCCGGAGGAGGCGCTGAACTTCTTCGGCTACGACACCTGGGCCGACGTCTTCTCCGCCTTCGAGAACTACCGCGACTACGACTGGGCGGGCCGCTGGAAGGGCTCGCAGCACTACCAGATGTACGCCGCGGACCTCGATGCCGTCGCACCGCAGTCCGTACAGGTACCGCCGATGCAGGCGATGAAGCCACCGAAACCGCAGGGCTGGATGTCCCAGTTCGTCACGCTGGTGCGGCGCTACACGTCGGTGATCGCCTCCGACAAGGGCTTCCTGGCCCTGATGGTGATCCTGCCCGCCGTGCTGGGCGCGGTCAGCCTGCTCATCGACGCGGACAAGGGCCTGCTGCCCAACTCCGCCAACCCGCAGACCGGCCGGATCATTCCCAACGGCACCGCGACCACGGTCCTGCTGATCCTCGCGGTCGGCGCCTGCTTCGCCGGTGCCGCGAACTCGGTCCGTGAGCTGATCAAGGAACGGGTGATCTACGAGCGGGAACGCGCGACGGGCCTGTCCCGGTCCGCGTACCTGATGTCCAAGGTCTTCGTGCTCGGTCTGATCACGGTGTTCCAGGGCCTGCTGGTCGGCGTGATCGGCTTCGCCAGCCGTGAGATCCCGGACGAGGGACTGATCCTGGGCGGCGCGACACTCGTCGAGCTGTCGCTGCCGATCATGGCGCTCGGCTTCACCTCGATGATGTTCGGTCTGGTCATCTCCTCGCTGGTGAAGACCGCCGAGAAGACCATGCCGCTGCTGGTGATGTTCGCGATCATCCAGGTCGTCTTCACCGGCTGCCTCTTCGCCCTGAACGGCGCGGTCGGCGTCAACCAGTTCTCCTACCTGATGCCCTCGCGCTGGGCGGTCGCCGCGGCCGGTGCCACGCTGGACTTCAACAAGATCAGCCCGCCCGAGAAGGGGGCCGAGGCCGACCCGCTGTGGGAGCACACCGTGGGCGCCTGGGGGATGGACATGGCCGCGCTGATCGTCCTCGGCGTGATCTGCGGCTTCTTCGTCGCCCGCTTCCTGCGCCGGCACGAGCCCGAGGTCATGCGCAAGTAGGCCGAGGTCCGGCGGGCCCCAAGGCCACGCCCCGCACGCCCCGAAGGGCGGCACCCCGTCAGGAGGGTGCCGCCCTTCGGCGTACGGTGCGGCGTCGGCGACGTCGTGAAGAGGTCCGCGCCGACCTCAGTACGCGCTGTCGACGTTGTCCATGGTGCCGTACTTGTCGGCGGCGTAGTTGCACGCGGCGACGATGTTGGCGACCGGGTCGTAGATGTTCTTCGAGGTGCCGGGCACGTGGTAGGCCTTGAACGTCGGCGGGATGACCTGGAGCAGGCCCTTCGACGGGATGCCGTTGATGGCGTTGATGTCCCAGTCGTTGATGGCCTTCGGGTTGCCGGAGGACTCCCGCATGATGTTGCGGTGGATGCCCTCGTAGGTCCCGGGGATGCCGTGCTTCTTCATGATGGCGCGGGCCTCGCGGATCCAGCCGTCGAGGTTGTTCGGGTAGGACTTCGGCGCGGCCTTCTTGATCTCGGTGCGCTTGGCGGACCGGCTGGTGGTCTCCTTCGCCGCACGCTTGGCGGCGGCCTTCTTGGCGGCGGCCTTCTTCTCGGCGGTCGCCTTCTTGGCGGCCGCCTCCTTCTTGGCCTCGATGGCGGCGACCTTCTGGCTCGCGCCGGCGAGCTGGCCGGTGACACCGGCGTGCACGTCCTGGATCTGCTTGGTGCTGTACGCCACCTTGGCCGTGGGAGCGGCCTCGCTCGTGGTCGTCGTCTGACCGCTGGCCGGGACGGCGGTGAAGGCGACGGCGGCGGCGCCGAGCGTGCCGACACCGGCGATCGCGATCTTGTGCGTGCGGTTCAGGGATCGACTGCGACCACGGGGAAGGATGTTCTTGAGCATGGCGGGATAGACCTCTTCGAATAGCGCGGAGGTCGCTCTCGTCCGGTGGGGACAGTTGGTGCTTCCGGCACAAACGCCGCGGGGGAGAACCCACGGCGCTGAGCGACGAGAGCAATTCTTAGCGGCCGCAAAATCCGGAGGCAAAGGTGTGACGTACGATCCGAGATAGTGGATCAGGGAACGGCAAAGCGGGACAGATTGGACCATCTGCCCCGCTCAAAACGGACGAGTCGTTCTCCTACTCCCCTTCGTACGTGACGTGCGCCCTATGTGCGGGCTCACATCGGCCTCCCACCTTTCTCACTGCTAGTTGCTGGAGCAATGCAATGTGTGAGTGGTCTGCGCCGCCCTTCTACGGCAGCAGGAGATGGACGTCCCCGAACTCGTGCCACAGGTAGCGCCCCCGCACCGCGGCCTCGTACCCGCGGTCGATCGCCGCCCGTCCCGCCACCGCCTCCAGCATCAGCAGATGCGAGGCCTCGGGCTCGTGCAGCCCCGTCAGCAGGCCCTCCACCACCCGCACCCCGCGCTCCGGCGTCACGACCAGTTCAGTCCACCCGGCCCGCGCCCGTACCACCCCGTCGGCCCCGGCCGCCGACTCCACCGCCCGCACGGCCGTCGTCCCCACCGCCACCACCCGCCCGTCACCGGCGCGCACGGCGTTGATCAGCCGCGCCGACGTCTCCGGCACGGCGAACCGCTCCGGATACGGCGGCTCGTACGACTGAGCCGAGGCCACCCCCGTGTGCAGCGTCACCGGCGCGAACAGCACCCCACGGCTCACCAGCTCCGCCACCAGCCGCGCTGTGAAGGGCCGCGCCGCGCTCGGCATCTCCGCACTGCCCGTCCCGTCACCGGACGGCAGCGCGAACACCGTCTGGTAGACGGACAGCGGCTGGTCCCGCTCGGTATAGGAGTACCGAATGGGCCGCCCGTGCTCCCGCAGCAGCGCGGGCACCTCCGCCCCCGACACCCGCGCCCACCACAGCCGCTCACCGCGCGCGTTCAGCGGCTCCTCCAGCACCAGCCGCGCACCACCCGGCAGCCGCACCCGCGTGCCCGCCAGACCACCGCACCCGCGCCCCGCCACTCCCTCTCCCTCCGCACGCGCGCGCGGGAGGCCCGTCACGTCCACTGCGTCCACTGCTTCCGCACGCGCGCGCGTGGTGCCCCGCCCGTCCGGTTCCCGCAGCTCCACCGCCCACCGGCCGTCGTCCCCGCGCGTGGAGAAGTGCACCACCACGCGCGCGTGCCCGACCCGGCCGTCCACGGCGGCGGCCAGCGTGGGCGAGGTGTTGACCACCAGCAGGTCACCGGCCCGCAGCAGCCCCGGCAGCTCCGCGAACCGGTGGTGCGACACCTCGGTGCCGCGCGACACCAGCAGCCGCACGCCGTCCCGGTCGAGACCCGGCTCCCGCTGCTCGACCGGCACCCGGGCCGACAGCTCCTCCGGGACCCGCACCGCCAGCGCCGACATCAGCGGGCCTCCAGCAGCGCCGGAGCCCCGTAGCGCCCGCTCGCCGGACGCTCGTCCAGCAGTCGCAGCAGCGCCGGCACGACACTCGCCGGGTCAGGACGCGGGTCGTCGTCGTCCGGCACGGCCGCCGTGTACAGATCCGTGGCCATGTCCCCCGGATCGACGGCCCAGACCCGCAGCCCCGGCTCCTCGGCGCCCAGCACCGCCGCCAGCTGGTCCAGGGCCGCCTTGGACGCCCCGTAGCCGCCCCAGGTCTCGTACGCCTCGGCGGCCGCGTCCGAGCTGATCGTCACCACCGTGCCCGCGGGAGCCGCCCGCAGCAGCGGCAGGGCCTCCCGGACCAGGCCCAGCGCCGCCACCACGTTCACCTCCAGCGCCCGCCGCATGCCCTCCAGGGGCAGCTCCGCCAGCCTCACCAGGGGCTCGGCACCCAGCGCGCTGGCGTTGCTGACCAGCAGGTCCACGCCGCCCAGCCGCCGGGCCTCGGTCACCAGCCCCGTCCGGTGCCAGGAGTCGGCGACGTCGCCGGGCAGCGCCGTCACCCCCGTGCCGTACGCCTCCAGCGCCGTCTCCGCCTCCTTGAGCGCCTCCGGATTCCTGGCGTCCAGCACCAGGTCCCACCCCCGTGCCGCCAGGGCCTCGGCGAGCGCCCGGCCCAGCCCCTTGGACGCCCCCGTGATGATCGCAACCGGCATGACACACGTCCCCTTCGTCGTCCCCGCCGTCCGTCCGGCCGGCGTGATCCTCAACGTAGGAACCGGCGCCCACCCGCCGCCTCGGGCACGGGCCCCAACCGGTCAGGGCCCTTCGCCCTAGGCCCGACGGGCGGGACCGCGTACCTAGGCCCACCGCCCTAGGCGACGCCCGTCACCGGGCCGATCCCGCCCGCACCCCCCGCGGGTACCGTGAGGACATGAGTCACGGCCCACGGTCCGGCCTCACCGCGGTGAGTTCCGCGCTGCTGGCCATGAGCAGGCACCTGGAGGTGCGCGACGTCCTCAAGACGATCGTCGCCTCCGCCCGCGAGCTGCTCGACGCGCAGTACGCCGCCCTCGGCGTCCCCGACGACCACGGCGGCTTCGCCCAGTTCGTGGTCGACGGCGTCAGCGACGAGCAGTGGAAGGCCATCGGCCCGCTGCCGCGCCAGCACGGCATCCTCGCCGCGATGCTCCAGGAGGCCACCCCCGAACGCCTGGGCGACGTCCGCAAGGACCCCCGCTTCGGTGGCTGGCCCTCCGCCCACCCCGACCTGGTCGACTTCCTGGGCCTGCCGATCCGCGACGGCGACGAGGTGCTCGGGGCGCTGTTCCTCGCCAACAAGAACTGCGAGAAACCCGAAGGCGGCTGCGGCTTCACACAGGACGACGAGGAACTGCTCGGCATCCTCGCCCAGCACGCCGCGATCGCCCTCACCAACGCGCGCCTGTACGAGCGCAGCCGCGAGCTGACCATCGCCGAGGAGCGCTCCCGGCTCGCCCACGAGTTGCACGACGCGGTGAGCCAGAAGCTGTTCTCGCTGCGCCTGACCGCCCAGGCCGCCACCGCCCTGGTCGACCGCGACCCCGCGCGGGCCAAGGGCGAGCTGCACCAGGTCGCCACGCTCGCCGCCGAGGCCGCCGACGAACTGCGCGCCGCCGTCGTCGAGCTGCGCCCCGCCGCGCTGGAGGAGGACGGCCTCGTCGCCACCCTGCGCACCCAGATCCAGGTCCTCGACCGCGCCCACTCCGCTCGGGTGACCTTCACCGGTCACGGCGTCAAGGCCCTGCCGGCCAGCCAGGAGGAGGCCATGCTGCGCGTGGCCCAGGAGGCACTGCACAACGCCCTGCGCCACTCCGGGGCCGAGCACGTCCAGGTGACCCTGCACCGGCGGGGCACCGGCGCCGTCCTGCGGATCACCGACGACGGCGGCGGCTTCGACCCGCGCACGGTACGCCGCGCCGGACGCCACCTCGGCCTGGTCTCGATGCGCGACCGGGCGAGCGGCACCGGCGGCCGGCTGACCGTGCGGTCCGCGCCCGGCGAGGGCACCACGATCGAGATGGAGGTTCCCGGTGGCTGAGGCGATCAAGGTGCTCCTCGTCGACGACCACCAAGTGGTCCGCCGGGGACTGCGCACCTTCCTGGAGGTGCAGGACGACATCGAGGTGGTCGGCGAGGCCGCGGACGGCGCCGAGGGCGTCGAGCGCGCCCAGGAGCTGAAACCCGACGTGATCCTCATGGACGTCAAGATGCCGGGCATGGACGGCGTCGAAGCGCTGCGCAGGCTCCGGGAACTGGACAACCACGCGCGCGTGCTGGTCGTCACCAGCTTCACCGAGCAGCGCACCGTGGTCCCGGCCCTGCGGGCGGGCGCGGCCGGGTACGTGTACAAGGACGTCGACCCCGACGCGCTGGCCGGCGCCATCCGCTCCGTCCACGCCGGCCACATCCTGCTCCAGCCCGAGGTCGCGGGCGCCCTCCTGAGCCAGGAGGAGAGCAGCTCCGGTGCGGGCCGGACCGGATCCCTCACGGAGCGGGAACGCGAGGTGCTGGGCCTGATAGCCGACGGCCGCTCCAACCGGGAGATCGCGCGGGCGCTGGTCCTCTCGGAGAAGACGGTGAAGACCCACGTCTCGAACATCCTGATGAAACTCGACCTCGCGGACCGCACCCAGGCCGCCCTGTGGGCCGTACGCCACGGGGTGACCGGCTGACCGTGACCGACCGCCCCTTTACGCGGCGAGTCGGCGGAGGGTTCCCCTCCGGTCGGAGATTCATACCGTCGTGGGAATGTCCCCCATATGGCGCATCCTTCGAGGGGTCCGGCCGTTCTTCAGGGCGCACCACGGCGACTGCCGCGGTGATCGCAAGGAGGGCTTGTAAGTGAAGAACCTGAAGAAGGCAGCGGCCGTGACGATGGTGGCCGGCGGCCTGATCGCCGCCGGTGCGGGCATGGCCTCCGCCACCGACGGCGGCGCCCACGCCCACGGCAAGGCCGTCGGCTCCCCGGGCGTCGCCTCCGGCAACCTGGTCCAGGCGCCGATCCACATCCCGGTCAACGCCGTCGGCAACAGCGTCAACGTCATCGGCGTCCTGAACCCGGCCTTCGGCAACCTGGGCGTCAACCACTGACACCGGTCGCGCACGATGCCTGCGGCCTCCCGGGACCACTGGGAGGCCGCATCGGCATGCCCGTCCGGCGTTTGAGGACTTTGAGGACGAGGCCGTTCAGGCCGAAAGCGGGGGTCTGGGGGGCGCGGCCCCCAGGTCGGTCACACCCGCACGGGGCGAGCCGGAGAAGCGCTCACCGCATCCCCCGTTCCACCACTACGGAGTTGTACGCCGCGACCTGCGCCCGCCGAGCCACCCGCTCCACCGGCCGCAAGGCATCCCCCCGCGCCGCCATCTCCGACGCGCTCACCGCACCCCCGTGCCCGTTCTCGGACGCCAGCGACACCAGCGCCCCCACCCGCTGCGCCAACTCCAGCACCCGCACCGCCCGCGGCGGATACCCCGGCGCCAGCACCTCACGCCCCCGCTCCGCCCGCGCCCGGTACGCGGCGACCGCCGCCTCCGCCACCGGCCCCGACCCGGCGACGTCCAGCCGCGTCAGCACCTCAGTCGCGTCCCGCAGCGCCTCCGCCAGTTCCCGCTCCGCCTCCCCGAGCGAGGGCACGTCCGCCGGCGGCGCCTCCCGCACCGGCAGGCAGTGCCACACGACCTCGACGTGCACGTCACCCTCGGGCCCCGCCTCGTACACCTCCGGCACCAGCCCCAGCGCGGCCCCCTCGCAGATCACCGCCTCCTCGGCCTCCAGCGCCCGGGCGTTGAACTCCGGCGGCCCGCTCAGCCCCAGGGGATGCCCCGGCGCGGGCAGCGCGACCCGCAGCCCGGACGCTCCCAGCGCCCGCAGCCGCCCCAGCGCCAGCGTGAGACCGACCGGCGCGTCCTCACCCGGCAGCCCCTCCACCCGGTGCACCGCGTCCTCGCCCACGATCGCGACCGCGGCGTCGTCCGGCGAGACCAAATGGGCAATAAGGGCATTTCCCCAGGCGGCAAGGCGCCCTGCGCGTGGTTCCGAGAGCATGCCCCCACCCTAAGGACCGGACCGATGGAACGGTGACGCCGACCGGTGGCGTAGATTTCCTGGAGGGGCCTGCGCCCACCGGCGCCGCGGCCCGAGTCACAGGTGTACGCGTCAGCCGAGACCGGCCACAATGCAAGGGGAGACAACGCGCTCATGAGCGATGTTCTGGAGCTTCAGGACGTATCCGTGGTCCGCGAGGGCCGGGCTCTGGTGGACCAGGTCTCCTGGTCGGTCAAGGAGGGCGAGCGCTGGGTCATCCTCGGCCCCAACGGCGCCGGCAAGACCACCCTCCTCAATGTCGCGTCCAGCTACCTCTACCCGAGCACCGGCACCGCCACCATCCTCGGCGAGACCCTCGGCAAGCCCGGCACCGACGTCTTCGAGCTGCGCCCGCGCATCGGCGTGGCCGGCATCGCCATGGCCGACAAGCTGCCCAAGCGCCAGACCGTGCTGCAGACCGTGCTCACCGCCGCGTACGGCATGACCGCCGGCTGGCAGGAGGAGTACGAGGACATCGACGAGCAGCGCGCCCGCGCCTTCCTCGACCGCCTCGGCATGACCGAGTACCTGGACCGCAGGTTCGGCACCCTCTCCGAGGGCGAGCGCAAGCGCACGCTGATCGCCCGTGCCCTGATGACCGACCCCGAGCTGCTGCTCCTGGACGAGCCGGCGGCCGGCCTCGACCTCGGCGGTCGCGAGGACCTCGTCCGCCGCCTCGGCCGGCTCGCCCGCGACCCCATCGCACCCTCCATGATCATGGTGACCCACCACGTCGAGGAGATCGCCCCCGGCTTCACCCACGTCCTGATGATCCGTCAGGGCAAGGTCCTGGCCGCCGGCCCGCTGGAGCTCGAACTCACCTCCCGCAACCTCTCCCTCTGCTTCGGACTCCCGCTCATCGTCGAGCAGAACGGGGACCGGTGGACCGCGAAGGGACTCCCGCTGTCCTGACCCGCCCCCCGTGCGCCCTGTCCCCGGCGTCCCCAACGGACCTACCATGACAGCGTGAACGACATCGACGCATGGGTGTGGTGGCTCGTCGCCGCGGCAGCGCTCGGAATCCCGCTCGTCGTGACCGCGATGCCGGAGTTCGGGATGTTCGCCGTCGGCGCGGTCGCCGCCGCCGTCGCCTCCGGACTGGGCGCGGACCTCGTCGTCCAGGTCCTCGTCTTCGTCATCGTCTCGGTCGCCCTCATCGCCGTCGTACGGCCCATCGCCGCGCGACACCGCTCCCAACAGCCCCAACTGGCCACGGGAGTGGACGCCCTGAGGGGCAGACAGGCCGTCGTGCTGGAGCGGGTGGACGGCTCGGGCGGCCGGATCAAACTGGCCGGGGAGGTCTGGTCGGCACGCGCCCTGGACACCGGGCGTGCCTTCGAACCCGGCGAGGAAGTGGACGTCGTGGAGATCGACGGGGCCACGGCCGTCATCATGTGACCTGGCCGTGCACAAGTGGCCCGAACGTCCCCCGCGTCGTGCCACGGTCTGTCACACTCGACCAGCAAGATCCTCAACAGCCGTAAGATCAGCAGTAGTCAGGGTCAGCCGGGCCAACAGGGCCCGGTCTCACAGGATCTGCCGGAGCGCCGAGGCGGAGAAGGGGACGGACACCCACGATGGAACCGGTCATCATCGTCCTGATCATCCTGGTGGTGTTGGTCTTCATCGCCCTGATCAAGACCATCCAGGTCATTCCACAGGCCAGCGCCGCCATCGTCGAGCGCTTCGGCCGCTACACGCGGACACTCAACGCGGGCCTCAACATCGTGGTCCCGTTCATCGACACCATCCGCAACCGCATCGACCTGCGCGAACAGGTCGTGCCCTTCCCGCCGCAGCCGGTCATCACCCAGGACAACCTGGTCGTCAACATCGACACCGTCATCTACTACCAGGTGACCGACGCCCGCGCCGCGACCTACGAGGTCGCCAGCTACATCCAGGCGATCGAGCAGCTCACCGTCACCACCCTGCGCAACATCATCGGCGGCATGGACCTGGAGCGCACCCTGACCTCCCGCGAGGAGATCAACGCGGCGCTGCGCGGCGTCCTCGACGAGGCCACCGGCAAGTGGGGCATCCGTGTCAACCGCGTCGAGCTCAAGGCCATCGAACCGCCCACCTCCATCCAGGACTCGATGGAGAAGCAGATGCGCGCCGACCGCGACAAGCGCGCCGCGATCCTCCAGGCCGAAGGTGTCCGGCAGTCCGAGATCCTGCGCGCCGAGGGTGAGAAGCAGTCCCAGATCCTGCGCGCCGAAGGTGAGGCCAAGGCCGCCGCACTGCGCGCCGAGGGCGAGGCCCAGGCCGTGCGCACGGTCTTCGAGGCCATCCACGCCGGCGACCCGGACCAGAAGCTGCTCTCCTACCAGTACCTCCAGATGCTCCCCAAGATCGCCGAGGGCGACGCCAACAAGCTCTGGATCGTCCCGAGCGAAATCGGCGACGCCCTCAAGGGCCTCTCCGGCGCCATGGGCAACCTCGGCGGCCTGGGCGGCAACTCGGGAGGCGGCAGCGGCGGCGCGAGCGTACCCGCCCAGGAACGCCGCGAGAAGCCGACGATCGACTAGCGAGTACTTGCCGGCGCCGGGTGACCCCCGCGCCCGGAGGGGGCGCGGGGAACTGCGCGACAAGGCACAGCGCACCCGCGGTCAGCGACGCACATCAACCCCTGCGGCGCGGACTCACGCGGCGTCCAACACCAACCACTCCGGCAACGCCGCGAAGTCGTCCCGGGCCAGCGCCAGCAACATCGCATCGGCGGGAGTCGGCTCGAACGGCTCCCGCAGCAACGGCATCCCCGCCTGCTCCGGCGTCCGGTTCGCCTTGCGGTGATTGTCCTCCGCACACGAGGCCACCGTGTTCAGCCAGGTGTCCTGCCCGCCGTGCGACCGCGGCACCACGTGGTCGACGGTCGTCGCCCGCCGCCCGCAGTACGCACACCGGTGCCGGTCCCGGACGAGCACCCCCCGCCTCGACCACGGAGCGCGTCTTCGGAACGGCACCCGTACGTATTGGCACAGCCTGATCACCCGGGGCGCGGGTATGTCGAGCGCGGCTCCGCGCATCCGCAGCGAGGGGTGGGCCTGCTCGACGACGGCCTTGTCCTGGAGCACCAGAACGACGGCTCGATTCAGCGTCACCGTCGACAACGGCTCGAAGCTCGCGTTCAGCACCAGCGTGTCCCGCATACCAGCCCACCTCCCGTGCGCACCGGCCCACCCCCTGGCGGGCTGGAACAACTCTGGCCGGGCACGCCGGGATGGACAACGCAATATCTGCTGCTCCGACGAGGGACGCGCCCCCCGCCATCCCCCGGCAACAAAAATGCCCGCCCCTGATCCATTCCAAGACCGGGGGCGGGCAAACGTTCCATGAACGCTCGGAACACTCAGCTGTCCGCGGGCACCTCGTACTCACCGATGAGCTGAGCCCGCGCGATCGTGTGGAACCGCAGGTTGAAGCCGACGAACGCCGGAGTGCTGTCCGCGTCGGGACCGAGCTTCTCCTGGTCCACGGCGTACACCGTGAACACGTACCGGTGCGGGCCGTCCCCGGCCGGCGGCGCGGCACCGCCGAAGCCCTTGGTGCCGTAGTCGTTGCGCGCCTGTACGGCGCCCTGGGGCAGCCCCTCGAACGAGCCGCTGCCCGCGCCCACCGGCAGCTCGGTCACCGAGGCCGGGATGTCGAACACCACCCAGTGCCAGAACCCGCTGCCCGTCGGGGCGTCCGGGTCGTAGCACGTCACGGCGAAGCTCTTGGTCTCGGCGGGAAAGCCCTCCCACCGCAGATGCGGAGAGGTGTTGCCGGCCGCGTGGACCTGAGCGTCCTTGAGCGTCCCGCCTACCTGTACGTCGTCGCTCGTGACCGTGAACGACGGCACGGGCGGGTGGAAGTCATGGGGGAGCGGACGTCGCTTCAGCTCGGTCACCTCGGTACCTCCTGAATGGTGTGGTGCAGAGATGACCGAGCCTAGATCTTCTAGAACCAGTTGCGCTTGCTGCCGACCTCGGAGAGCCACTGGTTGAGGTACGCCGTCCAGTCGGTGCCCTGGTAGTCGTTCAGCCCGACCTTGAAGGAACGGAACGTGTCGCTGCCCTCGCTGAACAGCCCGGGCTTCTTGTCCATCTCCAGCACGACATCCATCGCCTGCGCGTCGGCCACGAAGCTCAGCTCGACCTGGTTCAGCCCGCGGTACTGCTGCGGCGGGAAGAACTCGATCTCCTGGTAGAAGGGCAGCTGCTGGCGCGTCCCCCGGATGTGGCCCCGCTCCATGTCCGCGCTCTTGAAGCGGAAGCCCAGACCGATGAACGCGTCCAGGATCGCCTTCTGCGCCGGCAGCGGGTGCACGTTGATCGGGTCCAGGTCACCGGAGTCCACGGCGCGCGCGATCTCCAGCTCCGTGGTGACGCCGATGTTCATCCCGCGCAGCGCCTGCCCGTCGATCATGGTGATCGGGGTCTCCCACGGAATCTCCAGGCCGAACGGCACCGCGTGCACCACACCGGCCTTCAGCCCGAAGGCGCCGCCGAGCCGCACCTTGGTGAACTCGATGTCCTGCTTGTACTCCTGGTCGCCGCTCTCCACCTCGACCTTGGCCTGGAGCCCGACCGACAGCCCTTCGATCTCCTGGTCGACGGACCCTCCCTGGATCCGCACCTCGCCCTGGACGACACCCCCCGGTACGACGTTGACCTCATGCAGCTCGGTCTCGACCGAAGCCCCGCCGGCTCCCAGGCTCGCGAGCAGCTTCTTGAACGCCATGTCTCTCCCTCTCCAGGCTTGCGTGTGAATCCTCGATCCCTACAAACGCGATCCCGCCGTGGCCGGTTCCGCGCCCCACACCCTGGCAAGGCGGACGCCCCCTGACCGCCCCGCGCGCGGTCCGGGCTGCGTTACGCTCGGACGGCATGATCGCGAGCCCTGACCGTACGCCCCTGCCCAGGGAATTCTTCGACCGCCCCGTTCTCGAGGTGGCCCCCGACCTCCTGGGCCGCATCCTGGTGCGCACTACCCCGGACGGCCCGATCGCCCTCCGTCTGACGGAGGTGGAGGCCTACGACGGTCAGAACGACCCCGGCTCCCACGCCTACCGCGGTCGCACCCCCCGTAACGACGTGATGTTCGGCCGCCCCGGACACGTGTACGTCTACTTCACCTACGGCATGTGGTTCTGCATGAACCTGGTGTGCGGCCCCGAGGGCAGGGCGAGCGCGGTTCTGCTCCGCGCCGGCGAGATCATCGAGGGCGCCGAGCTGGCCCGGACCCGTCGGCTCTCCGCCCGCAATGACAAGGAACTGGCCAAAGGCCCGGCCCGCCTCGCCACCGCCCTGGGCGTGGACCGCGCCCTGAACGGCACGGACGCCTGTACGGCGGAAGCCACCCCTCTGCGCATCCTGACCGGTGCCCCCGTACCCGGTGACCAGGTACGCAACGGTCCACGGACCGGAGTGGCCGGCGAAGGCGGCGTGCACCCCTGGCGCTACTGGGTCGCCGACGACCCCACGGTCAGCCCGTATCGGGCGCACGTCCCCAGGAAGCGCCGAAGTTGACTCTCCCTTGGGAGACGCGTAACGTAGCCCGAGCCGCTTGACCCGGGTAGGGCGTTCGCCTGCAGCCGGAAGCGGCCAACCCACTACCTACGACTTCCCTCAGCGGGAGCGAATTCGGCATGTCCGCATGTCTGAATTCAAACTCGCAGGACTCGATTATGAGTCCACGGAGGAATCGGCTAACGTAGTGAATGTCGAAAGGCCGACGAGCGAAAGCCCGGACGCAGTCGACAAATCCCGCCGACCGGGAATCGGACCGAAAAGGATCTGATAGAGTCGGAAACGCAAGACCGAAGGGAAGCGCCCGGAGGAAAGCCCGAGAGGGTGAGTACAAAGGAAGCGTCCGTTCCTTGAGAACTCAAC